>NZ_MJIL01000050.1 GCF_001939735.1 Photobacterium proteolyticum
GAGGACCGGAGTGGACGAACCTCTGGTGTTCGGGTTGTGTCGCCAGACGCATTGCCCGGTAGCTAAGTTCGGAATCGATAAGCGCTGAAAGCATCTAAGCGCGAAGCGAGCCCTGAGATGAGTCATCCCTGATACTTTAAGTATCCTGAAGGGTTGTTGGAGACTACGACGTAGATAGGCAGGGTGTGTAAGCGCTGTGAGGCGTTGAGCTAACCTGTACTAATTGCCCGTGAGGCTTAACCATACAACACCCAAGGGGTTTTTANGGAATCGATAACCGCTGAAAGCATCTAAGCGGGAAGCGAGCCCTGAGATGAGTCATCCCTGATACTTTAAGTATCCTGAAGGGTTGTTGGAGACTACGACGTAGATAGGCAGGGTGTGTAAGCGCTGTGAGGCGTTGAGCTAACCTGTACTAATTGCCCGTGAGGCTTAACCATACAACACCCAAGGGGTTTTTTTGGACTCCACATACGCTTGAATGTAGCGTGAGAACACTAGTCAGATTTTCCCTGATTGTATCTTTCGTCAGAGACGTAAGATAAACAGAATTTGCTTGGCGACCATAGCATTATGGACCCACCTGATCCCATGCCGAACTCAGTAGTGAAACGTAATAGCGCCGATGGTAGTGTGGGGTCTCCCCATGTGAGAGTAGGACATCGCCAGGCTTCCAATTTAAGTTATCGCAGTGAACGTGCGGTGATTTGAGTGGAGCGGTAGTTCAGTTGGTTAGAATACCGGCCTGTCACGCCGGGGGTCGCGGGTTCGAGTCCCGTCCGCTCCGCCACTTATTAAGAAGCCTCGTCGAAAGACGGGGCTTTTTTACGTTCAAATTTTGTATCCTCAATACTGAGTGAAGCGGTAGTTCAGTTGGTTAGCCTATTAACCTTGAAAGCAGCGGCCTGTCACGCTGCCGAAGGCATTCGCGGGTTCGAGTCCCGCCGGAATGCCGGCCCAGCCGCTCCGCNACAAATACTAAGTTTACTTATTATTTGGCACAGTCAATTCGTTCTAACTTAGTTAGAACAATCAGTATTCATTGAGCCGTTACTTCGGTAACAACAAAACTTTAATTGAAGAGTTTGATCATGGCTCAGATTGAACGCTGGCGGCAGGCCTAACACATGCAAGTCGAGCGGCAGCGACATAGACAATCCTTCGGGTGCGCTTATGGGCGGCGAGCGGCGGACGGGTGAGTAATGCCTGGGAATATGCCCTGATGTGGGGGATAACCATTGGAAACGATGGCTAATNGTCGAAAGACGAGGCTTTTTTACGTTTGAAAATGTGTTCAACCTGCGGTTGAATGAGTTCCGGTCGATCGCGACCCCGGCCGCTCCGCCACTTCTTCGAAAGCCTCAGACTGCGCGTCCCGGCAGAAATGCTGAGGCTTTTTGCTATCTGCAGCATAGAGAAAGGACTCTCACGAGCCTACGGCTTGATTCCCACCGGAGTGCCGGCCCAGACTAGGCGTTCCCGCCATTTATTAGCACTTTCTAGCTTTCCCCGTCACAGTAATAATCCATGATTATTTACCCTTAATGAATGCTTTTTCATTGTTGTTTTTTTGTTCTTTGCTTTTATATGTGTCAATAGTGCGCATTGTTAGAGCAATTGCTCATATATATTTGATAAAGGCTCCGGATAAAGCGTTTTAGTGCCATTAATTTACCTTAAACTGTTGTTTTTATAATGATTGTGATAGTTTTCCTCGCTTTTGTCTTTATGTGTGCTGTTGCGCACTTTCATCAATTTGCAGATTAAGAATAACTATGCATAAAACTAAAAAAAGTTGGCTAGGTAGCGCAATTCTAAGCTTATTGCTTATCGGCTGTGGGGAAGGAAATGACACCGCAGGTAAGGGAGCTGTTGTGGACAACTCATTAGTGGTTAACAGTAAGTTTGCAGCCACTTATTTACAGACCATAGAGCAGGAACCATCGCAGCCAGCCCCAGTTGGTTACCAAGCGTCGGTCAAGCTGAAGAGTCAGGTTCAGGCTCTAAGCTACGATGGAAAGCTGGAGGTGACCAATATCCTGACCAAGGATAAACAAGTTTTCGACTGGCCTATGACCCAGAAACTGGATAGTGAGGGTAACGTCGAAACGGTTTCACACCGTGCACTGACGCTTAAGCCTGGCAGTTATGATTTTGTCTTGCTGCTGACTTCGAAAGATGGCAAACAGAGTCAATATATGGCTCAGGCGCTGGGTGAAGATGTGATTGATGGTAAAGCTCCCGAGATTGATTTTGTCCTACTGCCTAATTTGGGTGAGACCATCAGTGATTTTGAGCAGGTTCAATATGTCTCTACATTAAAGTTTTCGTGGCCAGCCGAAGATCTAGCTGCGTTGAGTCATCCGCAGTTTGGCTTGTCTATTAACGGTGAGGATGAGACGGTTTATACCATCAATAAAGAAACCGGTATCGCGGAGCTGATCATGAATGTTGAGCCGGGTGAGTATCAGCTGGCAATGCGCTTATATGATGGCGACCTGATGGTAGGTAAAAACGGCGAGCAGAATAATTCGGTGAATTTTGCTGAGGGAGAAGATGCCAAGATGGACGTGATTCCACTCCAGGCTGATGTAAACCTTAACCTTAGCCCGATGAAAGATCAGGGGCATTTTTCCTTTACGGTACCAGCCGAAGTGGTTAATGAAGTTGGCTCAGCCCACGAACTTGCACTGATTGTTCGACTCGGAGGGGACAATGTACCAGTTCAGGAGAAAGTGCTGACTATTCGTGATGAAAATGGCATCTACAAAGCAAGCGATTTGTTTGAAACGGGAGGTCAGGATCAGTTAACCGCTTATTTGGCATTCCATAAGGTGAGTGAGGCATCAGAACAATTTCGTTCAGTGCCGTTTGCCAGCTGTAATACCTCAATCAATGTTGCGCTTAACCAGACTCTGGGCTGCAAGCTTGAACTAAAACGCGAAAGCATCATGACAGGACGTGTACTGGGCACACTGATGCTGAATGTATTGGATCAGAACCAGCAGCCGGCTTTGGGCGTCAAGGTATACGTAGGTGATAAACTCATTGGCCTGACGGGAGAGCAATACAGTACAGGTTCGATCAAGGCACATTTGGTTGCCGGTGATTATACAGTTAAAGCTGCGGAAGGCGTACTCGAAGCGGCTGATATGATAACAATGAGTCCGTTAGCGGTTGAAAACAAGGTGCTGACCCTGCAGAAAGGTCCGAATGTTGGTGATGGAAAGTTTGTTTTGAAGCAGACTCTGACTGTCGGCCAGGGTGGTGATAATTATATTGATGCCAGTACATTGGTTGATTTCAATGGTGATGGTGCACTGGATGTCATTCTGGCTCCTCGCCGCAATGCAGAGCAAATTTTCCTAAATGATGGACAGGGGAACTTTGCCTTGTCTTCATTCTCCTCTGGTGATAATTCCACTATCCATAAAATTGCTGTTGATGATCTTAACGGCGATGGCAATGCGGATATCGTTCGTGCAACGGACGCAGGGGTACGCGTTTTCCTCAATGACGGAAAAGGAAATCTGACGGCGTCGAACCAGAAGCTAACGAACAAAAGCAGTGATTCTGTGGCTCTTGGTGATATTGACGGCGATGGCGATTTAGATATTGCTCTGATTGAAGAGTGGAGAGCTCCTCGGGTCTTTATCAATAACGGTTCGGGTTCTTTTGTCGATGAAAACGGTTTTTTGAGTGACCTCTCGGGGCAAAACAGCGCCAATGTTGTTCTTGCAGATGTTAATGGCAATAACAGCCTGGATATTATCTGGGCCGGTGGCGATCATAAGAATATGATTTTCTTCAATGACGGCAAAGGACGTTTTACCGATTCAGGTCAGAGACTTGGAACAAGCCAAAGTACAAGTACTAGCAAGCATTACGACGTAGCGGCGAATGACATGAATGGCGATGGCTATGTCGATTTGGTTATAACCAATGCTGACTTCCATGGCGTAGAGGAAGTCAATCAACTGTTTATCAATGATGGCAAAGGGCTGTTTGAGCTTTCCGATACTGATTTGGGGACCAACGGTAGAACGCCGGCCATTGCCGATATTGATAGCGATGGCGATTTAGATATTGTTATCGGTGGTAAGCCTAGCATTTATGTTAATGAAGGGGATCGATACTTTTCCCTATCAGGAGTCAATCAGTTGCCTTACGGAGCTGAGCAGCCTTTGCTTGGAGATGTTGATGGTGACGGAGATGTGGACTTGATGCTCAGAACAGGCCATAGCAGCCGGGTTATGACTAATCAGCCGTTGTAATAGGGCCTTCAGCGTAATCACTATGTCTAATGGCAGCTTCGGCTGCCATTGTTGTATCAACGACTTGTCATATAGCGGACACACCCATTTACAACTCTTTGAGCTAACTCATGGCCTGATACTTGTCATTGAGCAGGTACTTATGAGAGGGTTAGCGGCATGTTTTGCTGATGAGAGATTACCATGACATTTTTCTTTGAGCGGACGGAATCAGCCGACAAGGTGACCATTGTTCTGAAGCCGCACTCGCTTTATACCATGTTGCTGATGCTGGCAGCATGGCTGCTGAATGATTTGGTTCTGCAGTCTGCCCCTATTACTCAAATAATCATGCCTGTGTTTATTGTGTTTATGGTTATTCGCTTTTTCTCGCTTATCCGTGTGCAGAAAGAAGTACTCGTGGCCATGAAGCAAGGCCGAGTCAGCACCAGTGGCAGCAAGTTCTCTTTCACCAACCCATTTACTTATGTCATCAATAAGTAACCCATCGCATCATTGCTTTTGCTGATACCTCCCGCTCAGGATCTCTGGGCGGTTGCTATTGTGTCCCTTCAGGAAATAATCCCTTAATTCCACGCTGCTAATAGCTTTCAAAGGAACATGCATAATGGAAGTAGCCTCTGATACACAGATCTGGAGGCTGTTCGGCGTTTAACTGAGGGTATCTATGCACAAATTTAACTGGAAGCCGCTGCTGCTGGCATGCTTGATTGTCAGTATTGGCCAACTTAGCCTGGGATTGGTTTTTCCTTCACTGCCGTGGATCGCAAAGGATCTGGGAGTGAGCTCTGAGCAGGCACAGCTATTGGTTTCTGGTTATCTTTTGGGTTTTGGCCCTTCCCAGCTTATCTATGGCCCAATGTCAGATGTATTTGGCCGTCGTCCTGTTTTGCTTTCCGGGTTGCTTATCGCCTTGCTTGGACTGGCGTTGGCAGTGACGCATGCTGACTCGTTCAGCTGGTTATTGGCTGGGCGCTTTGTGCAAGGGCTTGGAGCCGGGAGTGTTGCTGTACTTGCCAGGGCGACGATAAGGGACAGTTACCTGAGTCATCATCTGGTCAAGGCGATGACCTGGGTCGCGATTGTCGCGGCGTTTACACCGATAGTGGCGCCGGTGATTGGTGGCTTGGTTAACCATTACTCGGGCTGGCTGGCGGTCTTTATATTATTGCTGGGCTATATCGCTGTGGTTTGGTTGGTGTTGCTGCTGACATTTAAGGAAACACTGAAGCTAACGTCGGCCCCTCAGTCCGTCAGTAAACTGGTCGTTTCCTATTTCTCCCTGATGCAGGAGCGGCATTTTCTTACCTTTGCCGGCCTTGGCTGGGTGAACTTTTCCTTAGTGGTCATTTCTATTTCCCTGATGCCCTTCATTATGCAGGTCCAGATTGGAATGACGTCGGATGAATATGCACTGTGGGCGATGGTCCCGGCTTTTGGGTTGCTGAGTGGCGGGATTGTATGCCAGCGGCTTCGTCCTGTGGTGGGCACCCAAAAGATGCTGCAGCTTGCGCCATTGCTCCATTTGCTTGCCGGAAGTGTTTTGATTCTGGCCCCGGTGGAGCCTGTCTGGATGAGTACGGGGCATTTTCTGTTGGCGATGGCCAACGGAATGGCGTTTCCTTGTGCTCAGTCGTTACTGCTGGTTCCTTACGGCAACAAGGCCGGTACCGTGTCAGCCTTGTCTGGTGCCTGTCAGATGGTATTTGCATCCTTGCTGAGTAGCTTTTTGCTTAAGCTCGGGATCAGTCAGGCCTGGCATCTTGGCTGTGTGATGCTGGTTGCCGCCGGTGTCGGGTTGATGCTGGTGTATGTCGGATCTCGCTCTGAAAGCGGGCGTGAAGCTGTGGCTGCCTTAAATTAATCTCGTCGATTGGGCTGGAATATGAGCCATACTTATCAGCAGAGTGAATTCCTCGTTGAGGCAGAAGACTATGCTGAGATTTATCTGTCTGGTTGTCGCTATTACCCTGACAGCTTGTGTCAGCCAGCGTGAACTTGAGCTATCACAGAATAAAGAGTGGGAGCAACTTGGAGCGTATCACGGCCAGCAAGGGTATCGGGAGTGGGATGAAAATCGCCTGAATAAGCAGGGAGCAATGACAGAAACCGAGTATGAGAAGTATCGTGCCGGTTATCTGCAGGGACGGTTTGAATACTGCAGCCAAAAGACAACGGTCAGTACCGTGCTCAATCAGGGCTATCCGGATGAGTGTAATGAAAATCAAGGTAGTTACGGTCTGATAGAGCGTGGCTATTAGCTTCATGAACTAACACGATAGATAGCAAAAAGGCTGCCGAGGCAGCCTTTTTGATGCTCAGACAACCTGATGAATTAGTTGTTGCTGTGCAGCTCGCTGTTTAGCTCAACGGCTGTTTTGTTAGTCAGGCATTCGATCTGACCTGTCACAGAGTTGCGGCGGAACAATAGGTCTGGCTTGCCAGCCAAGTCGCGGGCCTTAACCACTTCGACTTCCTTGCCTTGTGAATCAAGCATACGGACCTTTGAACCAGCAGTGACATACAGACCTGACTCAATGGTACAGCGATCACCCAGCGGGAAACCAAGACCGGCATTCGCGCCAAGCAAGCTGTTTTCACCAATAGAGACAACCACTTTACCGCCGCCGCTTAGGGTGCCCATGATTGAGGCACCACCACCGACGTCTGAGCCTTCACCAACCATGACACCAGCCGAGATACGGCCTTCAACCATGCTGACACCTGTAGTACCTGCATTGAAGTTAATGAAGCCTTCGTGCATGACAGTCGTACCTTCACCAACGTGGGCACCCAGGCGAACACGTGATGTATCAGCAATACGTACGCCGGCAGGCACGACGTAATCGACCATTTTCGGGAATTTATCGACACAGTCTACTGTCAGTACTTCGCCGTTTAGGCGCGCTTCGATCTGGCGATCGGCCAGCTCAGGGAGATCAATCGGGCCCTGGCTGGTCCATGCGATGTTATGCAGCAGGCCAAAAATGCCATCCAGCACAATGCCATGAGGCTTAACCAGGCGATTAGAGATAAGCTGTAGTTTCAGGAAACCTTCGGCAACGGAAGCCGGGGCTTCGTCGCTTGCAAGAATCACGATAACCAATGGCTGAGTTGATTGAGCAGCCTTTGCTGCGAACTGCGCACTTTTATCATCACCAGCAGCGGTGAAGGCTGCAGCCAGATCTGCGCACTGGGCTGGAGTTACCTCAATGGCCTGGTTGCCTTCCTTATAGTCAACAACAGCTGCCAGGGCAGTAACCAGCTCATCCGTTGGGTTAAGCACTGGTGTTGGAAAGAAAGCCTCGATAATTTTACCGTCGCGGTTTTTAGTCGCGGTACCTAGGGCAAGTGAAAAGCTGGCCATTAGTGATCGTTCTCCATGTAAAAGTTTTGAGCTCTGCGCTGCAATGCAGGCAGATTGTATACGATTGGAAACCATCATAATGACAGTTGGCATGATATTGAAGGGGGGAGCGGATAATCAGTGAAAAATGACGTAATTCTTGCCAAAGCCGGGCTATTAGCAGTGGTTAACTGGCTTTTTATGCATAAAAAAACCTCCAAAATGGAGGTTTATTCATGTAGAAGCCGCTGAAGGCAGAGATTAAGCTGCATCTTCCTGTGGCTGTTCGGCAACAGCTTCAGGTTTTGCTACTTTCTTCTTTGGTGCCGCTTTCTTTTTGGCCCCCAGTGCAATCAGTACTTCTTCACGCTTCTGTGCCAAGAACAGCGATAGCTCTTCTTGTTTGGCCTCATCTTCGAACAGTTCACTTTCGCCTAGCAAAGCAAACATCTCGTCAGCCATATCCAGCATCTTGTCGTATGCGTCGGCTTCGGACTTAGAGGTGAAAGTCATCTTTTCTTCTCCGTTGCGCTCAACCACATATTTGACGATAACAGCCATGGTCACCCTCTCCCGAAATTGATTTACTGGCTGTTTATACAGTAGCATAAAGGGCTATGTCCAGTGATAAGCGTGTTATTGTGATGGTGCGAGAAAAATTTACTCATATTTATGCCCGGGCAGCTGACAGAAAAGGTGGTGAGGCGGAGCTGGAAAGCTTGTTGGCCACCCCTCTAAGCGCGCAAGAGCTAAAGGGAATCTCAGATGATCGCTGGTTGTCAGCGTTCACCCAGAAGGTGTTTCAGTCCGGCATGAGCTGGAAAGTTGTCCGCAACAAGTGGCCAAACTTCGAAGAGGTTTTTTTCGGTTTTGATATCGAAAAAATGTTGCTGATGCCAACGGAGATGTGGGAGCGAAAAGCGACGGATCCGGCGATTATTCGCCACCTTGGCAAGGTTATGACAATTCCAGAAAATGCCCGCATGATCCATGATGCCGCGCTGGATCATTGTTCCTTTTCAGCAATGGTTGCCGATTGGCCTGCTGAGGACATTACCGGCTTATGGCGATACCTGAAGGCACACGGTAAGCGCCTTGGCGGCAATACCGGGCCGTATACATTGCGGATCATGGGTAAAGATACCTTTATTCTGAGCCATGATGTCGAAGCTTATCTGCGTAATATCGGGGTGATAGACGGTGGCCGCGATACCCGTAAATCGTTGCAGGCTACCCAGCAGGCCTTCAGTGAGTGGCAGCAGGAAAGTGGCCGTCCGTTGTGCCAGATCAGTCAGATCATTGCCTTTAGTCAGGGAGATAATCGTCTCTAAAGGCGATGACCCAGGGCCTTTTAATTCAGCGTCCAGCTCTGGCAGAAATCCAGGAACAGCTTGAGCAGTGGGCTCTGGTATTTTTCCCTGTGATAAAGTAGCCAGTATTGGCGGTGGGTATCGAGTGGCAAGTCGAGGATAGCCAGACGGTTATCCTTAACGGCATGCTCGACTGCCAGCCGTGACAGGCAGGTGATCCCAAGGCCTGCTGTTGCACAGTTAATGATGGCCTCGGTAGTGTTGAGCTCGAAGGCTTGCTGCCACTCCTCCAGCCTCGGTGCAATACGGTTGAGGAAAAACTCCCGTGTGCCCGATCCCGGTTCCCGTAAAATCCACTGTGAGTGTTCCAGATCCGACAAACTTAGATTGCCTATCTTGGTCAGGGGGTGATCAGGATGGCATGCTACCACCATTTCATCGTCCAGCCAGGGCTGAACCACCAGATCGGACTGCTGCACCTTGCCTTCGACCAGGCCGATATCGAGTTCGAATTCACTCAGCATGTGGCAGATTTGGGCGGTATTGGAAATAAACAGGGATTGATCATCGTGCTTGCTGTGGTGGCGAAAATCGCGGAGCAAAAAAGGGGTGATTTGATTGCCGACCGTATCGCTTGAGCCGATTTTTAGTTTTCCGCTAATCGGGCCGGCATGGTCAAACAGTAGCTCAATGTCATCGCTACGGGCCAGCAGTTCGTCGGCCAGGGGAAGCAGGCGCTTTCCCTGCTCGTTGATGATCAGACGGTTGTTATTGCGATCAAAGAGCCTGTGTCCCAGGTGTTTTTCAAGCTCGGACAGTGCCATGCTGACTGCCGGTTTGGAGAGAAACAGTTTTTCGGCGGCCGCCGTGATGGTTCGCTCCTGGGCAACGGTGATGAAGACTCTGAGCTGTTTGAGTGCAATGTTCATAGTTACCCCTTTTTGTTCAGTGATTCTTAAAGCTAGTTTAAAAACATTCAAATATTCCAAACAACAAAGATTATATACACTCACAGGGTGTTCCGAAAAGAGTGTTTCTGCCGACAAGAAATGGCAGGAAACGGAGTGGGTAAGATGATTAAGGCAACGAAGAAAAAAGTCGCAGGTGCGCCGACCCCAATGGCTGGGCTGGCATTGGGTATCGGCAGTCTTGGATGGTGCTGGGAAAATGCTGCCGATCTTGATGGGAGTGGGCAGGTTGCCGGCGCGGCCATTGCCTCGGTATTATTGCTGGTCCTGATAGCGAAGTTCGTTCTTCACCCTAAATTACTATGGCAAGATCTGACCCACCATGTGGTCGGTAGCGTGGTACCTACCTTTGCAATGGCATTGATGGTGGTGTCAAAAGCGGTCGGTATGTATGCCCCGTATCCGGCTCAGGCACTGTGGTTATTTGCGGTGATATTGCACCTCATTTTTCTGGTGTTGTTTGTCTACCATCGCGCGGTTGAGTTCAGGCTTCACCATATGGTACCCAGCTGGTTTGTACCGCCTATCGGTATTATCGTAGCGGATGTGGCTTTTCCCGGTGGTGCGCTGCGTCCTCTGGCCGAGGGATTGTTGGTCTTTGGTATGGGGGTGTACGCGGTAATGCTGCCGATTATGGTCTATCGTTTGATTTTTAGCCATGAGATCCCAGATGCAGCCAAACCGACGATTGCGATAATGGCCGCCCCTGCCAGCCTTTCTCTTGCCGGTTACCTGACCGTGGAGCAAAACCCGTCGCCAGTGATCATTGCGTTACTGGCTGGCATCGCGGTACTGATGACGTTTGTTATCTACGTCGCGTTTTTCCGGCTGCTGCGGCTCGATTTCAGCCCGGGTTATGCTGCCTTTACTTTCCCGATGGTTATCGGCGCAACAGCATTGTTCAAAACCGCAGCCTGGATGGCCGCTAACGGCGTAGCGGCCGAATATGTTAATCAGGTTTCCCTGCTCGCTACGGTTGAACTGTATGTATCAACGGCGGTTGTGTCCTATGTCGCACTCCGTTATTTAGCCTACTACCGCCCGATAACCAAACTGTTCAACCTGCAGCCGCAGGAGGGATAAAGAGCATTTAATCAATCTTTGATGTGAGTCGCTTGCCTGGATTGTTCGCCCTGGAAATGGCGGATAACCGGGCCTTTTTCGTTTGCAGCAAGTAGCCTATTGATGGACAATCGTTGTAATTTTCTCTGTCCGTGAGATATCTGCGTGTTTACTGTCTATCACTCTAACCAACTGGATTTGCTGAAGTCCCTTCTGGTTGAACTTATTCGTCTCGATCCGCTGGACAACCCGTTTGAGCAGGAACAAATTCTGGTCCAGAGCCCGGGTATGTCACAGTGGTTGAAGCTTGAGCTGGCCAAGTCGCTGGGGATTGCCGCCAACCTTGAATTTCCGCTGCCGGCAACCTTTATCTGGAATATGTTCACTGAAGTGCTGAGCGATGTGCCACAGCGTAGTGCGTTCAATAAAGAAGCCATGACCTGGAAGCTGATGCAGGTACTGCCCAAGCAGCTGGAAAAACCTGAGTTCGAGCCGTTGGCACGCTACCTGAGCGACGACGAGCAATGGGTAAAGCACTATCAGCTGGCAGGAAAAATTGCAGATATCTTCGACCAGTACCTGGTGTACCGGCCGGAGTGGATACAGGACTGGGAAGCGGATAAAATCGACCCGGAGCTGACGGCCGAGCACCCATGGCAACCTTTGCTGTGGCAGGCGCTCTATGATCATACCCTGGCGCTCGACCAGTCGCCGTATCACCGTGCCAATCTGTATGACAACTTTATCGAAACCCTCGAAGGGTATTTGCAAAGTGGTGCCCCCTTGCCGGAAGGGTTGCCGAAGCGACTGTTTGTCTTTGGTATCTCTGCACTTCCGCCGCGATACCTCGATGCGCTGGCAGCCTTGGGAAAGCATATTGATGTCCACCTGATGTTTACCAACCCCTGCCGCCATTACTGGGGCGAAGTTCGGGATCGCAAGTATCTGGCCCGTCTGGCGGCCAAGCAGCGTCAGCAGTTGCAGTGGTGTGCCGATCACAGCGAAAGGGGAGAGGTGGTGTCGCCGCTCAAAGGGGATATTGAAGACAATATTATCGACGATACCCATGAGGGGGCTGTGGGGAATACCTTGTTGGCCTCGCTGGGCAAGCTGGGGCGCGATAACCTGTATTTGCTATCCGAGATGGAGGCATATGATGTCGAGGCGTTTGTTGATATCGAGCCGGATTCACTGCTGCACTCGATTCAGGCCGATATTCTGAATCTCGAAGACCGGGTCAATGATGAGCTTACCGAGTCGAGCCACCATAAGCTGGCTGTGTTGCCGCAGGATAACTCACTGACAGTGCATGCCTGCCACTCACCGATGCGAGAAGTGGAGGTGCTGCATGACAACCTGCTGAGAATGCTGACTGATAACCCCTCACTGTCGCCGCGAGACATTGTGGTGATGGTGGCAGATATCAACAATTACAGCCCATATATTCAGGCAGTATTCGGTAATGCCCCCGGCGAGCGATATATTCCTTTCTCGATTTCTGACCGCAGTGCCGATCAGGAAACCCCGGTGCTGTTGGCTTTCTTGAGGCTATTGAGCTTGCCGGAGAGTCGTTGTCAGGCATCAGAGTTGCTGGAGCTGTTGGAAGTACCGGCGGTGATGGCCAAATTTGGCTTTGACAGCGAGCGTTTTGAGCGGATCAAGCAATGGATTGAAGAAGTGGGGATCCGCTGGGGGCTGGACGGGGAAACTGCGAGTGAGTTCCAGCTACCTCAACAGCCGCAAAATACTTGGCTGTTCGGTTTACAGCGCATGCTGCTTGGTTATGCAATGCCGCAGGGAGCCGGTTTGTACCAAGGCGTGCTGGCATACGACGAAGTGCAGGGGATGGATGCCGAGCTGGCAGGCCAGCTTGGATTGTTCATTGAAACCTTGATGCATTACCGTCAGCAGCTAGCCCAGTCGCAACCTGTCGCGGCATGGATTGGCTGTCTGAACCAGTTGCTGGATGACTTTTTTGCCGTCGATACCGACGGCGAAATGGTATTGCGGATGATCCGCGACAAATTGCAGCAACTGGAGCAGCAGCTTGACGATGCCGGTTACCGAACAGATATCAGCCCGGCAGTCTTGAGGGGCTACCTTAATGACAAGTTGTCGGGCGAGCGTGTCAGCCAGCGATTCCTTGCCGGTCAGGTGAACTTCTGTACCTTGATGCCGATGCGTTCGATTCCGTTCAAGGTGGTCTGCCTGCTGGGTATGAATGACGGGGTCTATCCGCGTTCAATACCGCCGGAAGGGTTTGATTTGATGGCTGGTCGCGGTAAGTACGGCGATCGTTCTCGCCGTGATGATGACCGTTACCTTTTCCTCGAGGCTATTCAGTCGGCTCAGGAAACCTTGTATATCAGCTATGTGGGCCGATCTATTCAGGATAACAGCGAGAAAATGCCGTCGGTTCTGGTCAGTGAGCTGCTGGAGTACTGTCAGCAAGGTTATAGGCTCAAGGGCGACGAGGCACTGGCCGTCGATCAGTCTGCCGCCCGGCTTGAGCAATTCCTGTGTCATAGCCACCCGCTGGTTCCCTTTAGTCCGCAGGCATTTCAGGGAGAAGTGCCGAGCTTCGCCGCTGAATGGCTGCCGGCGGCAAACCGCGAATCGATCACTGCTGAGGCATTTCAGGAACAGCCGTTGGAGGCTGAACCGTTGGAAGCCGGGATCGAGCCGGTTCTGGAGCTGGCCGAGCTGACCCGTTTCTGGCGGATGCCGGTGCAATACTTTTTCAACCGTCGTCTGAAAGTCTATTTTGAAGCCGCCAAAGGAGCGATGGAAGATGACGAGCCGTTTGTTCTCGATGGACTTGACCGCTTCCAGCTTCGCAGCGATCTATTAACCGCTTTTCTTGATAGCCATAGTATGGAGGGGGATACCAGCCATGAGTCTAGACGGGAAGCAGTATTTGCGCGTTTTGCCGAATATCAGCAGGCCTCTGGCGGCTTGCCGCTGGCCGAGTTTGGTGAGCTGGAGCTGGTGGAAGAGCGAGGCCAGATCGAAAAACTGGCAGATAAAGTGGCCGGATTGATGGAGCAGCCTTTGCCGGACACTGAAGTCGATCAGCCTTTGTTGATCACCGGATCGGAAATCCGGTTACAGGGCTGGCTGAAGCATCATTTCCAAAGTGGTCTGGTGCGCTACCGTCCGGGTAAGATCCGGGCACAGGATATCCTGCAGGGCTGGGTAGAGCACCTTTGTCAGGCACTGGTTGCATCGTCGTGCACAACACATCTGGTGGGTGTCGATGGCCACTATACCCTGGAGCCTGTCAGCGCCGACTATGCCGGCACTCAGCTAACAGCGCTGACGGAGGCTTATTACCAGGGCCTGACTCAGCCGTTGCCATACTTTCCGCGTACCGTACTTGCTGGCTTGCAGGCCTGTCAGGATAAAAAAGGCAATTGGTATGATGATGAAGAGACACGGGATAAAGCCAAGGCCAAGATGGCTGAAGCCTTTAACGGTGGTTATATGTTTGAAGGCGAAGGCACCAATGCCTATATCAATCGGGTGTGGCCGGAGTGGAATGATGATCTGGCGTCCGAACTTCAGAAGTGGGCCGAGCAGTTGCTAAAACCTGCATTGCTGCAGTTAAGGATTGCGGAAGATGATGGTTAACAGCAGGAGAGATGTAGCGTGGCCGTCAGCAAATCATTGTTGTTTGTAGGGTGTTCGCTGTACGGCCACAGGTCCAGAGGTAGACCAAATTTCGTGACGGGGATAGTAACGAATGGCTCTGGGGGAAACCGTGAAAGATCTCTCATATCAATAGATAAAATAGCCAGTTAATTCGATATATTCATTTGAATTAGTGCCCGATCACAAAAAATAATTTCGAACGGATCAAGCTTCGAACAATAACAGGAATTCGCGCGTCCTATGACTCAACAATACAATTCGCCCCAGCCCCAGGATCTGCAGCCGATGGCATTTCCGCTTCACGGCAATCGCCTGATAGAGGCATCGGCCGGAACCGGAAAAACATTTACCATCGCTAGCTTGTATCTGCGCCTGTTGCTTGGCCATGGTGACAATCAGAGCCGCTTTCCGCGTGAGCTGACTGTTGATCAGATCCTGGTGGTGACCTTTACAGAAGCTGCAACAGCTGAGCTGCGAGATCGTATTCGGCGACGTATCCATGATGCCCGGTTAGCGTTCAACCGGGGTCATAGTGAGGATCCGGTGATCAAGCCGTTGCTGGAAGATCTGCGCGATCACAAGGCGGCTGCGGCGATCTTGCTGCAGGCCGAGCGTCAGATGGACGAGGCGGCGATCTTTACCATTCATGGTTTCTGCCAGCGTATGCTGACCCAAAATGCCTTCGAGTCAGGCAGCCTGTTCGATAATGAGTTCGTCACCGAGGAGAGCCATCTGAGGGCGCAGGTGGTGGCCGACTATTGGCGTCGTCATTTTTACCCGCTGCCGCGCACGTTGGCCGGAGAAGTGCGAAGCATCTGGTCATCACCAGCTTCGCTGTTAAGAGATATCAACGTGTTCCTCTCGGGGGCCGAAGTAGAGGTTCGTGCCCCGGAGCTGGAGGGCTCTTTGCAGCAGGTGCACGATGACAACATCGCGCGCATTGAGCATGTAAAGCAGCTCTGGCGAGCTGATGCGGGCGAGTTTCAGAACCTGATTGCCGACTCCGGGGTTAACAAGCGCAGTTATACCAAGACCAGTCTGCCCAAGGGGCTGGCGGAGATAGGGGCGTGGGCTGAGCAGGAGACGACAGGTTATAAGCTGCCAAAAACGCTGGAAAAATTTTCGCAGCAGGTGCTGTTTGATAAAACCAGCAAAGGCAATCCGCCCGAGCACCCGGTGTTTGTGGCTATTGAGGCGTTGCTGGCCAATAGGCCCAATGTCAGAGATCCCTTGCTGGCACATGCGATAAAAGAGTGTCGTCAGTTGCTGTCCGAGGCGAAGCGGCGCAAAGGCTGGTTGTCATTTGATGATTTGCTGACCCAGCTGGCCGCGGCACTGGCCAATGATACTGACGGCAGTTTGGCGGCCCGGATCCGAGGCCAGTTTCCCGTCGCGATGATTGACGAGTTCCAGGATACCGATCCGCTGCAGTACAGTATTTTCAATACAGTATATGGTGATAAGCCCTGCAGTGAGGGAGAGGGTATACCCGTCAGCGGCTTGTTTATGATCGGGGATCCGAAGCAGGCTATCTATGCTTTTCGCGGTGCCGATATTTTTACCTATATCCAGGCACGGCGGCAGGTAACGGCTCATTACACGCTGGGCACAAACTGGCGTTCGACCGCCGAGATGGTCGAAGCCGTCAACCGTATTTTTCAGCAGCCGCAGCGACCGTTTATCTATGATCAGGACATTACTTTTCTGCCGGTCAAGCATAGCCCGAGAGCGGCCGATCGCAGCTGGCAGCTTGCCGGAGAAAAACAGCCAGCCCTGAGCTTTTGGCGTCAGGATGCTGATGAGCCGGTCAAAAAAGGTGATTACAACCGGGTGATGGCGGCGGCAACGGCGGCAGAGATCCAAAAAATACTGACGCTGTCGCAACAGGGCGAGGCGCTGCTGGTCGATGGCGAGAAGTCTAAACCGATCCGGGCCGGTGATGTGTCGGTGCTGGTTCGAACCGGAAGCGAGGGAGCTATGATCCGTCAGGCTCTGGCCGAGCAGGGCATTGCCAGCGTCTACCTGTCAAACCGCGACAGTGTGTTTTCCTGTAGCGAAGCGAGCGATATACAGCGATTGCTGGTGGCTGTTTTGATACCGGAAGACGAGCGGGGATTAAGGGCGGCCTTGGCCTCGGGCCTGTTTGCGCTTAGCGCACGTCAGCTTGACGAGCTTAATGTCGACGAAGATCGTTGGGAGCAGCATGTCGCAGAGTTTCGGGAATACCGTAAGCTGTGGCAGAGCCGCGGGGTGCTGCCGATGCTGCGTCATGTGCTGGCCAGTCGCCGGATCCCGGAGCGACTGCTGAGCGAAAATGGCGGGGAACGTCGCCTGACCGATATTCTTCATCTCGGTGAGCTGTTGCAGCAGGCAAGCCAGACCCTCGACAGTGATCATGGATTGCTTCGCTGGCTGGCCGAACACATCGAGACACCCAACGGC
Source organism: Photobacterium proteolyticum (assembly GCF_001939735.1). Classification (GTDB taxonomy): domain Bacteria; phylum Pseudomonadota; class Gammaproteobacteria; order Enterobacterales; family Vibrionaceae; genus Photobacterium; species Photobacterium proteolyticum. The sequence goes on from NZ_MJIL01000050.1 coordinate 17,054, forward strand.
AATGCCGATGAGCAGCAGCTTCGATTGGAGTCAGATCGCAATCTGGTACAAATCGTGACGATTCACAAGTCCAAAGGGTTGGAGTATGACATTGTCTTCCTGCCGTTTGTCTGTAGCTATCGCGCGGCAGGGACGGCCTTGTTTCATGACGAGCAAACGCAGCAAGCGGTGCTGGATGTGACCGAGCAGGAAGAAAGCATGGAGCTGGCGGAGAAAGAACGTCTGGCTGAAGATTTGCGCTTGATTTATGTAGCTCTGACCCGAGCCGTATATGGCTGTTATATCGGGATGGCACCGCTACGTAACGGGCTGAGCCGCAAAGAGCCGACAGGGTTGCACAAGGCTGCAATTGGCTGGCTGGTACAGGATGCTCAGGAAGGGGGAATTGCCGAGCTTGATGCGGCTTTGGCTCATCTGACATCGGCGTCATCGACGATGGCGATCACGCCGCCTCCGGTGTTGCCGGAACTGCCATGGTGCCCCGATGAAGGCGAGCAACCCGAACTGTCAGCATCGGAATTTACCGCCAAGATAGAGCGAAACTGGTGGATCACCAGTTACTCAGGTTTGGTAAAGCAGGGGAGCCACAATCATGATGCGTCATTCGAGCTACCTGGCTTTGATACCGACTCGTCGCAAGACAGTGACAGCGAAGACGGAGAGCTGATTGAGCCTGAGCGCTCTATTTATACCTTCCCGCGTGGTGCGCGGCCGGGTACCTTCTTGCACACCCTGTTTGAAGAAATTGAGTTTACCGAGCCGGTTGAGAGTGAGGCGACCCGAGATAAAATATTGGAGCTGCTGCGCCTGGAGAACTACGATGAAGCCTGGTTGCCGGTATTGCAGACGATGATCCGCGATGTACTGGGCTGTGCTCTGGATGGTGACAGTCTGCAACTGGGGCATATCCCGGCACGCCAGCGCTTGACCGAAATGGAATTTATGCTGCCGATCAATGTGTTGTCGGCACCGCTGCTGAACAAGGTGATAGCCCGCCATGACCCACTGTCGGCCCGAGCCGGCGAGCTGGGTTTTTCAACGGTCAGCGGTATGCTGAAAGGCTTCATCGATTTGGTGTTTGAGCATCAGGGCCGTTATTACGTGCTGGACTGGAAATCGAACCATCTGGGTGATGATCCCGAGCTCTACCGGGGCGATAACCTTAAACAGGCGATGGCCGATCACCGCTACGATCTGCAGTATCAGCTTTACGCGCTGGCCTTGCACCGTTTCCTCAAGAGCCGCAAGGCTGACTATGACTACGAGCAGCACTTCGGTGGCGTTTATTACCTGTTCTTGCGTGGTGTCAGGTCCGATAGTAACAGCGGCATTTTTAATGCCCGCCCAAGCCTGGAATTATTGACTGAACTGGAAACCCTGATTGACGGAGAACACCTTGATGCTTAAACGGCTTGAATTACTGACCCGACAGGGTGCGCTTCGTCCGCTTGATTATCAGTTTGCTAAATTTATCTCGACGACGGTGGCGGCCTCAGACTCTGCGAGCCTCCAGCCGCTGGTAACACTGGCGGCGGCGCTTGCCAGCCATGAGCTTGGACGGGGGCACGTTTGTCTGCCCCTGGCACAACTTGATGCTGGCCAGCTGTTTGGCCTCAACGCGGAGCTTAGCGGGCAGCTGACGGATGATCTGCCAGTGCAGGAACAATGGGAAGCCTTGCTGTCAGCCTCGGCGGCGGTATCTGACGGCAGCGAAGCGACGCCTTTGGTGCTTGCTCATGGGCGTTTGTACCTAAACCGCTACTGGCAGTTTGAGCAGACAGTTGCCCAAAGACTGCAGCAGGCCTCGCGGCAAGAGCCGCAGGTTGCAGCGATTCAGCCTGAGCAGATGGCAGCCAAGCTTGATGAGCTTTTTGCCCGGAGTTATACCTATCTTTATCAGGCATTGCAGCAACTCAGAAAAGGCGAAAAGTCCCAGCCGGATTCTCCGGAGAACCGCCGTCTTGAGGTTTGTGACAAGCTGGATGTGGTTGCCCCGGATCAGCTCGACTGGACAGCGATAGATGCTGTACTGACAACTGCAACCCGTGCCGGTGATCTGGCCGGGCTCGATACCCTGGTACCGAATGCCGTGTGCCTGAACTGGCAGAAAGTAGCGGCAGCGGTTGCGCTGACCCGTCAGTTTGCGGTTATCTCGGGTGGGCCGGGCACCGGCAAGACCACGACGGTTGCTAAGTTGCTGGCCGCCTTGGTGACCCAGGCGTTACAGGCCAGTGGCGAAGCACTAGAGATACCGACCATTAAGTTGGTGGCACCGACCGGTAAGGCTGCGGCCCGTCTGACCGAGTCTATTGGTGCAGCGGTCCAGTCACTGGCCGTGGAGAATACAATCAAGGATCATATCCCGACCCAGTCCAGTACCATTCACCGCCTGCTGGGCGCTATTCCGAACCGGGTCGAGTTTCGTCATCACCGTGACAACCCATTACACCTTGATGTGCTGGTGGTTGACGAGGCATCCATGGTCGACTTGCCGATGATGGCACGTCTGCTCGATGCGATGCCACCGCATGCGAAGCTGATTCTGCTGGGCGATCGCGATCAGTTGGCTTCGGTTGAGGCGGGCGCAGTACTGGGCGATATCTGTTCTTTTGCCGATCAGGGTTACGGTCAGCAGCAGGGGCGCCTGCTTAGCCAGCTAACCGGCTACCACTTGGCGAGCGGTGAGGCTGCGGCTACGGCTGTTGCCGATGGTTTGTGCATGCTGCGCAAGAGCTACCGTTTCCATGCCCAGTCCGGGATCGGCCAGCTGGCAAAGGCGATCAATGCCGGTCAGCCTCATCAGGTTGAGAAGGTTTGGCAGCAGGGTTACAGGGATATCAGCCATTATCCGCTCAACAGCGACAGCTACCAGAGCATGGTAAAGATGGCAGTGACTTTCTATCAAGACTACCTTGATGCGATTGACAACCAGCGACCTCCTGCCGAAGTACTCAAAGCCTTTGCCGGTGTTCGCCTGCTGTGCGCCCTGCGGGAAGGGGATTTTGGCGTTACCGGGTTGAACCAGCGTATCGAACGAGGCTTGGCAAAACTTGGCAAAATTAATCCTGGCGATGATACCTGGTATATCGGCCGCCCGGTGATGATCACCCGAAATGATCATGGTCTGGGTTTGTATAATGGCGATATTGGTATTGCGATGCTGGATCCTGAGCCGGATCAGCACACCGGACAGCAGCGATTGCGGGTCTATTTTGATATGCCGGACGGCTCGATCCGTGGCGTCTTGCCAAGCCGGATCCCGGAGCACGAAACGGTCTATGCGATGACTATCCATAAATCACAGGGGTCGGAGTTTGCCGATACCCTTATGGTACTGCCATCCGAGTTCAGTCCGATACTGACCCGCGAGCTGATTTACACCGGCGTTACCCGGGCGAAGGAGAAGCTGTATCTATTTGCACCGCAAGAGGTCGTCAGACGCTCGGTACGCCTGCGAACCGAGCGGGCTAGTGGCTTGGTCAAGCTGTTAGGGTAAATCAAATGCAGAGCGGCTTAATCAGCCGAAAAGAGTCAGCGGTTGCTGACTCTTTTTATTTGGGGGTTATAGATCGAGGATGAGGATTTTGGAGCGGCGCTGAAAGTTATACAGGGCCTTTTTGGCCACCGGTAGCTGGTCGACGCTGGACTCGTAGAATCCATGCTCACGGAACCAGTGCAGACTCCGGGTCGTCAGGACGAAAATATGTTCCAGCCCTTGTTCCTTAGCCTGTTGGCGCAGCCTGCTCAGCAGCAGGCCTCCACGGTCGCCATCGCGGTAATCGGGATGAATGGCTACACAGGCCATCTCGGCCATTTTCTCCTCGGCAAAAGGGTATAAGGCGGCGCAACCAATGATCAGGCTATCACGCTCGATAATGGTGAACTGCTCGATCTCCTGTTCGAGTTGCTCGCGGGAGCGACGTACCAGAATCCCGTCTTGCTCCAGCGGACGGATGAGTTCCAGGATCCCGCCGATATCGTCAATGCCGGCCCGGCGAACTTTCTCGGCACTGGCCATGACGATTTGTGTACCGATACCGTCAAAGGAGAACAGCTCCTGAATAAGGGCACCGTCTTCCTTGTAGCTGATCAGGTGGCTACGGGGAACACCGGCCCGGCAGGCGCTAATGGCGCCGCGGAGAAAGCGCCCGGTGCCGCTGTCGGCGGCATCGCGCTCGATGAGCTGCTGCAGGGCATGCTCGGCTTCGTTGGGAAGCATTTCGGAGGCAACGGTACCGTCATCTTCCAGCACCCCTTGTTCGGAACAGAAGCCGATAAGTTTATCGGCCTTCAGCTTAATAGCCAGCTGCGTGGCGACTTCCTCCGAAGTGAGGTTGAAGCACTCGCCGGTCACCGAGCTGGCGACCGGACCGAGCAGGACAATAGCCTGTTGATCCAGCTGGCGGTGAATGCCTTCAATATCGATTCGGCGTATCCGGCCGCTGTGGTGGTAGTCGATGCCGTCATCGATACCGAGTGGCTGAGCAATAATGAAATTGCCGCTGACTACATTGATTTGTGATCCCGCCATGGGCGTATTGTTGAGCCCCATGGAAAAGCGGGCGGTGATGTCGAGCTGTAACTGGCCGGCAGCCTGTTTCACCAGCTCTAGCGTATGCTCGTCTGTGATACGAACCCCTTTGTGGTAAGGGCTGGTCTCCCCCTGAGATTCCAGACGCTGGGATATTTGCGGGCGAGCACCATAGACCACGACAATGCGTAGCCCCAGACTGTTTAATAACGCAATATCATTGACGATATGGGTAAAATTCTTGTGGGCAATGGCTTCGCCGCCCAGCATGATAACTGTCGTCTTGCCGTAATGGGCATTCAGATACGGGGCGGATTGGCGAAATCCTTTGACTAGATCAGTACTTCTCAGCTTCACGGTGATACATCCATGCCTGTTATTCGATGACTTGTCGGTTCGTTAACCTTGCCCCTTCTAAGCGGGCGTAATCAATAATTATGCAAATATAGTGTCTAAATATCTGCTGAGATTCAAGAAGTACAGTCATTAACCGTTTCCGGCATTTTGGATACAAGATCCCGTTATTGAACATCTTGCCCAGCTTTTTTCCTGTCAACAGTTAATGGTGAGGTATATTCATTACAAATAATAATAACTTATCGGCAATATGAATAAAGTTCAGTATAAAGTTATACCGTTCGCCTTGATGATGGCGGGGATCTTTGCCGGGCTGATTTTTTCTGCGTTATTGGCTGTCGGTGCCATCGGCAGCGAGATACTTGAGGATGAGCCTGTTATCAACATCCATGGTGTCTGGGTCGAACAGGGTGTGGCCTCCTATATGGCAGATCGCTTTGAACTCCGCTCAGAGGGGGTGTTTGTTGATGGACGCCTGGTGAATACTCGCTATGAGTGGGATGGTATGACATTGACTTATCGTCGTGGCGAAGATATCTATATCTATACTTATTTGTCTGATCAGTTTGTGCGACAACAGCCAGCCCACTACATATCCTCTTTTTCTCGCGAAGGTACCCGAGATGCCTTGCGTGATGCTACATTGGATTAATTGCTTTTTCCTTTCTATTTTCGATAAAAAACAAAGCGCTGACATAGCGGCCTACATATTTTGTAAACTATCGTGACTTTAATGCTTTGATCGCTTTAGGCATACTTGGCGACAGTGCTTCATATTATTTGGTAGGTCTTTACCGTGTTTCGTAACGCAACAATTGCAATGTTAATTATTGGTTTGGCTGGATGTGCCAAGCCGACTGATCGGGGTCAGCAGTATCTGGATGGCAGCTTTGACGAGGTACTTAATCAGGTACCGGTGGTAGAGTCCGATAAAGCCAGGGACTACAGCCAGTTCAGCCAGCAGATGATACTGGTTACCGATCGCTCGCCATCAATGGCGGGGCGCTATCAGGATCTGTATCGCCAGGTTGAAAGCTGGGTTGAGCAGGGCGGAGACCCGGCACAACTGGGAAACTACGGTATTCAGACGGCCCAGATGGGCGGGGGAGACAGTTACGGCAATGTGATGTTCACCGGGTATTTTTCGCCGGTGATCGAGCTTCGCCATGAGCAGGATGAGACTTTCCGCTATCCGGTGTATGCAATGCCGACATGTGAGGAAGCGTGTCCGACCCGCGCTGAGATCTATGCCGGTGCCCTGCAGGGACAGGGGCTTGAGCTGGGATATAGCGCATCGATGCTGGATATCTTCATGATGGAGGTTCAGGGCAGTGGCTTTGTTCATTATGACGACAATGATCAGCTTCAGTATTTTGCCTACAACGGCAAGAACGGTCATCCCTATGTCAGTATCGGTAAGGTGTTGATTGAGCAGGGTGAAGTGCCACGCGATAAAATGTCGCTGAAGGCCATTGATGAGTGGGTCAAGCTGCAGGATGAAGAGACGGTACGTGAGCTGCTGGAACAAAACCCGTCTTATGTGTTCTTCAAACCGCAGGATAACCTGGATGTTATGGGAACGGCCGGTATTCCGTTGCAGGCTCACGCCTCGGTAGCGGCGGATCGGGACTACCTGCCAATGGGCAGTGTATTGCTGGCTGAGGTGCCGCAGCTGGACAGTGAGGGGAACTGGAACGGACAGCATGTGCTTAAATTATTAATAGCACTGGATACTGGCGGCGCAGTGAAGAAGAACCACCTCGATCTTTACCACGGCATGGGTACTCAGGCGGGTATTGATGCCGGGCACTACAAGCACTTTGGCCGGGTTTGGAAACTGGATCTGCAGGAAAGTGCGGTGGAGTCGCCAAGCTTGTCTGTTGAGCAGTAGCCTTATCGTCTGAGCAGCGGCCTTATCGTCCGGCTGGACAATTGTAACCAGAGCGCGTATAAAACGCGCTCATTCTTTATCTGAACGACCCATAGCTAGTAGTGAAAACATATGCGTGAATTAGATACTCCGGCTTCTGACAACTATAACCAGCGATTTGGCGGTACCCGCCGTTTATATGGCAATAGCGAGGTAGAGATACTGCGTGCTGCCCATGTGTGTGTTATCGGTATCGGCGGTGTCGGTTCATGGGCTGCCGAGGCATTGGCCCGGTCGGGAATTGGCGAGCTGACGCTGATTGATATGGATGATGTCTGTGTGACCAATATCAATCGCCAGATCCATGCGATGACAGGCACGGTCGGTCAGAGCAAAATCGAGGTAATGGCTGAGAGGATCAAGCTGATTAACCCGGAATGCAAGGTTAACCTGATTGATGATTTTATTACCCCGGACAATATCCGCGAGTACATTGACGGTCGCTTTGATTACATCCTTGATGCCATCGACAGCATGAAGCCAAAGGCGGCATTGCTGGCATACTGCAAGAGCAATAAATTCAAGGTGATCACTACTGGCGGCGCGGGCGGTCAGATTGACCCGACCCAGATTCAAATCACCGATCTTACCAAAACGATTCAGGACCCGCTGGCGAAGAAATTGCGTGACACCCTGCGCCGTCACCATAACTTCCCGAAGAACCCGAAGCGAAAATTTGGTATCGACTGTGTGTTCTCGACCGAGCAGCTTAAGTATCCTCAGGCCGACGGCTCGGTATGTAATGTTAAGGCGTCGGCAGAAGGCCCGAAACGTATGGATTGTGCCAGTGGTTTTGGTGCCGCAACCATGGTGACGGCAACCTTTGGTTTTGTTGCCGTGTCCCGTATCCTGCAAAAGCTGATAGAGAAACACTCAAAGTAGCGCTAACCCCCTCCCAGCCACCCCCTTGAAAAGAGGGGAGGAGCTGCACGTTTGATCAACTATTGCTGTAGCGACAAATAAAAAACGAGAGCCTTGGCTCTCGCTTTTTTGAACGCATCTATTTATGCATCAGCCAGTGATTTTATCTGCTCGACGATAGCCTTCAGGCCGTTGCCCCGCGACGGGCTGAGATGCGCCATTAACCCCAAGCTGTCAAAATAACCGTCGATATTAAACGCCCGAATTTCTGCCGCTGTCTTTCCCTCGTAGGCCGCCAGTACCAGGGTGATCAGCCCGCGGACGATCCTTGCATCGGAATCTGCCGCGAAGTGAAAAACACCTTCATCTTGCTGGTGGGCCAACCACACCTGGCTTTCGCAGCCGCTGACTTTGAGCTGATCCTGTTTAAGCTCTTCAGGTAATGCGGGCAGCTTTTTACCGAGCTGAATGACGTTACGGTACCTGTCTTCCCAGCCTTTCGCTGCCTGCATCTGGGCAACGATAGCTTCGGAGGTAATGTCGGTGCCAAAAGGATGGGCGGGTAGTGTCATCGGTTTCTCCTAGGGTCTGTTGATCTTTCAGCGCCACACCTGTAGAGCCTAAAAAGGCTTACAGGCAAGGCACGAAGAATGCGGTTTAGCTCGCTAAATAAGTTCTGAGTAACGCAGAATGAAGCTATTTTAGCCTCTACCCAAAGGGCTGGGACTATTTTTCCCGCTAGCTGCGTTGTCGGAATATCAATATAGATGGCTATGATTGAATACCTCCGCCTTGTTATCGTAAAAAATCGCCTCCAGCAGGAAAGGTGATGAAAGGTCAACAGACCCTATAGCATGCTGCAGGCTTTGTGCAACGCAGCAATAAAGCGTTCAACATCTTGTTCGGTATTGTACAGGGCCAGCGAGACACGCAGGGTGCCCGTTAGTCCCAGGGCATCCAGCATCGGGTGGGCGCAGTGATGGCCGGCCCGCAGCGCGACACCCTGTTGGTCAAGCAGGGTAGCAATATCCTGGTGGTGTACCCCGTCGACGACAAAGGAAAATAGACTGGCATCGGGCTGAAGTCCGACAACTCTCAGATCTTCGATGTCTTTAATTCCTTCCAGTGCCTGTTGGCGGAGCTGGTGGATATGATGCTCGGCGGCGTGGTGATCCAGTGTGCCCAGCCAATCAATGGCTGCCGCCAGCGCCAGGCTCCCGGCAACATTGGGGGTACCGGCCTCGAATTTTCCCGGCAGGGCAGAGAAAGTGGTGCCCTCGAAGGAGACTTTCTCTACCATTTTTCCGCCGCCGTGCCAGGGAGGCATGGCCTCTAGCAGGGTTTTCTTGCCGTACAGGACCCCGATGCCTGCCGGGGCAAATATCTTATGACCGGAAAACACATAGAAATCGGCATTGAGTGCCTGGACATCGACTTTCTCGTGCGCCACTGCCTGGGCACCGTCAATAACAGTGACGGCACCATGCTGGTGGGCGGCAGCAATCATTTCTTCAATTGGGTTGCGGGTACCTGTCACATTGGTGATATGGGCCACCGCAACTATTTTGGTCTGGCTGCCGAGGCGCTGATGGAATGCATCCATATCGAGGCGGCAATCAGCTGTCATCGGGATCTTGACGACCTTGGCACCGGTTTGTTCGGCGACAATTTGCCAGGGTACGATATTGGCGTGGTGTTCCAGCTCGCTGACCAGGATCTCATCTCCCGGTTCGAGGGTCTGGCGGGCATAGGTCTGGGCGATGAGGTTCAGCGCCTCGGTGGCGCCCCGGGTCCAGATGATTTCTTTATGATGTTCGGCGTTGATGAATTGTTGTACGGTTGAACGAGCGTGCTCAAACTGTGCGGTCGCCGCCGCGGTGAGGGTATGACTGCCGCGGTGGACGTTGGCATTGTGACCACTGTAATACTGCTGAATCGTCTCGATAACAATCTTGGGTTTCTGCGTCGTTGCCGCGCTGTCGAGATAGACAAGGGGCTGACCGTTGCAGTCTTGGGCCAGTGCCGGAAACTGTTGGCGAATCTGGTTGATATCAAATTGAGCAGTCATGGTGAGTCACATTGCGAAATAGAAGGAGGCGATCATGCCATTATTTGCCGTAAGCGCAAGGATTAAGCTTAATTATAATGGTACTGCATCGGCGGGGGAAATTGAGCGTAAAAATCGAGGTAAAAAAAAGCACTGCGTTGGGGCGCAGTGCTAACAATAAACTTTGACAGACAGGTCAAAAATACAGGAAGTAAAATTGGTAGATTGACTACCTGTCCGGCACAACCCGGACAATATGCAAACACAACATCGCAACAATGAATGAGACTTAACTGCCTGAGAGCAAAAAATCAAACCTCCCTCACCGTTGCGTAGCAAATCATATGGTTTATGTAGCACTTGAACAATGGACAATTTATAATGTTTAGCATAAAAAAAACTAATGCAGGAAGACTATGTCGAGACGTTTACCGCCCCTAAACTCATTGAAAGTGTTCGAAGCTGCGGCCAGACACCTGAGTTTTACCCGTGCAGCCGAAGAGTTATTTGTCACACAAGCTGCTGTAAGCCACCAAATTAAAGCCCTCGAAGAATTTTTGGGGCTCAAATTATTTCGCCGGAGAAACCGTTCCTTACTGCTGACCGAAGAAGGTCAAAGCTATTTCCTCGACATCAAAGACATCTTTTCTGCAATCTCAGATGCCACTGATAAGGTCTTGGAACGCGGCGCAAAAGGAGCGTTAACCATTAGTTTACCTCCTAGTTTTGCGATTCAGTGGCTGGTGCCGAGACTGGCGGACTTTAACGAACAGCATCCGGATATCGATGTTCGGATCAAGGCCGTTGATCTGGATGAAGGCTCCCTGACCGATGATGTGGATGTAGCCATCTACTATGGCCGGGGAAACTGGCAGGGACTGCGAGCCGATAAGCTTTACCAGGAGTTCTTGCTGCCTGTGTGTTCGCCGATGTTACTGGCGGGGTCCAAGCCGCTGCGTACCTTGACTGATTTGCAGTTCCACACCTTGCTGCATGATACCTCGCGCAAGGAGTGGAAGAATTTCGTCCGCCACCATGAAATTGTCGGGACCAATGTCAATCAGGGGCCGATCTTCAGCCACTCGACCATGGTATTGCAGGCTGCCGTTCACGGTCAGGGTATAGCTCTGGGCAACAACGTATTGGCTCAGCCGGAGCTGGAAGCTGGCCGTCTGGTGTGCCCGTTTGACGAAGTATTGATGAGCAAGAACGCCTTCTATCTGGTATGCCAGGAGAAACAGGCAGAAACTGGCCGTATCCAGATATTCCGAGACTGGGTGTTGGCCAAGGCTGCACGTGAGCAGGAGGATATGCCTGATGTCTGATACGCCAGTGTTGCCGGAATACCTGGTCAACGAGCCGGAAAGCGGTGAGGCCGTAGCCACGTTTTTGTTTGCCCATGGTGCCGGGGCCGGGATGGATCATGAGTTCATGACGGCAATTGCCGAGGGCCTGTCTCAACAGGAGATCCGGGTGGTACGGTTTGACTTTCCGTATATGGTCAAACGCCGGGAAGACGGCAAGAAACGCCCGCCGGATCGCCAGCCCAAGCTGTTGCTCGATTTTCAGCGCCATATTGATGCTTTTGCTGATGGCAAGCTGGTGATTGGCGGCAAGTCTATGGGCGGGCGGATGGCCAGTATCATGGTCAGTGATGTCGCGCCGCAATCGCCGGGTGTCGAAAACTGTGCGGCGAAAGTACAGGGTGTAGCCTGCCTGGGCTTTCCTTTTCACCCGCCGGGCAAGCCAGAAAACTATCGTGGCGAGCACCTGAAAGAGGCTGTTTTGCCGACACTCATCCTGCAGGGAGAGCGCGATACGTTCGGCACCCGGGCGGAAGTTGAAGGCTGGAAATATGCCGATTCGGTGTCGGTCGAGTTTCTCCCTGATGGTGATCATAGCTTTAAACCAAGAAAAGCATCAGGCCATACCGAGCAGCAAAACAGGGATCGGACCGTGGCATTGCTGGCGGCGTTTATCAAGGAGTGTGTACATGCAACCTAGCCATTCGTTGCCAAGAATCATCTTACTTTTCGCGACGTTAAGTGGTGCTGTTGTGGTGGCGCTGGGGGCGTTTGCGGCGCATGGCTTAAAAGCACAGCTGGCGCCGTACCTGCTGGACGTGTTTAAAACCGGTGTTCAATATCAGGCCTGGCATAGTCTGGCCTTGCTGGGTTGTGGAATCTGGGCACGCATTATGCCGACAAAAGCGGTATTATACGCAGCCCTGTTTTTTGCAGTGGGTATTTTGCTCTTCAGCGGTAGCCTGTATGCGTTGGCGCTGACGGGGATCAAATGGTTCGGCCCCATCACGCCAATGGGGGGCATATGTTTTATTATTGGCTGGGTAGCGCTTGCAGTCGCTGCCTGGCGCTCAGCTTGAGGGTTCAAAGTGAATCACGTTATATTGTACTGTCGTCCAGGCTTTGAAAAAGAATGTGCCGGTGAAGTTCAGGACAAAGCAAATAAACTGGAGTTGTATGGTTTTCCTCGGGCGAAAAACAATACCGGTTATGTTGTCTTTGAGTTTTATCAGCAGGGCGATGCCGAGCAGTTCATTAAGTTGCAGCCGTTCTCTTCGCTGATCTTTGCCCGCCAAATGTTCGCGGCGGCCCCTTTATTGACCGATTTGCCGCAGGACGATCGTATCTCGCCGATCCTCGAGGCAGTAGAAGGCTTCCCGCGCTGTGGTGAGCTTCGGGTAGAAACGCCGGATACCAATGAGGCCAAAGAATTACTGAAGTTCTGCCGTAAGTTTACGGTGCCGCTACGTCAGGTGATGCGCAAGAAAGATATCCTGTATGCAAAAGACAATGCATGGAAGCCGGTGCTGCATATTTGCTTTATCGCTCCGGGCTGCTGTTATGTCGGTTATTCGCTATCGAACAACAACTCGCAGTTCTTTATGGGGATTCCGCGCCTGAAGTTCCCGTCTGATGCGCCAAGCCGTTCGACGCTGAAGCTGGAAGAAGCGTTTCATGTCTTTATTCCTCGTGAGGAGTGGGACGAGCGTCTGGCTTCCGGAATGTGGGGTGTCGACTTGGGGGCATGTCCTGGTGGCTGGACCTATCAGCTGGTCAAACGGTCGATGTTTGTGCATTCGATCGATAATGGCCAGATGGCGCAGAGCCTGATGGATACCGGTCAGGTGAAGCACCATGAAGTGGACGGTTTCAAGTTTGAACCGGCACGTAAGAATGTTACCTGGATCGTGTGTGACATGATTGAGAAACCGGCTCGCGTCGCACACCTGATGGGAGACTGGATGATCAAGGCGTGGGCCAAAGAGGCTATTTTCAACCTAAAGCTGCCGATGAAGGGCCGTTACGACGAGGTGCTGCAGGATATCGAAAACCTGAAACAGTATATGACGCAGAACGGTGTGAAGTTTAAGCTTCAGGCCAAACACCTGTATCATGACCGCGAAGAGATCACGGTACATATCCAGCGTCTGGACAACCGCTCGCCACATTAATTTATGGGCTTGTACCTGCTTCAACGACTAGCAAAACGCCATCCTGACGATGGCGTTTTTTATTTTAAAGGCGAGAGGGCGTGTTGTTAGTTTGACGCTTGGTAGCGAATATCCTGCAGATTGAAGCCCAGCTGGAGATCGGTTTTCAGCGAGGCGACCTGCTTGCTGGCGATTGCCGTTTCCCGGTGCCCGTCAATTTTTTTCTGCCACTTGGCCGGCAAATCCTCGGCGGCGAGCACGGCCTCGAGGTTAGGGTATGAAGAGAGTAATTCCACCGCAGCTTTCGGTCCAATGCCCGGGATCCCGGGTATTTTGCTGGAGCTGATCCCTGCCAATCCCCAGTAGTCCGGTAGCTGCTCGGGTTTGACGCCATACTCTTTCTCGATAAACGGGCTGTCGAGCCAGCGTTGCTGGAAGTAATCCCGGATCCGTAGTGTCGGCCGCAGCAGCTGGCAATACCCCTTGTCGGTAGAGACGATGGTTACCTGCTGGCCGCGATCGGCAACTTTGAGCGCCAGCGTTGCCACTAAGTCATCGGCTTCGTCGCCGTCGGATAGCAGCGAGTCAATGCCGATTGTCATAAAGGCATCCTGGATCTCGTCCATCCCTGTCAGCAGCTCAGGCGGCATCGGCTTGCGGCCCTCTTTGTAGTGCGGCAGTAGCTCGGCCCGCCAGCCGCGATCCTCGCCGTGATGATCGAATACCGCGACGATATGCGTGGGCTTGCTACTGTCGATGATCTTGCCCAGCGCCTGGCAGCACACCCGTGCCGTATTGCTTACATCGGGTTCGCCGGGTTGGGCAGCATGGACGCGTCGGATGAGGTTCAGGGCATCAATAACAACAAGATGGATTTGCATAATGGTGGTTAACGTTGATCAAAAAAGGGCCGATACAGGCCCTTTATTGTACGCACTGGATCGTCAGAGTGTAACCGCCGAGTGCCGAATAACGGATAATTTCAGCGAGTTATTTGCCATTGCCGTTACCGGGAGCAGTGATGATTTCGTAACATGGTACGTAGCGACTTCCCGGCAGCTTCATCCGCTGCTGCTCGACGAAGTTTTTCAGCAGTTTGTCCATTCGCTTCATCAGCGCGATATCACCGTCGATTTGGAATGGCCCCTTGCGCTCGATTTCTCGGATCCCCTCTTCCTTGACGTTTCCGGCGACGATGCCAGAAAATGCGCGGCGTAGATGGGCTGCCAGATGCTCGGGACGCTGGTTCATGTGCAGATCGAGGCTTGCCATTGATTCGTGGGTCGGCTCGAACGGCAGCTGGAACTCCGGTGGGATCTTGAGCGACCAGTTATAGCTGTAGGCATCACCGGTTGCCAGGCGCTGCTCTTTGATCAGAGGCATTGCGGCCTTCATTACCCGGGCAACCTTTGCCGGATCATCAATGATGATTTCGTAATGCTTGGTCGCAGCTTCGCCAAGGGTGTCCTTGATGAAGCTATCAAGGGTGCGGAAGTACGGTTCGCTCTCTTTCGGGCCGGTCAATACCAGCGGCATCGGCTGGCTGGCATTTTCCGGGTGCATCAGGATCCCCAGGATATAGAGCAGCTCCTCGGCTGTACCGGCGCCGCCCGGGAAGATGACAATACCGTGGCCGGCCCGGACAAACGCCTCCAGACGTTTTTCGATATCCGGCAGGATCACCAGTTCGTTGACAATCGGGTTCGGTGGCTCGGCGGCAATGATTGACGGCTCGGTCAGGCCAATAAAGCGGCTTTGCGAATAGCGTTGTTTGGCGTGGCCGATAGCAGCGCCTTTCATAGGCCCTTCCATGGCTCCCGGGCCGCACCCGGTACAGATATTAAGCTCGCGCAGTCCCAGTTCATGGCCGACTTCGCGGGTGTATTGATACTCTACCGGGTTGATCGAGTGGCCGCCCCAGCAGACGACAATGTTCGGATCTTCACCGGAGCGGACGGTCTGGGCATTGCGCAGTACGCTGAAGACAAAGTTGGTGATGTGCGGTGCGCTGGTCAGGTTGATGTCGTTTCGCTGCTTGACGTGCATATTGACGTAGACGATGTCCCGCAGTACCGCGAACATATGCTCCTGAATACCGCGAATGATCCGGCCGTCGACAAAGGCATGCTCGGGTGGGTTCATCAGCTCGAGTTTGATCCCGCGCTCCCTGCGCATGACGTTGACATCAAAGCTTTTGTGCTTCTCCAGAAGCTCCTTCGAGTTGTCGGTGTGGCTACCTGAATTGAGCACGGCAAGCGAACAGTTGCGATACAAACGGTATAACTCGCTGGATGCCGTTGCCTTCAGGCGGTCTACTTCCAGCTGTGAGAGTAGATCCATGGCACCGACAGGACTGATATGAGTAATCATGGTTACCTCCCTGGTCACGATGAAACGGCTTTACTCACGCTGTTCTAATTATTTTGGAAGAGTAAGTAAGCAGAGCCGGAGAGAGAAAATCTCAGAGGTGTTTTTAAGGCGCTCACATTGTTGCGTATGTTCCTTAAAAATCAGTCTGTGATACCAAGCAGAATAATTACCAGTTCTATCAGCGAGACTGAAAAGGCTCTGATACAAGGCGCTTGATTGTAGGTATATGGTCTATCCATCAAAATCAAGCAACATGGTAGCTGAGTCTTTACAACTCGCCCTTCGGGAGTTTGCCAGCAGCTTGATAACGTCACCAAATTGCCTCGATGTAGAAGCACTATACCATCAGCAATTTGGTTTGTTCTGAACCTGCTGGCTATGCTCTGATTGAATATGTAATTGTTCTGCTTGGTATTATTCACCATACACAGGGATACGCGATTTGACCAGAAATTGATGTGCCAGATGTTGGCTAGGTGTGAGTTTTTAGTTATAGAAGGCTAGGAGATCCATAGCATACGGTTACGGCCGGTACTTTTAGCACTGAACAGCGCCTTGTCGGTCCGCTCGATGATGTCAGTCGGGGTGTCATTGCCGTCGAATAGCGTGGCACCGATGGAAACGCTGATAGAGACATTTTGATCCCGGAAACGGAACGGTAGCTGGGCAATTGTCTCGCGGATTTTGCTGAGACATTTGTTACGCTCTTCCTCGTTGGTATCAGGGAGAATGATCATAAACTCGTCGTCACCGAAGCGGGCGATAAAGTCGGTATCTGTCAGCATCTGGCGGATAGTCCGTGCAATGATCTTCAGCACCTTATCGCCGGCGAGGTGGCCGTAGCTGTCATTGATCTCTTTAAAGTGGTCAATGTCGATCATCGCCACACAGACCGGATGCTGATAGCGCAGCCAGCGACGGTACTCATGCTCGAGGCGATCGTTAAGGGCGGCGCGGTTGTAGACCCGGGTAAGGTTATCAAGGAACATCTTCCGTTCCTGATCATTGAGCCGGCGACGGAAGTCCTGAGTCTGCTCGAAGAGGTTATTGATCTTATTTTCGTTAAAGCCCAACTGCTCAATCAGTGCTCTTTCGCGCTTCTCGAGGGCCTTGTTGCGCTCGGCCAGCACCAGCAGCTCCTTGGTAAGCTCGGTAAGCGTCGGCCGCCAGTGCTCCAGGTTCTTCTGCTCGCTGAGCCCCTGGCGAATAGAGGTAGCCAAATCGGCCAGCTCGGAGGTCATTTCGCTGCGGTGTTCGTAGATTGCCTCGCTTTGGCCGACACTCTGATTGGTGGTTTTTTGCAGCGTTGCCAAGTCGCTGTTTACACTGTCGAGAAACTGCTGGGATGAACGGCGCTCCTGGCGTGTTCCGTCAAGCACCTGGCGCAAGACTTCCAGAGACAGTTCAATCAAGTTTTGTGGCGTTGCACCGATCAGAAGCTGGTTGCGAATACTCAGCAGCTTGTCACCGGCCTCGCCGTCAAAGTCGAGTTCGGTGATCAGACGCTGTAGCTCGCTGGTCAGTTGTAGCTGCAGATCATGATCCAGGCTGTCCTTCTTCACCATGGCTTCACTGGACACGGCCATGAGCTTGAGTGCGCGCTCGTACAGCTCCAGAATACGGATGACCTGCTTGTGGGTCTGGGCCAGTGTCTCAGAAGGCTGGCCGAGTAAATTACGCAGTTCCCTTTTTAGCTGGGCCGGCAAGCCGTGAACGCGTTTCAGGGTTTCGCCGCTTTGCCCAATCTGTTGTTCGAGTCGCTGGGTTTCTTTTTCGGTAAAGTTGGCCTGACGAGTGACAAGGCGCTCAATAATCGCCAAGCGGGGGATAAGTTTGCTGACATCCTTGTGTTGTTCCAGCTCGGATCGCAGCTCGGCAAGCTTGTGGTCTAGCTCGCTATCGAGCCCGCGGCAGGCAACAGACAAACGACTGATCAAACGCTTGAGTATCACTATTTCGCGACGAGACTTCAGGGAAGCATCGCGGTAGGATAATTGAGCTTGGTCCAAACGTAGTCTCAATTTACTCACTTCAGAGACTACGGCGTTTATATCAGTCACGTTGTAGAAAAATTACCTTTTTAGATGGGGCCCTTTCTTATCAGCATGTTAGATTGCGGGCGACGAAATATGCTAGCAAAAAAGGTCGAACAATTCATTGTTATCGGCGAATTGGCCGATAACTGCAGCAGTCTAAATGATATTTTTGTCAGAATCGTGATCATTATTCCAGATGATGTCGTAGGCCGACGAGCTCTGTACTTTGACTAACCCATTGTCAATGCCCTGCAAACAGGCTTTGCGGATATTATCACTGGCAAAGCTGGCTGCCGGCGCTGCATCGATTGCACTGAGGTGAACCCATTGACTGCCTGGCTCTTTTTTGCTGATCAGGCGGGCGGCATTAGCTGCCATGAGCAGGATATCCAGCAGCTCATGGTCGTTAATCGCCGTATAGGCTCTGGGCAGGAAGGGGTATTCCGCCATGCCGATGCGTACCCGGTTGTCAATTTGGCGGTTGTCCAGGAAGTTGTCGATTAACTGCTGGATAGAACCTGCCAGCTGGTCCGGTGCGGTATCAAGACGCGAATTCGGCTCGATATACAAGAACATGGCATCGGAGAAGTGATACAGGCGGGCCGGTTCGCAGACTTGTTCCTTGAGGTATTCACCGAACTGGCGTTCGATTTCCAGCCCTTTCTGGTAACCATGCTCGAGATAAATATGCTTGAGGAAGGGCACCTCGAACAGGGCAAAGCGCAGCCTGTCGCTAAGCGGCTCGTTGATGATTTCACCCAGGTGCCACTGCTCAAAGTTGGCACTGCTTTGCTGCAGGGAGTTAGGCAGGCGGGCGGTGAGCATGCGCAGGTTGCGCAGTCCGCTTCTCGGGTGGGTGTAAAACTCGGTCCGCAGGCGCATCAGGCGAGTTTGCAGCTGCTTGGCAACGCGGTGGCGGCGCAGCAGAACAATCAGTATAACCAGAATAAAGCTGAGCAGGAAAATGGTGACGTTCTTCTGTTTGTACAGGGCTTTCTCGCTTTCGAACTGTTGACGTTCCATTTCTTCCAGCTGTAGCGATCGCTCCAGCATACGCTGCTGTTGCTTGAACACCTCGACATTGCTTTTGACCTGATCTTCCTGCTTGCTCGAAAACAGCTGTTCATAGCGTCGTTGGCTGAGCAGGGCATTGTAATAGTCATTTTGTTGCTCAAATGCTGCCGAGAGCACGGTTTCGCCCATTAACTGCAAATCAAGATCGCCAAGTCTGCTGGCGGCGATCAATCCCGACTGCAGGGTTGAAACGGCTTTTTCGGTCCGGCCTTCAGCCAGTTCCAGCTGGCCTTGCAGGATCTGCGCCTCAGCCTGGATCGCCTCGTTGTTGCTCAAGGTGGCCAACTGGCGGGTATGTTGCAGGTACTGCTCGGCTTTGGGGTAGTTGTAGAGCTGCAGGTATACCCGGGCAATATTCAGGCGCAGGCGAGCCGAGCGGATATCATGCTTGAGCTGGTTTTCCTGATCCAGGGCGTTGAAGTAGTGGACAAGGGCAAGATTGAACCGTCCCTGCTGCTCGTAGATCGAAGCGATAAGAGCCAGTGTTTTTGCCAGCGGCAATGTCTGGTTGAAGTGCTCGAAAAACTCGCCGGCCTGGGTGGCGTGCTCAAGAGCTTTGTCAAAGACCTTGCGCTGTTCAAAGAGGTTGGCGAGTTCGAAATTGGCTCGGGCAACCTTGGCGCTATCTTCCTGTTCGACGGCCAGCCAGTAGCCACCCAGCAGCCGGTCGAGAGCCAGATCGAAGTGGCGGTGCTCGAGGTAATGGTGTCCGATAGTCAGCTGGTAGTTAATGACCTCGCCGCTGTCATCAAGACTCATCAGGTACCGTTTGGCCTTGATAAATAGCTTTTCGGCCTTGTTCTCGTCGTCGAGGTGGGATTCGATGATCGCTCGCTGCAACAGCGACTGGTACTGCAGTACTTTGACCTGCTTGGTGAGCTGAAGGGCTTTTGACTGTTCGATCTCTTTATCGACCTGATCCAGCATATTCAGTGCCGTGGCACTGTTTTTCAGGTTATCCCAGTAAATCCGGGCGTGGATAAGCCGGGTTTCGAGGGTGGTAAAAGACAAGTCATTTTCGGCTGCTAGCTTTTCTGCTTTCTTGACGGTATTGATCGCCTCTTCAGGCAGGTTGAGCAGCGAGAAGGCTCTGGCCTGAATTTGCAAGGCGTTGATGGTGTTCAACGGGGTCCGGACGGTATGATCGGTTTCGTCATTGACATGAACACGGGACAGTTCTTTGGGATCGCTAAGGCGGCGCTGGTCGAGATAGCGGGTGGTCATCTCAAGGGATTTGTCCGGGCTGGTTTGAAGCAGCTCATTGGCATCAGCCAAAATTGGCGTGGTATAAATTTTCGCATTTGCAGTAAAGGACGTCGCTAGGATCACCAGCAGTCCTACCAGCCAACGGCTCAGACACATACTTATTCTTAAACCCAAAAAAACAGTAGGTCTTAATATTACTGGCTTGGTGAATCAAGTCCAGCAAAGTACACGTTTTTGCTGGACTTATTCTATCTAGGCGGGGTTACTGTCGAGCGAGGCGGAAGTTGTTGCTCGGCGTTTTGCCCTGGTTGGTACGGTATGGGTTGATATCCAGACCGCCTCGACGGGTGTAGCGAGCGTAAACTGTCAGCAGCTCCGGCTGGCAGTATTTCATCAGGTCGGTGAAGATACGCTCGACACACTGCTCGTGAAATTCGTTATGGTTACGGAAAGAGATCAGGTAACGAAGTAGCTTTTCGCGATTGATCTTTTTGCCCTTGTACGAAATTCTCACGCTGCCCCAGTCCGGCTGGCTGGTGATCAGGCAGTTGGACTTGAGCAGGTGGCTGTTCAGCTCTTCGCTGACAATGTCGCCCTCGGCAGCGCCTTCCAGGTAGTCAGGATTGAACTCGTAGTCGGCAATCTCGATATCCTGGTTATCGATACACTCACCGGTAAAGTTGACAATCGGCTGGTTGTCGAAGTCTTCCAGCGGCTGGATCGTGACATCGACGTCGGCACCGGCGCAGGCGGTAAGATCTTTTTGCAGGGTATCTGCGATGTCTTGCCAGCTGGCAAATCGGGTTTGGTTGAAGCTATTGAGGTAGAGCTTGAATGATTTGGACTCGATCAGGTTCGGGCTGGATGCCGGAAGGCGGACTTCACCGATAGCGACTTGCGGCAAGCCTTTGCTATTGAGCCAGGAAAGCTCATACAGTGTCCAGATGTCATAGCCGGTAAATGGCAGGTTGTCTCCCAGCGCTAAATCGTCGCGGTTTAGGCTTCGTGGTACCGGCTGAAGTAACGATGGGTCATACTGATCTTTATACTCGGTGCTCTGACCGAGTGTTAAGCCGGCTAATTCTTTAGCGTCTTTATATTTGCTCATACTGTCCTGGACACACTTGGATTAGAATATGCGAAGTGTACTTAATCTTTAATGAGGTTGCGAATGAATCATCCTGTTGCGGTCGCTTTATCTGACTTTTCGTCCCGTTTTTTACAGGCTTGGCGTGATGCCGGTCAAGGTTTTCCCCGGAGCGAGGATTTGGTTGGGCTGGAGTCGCCGTGTGTTGAAACCGATTCTGGTTATGAAGTGACCTGGAAACCTGTTGCGCGCGAGCCGATGGGGGACCTCTCCGGGGTAGAAAAAGGGATCGAGCTTCGCCTCCATGAAGATATCAGTGTTTTTTACGGCGCACAGTTCAGTGGCGATATGGCCGCCCGGTTCCGTGAGCTGGAATTTGACCTGCTGCAGGTATTTAGTGAAGACGACAGCCTGCGTCTGCAGGAGAATATTCTGGGCCATCTGGTTATGCAGCGCCGCCTGAAACTCAAACCGACGGTCTTTATCGGTGCGCTGGAGGCGGAGGAACAGGTGATCTCTATCTGCAACCTGACCGGACAGGTGATTTTGGAAACTCTGGGCAAGACGACTCGTGATGTATTGGCGGCAGATGTCGAAACCTTCCTGCAGCAGTTAGAACCGGTTGTAAGAGAGTGCTGATTTATGTTCGTTGTTGAGTTGCAATTTGAGTGTTTTGACAATACGACCGTCTCTGCGGTGGATATGGCGGTGAATGGCCTGCTGGATGCCCTGCGCTACAACGGTCAGGTATTGGGACGTGAATTCCCTATTGTGATGGATGAGGGGGTGTTTCGGGTACGTGTTGTCTGTCCTGAGCAAGATAGCCTGCATCCCCAGTTCCATAGTGACCATGTGACGGCCTGTATTAAACGCCTGAGCCAGGCCAGCTTGCTTGCGCCCAAAGTCAAAGTACTGGGACGGGATATTAACTCCGAAGCCGCCGCTGAGAATTTCGCACCATCCTGGCAGGTTATTTATACAACCTATGTTCATACCTGCTCGCCGCTTCGATGTGGTGAAACCCTGATGCCGATTCCGCTATATCGGATAGCCCCGACGCTCAACGGCGATCATAAAGCCGTAGTGAAGTGGCAGACCGAGTGGCAGGCCTGCGACGAAATTCAAATGGCCGGTGGTTGTCAGGCTGAACATGCTGCGCTGCATGAGATCCGTGATGTTGATAGTGATTTGTTCAGACGCGGGTGGGATTTGCGTGGCCGTATTGAATATATAACCAAGATCCCGACTTACTACTATCAATATCAAGTTGGCGGACTGAGCCTGAATGACGAGAAAACGCGCCCTTGTCCGAAATGTGGCGGGGAATGGCATCTTGAAGAGCCCCTGCACGGGATTTTTCATTTTAAATGCGATGAATGCCGAATCGTCTCCAACCTTTCCTGGGACTTTCAATAAGCGCGAAGGCGTATAACAAAGTCAGGGCATTGAATGTGCCCTGACTTTAGATTGATTCTTTTTGCAATGTTGAAAGAAGGAAGGCTAGTGCTGTTCCAGTTGCTCGATTCTTGTCGTCAGAGCCGCGACCTGCTCTTCCAACTGCTTGATACGTTCCTCCTGGCTTAAAGGGGGAGTGCTTTTTTCTATCTTGGGAACTTTGGCATTTTTCTTCCAGGCTTGCAGCGCCTTGATAATGAGCGGCATGGGTAACGGCTCGGCAAGGCGGGATTTGATCAGGGCCACTGACGGTTCTTTTCCTTCGGCGATCAGTGACTCGATAGCTTGTTCCAGGGCCTGGGTAATTTCTGACGACATAACGCTTCCTGACGTTGTTGAGACTGATGCCTATTTTCGTAGCAAAGCATCCAACTGATCAATCACTTCGCACCAATCCGCATCCTGATCCTGGGATTCTTTGATAAAACGTTTTTGAGATGGCTGCCAGAAGCTGGCTTCTGAGAGCTGCTCGTGTTGATCGAGATGGTGCTCGTTTAAAAATGATTCAATAAATTCCTTGGAACTGTTCATGCCCAGTTGGCTGAAGAGGCTAGATAGGTTGTGGTTAAAGGTTTCCATCGCTCACTCCGTCGAAAATTATGTTATTGATCGTTGACGCCCACTTACTTGAGATAAGTATAGAGAACATTTTCCTTATTATATCTGCTGTGCTTGTGCGAGATCTCTTACAAAGGCGTAGGAGATACGTGAGATATGGTGGTGGTAATATTGCAGTGCATTTTCATAAGCTAATGTTTTATTTGAGTTATTTATTTTGTGACTGTTTTAGGGCAAAGTTCGGGCATTGATCATTTCGCTGATACGGCGTTGTTCTGCGGTGAGGAAAGCGTAATATAGACCCTGTCGGAAGGAACTGACGGAACGGAACAGGAAAAAAGCCAAGGAGTTTGGCAGTCTCAGGAAGAGACCGGTGTATCAGGATGATATATCGAACAAGGACTGTGAAGGGAACACCGAAGGAATCGGTAACAGCAGGCAGGATGTTTGCTGGTCAGGATGACACAAGGACCACTTCAGGATGAAGTCAGGGACACCTCCAGGATGGATGAAGAGAGTCGGGACAGGATGTGCTGATGGGTCAGGAGACCGAAGGACAACTTCAGGACGAAGAATAAAAGGAATATGCTGACGGATTACAGCAATTCAAAGGAATGATGCAGGGAGCACCATAGTAGCGGGAATGCTGCAAGTAAGACCTAAGGGCGCGACGCAAGTCGCGCCCGCTCTTTTTTGTGTGCTCCACACCGTCCATTTACATATCTTCAGCCCTTAACCACTGAACCATTTCTCTATCGAATAACTTCAATCCCTTATTAAGCTATCTCGCAATATTCATCTTATTTTTATCGTGAATGATAGATTCATAGATAATTAATTTGTTTATGGCTTACTGGGTAAATTTTTCTACCAATGAAATCGTTTGCTGGATATGCCCTACTGTGCTTGTGAGAGATCTCTTACAACGATGTGGGAAATGGTGGTTTTCGCTGTCCCATATCGCTATTCTAAACAGAATAAATTAAATTAATTCAATCACTTGCGTTTGTTGCATATCTATCTTGTTTTTTTCAGGTTGAAAGTGTGAATTTCACCATATTGTTTGGCCGTATAAAGCGCGTAATATTGTCTGTGTCGAAGGGATACGACATAACGGATTGAAGAAGTTGCAGGATGTGACTTACCTCAGGATGAGGAGAGCCGGCGCGGATAGCCAGCTCACCAGGATGGTACAGGATACGACAAGGATTGCGACAGTAGACGGGATGTCTGCTGGTTAGGATGACATAAGGACCCCTTCAGGACGAAGGCAAGGACACCTCCGGGATAGAGGCTTAAAGGATTCACTTCAGGACGAAGTTAGGGACACCTCCAGGTAAGGAAGAGAGAGTCGGAACAGGATGCTTCGACGGGTCAGGGAACTACCGAAGGACACCTCTGGGATAGAGGGTAGGGATTACCGTTAAAGGACATAGCGTTTCCAGGATGGATGCAGGGAGCACCTCAGTAGCAGGATGGCTGCAAGTAAGACCTAAGGGCGTGACGAGAGTCACGCCCGTTCTTTTTTGGGCGCTATATACCCAGCACTATGGTTTCAATCAGCTTCGAGCAGAAGTATCCACGGCTTCTATTTCTGTTATTTCATACTTCATTTCTTGCCGCTTAATCGATTACCTCTATTCCCCCGTCACCGTGTGAGAGATCTCTTACAAAGCTGTGGGATAAAAAGGAGAAATCAGTAGGCTGATAACTCCGCTTTGCTCTTAAGTTGTTGATTTGTAACTATGGTCATGCGGGTGGGGCAAAATGAGATAGTGACGGCCAGAAATATTATTTTCAGCTGTGGTTCATTTCTTCGCGGGTTGGCGTAATCTTAATGGTGTCGGAAGGAACTGACGGAACGGAACAGGAAAAAGCCAAGGAGTTTGGCAGTCTCAGGAAGAGACCGGTGTATCAGGACGGTATATCGAACATGGACTGTGAAGGGAACGCCGAAGGAATCGGTTATAGCAAGCAGGACGTTTGCTGGTCAGGATGACACAAGGACCACTTCAGGACGAAGTCAGGGACACCTCCAGGATGGATGAAGAGAGTCAGGACAGGATGTGCTGATGGGTCAGGAGACCGAAGGACAACTTCAGGACGAAGAATACAAGGAATATGCTGACGGATTACAGCAATTCAACGGAATGATGCAGGGAGCACCGTAGTAGCGGGAATGCTGCAAGTAAGACCTAAGGGCGCGACGCAAGTCGCGCCCGTTCTTTTTTGGGGCATTTTATTCCGGCATATGATGCGGCGGAACATGAAAATGCATCGCACGAAAGCCTTTCATCACCACATAGCCTTGGTAGGCATCCTGCCCGCTGGCTGAGAACTCAAACCAGTACACCGTATGCCAGTTCCATTTCCCTTTCTTATCCTTGAGCTTATGTGACCCCCTGGCAATAGTGAGTAACTGCAGCCCCAGGTTTTCGCACCGCTGTTCGATAAAACGCTGGGCGAACTCTGTCTGACGACGTTGTTGCCAGTACAGATATCCAAATAAAGCCAGCGTCAAAATACCCAGTAAGTTATCCATTTCCTACTTAATCCTGTTAGTGCATAGTCTGATCACGCTTGCCCACGGGCATGCTGTTGTAGCTTGGCAATGGCTGCGACCAGAGCAGGGTTTGCCTGACCGTGCAGAACCTGGAGCATGATCCCCCGCAGTACCGGCAGCATTACCAAGTCGGCAAACAACTGATTAAACAAGGTTTGGTCCTCGGTTTCTGCCAGTCGCTGTAAAAATAGGCTGGCAATCTCGGTATCTGCGAGGCCATTCCAGCAGCGACCGGTGATGGCCACCAGGATCTCAGGGTGGCACAGCGCTGGTACGGCAAGCAGATGTTTTAGCTGCTGGCTAAGCAGGGCACTGTCGCTGCCGGAAAGCGCGCGGATCAGTGCGGAGATCAGAAACAGGTCTGGTTCGGGCTGAGTGGTTTCGTCATCGAGGCGCTCGATAATTCGCTGGCTGAGACTCTCAGGGAGATCACAATGCTCCAGACAGCCAATCAAGGCGTAAAGAGGTGTCATTGGCAGGTTTGCCAGCGCCTTGCGTAGCAGGGTACTGTTATTTTCCTGTCTCATGCGGGCGCAAACGTCTGCCAGCCCCTGCAGGCCAACACCTTGCCATTGCTCCCAGCCGAGATCGCCAGTCAGGTAATGCTGGGCATGTTCATAATACTGGCTGGCCGGCAATGCAAGCTGATGACGCAGATGCGCGTGGAAGATGGCCATTTTGTCGTCATTGGGCTTGAAGGTGTATGGATTGGCCGCCAGTTTTTCCTGCTCTTCTTCGGTCGGCGTGCTGTTTAGTGTCGCCCCCATTGCCTCGATGACATATTTGATAAAGTCCCCTACGGCAGCCTGTTTCAGTAAGCCTCTTTCATCAAGCGGCAGGCGCAGGAACCAAATCCACGGCGGGTTGCCTTGCTGCCAGAACGAAATGGACAGATGAGCATGCTGCTGCAGTGGCCATGGATAGGGTTGGCGGTTATCTTCGACGGCCTTAAATTGATTGATATCGATTTCGCTGACGCGACGGCCAAGATCATAGATTTTATACTGGCAACCAGCATTATCCAGTAGTTGGGTCAGGGTATGAAATTTATCCATGGACATCATGTTTACTCCTCAATGGTGCCCTGATTATATACCGAAGCGCCCTCAAGATGCTTGGGTATATGGACTTCGAAATTTAGATGGTATCCTTGCCCGCTTTATTGTTCCGTTTGGGATAGGCAGTTTCTTCGAGGGAGGATAGCGATGGACAGATACCATCAGACCCAACAATTGCTGGAGCGGCTTGAAAGCGTCATGCGGGAGGCGGGGATTTGGGAGAGCAAGTCTCCGGGAGCCGCGGCATTGGCTAGTACCGAACCTTTTGCCATTGATACGCTGAGCTGCAGCCAATGGCTGCAGTGGATTTTTATTCCCAGAATGAAACAACTGGTGGCGCAGAAAGCAGCACTACCGGCACAGTTTGAAATTTCCCCTTATGTGGAAGAGGCCATGAAGGATCAGCAGGGCAACATGGCTGTACTGGCTGTTACCCGTGAATTAGACCACCTGTTCAGAGCAAAATAACCGATGGAATTAGAAATACTTTATCAGGACCAGTACCTGGTTGCGGTCAACAAACCTGCCGGGATGCTGGTGCATCGTTCGTGGCTTGACCGCCATGAAACACGGTTTGTCATGCAGACATTGCGAGATCAGATTGGTCAGCATGTCTTCCCGCTCCATCGTCTGGACCGCCCGACATCGGGTGTACTGTTGTTTGCGCTGTCGAGCGAGATCGCCGCGCTGATGATGCCAAAATTTGCCGGACGAGATATTCACAAAACTTATCATGCGGTTGTACGCGGCTGGGTGAAGGAAGCTGCCGTGCTGGATTACCCGCTGAAGGAAGAGCTGGATAAGATTGCCGACAAGGGTGCAGATCAGGACAAGGAAGCCCAGCCAGCTGTTACCGCCTATGCGCCCTTGGCGAAGGTTGAAACAGATATTCCTGTCGGCCGCTATGCGACCAGTCGTTATACCCTGGTTGAAATGAAGCCGGAGACAGGGCGCAAGCATCAGTTGCGCCGCCATATGCATCACCTGAGCCATCATATCATCGGGGACGTCAATCATGGCGATGGCCGCCATAACCGGATGTTCCGTGAGAACTATGATTGTCGCCGGTTGATGCTGCACGCCTCGAGGTTGCAGCTTGAGCACCCTGTCACCGCTGAGTCGCTCGATATTCGGGCCGGTACCGATGAGGCCTGGAACCGGGTCATGACAGCATTTGAGTGGTCGGTGAGCTTGATGGAGCCGAGCTCCTAGCGACTGGCATTTGATGGGTTAACTCGCGGAATGAGCACGATTTATTTGCATCTGGCCAGTCAAGCAGCCACAGTAATTGAAGGTATGGATAAAGGCAGCGAGGCAGGAAGCGATGGCAAAGGTAGGTGTTTTTGTTGGATCGGTGTACGGAGGCGCAGAGGATGTTGCCCAGGAAGTTGTCGGGCAGTTAATCGCCAAGGGACATGCTGCCCAGCTGTTTCTTGATCCGCAGTTCGAGGACTTTCTGGAGTATCAGAATGATGTGGCTTTGGTGATCACCTCCACGACCGGGCAGGGTGAAATACCGGACAACCTGTTGCCGCTCTATCTAGCCCTCAATGAGCAGTTTCCGCTGCTGTCGGGGCTGGCATACGGCGTTATTTCGATGGGGGACTCGAGCTACGGCGAGGAGCGCTATTGCGGTGCCGGGCGACAGTTTGATGAGTTGCTGGCTCAGCTTCAGGCCAAGTCTGTCAATGAGCGCCTGGATATTGATGCCTGCGTTAACTTTGACGCCCTTGAGGTTGCGATACCCTGGCTGACGCAGTTCGTCCAGCGAATCACTGAATGATATTTATCTTTCTTTTGTGGCACTCCTGAAGGGCATCAGGAGTGCAGCTTCGGGTTACTTTAATTTTTCCAGATCCGCTTCGATTTCGGCAATCTTGTGGGTTACGACCTGCTCAAGGTGCCGCAAATCTTTCAGTATTTTCTTCTTAATATCTACATCCGTATGCTTTCGTTTGGTCAGCTGATCAAGCTCATCAATAACAAAAGTCAGGTTACGGTTGATTTCGGTTACTTCTTTATATTCCCGGTTACCGCTATTCACGACGACAGACTTGCGCTGGCGCGGGAACTTGAATTTGACACTTTTGGCAAAGAGTTCGCCTTTTTGCTTGGCAAAGTACACTTTGAGGATATCGTTGGTGGCTTCTTGGCGCAGGCTGTAACGCTCGATGGTTTCCGGGGCTTCGATACCGATACTGGTGAGGTTTGGATACATAGGGGCCTCATTATTATGGACTGCTTCGGTATCAATGTAGCAACTACCGACGGCAGCGTCTTGATGTAGCACTTAATGTGTGGGCGAGATCGAGATTCCTCCGAGCCACTTGGTCAGTGGCTCGGAGGCGGAAGGTGCTATCCGTTATTTTGCGGCATCAAGGCGGGCGATCAGGGCATCTTTAAGCTGCTGCTGTTGCTCTTCGCTTAGCTGGACGCCGTCTTCGTTGACCAGAATAAAGAAGTCCTCGGCCCTCTCGCCGATGGTGGTGATTTTCGCGGCCTGCAGGCTGACTTTCTGCCGGGCAAAGACCGAGCCGACACGGGCAAGCAGTCCCGGCATGTCCAGGGCAACCAGTTCCATCATGGTCTTCTTGCCGGTCTTGGTTGGCAGGAAGTCGACTTTGGTTTTGACATTGAAATGAAGCAACTTGCGCGGAGCCCGTTTTTTCTTGCGCTCCGATTTCATATGGGTCAAGGCGCTCACCAGTGCCCGGCGAACGGTATTATGGCGGTTCTCGCTCAGCGCTTTGCCGGTTGGATCCAGCACCATAAAGGTATCCAGCGCATAGCCATCTTTGCTGTTCATGATCTGGGCGTCGTGGACGCTGAGGTTCTTCTTGTCCAGCTCCGAGACCACAATCGCAAACAGCTTGGCCTTGTCCTTGCTGTAAACAAACACCTCGGTCCCGCCGCGGGTGGCTTTCTTGCTCAGCAAGATCAGCGGCTTGTCATGATCTTCATGTTTGAGGATTGCCTCGGCGTGCCAGGCTATTTGCTTGTGGGTGTGGCGCAGGAAGTAGTCGGCCTTGAAGCGCTGCCATAAGACCTCTATCTCACGCGGGGTAAAACCGTGGCTGCGCAGAATGGCCGAGGCCATCTGCTGGTTATGGCGGATCCGCTCGCGGACATCCGGCGGATTTTCCAGCCCGCGGCGCAGGGCTTTCTGGGTTGAATAATAGAGTTCGGCCAGCAGAGTGCGCTTCCAGCTATTCCATAGCTCCTGGTTGGTGGCGCAGATATCGGCGACAGTGAGGCAGATCAGGTAATCAAGCCGCTCTTCATCCCGTACCTGCATAGCGAAATCGGTAACCACCTCCGGATCATAAATGTCCCGGCGCTGGGCCGTGACGGACATCAGCAGGTGTTTGTTGACCAGCCATTTGACCAAATTGGCCTCGGGGCGGGAAAGGCCGTGCTGGATACAGAACTCATAGGCATCTACACCACCCAGCTCAGAGTGGTCGCCGCCGCGTCCCTTGGCGATATCATGGAAGATCGCCGCCAGGATCAGAATTTCTTTTTTGGCTATCCTCGGGTAGACCTCACAGCAAATCGGATGACGCTGGCGGTTGTCCGGATCGCTGAACTTGTTGAGGTTCTTGAGCAGCCGGACACTGTGCTCGTCGACGGTATAGACATGGAACAGATCGAACTGCATCTGCCCGACGATCTGGCTCCACTGCGGCAGGTAGGCCGATAATACCCCGTGTCGGTGCATCAGGCGGAATGCTCGCTGCAGGGCATTGGGCTCGCGGACCAGCTCCATGAACTTTTCCCGGGCTTCGGGGATATCAACCAGAAAGCGGTTTAGACGGCGACGGGCTGTCCGGAGCTGGCGCAGAGTGGGCGCGGCAATGCCCTCAATTTCAGAATTTCTTGCGACATGCAGGCACATATCAAGGATAGTTTCGGGGCGAGCCTGAAACAGAGCCGGTTTGGTTGCTTCGATAAGGTGTCCGCGCAGCTGAAAGTCATCGTCCAGCGGGACGGCCTCGGTGACTTGCCCCTTGTTGAGAATGGCCTGATCAAAGAGCTGCAATAACATTTTATTGAGCTCGGAGACTCTGCGCAGGGTGCGATAGAACTCCTTCATCATCATTTCGACCGGGCGGTTGCCCTCGCCGGTATAGCCGAGTTTTTCGGCTACCGAGGCCTGGTGTTCGAAAGTCAGGCGGTTGTCGTAGCGACGGAGCTCGCTGTGCAGGGCGAAGCGAATACGCCACAGCGAGTCCTGGCACTCGACCAGCTCACGGTACTCGGCATCGGTCAGGAAGCCAAAACGACTCATTTCCAGCAGGCTGGTGGCACCAAAATGGCGCCGGGCAACCCAGCTCAGGGTATGGATGTCGCGCAGGCCGCCGGGGCTGGACTTGATGTCCGGCTCGAGGTTATAGGTCGTATCGTGGTAGCGGGCATGGCGAACCTTCTGTTCCTCTAGCTTAGCCCGATAAAACTCCTCGCTGGGCCAGAACTTCCCCGAGTTGACTTGTTCTTCCAGGCACTGGAACGTATCGGGATTGCCGCATAGCAGGCGCGACTCCTGCAGATTGGTCGCCACGGTCAGATCTTCAAGGCCAATCTCAAGGCAGTCGTTAAGGGTACGGACACTGTGGCCCACCTCGAGCTTCAGATCCCACAGAAAGGTGAGAAACTCACTGACTGTCTTGCCGGTCGGCTCATCCAGCGGCTGGTCGCTGAGCAGCAATATATCCACGTCGGAAAGCGGGTGAAGCTCGCCGCGGCCATATCCGCCCACGGCAATCAGTGCCAGCTCGTTGTGCTTGTCGAGACCGAAGTGTTGCCATAACCGCTGTAGCAGGGTATCGATAAAACCCGCACGGGCTTCGACCAGTTCGGTGACCGGGGTGCGGTTGGCAAATTGCTGCTTTTGCTGTTCGGTAAACTGTTCCAGTTCACTGCGCAGGGCTTCTTGTGAGAGAGGCTCGGGAGAGAGCTGCTCCTTGGCTGAAAAAGTATCTGTCATCGCATTCCGTGCCATGTTGTGAATCGGTATGGGTATTACTATAACTGTACAGGAATAAATAGGAAGGTATAAAAAAGCCGACCAGATGGTCGGCTCAGAGGATTAGTTGCGCATGTGGCGAGGAATGCTTTCCTCCTTACGCAGGGTCAGGACCTCACAGCCTGTCTCGGTCACGACGATAGTGTGTTCGTATTGGGCCGATTTCTTGCCGTCTCCTGTATAAACCGTCCAGTCATCGGCACCATCGACCGTGCAGCCAAACTTACCGGCATTGATCATCGGTTCGATAGTAAAGCACATGCCTGCTTTCAGTACCGTGCGGTCGCCATTGCGGTAGTGGACCACTTGAGGCTCTTCGTGGAAATCACTGCCGATACCGTGGCCGCAGAAGTCTTTAACAATAGAGTACTTGTTTAAAGGGTTCTTCTTGTTGTTGTCCTTGATGAACTTCTCAATCGCAGTACCGATATCACCGACGCGAGCACCTGGCTTCACTTTGCGCATACCGACGTAAAGAGCGTCCTGAGTAACGCGACACAGGCGTTTATCAGCAGGCGTGACATCACCGACCAGGAACATCTTTGACGTGTCCCCGTGGTAGCCTTTCGGGCGCACGCTCAGATCAGCATTTTCGTCGTTCGGCACTATAACCGTGATATCGACGTTGATGATGTCACCGTTTTTAAGTACGGCTGGTTTCACCTGACCGTTACTACCGATCTCGTCCTGGCTGGCCGGGATGCCGTGGCAAACGATATGGTTGATCGACGTACAGATAGATTTTGGAAAACCGTGGTAATCAAGCGGGGCCGAGTAGGCACCTTTTTCCAACGCATAATCATGACAGATCTGGTTTAGCTCTTCTGTCGTCACACCTTCTTTGATGTGAGGTTCGATCATTTCCAGCACATCCGCAGCCAAACGGCCTGCGACACGCATTTTTTTAATTTCATCAGCCGTTTTGATCTTGATGCTCATCCAATCTTCTCTACATTGACTGTTTTCTATTGGATATATGGTAACAGTGAGGACGCTGGATGAAAACCAAGTTTGATGCTCTCAACTATAATTAGGCTAGATTTTGGTGGATGAAATATGGTATAAAGCGCGCCGTAATTAGCTAACTTGTGTTTCGACCCTGCTGGTTAAATTACCACTAAACATTTATTAATCACTCACACATATCGGCACATTCTCCGGGGTGCTCATCAGTCTTTCGCGAGGCTGCAGGTTTGCAGTAATGCAAATCATGGGTCGGTAGAATGGGATATGTGGACGCCTAACCCCATAGAGGAATATTCAATGGCAACTGTATCAATGCGCGACATGCTTAAGGCTGGTGTTCACTTCGGTCACCAAACTCGTTACTGGAACCCAAAAATGAAGCCATTCATCTTTGGTGCTCGTAACAAGGTACATATCATCAACCTTGAGAAAACTGTACCAATGTTCAACGACGCTCTTGCTGAAATCAACAAGATTTCTGCTCGCAAGGGTAAGGTTCTTTTTGTTGGTACTAAGCGTGCAGCCAGCGAATCAATCAAAGAAGCTGCGATTAACTGTGACCAGTTCTACGTGAACAACCGCTGGTTGGGCGGTATGCTGACTAACTGGAAAACTGTTCGCCAGTCAATCAAGCGTCTAAAAGACCTAGAAGTTCAGTCTACTGACGGTACTTTCGACAAGCTAACCAAGAAAGAAGCGCTAATGCGTACTCGTGAAATGGAGAAGCTTGAGAAGTCACTTGGCGGTATCAAGAACATGGGTGGCCTACCAGACGCTATGTTCGTAATCGATGCTGATCACGAGCACATCGCTATTAAAGAAGCGAACAACCTGGGTATCCCAGTATTTGCAGTAGTAGATACTAACTCTAACCCAGACGGCGTTGACTTCGTTATCCCAGGTAACGATGACGCAATCCGTTCTATCCAGCTTTACACTGGTGCTGTAGCTCAAACTGTAACTGAAGGTCGTAACCAAGACATCGTTGCACAAGCTGAGCAAGACGGTTTCGTAGAAGCTGAGTAATAGCCAGCTCCTTTGAGCATCTTAAGTTACCTTGTGTAAACTAAGTATGGTTACCAGGGGCCGAATAGGGCCCCTGATTTTTATACCAAGTATTCAAAACTGAGGATATAACAATGGCAACAGTTACAGCTGCCCTAGTTAAAGAACTGCGTGAACGTACTGGCGCAGGCATGATGGAATGTAAAAAAGCGCTTGTTGAAGCGAACGCTGACATCGAACTAGCGATCGAAAACATGCGTAAGAGTGGTGCTGCTAAGGCTGCTAAAAAAGCTGGCCGTGTTGCTGCTGAAGGCGCAATCCTAGTTAAGGAAGCAGAAGGTCTTGCTGCAATCCTAGAAGTTAACTGTGAAACAGACTTCGTTGCTAAAGATACAAGCTTCCTGGCTTTCGCTAACGAAGCTCTAGACGCTGCAGTAGCTGAGAAGCTAGACACTGCTGCTCTACAGGCTAAGTTCGAAGAAACGCGTGCAGCACTTGTTGCTAAGATCGGTGAGAACATTTCTATCCGTCGCGTAGAATTCATCGAAGGTGCTAAAGTTGGTTCTTACCGCCACGGCGACCGTATCGGTGTTGTTGTTGCTGCAGACGCTGAAGCTGAAGTAATCAAGCACGTTGCAATGCACGTTGCTGCTTCTAAGCCAGAGTACGTAACTCCTGAAGATGTACCAGCTGACGTTGTTGAGAAAGAAAAGCAAATCCAGATCGAAATTGCTATGCAGTCTGGCAAGCCAGCTGAAATCGCAGAGAAGATGGTTGTTGGTCGAATGAAGAAGTTCACTGGCGAAGTTTCTCTAACTGGTCAGGCGTTCATCATGGACCCATCTCAGACTGTTGGTCAGATGCTGAAAGAAAAAGGCGCTTCTGTTTCTAACTTCATCCGTTTCGAAGTTGGTGAAGGTATCGAGAAAGCTCAAGAAATGAGCTTTGCTGAAGAAGTTGCAGCTGTTCAGAAGGGTTAATCCTTCTTGAAACGAACTCCAAAGACCGTAGCCAAGGCTGCGGTCTTTTTACAACTCCATATCTCTATTTGTAAGCCTGGAAGGTAAACCTAATGACCACAAATCCTAAACCGACTTATCAACGAATTTTGCTGAAACTCAGCGGTGAAGCACTGCAGGGCGACGAAGGTTTTGGTATTGACGCGCAAGTTCTTGACCGTATGGCTCAGGAAATCAAAGAACTTATTGAACTGGGTGTGCAAGTTGGCCTGGTTATCGGTGGTGGTAATCTCTTCCGTGGTGCAGGCCTTGCAGAAGCCGGTATGAACCGAGTTGTGGGCGATCACATGGGTATGTTGGCGACCGTGATGAATGGCTTGGCGATGCGTGATGCGTTGCACCGTGCCTATGTGAACGCTCGAGTGATGTCTGCTATTCCGCTAAATGGTGTATGTGACAACTACAACTGGGCTGATGCGATCAGCCAATTGCGTCAGGGCCGCGTGGTGATTTTCTCTGCCGGTACGGGTAACCCGTTCTTTACTACTGACTCGGCTGCTTGTCTGCGCGGTATCGAAATCGAAGCTGACGTGGTACTGAAAGCAACAAAAGTTGACGGTGTATTCACAGATGACCCAGTTAAAAACCCAGAAGCTGTTCTTTATGATAAGCTTGGATACAATGACGTTCTTGATAAAGAACTGAAAGTGATGGACTTAGCTGCATTTACACTTGCTCGTGACCACGGCATGCCAATTCGTGTCTTTAACATGAACAAGCCAGGTTCTCTGCGCCGTGTGGTAATGGGCGAGCAAGAAGGCACTTTGATTTCGAACGACTAAGCTTCTAGCGAGTAAGTTCTGTCGACACATTCTGAACGGGAGCGTGGCTGCTCCCGCTTTGACCGAATCATTAAGGGTATTAATCGTGATTGATGAAATTAAACAAGATGCGCAAGAGCGCATGGGCAAAAGCGTTGAAGCGCTGAAAAACCAACTGGCAAAAGTACGTACTGGCCGTGCTCACCCAAGCCTGCTGGATACTATCTTCGTAGAATACTACGGTGCCAACACGCCGCTTAAGCAGCTGGCAAACGTTGTTGCTGAAGATTCCCGCACACTGGCAATCACTGTTTTCGATAAAGAGCTGACGCAGAAAGTCGAAAAAGCAATCATGATGTCTGACCTGGGCCTGAACCCTATGTCTGCGGGTACCGTTATCCGTGTTCCTCTTCCTCCGCTAACGGAAGAGCGTCGTCGTGATCTGGTTAAGATCGTTCGTGCCGAAGCCGAGCAGGGTCGTGTTGCCGTTCGTAACATCCGTCGTGATGCCAATGCTGATGTGAAGGCACTGCTGAAAGAGAAAGAAATTTCTGAAGATGATGACCGTCGCGCACAGGATGAGATTCAGAAAATCACTGACGCTGCGGTTAAGAACATTGATGCCGTGCTGGAAGCGAAAGAAAAAGAGCTAATGGAAGTATAAGGTCTGACGCGCCTTTATTAGCTTGATGAGACTTGAGGCGCTGTGCGTGCAGCACGGCGCTTTTCTTTTTTGAGGGAGATGTATGGCAGAGCATACAATCGAAAATGCACTTTCTGCTGATAATTTGCCAAAGCATATTGCCGTTATTATGGATGGCAATGGGCGCTGGGCAAAAGCGAAAGGCAAAGCTCGAGTGTTTGGCCATAAGGCCGGCGTAGAAGCCGTACGAAAAACCGTCTCGACGGCAAGTCGCCTCGGTATCAAGGTGGTAACGCTTTTTGCTTTCAGTAGCGAAAATTGGCGCCGTCCGGAAGACGAGGTGTCGTTGCTGATGGAGCTCTTCATGACAGTGCTTGGTCGTGAAGTGAAGCGTCTGCACAAGAACAATATCCGGTTACGGATCATCGGTGATAAGACCCGTTTCAGCCAGCGATTGCAGAAAAAAATCGCCGAGGCTGAGTTGTTGACTGCTGATAATACCGGGATGGTGCTGAATATCGCGGCCAACTACGGTGGTCAGTGGGATATCCTGCAGGCGGCGAAGCGCTTGGTGAACCAAGCTGCCGAGAACGGGTTGACGGCGGAAGATATTACCGAGGACATGCTGGTACAAGGTTTGTCGACGTCAGGTTTGCCAGAGGTCGATCTGTTGATCCGTACGAGTGGTGAATGTCGCATCAGTAACTTTATGTTATGGCAGATGGCGTATGCCGAGCTGTACTTTACTGAGCAGCATTGGCCCGATTTTGACGAGCAAAGCCTGGCAGATGCCGTTGCGTGGTATGTGAACCGCGAACGCCGTTTTGGATGTACCGGCGAGCAGGTGCAGGCTTTATTACAAAAATAGTAGCAATAGACAGACAGCAGCACAGAAATGCTGAGTCGTTACTAACATATAATGAATAACGAGAGGACGCAGCTTGCTTAAGCAACGTATCATTACCGCACTTATCCTCGCGCCGTTAGTAATAGCAGGGATTTTTCTTTTACCTTTCCCTGCTTTTGTTTTCGCTATAGCCGCGATTACCATGGTCGGTTTTTGGGAATGGACACAATTTGTTGATGCGAAATCGCGCTGGGGCGCGATGTTAGTACCCGCTATCGCCTTAGGCGCATCAATCTTCTTTATGCCGACTGATGTAGAAAGCCTGTCTGCCCTGGCTCTATCGCATCAGTCTATGCTGTTGCTCGGTGGCGTTTGGTGGCTGGGTGCCTCCATGTTAGCCATCACTTACCCTTCTAGTTCATCGCTCTGGTCTAAAGCTACCGCTTTGAAGTACCTTTTTGGCTTGTTGACCCTGCTCCCTTTCTTCTGGAGTATCTTGATGCTCCGTGCCGTAAACTACGCTGAGTCGCCTTACCACGGCGCCAAGCTGGTGATGCTAGTGTGCTTCCTGGTTTGGGCGGCGGATACCGGGGCTTACTTTTCGGGTAAACGTTTCGGTAAACGCAAGATGGCACCCGCTGTGAGTCCTAACAAGACAATCGAGGGTCTGGTTGGCGGTGCAGTACTGGCAGTGCTTGTAACCTGGGGAGGTGCAGCCCTGATGGATATTCCTTTTGTCAGCCTGGGCAGTCTGCTGGTGATTGCGGTGCTGACTGTGATTGCCTCTGTATTGGGCGATCTGGTCGAGAGTATGTTCAAGCGAGCCTCGGGCATTAAAGACAGCGGCAGTATCCTTCCCGGCCATGGCGGCGTGCTTGACCGAATTGATAGTCTGACAGCAGCCCTTCCTATTTTTGCTTTGCTTTACCTCTGGCTAGTATGATGTAGCTGGTAGCTGCTGTGTGGTGTCAGCCATAATGAAAGAGTGCTTGCTAACCTGTGAGCCGCGGGTTGTGGCCAACCGCACAGCAGACTTGTCCAACAGGGCAAACACAAGCTTAGCTGCCCCCTGTTTTACTGAGCAGCCTTCTATGGGCTGCTTTTCACGGCTAAATAAAGTGATTTTATGCGTAAGTTAACGATTCTTGGTGCGACTGGTTCTATCGGAAGTAGTACGTTGGCGGTAGCGGCACAAAACCCGCATTTGTTCGAGGTTGTTGCACTGGCCGCTGGCTCGAATAGCCAAAAAATGTTTGAGCTATGCCAGCGGTGGAAGCCGAAGTATGCCGCAATGGCCTCGGAATCAGCTGCGTCTGAACTTGCCGTGTTACTGAAACAGCATAATATTCCAACGGCAGTGCTCGACGGTGTTGAAGGGATGTGCCAGGTGGCTGCCCTTGATGAAGTTGATACGGTCATGGCAGCGATTGTTGGTGCAGCCGGGCTGCTGCCGACGATGGCCGGTGTAAAGGCGGGCAAGCGTATTTTGCTGGCCAACAAGGAAGCCCTGGTAATGTCAGGGCAGATGTTTATTGACGCCTGTCAACAATACGGGGCAGAGCTGTTGCCGGTCGACAGCGAGCATAACGCCATTTTTCAGAGCCTGCCCGCCGAGATCCAGCGTGAAATGGGGCATTGCGATCTGGCAAAACATGGCGTCAGCAAAATTTTGCTAACCGGCTCCGGCGGCCCTTTCCGCTATACTGATGTCTCTGAGCTTGCGGCGGTAACGCCAGCCATGGCAATTGCTCACCCTAACTGGTCGATGGGCCCTAAAATCTCTGTTGACTCGGCCACCATGATGAACAAAGGGCTGGAGTACATTGAGGCACGTTGGCTATTTAATGCCTCCCGTGAGCAGATGGACGTAATCATCCATCCGCAGTCTGTCATTCACTCTATGGTTCAGTACCAGGACGGGTCTGTGCTGGCGCAAATGGGGCTGCCTGATATGAGAACGCCTATCGCCTGTGCAATGTCCTATCCTGAAAGAGTAGAGGCAGGGGTGGCGCCGCTGGACTTTAGTAAAGTCGGCGAATTTACTTTCCTGCAACCTGACTTTAAGCGATATCCGTGCCTGAAGCTGGCGATGGATGCGTGTTATGCCGGGCAGGCAGCAACAACCGCGTTGAATGCCGCCAACGAAGAGGCTGTCGCGGCGTTTTTGAATAATCAGCTAAGGTTTACCGATATTGCCAGTGTGAACAGCCAGGTTCTCGATCTGGCGCAAATGCGCGAGCCGACTGACTTGGAAAGCGTTATTGAGCTGGATAGAATGGCCCGGACTTTAGCACGAGAAGTGATTGGTAAGGTATCTGTATGATGGGTATTTTGTGGAACCTGGGTGCCTTTTTGCTGGCACTGGGGATATTAATTGCGGTCCATGAGTTTGGTCACTTCTGGGTAGCCCGTCGCTGTGGCGTGTTCGTCGAGCGATTTTCGATAGGCTTTGGTAAGTCTTTATGGCGTAAGATCGGCAAGGACGGCACCGAATATACACTGGCAATGATCCCGCTCGGCGGCTACGTCAAAATGCTGGATGAGCGTGTTGACGATGTACCCGAAGAGAGAAAGCACCAGGCTTTCAACAACAAGGCGCTATGGCAGCGTAGTGCGATTGTTGCGGCCGGCCCGCTGGCGAATTTTCTGTTTGCTATCTTTGCCTATTGGGTGGTTTATCTCATCGGTGTACCGGCAGTACGCCCGGTAATAGGTGAAGTGGCTCCGCAATCTATTGCTGCAGAAGCAGGAATTAGCAATGGAATGGAACTAAAAT
This sequence comes from Photobacterium proteolyticum, assembly GCF_001939735.1. Lineage (GTDB taxonomy): Bacteria > Pseudomonadota > Gammaproteobacteria > Enterobacterales > Vibrionaceae > Photobacterium > Photobacterium proteolyticum. Next base: position 56,681 of record NZ_MJIL01000050.1, read on the forward strand.
CCATTTCAGGAATCAAAACCGCTGATTGGGAATCCGTTAACATGGCGATGATTTCCCATATCGGTGACAAAGAAATGGTTATTTCTGTCATCGAGCCCGGTACTGAGTATGAAGTGCAGCGTACCCTTGATCTGGCTGACTGGTCGTTTGACCCGGAGCAAGAGCGGGTACTGACATCTTTGGGGATTGCACCTTATTCGCCGGCTATTACACTTGTTATTTCGCAACTTGTTGATGATGGCGCAGCAATTACGGCTGGGTTAAGGCTAAATGACGAAATTGTCGCTATCAATGCTAAGCCGATAACGGAGTGGCAGCAGGTTGTTGATGCGATACGTTCAAATCCGTTACAGGCGCTTGATATCGAAGTGTTGCGAGATGGGGACCCCGTCAAGTTAACGCTTACGCCAAATGCCAAAGAGCAGCGTGATGGCGAAGTGATAGGCTATGCAGGCTTTGCACCCAAGGTTGAACCTTGGCCGGAATCATATCGGATTAATTTACAGTTCGGTCCTGTCGAAGCGGTCGGCAAGGCTGCAGAAAAAACCTGGCAACTGGTTACGCTAACCTTTGATATGGTAACCAAGTTGGTAACAGGTGATGTTGCGATAAAAAACCTGAGTGGCCCAATTTCGATTGCCAAGGGGGCCGGGATGACCGCCGATTATGGCGTGGTGTATTTCCTGGGGTTCCTGGCGTTGATCAGTGTGAACTTGGGTATTGTTAATTTGTTGCCGCTGCCAGTACTAGATGGTGGACACTTGATGTTCTTCGCCATTGAAGCGGTAACTCGTCGTCCTGTTTCTGAACGTGTTCAGGATATAGGCTACAGAGTGGGATCAGCCATTTTGGTTGCGTTAATGGCCGTAGCGCTATTCAATGATTTTACCCGCCTTTAATAAGTGCGTTTTTAGCAAGGAATAATCAGAACACTAATGGCGATGAAAAAACTGTTGGTCGCATCACTTTTACTCGGTAGTAGTGTTGCGCAGAGCGCGGAACAATTTGTAGTTGAAGATATTCGTTTCGAAGGCTTGCAGCGCGTGACGCTGGGTGCGGCATTGTTGACTATGCCGGTCCGAGTGGGTGACGATGTTGATGAGCGTGATGTCTCGGAAATGATTCAGGCGCTTTTTGCTTCTGGCAATTTTGAAGATATTAAAGTCTACCGTGATGGCAATGCACTGTTAGTTAAAGTCCTCGAGCGTCCGACGATTGCCAATATTACCTTCTCTGGCAATAAAGCGATCAAAGAAGAGCAGCTTAAAGAAAACCTTGATGCCTCGCGTATTATGGTGGGCGAAGCGCTGGACAGAACGACCCTGAGCAAGATTGAAAAAGGGCTAGAAGATTTTTACTACAGTGTCGGAAAGTACAATGCAACGGTAAAGGCGGTAGTAACCCCGTTGCCGCGTAATCGTGCTGACCTGAAGTTTGTCTTTACCGAAGGTGTGTCGGCGAAAATTCAGCAAATCAACTTTATTGGTAACGATGTTTTTACTGATGAAGAGCTGCAGGATAAGTTCAACCTCCAGGCCGAAGTGCCGTGGTGGAATTTCCTGGCCGATAAGAAGTACCAGAAGCAGGTGCTGGCTGGCGATTTGGAAATATTACGCTCGCAATACCTGAACAGTGGTTACCTCAAGTACAAGCTTGATGCGACTCAGGTTGCAATCTCGCCGGACAAGAAAGGTGTGTATATCACCCTGAAAATTGACGAGGGCAAGCAGTACAGCGTGAAGGACGTGAAGTTCCGCGGTGATCTGGCCGGTAAAGTCGGAGATCTTGATAGCCTGGTGACTATCAGTGCCGGGGAAGTCTACAACGGTGCCAAAGTGACGGCGTTGGAGGAAGCGGTCAAGCGTAAGCTGGGCGAGCTGGGCTATGCCTACCCGCAAGTGACGACAATTCCGGACTTTGACGATCTAAACCAGCAGGTTGCACTGACGGTCAATGTCGATCCGGGCAAGCGTATCTACGTCCGTAATATTACGTTCTCGGGCAACACATCGACCAAGGACGAGGTACTTCGCCGTGAGATGCGCCAGATGGAAGGCAGCTGGCTGAACTCGAAGTCCGTTGAGCGCGGTAAAGAGCGCCTAAGCCGTACCGGCTTCTTTGAAAACGTTGATGTTCAGACGGTGCGCGTTCCGGGTACCGATGATCAGGTCGATATCAAGTACAATGTCAAAGAGGCCAATGCCGGTAATATCAACTTCGGTGTTGGTTACGGTACCGAATCGGGCATCAGCTTCCAGGCGGGGATCCAGCAGGATAACTTCCTGGGTACCGGTAACCGTTTCGGCATCAATGCGATGATGAACGATTACCAGAAGAACATCAGCTTGGAATACAGGGATCCGTATTTTACCCTCGACGGTATCAGCCTCGGCGGTAAGATCTACTACAACGAGTTCGAGGCTTCGGATGCCAATATCTCTGACTATACCAACCAGAGCTATGGTACCAGCCTGACGTGGGGCTTCCCGTTCGATGAACTGAACTTCTTCGAATTTGGCCTGGGTTACGATCACAACAAGATCTCCAATACTCAGGAATATGCCCAAATCGAGAAGTTCAAGGCCATTCACGGTTTTGACCGTGGCGACAATGTGATTGAGCTGGACGATTTTGACTGGTCTGTGTCCTGGACACGAAACAACCTAAACCGTGGTTATTTCCCGACGGCAGGTAATCATCAGCGTGCCTCGTTCCGGATGACAATTCCGGGCTCCGATGCCCAGTATTTCAAGGCGCAATATGATGTTCGCCAGTACTTCCCGCTGAACGAAGGACATGACTTCAGCTTATTGCTACGCGGTAAGCTGGGATATGGTAATGGTTACGGTACGACCGATAACGGTAGTGATCAGCTATTGCCATTCTATGAAAACTTCTACGCCGGTGGCTTCTCTACCCTGCGTGGCTTCCGTTCCAATACTGTTGGTCCGAAAGCTGTTTATGTCGGTGGTTGTGAAGCTGGCGGGATCAGTGGCGGTGGTAACAACAACTGTGCCACGGGTACAGATGATGCCGCCGGTGGTAACGCAACAGCCTTGGCTAGTGCCGAGCTGATTGTTCCGACGCCGTTTGCGTCGGAGGAAGTTCGTAACCAGATCCGAACTAGTATCTTTGTTGATGCCGGTACCGTTTGGGATACGGAATATGATGTAGCTAGCGGCGACGGCCGATATCTGAGTGACTATTCCGATCCGTCATTGATCCGTGCTTCATACGGTGCCGCCCTGCAGTGGATGTCACCGATGGGACCGCTCGTATTCTCGATTGCTCGTCCGATCAAGAAATACGATGGTGATGATGAAGAGTTCTTTACCTTCACTATTGGACGAACATTCTAAAATTTGAGGAGATACTTTTGAAACAGTGGATTAAAGCGGCAGGTCTTAGCCTGGTAATTCTGTCTTCATCGATGTACGCACAGGCAGCTGAAGCGGCACAAAAAGTAGGCTATGTCGCAACTGGTCAGGCTATGGCTCAGTTGGCAAAGCGTTATAATGTGGCGGAAAAGCTGCGCGGTGAATTTAAAGATCGTATTGACGAGCTGCGCGGCATTGAAAGTCGCATGAAAACCAAAGTAGACAAGATGAAGCGTGACGGCGAGCTGATGAGTGCTAGCGATCGCACTAAGCTACAGCGTGAAATGGCTTCACTTGAGTCCAACTATAAACTGAAAGCCAAGGCGTTGCAGGAAGACCAGCGTCGCCGTGGTGCGGAAGAAGAGCAGAAGTTGGTTCAGAAAATCCGTAAGGCTATCCAGGATGTCGCCAAGCGTGAAGGTTATGACATGGTTATCGATGCCAATGCTGTCCTGCATGCTAACCCGAAAGATGACTTGTCTTCCAAGGTGATCTCTGCAGTTAAATAAACGGTAATTATTCAGCTCTGCTGATACCTGCCTGAGCCGAAAGTGTACGATTGAATTGTTGCGATCTGCACTTTCGTCTTCTTTTATCAGGTGGGTATTTGGCGCTGAAAAACTACAAAGAAATAAGGTAAATAATGGCTGGAATTACTCTTGCTGAAATAGCAGCGAAACTGGGTGCAGAGCTACGCGGCGATGGCACCGTAGTGATTGAATCTATCGCAGGTATGGATCAGGCCGGAGAAGGGCAGATCACGTTCTTGTCTAGCAGTAAATACCGCAAGCACCTTGCGCAGTGCATGGCATCGGCGGTAATGCTCAAAGAAGGTGATCTTTCTTTCTTTGAAGGCAATGCCCTGGTAATGAAAGACCCGTATCTGGGTTATGCCTTGATCGCTCAGCTATTAGATACCACTCCTGTAGCCGCTACTGATATTGCGCCATCAGCATTTATTGCAGACGATGCCGTTCTCGGCGAGGGCGTCGCTATCGGCCATAATGCGGTGATCGAATCCGGTGCTCAGCTGGGCGATAACGTACAGATTGGTCCTGGCTGTTTTATCGGTAAAAATGCCGTTATCGGTGCCGGTACCAAGCTGTGGGCCAATGTGACTATTTATCACAATGTCATGCTGGGTGAGCAGTGCCTGGTGCAGTCAAGTACTGTGATTGGAGCTGACGGCTTCGGCTACGCGAATGACAAGGGCGAGTGGGTGAAGATCCCGCAGCTTGGTTCGGTCCGAATTGGTAACCGTGTCGAAATCGGTGCCTGTACTACCATTGATCGTGGTGCGTTGGATGACACTATTATCGAAGATAATGTGATCCTCGATAACCAGATGCAGATCGCCCATAACGTGCAGATCGGATATGGTACTGCAATGGCGGGTGGTACTATTGTCGCGGGCAGTACCAAAATTGGTAAATACTGTATTATCGGCGGCGCGTCTGTGCTCAATGGCCATATTGAAATTGCAGACGGCGTGACGATTACCGGTATGGGGATGGTGATGCGTAGTATCGAGGAGAAAGGTATGTTCTCGTCGGGTATCCCATTGCAGCCAAACCGCGAGTGGCGTAAAACCGCGGCTCGGGTAATGAAAATAGACGAGATGAACAAGCGTCTTAAAACCGTTGAAAAGAAATTGGAAGAAAACAGCTAATTGCTGCCGATTTCATCGCTGAAACAGGCCTGCACTCAGTGTAGGCCGTTTTGCGTTAAAATTATACAGTATTTTAAACTTACTTAGACAGGAATTCAGTTTTGACTAGCGAGAACAAAACGCTAAATATCACAGAGATTCAAGAGCTTCTTCCACACCGTTACCCGTTTCTTATGATTGATCGCGTAACCCATTACGAAGAAGGCAAAACGCTGACCGGTATCAAGAATGTATCGGTGAACGAACCTCAGTTTACCGGTCACTTTCCTAAGATGCCGGTATTTCCTGGCGTGATGATCCTTGAAGCAATGGCACAGGCAACCGGCCTGCTGGCGTTCAAGACTTTTGGCGCACCGGCTGAAAACGAGCTGTATTACTTTGCCAGCATCGACAATGCAAAATTCCGTAAGCCGGTAGGCCCAGGGGATCAGCTGGTGATTGAGGTTGAATTCCTGAAAGAGCGCCGTGGTATTGCTATGTTCAATGGTGTAGCAAAAGTTGACGGCGGTGTGGTGTGCTCTGCTGAGCTAAAATGCGCGAGACGAGAGTTCTAATGATTCACGAAACGGCACAAATTCACCCTTCGGCGATTATCGAAGAAGGCGTTAAGATTGGCGCTAATGTTAAAGTTGGTCCATTCAGTTATATCGGTACAGATGTCGAAATCGGCGAGGGCACTGAAGTCATGTCCCACGTCGTGATCAAAGGCCCGACGACAATTGGCCGCGAGAACCGAATTTTTCAGTTCGCGTCCATTGGCGAAGAGTGCCAGGATCTGAAATACGCCGGTGAGCCGACCCGCCTTGAAATTGGTGATCGCAATACTATCCGCGAGAGCGTGCAGATGCACCGTGGTACCGTTCAGGATAACGGCATCACCAAGGTGGGTAACGACAACCTGTTCATGGTTAATGTGCATGTTGCCCACGACTGTGTGATTGGCGATCGCTGTATTTTTGCCAACAACGCGACGCTGGCAGGCCATGTGACCATCGGCGATTACGCGATTATTGGCGGTATTACGGCAATCCACCAGTTCTGTACGATTGGTGCTCACTGTATGTTGGGCGGCGGTTCGATTGTGGTTCAGGACGTTCCTCCATACGTGATGGCGCAGGGTAACCACTGTGCACCGTTCGGCATTAATGTCGAAGGCCTGAAGCGCCGCGGTTTCGAGAAAGCCGAAATCCGTGCTATTCGCGCTGTGTATAAAGAACTGTACCGTTCGGGCAAAACACTGGCTGAAGTGAAGCCGGTTATTGAAGAGATGGCCAAAGAGCATAAGGCTGTCGAGCTGTTTACCGAGTTCTTCGAAAGTTCAACACGCGGTATTATTCGCTAATTATGACGAAGCCACTTCGAATAGGAATTGTCGCCGGGGAAATCTCCGGCGATATTTTAGGTGCCGGTTTTATTAAAGCTGTCAGAGAGCAATACCCGGATGCCGAGTTTGTCGGCATTGCCGGCCCGCGTATGCAGGCCGAAGGGTGTGAAACGCTGTTTGACATGGAAGAGCTGGCGGTCATGGGGATTGTCGAGGTCTTGGGCCGTCTGCCGCGCCTGTTTAAGGTGAAGGTGGAGCTGGTGAAGTACTTTACCGACAACCCGCCGGACGTGTTTGTCGGTATCGATGCCCCGGATTTTAATTTGCGTCTTGAGCTGGATCTCAAACAGCGCGGGATCAAGACGGTTCATTATGTCAGCCCGTCAGTCTGGGCCTGGCGCCAGAAACGGATTTTCAAAATCGAAGCGGCAACCAACCTGGTGTTGGCCTTCCTGCCGTTTGAGAAGGCCTTTTACGACAAGTTTAATGTCCCTTGTGAGTTTGTTGGTCACACGATGGCTGATGCCATTCCGTTGCAGACTGATCAGCAGGCAGCCAGAGAGCTGCTCAACCTCGATAGTAACAAACGCTGGCTGGCAGTATTACCGGGTAGCCGCGGCAGTGAAATGGGGATGCTGGCGGCACCGTTTATCGAAACCTGCCGTTTGCTAAAGCAGAAGCACCCGGACTTGGGCTTTGTCGTTGCGCTGGTGAACCAGAAGCGGCGTGAGCAGTTCGAGCTGGCATGGCAGGAGACAGCTCCTGAGCTGGATTTTGTGCTGGTTGATGATACGGCACGAAATGTGATGACGGCTTCAGATGCGGTATTGCTTGCGTCGGGCACTGTGGCGCTAGAGTGTATGCTGGTCAAGCGTCCGATGGTCGTCGGTTACAAGGTCAAGCCGCTGACGGCCTGGCTGGCCAAGCGGATGCTAAAGACCAAATATGTCTCGCTGGCCAATATACTGGCTGATCGCGAGCTGGTGCCGGAGCTGCTGCAGGATGACTGTACACCCGAGAAGCTCTGTGCTGAAGTCGAACGCTTCCTTGGCTCGGATAACAGCGAGCTGATGAATGAATTTACCCGTCTGCATCAACTTATCAAGTGTGATGCGGATAAGCAGGCAGCCACTGCTGTCCTGAAACTGATAGATAGATAAATGGCAACCATTCTAGAACCCTTTGAGTATCCGCTGGCTAACCTGATTGCCGGCGTTGATGAAGTTGGCCGAGGCCCGCTGGTCGGCGCCGTGGTCACCGCCGCGGTGATCCTGGATCCTAATAACCCGATAGAAGGGCTGACGGACTCGAAAAAGCTGAGCGAAAAGAAGCGTAATCTCTTGTTCGATGAAATCAAAGAGAAGGCGCTGGCGTGGTCGCTGGGGCGTTGCGAGCCAGAGGAAATTGACCAGCTGAATATTTTGCAGGCCACCATGGTGGCGATGCAGCGTGCGGTTGCCGGTCTTGCTACACAGCCTGATTACGTGCTGGTTGATGGTAACAAAGTGCCGGAATTGCCGATGGCGGCGCAGCCGGTTGTGAAAGGTGATTTACGGGTTGCTGAAATCAGTGCGGCTTCCATCCTGGCCAAGGTTACCCGGGATCGGGAAATGGAAGCGTTGGATGCCCAGCATCCGGGCTATGGTTTTGCCAAACATAAGGGCTACCCGACCAAAGCACACTTTGAAGCGCTGGAGAAGCTGGGCGCAATCGACCAGCACCGTAAGAGCTTCAAGCCGGTAAAACGGATCCTGGGTATCGATTGATTATATTCCCGGGCAGCTTTATGTTGTTGGCCTAATGAGCATAGCCTCAATCATTAGGCCACATTCGGTGATGATTCTGGCCCTTTGAGCTATAATCCTCGCTTAATTATTAAGAACACATCAAATCTGGTTAGTCATGGCTGAACCTCGCTTTATTCATCTACGTGTCCACAGTGATTTCTCAATGGTGGACGGTCTGTCCAAGGTCCCACCGCTGGTTAAAAAAGTCGCGGCAATGGGGATGCCGGCAATGGCGTTGACCGACTTTACCAACCTGTGTGGTTTGGTGAAATTCTACTTTGCAGCCCATGGTGCAGGCGTGAAGCCGATTATCGGCGCAGACTTCAAGGTACTGTCTGAGGAGATGGGCGAGGAGCTGGCGGATCTGACCATATTGGCAGCTGATAACGACGGCTATCAGAACCTGACGATGCTGATTTCCAAAGCTTATCAGCGTGGCCATGTCCAGCATTTACCCGTGATGGACAAAGAGTGGCTGATTGAGCACAAGAAAGGGCTGATCCTGCTCTCTGGCGGTAAAACTGGTGATGTCGGCAAGGCATTGCTCAAAGGCAACCAGCAGATGGTTGAGCGCTGCGTTGAGTTTTATCAGACCCATTTCCCGGATAGCTACTACCTTGAATTGGTCCGTACCGGTCGCGCCGACGAAGATGCTTACCTGCATTTCGCTGTAGAGCTGGCCGAGCAGGCAGAGTTGCCTGTCGTGGCAACCAACGATGTCAGGTTGTTGTCCGAAGATCAGTTTGATGCCCATGAAATCCGCGTTGCGATCCATGACGGCTATACCATGGCAGATCCTAACCGCCCGAAACTGTATAGTGCGCAGCAGTATTTGCGCAGCGAAGAGGAAATGTGCGAGCTGTTCTCGGACATTCCCGAAGCGCTTGAAAACAGCGTCGAAATTGCCAAGCGCTGTAATGTGACGGTACGTCTGGGCGAATACTTCCTGCCGAATTTCCCGACCGGTGAAATGACCATCGAGGACTTCCTGATCAAGGAGTCGCAGGAGGGACTGGAGCGTCGCCTGGCCTTCCTATTCCCGGACGAGGAAGAGCGGGCCAAACGTCGCCCGGAATACGACGAGCGTCTGGATATCGAGCTGAAAGTGATAAACCAGATGGGATTCCCAGGCTACTTTCTGATCGTTATGGAGTTCATCCAGTGGTCGAAGGATAACGGGGTTCCGGTAGGGCCGGGACGGGGTTCCGGTGCTGGTTCGCTGGTGGCCTATGCCCTTGATATTACCGATCTGGATCCGCTGGAGTTCGACTTGCTGTTCGAACGATTCCTGAACCCGGAACGTGTTTCCATGCCCGATTTCGATATCGACTTCTGTATGGACAAGCGTGATCTGGTTATTGACCACGTGGCGGAAATGTACGGCCGCGATGCGGTATCGCAGATCATTACTTTCGGTACCATGGCGGCGAAGGCGGTGATCCGCGATGTCGGCCGGGTGTTGGGGCATCCGTACGGTTTTGTCGATCGGATCTCCAAGCTGGTTCCGGCAGAGCCCGGAATGACGCTGGCAAAGGCCTTTGATGCCGAACCGCAGCTCGGCCAGGTCTACGAGGCCGACGAGGAAGTCAAAGATCTGATTGATATGTGCAGGATCCTTGAGGGGGTAACCCGAAACGCCGGTAAGCACGCCGGTGGGGTTGTGATCTCGCCAACCACAATCACCGACTTTGCGCCGCTGTACTGCGATGCCGAAGGGGGCAACCCGGTCACCCAGTTCGATAAAAATGACGTTGAAACAGCCGGTCTGGTTAAGTTTGACTTCCTGGGGCTGCGAACGCTGACCATTATTGACTGGGCACTGGGGATGATTAACCCGCGGCTGAAGGCCAAGGGTGAGGAGCCGGTGAATATCGCGGCGATCCCGATGGATGATCCCAAGTCGTTTGCGATGCTGCAGCGCTCGGAATCTACCGCGGTATTCCAGCTTGAATCCCGAGGGATGAAAGATCTGATCAAGCGTCTGCAGCCAGACTGCTTCGAAGATATGATCGCTCTGGTAGCCCTGTTCCGCCCAGGACCACTGCAGTCGGGCATGGTAGATAACTTTATCGACCGTAAACATGGCCGCGAGGCCGTCTCTTACCCGGATGAAAAATGGCAGCATGAGTCACTGAAAGAGATTCTGGAACCGACTTACGGCATCATTCTGTATCAGGAACAGGTGATGCAGATCGCCCAGGTGCTGTCTGGCTATACCCTGGGGGGCGCGGATATGCTCCGTCGTGCGATGGGTAAGAAAAAGCCGGAAGAAATGGCCAAGCAGCGAGCCACCTTTGAAGATGGGGCGGTGAAGAACGGCATCGACGGCGAGCTGGCGATGAAGATCTTTGACCTGGTAGAAAAATTTGCCGGTTATGGTTTTAACAAATCCCACTCCGCAGCCTATGCACTGGTATCGTATCAGACGCTGTGGCTAAAGGCGCATTACCCGGCAGAGTTCATGGCGGCGGTAATGACCGCCGATATGGATAATACCGATAAAATCGTCGGCCTGGTGGATGAGTGTCACCGGATGAAGCTGAAGCTGTTGCCACCGGATGTCAACAAGGGCCTCTACCGCTTCAATGTCGATGAAAATGGGGCAATCGTCTACGGTATCGGTGCGGTGAAGGGGGTCGGTGAAGGCCCGATTGAGAATATCATCGAGGCACGAGAGAAAGACGGCCACTTCAAGGACTTGTTTGATTTTTGCGCCCGTATCGATACCAAGAAGGTCAACAAGCGGGTACTGGAGAAGTTGATTAAATCCGGCGCAATGGATCGACTGGGGCCTAACCGTGCTGCCATGATGGCAACGCTGGATGATGCGATCAAGGCGGCCAGCCAGCATCACCAAGCCGAAGCCTTTGGCCAGACGGATATGTTCGGGGTGTTGACGGCAGCACCGGAAGAGGTGGAGCATGCTTATGCCAACATTCCTGAGTGGCCGGAAAAAGTCTGGCTGGAGGGGGAGCGTGATACCCTGGGTCTTTACCTGACGGGGCACCCAATCAATGTCTATGTGCCTGAACTGAAACACTATACAACCTGGCGTCTGAAAGATGCCCACCCGACAGGGCGCGATAAAGTCGTGACCGTGGCAGGCTTGGTGATCGCCGCTCGCGTTATGACGACCAAGCGAGGAACCCGAATTGGCCTGATGACACTGGACGACCGCAGCGGTCGGATGGAAGTGATGTTGTTCTCAGAGCCACTTGAAAAGTATATTGATCTGCTTGAAAAAGATAGAATCGTCGTGGTTTCCGGACAGGTCAGCTTTGATGATTTTAATGGTGGCCTTAAAATGTCGGGCCGAGAAGTGCTAGATATCTCAGAAGCAAGAGAAAAGCACTTGCGAGGACTTGCTATCTCCGTGACAGAGAGGCAAATTGATGAACAGTTTTTTGAACGCTTCAGCCAGGTGCTGGAGCCACACCGTGCAGGTACTGTACCGGTAAATGTGTACTATCAGCGCTCGAATGCACGTGCCAAGTTGACCCTCGGGACTGAGTGGCGTGTAACCCCGGCAGATCAGTTAATCACCGATCTCAAAGTATTGCTGGGTGATAAGCAAGTAGAGCTTGAGTTTAATTAATATAGCCCACAGTTATTAAAGAGATATTACTAATTGTGAGCAAAAGGATTGAAGTGGTATGAGCCTGAACTTCCTTGAGTTTGAACAGCCAGTTGCTGAACTTGAAGCAAAAATTGAAGCACTACGTGATGTTTCGCGTCGTGATGAGTCAGAATCGGTTGATCTAGATAAAGAAATTGAACAGCTGGAAAAGAAAAGCCTAGAGCTGACCAAGAAAATCTTTGGTGATCTTGGTGCATGGCAGGTTGCTCAGTTAGCCCGTCACCCACAGCGTCCGTATACTTTTGATTACGTTGAACATATGTTCACAGAGTTCGACGAATTGGCAGGTGACCGTGCTTTTGCCGATGACAAGGCGTTGGTTGGCGGTATTGCCCGTCTTGATGGCCGTCCGGTAATGATCATTGGTCACCAGAAAGGTCGCGAAACCAAAGAAAAGGTGAAGCGTAATTTTGGTATGCCAAAACCAGAAGGCTACCGCAAGGCACTGCGTTTGATGAAGATGGCTGAGCGTTTCAAGATGCCTATCGTCACCTTTATCGACACTGCAGGTGCTTATCCGGGCGTTGGCGCGGAAGAGCGCGGTCAGTCTGAAGCGATTGCAACCAACCTGAAAGAGATGGCCGGTCTGACGGTACCAGTTATCTGTAACGTTGTCGGTGAAGGCGGTTCAGGCGGCGCACTGGCTATCGGTGTTGGTGACTGTGTCAATATGCTGCAGTACTCGACTTACTCGGTCATTTCACCTGAAGGTTGTGCCTCAATCCTGTGGCGTGATTCTGACAAGGCCCCTCAGGCCGCAGAAGCGATGGGTATGACAGCCGAGCGTCTGAAAGAGCTAGAGCTGATCGACAACATCATCGAAGAGCCATTGGGTGGCGCGCACCGTGATGTTGCTGAGATGGCGGCCACGCTGAAAGCACAGATTTTGGCAACCCTGAATGATCTGGAAGCCTTGGATACAGAAGCGTTGCTGGAGCGTCGTTACCAGCGCCTGATGAGCTACGGTTACTGCTAAGTACGTGCCGGGCACGATTTTAGAGCGGGTCAACGTCGGTTGGCCCGCTTTTTTATTGCCTATCAGAAAATTAACCGTTGCAGGCCTTTGATATACTACGGCCAGTTCATCGACTTCGATAAGAGATTGCCAGAGATGCTGTATTCCCGACTAGCCAATAGTCTGCAGGCTTACTGTGATAGCCCTCAACACTTTGTATTGGCCTTAAGTGGCGGGCTGGATTCCCGCGTATTGCTTCGTCTGATGGGTCAGTATCTGCATCTGAACCCGCAGCATGAGTGTCTGGCGGTGCATGTTCACCATGGCCTCAGCCAGAATGCCGATGTGTGGAGCCAGCGCTGTCTGGAGTGGGCACGCCAAGAGGGCATCGAGTGCTGTGTTGAGCGGGTTGAGCTGACGCTAGGCAGCCGGGTGAGTGTTGAGCAGCAAGCCAGAGAGCAGCGTTATCAGGCGCTGCGAAAGCATATACGTCCGGGGGGGATCCTGCTGACCGCCCAGCATGCTGATGATCAGCTTGAGACCGTATTGCTGGCACTCAAGCGCGGCAGTGGTCCGGCAGGGCTGGCGGCAATGGCTTCCAGCACGCCGTTTGCCGATGGATTGCACCTACGCCCGTTGTTGTCCTCTAGTCGGGCCGAGATTGAGTGCTATGGGCAACAGCATCAGCTGGAGTGGGTTGAAGACGAAAGCAATCAGGACACCCGTTATGACCGTAACTTTCTGCGTCACGAGGTGACACCGCAGCTGATCCGGCGCTGGTCGGGAATACGCAAGGCCGTTGCCCGGAGTGCGGAGCTTTGTGGTGAACAGGATGCCTTGTTGCAGGAGCTGCTGTACGAGAAGCTTCAGCAGGCACTAGGGGCAGACCAAAGCCTGTCGGTAGCCGCGCTGGGATCCGAGCGTGTCGGCAAGCAGTTGATCCGGCAGTGGCTTGGGTTGTTTAATGTCCTGATGCCCTCCAAGGTTCAGCTCGATCAGATTTGGCAGACGGTTGTACAGGCCAAAGCCGATGCCAATCCGCAGCTGTGCTGGCAGCAAGTGCAGGTAAGGCGGTTTCGGCAGCGATTATATCTGGTCGAGCAATGGCCGGATATTCAAGATTGGCAACAAGAATGCCAATTGGATCAGCCCAGCAGGCTACCGCAGAATTTAGGCTCTTTGACGGTACGCAAAACTACCGGTGGACAGTTGCGTTTGCCGAAAGAGGGAGAGGTGCTGTCTATCCGGTTTGATCCCGAGGGCATCGAGGTTAAGCCGGTTGGCAGAGTGGGCAAGCGAAAGCTGAAAAAGTTATTTCAGGAATACGGGGTCCCGAGTTGGAACCGTCGCCGAACACCGCTTATTTATTATGGTGATCAGCTTGCCGCTGTTGCTGGATTATTTGTCGTCGAGGCTTTCAGCGGGCAGGACTGTGACCTAGAGTGGCACAATGATGCATCTGATGTGCAATGTTAGGCCAAACAGTGCACAATTCTCTAATACCCTGCTTTTCGCTTTTATAGGACAGTTTAATCTGAGCCGGGTATTTGGATAACACAGAATTATAAGAGGACCCAATGAAGAAAGTTCTTGCGATTGCAATGTTAGCGACAGTGATGTCGGCCCCTTCAATGGCTGCTGGTGATGCCGCCGCCGGTAAAGCAAAAGCTGCAGTATGTGCAGCTTGTCATGGTGTGAACGGTGTCGCAATGATACCGGGTTACCCAAACCTGAAAGGCCAGAACGAGCAGTATCTGGTTAGCGCCCTTAAGGCTTATAAGAATAAGCAGCGCACAGGTGGAATGGCTGCGGTTATGCAGCCGCAGGCTTCAATGCTGAGCGATACCGACATTGCCAATGTTGCCGCTTATTTTGCGCAAATGAAGTAAGCTGCCCGGCTTTGTAATACAGGGTGCTGATAGCACCTGAATGGTTTGATATTAAAAACCGCTTGCTGTTTAAACAGTGAGCGGTTTTTTATGAGAGCAACACTTCACTCCTTGTGGCCTGTAACGCAGTATTTCCATCTGTCTGTATAGTATTTGTCCAGTTGGTTTCTCTGTGGTTGATAAAATTCCTGGTTGCCATTATTGTACTAGCACACTGATACGTAAGGCGTGTAAATATATGGCAGGAAACAGAGAACATTTTGGGTCGAGAGTGGGTTTTATCCTGGCTGCGGCAGGAGCCGCTGTAGGGCTTGGGAATATTTGGGGATTTCCGACCCAGGCTGCTAGTAACGGTGGCGGTGCATTTCTATTGGTGTACCTGTTCATGATTCTGGTCGTAGCCTTCCCGATGCTGATTGTCGAAATGGCAATTGGTCGTCACGGTCAGGCTAACCCGATTGACAGCATGCGTAGCCTGTCGGCCAACCCGGTAGCCAAAAAAGCAGGAGCAATGGTGGGCTGGATTGGCCTGGCTGTTCCTTGCCTGGTGCTGGCATTTTATAGCATTGTGGCTGGTTGGTTGATCTCGTTCATGCTGGCAGCCGTCACTGATCTTGTCGGCCTTCAGTCTGCCTCAGAATGGCTTAAGGGGTTCTCTGTTTCCCGTAACCTGTTCGGTGCTGGTATTTTCTATCTGTTGACCATCCTCATCGTTCAGAGTGGTGTTAAGCAAGGTATTGAGAAATGGTCTACACGCCTGATGCCGGCCCTGTTTGCGCTATTTGGCCTGATGTTCCTCTACATCATGACCCAAGATGGCGCGATGGAAGGCTTAAAGCATTATCTGATCCCGGATTTCAGCAAGATTTTCGATCGCCAGCTGTTATTGGCTGCGATGGGACAGGGGTTCTTTTCGCTGACTATCGGTGGCTGTTCGATGCTGATTTATGGCTCATACCTAAGCAAGAAAGAAAACCTTCCTAAGATGGCCCTGAGCGTCACACTGGTTGATACCGCTGTTGCTTTTGTCGCGGGGCTGGTTGTGTTGCCGGCGATGTTCGTGGCGATGACCAAGGGAGTTGCCATTTATGCTGAAGACGGGTCTTTGCTCAGCTCGGATACGCTGGTGTTTACGGTGCTGCCAATGTTGTTCGATAGCCTGGGATTTGTTGGCCAGCTATTGGCATTGGTGTTCTTTGTGCTGATGACGATAGCGGCTCTGACATCGTCTATCTCGATGCTGGAGTGCCCGGTGTCGTTGGTAAGCGAGCGCTTTAATACCGATCGCAAACCGACTAGCTGGGTACTTGGCGGGCTGATCGCCTTGTTCAGTATGGTGATTATCTTTAACTTCGGCAGTTTGTTTGGCTTGGTAGCAACAATCGCGACCCAGTATTTCCAACCGGTTGCTGCGCTACTATTCACCTTATTCGGTGGCTGGGTATGGTCTCGTAACTCTAAGCTAAAAGAATTGTCTGCGGGAAGCCCGGATATTGAACAGAGCCTATTCTGGAAGATCTGGCCGCTGTACGTCAAAATTGTCTGCCCGGTACTGGTTGCGACGGTGCTTTATGTATCTTTTGGCTAACTCATAACGGAAATAATGAGCTTGTTTAAGCCGCTTGATTTGAATCAGGCGGCTTATTGATAGTGTTCTGAAAACTACCTCTCGCCTCCCTTAAAAAGTAAATAATACTTCGCTCCTAAGCCACTATTGTATGTGGTTATCATTCAGTTAATAGCTCTCCTATCTTTAAAAGCTATCTTTTTTTCCCTTTTTTAACAACGGATAAGTACTTATACAATGGTAAGACCAGCCATAAGTAGAGCTAAAACACTATGACAAGTATTTGAAATATATAGTTCAAAATATAATGAAATTATGAATTAAACGTATATTTACAATTACCCCTTTTTATCTTTCGTTCTCTTTCATTGTTTTTTCACTTTTTTTTGTTTATTGTGGTGTTATAAATTTATACTTATGGCATAAATTAAAGATGATAACATTTACAAGAGATTCAATTCACTTAATGGTAGTGATTTTAAAAGGTTCTGAGTTTGTTAATAATGACGCTATCTTTTTTGATGATAGAAGAACTCTTAGAAAAGTTACAAACTTTGAATCGATAAATGATTTTTTTGAAATTAATGGTATGTTACAGGAACATACAAAGAAATATATAGTGACATTAATTGATGGTTTTAAGTTAACAGTTAAAGTCACAGGTAACTCAATGGTTATAGATGATTTTTCCTGATAATTATAACGGAAAGTTTATATTTTACTTTTTGCGTGATGTGGCTGATTAAGCTCAGTGTCCTTGAATAAATTAATATAAATCCTGTTATTTAATATAATTACAGAGGGTATATGGATTATAATAACGAAATTAAAAAACTAAAGGCGATTGGAATTAAGTTTGATGAAGTTAATGTAAGAGAGTGCCTCAGAATAAACGCCAGAAGGAATTCAATTAAAGAATGCATCGAAATTGCAAAGGAACTAGGTTTAGATTTAGGCAAAGATGCGACAAAATCAAGCGTGGCAATGATTGCAATAAACTATAGTAAAATTGCCGGATGCCATAAAGAAGCAATGCTTGATGTTAATAATAGGCAATGTAGCCTGACTATTAATGCGATGAAAGATAACGATATATTTGTTGAGATACTCTATGCGCTTGGAGAGGCTGTTGATAGAACGCGTTAGTGAAAGTCCTATAAAAAGGATTGCTGCATTAATAGAAACTGTTAAGGCAAATGATCTTTATCTTCATGATGATAATGTGAAAGCTATTATGGTTAGCTTAGTCATTCTAAANAACTGTTAAGGCAAATGATCTTTATCTTCATGATGATAATGTGAAAGCTATTATGGTTAGCTTAGTCATTCTAAAAGAAATAAATGAAAACCACTTTGACTTTATCTTGATGGATATGTACAGAAATCAACCCACACTGTTGATTAATGCTCTGAAAAAAACAACTGAGTTTAGATATTATCTTGCTATATTAAATGGTGAAATTAAATCATTAGATGTCCATTAGATACTATTATTAATAGTATGTGATTGTGGCATTGAGAGGCTGTCTTGTACAACATAATCACTATGTGTGTATCGCCATTGTTATAATAATAATGTGAAAAAATTGATTTTGGCTCGTATGGTGTTGAGTTTAAAAGTGTGATAGTAAAAGAGAAACCTATTTTGTTTACTAAGCGACGATTCCTTCCTTATTTTTGTACACAGGTTTTGGGGGCATTTAATGATAATGTTTTTAAAAATGTACTGTTACTATTAGTAGCATTTGTAGCACCCGGTACTCTGTTTATTGATAGTAATTTGATCATCAACCTCGCGGCCGGCCTGTTTATCCTCCCATTTTTCCTTTTCTCAGCCAGTGCAGGTTTATTGGCTGATAAATATGAAAAATCATGGTTGATCCGCCGCATTAAGCTTGCAGAAGTTGTGATTATGCTACTTGCCGGTGGCGCACTGTTTACTGAAAGTTATTCTGCACTGTTATTGTTGCTATTTCTTATGGGGACGCAATCTGCGTTTTTTGGCCCGGTAAAATACGCGATACTGCCTCAACACCTTAATGATAGTGAGTTGGTACCTGGGAACGCTTTTGTTGAGGCGGGAACGTTCCTTGCTATTCTTCTCGGGACGTTACTTGCAGGTTTGATTGCTGAACAGCCAAATGCTAACAATATCGCTGCCATAGCGGTTATTGTTTTTTCATTGTTGGGGTACCTGACCTCTCGGTCTATACCGAAGAGTCCAGCCTGTGATCCGAGTATTCAATTTGTATGGAACCCTATCAAGCATACCAGCCAAGCTATTCAGTTGGTAAAAGGTAACAAAACGGTGTATTCCTGTATTTTGGCGATAAGCTGGTTCTGGTTCCTTGGTGCCAGTTATCTGACTCAGTTTGCTCAGTTTACAAAACTTTATTTAGGCGGTACTGCAAGCGCTGTATCAGTCCTAATGGCTTTGTTTTCCGTAGGTATTGCTCTGGGTTCATTGTTGTGTAGCCGTTTGTCTGGCCATCGTATCGAACCGGGAATTGTTCCAATAGGCAGTCTTGGCCTAACATTGTTCGGGGCTGATTTATTGTTTTCAACACCATCCTCTATACCGGCTTATACAGATATCATCGGGTTTATATGTAACCCCGCTTTGACGCATGTTTTCGTGGATTTATTAATGATTGGGATTTCCGGCGGATTATTTATTGTTCCTTTGTATGCCATGGTACAACAGCGGATTAAGCGGCAACAATTGGCTCGGACAATTGCAGTTAACAACATTATAAATGCAATCTTTATGGTTATGAGCGCGATAGCTGGAATGGTTTTGTTGGGAGCCGCTGGAGTGAGTATCCCTTTGTTTTTCTTCTTGCTAGCAGTAATTAATGCTTTTGTCGTACTGTATCTTTTTCATCAGGTGCCTGAATTCATACAGTGTTTTACCTCTTGGTTTACAGGAAGGTGTGTGAGTAGATACTGAGGAAGTTGAAACTTTTTTCGGCATTCGCCCTTGTGGACAAATGCCGTTTTTATTGCTGGTGTCTAATCGCGTATGGTTTTCGGAAGTAAACCGTTAGCGGAACTGATTAGCTTCCGGCAGATAGTCAAAGCCGGCATTGGCCAGACGGGCAACCAGTTTGTCTTTGTCGATACCGTAATACTTGACGAGGTTGTCCAGATCACCGAATTCGTCACGGATCTTCATATTGACAATACTCATCAGCATGACCGGATCCATCGTTTCAAAGTTTTTGACGTCCATTATTTATCCTCATGATCACTCATCAGTAAATTGGCTGCGGCAAAGGCAGCACGCTCTCTGACTTCTTGCGGCACTTCTTCGTTGGCGGCAACATAGTCCAGTGCTTTGATTGCACAGTGGATCGCATTGGGGATATAACCCAGTTCACCGCCACCAATTTGGGCATAGGTCATTCGGATTAGTTCACAGCATTCATAAACTTTCATGCTCATTCCTTTAATTCGTTAACTCCCTATAGGCACTGGGCAAGCGCCTATAGGGAGTGAACGCCTTACAGCATTACTATATCAGAGTGTTGTATAAGGTGATGATAAAAATGGCCAGGCATCGTGGAGAGTGGTTACTTGTTGCGCTTGTGACGGTATAGCTGACGGTCGGCTCGATCGACAAGAGAGGTGGTCGTATCCCCTTTCTGGTATTCGGAAAATCCGCATGAGGAGCCAATTTTCAGCGTTCGCAGGGTGTGATCATCACTCATCAGTTGCTGGACTCGTCTGGCAACATGCAAGGCCGATTTATCGGTGGCAGGCTGGAGTAGCGCGGCAAACTCATCGCCACCAATACGGTAGCAGCGATCGGATGCTCTCACTGCTTGTTTGAGGAGGGTCGCGAAACGTCGAATGACCTTATCGCCATCAAGGTGGCCAAAGCGGTCGTTGACCTGTTTGAAGTTATCCAGATCGAACATTACCAGCACCAGGCCGACATTTCTTCTCTCGCTCATGGCTAGCGCATGCTGGATATCCTGCTCGAAACAGCTACGGTTGCCCAGGCCGGATAGGTAATCACGCAGCGCCATATTCTTGACTCGGCGATATTCAATCGCATTCATTAATGGCCCGGCAAAAAGGCGGTGATAGGTATGAAGCAGGTTAATTTCGTCTTTATCCAGCGGGTAGGGGGTCGAATATTGCAGCTTGCCAAGTTCGTTGTCGCCGAATCGCAGGATAAAGGCTTGCCTATACTGGGTGGCTTCACCACGACGGATCAGGGTGGAGGTTTCTTCCAGATCCCAGACCAGACGGCTGATATCGATTTGTTTCTCGATTTCCCTGGCAAATATTTCGAATAATAAGCCCAGGTCGAGCTTTCCCTGGAGCTTTTGCAGGATCAGCAGGCGCTGGTCAGCGCCAAGGGGTTTAGCCCTTGGTTTGCTATTTTCCGCAAAAATATTGTTCCAGAGATTCGGATCCATATAAGCGTCAAAAAAAAGGTAAGGGGTTAACTATAGGCAATTATTACGCCATTTCAACACCTGGAGCACTTTTTTATAAATAAAATACTGATTTTATTTTAAAAAGTTGCGAAGGATCGTTTCCTGTTCGAGGGCATCATGGTAGCCCAGCTCTATTAATGCATTAATATATGCGGGTTCGAACAAAATATAGCTGGTAATCGCAGCATCATCTCTCGGACTTAGCCCGGTAAGGCGCATTAATGCCCGGGTCATTGGTGGCATATGACAGTAGTATTTCTGCGCCAGAGGCTCGAAGGACTTGCTTGGGAAAAGGTGGATGTGATCGACGATTTTCATGTTTATCTTCTGTTGCTCAGACGCTGGCAAGGCGTTTAGCAGCGCATTGGTACGAGACAGGTGCTCAAGATCGGCGGTGAGGGTATCGCTGAAAATCGTATCCATCAGGTGGCCGCCCAGAGCCGCCAAGCCGGGAGCTTTAGTGTGGTCTCTTTCATCCAGTTTCTGGTTGATTAAATCGATGATAAGAATCTTGTCGGCCCCCATCTTGAGAGAGGGGCGTAACGGTGCAAGCTGGTGGATGGAGCCGTCGCCATAGTAGGTCTGCCCGAGACGGGTAGCAGGAAAAACAAGCGGTATCGCCGAAGAAGCCAGCAAATGCTCGGTATTGATTAGAGCACGGCGTCCCTTGGATTTCGCCCGGTCCCATTCTTCCAGCTCTTTTTGTCCCTGAAAAAAACTCACAGATTGACCGCTTTTGTAGCTGGATACAGTGATGGAGATACCGTCGAGGTTACCGGCAAGGATTTGTTTTTCCAGTCGACTGTAGTTGTTGACCTGGTTGAGCAACTGACGAAGAGGACGGTTGTTGAGCAGGCCAAAGGGCGGGCGCTCATGGTGGTCGGCCTGTAGACGGGCAAACCACTGACCGGCAAGGTAGCTGGTCATTCCATACGGGCTGGCTTTGAATATCCGGCGGCTATGAAGACGAGACCAGATCCATTCCAGCTTCTTGACGCCAAGGCGAAAACAAGAGGCGTAGCTGGCGATTGAGGTGACATTGATGGCCCCCGCAGAGGTACCTGAGTATATCGTGAAAGGGCTGTGATGTACTCGTGGGTACCACTCGGAAATGGCCTTGAGTATGCCGACCTGGTAGGCAGCACGTGCGCCACCGCCGGATAATAGCAAACTGATTTTTGGCTTATCCTTTGCCATTCAAATGCTTCTCGGTTTCTTTTTATCTTATATTCAAACTATATACCCAAAGCTGTTGAAAAGGCGCGATACAGGGCGCTTTCCCGGAAATAAAAAAGCCTCCGCGAGGGAGGCTTTAGGGCGATTCAGAGTACAGGCTTAAGCAAGTTTTTGCTTAATGAACTCAACAACGTCAGTAACAGCAACACCTTCTTTGGTGCCGGCACGACGGTCTTTGTATTCCATCTCGCCGTTTTCCAGGCTGCGGTTACCGATAACGATAGTATGTGGGATACCAATTAGTTCATGATCGGCAAACATCACTCCCGGACGCTCTTTACGGTCATCGAACAGTACTTCGATACCTGCTTTAGTCAGTTCAGCATATAGCTTTTCAGCTGCTTCTTTTACTTCAGCAGATTTAGCCATGTTCATCGGTACGATAGACACCTGGAACGGTGCAATTGCACTCGGCCAGATAATACCGTTTTCGTCGTTGTTCTGCTCGATGGCAGCAGCAACTACACGGGTACAGCCGATACCGTAACAGCCCATTTCCATAATGGTGTTTTTGCCATCAGGGCCAAGAACCGCCGCGTTCATCGACTTGGAGTAGTTGTTACCCAACTGGAAGATGTGACCCACTTCGATACCGCGTTTTAGCAGCAGGGTACCCTGGCCGCATGGGCTTGGATCGCCCTCAACCACGTTACGCAGATCTTCAACCTGACCCAGCTCAACGTCACGACCCCAGTTGATACCAAAGTAGTGCTTGTCGTCGATGTTGGCACCGGCACCAAAGTCACTCATTACCGCCACGCTGCGGTCTACGATGAATGGTACAGGCAGGTTGACAGGACCCAGAGAGCCAGGACCGGCATTCACCAGGCCGCGAATCTCTTCTTCAGTGGCAAACTCAAGCGGAGCCGCAACGCAAGACAGGTTCTCGGCCTTGATTTCGTTCAGCTCATGATCGCCGCGGATGATCAGTGCTACCAAGTCGGCATCCACTTCTTCCGAGGCTTTAACGAACAGGGTTTTCACTGTTTTTTCGATAGCGATGCCGTGTTGCTCGACAAGCTCGGCGATTGTTTTCGCATCTGGTGTATCAACCAACGTCATCTCAGCTGTTGGTGCTGCACGTTCTGTTGTCGGCGCCAGCGCTTCAGCTTTTTCGATGTTAGCCGCGTAGTCAGACTCGGTAGAGAAGGCAATCAAGTCTTCACCGCTTTCGGCCAGTACGTGGAACTCGTGAGAGCCAGAACCACCGATAGAACCTGTATCGGCCAATACCGGGCGGAAGTCCAGCCCCATGCGGCTGAATACGTTGCAATAAGCCTGGTGCATTGTCTCGTATGTTTCTACCAGGCTTTCTTTGTCCAGGTGGAAAGAGTAGGCATCTTTCATGATGAACTCACGTGAGCGCATTACACCAAAACGCGGGCGAACTTCGTCACGGAATTTAGTCTGGATCTGGTACAGGTTCAGCGGAAGCTGCTTGTAAGATTTTACTTCGTTGCGAACCATGTCCGTGATCACTTCCTCGTGAGTCGGACCTAGTACAAACGGTCGGTCGTGACGGTCAGCGATACGTAGCAGCTCGGGACCGAATTTGTCCCAGCGACCTGTTTCTTCCCATAGTTCAGAGGGCTGAACCACGGGCATTAACGTTTCGACTGCACCGGCATTGTTCATTTCTTCACGAACAATATTTTCGACCTTACGCAGAACACGCAGACCTGTAGGTAGCCAGGTATAAAGACCTGAAGCCAGCTTACGGATCATACCTGCACGTAGCATCAGCTGGTGGCTGATAACTTCTGCGTCGTTTGGAGTCTCCTTCAGCGTTGAAAGAAGATATTTACTGGTACGCATTGATGGTATCCGTTGGTTGATATGAATTTGATAAGTAATGGGGACATCCCCGGCCGCCTACAGTGGCGGTAACCGTATATACTACCAGCCATTTGGCTGTTCGCCAAAAGGAACAGGCTGCCGTGCGCTTAATCTTTTCTATTTGCCACAGGCTTGTCCAGCGCGGTGACGGTGACTTTCTCGTCGTCAACGGTGAACTTAACATTGTAGTTGAATAAGTGGACACCATACTCTTTGCTGTCCGGTTTGCCCTTTTTGTAGGCCGGGCGCGGATCCTGCGCCAGCACCTCTTCAATCACGGCCCGTTGCCTTGCCAGCTGTTTTCCTGTCAGCTGCGATTCGGCCCGGGCGGTGAACGTCACAGAGAGTGTGTCAGGCTCTTCGTCGGCAAACCCGCCGGTAGCCAGAGGCAAGCTGTCTGAGTAGGGGATATAGGGCTTGATATCGATAATTGGGGTACCATCGACCAGATCGACCCCACCGAGCTCAATCACGATATCTTTGCCATCTTGGCGAATGCCCTTGAACTCAACGGCTGACATGCCAATTCCGTTAGGCCGGAAGGTTGCCCGGCTGGCAAAAACCCCGATACGTTCATTACCGCCAAGGCGGGGAGGGCGGACCGTCGGTCGCCAGCCAGCTTCCAGATTCTGATCAAACAAGAATAACAGCCAGAGATGGCTGAACTGTTCAAGGCCGCGTACCGCTTCGAGTGCATTGGCCTCCCCACGCAGGACGATTTCCGAGCGTGCGCTCGGTACCAAGCCGGGCTGGCGCGGAACGGCAAACTTTTCTTTGTAAGGGGAGCGAATAATACCGATTGGCTCAATTTGATATGACATCTGAATAACGCCTTTTCTCTGATAGCGCAGAACATACCATAAAAAAGGACTTGACCTGAATATGAGAATTGTTATCAAATGATATGTTATAACATATCGTAATCTATGATTGATACAGTAACCGCCAGATGAGGATTGCAAAATGAAACCAGGTATCCACCCCGAGTATCGAACCGTTGTATTTCATGATACGAGCGTTGATAAGTACTTCCTGGTGGGGTCAACGCTAAAAACGGATAAGACAATTACCTGGAAAGATGGCCAGGAATATCCCTATTACACTCTGGACGTCTCTTCAGAGTCCCATCCGTTTTACACCGGCAAGCAGCGTGTGATCAGCACCGAAGGGCGAATGGCTAACTTTAGCCGCCGATTCGGGAAGTTTGGTGCGAAGAAGGAAAAGTAGGAAGGAAAGTACAATGAAAGTATTAAGCTCGCTGAAAAGTGCAAAGGCCCGTCATCGTGACTGTCAGATTGTAAAACGCCGGGGGCGTGTGTATGTGATCTGCAAGTCCAACCCAAGGTTTAAGGCCGTGCAGGGAAAGGTGAAGAAAAAATAGTGCCGATGGGGAAAATCAATCCCTCGATTGGGGCGCATATTCATCGTCGACATAAAGCAAAGAGGCTTCCCGAATTGGGAAGCCTCTTTAATATTTCCAGGAGTTTTGGAAAAGGGCTTACCAGCCTTTAACAACGCCACCCTGGAAGATTTCTTGTGCTGCGGTATATACCGCCTCTGACTGATAGGCTTTGACGAATGTCTGCACGTTTTCGGCACTGACATTATCTTCGCGGGCAACAATCAGGTTAACGTATGGTGATTCTTTGTCTTCAACAAATACACCGTCGCGCTCTGGTGTCAGGTTGATGCTGCTGGCATAAGTAGTGTTAATGATTGCCAGTGCTACATCGTCAAGAGAGCGAGGCAGTTGCGCGGCTTCCAGCTCGACAATTTTCAGGTTCTTCGGGCTTTCGATGATATCCAGTACCGTTGCTGTCAGGCCGGCACCTTCTTTCAGTTTCAGCAGACCTTGTTGTTCAAGTAGTAGCAGCGAGCGGCCAAGGTTTGTCGGGTCGTTTGGTACGGCAATCTGATCGCCGTCTTTTAGCTCGTCGATAGATTTGATTTTGCTTGAGTAGGCAGCAATCGGGTAGACAAAAGTGTTACCGGCAATGGCAAATTTATATCCCTGATCCGTAACTTGCTGATCCAGGTATGGCTTGTGCTGGAAGGCATTGATATCGATAGAGCCGTCTTCCAGTGCTGCGTTAGGCGAGATGTAATCGGTAAACGTGATCAGTTCGACATCCAGGCCATATTTGTCCTTGGCCTCTTTGGCAGCCACTTCCGCTACCTGTGCTTCTGCACCTGCCATCACCCCAATTTTAATCTTGCTGTTATCGACTGCGGTTTCTTTCTCACCACAACCGGTTAATACAAGTGCTGATGCCAGGCCGGCGACGGCAAAAAGATTCTTAAGATTAAACGCCATGTAACTTCTCCTTAAAGCGGGGTTTTCCGTAATACTAGATGGTAATTATTAGTTAATGTTTTTTTCTGTTTAGCGGTGGTCGACACGCTTGACCAAATGGTCGCCAGCCGACTGAATGATTTGTACCAGGATCACCAGCATCACTACGGTGATCATCATGACGGTGCCATCGAAGCGCTGGTAGCCGTAACGGATACCGACATCGCCCAGACCACCGCCGCCGACGGTACCGGCCATAGCCGAGTAGCTGACTAGCGTAACCAGGGTAATGGTGGCTGCATTGATGATGCCCGGCAGCGCTTCCGGCAGCAGGACTTTGTTGATGATCTGGCGTGGCGTCGCGCCCATTGCCTGAGCCGCTTCAACCAACCCTGTCGGTACTTCCAGCAGTGCGCCTTCGACCAAGCGGGCAATAAAAGGTATTGCGCCAACTGTTAGCGGGACAATAGCTGCTGCAGTGCCTATAGAGCTGCCGACGACAAAACGGGTAAACGGGATAATGGCAACCAGTAGAATGATAAACGGGATTGAGCGGCCAATATTGGTGATTGTTCCCAGGAGCTTGTTCAGCGCCTTGTTCTCTAGCAAGCCGCCATCTTTGGTCAGATGGAGGGCAACACCGGCAGGAATGCCGATCACAAAGCCAATCAGACCGGAAGCAAAAACCATTACCAGTGTTTCGCCCAGAGCATCAATCAGCAGGTAGGTCAGGCGTTCGTTGGCTTGCCACCAGGTAGTAATAGACTCAAGCAACATAACCCAATACCTCTACATTAACTTTGTGATCACGAAGGAAAGCAATGGCTTGTTCTGCGGCCTGCTCTGTTCCAAATAGCTCGGCCAGCATCAGGCCGAATTTCACACCACCTGCATAGTCCATATCTGAGCTTAGAATGCTGATATCAATATTGAACTCACGGGCAACCTGGCTGATCAGCGGGGCGTCAACCGATGCGCCGGTGAACTCAAGGCGTACTAACGGGTAGCTGTTTTCGATGCGTGTATCGACCAGGCGTGACTTGTAGTCTTCGGGGATCGATAAATCCAGTGTCGAGCGGATGAAGTTGCGCGCCAGTTCTGTTTTGGGATGGGCAAATATTTCGCCGACCGGGCCTTTTTCAACCAGCTCGCCGTCACCAATAATAGCCACTTCGGCACAGATGCTTTTAACCACGTCCATTTCGTGGGTGATCAGCAAGATAGTGAGATTAAGCTTGCGATTGATTTCTTTTAGCAGTTCGAGAATAGATTGAGTGGTCGCCGGATCCAGGGCGCTGGTTGCTTCATCGCAGAGCAGAACCTTGGGGTCGGACGCCAGTGCCCGGGCAATGGCCACTCGCTGCTTTTGGCCGCCACTTAAATTCGATGGGTAGGACTCGCTCTTGTCGGCCAGTCCAACCAGTTTCAGCAGCTCGTTGACCTTGGCTTTGATCTCGGCTTTTGTGCTACCGGCAAGTTCCAGCGGCAGGGCAATATTGTCAAAAACGGTACGGGAAGAAAGCAGGTTAAAATGCTGGAAGATCATCCCGATTTTTCGACGGGCCAGTGTCAGTTCCTGGTTGGAAAGCTGAGTGAGATCGATACCGTCAACGATAACATGGCCGTTGGTTGGTTTTTCCAGTAGGTTGACGCAGCGGATAAGGGTGCTTTTTCCTGCACCGGAAGACCCTATAACGCCGAAGATGGTGCCTTGCTCAATGGTAAGATTGATATCACGCAGCGCGTTGATTTCCTTCTCCCCCTGATAGAACACTTTATTTACTCTGTTTATTTCTATCATCGAACTTCCTAAACCGAATACCTGCTGCCTTGGCAATTTTTACAAGGCTAAAAGCTTGTAAACACTGGTATATCGTAATGCTATTTGTTGTATTTACTTTGTCATTGTTTTGTGCGAAAAGTGTTTATCAATCGCATCTGTTGTTGATGCTAGGGTGTCTAGACGGCTAAGTCAATAGATATTTTTACGTCTAGACGTCCAAATGGCTTTGTGGCTATAAGATAAACAGATGAATCCCAGCCGTAGCCATGCGATAATTTGCCTTAATATATATAGACAGAGGGCTGACTTTTGGCCAAACCAGCAGTTTTTATCGATCGTGACGGCGTGATTAATGTCGATCATGGTTATGTTCATACCGTTGATGATTTTGAATACGTTGAAGGTGTATTCGAAGCATGTAAGAAATTCAAAGACATGGGATATCTGCTTGTGCTGGTGACCAACCAGGCCGGTATTGCCCGTGGTATGTACACCGAAGATGAATTCCTGACTCTGACCGAATGGATGGACTGGAACTTCGTCGATAACGGTGTGGAGTTTGACGGTATCTATTACTGCCCTCATCACCCGACAGAAGGTAAGGGTGATTACCTGCAAGACTGTGAATGTCGCAAGCCAAAACCTGGTATGTTTATCTCTGCCCGTGATTTCTTGAAAATCGATATGGCAAATTCGGTCATGATTGGCGATAAAGCCGATGACATGAAAGCCGCGGGTGCTGCCGAGGTGGGAACCAAGATACTGGTTCGCTCCGGTAAGCCTGTGACCGAAGAAGGTGAAGCGCTGGCCAGCGTGGTACTGGACAGTGTGGCCGATGTCCCGGCGTGGCTGGCTGCTCGGTAATGCCGAACTTTTGATAGTCTCCCTAAATGGAAGGTCGCAGTCGCGGCCTTTTTTAATGCCTGCAATATGGCCTCGTTTATGTTGCCGGTGACCGCCTGTCTACTCTCATTGTGTTGATTGAAAAGCTGAAATCTCTCCTTGCTGCTATCTTTTAAATATTAGGGAGCATTACTCGCACGCAGTCAGACAAGGAGTTAGTCGATACATGCTGTCGTATTTCTTGCATCGTATGGCCTTGGTAATACCGACGTTTCTTGGCATAACCGTCCTCATTTTTGCCATTACCCGTCTGGTGCCGGGCGGGCCGGTCGAGCGAATGCTGGCCAATATGCAATTTCAGGGCGACGGCGCTTCGGCGATGACCACGGCGGGTGGAAGCTCAGCGTTGTCGGACGATCAACTGGCCCAGCTGAATGCCTTTTACGGTTTGGATAAACCGGTTCATCAGGCCTACTGGGATTGGCTCAGCAAGCTGGTGCAATTGGATCTTGGCGAATCAACCCGGTATTACGAGCCGGTCACCGAGATGATTGCCGAAAGACTGCCTGTCTCGCTCTTTTATGGCGGGATGACGTTTTTTATCAGCTATTTTATTTCCATCCCGCTGGGTTACTACAAAGCGGTGAAGCATGGTTCGGCCTTTGATTCCGGCTCTTCTATTTTAATTTTTATTGGCTATGCCTTACCGGGCTATGTGGTTGGTGTCCTGCTTATTACCCTTTTCAGTTATCACCTGGAATGGTTTCCGATGGGCGGCTTTGTGGGCGATGATTTCGAGGACTACGAGACGTTTGCGGAAAAGGCCTCTGATCTTCTCTGGCATGCCATCCTGCCGCTGATTTGCTACTTAATCGGTGACTTCGCCACCCTGACAATGACGATGAAAAACAACCTGATGGAGAACCTGTCGTCAGACTATATCCGTACGGCCATCGCCAAGGGGCTGCCTTTCCGGACGGCGGTACGTCGCCATGCGCTTCGTAACAGCCTTATCCCGATCGCCAGCCACTTTGGCAACTCGTTGCTTTTCTTTATGACAGGATCGTTTTTGATCGAGGTGATCTTCAATATCGACGGGATCGGTCTGCTTGGTTATGAATCGATCATGCAGCGTGATTACCCTGTTGTGATGGGGATTGTCGCGATTAATGCAGCGATGCTGATGGTTGGCAATATCCTGTCGGATATCTGTGTCGCGCTGGCTGATCCGCGAGTGCGGTTTGGAGCGTGACCAATGAGATTGAACCCCCTGACCCTCAAGAAAATAAGGCGTTTCAAAGCCATAAAGCGCGGGTACTGGTCTTTTGTCGTGTTGTCGCTGTTGCTGGTGATGTCCCTGTTTGCCGAATTGCTTATCAACAGCAAGGCATTGGTTGTCAGGTATAACGGTGAATTTACCTTTCCGGTGTTTAGTGCCGTGAAGTCGGGAACGGACTATGGCCTCGGCTATAGCAATGAGCCGGATTATCAGGCGATGAGCCTGGCATTTTCAGCTCAGGGTAGCGATAACTTTGTCCTCATGCCGATTGTTCCATGGAACCCCTACGAGCAGGATTTCAGCGGCGATTATCCACCGACAGCACCGAGTTTTGAAAACAGGCACTTTCTCGGCACTGATGTGATAGGCCGCGATATTCTTGCGCGTCTGGTTTATGGCTTCAGAACCGCGATGGGGTTTGCGCTTTTGACGATGACCATTTCCTATGCCATCGGAACGGCGGTGGGCTGCGCCATGGGGTTCTGGGGCGGTAAATTTGATTTGTTTGTCCAGCGTCTGATTGAAGTGTGGTCAATGGTACCGTTCCTGTACGTCATCATGATTCTGGTGTCGATCACACAGCCCACCTTTACCTTGTTTGTTGCCATCAATGTGTTGTTCGGCTGGATGGGCATGACCTGGTACATGAGAACGATGACCTACAAGGAATCGGCGCGCGAGTATGTCCTGGCGGCCAAAGCGCTGGGGGCCTCAACGGCCCGGATCATCTTTCATCATATTCTTCCTAATACCATGGTGATGATAGTGACGCTGGCCCCGTTTACGATTGCTGCCAATATCACGGCGTTAACGGCACTGGATTATTTGGGGCTAGGGCTTATGCCGCCCACGCCGAGTTGGGGTGAATTGCTTCAGCAGGGCAAATCAAACCTGGATTCGCCCTGGATTGTTACCTCGGTGGTGACGGCAATTGTGCTGGTATTGATCATGGTGACTTTCATCGGGGAGGCGATACGCGCGGCCTTCGATCCCAAGAAGTTCACTCGTTATATTTAATGACCGCTAACTCAGGATGTGAAAATGGATAAGAGTATAAAGCTTTCCTTATTGTCAGTTCTCATGGGGTTGAGCTGTGTAGCGAATGCAACGAACACGGCTGATGGCGTTAATGCCAGCGAGTTACCCGAAGGGTTGGTGTGGATATCAAATATGAACGAGCCGCTGTTTGCCTCGGAGCAGGCGAAACGAGGCGGCACCTTCAGATCGTTTATGGCGAGCTTTCCGCAAACATTACGCAGTGTCGGCCCGGATGCCAATTCAGGGTTGAGGCATTATTTTATGGACGGCATGCCCAAGCTGGCGGCCAGACACCCTAACACCGGAAAGTGGATCCCCCAACTTGCTGAGTCATGGGCATTTGGCAGCGATTACAAAACGGTCTATTTCAAACTCAATCCAGAGGCAAAGTGGTCTGATGGCGAGCCTGTTACTGCCGATGACTATTTGTTTATGCTGAAATACTACCGTTCGAAAGACATCATTGATCCCTGGTATAACGATTTCTTTACCAACACTATCGATACCGTCATTAAATATGATGATCATACTATTGCGATTATTGCCAAGGCGGCCAAGAGCAATGACGAGTTGATGGTTATGATTAACTTACCCAGTAATGGACTCCAGCCGCGTCCCGAGCACTTCTTTAAGCCTGACACCGATAAGAATCAGGATGGCATCGACGATAATTTTGTTCGCAAATATAACTTCAGGAGCGAACCGACAACGGGGGCGTATTATCTCGACAGTGTCAAAAAGGGAAAAAGCGTTACCTTCAGGCATGTCGGTAAGGATTGGTGGGGGTATGGGAACCGCTATTATCAGAATCGGTACAATGTCGATAAGATCCGGCTTCGCGTGATCCGGGATAATGACATCGCCCGCAAGCACTTTGAAAAAGGTGACTTGGATACCTTTGGCCTTGTATTGCCGCACCTTTGGCATGATAAATCGGCCAGCCAGCCTTACCAGAAAGGGTATATCCATAAATTCTGGGGCTATAACCAGGTTGCCCAAGGTGCTGGTGGCCTATGGATAAATACGGCAAAGCCTTTGCTGGACAATATTGAAGTTCGCAAAGGGTTAACGTATGCGACTGACTTTGACGGGATGATCAAAAATGTGCTGCGAGGAGACTACGTCCGTAAGCCCCATGGACTTGGTTTTGGCCATGGCGAATATGATCGCGGGGATAATAAGCCGCCTGGGTTCAATCCGCAGCTGGCCGCAGAGCTTTTTGCCAAAGCCGGTTTCGAGACAATTGGCCCCGATGGTATTCGCGTCAATAGTCAGGGGCTGCGGCTGAGTTTTGCGGTGACTTATGGCTACTCTGTCTGGTCACCGCGTATTGCCTATTTAAAAGAGCAAGCGAAGCAGGCTGGCCTGGAATTGACCCTGAATCTGGTCGATGGCTCGGCAGCGTTTAAATATATTCTGGAAAAGAAACACGATCTTGCCTTCTTGAATATGGCAGGAGGGGAGATCCCGGCATATTGGGAATATCTTCATTCCAAGAATGTGAAGCCCCAAACCAACAATCATGCCAATTACAGCTCACCGGCACTTGATGAGCAGATTGACGCCTTCAAAGTCGAGTTTGATGTCAGTAAGCGGTATCAGATCTCACATACGATCCAGAAAATGGTGACTGACGCCTTTATTATTGTCCCTGGCTATATGGTGCCCTATACCCGAGAGGCCCATTGGCGCTGGATACGATACCCGGTGCCGGGAATGACAAAAAAAACGGAATCCATGTTTTATCCGGTCGAGCTTGGTACGTTTTGGATTGATACAGATATTAAAAAAGAAACCAAGGCGGCAATGAAAAAAGGTCGTGCCTTTGAGCCCGTGACGGTGATTGACGATACTTACAAGCTGTAACGGGCCAAGCAGAGACGGTGAAAGGAGAACCCGCATGTCATCAGAGGCTATTTTAAGTGTCAGGGATCTTGAAACAGAATTTATGACTGATGATGGGACTTCAAAGATCCTGCACGGGGTCAGTTTTGATGTGCATAAAGGACGGACGCTTGGCTTGGTTGGCGAGTCGGGCTGTGGAAAAAGCGTGACCGCATTGTCGGTTCTGGGACTACTTCCCAAACCCTATGGCTATGTAACAGGCGGTAAGGTGTTGTATCGAGGCACTGATTTATTGCTGCTGCCGGTAACCGAAATGTATGCCATGCGGGGAAACCGCATTTCTATTATTTTCCAGGACCCGATGACAGCGTTAAATCCGGTGTATTCCGTCGGTAAGCAGCTTAACGAGGTGCTTGAGCTGCACCGCCCTGAGCTGAACAAGAAAGACAGAATGGCTTATGCGCTGGAGATGCTCAATAAGGTACGTATTCCGATGCCGGATAAGAGGTTGAAGGAGTACCCACATAACTTATCTGGTGGGATGAGGCAGCGGGTGATGATAGCCATGGCCTTGGCCTGTAAGCCTGACATTCTCATTTGTGATGAACCGACGACGGCGCTTGATGTGACGGTACAGGCCCAGATCCTTGACTTGATGATTGCATTGCAGGAAGAAACCGAGATGGCAATGATCTTCATTACACATGATTTGGGTGTCGTTGCTGAAATCTGTGATGACGTGGCGGTAATGTATGACGGGCGCATTGTCGAACAAGCCAACGTTTATGACTTGTTTGACTGCCCTCAGCACCCCTATACCGAGCGGCTGCTGGGGCTGATGCCAAGTCTCAATAACGAGCCGAAGCAGCCGATAGAAATTAAACCGATCGATCCCGAACTGTTTCCGGAGTTCAAGGGGTAGGCAAAGGGTATTTATATGGATGAAATCCTCCGTATTGAAGGACTCAAGCAACATTTCGTCTCTGGAAAAGGGATCTTCAAATCTGGATATGTCGTTAAAGCTGTTGATGGTGTCTCTTTTTCAGTCGCAAGGGGAGAGACCCTTGGCTTAGTCGGTGAGTCTGGTTGTGGGAAAAGCACATTGGGGCGAACCATCCTCAAGCTGTATGAGCCGACTGAAGGCAAGATCTACTTTGAGGAGCTGGATATTACGGCTTACTCGGTTAAAAAGATGCGCCCGCTTCGTAAAGACATGCAAATCGTCTTTCAAGATCCAATGGAGTCCCTTAACCAGCGTCATACTGTTGGTATGATTTTGGAAGAGCCCTTTATCATTCATAATATCGGCACCCCGAAACAGCGCAAAAAATGGGTAAAAGAGCTACTTGTTAAAGTTGAGCTGTCAGAAAGTGCAGCCCTTCGTTACCCGCATGAGTTTTCAGGTGGGCAGCGCCAGCGTATTGGCATAGCCCGTGCGATTGCATTGAAACCCAAATTGCTGATTTGCGACGAATCAGTTTCTGCCTTGGATGTATCGGTGCAGGCACAGATCCTGAATTTGCTGCTCGAGCTACAACAAGAGATGGATTTAGCCATGATTTTCATCTCCCATGATTTGTCAGTGGTCAAGAATATCTCGGACCGCGTTGCGGTGATGTATCAAGGAAAAATCGTTGAGCTTGGCGGGGTAAAAGAGATCTATGAATCGCCCCAGGCGGATTACACCAAAACTTTATTAGCTGCAATTCCTGTCACTCACCCAAGAGAACGCACCCGAAAAAAGCCTGTCAGAGTGAATGAACACGTAGCCTGATGATGAAAAGCGCCCGGGGCGTGTTTTTTCTGTGCTTAAAGTGGCCGGAATTTTCACTTTTGACTAAAGTTTGTACGGTTGATCGTTTGTGTGTGATTTTTTTTAAAATCGCGCTTGCCAACACGATCGAACTCTCTATAATGCGTCTCCGTTGTCACGACAAAGCACTGATTCAGAGCGGTCGTGATTAACATTGTTCTTTAACAATTTGACCATGCAATCTGTGTGGGCACTCGTGAAATGAATAGTCGAAAAGATTATATCAATGAAACTGAGTGACCAATTGATACTTCGGTATCAGCACAGTCAATTCATTCATTACTTCGGTAGTGAATTAACAGTATTCATTGAGCCGTTACTTCGGTAACAACAAAACTTTAATTGAAGAGTTTGATCATGGCTCAGATTGAA
>NZ_MJIL01000051.1 GCF_001939735.1 Photobacterium proteolyticum
GGAATCGGTGATCGGTTTAAACCGGAATGAGCGATCGGATAATCCCGGAATCAGGGGTCGCAATACTCCGGAATATGCACTTGATGTGTTGGATTCTGCGGTCTGTCGGTTTGTCGATGTTTTCTCCGGTTACTGCCCCTTTCACATTGTATTCACATTTTATGGAATAGACTTCTTGCTATAAAAATATCATTAATGTACACAAATGTAACAAGAGGCAGAAAATGACATTAAAAAACAGTGCATTACTTTTAGGTGCACTTGTTAGCATCTCTCTACTTGGTACGACTTATATCGTCAATAGCAATAAGGCCAGTTATAGCCCATCGACGAACAAGCTTATGATCCCAGAGTTGATTGACACGAAACAGAATCGAGCCACTGAACTGGTTATACAAGAAGGTCGTCATGAGTTTTTTTCTGGAGTACCTAGTGAGACTAAGGGGGTGAATGGTGACTATTTAGGTCCGACAATCAAACTTTACCAAGGAAAGTCAACGCAAGTCACTTTTACCAATGACCTGAATGAAGCTACAACCATTCATGGGCATGGTTTGCATGTTGATGGACGATGGGATGGTGGTCCTCAGAATGTTATTATGCCTGGAAAATCAATAACATATAGTTACGAAATTATTCAGCAAGCAGGTACTAGTTGGTATCACCCCCATCTAATGGGTAAAACAGCAGAACAAGTACATGCTGGAGTCGCAGGTTTTATTATTATCGAAGATGACAACTCTGATTCGCTTGATGTTCCTTCCAGATATGGTGTTGATGATATTCCTATCGTTGTCCAAGACCGAAGTTTTGTTAATGGTGTTATGCGAAATTATTCTGTCTCTATGGAGCAGATTATGGAAGGTTTGAAAGAAGAAACATTAGTCGTTAACGGTCAGATTTCTCCATATTATGATGTGCCATCTGGTTGGATACGATTAAGGCTCTTAAATGGTTCTAATGCGAGGTATCACAGTTACACTTTAGAAAATGGTGATTCATTTTGGAAAATTGCAACAGATGGTGGTTTTCTAGAGTCGCCAGTAGAAATGACAAGTCTTGTGATGGCACCCGGAGAAAGAAATGAAATTTTGGTCAATATGGTTAATACTGCGAGCAATAGGGTGTTGGTTGAGTTTTTAGAAGACGAACAGAGCTTACTCTCATTTTTTAAAAACGATCATCAGGTAGCCCTTGAGCTACGTGTTGACGATTCGATTGAACCGCACCTTACTGTAGCGGATGTACTAAACGTTATTGAAGACATCGACCGAAATCAAGTATCCGTGGAGCGAAATTTCGTTCTTGAAATGGGTGAGGTGGAGGTAGAAGGCCTTGTATCGAGTCATAATCACCACTCCATGTTTTCTATCAATGGGCGGTCAATGGACATGAATACCATTAACCATTCTAGTAAGAAAGGGCAATACGAGCTGTGGCGAATTTCTGGGCAAGAGATGCGTCACCCATTCCACATGCATGGCACCTCATTTTTAATTGTATCTCAAAATGGTGCACCTCCTAATGAAGCAGACCGTGGTTGGAAAGACACGGTTGACGTTAATGAGGGGATCACCGAAGTGGTATTAAAATTCGATGTGACCGCATCTAAAGAGTATCCCTTTATGTACCATTGCCACATTCTGGAGCATGAAGATGCCGGAATGATGGGACAGTTTACCGTTGAATAACTTTATGTATGAACAGGTGATTCGTTGGATATCACGTTAGGAAAAATATGAAAACATCAAGACTAGAAGCGTTTAGCGATGGGGTTCTTGCCATCATCATTACCATTATGGTCCTAGAGCTTAAGGGACCTGAAGAATATACATGGTCAGCATTACTAGAAATATTACCAGTATTCGTAAGCTATATGGTGAGTTTTATATATGTAGGTTGTTATTGGAATCACCACCATCATTTGTTTCAATTACTTGAACGAGTGAACGGAAAAACGTTATGGGCAAATTTACATTTTTTATTTTGGCTGTCACTGATTCCTGTTGCGACCTCTTGGGTGGGGGAGAGCCATGAATCAGCTATTCCAATGGCGTTTTATGGAATGGTATTGTTAATGTCAAGTGTCGCTTTTCTTTGGCTAAACAGGGTTAGTATTGAGCATAATCATTGCCCTTCGTCTGGCTTAGGGTTATCCCATGTAGTTGACTATCTGGGAAAAAAGGCGTTGTTATCGATGACGATTTACGTAATCGGTATTGTTGCTGCTTTTCATTATTGGCCAATCAGTGTTATAGCTTACTTTATTGTTGTTTTCATGTGGCTAATACCGAGTAGAAAGATTGAAGAAAAATTGGCGTGATAGAGGGAGAACTCATCCTATTGTGTTTTAGGTTGTGGTGTTTATCTCGTTATCCTAAACGAATTTGATTACTAAATCGAGTATAGAAGAGCCAACGCAATGCTGGCTCTTAAAAGCTCAACAATCCTACTCTTGTGTAGTGTAACTGTGGCCGTTTTATATAAAAGCTGAGTGTTTTGTGTTTGGCTATTGTATCTTTGTAGTAAAGCAATGCTTAGCTCCCCTCAGCCACCAGAGATATATTTCTTTTCTTTGAGAGCTTGTGCAAAAACTCTAAAAGATAAACATAATTTTTATTCTTACGAAGGCTAGAGGTGATATTTTTATCAATTTTAATTGAGATAACGGTAGGTTATACGTCCCCTATGTCCAGGGCCGGATTTTACTTTGTTAACTCCATTAACTAAATAACAGCGCTGACCTAAAATCGTCGCTTCAGCCAGCCCGCTTCATCAACAGTTAAAAGGAACATGGCGAATTAAAAGGCCGCCAAGAGGCGGTCTTT
Organism: Photobacterium proteolyticum; assembly: GCF_001939735.1. Lineage (GTDB taxonomy): Bacteria > Pseudomonadota > Gammaproteobacteria > Enterobacterales > Vibrionaceae > Photobacterium > Photobacterium proteolyticum. Next base: position 2,829 of record NZ_MJIL01000051.1, read on the forward strand.
ATTATCATCTTACTTTTGCCGCGTAGATTAAATCTACAATAAGGAGATTTGTTTGATATCAAAGTGAGGGCTTGAGAAAAATTCATTTTCATATTCACCAGTAATTCTCACTTTATCATTATCTGAGAAGGATCCAACACTATCAGCTCTAAAATTGATAGTAGTTTCATCGACACCATCTGTAAACAAGAACTTTTGATCATTGACTTGCTTAATAATATAACGTTCTAACGTAAAGCTCTGGTCTTCAAACCAACTGTCTTTTTCTGACAATTCTGAGATAGTGACCAAATCGATTGGTCCCGTATAGTTAATGCTAGACTGAGTTGCAGTATGATACTCCCCCTTATCATGACCGCCATCAGATGCCAGCGCGGCACCGGAGCCAACCAATAAAGTAGAAAGAATAACAACGGTGGCTAAAGATTTCTTTCTGTCCGCCCGAATATTATTGATTTTTTCTTTTGCTGGTTCGACTAAATTTTGAATGTTCATATACAGCGCTAATTATTGATTTCAATTTTCTTTTAATCTGTACTTTACTGAACGCAGCTTAATGTTTAGTTAACCCATAATTCACATTACGTTCAGGTCTATAAAACAGCGGTAAGGGCGTAACATCACACAGAGGTAATCATACTCTTAAAAACCTGTACCTGTTACGTCAAATCGGCACCGAACAGACGTAATCATGTTACTTCCAAAGACAAGAATGCCTGGTATGGTGTGGGCTGTAAGACGGGCGAACGTCTTGCCCGCTACAACAAAGCCTAGAAGGGCCAGAAACCAACTCCTTTGTATTTAAAAATCATCCACCTCATCTAAAAATTCATCCAGATACTCTTCACCTTCCGGCTCTTCAGCAACACTTTCGCCACCTGTTGCACGGAAATTCTTGTTCTGGATGTAGGCATCCCGAGTGAATATGTATGGATCCGGCGAGTCTCTCAGCACACTTTCTTGAGAAACAAGTGCGGCGCGATCTTCCATGCCTTCAAAGACCCACTTGCCTAGGCTCTGCCAGAATGTCAGCAGGTTCAACGGGAAGTAGAGACCATCAACGGTATCACCAACGCCTTCACGCAGGGTTACTGGGCCATAGAGCGGGAGCATGAAATAAGAGCCATTGTCTACACCGTAATAACCCATTGAGTCACCGAAAGCCCGATTACCAGGTTTAGTGATACCTGCAGATGAGGCTATATCGATTAAGCCGGCTAAACCAAAGGTGGTGTTGATCCAGAAACGGTTAAAATGGGTAACAGCTTGCTCACCATCGAGCATGATAATGCTGTTGACCATATTCGCGGGCTCATCCAAGTTGGACAAAAAGTTGCGAATACCCGTTCTAACTGGGGATGGTATGTAATCCACATAGGCAATAGATACCGGACGCGCTAGATAAGGATCAAGATAATCGTAGTTAAGATCCCACATAGCACGGTTGAACCCTTCAAACGGGTCATAGGTGCCTTTGATATTGTACTGAGCATCTTGCTCGACGTATTCAGTGAGACCTTCTTCGTTTGGCGTTTCTGCACAGCCAGAGAGTCCCAAAACTAACAGAAAAGTTAAAATGGTCAAATTTTTCAATGGTTTATTCTGCATAAACAAAAAGCAGCATTAATAATGCTATATCGTTCATAAATATTAACGACAATTGCGTGAACAAAATGTTTAGAGCAACTTACTACTCGATGGTTAGGAAACTCAATATGAGCTAACCATTAAGGGGATTTGAAGTCCAACGCTACGAAATCGTACGCTAAGACCATTCGTCCAGATCTGATAGCTGCTTTAGCGGCCTGAGTTGTCCATTCATCACCTGCTCTGCCAGGGTGAACGATAGGGTTCTGTTGCAAAAATTTACTCAGGCTCAGAATTTCACTTTTCTGAATAAATAGTTGCCTTGAACTTTGCGCCATAAGCCGAAGACATCGGTACGCGGAAAAATCCCAATCCGGCGGATCTCATAAGGGGCCTGATGGAATAGTAGCGGACCGGAGTTGACAGCGACGGCAAACTGGTACCCGACATCCTGAGTAATAGATTTGGTGTCCTCGTCATGAAGACCAAACGGATAAGCAAAAGATGTCAGCGGCTTGCACAGAAGCTTTTCGAGCAGTTTTTATTATCGATGATTTCCTGATATTGCTCATCACGGCTAAGGTTGTCTAGTTTAGGGTGCGATATTGTGTGGCCACCAATTTCAGCCACGCTGGAGTCAGCCAGTGCCTTAATTTGTTCGTTTGTCATCAGGCTTACCTGAGTCTCGAACAGAAATGTGATTATGTAAATCAGGCAGAGCTATGGGAAAGAGTGACATCTTACCCCGGGAGATCTTATCAGTTGTCTTTTAGACTAGGTTAGCAGTGATGTTGAACGAAGATTGATAAGAAGTCAGCAGAGGGCATAGTACCGACAAGAGTAGGGAAGGCCTGAACCGAGATTTTAGATATACGATTGATTATATCTCAACACGATCGGAGTCTCAGACAAAGAGTCGAGAATCTACAGCTCCGTTGGCAATAATGGTGAAGTCGGAAATGGAACTATGGTCAACGAAGAGAGGCAAGTCGTAATGGCGTTGGATTTAAATGAAGAATATCTAAGCTAATCGCATGATTAGTTTCTCGGAACCGGCGTATGCGACCCACGCTTGTACGGTGGTGTGAGAAGACGGAGGCCGTGAGGCCATCTCCTACTCGATTCTGCAACTGACTCGTACACTTATAAATGATAAGGGTAACGTAAACATAAGCACCTCATGTTATTGATAACAATTATCATTGGTGATAAGTATTCCACTAACTAATAGGATGCTATCTTTAATACTCTCTGCTGTTATGACGTACCGATAGTTATTAAGCGGCATAAACGACTCATTTCTCCAGCGTTGTACACCAGCGTTTTGATATAAACCTTGTTTATTAAACATGGCTGTTGTTGTTGACAATATCCCCTAGTAAAACCTCATATGAATTAAAATGCGTATTTTGCTGAAAAGGTTAGGGGTTATGTTAAGAGCTAAACTGAGTCTGGCCATTTGTATGGCTATTGGTCTAACGTCTTGCGGGGGGGGATCGGGTGGAGGGGACGGCAAAACAACGCCAGCAGAGCCATCTGTACCTCAGGTTGAGACCAAACCTGATTTTTCCGTACTGGCTATCGACGGTTACCTGCATAAGGCGTTGGTATGTGAGGATATCAATCTTGACTTACAGTGTAGCGATGAAGAACTACTGGGCCGTACAGATGAAAACGGTAGGCTTAAGGGCAAAAGGCTGAATGAAAATGCCCCGTTATTGGTTACTGCAGTGCCGGGGATGACGATCGACAGTGATCGACCGAACCAAACAGTCGATCATGCCTTTGCTATGTATGGCTTGCCTGGCCAGGTTGCTGTTACCCCTTATACCCATCTAGCCTATTCTTTGGCAAAAGAATCTGCGGCTGGCGCTGAAATTACGCAAAGTATGTTTGCCACAGCGCAGGCTGACGTTGAGGCGATGATGAAGCGCACCTTGCTGCTTGATCAACATGCTGAGATGACCCAGGTTTGGGGGGATTATATATCGGCCAGGGGTTCCAGTTCTGGGCAAGAACTCCTTGCTCAAATTCACTTTGTTGCGAAGCTCATGGCAAAACTTCAGTCTCAGAAAGAGGTGGTAACAGATGTGTCAGATTATCTGACGGCTATTCCTGGTTATCAGTCAGATATAAACAGCATTGACTGGAGCAAACCTGTCCCGGAAGTGGCTTTAGATAAAGATGGTCAGTTGAATATCAACTATTCGCCAACAGTAAATCTGGATCTTAAGGCTGAGCTTGAAATGGAACTTGAGCAGGCAGGTTTCATTCAAGGCGAAGAGTACGGTGCTTATCTACAACTCGTTGAGCCCTATGGCCCTTCGTTGTTCAATGACGACAAACCTATTTCATTTTCCGCTATTACCTTGGATACAATGTTAGTCAACGGCCTGACATTGACATTAACCTCAAGTGAGAACTACGTTCAGCTTGCGGTTAAGGGGGTTGCTGAGGTAGCCGGGGCGGTCAGTATTCCGCTTACTTATACCGACAGTGATGGCGTTAAAGCGAAATTGACACTCGATTTCGAGGTGAAGCCAAGTGAGAAAAATCTCCCGCCTGTTGTGAATCAAAATGTAAAAGCTCAGATTGATAGTGATATTGCGAATCAGACCTGGCAGCAAAAACAGCCTGTCAGCATCAACACGAATGCATTGTTTAGCGATCCTGAAGGTAAGGAACTGATTATTACTGCCAACCTGCCTGCTGGTTTGAGCTATAACCCCGATACAGGGCTGATCCAGGGTGAACCAACGATAGCCGGGGCTGGGCAAATTATCTCTCTCATTGCGCAAGAAGCCACTAACCGTCAGTTTGTCGATGTTCAATTCTCTGTACCTGAGATATTACCGGCGAAAGGTGCATCCAATGACTTGATTGCAAAACTTGAGTCACAGCCGTACTACCTTGTCGAACGTCACTCCGTTGCATCAGATTTCTTGCACAGCCTCGCTTGCAAGCAGGTAACATTTGCCAATGGCAAGATACATGTAGTGGCGGGTAGCAGCGATTGTGAGGTTGCAAACGCAGAGAGTACCTTGTTAGGTGAGTATCAGGTACAAGATGGCAAAGTATTTGTGACCTATCAAGATGATGGTCGACGTGTCAGCTTCAGTGAATATCCGCAACCAGATATGGTTTGGGGAGCCTTCTTCATTCTTGAACAGGCCGAGGAAGAAAGCAACGAAGGGTTCAAGAAAGAGAGAGTTCTGCGATTTTACGACAATACGGTTGCAGCAGAGCAGGCCGGTAAACGTTCAAAAGGGCAATTCTTGTTCAATGGTAAGTTAGAGTCGGTTGAAGCCAGGGCCTATCGCTATTGGGATAATGATACAACAGTGTTCGTTTCAGCAGAGATCAGCTTTAAGGACCGCGATTGCTACCCATTATTCTGGCCACAGTCACTCTGGGATAAGGACCAATATTACCTTACGGATATCGTGAAAGCGTCTTTTGCTATAGAGGGATATGCACAGGGAACCGTAACTACATCAGTGGCGCATGATAACGGTTTTGACTGCATTATAAAGGCCAGTTTTGCTGCTGATGCTGCAACGGATAATCCGTTAGCCCAGTTAATGCCGCTTAACTCTGCTCATTTTGAGCTCAAGCCCGATTGGGTTGGAGAGATGGAAGCGATAGTGCTGTCGACGCCAATTGGTCAGCCAACGTGGGACAATACGGATTTACACTCTTTGGATCTTGATACTTACTACATCGTAGCGACCAGAAAACAAAATGAGACCTCAGGTGGATCACCGGATACTCAGCGCAATGAACTTTACAAAGTGACAAGCCAAGGTGACGGCAGTTGGCATTTTGAACAGTGGCAGGACAGTCAATGGGCACTTGAAGACCAAATCAAGGCTGTGAGCTATCACTATGACAAGTCGAAGACAAATGCACGTGGCATCCTTGTTTTTGGGCCTAGCGATAGTTGGATACATGATTTGAGTAAGGCTCAGCAGGAGCTGTATACCAAGCAGGATCCGTCAGCAAAAGAAGGGGCGATTCTGGGAGCCCCAGACTATAATCTTGGGCGTATTTACTCTGATTTTAACAATGCCTTAATGGATTATGAGCAGGATGCCGTGGCATCGCAGTAAAGGGCTGCCTATGTATTATTTGGGGCAGAACAGGTTTATATGACCTACCTCATCTAGTGTTGCCTTTAGCAAACAAGCCAGCATTTCTGCTGGCTTGTTTATTAGGGCTAATAGTTTGCCAGGGCTAGCCTAGTCGATGAGAGTAAATTCCAGTTGATAAGCATCCGGAGTATCTGTGTAGATGCTTTCTCCCTGTTTCCACATCAGGAGCTCTGCTTTGAACATCCCGTCGGTATTGAGTTGGTCGGTCATGCGTAACAAGTACTGACTAGGAATACTGTTGTTGTTACCAAACTCATTATCAACCCAGTTACCTTCGCAGTAGGCAGTCACTACGATATCACCACCGGTATTATGGGTTAAATCCATCGCGACACTGTTAAGATCTTTATCCCAGCAGAAAGATGAATTAAGTGCAGTATAGTCAGTAGTCGTACTTTCTGAGAACGTAAAGTTATTACCATTGTTAAACAGTAAACTCATCAATTCCGAAGGTAAGTTGTCGCTCGTAACTGTCCATTTTACTGTTTCATTGAAATAGCTTTGTGAAAATGCAGGCATGTTATTTAAATGAGCCTGCTCATCAACCAACACAGTTTGCTCTGCAGTATCAAGACCCTGTACTTTCCCTGAATATTGAACAGATGTATCCACAGATACCGTTGTCTTTGGTCCTAAATCTGCGGTCAAAGCATGATTTGTATCTGGTGTAATCGGGAAGAACTTAGTATCTGCTGTCATGACTTTACGCGATTCATCCCAAGCTTGCTTCACTGTTACTACAGGTACCGGCTGGTTGTTCTCATCCAGGAACGGTAAGTTCAGTGTCACATTATCCTGACGGTTATTATCCCACTGTTGCGAGTGATCGGTCGGGGAAATAACAATGTCATACGTTTCCGATGAGCTGCTATTGTCAAACTTTTCGGAAGCGAATCCCGGAGCATATTTCCCCCAACTAACTGGGTTCCATTGACCAAGTAACTTAATTGTTGAGGTATTCTCATCTGTTTTCTGAGAAGGTCCAGGCCAGAATGGGTCACTAACTAGACGATGAAGGTAGCCTTCTGCATCGACATAGTTTTCACTTAGAGAATTAAATGGGCTTCTGTCTAGTTTAAATGATGACTTACTCTTGGCATCCCAGTCTTTATAAATATTGGTTCCTTGCCCGCCATCTAAAGTCCAGTAAAACTCTCGATTCTCAAAATAGGCAATGTAGTCAGTGTTAATAGGCTGGGTTATATCATCATTCGGCTTTTTATACTCTGACATGGCATCTGTGGAGACAAAGCCTTTTACTTTATCTTTATGGTTGCCAAACTCGCGTATCTGGACCATATCAACACAGGTGTCGAGATCCTCTCCATTCTTGTATTTGGCTAATTCAGCAGAGAGATCTAAGTTATTACAATATTCACGTTTCTGGATCGCACCACCCTCTGCAGACGGGTCACCTTCGTTGTAAAGCTCTAGCTGAGAAATCGATAATTCACCTTGCTTATTGACCTTATAATTACCGCTGGTAAGCTTTTCGCCTTTCAAGTCAAAACTGCCGTCCTGGTTGTAATCAAATTCCCAAGTGGTATGTATTTCTAACGTATTATCTGTCCAAATTTTATCTTCTTGGTAAGTTTGCAGCTTGGATGACAAATCCTGTTGACCTGAACCATCTAATAGCCATTGCTGTCCTTCATATCGCTCGATGGTTTTTCCATTTACGAGCTTAGATAAATATACATATTCTTCATAACGTTCAATATACTCATTGGTATGATAAGCATATTGGTACACATTCCATACAATAGGTTTAATTGTTTGCCACTCAGAATAGGCAGGATCGCTTTTTAGTGTTTTCCTTATTTCCGCAGCACGTTGACGCCACTGCTTACTTTTTTCAGCTTTTGAAACGATCGCAGTTACAATGTTGTTTTGCGTTCCCAGATAATTGCCGAACAAGATTTTGTCTGATACAGCAGACATTTTGTTCATTTCTTTTACTTCGGGGATCACCTGAGCAACAACGGCTTCAATATCCTGACCTTGTCTTGCACCTTTCAAAATAACTTTATCGGTTACCTGAGTCGTAAAAGGTGAGATATATACAGATTGTCGGTCTGACGAGAGAGCTAGAAGTGTCTGGTAGCTTGGTGTCGTTGTGCTTTCCGATGACTTTTCAGACTTTGTTGGTGCCGAGCTTGGCTCGATTTCAACAGTTACAACTGCACGAGATAATTGGTTAAGATACGACTCTGGCACGTCGAATTTAAAATTACCATTTGTATCTGTTTTTGTCGTGAAGCCACTTTCGCAAGACTGCAGGATATTAAAGTCTAAGCAAACGGCTGCGTTGCTAATATAATCAGAATCAAACGCTGAACCTGATACTTTAAATGTACTCGCATCCGGCTGCGTCTTTGGTGACTGACTATCACCTCCACCACATCCTGTGAGTAATGCAGAAGCCACTGATAAAGCTAATATGGTTTTATTATTCATAATTATTCTTTGTTGATAGGCAAAAAGATTCACCAAAATAATGCCCGCAAGGTTTTATATCTTCAAATTGCATATCCTTAAATATTGCTGCGATCACTTTATGTATGGGTGAAAAATAAATGCAACAGAGAAATGTAATTTATAAAATAATTGCATACAGTTTAAATTAATTGTGTAGACGACAAAGTGTGATCGTATGCAATATATGTTGGCTTTGGGTGATTGTTATTACTTTGCTGAAGTGTTCGATAGTTATTAAAGACTACTTGATCTTATATCTTCTCTCCAACACTCGGCTATATAATCGATGAATTGGCGAACAACAGGGAGCTGATAGCTTCTCGATAAGTAGACAGCCCAAAGTGAATGGTTTGGAATGGTGTAGTCAGTCAGCAAAGGGATGAGCTGGCCACTGCTTTTCCGTGAGTGGCTATGCTGTTGCTATGATTGACGAGCTAGAGGCCGGCAATTACCCAAATCAGCGTATTGGTGTGGCTTACTAGAGTGTACATATTCGCTGCCATGTTTAGCCGCTACATACAAAAACGCCTCCCGGAAGGGAGGCGTCGATGGTTAATTGCAGGCAGGATTAGCCAAATAGGTAGGTATACAGGTAACCAGCTCCGATAGCCATACCGAGGATAACGGTAAGGAATGCGGCTATCATTTGGTTTTTGAAGATAGACTTCAGCAGAATAACTTCGGTTAAGCTTGCCCCCGCGCTGCCGATGATCAGTGCCATTACCGAGCCAAGAGCCATCCCTTTCTGTACCAACGCAGCACTTAGCGGAATAACAGCTTCTGCGCGAATGTATAGAGGAATACCAATTACCGCGGCAACAGGAATCGCATACCAGTTAGCGGCACCCGCATATTTCGCAATCATGTCCGTCGGGATGAAGCCGTAAATGAACGAGCCAAGCAAGATACCTGCAAGCAAGTAAGGAAATACTTGTTTAAAGTCCTTCCATGTTGCACGCCATACACGCATCCAACGACTCTCTTCTTTGACGGTTAAAACCGCTTCGCCACACGCATTGACCTCGACTGAGGCGCTTGAATCACAGCGTGATGTTGTTGCCGGCGCTGACTTTGTAGCACAACTTGATACTGCAGGCTTGGCATCACCACAAGAAGATGCAGGAGCTGTCTCACCGCAAGATGTACCACAGCTAGAGCCGCTATCTGCTGTCTCGTAAGCTTCTTTACGTACATATCGCTCGAAGCCCAGTTTTTCCAGTACAAAACCTGCTGTTACCGATACCACCATTGCAACAAGGAAATAGAAAACAGCGACTTTGACACCGAAGGTCACGACGAACAGACCGATAATGACAGGGTTTAATAATGGGCTACCAAACAGGAATACCATCATCGGACCAAAACCTGCACGGGCTCGAAGCAGACCTTTCAGGAAAGGGATCGTCGAGCAAGAGCAAAATGGTGTAATCGCACCAAGTAGCGCTGCAATCACATACCCTTTGCCTTTGCGAGAGCTTAGGATTGACTGGATTTTCTCGGGAGTTAGGAACTCCTGCAGAATACCAACCAGATAGCTGACGACAAGAAAGAGAATGGTTAGCTCTGCGGCTAGGAACACAAACATGTCTGCCGCTTCTTTTAACATCGTAATAATTTCAGGACTCATAACCGTTGCCTAGTAAGAAGTAATGTTTCGACATGTGTGGAAATATAGGGGGAAGGTTGATAACTGTCAATACGTTATTTCTAGATTTATCGAATTAGTGGCAGTGTTAGATTTAAGGTATTGATAAGTAAACTTTAATCTCTTTGAGCTTCTTGCCGTCGACTAAAGGTTAGCGTGTTAAAGCTTAACGGATGATTATCTTTCATGTTTCCATAGGTAGTTGGAAGGTAAGTCTTACAGTGTTTATTCATTTGTTTTTCACGGCTTGTGGAGCAATATCTATTTATGTGGTGAATGAATTCAATACAAATTGATGAATTTGTGATACCGATTCTTTTTCTCTGTTACTAAATGATTACAATTGCACAGCATTTAAGTGATTATCGAGGCTAATGTGGCAACGCTAAAGGACACCGTTAGGCAACTTCACAGAAAATTGTTGGATTCTGGCTTAGCAGAACTAAGCCGGATCTCGATTGCTTTGCTTGATGAGGAGCATATTCGTACATATGTCGACTCGACGGTGGGAAGTGTTGCTCTCAGTCATCATAGCAAAAGGCTCAACACCTCGTTGTCATTGAGTCAATTAGTGCAGACTAGAAAACCCAGGGTGGTCGATGACTACTCTTGTTACCTTGAATACAAAAAGGGCGGGGCAAATGCATGGCTGATGAGGAACAAATTGTTTTCATCTTATACTGTTCCAGTTTTCTTCAGTGGTGACTTTCTTGGCTTTATATTCTTTAATTCAAAGAGAAAATCATACTTTGACGAACAAATGTTGGCGTTGTTGAGGGATGCTGTTGAGGAGATACAAACAGGCATCTATCAAGAAAGGATTATGTTTGACAAGATTGTTTCTTTGAGCAAGTTTGCTGATAAAGCTTCTGAGATCAGGGACAAGGGGACTGCGCTGCATTGTATTCGCTTGATGGAGTTAACACGTATAATATCTTCCTATGTCGCCAACACTGTCGAGATTACAGATCGGGAAATGTATTACCTCATCAAGTTTTCTCCGTTGCACGATATCGGCAAGATCGGCATTCCCGATAACATACTGTTAAAAGCAGGACCTTTAACGACCGATGAATATGCTGTCATGAAGCGGCATGTTGAGTATGGCCTGGAAATGGTCAATGCTGTTTGTGATGATAAGGTCAGGCAGCATGATGCATATCAAATGATCCGGCATATTATAGGAGTCCATCATGAGATGCTTGACGGTTCAGGATATCCGAATGGATTAGCAGCGGATGAAATTAATATTTTTTCACGAATTGTTACCGTTGCAGATATATTTGATGCTCTGACCAGTGAGCGCCCCTATAAAAAAGCTTGGTCAGTTGAAGAAGCGCTTTATGAGCTAAATAAAATGGTTCAAAGGAATAAACTTGATCCGCTTTGTGTGGAGGCGTTGGTGCTTTATTTTAATAATGTAAGTGAAAAGGGTTCAGCTGCATCTATTGATAATAGATGTGTTATTTCTGCCTGATAATAGATGTTTACGCGCTAAATCAAAAGATGATAGCTTACATATCAGGGGGGATGATATGCCATTTATTAGTGCATAGCGTACATTTTAGTAAAGTTTATAAACTTGGAACGAACTTTAACGTAGTAATTGTTGATGGTTTATAGGTAGAAATTCCATTTTTTGCTTCGGTCCAGATAGGGCGGCAGTGGGCTGGATGTTGAGAAAACCCATTGATTGTGCTCCCATTTGGCGACAAATTTCGCTAACTCGTCAACATTTCTTCCTGTCCCGCGCAGTACTTTCCCACCGCAATCCGGACACGGCTTTAAGTCTGACTGGGCAGATGCCATAGCCGTTCGGTTACACTTAGAACAAACGGTTACCGCCTTGTGTTGACCAATATGAATGTATGCATTTGGTTTTATTTGCTTTACTGGGTCTTTAGAGTGAATGCAGCGAACAGTGGCTAAGTCGCTTTTTCTCACTTTATTTGAAGAGGCAACGTTGTCCTGTTTATTCTTCTTATTTGTGCGACCAAATAGCTTTGATAGCATATTGCATCCCTTGCATAGTCTGTCAGTTAATACTTTATATCTGCCCAAGATTTTGTATTTTAAGTAAAAATGCTTATTTAGCTTATCTCTGGTTAGGCTAAATAAGCATATGGTAGCGTTTAAACCTGTCGTCAATTTAATGCTGGGCTCTCTTTATCTGCTTAAAATAGTATCAACAATTCACGTTATGGTGCAATGATAAATTACTCATTTCATTGAAAAATAGATTTGTGACGAAAAAGTATTTATTTCATGCATTATTAATAATGATGTTTAGTGATGTTATTCTAAATATATAAAAAATAATAAGAAATATAGGTTAATGCCATATAGGCCTATAATGTGTAGAGTAGTTGCTGGGCGTCATCACGCAACGAGGCGAATACTATGCCTGTGCTTACTGTTTATCCTCCGACTGAACAACAGCTCCATCCGGTAAAAGTGTGGACCACTGATATTGATGTGCAGACTGGCGAGCAGCTTAAAAGAACCGCTTCTTTGCCGTTCATTTATCATCATGTTGCCGGAATGCCTGATGTCCACCTGGGTAAAGGGGCGACGATTGGCAGTGTTATTTCGACGGTGAAAGCTATCATACCCGCCGCTGTCGGTGTCGATATTGGTTGCGGTATCAATGCTGCTCGTCTGTCGCTGACAGCTTCGGACCTGCCCGATAATCTCAAAGAACTTCGCTACGCAATTGAGTCGGTTATTCCGGTTGGACCTGGCCATGAGCACCAGACTGCCAAGATCAGGGGAGACTCTGAGTTGGCCAAGGGGCTGGACAAGATCGTGCAGGAAAATCCGGAGTTACGAAAAATGATTAAACCGGGGCGCTGGGCATATCAAGCAGGCACGTTGGGAGGAGGAAACCACTTTTTCGAACTCTGCCTCGATGAGTCGGATAACTTATGGGTCATGCTGCACTCTGGAAGCCGGGGGATAGGCAATGCGATTGGTCGCTATTTTATTGCCCAGGCCAAACGGGATATGGAGCGGCATCATATTCACTTGCCTGATGCAGATTTGGCTTATATCCAGGAAGGTGCTCGTTATTATCACGGTTACATCGAGGCGGTGAGCTGGGCACAGGAATATGCTCGTATAAACCGTGAACTGATGATGAAGGCTGCGCTTCGGATCCTCGCTCGTTACCTGCCAGACTTTTCAGTAACCCAAGAAGCGATTAACTGCCACCATAACTATATTGAACGTGAAGTGCATTTTGGCCGAGAAGTATGGGTAACCCGTAAAGGAGCGATTCGGGCTGCGATGGGGGATTTGGGGGTGATCCCCGGCAGTATGGGCACCTGTTCTTACGTTGTGCGCGGAAAAGGCAATCCGGAGTCATTTTTCAGCTGTAGCCATGGCGCTGGTCGAAGGCTGTCTCGCACTCAGGCGAAAAAGCAATACACGGTGCAAGATCTGAGAGAGCAGACAGCCGGTGTTGAGTGCCGTAAAGACAAAGGTGTGATAGATGAGATCCCACAAGCATACAAGGATATAGATACGGTAATGAAAAACCAGAGTGACTTGGTTGAGGTGGTCCATGCCCTGCGACAGATAGTCAATATCAAGGGTTAATTATACTTATAACAAAGGCTGGTTACTCGACCGTCAAGTGATAGCGGATCTGGTTATGGTATTACCGCAGCAGCAACTTTCATATACGCAAGGCGTGGATCATCTATTTCAAACATTATTAAAGCAGCATGAGCGAGTTCTGTTGTTCGGTCCGACAGGTGCCGGTAAAAGCTATATGGCGGCCGAATTGGCAAGGCGATTGAGTGCTGCTGATCAGTCGTGTGTTTGCCTAAGTGCAGATCCCGGGTCACCAAAGTTCGGTGTGCCGGCGGCGGTTAACATCGGTATCTGGAGAGATGACCTGTGGCGATTAGCTGACTTTGAAGCTTTATGTAGCCTGGATGCAGCACGTTTTCGCTTACCGTTGGCAGAGGCGGTGAGTCGTTTGCTCCTAAGAACCACCATAAAGCACTCCTTGCTTATTGATGCCCCAGGGATGACCAGGGGAGTGGCGGCGGCAGAGTTGCTAACCACTTTAATAAACCTGACGGCTGCAACGGTACTGGTTGTATTGGATGACAATCAGGACGGTTCAATTGACCTGGCCCCCGAGATTGGCAGCATCAACCTCCCAGTTATATGGATTTCAAGTTCAGAAGATGCCCGTGCTCCCGGCCGATTTCAGCGTTTAACATGGCGTACACAACTGTGGGATTCCTATATGGACGGTGCAGAGGAAACCATTTTGCCGATTGATAGCGTCGCTGTGCTGGGTACGCCTCCTCCGATTAAAGAACCGGAAAAATGGTGTGGCCGATTGATCAGCCTGAGTGATGAAGACGGATTGATCAGCATGGGGGAAGTGCTGGAGTTGGAGCAGGGTAATATTAGGTTACGGTGTCATGAGTTGGGACGATTGCCCTCTCAATTGTTACTGCGTGACGCATGGCACTTACCGGGGCAAAAACTGGTGACGGTCAATCACTGGAAGAAGGCCGAATCAGATACAACTGCATTTAAAGGCTCTTCGTTAGTGTATCCGTCAGACCATCGAGAGTCAGTTAGCTGCACTCAGATCCGCCGCAGGGATATCACAGCGGAACTGGTAAATAGTCTGTTCGAAGATCCACTGTTATTGCTCAAAACCAACTGGAGTCGGCGCTGCCTGCTGTTTGATCTTGGCAATACCTCACGGCTCCCCATGCGCCACACTCATAATGTCAGCCATATCTTCATTACGCATGCCCACTTTGATCACATTGGTGGCTTCATGGGGTTGCTTCGGGTTCGGCTGGGCGCACCCGCCTCTTGCACCCTGTATGGCCCACCGGGCTTGGCACGACATATTGCCGGTATGCTTAGCGGTATCTTGTGGGATCGTATTGGTGATAACGGTCCAGAATTTAACATTGCAGAGCTGCATGGAGAGGTATTACGTTGTTTTTGCCTTAGGGCCGGGGCGGAAGAGATTATCGTGATGCCTGACAGGCGAGTGAAGAGCGGTATCATTCATCAGGAGGAGCGTTTTTTGGTACGCGCCGTGGAGCTGGATCATGGTACGCCTGTGCTGGCTTATGCTTACGAGCCTGTGTCTGCTGTTGTTGTCAGTGAAGATGCTCTCTCTGAGCTTGAGTTACAGCCAGGCCCCTGGTTGGGTAAACTCAAATACGCCTATATGGCGGGGGAGCATGGCCTCACGGTTACATTACCTAACGGAGAAAATCGGTTGGTAGGGGATTTGGCGGGCCAGCTGCTCTGTACACAGGCAGGTAAAAAGCTCGTCTATGCCACAGATCTTGCCGATACGATTCAAAATAGGGATAAGCTGATAGCTTTGGCACGCCATGCCGGCACACTGATTTGTGAAGCCTCATTTTCCCGGGATGACCAGTTTCGGGCAGTCAATAACGGTCATTTGACGACTACTGCCTGCGGTGAAATTGCCGCTGCCGCCGATGTTGAGCAGCTAATGCCGTTCCACTTTTCACGTCGTTATGAAGGTGATCCTGAAAAAATGTATCGCGAAATAGAAGATGTCTTTTCGCGTGTTATCAGAATTGCCTGACCGCCTTTGTTACAGAGTTATCAGGCCGTGAACTGAGTGATGCTCAACGGCCTGAAATGCGTTGTAGCGCTACTTGTCAGTTGTGCCAATAATCAGTTGTATCGGTCAGTTACCGAGCTGAATCCTGGCAAAATGGCTATTGGATTGGCTGATATTGATAGCGCTTAATTCAATGCTGGAGCGTAATAAGCCCTCAGAGATATCAATACCAAACTCAGCCAGCACACTGCCCGAAAGCCTAGGAGTGATGGGAGCGTAGCTTAGCACCACCTGACGAAGAATGTTGCCTACCACAAAGCAGGTGTTCCTCACATGTTGGCTATCTCGTCCTTTGCTGATAAGCCAAGGTGTACGCTGGTGGAAAAAGGTATTCAGCTGATCAAGGATTTGCTTGAGAATTAAAGTGGCCTGATATAAATCATATTCCTTATAAGAGTGAATGACTCTTTCAAGCTCATTCTGACAGGAGGCCAGCAACTGCTCACAGTCATCATCGAGGGTATGTTTGATGGTTTCTTCTAATTGCCCATCAAAGTACTTCAATATCAGGGTGTTATTTCGCTTCACCAAATTGGCAAGGTTATTGGCAAGATCGGCATTAACTACCTCGGTCAGTTCTTCGATGGCGACATTGCCATCGCGGAAAAGAGGTTTCTGTCTTACCAGCGCATAACGAAGGCCATCAGAGCTAAGCTGGTGGCTGAAGGTATTGGGGTTAACCGTTGTTTCAGGATTGGATTTGGATATTTTTTGCCCGTTTATTGTCCACCAACCATGAACCACTAGTTTTTCAGGTAAAGGCAGCTCAAGAGCGAGTAAGAAGGCTGGCCAATATAACGCGTGAAACTTAAGAATGTCTTTTCCCAAGACATGGACTGTCTGAGATATTGATTGGTTAGCGTTACCTGTTTGCTGGATAGCGGTGATATAACTGAATAGGGCATCAATCCAGACATACACCGTGTGCTCGTTATTGTTAGGGACTTTGATCCCCCATGCGTTGTTAATTCTGGATACCGAGAGATCTTCCAGCGGGCCTTCTTGAAGCAATGAAACAATAGAATCTTGAAAATGTTTAGGGGTAATGAGCTCAGGGTGTGTCAGATAGTATTCCAGCAATCGCTGGCGGTATTTTTCCAACCGGAACAGATACGTCTCTTCTTCAACCGTTTCAACTTCCCTTCTATGCACTGGGCAAAGGTTACCTTCCAATTCTCGAGGAGAGTAAAATTGCTCACAGGCAACACAGTATTGTCCTGAGTATTTTCCCAGATAGATATCGTTATTCTCGAATAATTGTTGCCACACAGCGCTGATATGATCTTTATGCTCTTGCTGGGTGGTTCGAATGAAAATATCGGGGTGAATATCCAGTTCCGGCCATAATCCCGAGAAAACAGCGGCTTTAGTATCAACAAACTTTGTGACATCTGTTCCTGCTGATTGTGCCGTAGAAGCGATCTTCAGCCCGTGCTCATCTGTACCGGTAATGAATACATTTTTCTGCCCTGTTAACTGTCTGAAGCGATGGAATATATCGGCAATGATCCCACTATAGGCGTGGCCGAGATGCGGATCGCCATTGGCGTAGAAAATAGGGGTGGTTACAAAAGATGTCATCAGTGTGTCTCCTTGGGTTAACTTTCAAAACCGGAAGGGAACAGACACCTATTTTGCCAACGAACCATTCCAGTTTGTGATAATTGGAATGGTGTTGCTTTTATGGTTTGTTAGAACAAGCAGCCCATCCCTCGCAGCATTCGCTGTGAAGGCATGTGCATCATTGAAGTTTGGCGCAAAATTTTCTCGTTCATGTTCTTTACGCTACCAGAGGCTTAAATGTCATACAACCATTATGTTACTGATTTCTTATTAATTTGATGAAGTTGCACTAATGTAAAGAAACAAAGTATGAGGTAGAAGTAAGCCTTTCATTTTATTTGTTTTTAAATTTCATTGTGTGATTTTTCACCACTTAGTGGCGATTAATCCGCATGGATTATTTATTATTGATAAGTTTAACATTATATTAACCTTCTATTGGTTGAACACGGATGTAGTACCTATGAAATTTTCTATCGCCAGAAAGCTGAGGATTAGCTTTTTGTTGATTACCGCACTGTTTTTATGTGCAGCGGTTATCCTTTACCAACAAATCAAGCAAGTCGAAGACAATGCTCATTACCTGCTCAATGAAGATTTGCCGACGGTGGATGCCAGCCGCTCGCTTCAGCAGTCTGCGCAGTCATCCTTATTGGTGCTGCGGGCCTATATGTTGCAGGGCGGGGATGAAGCATCCGGTCAGGCGCTTAAGCAGCGACTCACAGACACCTTCGCTCTTGTTGAACGCCAGTTAGCCGAGCTGAAGAGCCATTTGACCGATGAACAGTATGACAAGGTGGGGCAGAGCTGGCAGGCACTGATGGAAAGTGAGCAGGCTATCGTTGATATTAGCCATACGCCAGACAACCTCCCGGCTCATGCCCTGATGCTCAACGAGGCCGCCCCTATTGCTGAAGTAGCGCTTGATCAGCTGCAAGGGCTGATTAACGAAGAAGAGAATAATGCATTCGGTGGTGAGCGGAAAAGGCTCATGAAGCTTTATGCTGATAGCTATACCTCGCTATCGAACGCGCTGGGCGCACTGCGTGATTATCTGTTTGACGGTAACCAGGATCACCTTGATAAGTACAAAGAGCTGATGACGAAGCATGCCAAGTCGGTTGCCGAAGTCAATAATCATCGGGTATTGCTCAGCGATAGCGATTTAAGCCTGTGGCAGATCTTTAAGGAGATGCAGAAAATGTATCTGCCGCTAGCCGAGCAGGTGATTACCTTGCGTCAGTCCCCGGAGTGGAACAAAGCCAACTATATGATGGCGCAGCAGACCGGACCAGCTGCGGCCCAGTTCACCAAGCTTCTCGATGCAATCGTTGTTGCCCAGCAGAACAATGCCCAGCAGGGCGGTATGGCTATCAGCGACAGTGTGTCACGGGTGATCACCACCTTGATCGCGGTGGCGATTATTGCTTGTGTCTGTTCGTTGCTTATTGCTACCTGGCTGGGGCGTAGCATCGGTTCGAGACTCACCCTGGTCGGCCAGAGGGCCGAAGAGATTTCTCACGGCAACTTCTCAGGGAAAGCACTTGAAAACAAAGGCGATGATGAAATTGCTTCGTTGGTGGGTGCAGTAAATCGTATGACAGCATCGTTATCGGCGTTGGTAACCGGAGTTACGAACAAGGCCAAAGACGTTGATTCAAGTATGAACCGATTGCTGGACAACAATAGCAGTACCGCGAACGAGGCGACCAATCAGGCCGAGAAAATTCGCTCAATGGCTACGGCGATTGAGGAAATGTCGGTAACAGCCAGTGAAACGGCGCAGCATACTCAGGCTGCATCGGATGATTTGAAGCAATCTTCTGTATTGCTTGGTAGCGGTGAAAAAGCCTTAGAGCAAAACCAACAGACAGTGGATGAGCTTAACGCTCTTATCGGCCGGGCAAGCGAAATGGTTCAGCATCTGAGTAACGAGAGTGATCGCATCGAGCGTGTTACGGAAGTGATTGAAAGCGTTGCCGAACAAACTAACTTGCTGGCGCTTAATGCTGCGATAGAGGCTGCGAGGGCCGGAGAGCAAGGCCGGGGATTTGCTGTGGTTGCCGATGAAGTTCGACTGCTGGCACAACGTACCACGGAATCTACGACTGAAATTAACGCGATTGTTGATGCAATTCAAACTTCGACCGGGCAAGTGGTCAAGGTCATCAGTGAGAGTCAGTCGCTGGTCAAGGCGGGCACTGAGCACACCGCGCAGGCCAATACCATGCTGCAAGACACTATTCGCTATATGGACGATGTGGCCAATAAAGTCAGTGATATGACGACCGCGACCGAGCAGCAGTCCGATGTATCTCAATCACTGGCAGATTTAGTGCATCAGTTGTCTGATTCGGCTGCCGATGTGTCGGGCAATTGCGATAGCGCCAATCAGACTTCGCAGGCTATCAAGGCGCAAGTGGATGATCTCAATCAGGAGATGCGAAAGTTTTCGGTTTAGGCGGTGTGCTGGTTAGTGGCAATAGCGCCTTCCTTGTGGGGCGCTACTACTAAATAACGCTATGTTGCTCAAGGTTTAATCATATAAACGGAGTTTTTGAAAATCTGCTTTACAAGCATCAGCTAGCCTCGTATTATGCGCCGCACTTACGGAGAGATGGCTGAGTGGTTGAAAGCACCGGTCTTGAAAACCGGCATACGTTTGTAGCGTATCTAGGGTTCAAATCCCTATCTCTCCGCCACACTCAAAAAAAGCCAGCTTAATTGCTGGCTTTTTTACATCTGTTGCTTGGCAAAGAATGAGATAGGGTGAAGAAGCCTGGATGAGGGTTCACCTGAGCGAAGCGAAAGCACATCGGCTCTGCCGATAGCCCGAAGGGCGCGAGCTTGCGAGCAGTAAATCCCTATCTCTCCGCCACATTCAAAAAAAACGCTGATAATTCAGCGGTTTTTTTACGCCTATAATCTAGATTCCTACAGCTTAAACTTACCTGTAATTTCAGATAGGCTTTTCACGACACTCGATAATTGCTTTGTTGAGTGCTCTGTACTTTCCGCATTCTCGTTGGTTGCTTTCGCAAGGCCATTTACTTCGATGACCGATTGATTGATCTCTTGGGCTACTGCATTTTGTTCTTCTGCTGCCGTTGCTATCTGAGTGTTCATATCTTGTATTTGTCCAACAGAGGTCAAAATAGCATTCAATGATTCTCTGGCTTTTGATGCCATTGAGATAGCATCTTTCGTATTACTCTGGCTGTGCTCCATTGAGTCTAAGGCTGAAGTTGCAACTCTTTGTAACTTATCAATCGTTAGATTAATTTCTTCGATACTATCTTGGGTACGGCTTGCCAGAGAACGAACTTCATCGGCTACAACGGCAAAGCCTCGACCTTGCTCTCCAGCACGAGCGGCTTCTATTGCGGCATTCAGTGCAAGTAGGTTGGTTTGGTCGGCAATATCTCTAATGACTCCCAGTACATCTCCTACATTCTCTGTCTCCACCCTCAGTTCATCAATTGTTTGAGATACAGAGCTAATATCTTGGCCCAACGAATCTATAACTTGAGATGTTTTCTTCGTGATATTGGCACCACTTCTCGCTTGCTCGAAGGCATTGGTTGCAGAGCTTGAAGCCTGTTGCGCATTTCTTGAGATTTCTTCTACTGTAGAAACCATCTCGTTCATCGCCGTTGCGGTCATCTCCATATGGGAGATTTGTTGATCTGAGCTTTGCCTTGTTTCTTCCGCCAACGACGTCAATTCACTCGAAGTATGCTCAACCTGAGTTGATTGGTTGCTGATACTACCAACTACTATCTTGAGCTTTTCGACCATGGTAACTGTCGCTGCATAAACCCCTGTGTCATTTCCTCTGGATACAGCATTAACGGTCAGGTCGCCTTCTGCAACTCGTTCTATAATGGCTTGTATTTCTTTAGGTTCACCACCAATAGGGACGTAAATTAACTTAACAATAATCGTGTATATGGCCACTAGAGTGATGGCTATAAACACGGCTGCAGACAGCAATGATACGCTCAACATATCTTCACTAGGCGCTAAGATCACATCTAATTTTTCGAAGGTGTAAACGTTCAATCCGTAGTTCGTTGGACCGTTTTTAGTCGCTACGAACTCTTTTCCATCATCTGTTTGATATTGCAAATGGGAATCCGGAAAGTTGCGATACATTGGTCGAAATTCAAAAAAGTCTTTTCCAAGGAGTTCGGGGTAAGGTGCGTACAAGACTTTGTTTTCGGTATCGGTAAGAAATATTTGCCCATCAGGTACATTTTCTGAGACGAGCTTTTTCCATACATCGGATGATATATCAACACCAATGACACCGATAAATAGTCCCTCTTGAGTCAGAGGCACAACAAGTGAAGATAGAAGCTTTCCTGTTACCTGATCAATCGATGGCTCGGTAAGAACGAATGGCAATCCAGATTTTGCTCCGGTATACCAATGCTTATTAAGTTGTATATCTGTGTATTGTTCTCCAGAATGCTCTAAAGATGTACCATCCTTAAATACAATATAAGTTGCAGTACCGTTTGCTGAGTTGTTTAGTTTGGCTAACAAGTTCACCACCGCAACTTTGTTAGTAACTACTCCTTCTTTATATTGGATCGCTTCACTGATCATGCCTAGCTGCTGTTCAACACCAGAAATGTATTGATCGACTTGAATGGAGACCGACAAACCTTGTTGCTTTCTAAAGTGGAGCGCTTCTCTGTAATTAAAGTCTTGGAAGGTTGTAAAATTGATTAATGATAAACTCAGAACTATAACAGACAGCATGGTTCCGATGATTGATGTAAGCAACTGCTTTAAGCTGAGATTTCTAAACGCCATATATTCAAACCAAATTTTATGATTATTAGTAACAAATAGAAAATTATTTACCAAGCGCACCTTATCAAGGCTACTTAGCGCCCCCAGATTTCATAAGGTCGATATAGTTAAACGACCTCTTATATTGTTGAGTTGAATGCCTGTATTTTAGTGAGTTAATGCTAGCTAATAAGTCTCCTCAGTATATTGCTGTCGTTATACTGCTTAGGGAGGGCATTATGAATCGACTCTTTGACAAATCTTGGGGATGTATATTTGAAGGTATGACTCGGTAAGACGTACCGCTTCTTGAGCTAACTCTGGTGTGATATAACCAAATTTCCGGTAGGAAAGAGAATAGATTTTATCGGCAACTTGTAGCGAAATGGCAAAAATATTAATAGGTTGCGACAGTTGAGGGATATCGAAAAAACGTCTATAAATCATTTCAACCTGATGACCTAATTCAAGATCATGTTCGGTATCGGCATGGCCTAATTCAGAGAATGTATGGCGTCCTAATATTAGCTTTTTTGCGATAGGATTATTGTTGTAATAGTTCACATAGGCAGTTTCTATCATCTTGTTAATATCAGTCCAATGTGAGACTTTTTCTTCATCTATACATCGTTCCAATAATAGGTCGAATTCTTTGAAAACTTCGTTTAATAATGTATGAAACAAGTCTTCTATGTTTGGGTAGTGATGGTACAACGTTGATGTTGCCATGCCGCATTCCTTGGCGACATCATACATAGAGATATCCGTTGCTTCGCGCCTCTCCATCAACTGGACAACAGCTTCGTGAATTCTCCGTAATTTTTCTTCTGTCTTAACTTTTCGCATATGCTTGCCATATATCAAGTATATTATTAATTAGAAAGATAAAGGAGCGCTTACCAAAAATCCATTCATTGAATGAGATATTTAGTTTGCTCTCCTTTTTACTGCTGATCAAACAATAACGGTTCTACTGATGGATATGAGTACCGGATTTTCCTTCAATGATCTCTAACGCACAAGCCAGGTCACCGATATGCCCTTTTTGTCCTGTTTCTTTGACAAACTGACAGCAAGCATCCACTTTAGGCCCCATGGAACCCGCAGGGAAGTTGTACTGTTTCATTTGCTCAACGGAGACATTTTCCAGTTTCTCTTCGTCTGGTGTTCCCCAGTTCAAACATACATGCGTGCCGTCTGTCAGGATCAGCAGGTGTTCTGCACCAATTTGCTGAGCAACCAATGCCGCAGTCATGTCTTTATCGATAACGGCTTCAAAGCCTACATAGGCGCCGTCTTTTTCGACCACGGGT
This sequence comes from Photobacterium proteolyticum, assembly GCF_001939735.1. Classification (GTDB taxonomy): domain Bacteria; phylum Pseudomonadota; class Gammaproteobacteria; order Enterobacterales; family Vibrionaceae; genus Photobacterium; species Photobacterium proteolyticum. The sequence continues at coordinate 26,007 of NZ_MJIL01000051.1, forward strand.
GCACCACCACCGCCACCGCAGATAATTAGATGTTCTTTCTCTAATAGGTCTTTAATGGCTTTGATCTCTAATACTTCCTGTGGCATTGGAGAAGGCACAACACGACGCCAATGCGCTCCATCTGGTTTTACAACCCAGTTATTTTGCTCGGCAAGCTGTTTGGCTTGCTCTTCGCTATATACAGGGCCAATAAACTTAGAAGGATCTGCGACTGCTGGATCATTTTCGTCGACGACAATACGCGTCAGAATGGTGGTAGTATAACGGTCTTCAATGGCGGCATTCAGCCCTTGCTGAATAAGGTAGCCAATCATTCCTTGTGTTTCAGCACCCAGGACATCAAACGGGTAGGGTGGACAATCTTTGTAAGCATTATTTTGCAATGAAAGTAAGCCCACTTGAGGGCCATTGCCATGAACAATAACCAAACGATAATCTTTGCTGAGCTCTGCTAATGAGCTTGCTGTCTGTGCGATGCTTTTCTGTTGATTCTCACAACTCATGATTTCACCGCGTTGTAGCAAAGCATTTCCGCCTACAGCGACAACAATAATAGGCTTAGACATATCGATTTCTCCAAATAAGTGAAGTCAAAAAGACTTATCACACTGTATTGAAATATATCTATATGATTGTGGATAAAAATCACAAATCGGTTTTTGTCCAAAAGCTGGATTATCAAACCTTGCCTAAATCACATAAATATCATTAATCGTCTTTCCAAATTGGATATGTGATCTCGTAGACATTTTAATTATCTATCCTTTTGTCGATATCCAAAAAGTTAAATATTGATCAAAATCAATTGTCCGGTTTATTGGGTATATTTTCTCTGTTTATGTTGAAGCCATTTTATTTTTAATTCTAATTAAACAATCCAAAACCGATATTCAGTTTTCATCAAAGTTCTTGTCGGAAATTTCCCCTTTAATAATTAGCGAGTTGGAATTAAGGAGAGAAGAGCGATGAGTAACGAAACTCAAGGTAAAATGGGAGTCACGGCTATTGCACTATTTACTTTATGTGCAGTATTAGTCGTCGACACATTAACCGCCTCTGCCAGTATCGGTGTTAGTGCCATTGGCTGGTGGGTGTTGATGTTAATCTTTTTTGTCATCCCTTATGGGTTGATCACATCCGAATTAAGCACAACCTACCCAGGCGATGGGGGGATCTACGATTGGGTAAAACAAGCGTTTAATTTCAAATGGGCAGTCCGCACCACATGGTTCTATTGGATCAATGTTGGCTTATGGATGCCTGCTGTTTACATCATGTTTGCCGGAATGTTTGCCGAGTTATTTATGCCTGATCTCTCCCTATGGGGGCAGATCGCCATCTGTATCTTGCTAACCTGGCTAACCGTTTGGATTTGTAATGTGTCTGCCGATATTGGCGTCTGGGTAACGAACGTCGGTGCAGTGTTGAAAATCATAGTGATCGGAACACTCGGAGTGGGCGGCTTTGTCTATGCGATGAACAATGGTGTCGCTAATGAATTTAGCTTCTCAGCCATGATTCCAAATATGGATTCGGCTGTTTCCTTCTTACCTGCGATTGTCTTTAACCTAATGGGCTTCGAGCTGGTTGCGACCATGACCAAAGAGATGAAAGATGTTCGCGACATGCCTAAAGCGGTCTTCCTTTCTATTGGCATCACGGCCTTCCTCTACATCTTCGGTACCGTTGGTATTTTGATGGCTCTGCCTGTTGAAAGCATTGGCCTGGTCGCCGGCCTAATCGACACCTTCAAAACCTTATTTGGTGACGGCGTATTCGGTACTGCCATGGTGTACTTGTTCGGCACACTCGCCCTGCTAACTCTTATCGGCAACATGGTGAGCTGGACAATGGGTGCAAGCCGAGCAGCTGCAGAAGCGGCACAAGAAGGTGAGTTGCCAGCCCCAGTGGCAAAAGTGTCAGAAAAAGGCTCACCAATCGGTGCAAACAACATTACTGGTATCGTTTCAACCGTGGTGATTTTGTCTTACGCATTGTTTGCACAGGGCAATGATGACTTATTCTGGTCAATCTTCGCCTTCTCTAGCTGTATTTTCCTATTACCTTACTTGTTCATGTTCCCGGCGTATCTAAAACTGCGCCTCGTTGATGGCGAGCGTGAGCGTCCATTTCAAGTGCCAGGTGGCATGGCTGCCCAATGGGTAATGTCCATTGTGTGCTTCTTTGTCATCTTCCAGGCAGTCGTACTGTTTATCTTCCCGGAAGCACTTGACCTTACGGTCGCAGATTGGAGCTATACCGGCCCCGTATTGGTAGGTGTCATCGCCACAATCTTGATTGGTGAATGGATTCTGCTAGGTGCACTAAAACGCAAAAAAGAACAAGTAGAACAGCAAGAAGCGAAGGCTTAGTTCAGGAGAAAAATCATGAAAAAAGTGTTTACAACGACTCCAAAACAAGATGGTTTCAGAATGCCCGGTGAGCATGAGCCTCATAGTGAAATTTGGATGGCATGGCCAGAGCGTACAGATAACTGGCGCAATGGCGCCAAGCCAGCACAAAGAGTGTTCGCCGATGTTGCAAAGCAAATTAGTAAAACGACTCCAGTGACGATGCTGGTGAGTTCAGAGCAATACGATAACGCGGTTTCTCGCTTGCCAGACGATATTCGGGTACTAGAGATTTCTACGGATGACTCATGGATGCGTGATATTGGCGCGACATACGTCACCAACGACAAAGGTGAACGCCGTGGTGTCGACTGGGAGTTCAATGCATGGGGTGGGTTTGTTGATGGCCTCTATTCACCATGGAATCGTGATGATCAGGTCGCACAAAAAATGTGTGAAGCAATCAGAGACTCACGTTACAGAGCGCCTATCGTTTTGGAAGGTGGTTCAATCCACGTTGATGGTGAAGGCACGCTCTATACCACTGAAGAGTGCCTCCTTCATGAAAGCCGCAACCCAGACTTAAGCAAAGAGGAACTCACTGCTGTTTTGTGCGAACACCTCAATGTTGACAAGGTAATTTGGCTGCCACGAGGGCTGTACAACGATGAAACTAACGGCCACGTCGACAACATTCTTCACGTCGTGAAGCCTGGCGAAGTCGTACTGACCTGGTGTGAGGATGAAAATGACCCTCAGTATGAAATTAGCCGTGAAGCTTACGATTATCTATCCAGCCAAACCGATGCTAAAGGACGAAACATCATAGTGCATAAATTGCCGATGCCAGGCCCACTGTTTATGTCTGCTGAAGAAGCGGCAGGTATTGATATTGCAGAGGGAATGGAGCGAGAGGCAGGCGAACGTTTGGCGGCTTCTTATGCCAACTACCTTATCACCAATAAGCAGATAGTACTGCCTCTGCTTGATGAGCGATATGACAACGACGTCAAAGCGATATTAGAGGACATCTATCCGGGCTACGAGGTTAACGGTATACCTGCCCGTGAAATTTTACTTGGCGGCGGAAACATCCACTGTATTACCCAGCAAGTACCAAAAATTTGATTTAAATCTACTCCAACAACTTTCAATGAAACAAAAGGGGATGTTCGACAAGAAGATCCCCCGGATAAAACAAGGAACATTATCATGAAACTACCTTCTTCAAGCGCGACTGAACTAAACAAAGCAAACATGGAACACATGGTGTCAATGAAAGACTTCTCTGTTGAAGAGATGGACAACATGATGGAGCTGATGACATACCTAAAACAAGCGCGCAGAGATAACGCCATCCCTCAGCTTTTCAAAGGCAAGTCTGTAGGGATGATTTTTGAGGCGGGCTCTACGCGTACTCGCGTTTCTTTTGAAGTGGCAGCGACGTTACTTGGCGGACACGCACTGTTCCTGTCTCCTAAAGACATCCACCTGGGCGGTAAGGAGTCTATTGATGATACTTCACGTGTACTATCACGCATGTGTGACATCATCATGGCGCGTACGAACAGTCCAGAAACTCTTGATGGCCTGTTAGAGATGTCAACCGTGCCGGTAATCAACGGTCTGGATACTCGTTTCCACCCGACACAAATGCTTGCAGATCTTTATACCATCAGAGAGCACATTACAGATGGCCGCAGACTGTCAGACCTGACTCTTGCCTTTATGGGCGATGCGACAGACGTATGCCGCTCACTGATGCTGACATGTGCAAAATACGGTATGGGCTTTAAGCAAATTGGTCCTAAGAAATACCATATGGAACCAGAGTGGGTAGAACTTGCAGAGTCTTTCTGTAAAGAGTCTGGTGGTCATATCGAGATCACGGATGATGTCGATCAGATCAGCGAGTGTGATGTGGTTTACGGCGACAGCTTCTACTGGGTAACACAAATGGATGAAAAAGAAGAGCGTCTTGCTGCCTTCATGCCAGATTATGTGATTACCGAAGAACTGATGGCGAAAGCTCGTCCTGGCGCAATGTTGTTGCACTGTCTACCTGCCAATGACAAAGAAGAGGTAACCCGTGGTGCGCTAGAAAGTGAATATTCTGTCGCATTCGATGAAGCTGAAAACCGTTTAACGGCTCAAATGGCTATCTTGGTATACTTCACCCACAAGCATGCGGTGATTCCAACAGAAGAGACCATTAAGCATCACGAAGAGAAGATCAACGGCTTCTTAAAAACGCTATAATGCATAGCGATTAACCAATATTAAATAACAAAGGCCTCTATTTATTAGGGGTCTTTTTATATTTTATGGCAACTATAGAAAGAAGATAAGAAACAGCTTTATCAAATTATCAGTTACCTCTGTAGTGATAAAAACGCAATATCGGTTTTTCTATGTTATTTCTTTAATGTATTTAAATGAAGCTAACACTTTTTATTCGAAACTAATGCTTAATCCGGAATGTTGACTCTAATAAAATTAAATTGTACGTCACTTTATCTATTATAAAGTTATTAACCATTTGCAGTTTTAGCTATCCGAAATTACTTTTCATTTAAATAATACAAGAGCCAATAAAGAATTAACCTAAGCCAATACGAAGCAAATATTCTCTTACTCTACAACAGGATAAACGCCGACATGACCAGCAAGATCGTAAAACTTTCAAGAAATACTGAGAACGCACCGAAAGACTCAGCGTCAACACAGAGCGTTGCATTTTCTCACTATAATAATATTTCAGCGCAATTACCGATAGACCCTGCCACAGGGCTTATTGTAACTGGTGGGATCAAAGAGCAAACCAAACAGTGCCTGGATAATATCAAAGCCATTGTTGAAAGCATCGGCCACATGATGGACGATGTGGTTAAAGTCAATGTATTCGTTAAAAACATTGCTGATGTTGATGCCGTAAATGATGTCTACTCAAGCTTTTTCAATAGTTACCTTCCGACCCGAACAACTGTTGCGGTGGCTGCGCTGCCAATAAATGATGCATTGGTTCAAATCGATGCCGTTATTTCTAATGGCGAAGGTACCCCATCACAAGAGCCGTGTGACCTCATCAAACTGGTAAGAAATACAGACAATGCGCCACAAAGTGCTGTGTCTACACAAACGGTGGCGTTTTCTCACTACAATAATGTGTCTGCTCAATTACCGATTGATCCCAAAACGGGCCAGATTGTTTCTGGCGGAATCAAAGAGCAAACAGGGCAGTGTCTACAGAACATCAAAGCGATTTTAGAGAGCATTGATGTTCCACTTGATGATATCGTCAAAGTAAACATCTTCCTAAAAGATCTTAACGATATTGAAGCCGTTAACGAGATCTATAGTACCTACTTCCCGGATTCCGCAATTGCGAGAGCTGTTGCCTATGTGCCTGCTCGCTCAGTGGTGGCAGCTTCTGCATTACCCATGGATGCTTTGGTACAGATAGACGCAGTGGTATCACACGGTGACGGTACTCCACCGCAAGAAGTAGAAGATCGTCATGGCATCGTTATCAAAGCCAACAATACAGATAGCGCTCCAATAAGTCCGTATTACACTCAAACGGTCGCGTTTTCTCATTACAACCATATCGCAGTACAGCTACCCCTAGATCCTAAAACAGGCAAAGTTGTCGCTGGTGATGTAAAAGCCCAGACCAAACAATGCCTGGATAACATTAAGGCGATCGTAGAAAGCATTGATCATGTTATGGACGATGTTGTGAAAGTGAATGTTCAACTGACAGATATTGCTGATATTGATGCCGTCAATGACGTTTATGCCACCTACTTCCAGGATGAACTACCAGCAAGAACAACAATTGGCGTTGAGTCTATTCCTATGTCGGCATCAGTTCAGATTGATGCCGTTGTGTCTAATGGTGAAGGGACGCCACCAAAACTATAAAAAGCAGCAAATAGTATAGTACTACGATAGAACACCCATTAATCTGAGGGCAACTCGGTTTAATGGGTGTTCAGTACTTTTGATACCAGCTCTTCGTCGTAACAGGCACGATAAATCCAGAAAAATAATAAGAGTATTAGGTATTGTCTCGCCTGACTTCATATACACTCGCCCCCAATTGTATCTCCATGCTAGTACAGGCATCACAAAATGGCTCTGTAGCGCAATTTTGGTTTATAAAACTTGAGCGCTTTACGTTATTATCCACCGCGTGATTTAATCACGATGATAAATTGCACTGGAAGGGTGGACTCAGAGAGAGTTTCATGTTGCTTTGAGTGTGGTTAACCCGCATAAAATTAGAAGAGATTAGGTTTTGCTAGAGCTAGTTACAGAAGTATTAGGTTGGACGTCAGTGGCGTTCTATATTTCCATCACTGTGTTTAACAGTATGAAGTTCACCCGATTTGCCGCATTTGGCTCTGCTGCGAACGATATCATCTGGTCTATTCTGATGGGCTGGTGGCCAAAATTGATCCTCAACCTGTCTGTAGCGGCAATTAACACTTACCGTTACGTCAATGACTTTACCAAGGCAGCAAAAGTGGTGGTTAACTCATTGGCCGCGATTATGGCTGCTGCAATCATGTACATCGTGTATGTTGCTGTTACGGCGTTTATTGCCGAGCCGACACTGCCTGTTGCCTTGCAGTTCATGGACTTGGGACTGATTGTTGCAGCGCTGTATATGACAACGCTACGTAAGTACCGGGCACTGATGCTGGTGTCAGGTTTCATCGGGATGGCAGCCTACTATGGCAACCCGCAAATGATGGTTATCAAGGCCATGGTCATCGGCATTATGTCTTACAAGCTGATTGCGCCAAGCCAACAGGAGAAAGGCGAGCTTGTTGCCCAAAATTAATCATTGCAGAAATGAATTAAGATAACGCTGATCAGTTAATGCCAAACAGTTAGGTTCATGATTCGTTGAATAAATCCTGGGCTTGGTAAAATACCCTCAAGCATGATGTTTGAGGGTATTTTTTATGTTGGCTCTAAGCGGCCTGGCTAAGGAATAGCTGAGCCAGTTCGGCGTCTGCCAGGACGCCTTTCAGGCTGGTATTGCTTGAGTTCATCAAGTCCTGCATTAAGCCCAGACGCAAATCGTTCGGTAATAGATCCATTTTGAGAAAAGCCTGGATATTGCCCATCTGGGTCTTGTTGACCTTTAGCCTGGACACCTCAAGGTAGTGGTGCAGTCTGGTGCAGAGTGTTGCCAGGATATCAATACGCGGGTTGCTGCTGCCGACAGTTTTGACGATCCGCGGACCAATTTCTTTGTCGAACTTTTTGCTGTCTATAATGGCCTTTGGTGATACCAGCTTGCTGAGGTTTTGCTCAACGAAGGCGATAAATGCCGCGCAGGTCGTTTCGTCGAGGCACGATTGGGCCAGCATGTTTACCAGCGGTAGCTGCTCTTTCAGGTCGTCGATGGGTGCAATGCTCTGGAAAAACTGTACCAGCGAGCGGGGAGTGGTTCTCTCGCCATCGACCAGCTCCGGGTAGGTCAGTACAAAGTCGATACCGCGTGGATCTACGCCACTCCTTTCCGCCCACATTGCCCATGCCTTGGCATTAAACTCTATGGTCACATGCATCATACGGGTTAGCATCGCATCATCCATTGGAGTGACTGAATAGTCACCGCCATCCGGGTTGGCAGTCAGCACTATCTGCCAGCCTTCTGGTAGCGTCCAGCTGATCAGCTCATGGTTTTGCAGTAGTTGCATAATGCCCCGCAGGATACGCTCATCGGCACGGTTAACGTCATCGATGAGCAGAATACCTGGCCCCGGTTCAGTCGGTACCCAATGAGGAGCGGCAAAGCGGGTGACCGTTTTACCGCTTTCCAATGTTTCGGTGATTGGCATTCCCAGCAAGTCTCCCATCTCTTCAAACTGAGCAGGTGCAATCGCGCACCATTGCATCCCTTGCTCTTTGGCGATCTGTTCAACGAGTTGGGTTTTCCCGATCCCGTGGCGACCCCAGATACACACAGGAACGCTGCGTTTGCCATCAACAGGCAGAAGGTGTTCGACAAACTGGCGGACTTCCGGTGCCTGACAGCTCAGGCCGTAGTAAGTGTAATTGTGTTTGTGGCTCATAAGAACTCGCTTAAGGGTCTAATTCAGGATGCAGACATCGGGATCACGCGGCCGCTGCGGCGTAATTCGTTAAACGTATGTCCAGGCTCAGCGCTGTGCAGCAGCCATAACAGCGGTATACGAGGGGAGATTTCTGGTGCCGGAGCGCCTCCGTCAGTGAAGTAAATAAGGGCGTCGAATTTGTGCTGATTGGCGTAGGCGATAGGTGCGTTAAAATCAGTCCCTCCGCGACCATACACATTATCCGGGGTAATGCCCTTATACGGGTATGTCTGCTTTATCTCGGTATCGCACTCTTGTACGGTGATTTCGGCACCTGCCCGCCAGATGTGGCCAATTTCTTCAAAGAAGGTACTAAGTTGTTTGTTTTCGACACTGGCAGACGTGTCCACGGCAACTAACAGGCGCTGATGCGGCTGGATCTTTGTGCCGGGAGTGGTTCCGTATCGCTTGGACGGACGGCGAAGGGTATTTTTAACCGAAGTACGACGGCTGCTGTTACCAGCACTATGCTGATGCCGCTGTTCTTGGTCCTCAAGATGACTTCAGACAACGGCCTTCGTGCTCAGATAAAGGCGCTGCTGGCGGGTCATGGCAGCGAATTGTTCCAACTGGCTGTCAATGATCGTACTTTGTTTAACATGGTGCGTGGTGATAACGGTGAAGGTCTGCTATTGGTGCTTACCCAGAAAGAAGACTCACCTCAACGCCTTGCTATCATTAGCGAATTGATCGAAGGGGAGTGCCTGAACTGGAATAAAGGTTGTGGATTCAATGGTCAGCTAGAAGGTGCCAGCGAACAACGGATGACTGATAGCCATCGTTATCCGGATATTTATATGCAGCATCAGAATATGTTGGGAGAGCCTAAAACCCGCCTGCCGAAGACCTTGCCGGTTTCGTCTAAAATTACCGAGCTAAATCTGAGTAACTGTTACCTTGGTGCTTTGCCATTCGGTTTTGAGCTGTATACCGATGTGACAAAACTGAGTCTTCGGTTTAACCACCTTGAGGGGCTGCCAGCTAAGCTTGCCAAGTTAACCGAACTTGAAGAGCTGGATTTATCATATAACCACTTCGATGAGTTCCCTAAGGTACTGTTCAAGCTCAAGAAGCTGAAACAATTAGATTTCCGCCGTCCGAGCCAGCCAGACTACCGTACCGGTTATGGCAGTGGTTATGAGTCGGTAGCCGTACCACAGGCGTTCCGTGATGCCTTCCCGGATTGTGAAATCCTAGAAGATTAACGTTTAAACCGAGAGGGCTTAATCGCCCTCTTTTTAAATCGGTGAGAGCCTGCTCGCTTGGCCAATAGCAAAGTAACTCTCGCTGAAACGATCATCTTGAAGTAGCTTGGATATAAGAAAGTCAGCTTGTTATCAAATAGAACAGGAGTATTATTTCAGTTTCGTTCTTAATTGCTCTATATCAATAATCCACAGCTTACCTTGAACGTTTTCAAAGCCCAGTTTTTTGGCAAAATTGGCTAAACTGTCATTGGCGCCTTCGATGCCGATATTATTGGTTTGATATTTATTTGATACCTTGACGATGAACTTGAGTAGATCGGTAGCATGTCCAGCACGGGTATGCTTAAACCCTATTTTTGCAATCACGATAGTATCGGATTTCCACATATCTGTAGCCGGCTTGAATCTAAAATAGAGATCAAAGTGTTTCCTGCAGGCATCAATAGTGAACATATTGGATGTCGCTGGACCGGTCTTGTAATTGAACCTTTCCATGAGATAAATATTTAAGTCTTGGCAAAAAAGCTGGATTTCCTTATTTGACATTATAGGCTCCTTTTTCCTGCTGACATCTTACATGCCTTTCATTTTGCTGAAATATCGAATAGCTCATTGTGTTTCAACGAGATGAATAAAAGATGCATTTAACTTACATATAAGCACTCTTGATGTCAATGAGAGTTATTCTCATCTTTGGTTTATGGCACTTATATCTGCATGCGATTACTTCTGCCGACTTGAGCTACCATTTTGTCCTTTGGAAGTGGATTGGAGGCTGAGTGCATTGCCCTTTCTTTCCTTACCTCACACATCAATATTTGGTCATTATGTAATTCCGTGAATCATCGTTTATATAATTGCGAAGTGCCCCGAAAAATTGCTCGTTTACCTATGTCTAAGTTTGATGGTAATTGTGATCTTTGTTGTTTCAGGGGAAACTGTTTTTAAAGTTTAACCATTAAATAATGGCTGGGAATAGATTCATAAAAGGGGAAGTAGTAAATGGTTTATGACCTCTTTTTATCTTCATTTTGAGTGAATAATATAGCGATTCGGTACAAGCTGATTGCTTATATGATTCCGCCATTTTTAATGAAATAGAATATCGAGCAGTTACAATAAGGAATTAAATGAATGAGAAAGTTGGGTATATCGGTTTATCCGGAATTAGCAAGCCTAGAGCGCAATAAGGAATATATAGAAACGGCAGCCAAGTATGGTTTCAGTCGTATTTTTACCTGCTTATTGTCTGTTGACGGTGATAAAGAGCAGATCATTGCCGAATTTAAAGACATGGTATTGTGTGCGAAAGAGCATGGCTTTGAAGTCATTGCGGATGTTGCACCACATATTTTCGACGATCTTGGCATTAGCTACGAGAACTTGAGCTTCTTTAATGAGATGGGCGTGGATGGTATTCGCCTTGATGAAGGCTTTACAGGCAATGAAGAAGCCCTGATGACATTTAACCCATATGGGTTGCAAATCGAGCTCAACGTCAGTGTGGCGAATGGTTATCTGGACAACATTTTGTCTTTCCACCCTGATACCGATTACCTGATTGGCTGTCACAACTTCTATCCTAAGCGCCGCTCTGGTCTAACGCGTGAGCACTTTATCAAGGGCTCAAAAATCTATAAGAAACACGGTTTGCGCGTTGCAGCCTTTGTTGGGTCGGCGGTTGAGGGGGCGAAAGGTCCTTGGCCGCTGGCTGACGGTCTGTGCACTATCGAAGAGCATCGTGACTTGCCGATTGATGTACAGGCGAAAGACTTGTTCTATACCGGTGTGGTTGATGATGTCATTATTGCTAACTGCTTCCCGAGTGAGGAAGAGCTGAAGAAGCTGGGTGAGCTGCACAAAGGGCTGGTAACACTGGATGTCGAGCTGGAAGTCGAGCTTAACGATGATGAGGAAACTATCGCATTTGAAGAACTACACTTCTTCCGTGGAGATTGCGGCGAATACACTATTCGCTCCACCATGCCTCGTCTTAAGTTTAAAGATGCAGTGATCCCGGAGAAAAATGCGCGCCAGATCCGCCGGGGAGATGTGATTCTCGATAATGCCAACTCGCCACGCTACAAAGGTGAGCTGCATGTCGCACTGGTTGATTTCGACAATGACGGCAGCAGCAATGTTATCGGCCGTGTCACTGATACCAACTTACGCTTCCTGGATCAGATCCAGCCTTGGCAGAAGTTCAAGCTGGCCAAAGCGTAATTGCGTTTAATAGGATTGGTATCCTCTTAGCCAGACTAAAAAATTGCCTGACAATGTTAATAAACAAAGCCGAGCAACTGCTCGGCTTTAGCTATTTAAGTCATTTGAAATTGGCTGTTTATTGGTGGTTAACCAAGCCAGGAAAGCCAGTTTTCACGCTCATTCCGTGCAATATTCAGCTTGTCATGAAGAATATCAGCAAGCGCCTTTCTGGCTTTATTGTTGGCACTACCGGCAGCAATCGCTTTCACGCACAAGACACCAAATACGCCGAGTAGTGCATATGGGATCACCAGTAATTCTTGCATGTAGTTGGCAGAGAAGTAGAAGTAGAGCCCACCAGCGGCTGCCAGAAGAAGCAAGTTTACTGCTTTTGTCGCCCCTGTTTTGTCAAGCTGGGTAATACACTCTTTCTGCCACAGATCATCTTTAGTCAGGTTAAAGTAGTACTGTTGGAAGCTGGTCTTGTCCTGATCACCGAAGTTTGCTTCAGCAAAACCAATCATTACATGGTCACCAACATCGGTGCTGCCAAGTTGGGTACTACCTGGATTATACGGATATTCCTTACCATTAAGTGTACGAATGACAAGGTAGCCGTTGATGTTAGAACGACGGTGGTTAACACTGCTCACTACACGTGACTCAGTACGTGTAGTATGGCCGTAGCCATTCTTATAGGTCGTTGTTTCAATCTGCTCTTCAGTCCAGCTGTTAATGTTGGATGTCAGATCCCGGTCGATCACTGTGCCAAATAGCACATGGCCGTTCAGCGTACCAGTCGCTGAGCCAATGGCGTATTTATGCGTATAATCAGTCGCTTCTGAATACAGGGCAGGAGAGACTTTTTCAATCAAGCGTTCTTGGGCTGAAATTGTCGTTTTTTGCTGCACTGTTACTTCAGTACTTTCCTCGCTGCCACAGTTTGCTTCTGCAGTTGGCTCTGGAGCCACATTGCTACTGCTACCACACTTAAAGCAATAGCTTGATGAGGATGGAATGCGGGTATCGCAGTCAGGGCAGATACAGTCGTTTGGCTGGTAGATACGCTTGATGTGCGTTGCCTGGAGCTCGTTGGTCTGGCAGCCAAGCATACGTTTCAGATAATGCTTGATTGTACTGTGGAGCTCGGTTTCTTCCTCGAAGCGCGCCTTGTCTTTACGAATGGATAAGGTTGCCAAAATACCCCAGAGTACAGCGCCGATAACAAGGAAGCTATCCATGGTCATGTAGATACGCTGGCTGTTAATAAACCAGAACAATAATCCCATTAGAATCGCACTACCTAATAAGGTGCTGAAAATACTGCTGGAAATATTGCGTGGTGTCGGATTATAGATAGGATCCAGGCTTGAACGCTGGCCTTTGTCGTTGTGAAGAACGACAGCCGGTGCCCAGTCATCGTTGGTGACAATTTCCTTGGAGTCTTTGCCTAATACTTTGTAGGTTTTCGTTGCCGGGGTTGGGCGGAAAACAGTAATAATGTCGCCTTTGTTCAGGCTGTCGAGGAAGTCATCTTCGGATGAAAGTGTAAGCTGACGTTTGTTTTCACCGTCATCAAGGGTTACCCACCAACAACCGACTTCTTTGTTATTTGATTTATTCCTTAAGATACGCTTATAGCGGTGCGTGTCGGTCATGACACCCGTAAACACCTCGGCGTTTGGCAGCTTTTCGTGAATCTTGGCAATTTCAGAATCAATATCACGACACTGGTTGATGGTCATTTTCGTTTGATGCTGATCACCGCATTGTGGGCAATATGAGTCGGAAAGATAACGTGCAGACTCGCACTTTGAACAAAGCATACAACTCCTTGGTTTTTACTTAATATGCAGTTTGTTATTAAGAAATTGGTCGCGCATAGTATCAGTGAGGCTTTGTCATATCAAATATTTCAATGACTTATGTGTCATGTGTATCATTTTGTAATGGAGCAAGTAATAATCAAGAGTGTCCCAGATAGCAGAATTTATATGCAACCGTTACACAAAGGCGGCTAGGTATTTACCTGCTGTGACCGGACAATTTCTTCGTTTACCCAGTTCAGTAGCTGCTTGATTGCCCGGGACAGTACCTGATTTTGCCTGACAATATAGCCGAGACTGGTGGTCGGGAAATCGGGGAGCGGTGTGACGGTTGTTTGCAAGTTAAGTTTGGGGTGGAGGGAAAATTCCGGCACTATCGCGACTCCGAACCCTGCTTCGGCCCAGTCAATTTGGGCATCGACACTACCGACTTCCATTACACGGTAAGTTGGCAGGTTGAGGGTTGGCAGGGCGGCATCAAGCAGATCACGGGTACGGGTATCGTGGCCGAGCAAGATCAGTGTGGGTTCTTCCTGCTTGTTTGTCTGGATTCCTTGCTGCCAGCTTTGCAATCCATTGCCGAGCGCGCACCACTTAACCTGTTGTAATTCGGTAAAATGCAACGGTTGGCTTTCCTTCTGCGCCATCACGAAGCCCAGATCTGCCTTGGCACTTTTCACCAGCTCGGCGGCCTGTGATGAAGTCGTGTTGAGTAGCGACAAATCAATACCGGGAAACTCCTGCTTAAACGACTGGAAAGGTGAAATCAGCAGCAGCCTTGAAATGATATCACTGGCGGCGATAGTCAGAGTTCCCTGACACAAGTCGTTGATAGCATTAAGATCGGCCTGACAAACCTGTAATTCCATCAGGGTATTTTCTGCACTTTGCAAGAGTCGTTCGCCGGCCTGCGTTAACCGAAACGGGTTACGCTCAATCAGCTTAACGCGGGTGGTCTGTTCGAGCTGTTTGATATGGAGGCTGACATTGGGCTGGGTCATATGCAGTTCAGTGGCAGTTTTGCCGAAGTGTTCTAACTTAGCCAAGGTGACAAAGGTGTTTAGCCAGTGAATATCTAACATGCTGCTCTCTGATAGTGGGCGCCAGAATTGGCTCTATTCTACGCCTGTTAGTGGAAAATCCCATATGGAATTCTTATCAAGCTAATAACGATTATTAATTTTTCTTATTTCAAGCTGGGGAATAGGATAGTGGCATCGCTTTTAAGGAGAGTTAATCATGTCGTCTATTGTTGTTGTTGGTGCGAACTGGGGTGATGAAGGCAAAGGCCGTATCGTTGATTATTTAGCCGATCAGGCCTCAGCGAGTATTCGTTTTCAGGGCGGAAACAATGCTGGCCACACCGTAGTTAACGAGTTTGGCACATTCAAGCTGCACCAGCTTCCAAGCGGCGTATTTAATCCTGATTGTATTGCGGTGCTAGGTCCAGGCATGGTGATCAGTCCGGCGCCATTAACCGAAGAATTGGCTGAGGTAAAAGCTGCTGGCGTTAACGTCAACATGCGTATCTCAGACCGTGCGACGCTTTGTCTTCCACTCCACGCTATTGAAGACACACTTGAAGAAGAGCGCTTGGGTGATGGTGCCTACGGGTCGACACGTCAGGGCATAGCGCCCGCTTATGGCGACCGAGTCATGAAAAAAGGTATCTTGGTTGGTTGGTTGAAACAGCCAGAAGTATTGCGTGAGCGCATTCAGTTTATGATGGATTGGAAACTGCCTCAGCTTAAAGCTTTGTATCCATCCTTTGAATTTGAGCAGACTGCTGAAGAAATGACACAGTGGCTGCTTGAAGTATCAGCACCTTGGCGTGATGCAATCTGCAATGTCACCTTGCCGTTGAAAGAGCTACAGGCAAAAGAGCAAAATCTGTTGTTTGAAGCACAGCTGGGTGCTGGACGAGATTTGGTTTACGGCGAATACCCGTGGACGACATCATCCAACGTGATCTCAACCTACGCTGGTATTGGTAGCGGTTTGCCGGCACTGCGCCCAGAGCGTGTTATTGCGGTTGCCAAGGCATTCAGTTCATCTGTGGGCACCGGTACCCTGATCACGGCGATGGAAGAGCAAGATGCATTCCGTGAGTCAGCCAACGAATATGGTGCAGTTACCGGCCGTCCGCGTGATATGGGCTATTTTGATGCCGTTGCAACGCGTAACGGGGTGGAAATTCAGGCTGCGACCGAGATTGCGCTAACTAAGCTTGATTGCCTGAGCGGCATGGCTGATCTGAAGATCTGTGTTGATTATGACGGCGAACACAGCGAGAACCCAATTTGGCCGCAAACGGCTTCACTTGCGCCAGTATATGAGCAGATGGAAGGTTGGAGCGAAGATATTACCGGATGCCGTACATTCGAAAGTCTGCCAGTTGCCGCGCAGAAGTATGTACTGCGTATCGAAGAACTCATGGGTGTACCGGTCAAAATGATTTCGGTAGGCCCGGAGCGTGAGCAAATGATTAATCGCTAATACAGCGGTTAGGAGTTGTTCACATACCCAGGGAAGCAATCAGGCTGGCCAGCAATGGTCAGCCTGTTTGTCATATTTATTGCAAAAAGACATGATTGAGCACTAAAGGCTTATAAGTGGTGGTACTGGTTTCATGTTGATGACTTGCCGAATTTCGAACAGTTCATTCAGCAGAACTTTTTGCTGCGCATCGAGCGAGTTAGAAGGCATAGTGACTGCGTCTAAAAGTCTATTGCGGCTGAGACCTGCGATATCGACAATATTCATCAGGGCATAGAACTTGTGTACATAATTAATGGTTTCTTGCGGTAAGTGAAGTGAGGGAAAGTGTTGTTTGTCTTGCTGGTTCATTGCTCGCTGCACTCGACCTTCACCTGAATTGTAGGCAGCCAGGGTTAACATCAAGTCTTGGTTAAACTTCCGGTAAAGAAACCGGAGGTAGGCGATAGCTGCCTCGGTGCTGCGGTTAACGTCAAAACGCTCGTCTTGCCGCTCATTCACATTAAGGCCAAATCGCTTGGCGGTTGCTGGCATCAACTGCCATAGACCAGCGGCATTGGCGGGTGATACCACCGTAGGGTTGAATGTCGATTCCAACATAGGGATGAGAACCAGGCTCTTGGGCAGTTGGTGTTTCTCCAGTTGGCCGATGATTTGTTGGACCGTGGGCAGAAAACGCAGAAATTGCTGGTTAATCAATTCCTGGTGGGGGAGGAGCATTTGGTAATGGTGATTGACCTGAGATTGAAAATGCTGTTGGTTTGCAGTGCTTATGGTGCTGTAACTATGATTCGGGTAGGTAAGCACAGCTAACATGAGTACACTCAGGCAGAGCGGGCTGGGTTTACCCGAAAATACGAGGTGCAGCCAAGCTCTGATACGACGGAGCAGATCCCGCATGAGTGGTAAACGGTTTGTCGTAATGCTATCAATCAAGCTTTTATGCATTCTTACCGCTACCCTGTAAGTATGCCTGCGACCGTGTATCCATGATTGAACATAATTGAGTTCCATCAGATCCTAGAGCTGCATAAGATTACCTGATGAGTAGCTTTGCTTATTATTCACCTGCTGCAGCATTTCGCTATAAGATGCTGAGATCTGTCCGTTAAGCTGATTGAGCTGGTGACATGATCGGATACACAGTTCTAAAGTTTGCCAGTACTCGTTCATTGGTTTCTTGAGTTTTTCGGGTAATGCCTGGAGCAGGGTTGCCATGCCTGCTTTGGTTTGGCTTAGCCCCAATAGTGCCATCAGTTCAGAGCGCTTTGCGGCACTTCGACTCAGGTTGGCTATTAATGGCCGCTGTTTGGCAATCAATTCCTGGAGCGCTTCTCCGTCAAATTTCAGATAGCTTTCTTGCTGTTCAACCATCAGTTGATGAAGTTGCTTATATTGGCGAACATCATGCTGAATACCTTTCATAATCAGCATGATAGCCTGTTGTTTATTGATTGGATTCGCCATTGTCGCCTCCCTGATCCCAGATAGGTTGGTATCCATATATGGCTACTTATAGCCAGTTAGTTAAATGTGCTTATTCATGCCCGGTATGGAAACGCATGAGTGCGCTGGACAGGGCTGAAATATCTAGATCAAGCTCACCTCGTGCCAATGCCTGCTTCACGGATTCTACTTTGGCCATATCCACATCCGGCAGCTGATTGAATGAATCTTGTGCCTTTGATAGCAACTGAGTATCGATACTCACTTGGGGCTCGGCTGTTTGTGTCGCCGATGATAGCTGTAAAGTTTTTGACTCTGGTTTACCTAACTGGTTTGGCTGCACGTGTGTGCCAATCACTTTATCGATTTTCATGGCTGGTGGCTCCTATTTCTCTCTACTAACTATTTAGAGCGGCAGTGTGATCCGTTTTATTAAACAATAATCAAAAGATTGTTTGGACTTTTCCCTTCCCGGCTACAGTGGCCCGGATAATTTTGGACGAACGGGAGTTTTTCACACTGATTTGTTCACTTTCAGCCCCATTCTCCATGGCAATGCCCTTCATGCTTGCCTGCATGCCATCCTTAACTGCAACTATCAGTACTTCATCTCCTTTTTCTATAAGCCAACGCCGCTGGAGATAGGAAGGACTTACTAACTGTCCTGAGCGGATACGGCGCTTGGTACGTTTTCCGATGATGGCCTGGAACTGGGTGACGAAATCTTTGTTGCGGTACAATGACAGCGTCTGCATTTTCAGCATGCTGGCATCGATTTTAGTGTCACGATTGATGGTGGTTTTGGCAACGACAACCGGCAGTTTGATGCGGACTTTAACCGTAGTGTTTATTCGCCACTTTTGCTCTGCACTGTCACAGCTAACCTGACGTTTCAGGTTGCCGATCGGCAGGGCTTGCTGATCGCTTGCACTGATGATCATTGGCTCAGGACACACGGGCAGATGATAGATTGATGCAGGAATTGCAATATCAATATCTGTTTCCAGATCTTGCCATTGGTGACGGATGGCGAAGGTCTGAATCTCTTCCGTAATCTGGGTGCGTATCTGCATATGAAGCTGATCGGCTTTCACGGTTGTACTTTCGGGTTCCTGTTGGGCATATACGGACCTTGCAAGCATCAGGAAAGTGAAGGCCAAGCCTTTTCCCCACTTCCCTTTTTTCCGTTTAACTTCCGACTGGCGGAAGTTCCGCTTCCGTGTTTCTTTGTAACTCATTGATAAATAGTACCTAAATTTTTGGCACGCATTTTGACTATAAGATGTGATGCAAGCCAGACCTAAGGAAGAATCAATGGCGATCAGTTTTGAAAATGCGCTAGGTGTTCACCCTGATGCGCTCAACTTCAGAGTTCAACGCACCAAGGTGTTGGCCAGTAACTTAGCAAATGTCGATACGCCTGGGTATCTCGCAAAAGATTTAAGTTTTGAAACAGTGATGAAAAACACAGGCTCAAACAAGGTCGATAAGCCGGTACCACAACTTGATATCTCAGCGCAGTACTCAGTGCCATACCAGAACTCGAAAGACGGTAATACGGTGGAGCTGGGTGTCGAGCAGGCCAAGTTCACCCAGAACAACATGAGTTTTCAGACCAGCCTGACTTTTCTCAATATGAAGTTTAGCGGTCTAGCGAAAGCGATAGAGGGACGTTAATACCATGTCATTTACAGATATTTATTCCATCGCGGGATCGGCGATGACAGCACAGACCGTAAGGTTGAATACTGTCGCCAGTAACCTGGCCAATGCTGATGCCGTGTCGGCTAACCCTGATGATGCCTATCAGGCACTCAAGCCCGTGTTTGCGACGGTATACAGCAACACCCAACTGACGACACGTAATGACAGTTACCCAAATGCGGAAGTACGGATTGTTGATGTGGTTCAAAACAAGGGCGATGCTGAAAAGCGCTTTGAGCCCCATAACCCGCTGGCCAATGATGAGGGGTATGTCTATTACCCGGATATTGATGTCGTATCTGAGATGGCAGACATGATGTCGGCAACCCGAAGCTTCGAGACCAATGTTGAAGTGCTGAGCAATGTGAAAAGTATGCAGCAAGGGCTGTTGCGCTTAGGTGAGGGCAGCCGATGAGCCTTGCACAGTTTACCGCGCTAAGCAGCGATACACCTGCCGTGACCACTTCCGAGAGTCAGGTTCAGGCTAACCCGGCAGATATGAATGATGCGGGTGCGCTGAAGAATGAATTTATTACCCTGATGGTGGCGCAGATCCAGAACCAGGACCCACTTAACCCGCTTGATGGCACCGAATACGTCGGTCAGCTGGCACAGTTCTCCCAGGTTGAAAGTACAGAAAACATGTCGAAAGTGATGCAAAACAGCATGGTATTGCTCGACAACATGCAAGTACTTTCAACAGCGGGCCTGGTCGGACAAACCGTTTATGTCAATACAAGTGAATTCGAGCTTTCCGGGCAGGCCCAACAGGGCAAAATTGAATTAGCACATCCCTCCAACCAGGTGACTTTGCTGATTAAAGATGACTACGGCCAAACAACCAAGATGCCACTTGGAGCGCGAGGCAAGGGCGATGTTGATTTTACTATCGACCCTGATGCCCTCGGTTTGAAGCCGGGTAATTATACCATCTCAGTCGAAGTCGAACAGGGACAGGCACAGCCTGCCTTACTATTGGCCGGTGAGGTTTCTCAGGTGCGTGTTCCAAGCAACGGTGGCGCGGCGCTGGTCAATGTGGCTGGAGTCGGCAGTGTACCTTTTTATCAGATTAGCCAGTTTGGGGCTTAACCCGACATCACTCGAAAAGAGGATCTTATGAGTTTTGATATTGCATTAAGTGGGCTGGGCGCAACCAATGTTCAGCTAAATACCATTAGTAACAACATCGCCAACGTATCAACATCCGGTTTTAAAGAGTCACGTACTGAATTTTCTGCGGTTTACAACGGCATGCAGCCAGGTGGGGTAGAAGTTGCTTCCATTTCGCAGAATTTCGACAAGAACGGCTCAGTAAGTGGCACGGGACGCTCGCTGGATTTGGCGATTAACGGAGGGGGATTTTTTGTTACCAAGGACAACACTGGCCAACTGCTTTATACCCGTTCCGGAGTTTTTGGGACTGATAAAAATAACAACATCGTTAGCAACAATGGCATGAAGCTGCAAGGCTATGGGGTTGACGGTAATAATCGCCTACAAACTGGTGCAGTCAGCGATCTGCGCATCACCACATCATCACTTTCTGCTAAAGCGACGGATCAAATTGACTTTGTTGCCAACTTTGATGCGCGAGTGAATGTGCCAACTACCACACCTTTTGATGCCACTGATACCGATACCTTCAACTCGTCATATACCTCGAAGATTCATGACTCACTGGGCAACCCACATACAGTGACGCAGTACTTTGCAAAAACCGGTGACAACCAATGGGATGTCCATGTTCAGGTTGATGGCGGTTCGGTCGTACATACCGAAGCCGTCACCTTCAATACCGATGGCACACTGGCTACGCCAACCGGAAACTTCAATATTGCCTTTCCTGCTCCCGGCGCTGAGCCAGTGAGCATAGATATCAGCCTTAACGGTACAACTCAGTTTGGCGCCGACTTTGGTGTGAGTACCAACAGTCCGAACGGTTACTCGTCAGGTGAATTGGCTGGTGTACGTGTTGAAGACAACGGCATGGTGTTTGCCACTTATACCAATGGTCAGTCTCAGCTTCAGGGGCAGGTAATTTTGGCTGACTTTGCCAATGCTCAGGGCCTGGTTAAAACGGGTAATACATCTTGGATGCAAAGCTTCAGCTCTGGTGCGCCGATTAACGGTGTACCGGGTAGCGGTACCCTGGGTGGTCTGACTGCAGGTGCACTGGAAGGCTCTAATGTGGACTTGACCAGCGAGTTGGTCAGCCTGATGACAGCCCAGCGAAACTACCAGGCTAACGCAAAAACCATTTCAACTTCCGATCAACTGACCCAGGCGCTGTTTAATGCAGTTTAGCCTGATGACAGATTTTAAGGATTGAGCAATGGATAGTTTGCTATATACCGCCACCACTGGTGCTAGCCGGGTTATGAAAGCCCAGCACGTGCGCTCCAACAATTTGTCAAACGCAGACACCGCGGGTTTTCGTGCAGATATGGAACGGGTACAGAGTATTCAGCTGCAAGGTGCGGGCTTTGATGGTCGCACCATGGTGGTGACGAACTCTGCCGCGACACGGTTTGACTCGGGTGATCTGATTAAGACCGGTCGCAACCTTGATGTGGCAATTAATGGTGAGGGTTTCTTTACCGTGCAAACTCCGGTCGGCAATGAAGCCTATACCCGTGCCGGTAATATTCGTGTCGATCAGCAGGGCAACATGACAGTGAACGGTTTCCCGCTGATGGCAGAAGGGGATCCGATCACTCTGCCTGAATATCAGCATATTGAGATCAGTGATAAAGGCGTTATTTCGGTGATCCCGCCGGGCGGCGGGGCAGAAGTTGAGGTTGGCCAGCTAAAGTTGGTCAAACCGGCTTATACCGAGCTGCAAAAAGAAAGTGACGGCCTGCTTCATGCCCGCGATGGTGGTGAGTTCCCGGCTGATGCAACAGTCGCGGTAGCTGCCGAGCATTTGGAAGGCAGTAACGTTTCAGCCATTGATGAATTGGTGAACGTGATGTCGCTAACGCGCAATTTTGAAATGCAGGTACGGATGATGAAAACAGCCGAAACGCTGGCCCAGGCCGGTAATCGCCTGATGAGCAGCCGTTAAGGTCCCTTTGAGTAGGTGAGCCCGAAACTAGACAGTTAGGAGAGAGCAATGCATTCAGCATTATGGGTAAGTAAAACAGGGATGGCGGCGCAAGATACCAAGATGACAGCCATCTCCAATAACCTCGCGAACGTCAATACGGTGGGCTTCAAGCGCGATCGTGTGGTATTTGAGGATCTGTTCTATAGCATTCAGCGTCAGCCTGGGGCACAGGTCGACCAGATTAATGAACTGCCGAGCGGAGTCCAACTGGGCAGCGGTGTCCGTGTGGTGGGTACTCAGAAGGTATTTACCCAGGGCAACTCGCAAAATACCAGTCAGGAAATGGATCTGGCTGTAATGGGGGCGGGTTTTTTCCAGATCGAAAATTCAGACGGGGAAATCATGTATACCCGCAACGGCCAGTTTCATGTTAACTCCGAGGGGTTGATGGTAAACAGCCAGGGGCTGCCGCTGTCGCCGCAAATCCAAATCCCTGAAAACGCCACAAGCTTGTCTGTCGGTGTTGACGGAATCGTGACCTCAACCGTTGCCGGAGATCCTCAGCCCCAGGAGCTGGGCCAAATTACGCTGGCTAAATTTATTAACCCGGCTGGTTTGGAAGCCGTAGGCGGCAACCTGTTCCGAGAAACTGAAGCGAGCGGCCAGGCCGACGAGCTGATTGCGGGTCTGGATGGTGCCGGTAGCATCAAGCAAGGGGCACTGGAAGGCTCGAATGTACAGGTGGTGGAGGAGATGGTTGACATGATCACGACCCAGCGCGCGTACGAGATGAATGCCAAGGTAGTGTCTGCTGCCGACGATATGCTGAAGTTCGTGGCACAGTCGGTGTAAGGAGGCAGTGATGAAATGGCTTACTTCCCCTGTTGTTGTTTTGCTTGCGGGCTCGCTGCTCGCTGGGTGTAGTGTGCGTCCGGAATTTGTTCCGCCGGAGCCAAACGATGAGGCTTATGCCCCGCCGCCGTTGGATTATTCCCTGCCGGATGCTGCCGACGGGAGCCTGTATCGTCACCAGTATATGATGACGTTGTTCCAGGATCGCCGGGCCTACCGTATCGGGGATGTGCTGACTATTTTGCTTGACGAGGAAACTCAGTCGAGTAAAAAAGCAGATACCAAGTATGACAAGGGATCATCAGTCAATTTTGCCGCTCCGACATTCGGCACTAATGCTATCGATGATCTCGCCGTAGGTATCGATTCCAACCGAGCCTTTGATGGCTCGGCGGCCAGCTCGCAGGGTAATAAGCTGGAAGGGGCCATTACTGTCACTGTGCATGAAGTGTTACCAAACGGGGTGCTTCGAATACGTGGTGAAAAGTGGATTCGTCTTAATCAGGGCGATGAGTTCATCCGTCTGACGGGTATTGTTCGTGTTGATGATATCGACCGTCGCAACCAGGTGTCATCACTGCGTATCGGGGATGCCCGGATCACCTATTCCGGCCGGGGAGCTCTTGCCGACAGCAATGCCGCCGGCTGGCTTACCCAGTTCTTTAACAGCCCATGGATGCCTTACTAATGAACAAACTCAGCACCTTGCTTTTTCTCCTGCTGGTTATGGGTGTGTCAGCCTTCATGACCCAGCCTGCTCGCGCATCAGCACCAATGCCGATTATGGACCTGGTCGATGTTCAGGGAATCAGGAATAACCAGTTGGTGGGTTACGGTCTGGTCGTCGGCCTCGATGGAACCGGTGATCGAAACCAGGTGAAATTCACCAGCCAGTCTATTACCAATATGCTGCGCCAGTTTGGGGTTCAGATCGGCGATAAAACAGATCCCAAGTTAAAAAATGTCGCGTCTGTGAGTGTTACCGCTTATGTCACGCCAATGGCCGGACCGGGGCAGGAGCTGAATATCGTGGTGTCCTCAATTGGTGATGCCAAGAGCCTGCGTGGCGGTACTTTGCTGATGACACCGCTTCGAGGTATTGATGGCGAAGTGTACGCCGTTGCTCAGGGCAATGTTGTTGTCGGCGGTGTGCAGGCAGAAGGGCGGAGTGGGTCGAAAATTACCATTAATACGCCAACTACAGGCCGGATCCCAAACGGTGCGACTCTGGAACGCGAAATACCATCAGACTTCAACGATAAACCAACAATTACTCTTAACTTGCGTAAGCCCAGCTTCACCACGGCTAAGAATATTGCCCGAGTTATCAATGTAACATTCGGTCCTGATGTCGCGACGGCTATTAATAAAGGTCGGGTTGAAATGCGGGCCCCGCGCAATACCCAGCAGCGGGTGACTTTCATGTCGATGCTAGAAGACTTGGCTGTCGTGGAAGGGCGTAAACCAGCCCGTGTCGTTTTTAATTCCAGAACAGGCACCGTTGTGGTGGGTAAAAACGTTCAGGTTAGCGAAGCGGCGGTCAGCCATGGCAGCCTGACGGTTACTATTTCAGAGCGTCAGCAGGTAAGCCAGCCCAATGCTTTTGGCGAGGGTGAAACTACCGTGGTCAATGATTCAACCGTAGACATTAGCCAGGATAAGGCACAAATGTATATTTGGCCGGAAGGGACCGAGCTCAATACGATTGTGAATGCGGTTAATAGCCTTGGTGCGACACCGGATGACTTGATGTCTATTCTGCAAGGCTTGCATGAAGCTGGTGCGCTCAATGCTGAGCTGGTTGTGATTTAAGGAGTCTTGATGAAAGTTGAAGGTAACGGTGAGAGTACCCAATATACAGCCATGCTGTATCACGACAACAGTGCGCTCGCCAATATTAGGCATAGTAGTGACAAGCAACAGGCGCTGGAGTCTGTTGCCGGCCAGTTTGAGGCGCTGTTTTTGCAAATGGTGCTGCGACAGATGCGTAGCAGTAGCGACGTTTTGTCTCCAGAGGACAATCCTTTTTCAAGCAAGGAGCAGGGCGTATATCGCGATTTTTATGATGGCCAACTGGCAATTGAGATGGCTAAAAAACAGAACAGCGGTATTGCCGACATGCTGGTAAAGCAATTAAGCCCGAGCCAGGCGGAGGCGGTGGTAAAAATGGTCGAGCCTGTTAATGAAGCTGGGGGCTCAGAGGTTATGAGGCCAGGAGTAAAGCTGGAAGCGAGCTCTCAAAACCAGCAGGCACAGGCTGCTAAACCTCTTAACGAAGCCGGGCCTAAGGTCGCCTATGAATCACAAGTCGCTTTAAAAGATAGCGATAAAGTGGTGAGGAGCACCGTTGCTTTTCAGCAGCCACTGATTCGTAAGATGGAGCTTTAACAGCAATGAGTTTGATTAATATTGCATTAACCGGATTGAATGCCAATAAGGCCGCGCTTGATGTGACGGCTCAAAATGTGGCAAACGTCAATACACCTGGGTACAGCCGCCAGCAGGCAATGATGAATGCATTGGGCCCCGGTAACAATGATCGTTACAGTGCGGGTGGCGGGGTAGAGGTAACCAGCATTCGCCGAGTGACTGATCAATACCTTGTCAAGCAGACCTGGGCGACGAACAGTCAGGCATCCTATTCATCCCGGTACCTGACCAACATGAGTCAGCTAGAAAATATGCTTGGGGCCGATGGCTTCAATCTCTCCGCTGGTTTAGACACCTTGTTTGCTGCGTTGAATGATGCATCGGTCAAGCCGGAATCCCTCCCGCTTCGCCAGCAAATAATCAACGAGGCGGAAGCCCTGTCTCACCGCTTTAAGACCTTGACAGAATCCCTTCATGCCCAGCATAAAGACATGAATGATCAGCGTGGGGCCGCTATCGAGCATGCTAACAGCCTTATCGATAACATTGCTGATATTAATCGTCAGATTGTTGAAATTTCGGGGACAAATGGCAATCCCGCCCAGCTGTTGGATGCGCGTGATAACCTTATTGGTCAGTTGTCGCAAGTCGTTGATATCAAAACGACCGATCAGCCCGATGGCAGCCTCCAGGTAACATTGGCATCGGGACAGCCGCTGGTACTGGGGGGAGAGGCGGCTCAACTGGCAGCCATGCCGGATCCTTCAGATCCGTATCTGGCGGATTTGAATGTAGAGTTTGCCGGTCAGCGTTTTTCTGTCAGCGGCAAGGTCGGTGGTGAAATCGGTGCCATTACCGCATATCAGGTTGAAGCTATCAAGCCATATCAGGATGCCTTGAACGATATGGCAGCCTCGCTTGCCGATGCATTCAATAACACCTTGTCTACGGGTAAAGATCTTAACAATAACCCGGGAACCCCGTTATTTACCTACGATCCTGCCAACCCATCGGCAAGTCTGGATATTACAGGTCTTACGCCTGAGGAGCTTGCTCTTTCATCCGACGGTAACCCGGGCAATAGCGATGTGCTTAAGGACCTAATCAGTATCAGCAATCAGGCCTTTTCTGTTTCAGGTTTTGGCAATGTCACCCTGAATGATGCTTTTTCGTCGATGGTAGGGGAAACGGCGATCAAGACGCGTCAGGCGACGTCCGATTATAAGGCGACCGAGAGCTTGAACCAGCAGGCTGTTGCTGCACGAGATAATCTGAGTGCTGTTAACAGTGATGAAGAAGCGGCGAACCTGATGGTTTTTGCCAATGCCTACCAGGCCAACATGAAGGTGATCAGTACAGCCAACCAGTTGTTCGATACTGTTTTAAAGTTATTTTAAGGGGATGCAATGAGGATCAGTGATACCCAGTTTAGTCAGATGATGCTGCAGAGTCTGCACACCAACAACGCCGGTTTGGGGGAAGTGTTGCAGCAAATGTCTACAGGTAAGCGAATTACCAAGCTGTCTGATGCACCTATCGATTCGATTAAGTTGCTCAACCTGTCACGAGAAGGCAGTGCAATCAATCAGTATCAAGACAACATTCAAAATGTGAAAACCGCGCTATCAAGCCAGGAAGTGTATCTTGATGCTTCCAATGAAACGGTCAAGAGCATGCGTGAACTGGTGTTGTGGGGGGCTAATGGGAGCATGACCAATGAGGATCGCGCCGGTATCATCAGTGAGCTGGAAAGCTTGAGAGATTCTCTGTTGTCGTCGTTCAACGCCCAAGACGAGGAAGGCCATTACCTCTTCTCGGGGACCCAAACTGACACGCCGTCTGTGTCAGTAACGGGTAACGGCTACGCAATCGATGGTAATGCGGATAAGCGAGTCGTCACGGTTGCTAAGGGAGTGACCATGGAGTCTAATCTGACGGCACAGGAAATACTGGATCTGGGGGGAGACAATGTGATCAACCAGATCGACCGTATGATTACAGAGTTTCAGAATCCCACCGCCAATTTTCAGGCCGAAGTGGATAGTACGCTTGCTGCTATAGATAGCACCCTTGGCAATATACTTGGTGCGATGACCTCGATAGGGGGACGCCACAACAATCTTGATTTGCTTGAAAGCAGTCACGGAGAAAACAAGCTCTTTGTCGATAAGGTGACTGGTGATTTAGAAGCTCTCGATTATGGAGAAGCCTCGGTTCGTTTAACCAACTATATGAGCGCCCTTGAGGCGACTCAGGCCAGTTATGTGAAGATCAATGACTTATCTCTGTTTAATCGATTGTAAGGTCAAAGATACGATATGGTGAGTTCTACGGCAGAAGTCCGGCAGCAAGGTGTCAGGCTAACCGGACAGGGTAAGGCCACTGTTGCACCGTCAATGGTGGCTGATAAGACCAGGGTACCTCATTCGGCACCATCGCAAGAATATGCCCCCTTACCGAAGGGGGCATATTCTGTTTCTAAAACGTTGTTAGTCAAGGGGCAGCAGCAGGTTACGACTGTACAAGTTGCCCATCAGGCGCTGCAACATGTCGGTCGTGAGCTGTTCTCTATGAAAAAGGTGCTGACAAAGGCTTTGAATAGCCATCAGTCTGCCTTGCCTACTACGGTTCAACAGGTTGCTTCTATGCAACAGAGCATCAAGCAACGGCTGGAGAGTGCAACCAGTGATGGCCGTCGGGTGCTGGACTCGCAACTTCGTGTCCAGCTTGAACAAGAAGCGGCAAGAAGCTTCACAGTGCCGGGACTCAATCTTTCCCGTCAGCGTCAGCAGAACGAGCAGATCCGCCTCGATTTCCCCCAAACCGGGACCGTCATAATAAACTTCAATAGCCAGGTGGACGATAAGCAGCTGGTAGGTCAAATTGATCGTAGTCTGATCCCGCTCGGAATGCGGGCAGCGGCCTCCCAAGAGGGAGAGTTAGTTTTCCGCGCCAAAAATACTGACTTTACCAATATGCAGCAGGTTATGGTTACCGGTCAGGGCCACCGTTATCCTGCCGGCCAGCCGAATGTCGTTAAGCTGCAGCCAGAACCTGAAGGGGTGGAAGACTGGGCGGTTAATTTAAGCAACCACGGCGGCATTCGCCAGGCCCTGGGTAAAGTGAACCAGCACTTACGCCAGGTGCAGCAAAGTCTTGATGATATCAAAGCCTATCAGGGCGAGCTTGCCAAGCAAATGGTGCAGGTCCAAGCTCAAAGCAAGCTAGGTGACATAAAGGCGATTGAAGGCAAGCTGGATACAGTGAGCAATATGGCAAACATTAACTTTACGACTACCTATCAAGCCGTCTCTGCACAGGCCAATGTCCACCGCCATACCGTGGTCGCTTTGTTAAGGTAAATAGAGCGGCAAGGCAGGCTGTGCTGCCCTTTGTCGCACTTCTTCTTGCATTAAAGAGGCTGGCTTAGTTGCCAGCCTTTTTTTATGAGAACTGTGCAGGTTGCAAATGGTACCGTGAAGTTAGGCCAGTAAGAAAAAAAAGTATAGAAAGCAGATAAATGCCAGCAGGGTAGCTGACAGAGTTGGATAGATGATGTAAGAGTCATCGCTTCGGTTGGCACGCTGGAAGCAGAAGAATGTCAGGATAGCGTTGTAAAAAACCAGCAAGAGGCTGATAGCGGTGCCGGCTTGCAAGGTCAGTGACGTTAGTTGAAACAAGAACATTGAAAGAAGGCCGTAGTCGATAAGAATGAGCCACAAAAAGACCTTCTGTAGGCTATCAGGCTTTCTTGTTCTTACCTGTTGACGAGACATAATGGGCCTTAAATTACAGCGAAACTAAGGTGATGCTATCTGACGACTATCTAAGATATATCAGCAGGGCAACACCTTCTGGTTTGTTATCGTTCGTATTGTTTGAATAAACTGAGTACGGCTATAGCTGCGAGAGATTAGCCATGTTTTCACTCTGGGGTGAAACGGTATGTTGGGCTAAGTCACGACGTAGCACGGGTTGATTAAAGTCTGCCTTTTGACGGGCTTTGTCGATTTCGTTGCCAGGGCTGCTGCCAAACAGGGCATCGACGACTTGCGCTGCCGGGGTAGTCAGAACAAAGAGTTCAATTCGGCGGTTCTCACTGGCCTCGGGAACATCGACGTTCAGGAGTGCGCGATCGGACATCCCGGCCACTTGCAAAACACGTTGTTCAGGCATTCCGCCAGCGATCAGAGTCTGACGGGCTACATTGGCACGAGAGGCTGACAATTCCCAGTTTGATTGGCTGCTGAAGTGGCTATTGAACTGGGTGGCATCTGTGTGACCACTGATAATGAGCTGATTCTGGATTTTTTTGAACACCGGTGCGATTGCTAGCAGCAAATCCTCAAAGAAAGGAGTAAGTTGCGATCCTCCGCGACTGAACATGTGCTGTTTGTAGTTATCCTGCAAGATGATCCGCAGGCCCTGGGGGGTGACATCGACCATCACGTTGCCCTGTGCGGCTATTTGTTTCACCATTTCCTCAACGACCTTCGCCAAAATAGTGAGCTGCTCCTGGGTTTCGAAGGAGCCTGGAACTAACGCGTCACTCTCTGGACCGTCACCATTACCGTCAAAAAACGAGCTGACGGTCATGGCTGCATTGTGCGAACTGAGATCGCTAGCATCACCACCAAAGTCGATAGGGGATAAGCTGCTGGAGGTATCAAAAGGGTTGCCCGAGCCTTCGTCGAAGATACTCGAGCTATTGAGGTAAGCGACGATGGCTCGTCGCTCTTGTTGATCGACAACTTGCATTAGCCAAAGGACAAGGAATAGTGCCATTAGAGCAATCATAAAGTCTGCAAAAGCAACCTTCCAGGCACCACCATGATGGCTGTCATCATGGCGGCGGACAGAACGTTTAAAGACAACTTGCTCGTTTTTTTGCATTATCCCTCCTGTTCAGCTAACCATTTTTCCATTTCGTTGAATGACGGTTTTATGTCCAGCTGAATGTGTTTTCGGCCAGCGTCTATGGCTAGTAAGGTTGGTTTTTTTGCCACATACGCAACCAGTGTTGCTCGAATACATTCAAAGGCGGACATGTCACGCTTTACTCGTTGTGCCATTGCGTTGCTCGCAGGATCAAGAATGCAGTAACAGCCAAAAATGCCTAAAAATGTGCCTACCAGAGCGGCGGCAACGTGATAGCCAATTAACGCGATAGAGCCATCAATGGCTTGCATAGTGATGATGATACCCATCACCGCAGCCAAGATTCCAAAACCTGGTAGCGCTTCGGCTGTACGTTGCATTGAGCGGGAGGGTAGAAGTAAGTCCTGTTCAATGGCTTCTATTTCCTGCTCGAGTAGCCCCTCTAGTTCATAAGGCGACATTTGTCCCATTGCCATTAAACGTAAATTATCTGTTATGAAAGAAATAAGGTGCGGATCCTGCTTAATAAGAGGGAAACGGCTGAAAATGTCACTGTTGACAGGATCTTCAATGTGTTGGTCAAGAGATTTGAACCCGCCGGTGCGGATGGTCTCTAGCAGCAATTGCATCAATGCCATCAGCTCCATGTAGTATGTCTGTTCGTCATTACGGGCAGACATAATAAGGCGAAATTGACGGCGCATTTCTTTCAGCACATGAGGGGGGTTGCCGATGATCAGTGAGCCAATAGTAGCTCCCACGATGATTAACAGCTCGGCAGGTTGCCAGATAGCCGATAGGTTACCCCCTGCCCACAGGTAGCCTCCAAACACACATAAAATGATAATGATCGCACCAGTAAACTTTTGCATGAATACTCCTAGGAAGACAAATAGTGGTTAAGTTGTTTTAGGGCCTGTTTATGAAGCTGGCATATACGGGGCGGGGTAAGGCTCAGCACCAATGCGATTTCATGCAGGTTCATGTCGTGTTGGTAGAACAGTGTGAGTAGAAGTTGCTCCCGTTTGTTGAGCTTGGCCAGTGCCACTTCCAACGTTCGTCGCATCTGCTCATGACTAATTCCGTCGCTGTGTTCAGATGTCGACAGGTCTGTGCCGGCTTCGATGAGTTGATCCAGGCTTTGCATTTCACTGGCCATACTCGCGTGAAGGCGTTGCTGGTAATCGTCTTTATCCGTTCCCAGTACTTCGATGATTTCGGCCTCGGTCGGTTGGCGCTTGAGCTTTTTCATCAGATCACGTGTCACGTCGTTTAGCTCGTGGGCTTGCTGGCGAGTTTGCCGAGATCGCCAGTCTAAACGACGTAATTCATCAAGGATTGCGCCGCGGATACGGCAGACGGCGAAGGCCGGGAAATTGGGGTCTTCCACATTCTCATAGCGTCTAGCTGCTTCGAGCAGACCAAGCAGGCCGATTTGCTGCATATCTTCAATGCTGCAGTGGGTGCTGGTATGGCTTCTAAGCTGGTTTACTACCCGTTTGACCAACATAAGGTGTTTTTTGATCAGTAAATCCTCGTTAAAGGAGGATTGGGTAGGTGTTAGTTCGGGTTCGGAGCCGTATTGACCGGCTGGGTTCATATCTAGCATACCGGCCTCACTGAACCACGTACTTGGTGAGCAGTACATCGTCAATATCATTCGCGAGGTGAGTGTCGGCAAAGGCTGTGAGCAGCGTTTCTTTGATTTCTTCTTGCAAAGAATCAATGGTTGGCTGGTTTTGCAGTTGCTCGTAGGTTTTGTTGCTGAAAAGCTTGAGCAGGGAGTTTCGAACTACTGGCATGTAGTTATCAATGTTTTTGATTTGCTCTGGCTGGTGAGTTTCCAGGGCTAGCTCCAGCATGACAAAGTGCGTTTGGCGCTGTCCTTTCACGCTGAGTACGAGCTTGTCCAAAGAGTGGAATGAAGGTTGTTGTGCACGAGTGTCATCTTGAAGCGAGAAGTTGCCAACAATTTCGCTTAGGTTAAAACTATTGTGCTTTTTCAGGTACCAGACCGTGCCGGTAAATGTTCCCGCCGATACAACAATGCTGATCAGGAGCATAGTAAAAAATATAAAGGCATAATTTTGTTTAGTCATGAGTCAGGCTCCTTCCTAGGCGGTGGTAGATAACCAGTGTTCTGATGTTGTGTCTGTGGTGTAGTCGGAACTCTCGTTAGAGTGCTGCACGACTGGCTGGTAGTTGTCGTCTTCGTGGTGCTGGGAAGACGCTGCCTGTCCCTGATCTTCTGAACCGACATTCACGTCAACATGGACGAATTGTTGCTGTTGTAGCTCTGCGCGCAGACGCTCGGAAACTTGTACCAGGGCATCGCGAACAGCGGCATGGTTGGCATTGATTTGAACGCTTAGGCGGTCCCCATCAACACGCACCATCACATCAAGTTTGCCTAAGTCGGGCGGGTCTAGGCGAATGCGGGCCTCCTGTAAGTTCTGGGTTGCCTGTAAAGAGACACGATCCTGCAATACGTGGAGCATCTGCTCCCCCCATTTTCCTTGCGAGGGATCCATATGCATGTTGGCCCAGACGGCACGAACCGGTGTCGCTTGTGACTGGGAGTGCCCCTGAGAAACTGCGGGGTTTGCCGCATCACTAGACAGGGTGATAAGAGGTGAAATGTTTGCTGACTCGGCCTTTGTCCCCAGTATTTCACTCATTTTTCCGTTTAATGAAGTGGTTACAGGGAGGTCGTTAGCGAGGCGCTGAGTCCAGGCAGTATTTGCAATGGCGTCTGAGTCGGCTTGGCCGGAGGTTGTAGCCTGCTGAAGCGATTGCGAGGCGGTAGTCAGCTGACTTAGCCCAACATGAGCTGTTGTGCCAGGGATGGTTCCAACCCGCTCCAGTCCCAAGGTGTTAGTCACTGTATCTATGTTTGGGGAGAAGCCTTTCAGCGCTTGCTCCTGTTTGTATGGGTGAATGTGAGCAGCGGAGAATATAGTCATTTCAATGCCGCTAACGTGTACATCGAGTGCGATATCGTCACTGCTGCTTTTCTGTTCCGAGTGGGTAGAGAAGCCAGTAGCTTTGCTGAAGTTGCTCTCGGTTCTTTGTTCATTCTTGCTCGATGGTGACACCGATGAGGCGATCACCGTGATTTCATCACCCTTGCTGCATGATGGGGGGGTAGTCGTCGGCGCACTGCCCACAGTGGTTGAAGTCATTGATTGCATCGGTTACTCCATGTCCATAGCCAGTTGATAAGCCAAGATGCGCTCTTTCTGCTCTGGGGCAGAATCAATGTGCTGTTTTACTTTGTCTCGGGCCGTAGAAAGCGCTGAGTAGGCGAGCTGGTGGCCCTGTTTTAACTTTGCGAGTTCAGCCTCGAGAACAGAGGAGTGAGGAATGGTTCTGTACGCAAGCAAAATTGGGCGCAGCTGCAAATCCAGCTGCTTTACTGCCTGCCAGTTTTCATCCCGGGTGGCAGCTTGCAGCTGGTTTGCTAGCTGGCGCAACGTCTGAGGCGAGACCTTAGGCATGCTTACCAAACCCTTCCCAGCCTTCACGAATATTGCTCATGATGCGCTCTACATTGCTGATACGCTCGTTGTCGTTGTTGACGCTCGCCTGGTACAGCTCGATTTGTGAAAAGTCGTAAAGATCGTGCAGGTTAGCAGCAATTTCACCGCCATTGGTAAGATCTAAGGCGCTATCAAGACCCATTATGATATTCATACATCTATTGATCCCAGCCCCTTTTTCAGCCAGGCGCTTGGCATCGATGTGGCCTTTGATGCGAGTAAGCTCATCGAGCAGACCGTCAATCAGCATCAGCACCAACTGGTGAGGATTGGCAGAGGCTGCTTGGGCATCGAGGTCAACTTGTTGGTATGAGTTAAAGCCAGAATCTTGCATTAACATAGGGTACTCCTGTACTAGGCGAACAGACTGCCGGTCTGGTTCATTTGAGTCATTAGGCTGTTCATTTGGGTAAATTGCGCCAGATAACGGTCGTAAGACATCTGATACTTACGCTCGAGAGTGGCTTGTTTGTCATCGATGCGGGAAATGTTCTGCTGTAGCGCATCCTTACGGGTTTTGAACAAGCCGTTTGAGAATTTAAGGAAAGGGTCGATAGCCTGATCAAGGGAGTCGAATAAGTTGCCGTCACCATTGAACATGGCTTCTAGCGATGAGCTGCCATTAGCCTGAGCAGCTTCAAAACGTTCGGTATCGAGCTCCAGCTTGCCTTCACGGTTGATACTCAGACCGACTTCCATCAGGCTCTTGCCGTTGTATTGGGTGCGGAGCAAGTTGCTTAACTGGCTTTCGACAGAGCGTACGGTCGGATCACTAGCCAGTACGCCGCGCTGCTGATCCTCAGAGCCTGAGCCGGTAAGTCCATCAATGGTCGATACCAGGTTGTTATAAGCATCGATGAAGGCATTTAGCTGTTCTTTGGTCGCTTCCTGGTCTGCGCCTATGGTTAACCCTACCGGTTGCTCACCAGCGGCCTGGGCTTTAGTCACGGTGATATCGACACCTGTAATGACATCTGAAAAGGTGTTGGAACTGCTTGTTAGTGCCAGGCCAGAGCCCTGCGCGCCAAGCCAGATTTTCGCATCCTGGGGAGTGCTGATATCCGTGAGGTTGGTGAAAGCGTCTTCAAACCATGCTTGCCCTGTTCCGGATGCACTGACGTTGATAGTGTTGGCAACGCCCGTATCCGTACTGGACAGCATAAAGTGGGTTTCGCCATTGGCACGTACAAGGGTGGCGTTGATGCCCGGATTGGTGCTGTCATTGTTAATGGCCGCTGCGAGTTCGGTCAGAGTGGCTGTGCCGTCGCCGTCTGTATCAACGGTAGAGAGGTCGATTGACATAGCCTCACCGTTAAGAGTGAAATCGAGCGTGCCTGTTGTCGGGATTTGGGTATCGGCAGTAGTGCCTGCTGGCATACCGGTCGATACTTGGTGCGCAGTGGCAACCTGTTCGACAAAGATCTGGTAGCTTCCATTGAGTGCACTGGCATCCACATTGGCGGTAAAGTTGCCTTCCTGCGACAGGGTTGCGGTGTTTTTGATCACGCTCGCAGTTGCACTGTTCATTTTATCGATTACGGTGCGGAACTCACGCAGGGCAGTCTCGACTTTCCCCAACGCCGAAAGCTGGCTTTGGTACTTGTCGGCCTGTAATTGATAACGTTGCTGAAATGGTTGTACATCAAACGTGGCTAACTGGGTTGCCATGGTGATTGGGTCCATCATACTCATTGCAGAACTCCTTCTTAATAGTCTTCTTACTGGCAAGTTACGTGCCAGTTTGAAATGTCATGTAACTCATTAAAATATTAAGGTTTTGTTTGGTTTTTCATTAGCTTGCGGAAGAGGCTCTTCCGCCTGTTACTTCCGCTTGGCATTTCCGCTATTCCGATGGTTCAGAGCGATAGGCTATTCACGGAAGCTAGTTAAATAAGGCGACGGAATAGTGGGGAAATTAATCCTGATCGAGATAAACAGAAGGGCGGATGTATAGAAAAAGCCTCCGTGATGGAGGCTTTATGGAGTGGTTGGCTAAGCTTTGTTACAGCTTGATTAGCGAAGCAGCGACATTGCCATACCAGGTAGCTGATTGGTTTGAGACAGTACGCTAGTACCTGCCTGCATCAGCATCTGGTTCTTGGTCATGTTCGAAGATTCAACTGCAAAGTCAGTATCCATGATACGGCCTTTAGAAGCTGTAGTATTTTCAACCATGTTGCCAAGGTTAGTAATTGTATGCTCAAGGCGGTTGATGTTGGCACCTAGTGCAGAACGCGCATCACCAATTTCTTTCAGAAGACCAGCATCGCCGCTAGCACCTTTCAGTGTTGTCAGTGCAGTTTGTGCACCCGCAGCTGTGCTGATGTCACCCAGTGCGAAAGCACCTGCAGCGCCAACAGTGGTGTTGATTGCTCCCACTTCGGTCGAGACGTCAACAGCAAGCTGGTCACCTGCGTTGGTACCAATCTGGAAGTTAACCGCAGCTGCACCGAAGGCACCGGCTGCATTTAGAAGATCTTTACCACCGAAGTTGGTCGATTCAAGAATGTTGACTAGCTCTTCGTTAAGCTGCTGGAACTCTTTGTTTAGTGCCACACCGTCAGCAGGGGTTACCGAGCCGTTTGATGCCTGGGTTGCCAGGTCATTCATTCGGTATACGATGTTGGTCATTTCATCCATCGCACCTTCAGCTGTCTGCATCATTGAGATACCGTCCTGGGCGTTTCGCATCGCTGTAGACATACCACGCGTTTGAATCTCTAGACGGTTAGCTATCTGAAGACCTGCAGCATCATCGGCAGCCGAATTAACGCGGAAACCCGTACTTAGGCGTTCCATTGCTGTATTCAATAAGTTCGATGTGTTGTTCAGTGTATTTTGAGTTACTAAAGAAGCGTAATTCGTATGCATCGATAGAGCCATGATAGTTCTCCTATTTGTCCATCTTTCAGAATGTTTCCTGCTCGATGTAATAAGGCGGACGTGTTTCTGAAAACATTAATTAAAAAAGACAAAAATTTTCATTAATATTTTAAGTGTTTGAAACCAAACGGATTGTTTTGGTTTGCATGGTTCTTGGTATGTCACTTATATAACCGAAGTAGTAACTGGCACCTAATAATTTAAACTGGTTAAGATCTTTTTGAGTCGCAACTCTTCCAGCAATGAATTTTATATTGTTTTTACGAACAAAGTGAACGATAGGAATAAGACCCTCCTTCATTTCCTTTGTCTCTAATGGTTGGGAAACTTTAATTGCATCTGGAGTGCATTGTTCCAGAAAATCGAGGTACTCGGAGGGGGTATATATATCAACCCATAGGCTTGTCGCCTTGTTCCTGAGCGAGGCGATATTGCTTGATAGACTGAGTTGATCCAAGTTTCCGGTATGCAGTTGGACACACGGTGTAATGTGCGAAAGGGCATCTCTGTGGTAGTAGAAAATCTGTTGCAAGAACGCTTGCCCTAAAGGCCAGTTGAGGGTTTCTGCCTTGATAGGTACCACCAGGCTGCTGATCATATCCGGGTGAAATATCTCGAGCTGAAAACTAATATGCTTGACGGCCAAATACAGACTGTACATATCGAGGCAAAATGTCATTTGCCGTGAGAGATCAAAGCTATACACACTTTGCTCGCTGTTGCCGCCAAACCGCAGTGTCAGGTGCTGATACTTCACCTCATTGGTCTGGGCGTTTCGGATAGCCTGACATACATGACGAATATCATTGGACTGAAATGCATCAAGAATGATCGCATCGTCTTTTGTTCTTGTCAGCGAAGGAACTAGGTTCGTCACAAAGTTATACAGAGCGTCATGGGTTGTTAATCTATCCAAGGTTACCTACCACATTGATTTGCTTGTTTTCTGGCACTTCGTTGTAAGACAGCACCGCCAGCCCCTGCGCGAAGGTACGGGCATATCGTGATAATAGCGGTCGGAGTTGTGGCATCACCAGCAAGACAGGGGCCAGGCCTTGTTGCTTCAACTGCTGTTTCACAACGGGCAGGTTCTGCTGGAACTGATTGAGGATATTGGGTTCAATCGGGAAGCTATCGAGCATTACGGGTCCGCTTGCCTGAGCTTGCTGCAGCGACGTTATCAGCATTTGCTCCAGTTCGTCCGATAGGGCATAGACATTTAGCTCCTTGCGGTCGCCGTTAATCAGGTTAACCAGGGTACGGCGTAGGCTGCAACGCACATCGGCGGCAATCAGAATCGGATCTTTGGTGTTTTCGGCACTTTCAAGCATGGTGTTGGCGATGGTGCGAATATCTTTCAGTGGAACCTGATCAAGAAGCAGCTGGCGGTACACTTTTAGCTGTTGGCCGGCATGTAGCGCAGTACCCAATGCCTCGGCCAGCTTGGGAGCCTGCTGGGCAAGACGCTGGTTTAATAGTTCGACGTCATCGTGGGTGAACAGCTCCGAAAGTTGGGTTTTCATGATTTTGCTTAAGTGAGTCGCAATGACTGTCGCATCATCGACCACTTGGTACCCCATGTTCAGAGCCTTGGCTTTGTCATCGTGCTGGATCCATACTGCAGGTAACTGGTAGGCAGGATCATTGCCTAAAATGCCGTCGACCTCACCATAAGTTTCACCCACGGCAATCGCCATCAGACGCTCGGGCTCGATAAACCCTTGTTCGATGATTTCGCCATGAACAGATATTGTATACTGGTTGGGCTTTAGGCTGAGGTTGTCGCGGATGTTAACTTCTGGAAGCAGATAACCGACTTGCTCAGAAAGGTTTTTCCTCACTCCACGAATACGTTGGGACAGCGGGGCACCTTGGTCTTTGTTGACCAGGTGAACAAGCCGAAAACCGAGTGCCAGTGATAAGCTGTGTACATGGGGAATGTCATCCCAAGTTAGTTGCTGCTCACTTTCTTGCTGCATAGCTTCGCTGAGGGCATGCACTTCTTCAAGTGGGTCATCGCGGTTTGGAGCCTTCAACTGGCGCCAGCCTGCAAAGACAAGGACAGCAGCAAATGAGAAGAAAGCCAGATGCGGCATGCCCGGTACCAGACCGATGATGAGCATGACACTCGCGACTGTAAATAAAGTGGCCGGAGAGGCAAGCAGCTGGCTTTGCATGGCCTGAGCCATATCATCATCGCTGTCATTAATGCGGGTGACGATGATTGCGGCAGAGGTAGCCAACAGCAGTGAAGGGATTTGGGCAACCAGGCCATCACCAATTGTCAGCAGAGCATAGGTCTTGAAGGCTTCAGACGCCGCCAGTCCGTGTTCAAAGACACCAATGCTGATCCCGCCGATGATATTGATAAATAAGATAAGAAGGCCGGCAATGGCATCACCTCGCACAAACTTTGAGGCACCGTCCATCGAGCCATAGAAATCGGCTTCATTGGCAACCTCCCGGCGGCGAAGCTTAGCTTTATCCTGGTCAATCAGCCCGGCATTAAGGTCGGCATCGATTGCCATTTGCTTGCCTGGCAGGGCATCGAGGGTAAAGCGGGCGGCCACTTCAGAAATTCGTTCCCCACCTTTGGTGATCACGACAAAGTTGATGATCATTAGGATCACGAAAATGACCATACCCACGACATAGTTGCCGCCAATCACAACTTCCCCGAAGGACTGGATGACTTTACCTGCTGCATCTCCCCCGTTATGCCCTTCTAAAAGTACGACACGGGTCGAGGCGACATTCAATGTCAGGCGCATTAATGTTGCGACCAGCAAAATAGTCGGGAAGACAGAGAAATCCAGCGGTCTTTTGGCCGTGGTACTGACGAGCAAAACCAGCACAGCGAGTACAATATTAAACGTAAACAGCGCATCAAGCAGGATCGGTGGCAGGGGCAAAATGACCATTGCCAGGATCATTAACAGGACAATGGGGATGCCGACAAATCCTTTAGTGGAGTGTTTGAGGTTATTTAGCCAATTAAGCATGCGTTGTCCTTCTTGCTGCTATAAATGCCTTTGCATAGTGCAAATGTCTTGTTGTTCATTATTTCAATCAATGTTGTAAGTGTTTTGGTATTGCAAACGAGGGCAGGGGGGGCGGTTGCTCTCCCTGGCCTTTACGAAAAGATTTCAGTTGGAGAACATAAGTGAGAACGTGTGCGACCGCGGTATATAGCTGGCTGGGTACGGCCTGCTCTAGTTGCGTTGTGTGATATATGGCGCGGGTGAGCGGTGGTGAACTCAGAATCTCCACCTGGCTTTCACGAGCAATTCGCTGGATATGCTGTGCGGTTTCATCTATGCCTTTCGCTACCACAAACGGGGCATCTGACAGCGACGGATCATATTTGATCGCTACCGCGTAATGAGTCGGATTGACAATCACAACATCCGCCTGAGGCACGGTTTTTTCGATCTTACGGCGTGCAAATTGCTGTTGGATCTGGCGAATTCGTTGTTTAACTTCAGGACGACCTTCGTTGTTCTTGTACTCTTCTTTGAGCTCTTGCTTGCTCATCTTGAGCTGCCTAAGGTGCTCCCATCGCTGATAGGGAATATCTACCAGTCCGAATAGCAACAGCGCGATCCCCATTAACAGCACTCCCTCAAACAATATCCGCATGATCATCACCACGCCTTGTTTCAGCGGCAGGCTTTGCATACCAAGAAGTTGTGCGAGGTTGTTATCAAGGTAGTAATAAAGCAATGAGAGAATAACTACGACTTTGAGCGATGATTTTACCAGCTCGACTAATGAGCGAGTGGAGATGATGCGCTTCATCCCAGAGATTGGGCTAATTTTGGAGAGCTTCGGCATGACGCTGGCGGGGTGGAATATCCACCCACCCAGTACTAGGCTGCTGCCAATGGTAGCAACCAAGATCACCAAAAACAGGGGCAACAGGAGCTCAATGATGATGGCAAGGCTATTTCCAAGGTGTTCGATAGCTTGCCAGGGGTTGGCTAGATCGGCCCGGGTGATGCTCATATTAAAAGTGAACACACCTGTGATGCTTTGCCAGATGCTGTCAAGCTGGGTATAGAAAAATAGCGCTACAATCAGAAAAATAACGGCAGTGGTAAAATCCTTGGCACGGGGGATCTGTCCTTCCTGACGGGCTTTTTTAACTTTCTGGGGGGACGCTTTTTCTGTTTTATCCTGTGCTGAGTTGTCGCTCATAGCCCCCCCATAGAATAATGTCGCAGTTGCTCCAAGGTGGTGTGGACCAGTTCGGTATAGCG
The DNA here is from genome assembly GCF_001939735.1 of Photobacterium proteolyticum. GTDB lineage: Bacteria > Pseudomonadota > Gammaproteobacteria > Enterobacterales > Vibrionaceae > Photobacterium > Photobacterium proteolyticum. The sequence continues at coordinate 67,204 of NZ_MJIL01000051.1, forward strand.
CCCCGGAACACCACTCACCGAGAGTAGTACGCTGAATAATCCCAGCAGCATGGTCATCGGGAAGCCTAGCGCATAGACATTTAGGCTGGGAGCTGCACGGTTCATTACACCAAAGCTGATGTTGGCCAGTAACATTGAGACAATAGCCGGAAGTGCCAGTGCCAGGGCTGAAGCAAACATCCAGCCAAACATGTTCACCACAAGCTGCAGCGATGGAACGGATAATCCGGAACCCACAGGCCAGACAGAAAAACTTTGCACCAAAATATCAATGACCAGAAGATGACCTTCGAGCGCCAGAAACAACAGGGTGGAGAAAACTAAAAACATTCGGCCCAGAATAGCCACTGACATTCCATTGACCGGGTCGTTCATCACCGCCATCCCCAGCCCCATTTGCAACGAGACGATTTGCCCGAGCATGGTAAGCACTGAAAATAGCAAATGAATGATGAGGCCGAAGAAAATTCCCCATATTGCTTGTTCTAAAGCCAGGAATAAAGCCGTGAAAGATAACAAATCGACCGCTGGCATAACTGGCATTAATGGAGCGGTGATCACTACCAGAGAGAGTACCAGCAGTGCACGAACCCATACCGGGATGAGGGCATCGCCGAAAAATGGCATAGCCAGCATTGCAGCCCCCATACGAAAGAAGGGCCACCAAAGTTGACCGAGCCAAGTAGAGATTTCGGCAAAGGTGACATTCATTAACCGATCATCCCCGGTATGTTGTGAAACAAGTAATCAAACAGTTCCATTATTTTTCTTAGCATCCAGTGACCCGCAAAGATAACCATCAGGAAAGTGACCAGTAAGCGGGGCAGAAAGCTCAGGGTTTGTTCATTGATCTGGGTGGCAGCCTGAAATACAGCAATAATCAGACCGACTAACAGGCCGGGGATCACCAGCACGATTACGATGCTGATGATAGTCCAGATGGCGTTGGAGAAGAGGGTAACGGCAAGTTCAGGTGTCATAATGATGCTCCCTGCTACCCAAAACTGGCGGACAGGGTACCGACCGTCATAGCCCAGCCATCAACAAGCACGAAGACCACCAACTTGAACGGCAGCGAAATGATCAGTGGTGACAGCATCATCATCCCCATTGCCATCAATACACTGGCTACGACCAAATCAATGATTAGAAACGGGATAAATAGCATAAAGCCGATCTGAAAGGCTGTCTTAAGCTCGCTGATCACAAAGGCAGGCAGCACTATCGCGAAGGAAATATCTTCGGCTTTCAGATCCAGCGGCTCGTTGGCGATCCGCAACATTTGTTCGAGCGAGTTTTGCTGGGTTTGACTTAACATGAACTCACGCACTGGTTTTTCTGCCACAGAGAAAGCCTGCATCAGGGTGATTTCACCGTTGTCATAGGGCATGAATGCATTGTCATAGACGTCGCTCCAGACTGGGCGCATGATCAGAATCGTTAGTGAAAGGGCAATTCCGACCATCACTCGGTTAGGGGGGCTTTGCTGTAGCCCCAGCGCTTGGCGAAGTATTGCCAATACAATGATGATTCGGGTAAAGCTGGTGGCCATTAACAGGAAGGCTGGAAGAAAGCTCAGAGCGGTCATCAGCAGCAGGATCTGCAGCTTAACACTGTATTCCTGTTCGCTTTGCCCGTCTGTAACAGTCAGGAATGATAAGCCGCCATTGTCGGCGGCATAGGTTGGAAAGCTAGCCAGTGCGGCTAGCACTCCGACCCCCAAGATGACACGCCAAGCCAACGTCATGAACCGTGGAAATACCATGTCTAGCTGCCTACCGAATTTAGCGGGGAGTCGACAATATCGATCAGGCGCAGACCATACTTTTCGTTTACTACCACTACTTCGGCATGGCCCATCAGTGAACCGTTTACTTTGACGTCCAGCGGTTCGCCGTTTAATTTATCTAACTCGATAACACAACCCTCACCAGCCTTCATTAGCTCGCCAAGCGAGATCTCTGTGCTCGATACCTCCAACGTCACAGTGACAGGAATTTTCTTGAAAAAGCTTAGGTCACGTACAGGGATATCAGGAGTAAAGGGAATATCTGACTTTGGCTCGAGTTGCTCGAGGTGCAAATCATCAAAGTTCAGATCATCGGTATCGAAAGTACTCTGGTCAGTTATATCGCTCATCAGTGTTAATCCTTAAGGTCTTTCAGTATCAGGACGAGTTGGTTGTTTTGCTCAGCCACTCGTCCATTGAATAAGTGTTCTTGCCCAATGCTGACAGGTACATTGGATAGTAAATCGATGTTGATGATGTCATTTGGCTGTAGGTTCAATACCTGATCAAGTGGCATTTTCTTACGGCACAGTACGGCGTTCATTTTTACGGGGGTTCTGCTCAATGCATCAGCAAACTTGGCTTGAATGGGCTCTTGGGAATCAACAACCAGCTCATCAATCAGAGTCTGAATCAAGATTGCATCCAGTTCGATAAGGAGCTCACCGCTCGTATTGCCATGTTTGATGATAAAAGTGGCTTGTAATCCTATTTCATCGCTGAAAGAGGCTTCAGTACTTTGCCACATGTTTTCAGGAGCGATATAGCTGGCAACGAGCTGTCCCATGCGCTGCTGAAGCCGACTGTCACTACTGGTTACGGTACAAGCCGCATCGACTTGCCGGTGTATAGCAGCGGCGTAAAAGTGATCAGAGAGGTTAAGCAGGATATTCTGAGCTATTGAGGCTCGAAGTAACCCTTGATGCTGGTGGCTGAATGTTGATGCCATATGTGCATGAGGTTGATTATTGCACTTATGTAGCTCAATACCTTTATATTCAAGAGAAATATCAACACTTGATATCCATCTTTGTAACTTCAGACATAAAGATGAAGAAGCCTGATCTAGAATCGTGTTTAACTCATCTCGAATTGAATGTATAGGTTTGCCTAAGAGCTCAACATTCAATGTAGGGCATTTTTTATGACTTTCCATTTCAGTTAACTTCATTTTGTATATTCACATGCCGATATGAAACCACTTTATAACCTAAGCTTTGCTTGTTGATATAAATATAAGTTGTAAGCTTGAGGATGTAGTCTACCCTGATATTTTTATGAGTTTTAATCTAATTAATGCAAATGTGTGATATTAGTCCACATGTTGTTTTTTAATTACAATATATGGTTTTCATATATATAAATAAGTGTAACTTTTAATGGCGCAACGGAAGTTGCTTATTGTTCGCAATATATGAAATCGATTTACTCTGTTGTTTTTATTCATTTTTTTGATTCTCCCTAGTTTTGAATTGTGTTCATTTAAAGGCGTCAAGTAAATGTCAGGGAAGTGTCAAATATATATCGATTCTCTGTTTTGCTTTATTTTAGAAGTTTTTATTAGGTGGTTTTATCACCGTAATGAAAGCTAAGTAACCATTATATAATAATTCCCTAAAAGAATATGAAGATAGTGAGCAAAGAGAGGGTGCTCATGCGTATTATGACTTGTAATAAAAGTGTAATATTGCTTTTTACCTTTAATGTTGGCTTGGTAAATGCGCAAAATATATCCGTTCCGATGGATTTGGTTAAATGGGAATATAAAGGCGACCATTTTCAGTGTTTATTAAATAAAAATGTAAATAAATTTGGGCAGGTTACTTTTAGAGCTGAACCTAATAATAAACTGGTATTACAAGTGCGAAGTTACCAGTTGCCCAAACACTATAAAACAGCCCGTTTGTATAAGCTCGATTCACCTTGGGAACAACCGGAGCAGGCTGTGACCGTTGGTGGTGAAGGGGCATGGTTGTCCGCGCATGAATTTGTGTTTAACGACTCGATTGATGAGTTATTACAAGCTATTTCACGAGGGGCGTGGATGAAGTTATCTGTTTCATCGCCTACTCAGCAGGATGCATTTACTGTCCAGTTACCTAGTGTTCGTATCACGGAGCCGCTTAATGCCTTCAATCGGTGCCGTTCTGCGTTGCCAGCGATGTCTTACGAGCAAGCGAGAGACTTGGTTCTGGCTTTTGACCTGGGGCAACGGGTCGCGACGTCAGATCAAAGAGCCTCTCTTAAGCAATTGGCTGAATATATTAAGTTAGACCAAGGCGTTCAAAAAGTGTTGATTGATGGGCATACCGATAACGTCGGGTCATCGCTGGCTAATCTCCAGATCTCTAGGGTAAGGGCTGATGATGTTGCCAGTTTTCTTGAAGAAGCTGGAGTGAGAGCCTCGATAATTCAGGTTCGCTCCCACGGTTCTCGCTACCCTGTTGCAAGCAATGCGTCAGAAAAAGGTAAGGCGAAGAACCGTCGGGTTACCATCAGGGTGATCCGTGGCGGGTCAATAACGAACAGTAAGGTTCAGTAATGTTCCATAAATATATTCAACTTATCGAACCAGATTTGAACATTGCCAGAAAGGTTACAGCGGTATTAGAGCAGGCGGGCTATCAAGTCAGCCATGCTACGTCTGGGCGTTCAGGTTTACATGATCAAAGAGCTGCAATTACCTTGGTGAGCTCGACATTGCCTGATATCAGCTTGACAGAATGGATCAAGAGCAATCAGCAGTTAAGCGGAAACAAAGGGCGTGTAGCGATTGCGATTGTTGAGCAAGATGAAGGTTTGCTCGCAGCCGATGCAATGAAAGCGGGAGCGACAGATTATTTGTTACGCCCCTTTGAAGCTGATCAATTGTTGAGTTTACTCCATCGCGTTGATGCACTTGAACAACCGATGGCAAATATTGTTGCAGAGTCGTGGCGCAGCAAGCAGATCCTGCAGTTGGCACATCGTGCTGCCTGTACTAATGCCAGTGTCCTGATTACCGGTGAGTCAGGTACGGGGAAGGAAGTGCTCGCACGCTATGTCCACCAGCAGTCCCATCGAAGTGAGCAGCCGTTTATTGCCGTAAACTGTGCCGCAATCCCGGAGTCTATGCTTGAAGCCGTTCTTTTTGGTCATATGAAAGGGGCATTTACCGGGGCAACGCAAACACAGACAGGAAAGTTTGAAGAAGCCAACGGCGGTACGATCTTACTGGACGAGATCGCCGAAATGTCGCCGTCATTGCAAGCAAAGCTGTTGCGTGTGTTACAGGAGCGCGAAGTCGAGAAAATAGGCAGCCATAAAGCCATTCCGCTAGATATTCGTGTGGTAGCGGCGACCAATAAAGACTTGCGAGTGGCAGTTCAGGAGGGGACGTTTCGCGAAGATCTTTATTATCGTCTGGATGTATTGCCATTGCATTGGCCGCCGTTGCGTGAACGTGTTGAAGATATTCTGCCTTTGAGTCAGTTCTTCATTAATAAGTACCAGGAAATGAGTACCTGTCAGTTATCTGCAGATGCCAAGGCTGCATTATCTCAGTACCACTGGCCTGGCAACATTCGTGAGCTTGAGAATGTTATACAGCGCGCACTGGTTATGCGTCATGGTGATTTTATTACCGCACAAGATCTGATGTTACCCATCGATTCGTCAAAAGTGCAGACAATGGCGAAGCCTGTTGTCGATAACGGCCATATCGAAGCAAAGAAAATGGCTGAATTTCAATACATTCTTGACGTCTTAAAGCAGTTTGGTGGCAACCGAACCCGGACTGCTAAGGCCTTGGGAGTAACGACTCGCGGTTTACGTTATAAGTTGGCAGCTATGCGTGAGCAGGGCATTGATTTACAGGCAGAGCTGGGATCCGCCGCTTAAAAGGAGAAACAATATGGCAAATAATTCAATGACTCAATTGGTTTCCTCTGAACAGCTAATGCTGGAAAAAATGCAGAATATGCAACATCGGATACAAGCCGATTTTGTGGTGTCAGAGAACCCGATTGACCAGCAGGTTGGGGCTTCCCAGCTCAATCCTCCTTTGTCCTTCGCGGGTGCGATGCACAAGGTACTGAATGTGGTAAATAGCCATCAATCAGAAGCCAGTGCCAAAATGACAGCGGTGGAAACTGGAAAAAGCGACGATTTAGTCGGTGCCATGATTGCTAGCCAGAAGGCCAGTTTGTCGTTTTCTGCGCTGATGCAGGTGAGAAACAAAGTGGTCATGTCGTTTGAAGATATTATGAAGATGCCGGTGTAAATTATGTCTGAAATTATCTCTCAACCAATATCGGCGGGTACCGGCGACAACACTATGGACTCGTTGACTGAGCGAGCCAGGCATTTTTGGTATAGCAGCCAGCGTAACCTTGTGCTCTCAGCGGTGCTGGCGGCGATTGTTGCGGCCATCATTGTCGTGGCGTTATGGAGCTCGACCCAAAATTACCGCCCGCTTTATAGCCAGCAAGAACGTTTCGATACTGGTGAAATTATCTCTGTTCTGGAAACCGAGGGGATCCCTTACCGCCTGCAAGAGGAAAACGGTCAGGTGTTGGTCGGCGAAGGCGAGGTAGCACGCATTCGGATGCTGTTGGCGGCCAAAGGGGTAAAAGCCAAACTGCCTACTGGGCTGGACTCCCTGAAAGATGACTCCTCGCTGGGTACGAGCCAGTTCATGGAGACAGCGCGTTATCGCCATGGTCTGGAAGGCGAGTTGGTACGTACTATTATCGCCCTTAATGCAGTCACTAATGCCCGGGTGCACTTGGCAATCCCTCGCCAGACGTTGTTTGTTCGTCAAAATAGCGAAGCGCCGTCAGCTTCGGTGATGGTAGAGCTGAAACCGGGTGAAGATCTAAAAACAGAACAAGTTGAAGCCATTATTAACCTGGTCACCGGCAGTGTAACAGCGATGAAGCCTGAGAATGTGTCGGTGGTTGATCAGTATGGACGTTTGTTAAGTGCTGAGATTGGTGCTTCTGAAGTTGGCAAGGTGAATGCCAAGTATCTTGATTACCAGAAAAATTTTGAAAAGCAGGTGATTCAGCGTGCCGCGGATATGCTTACCCCTATTGTCGGGCCAAGTAATTTCCGGGTTCAGGTCGCAGCAGATCTTGATTTCAGTCGTACCAAGGAGACACAGGAAATTATTGACTCGACGCCGGTAGTCAGAAGCGAGCACAGTATTCAAAACAACTCCATTGATAAGATTGCTCTGGGAGTACCAGGATCGCTGAGTAACAAACCACCTGTGGTAGAAGAGCCCGAAACACAAGACAGCAAAAATACTACAGAGCGTTCAGAAATTAACCGTCAGTATGCCCTAGGAACGAGCGTTCGCCAGACTCAATATCAGCAGGGACAGCTGAGGAAGCTGACCGTCTCAGTATTGTTGAACTCAGCTGCAGCGCCCAATGGCGGTGTCTGGACTGATGCAGAGAAGCAGCAAATTACAACCATGGTATCAGATGCTGTCGGTATTTCCGCTGCTCGAGGTGACAATCTGAGCTTGATGAGTTTTAACTTTACGCCAGTCGAGATTGAAACCCCACCAGCGATCCCTTGGTGGCAAGATCCTACTATTCAGCAGCCGATCCGTTATGTGATTGGAGGTATTCTCGGGCTGTCGATGATCTTTTTTGTATTGCGTCCGCTAATCAATCACCTGATGGGGATCGACCGGAGAAAAGAAGAGCTGGAGTTTGCGCCGCCAGAAGAAGATGAAGACTACGACAGTAACCTTCAGACCCGTGCCGAGCGTGAGCATGAGAAAGTACTCGACAGACGGCTTGCTGATAAAGGCATCGATGTCAATAGCTCGGCATTGGATACGAACCACGAACTCTTACCGCCTCCGGGATCACCATTGGAAATTCAGCTCAAGCATTTGCAGCTGATTGCCAATGAAGAGCCAGAACGGGTAGCAGAAGTACTGAAACAATGGGTGAATGTGAATGAACAGCACGTACACAACGAAAATGTCTGAATCAGCCAAGCTTAATACTGTCGAGAAAACGGCGCTGGTGCTGTTGGGAATGGGGGAAGAAGCCGCTTCTCAGGTGTTGCAGCATTTTAGCCGTGACGAAGTACAGCGCGTTACTCATTCCATGGCAAAACTGAGCGGCATCAAGAGTGATAATGCGAAAGAGATTATTCAGCACTTCTTTGATGATTTTAGGGAACACAGTGGTATCCGCGGGGCATCCAAGGAATACTTGTCGAATACTCTGCGCAAAGCCTTGGGGAATGATTTGGCCAAAGGGCTATTAAATAACATTTATGGTGATGAGCTAAGGAATAATATGCAACGTTTGCAGTGGGTGGATGCAGAGGTGCTGGCAAAGTATATCAGCCAGGAACACCCCCAGATGCAGGCTATATTTTTAGCGTATTTACCAGCTGAAAGCTCCTCGGATGTTTTAGCAAAAATGCCGCCGGACTATCATGATGAGCTGATTTATCGTATTGCTCGTTTGCAGGAGATTGACCATGAAGTCGCTAAAGATCTCAATGAGCTCATCGAACGTTGTATCGACCACATTTCGATGACCCAAAGTGCACCGATTTCAGGTGCTAAGCAGGCGGCCGATATTATCAACCGCTTTGAAGGGAATCGCGGCCAGTTGATGGAGTTACTGAAGCTGCATGATGAAAGTGTAGTGAAAGAAATTGAAGAAAATATGTTTGACTTCATGGTACTTGGTCGCCAGCACGAAGCTACCATGGTTCGACTTGTGCAGGAAGTCCCGATTAGCATGTGGGCTTTGGCTTTAAAAGGATCAGAGATCAGTTTGCAGCAAGCAATAAAGCGCTCGATGCCGCAGCGTATGGTGAAAACTTTAGAAGATGAGATGGCAGTACGGGGCGCAGTCGCGATCAGCCAGGTCGAAAAGACGCGTCAGGATATCATGCAGGTTGTCCGCGAGCTTTCCGACAATGGCGATATTGAGTTGTTGCTATATCAGGAACCTACTGTGGAGTAGTCATGAAAACAACGAAAGTCATACGGCTTCAGCCTGGCCAGTACCGTCCACATCGTTTTCCGCCCGTTGCTGAACCTGTGAAAGAGACTTCACTGACCACACTTGATGAAGGTGAGAGTTGGCAAGATAACCAATTTGAATTGCAGCAGCGGTTGGAAGAAGGTTTTCAACAAGGATTGCAGCAAGGTCATGATGAGGGGCTGCGCCAAGGTTTGGAGCAGGGAAAACAGCAAGGCTTGTTAGACGGGCAAAAAGAGGGCTTTCAGCAAGGTTATAAAAATGGCGAGCAAGCTGGCAAAGATATCTTTAACGCTGCTGTCCGTCCGGTTAATGCTCTGTTTGACAAAATCGCTGCATGGCAAGCCGAAAAAGAGCGTGAGCAGCGGCAGTTTATTTGCGAGCTGGTGCAGAAGGTTGCCCAGCAAGTGATCCGTGCCGAGCTGACCTTGATGCCCCAGCAAATCTTGGCGTTGGTGGATGAAACTCTCGAGGCTCTGCCCGGTAAGACAGAGAAAGTAGTGGTACACCTCAATCCTCAGGATTTAGAGAGAATCACTAATATTAATGCAGAGCTGCCAGCTGCGTGGAAGCTGGTTGCCAACAAGGATCTGCCTGTCGGCGGCTGTCAGTTAGTAACTGATCATGCCGAGGCAGACGCTAGCTGTGACGCTAGGTTGGAAGCCTGTATGGAAAACGTACGCGAGCACTTATTGGATGGCGATAATAACGTTGAAACGTCAGCTCCCCATGCGCAGGAGATGATAGGTGAGTAGTGGCTTATTGGCAGATCGACTCAATGATGCGTTGGCTTCGCTGGAGTCTATTCCTGTTGCCCGGGTTACTGGTCGGCTGGTGAAAGTTAACGGTTTGATGTTACAGGCGGTAGGCTGCCGGTTTAAGCTCGAACAACGTTGCCTGGTCGAAGCTGACGATGGTGAAATGATTGAGGCTCAGGTAGTAGGCTTTGATCATAGCATCACGTATTTGATGCCAATCCGGCAGCTTGGCGGCTTGTTTGCGGGGGCCAAAGTGATCCCGCTTGATGGTGACAGTACGGTTCACATCGGCGAACATTGGCTGGGAAGAGTGCTCAATGGGTTGGGGGATCCGCTGGATGACGGTATCCCTCTGAAAGGGGGAGAGCGCGTTTCTCTCGAACCTTGCCCGATTAATCCACTGAAGCGACGTCCGGTTGATACCCCGTTAGATGTGGGAATTCGCGCCATTAATGGCTTGATAACACTGGGTAAAGGCCAGCGTATCGGTCTGATGGCGGGTAGCGGGGTCGGAAAAAGTGTGCTGATGGGTATGATCACCAAAAACACCACGGCAGATGTGATAGTGGTGGGTTTGATTGGTGAGCGAGGCCGTGAAGTACGTGAATTCATTGAACATAATCTCGGCGAGGAAGGGCTCAAGCGCGCCATCATTATTGCAGCGCCAGCTGATGAGTCGCCATTGATGCGTTTGCGTGCGACCAAGCTTTGCCACCGGGTCGCAGAGTATTTTCGCGATCAGGGTAAAGACGTTTTATTGCTGATGGATTCACTGACCCGCTATGCCATGGCGCAACGTGAAATTGCTTTATCGTTAGGTGAACCGCCGGCCTCGCGTGGTTATCCGCCATCGGTCTTTAGCTTGCTGCCTCAATTATTGGAGCGTGCTGGTAACGGTGAGCACCCTGAGGGGAGCTTGACCGCAATTTATACTGTGCTGGCAGAAGGAGATGATCAGCAAGATCCTGTGGTTGATTCTGCTCGAGCTATCCTTGATGGCCATGTGGTGTTATCCCGAACACTTGCAGAGCAAGGGCATTATCCGGCGATTGATATCAATGCGTCGATCAGCCGGTGTATGAGTAATTGTACCGAGCAAGCACATGTCACCGTGGCGAACCAATTCCGGCAACTTAACGCTAATTATCTTCAAGTAAAAGAATTGCTGCCGTTAGGGGGATATCAGCCAGGACAAGATCCAGACCTTGATCAAGCCGTGATGCAGCAACCGCAATTGAAAGCATTTTTGATGCAAGCGGTAGATGAAGTGACTGATTACCCAAGCAGCCTGACTCATCTGGCTCAGTTGTTTAGTCAGCAAGCTGGGGCTGTTCAATAAGGCTGCTAGGAGGATCTGGTGAAAAATAAAGTGCGGGCTGTTAGTAAGCTGCAGCAAATCGCCGAGCAAAACCGTGACCGCCAGAGCAAGGTTTTTGAACAACAGCAGCAGCAAGCAAGCTATTTTGAGCAACAGTTGAATGCCCTTGGTGCGTTGAAAGCAGCTTGTCAGACGTTAGGTGCTAATGGCTCTGCACACATGAGTAGTACAGTTTTGCAGAATACTGCCAGTGTACAGCTGATGCTCAGCAGGATGCTCCATCACCATCAGCATGAAAAAGCGGTGATGGATGCAGAATGCCTACGGGCAAAGTCTCAGCTTGAAGCTTGTCATGCCAAGGTGAAGGGGCTGGAAACGGTATTGGAACGCTGGAAAGCCAAGCAGCATTATGAGCAGGCGAAAAAAGAGCAAAAACAGATTGAAGATCTAATTAATGCTCGTCGTAAAAGGAAGCGACTTTAGTACAGGCTGGCCAGCGAAGGCCAGTCTGTTTGTTATTAGGAGCTTCTTGTTATTTGTGAAGCCTAAATATCATCTGCAACAGCCAGTACTGCCGCCAATACATCCTGCCCGAATGCAACGCTGCGCTCTGGGGACCAGCCGTAGAAGCTGTCTGGATGAAGGATATGATCCTTAAACGGCATCTCAACGGTGTAAGACAGGCACTTGAACTGTTCGGCCACCCAGCAAGAACCGATAGTCAGGTTGGCTTGGCCTGGTTCGTCTTTGTCATACCCATGTTCGTCCTGAAATTCAGGTGTAATGGTCAGCAGGGCCTGCTTGAATTTACTCTCCAGGCTTTCTAGCCGGTCGTCATAGGACGGGATCCCTTCACTGCCTGCAACGAAGTTGTACGGAATGGCCTCGTCACCGTGAATATCCAGGAACATATCAACCCCGGTTTTCAGCATTTGCTCGCGCACCAGATACACTTCCGGGCTCTTTTCCATTGATGGCGTTTGCCATTCGCGATTCAGGTTAACGCCGACGGCATTGGTACGTAAGTGACCGCGAATACTGCCGTCCGGGTTCATATTCGGAATGATATGAAAGACCGCTTTATCGAGCAGGGCGCGACCGACGGTGTCGGTTTCATCCAGCAGGCGCTGCAATAAGCCTTCGATAAACCATTCTGCCATGGTTTCGCCTGGGTGCTGGCGGGCGATAATCCAGATATTTTTCTTCTCATCCGACGGCTCGCCGACTGTCAGCAAGCTCATGTCGTTGCCGTCAAGGGTCGAGCCAAGGGTTGTCAGCTGGCAGTTAAAGTGAGTTTGTGCCTGGTGCAGCAGATCCTGGTGACGGTCATAGCTGTAAGGGGCAAAATAGGCAAAATACATCGAGCCGTATTCCGGGAGCACTTTAAAGCTCAGGGTATCACCGTCAAACTCGGCAGGAATGCGGAACCACTCCTCGCGATCATAGGATGCGACGACATCGTAGTCTTGCCAGCCTTCCGGATAGGCGGATTTTGCTAGATTCAGCAGTTTGATGTGGTGTGCAGTCTGCGCTTCAGTTTCCAGGCGGAAATGAAACCATTGGTAAAACTCAGATTGGTTGTCATTCGGGATGGTTAGCTGGATATCTTCAGGGGTGTCGGCTTTGACAACATGGATGTTGCCACTTTCAAAGTTGCTGAATATTTTCATCGTTGTAGTTATCTATTTTTGAGAGAAGGTTCGAGATTAGCATAACTATAGTCTTTAGGTGTGATGAAGAGGGGATGACTCTGTTACAGATTGTTTAAACCCGCTACTATTGGCCGATCAGCAAACAGAAGAGGAAATAACGTGGCATTTCACTACTTGGCGCGAGGTCTTATTATCTCAGGTGAGCATGTACTGCTGGTCAGGGCAATTGGCGATACCATGACGTTCTTGCCCGGTGGCCATATTGAATTCGCAGAACCGGCCAAGACAGCATTGAAGCGTGAGCTAATGGAAGAGGCATCGATTGATGGTCGGATTGGTGAGTTTGTCGGTGCGGCAGAAAATGAGTGGGAAGAACACGGCGTGCTCAATGCCGAAATTAACTTAATCTTCCGTGTTGAGTCAGACTTGTCCTCGAAGTTTCCCGTTGTTTCTAACGAGGCTCATCTTGAATTTTTGTGGGTGCATAAGCAAAAACTAGACGCATATAATCTTTATCCAGAGGCATTGCGTCAGTTGATCGCCGGTGAGTGTCATAACAAAACAGCTTTTTGGGGTTCCGGAGTACAGGTTAAGTGCCGCTAGATAATATGAGTTGCGCTAGATGTGTGCGAAAATTAGCCGTGACAGACATGTTTTGTCCTGAGCTGAGATAAATAAGAAATAAATCATCAAAAATGGTTACCTGTTGAGCAGTTAACTATGTTGATGCTTTACAATCGCCAAAGGGCTGCGTATTATTCACCGCACTTACGGAGAGATGGCTGAGTGGTTGAAAGCACCGGTCTTGAAAACCGGCATACGTTTGTAGCGTATCTAGGGTTCAAATCCCTATCTCTCCGCCACATTCTAGAAATTGGGCACAAGCCGGGTTTCATACAGAATTGGAGCGGTAGTTCAGTTGGTTAGAATACCGGCCTGTCACGCCGGGGGTCGCGGGTTCGAGTCCCGTCCGCTCCGCCAACACAACGAAGCCTCAGCAGAAATGCTGGGGCTTTTTTGTATCTGGAGCTTGACGAAAGTAACCACTTACAGACTTCATGATTAAATCTCTTTTTCTATTAGTACTAAAAATCCGCTGTGACCAAAATGTGACCATCTGGTGACTGCGATTGGTTTTATCNACACAACGAAGCCTCAGCAGAAATGCTGGGGCTTTTTTGTATCTGGAGCTTGACGAAAGTAACCACTTACAGACTTCATGATTAAATCTCTTTTTCTATTAGTACTAAAAATCCGCTGTGACCAAAATGTGACCATCTGGTGACTGCGATTGGTTTTATCTGGTTAACTGATAATGCCTCTAATCAACTAGATAACGATTCTAAATGGTTATCTAAATCAGGGCGGCAGTAACGGTTAAAGTCGAAAATATAAGATGGGTGGTTGAAGATACTCGTTATGGTCATCAATTTGAATTAGTTGCCATCTCTTCGTGGCACTCTGACCAATTGAAGGCATTTCAAGAAAAAAACAGGTTAATAATATCTTGTTGTCTGAACCATGATGAAACACCACCCCAAGCAGTGGGCTGGGTAACGGGTGACGATACTGGCCCTTTAGTACTGACTCCGATGGACTTTTATGTTGAGGAGCGCTTGACTTCACTCCTGTAAACTTGGCCGTTGATAAAACATCTGAATGAATACGGTACAGAGATAGAAAAATTGCCGACAGCTATCATGCACACCTTGAAGAATATCCCCCTCAGTTGAGGTGCTGAAAAATCACAGTGCTCGTCTGGTTGAACTTATCTCTGATGAAGATATTAATTGTCTAGGTAATGAGCAAAAAAATATCAGGCAAAGAGAAGCCTTGAAGATTTCATACTGGCGAATTTTTTTAGACCAGCTTGCCATGTGTCCATTCTGTCAATAAAAAGTCCAATTTTATCACCGTGATCAATAAACGTTCAAAGCGGTATGTGAGAACAATGACTGCAAACTTGAATGGTAAATTATCTATACAGGTCAGGGGCGGTTCTTTGAAATGTATCCGGCAAAGACCCTTGAATATAGCTTCAAAAAACTGGGACGATGATATGGACGGATAGATCTATAATCTGAAACTGTTATGTAACGGTTAATTCTCAAGCTTGTAATTGCTAAGTTGAAGCCTCTCTTGGTTATTCTGATGCTATATCAATCAAGGAGGAAAAAAGATGAATGCAATAGCCCATACTATCGTTGCTACAGAGTACACCTTTGACCGAAATACTAATTACGGTTTTATTGAAACATACTTTCCTGAGCTATTTCAGGTTTGCGAGCAAGCTGACTATTACTATACGAAGGATCACTCCTGCTGTCTGGTTAAAGTTCGCTTGTTTTTAGAGCTGTGGTGCCATGAGGTAGGAGAGATAATCAAACTACGACCTCCTGTTCGTGGTGAATTGATTAACAAGATAAAACAAATTGAAACGTCAGGTAAAGTACCCCCGTATGTAATCGATATGCTGGATAAGCTACGTGCAGAATCCAACAAGGGGGTACATATTCAGCGCCATTTTGATGGCCAGTTTCGTGCCGATATCCTTATCTCAAAATACAAGTTGAAACGGATGATGGAGGATGTTTTTGAATTGACGAAATATTTGGTGTTGAATTTGGCGGGAGTCAATGAACAACCACTTGAGACTTGGACTGAACCAGAGGTTTCTAAACAAGCTGAACTTGTGCACCAAGCACTGCAAGGTAATGCAGACGCAAGTATCGCGATGGCTATGCATTTTTCTGGTTTATTAAAGACGTTAGATCAGCAAACCAAGGCCAGCAAACCGCACTACTTTCAATATCAACGTGATCTTGAATATTGGCTGGATAAAGCAGAGCGACAGGGCAGTAATGACTGCTGGCTTTTATACGCGACATCATGTGTTAACAAACATCTGGTTAACCGTAGATCAGAGGACGCTGATGATTATTTTAAAAAGGCGATAGAGACGGACGAGTCAGGGGATGCTGAGTGGGAATTTTATCAGTATTTATGTCGAATTGGTCAACATAATCGAGGTGAGGCATATCTCAATTCAGCGGGTGAAAAAGGTCATCCAGAGGCACTATATTTCTTGCAGGCTCAGCATTATAAACAGGATGAGCCTGCTTACAGGAAATGGCTGAAACGTAGCTTAGAAGTTGCAGATAAGAAAGCACTTGTCGCAGATACCTTTAATAAGTTAGAGCAGTGGGAAGAGGATAAAGCTAATGAACTTAACTTTAAAAAGCTACGTACTGCCTTGATTAAAGCAGAAGCGTATCAGGCTCCTGGCGTAAAATTCATACGTGGTTATTGTGAATATTACGGATTATTAAGCTGTGAGCATAACCAAGACAGTGGTCTTCGTAAGATGCTAGAAGGGAGTTCTCTGCTACCTGACTATCTTTGGTATGAAAAGCGGCTGCATGATGCACTGAAGCAGGACAAAAGCGATGACCAGAAAGTACTTGAACTTTACCCGGCAGCGCTGCAACAAACAGAGGATGTTATTGAAAAAGCACAAATGAAATTTGATGCAGCCATGATAATCATTGAATTACTCCAAAATGCCAACAAAGTGAAAACACCCCAGAATCTAAAAGTACTCATTCGTGAGTCTGTCAAGGAAGGTTGTGAGCAAGCGAAGCAGTTTCTAGTCTCTCCAATCGGTAAGGCACTGATGCGCGACAGTAGCTTCGTTTGTCAGAAGGTGAAACGCAAAGCTGTTGATCGCACCAAGCAGAAAAAAGCACGCAAGCAAGCCAAGAGTGCAAGAAGAAAATGAAGTCGTGTTGTCTTGAGTAAAGTCACTCTGAAAACGCCTGTTATTCTGATTTAGGATGACGGGCGTATAGTGGAAGTATCACAATTTTGTCTTTGTACGGTTTGTTCGAGTAATGAACGTTTAAAATTCCTGATCAATCATAATGTGATGGTCATGCTTGTCTATCAATAAGTTACTGTCATAATGATACGCCTTGTTAAGGCATTTGGGATGGCAGTTGTGACATTATGAAAAATATTCTTCTCTCTACAACGGGCGCGAGTCCACAGGTGCTGACTGAGACCTTATATGCTATTCATGCCAGTGGTAAGCCCTTTCCTGATGAAATCTATGTCATCACCACCCGCAGTACAAGGCAGATGTTAATGAATGGACTGTTTCGCGATGGTCACTTGAATGCATTGAAAGAAGAATATCAGCTCCCCGATTTCAAGTTCACGGAAGATCATATCTGGTTGATCGAAGATGATAACGGCCAACCGATAGATGATGCGAAATCAATTATTGACCAAACGTATATGGCAGATTTTATCACCCGCAAAGTTTACCTGCTTACTCAGCAAGACGATGTTGCCATTCACGCGTCCTTGGCTGGCGGGCGAAAAACCATGGCGTTCTATTTTGGTTATGCCATGTCTTTGCTGGGTAGAGAGCAAGACACCCTAAGTCACGTATTCGTTAATGACGATTTTGAGTTCGTTAGGGACTTTTGGTACCCTACGCGCCAGCCCAAATGGATAGCAGGAAAGCACGGTCAGGGTGAGGTAGATACCAGTCAGGCGGTGGTCACTTTAGCTGAAATTCCTTTTGTGCGAATGCGTCAGTCAGTTAATCCACAATTGATTGAATCTATGGGTAATATGTCGTTTAGCCAAACTGTTGCAACACTCAATGCAACTCACCGAGATGACCTCTTTATTTCCATTCATAAAAAATCAAAAACACTCACACTTCTCGGCATTGATATTTCCCTAACCGCTAAAGAGTTAGCTTTTTACATATGGCTTTTGCTGATGGGAAAACAAGGATTAGTCGTCGATCGTGATTTTGAAGAAAAGAGAGAGTACGCAATAGGTTTTTTAAGTACTTACAGTGATATTGCGAATGATGTGAGAGTGTATCGTACCTTTGGTATTGAACCTGAAGATTTGAAAGAAAACACGCTTGATTCGCTCAAGGGGATGGATCGAACCTTTGTCCAACAACTGCGCTCATCGATTAATAACAAGCTTAAGAAAATTTTACCGCCTGATGCATTAAGTAAGATTGAGATACAGTCAATGGCTTTAGGATGTAGTCAAAAATATACAGTTAGTGTCCACCAACACCAGATTGAGTTCAAGGTTATTTGATTTGACTCCGACAACATAAAGAACCTTTTTCATTGGTGGAAACGACACGATACTCGGAGCAATTCTGGATAAGTTAAATTAAGGAGCAGAGCTTGATGTTTTTTAATCGGCCTCGGATTTAGACAACAACCCAGCCATGAGATGGAAAGCTTGTTATTAATAAAAGTGGTGATAAATGGTCTTACGATGGGGTATCGCTTGGTAATTAATATCAAAGTAATGAGTAAGCGGCTAGTTTAAAATTATATTATCCAAGCGAAACAGAGTAACAACGAATAAATAAAAGAGGGCAAGATGAGTAAACAAACCGATAAAAATGAGATTTCTAAATTAATAATAGAACAATCGGCTGATAATGATGGCATGCTGTTGGCTAGCCAGTTACAACTTACCCCTCAGACAGCGCAAAACACCCGCAATACCCTAGCGAGCTTTATTCGTTCATATAAAAATAAACCTAGTGAACAGCCAGCGGTTGTCTGGTTAGATAACGAATTTGCCCTGTATCCACAACTATGGCTCGATGAGACAGAGCGAAAAAAAGCGGCCAATACCATTACCGATACAGTAGAGAGCTATTATCACCACCGTACTGATCTCGATAAACATTTTGATAAAGGGTTAAGTCAAGCCAGCTGGTTAGATGAAAAACTGCGACAAGGTGTTATCGCCTCGGGGCATAATAATTTTACTGAGTACGCAGGCAATATCGATGTAGCGTTAGACAGAGCCAACCAAAACAACATCAATGTGCTGTACCGTAATGATGGTCAGATCAACCAGCAATATAATCTTGATGGTTTTATCGCCGAACATCACCACGCAAACAGTTTTAACCTAGAGGCGGCCGCACAGGGAAGTGAATATCATGCTGAAGTATTAGAGCCAGGGCCGGGTGAAACCTATGGTAAAAGCTCCGTCGATATCGTGATTAAAGATGGTGATGGCAAGATAGTAAGGCGTTATCAGGCCAAGTATGGCAAAGATGCTGAGTCCACTGAACAACTGTTAAAAAAAGGTGATTATCGCGGTCAGCGAAAGTTAGTGCCAAAAGGGCAAGCTGAGCAGATAGAAAACAGCACCGATACTATCGAAGTTGGTGGCATTGAGTCTAAGCCATTGACGAAAGAACAAGCCAAAGAGATGCAGCGTAAGGCGCAACTTGAATACGAAGCTAAGCAATATGATTGGTCACAACTTAATGGTAAAGCGTTATCAAAAAATATCGCTAAACAGGCTGCAGCCGGTGCCTTGTTATCGGTGGGCTTTCAGGGGGGACGTATTTTAGGGCGCCGAATCTGGAATGGCTTAACTGGCAAAAAAAATCCCGATGTTGAGCAGGACCTACAAGAGTTTATTCACTCTTCTATTCGGTCTGCAGGTCAGACGGGCATCGCCGTGGCGGCAACGGGCGGCATTACGGTGGCAATAAAAAGCGGCTGGTTTGGTAAGGCGTTGAAAAATACCCCTGTGGGTCATATTGCCAATTTTGCCACCTTGGGGATCGAAAATAGCAAAATTTTATATAAGTTTTCAAAAGGTGAGTTGACCGGAAAAGAGGCAGTGGACCAAGCTGGCTGTGCCAGTGTCAGTATGATTGGTGCGATAGCCGCCGGCGGAAAATTAGCCAGTGCGGGGGCTGGGCTGGGCAGCGTATTTGGCCCGGTGGGAACTGCGTTAGGCGGCGTAGCTGGCGGCTTGCTTGGTAGCATGGCAGGTAGTGCGGTGGGGGAGGGTATCTACCAGGCAGGAAAAGCGATAGTTAGCTCGGTGGCTAGAGGGATTTCTTCGGTGAGTTCGAGTATCGGAAGTTCCGTATCTTCGGCTTGCAGTTTTGTTGGTTCACTGTTTAGTTAAGTGGAAAGTAACATAGATTTCATATTGTAAATTAAGTAGATAAGGCTTTTCTATGTCAAGTAATCCAATCGTTAAACCCATGATTCACGCCATTCAATCAGGGGTGCCTGGGATTCAACTACACAGCCGTGAGTATCAACGTGGCGATAAATTAATTCAACACGTAGCGGATGCGTTGGCTATGTCCCAAATTAAAGAGTGGAATCTCAGTGATGGCTGGGTGGATTTTAAGAATAAACGCAGTGTCGAAGAGTACGATATCAATCCGCCATCATTATACGCTTGCTTAAAAGAGCTGGACGATCTGAATCTAGATAATGTACTGATTGTGATAAAAAATGCTCAGAAAGGATTAGAAGAAAGCCCAGCAACAGTAGCTCGATTACAGCAATTGCTATTGCGTATTCAGCGTCATCACCGTGGAGTTTGTGCCGTGATGCTGTGTAACGAAACGGCTTTTCAATATGCCGAGTTGCAAGGGTTGTGTCATCAGCATCAACTAAAGCCTTTATTTAAGTCACAGGTAAAGCAATTAGTTGAGCGATTTATTAAGCAGAATGGTATTACCGTTACTACCGAGGTTAAAAACCAGTTTGTCTCTTTATGCGTTGGGTTAGATCTTGAGGTTATCGAGCAGTTACTTAGCTCGGCAAAGGCACAATATCAGCAGCAGTTCGATGTAAGGACATTGCAGTTGGTTAAACAGGTAAAAGAGCAGATTATCACCAACAGTGGTTTACTTGAGGTGATCAGTATGCCGAAACAGGACTCCGTGAAATTAGCTGGGTTAGATAATCTCACGTTATGGTTAGATAAAAAGCGTCGCGTTATCGAAAGCAGCGATAGCCAGAAAAAATATGGTTTGCCTGCACCAAAGGGCGTGTTACTAGCAGGGATACCTGGCTGTGGTAAATCTCTCTCAGCAAAGTTGGTTGCCGAGAAGTTACAGTATCCGTTGTTTCGACTCGATATCGGTCGATTGATGGGCAAATACATCGGTGAAAGTGAAAAAAATATGCGAGAGGCGTTAAAACTGGCCGAGCAAGCCAGCCCTTGCGTGTTGTGGATCGATGAGATTGAGAAAGCTTTTTCGGGTATTGGTGGCAGCGGCGGTAACGGAGAAGTAACCACACGATTACTCGGTTTATTATTAACATGGATGCAAGAGAAATCCAGTACCACCTTTGTGATCGCAACAGCGAATAATATTAAAACCCTGCCCTCGGAGCTGTTGCGTAAGGGACGGTTTGACGACATTTTTTATGTCGATTTCCCTAATTGTTATGAGCGTGAGCAGATCTTGTCGGTGCATCTACAGAGTAAGCCTACAAGTCATATTGACCTTAAGTCGATTGCTAAACAAACCGAGTTGTTCAGTGGTTCCGACCTTGAAATGCTGGTCAATACAGCACTAGAGAGTGCTTTTTTGGATAAGTGTTTGTTATCTAATAAGAAATTGTTAGATACTATCAAAGAAGTGATCCCTCTAGGCAAGCAGAACAAGCAACAGTTGGATGAGTTAAAGACCTTTTTTCTTGAAAATAATTTCAAGCCTGCATCCTATTCAGAGACACAATATCAAAAGTTGGCCGACCAATATCAAAGCGCTGACCCTATGATCAGAAAGCAGGTTGCATCAAACCGCTTTACCTCGGTACAAGTGCTGTCGAAATTGGCTGACGATAATGATCTTTTGGTGAGAGAGTCGGCATTAAACAATCGCCATTGTCCTATTGAATTATTAACAGCAAAGATAGCGAATTATAAAGCAAACATGGGGTTTGATTTTACCCAATCTGGCGTCTGGTCGAACAGTAATCAAAATAAGATGACGACCACTCGGAGAGAATTTGAGGCGGCACTGCATAATCCAAGTTTGAAGATTGAGCAGATAGAGCCACTATATCGAGCGGGCAATATCAACAAGGTAGATCTATTAGCACTGGTTAAAGAGCGCGGTTATCAGTCGGAGTTAAAATCCTTGTGCCAAAGGGAGAGAATCTCTTTGCCAAAGACAGTAGCTAGTGGCACGGTTCGAAAAATCTCTTGTCACCAAGGGCAACAGTTAAAAGAGGGAGATACTATTTTTGAATATGACAATACCGAGGGTAACAATGAAATGCTTGTGTGTAACCAGCCGGGCGTAATAGAAGAGTTATCGATAAAAGTTGGTCAACATTTATGCTCAGGTGACACCATTATGAATCTGATTGCTATTAAATAGCTCTTTTCCTTTAATAAACAAAGAGAGTGGTGAGCTTCACAAGCTTGTTTTCAGTATAATGGTCGAAATATCAGATATGATTCTTTGTAGTTGCCACACAAACAGTATCGTTATTGTTACAACAATCGGTCATATAAGTATTCAAATAGTAATGTAAGGTTGTTAATGAAAGAAATATTAATCTCAGTCATGGGGACTAGCCCTCAAGTATTAACAGAAACGTTATATGCCCTGTTTACTCAAGGTAAGACGTTTCCTGAAGAGATCTATGTAATCACCTCAGAGAATGCCAAGCAAAAGTTAGTGAAGCATCTTATTGACGATCAGCAACTCAATAAATTATTTGCCGAGTACAATATGCCTTATATCGAGTTTGATCAGCGCCATATCTTATTGATGGAAGATGATTCTGGTGAACCCATATTTAATGGAAAACGAGAGGAAGACCAAAATTATATTGCCGATTCGATCATGAAGATTATTGCTCGCTTTACCCAACAGCAGGATACCCGTATCCATGCATCGATTGCGGGCGGGCGCAAATCGATGTCTTTCTATATGGGTAATGCGATGTCACTATTGGGGCGTGAGCAAGATATGTTAAGCCACGTTTTTATTAGCGAAGAGTTTGAGTTTTGTGACCAGTTCTTTTATCCGACCAAACAGGATAACTACATCGAAGTTAAAAAGGATAATCATACCTTAAATTTAAACACTCGTGATGCTGAAGTGACTTTAGCAGAGATCCCTTTTGTGCGTATGCGTCATTTAATTGATGGAAACCTATTAAAAGATATTGACAAAACATCTTTCAGTAAAACGGTGGCGAGCATTAACGCGTTGCACCAAAAAGGGATTACATTGATCATGAACGATAAAGCAAAAACACTTTCGGTGAATGGCATCGATATTAAGCTAACACCGAAAGAATATAGTTATTATTTGTGGTTAAGTATTCAACCAAACCGCCATTTATTGGCCGATAGGTCATTTTTCGATGATAAGGAATGTGCAAAAGAATTTATAGAGCATTATCGAAACCTCACAAATGATCAAAGGTTGCTTAAAACTTTTGGGTTAGATATTGAAGCGATTGATGATGACTTTGAATGGAATGAATCGCTGTTATCGAAAATTGAGGGCATCCCTAGACAAATAGTACAAGAAGCGCGTAGCACCATCAATCGTAAGATAAAAGCGGTCCTACCCATCGAAGCTTTTCACAAAATTGGTATCCAGAGCGAAAAATCTGATGGTTATGCGACTTATTGGTTGGATAGTGACTTTACGATAGAGGTTGTACCTATAAAGCAACAGCAAGTGGATATCGAATACGCTCAAATCAAGCGATTAGATAAATTATTAGCACGTTAAATAATTAAATATAACTGGAGATAATTATGGCTGGATTTAATCCTGCAGATTTTACTGTAGCAAAAGCAAAACCGTTACCTGTTGTCTTGCTGCTTGATGTAAGTACGAGTATGCGCGGTACTCCGATCACTGAGTTGAATAACGCAGTAGAAAAAATGATCGCAGAGTTTGCTGATAATCAAACAAACGAAATTGAGATTTTACTATCGGTGATTACTTTTGGTGCTGAAGTGAAGCTGCACCTGCCATACACGGTGTCAAACCAAGTGGAGTGGTCTTCACTAGAAGTAAGCGG
The DNA here is from genome assembly GCF_001939735.1 of Photobacterium proteolyticum. Classification (GTDB taxonomy): domain Bacteria; phylum Pseudomonadota; class Gammaproteobacteria; order Enterobacterales; family Vibrionaceae; genus Photobacterium; species Photobacterium proteolyticum. The sequence continues at coordinate 90,602 of NZ_MJIL01000051.1, forward strand.
TATGACTCCAATGGGTACGGCATTTGCGATGACGAAAGCGATGATTGAAGACAAAAATGTCACCCCATCTCGTGCTTATCGTCCAACACTGGTCTTAGTTTCTGATGGTGCGCCAACGGATGATTGGCAAGAACATTTAGCAAGTTTAGTTTATGAGGGGCGCTCACAAAAATGTGATCGATTGGCAATGGCGATTGGTACAGGAGCAGATAACCAGGTGCTAAACAAATTTATAGAAGGTACCGAACATACGGTGTTCCAAGCAGAAGACGCTTCAAAGATCAAAGATTTCTTCCAGTTTGTAACGATGTCTGTCACCTCTCGTACCGTGTCACAGAATCCAAATGTGGTACAACCTGATAGCTCAATCGAACAGAGCATTGAGCGTAGCGTCACCACCTTTGATGATACAGAGGAAGAGGACAGCATTTTTTAATCGGTATCAGCTATACCCTGTCAACTACACCAGTAATATTTGAATATGATTATTGGTGTGGTCGGCACAATGTGACCGTCAATTGATAGGTAGAAACTCTATAAGCCAGGTAGAAACAATGATTAATATCGTGATAGACCGTTCGGGGAGTATGGCAGAAAATGGCAAACCAATGCTAATACTCAATTTGGTGCGTTTTGTTCGCCAGTATTTCTCTTCGAATGAAGCTCAATTTTATGTGCTGCAAAATCAACTTAGCCAAGTGTATGTTGATCCTGAGTTGGATATTGAGCTCCCAGAGATTATAGGCTCGACCGATATGGATAGCTGTATCGCATTTTTAATTGAACGAAAAACAGAGCCTACTATTTTGTTATCCGATGGTTTTTTTGAGTTGACTGAGTCACAGAAACGAGTTTTTAAACAACAACAGAACGTGGTTGTTGTTGCTGTCGGTGCTGATGCTGATCTTACGGGGTTGGATTACCTTGGGTTACCGGTTTATCCAGCACAAGATATTGGTGTAGCCATTAAGCATGCTAGAAATATTTTGAATGCACTGCGAATACCACCGCCTTTGCAGCGCAGTGATGTGCAATTTAGTAAATCAGTTTTGAGTGTTGTCCATGAGCAAGATGAAGACGATGACTGGGGTTGATCAGTCGCATGGTAAAGAGATGGGCAGAGCTGGCCAGACTGTTTTTAAACAATTTGGTTATAGCGAGATTGGACCTTTACATAAAAAACGTCAGCTGCCCAATCAGGATGCTTTTTGTCACCATGCGTATCCGTGGGGAGAGTTAATAGCTTTGTCCGATGGTTTGGGAAGTCACGGTTTGTCGCAGCTTGGCTCTCAGGCGGCTTGTGATGCGGCACACAGATTATTAGAGCAGTGGCATCAGTTACCCGAGTTATCAGTTACCGAGCGATTGACGCTGTTTCATCAAAATTGGCTACAGAATTTGGCCGAGCAGGATATAACTCAGTGTGGTTGTACTATTTTGATGGTGTTGCGCTTAGAGAACACTCTCTTTTGGGCGCAACTTGGTGATGGTTTAAGTGTTTTGTATCGAAGCGATGTCGATCAACCTGAGTGTTTAACAGCAAACAGCGAGCTGTTCTCTAATCAAACCGATGCTCTCAAGGCTAGTTTTAGCCCTACACAGTGGCAAACGGGCAGTTTTGACGTAGATGTGTGTCGTGGCTTTTTTTTGTGCAGTGATGGTATTGCTGATGATCTGGAGCAGGAGCAGCAGACAGCCTTTTTTAAGCAGTTGTATACCCAGTATCGACCTTTAACGGAGCAGCAAATAATCGCTGATATGGAGCAATGGCTGCAACACTGGCCTGTGCCGGGACACAGTGATGACAAAACGTTGGTGGCGATGATTGTTAAGGAGACACCGTGAATAAGAATAAACAAGATTTGGATCAGTTTGGACTACCTAAACCTAAACCTGGGCTGCAGGATGAATGGAGTCAGCAGCACAAACTGACAAAAGTGCTGGGCCGTGGTGGTCAAGGCGTCGTATTTCGCACCACAGATCCCGATCTAGTAGTGAAGTGTATCTTAAAAGACAATCAAGTGGTCACCAACACAGCAGAAAAAGAGGCGTATAAAAAAAAGCTGTCGAAGTTATCGTTATATCCGATTAATCCTGAGTTTAATATTGCCAAGCCTTTGTTCATGTTAAAGGATCAGGCTGGTTACGTGATGCAGATGATGCAAGATATGCATCCTGTACAAGCAATTTTAGATTATAAAATACCTAAAGAGACACAAGGTAAGATCCCAGGTTGGCTGAATAGCGAATTACCTATCGAGATCAGCTACCCTCTTGCGCATTACGCAAAAACAGGGGGGGCAAAGCAGCGTTTAGCGATATTAATGCAGACTGCAACCGAGTTATCGAAACTGCACAGTGTGGGTTTGCTTTATGGGGATATCTCACCCGAAAATGTGTTTTGCTCGGTGGATCGTCAGTTTAACCATGTTTGGTTTATTGATGCTGATAATATCCGCTTTGATAACCCAAAACGTGGCTCAATTGTTTATACCCCAGGTTATGGTGCACCTGAGGTGGTAACAAAACAAGATGGTTGTCGACCACAAAGCGATTGTTACTCCTTTGCTACATTGGCGTTTAAGATGCTGACGATGGTGGCTCCCTTTGATGGTGAAGCACTCAATGAAGAGGGAGGATGGGATGAAGGTGAGAGCACGGCTGAGGATAAAGCTCAACAGGGTTTACTGCCCTTTATTGATGATCTAATTGATGACTCAAATCGAGCGAAGAGCGGTCTGCCGAGAGAGTTAGTCTTAACACCTGAGCTAAAAATCTTATTTGCCAAAACATTTACCGAGGGACGTGTCAACGCATGGCAGCGCCCGACGATTCACCATTGGCCGGAGGCATTGGCGGCGGCACATGACACGATGATTGCCTGTCCAGGCTGCAATATGAGTTATTACCCTGCCGATCATCAAGAATGCCCTTATTGCGAACAGTCTGTACCTGGCTATTTCCAGCTGAGCAGCTATCAATGGCAACCTAATAATCCGTTACAAAAAAGCAACTGGCAGAGTGTCCATGTCGCTAAAGATGCGCCGATCATCGTACCTGAGCGAGTATTGCAAGAGTTTACGGCAGATAGTCACGACCAAGCGGTGTTGGAGTTGTATCAATTAGAGGGAGACTGGTTTATTCGTCATCTTAGTGACCAGCATACTATCTCGATCACTGATTCACAGGGCGTGTTTAAGCCATTAGTTGGTCAGTGGCATGTAGAGTTAGAAGTGTTAAAACAGCAGGGGATTTTACTATATGTGCAGAGTGAGTTACCGCGAGTGATTGAGCTGAAATGGCAGGGTAAGTAATGGATTTGAAAAAACTGAATATCGAGTTTAATCATCGTGTCTGGGTTAAGCCTCTATCTAAAGCTCTGCCCGTTGAGGTAGGAGATATCGGTCGTTTGACGATCAGTTCACGTACGCAGCGTTTACAGTTGGTTATCAAGGGGCAATTGGCATCGATTGAATGTCGCCACCTGGGAATTGAAAAAGATATTGTACTGCAGTTATCTCGACGTAACAGTAACTTAGTACAGGTGGTGGGCGAAAGTACCTCAAAAGAAGGGGAGCAAGGCATAGAGCTTGGCATCTCATTTTTTAACGGTGAAGTGATTGAGTTTGGTGAGCTGGATATCTCCTTAGATGGGGTGATTTTGGGGCAAGCGACTAAGTTAGATTTTGGAGATAACTTTTCCGATGTACATCAATCTTTATTGAGCGGCTGCCAGTTGCTGCAAGATGATCTCGACCCTGAGTATTTTTATCTGCCTGCAATATTGGGTAGTGCTGCACTCGATGAACTTAATCGAGTGCATGAGTTATTAAAAATTGAAAAACAAAATCAGCCAAATGATATTAAGGAGTCTATTACCAATGATGAACTGCTTGATAGCCAACAGAGCCTTGTTCATAACATGGTGTTGCTTGGTTCAGGGTTTCAGTTAGCGATTACCGAACAAAAAAATATCGATTTTAATTTTTTAGCAGCAAAAAAGTTGGTACAACGTGTTAATCCGGCCCCGGGTTTTGCCGTGAGGTTGATCAGGGCTAAGCTGAAATTTACCGATATGGATAATGTGGTGCGCCTACAAACATTGGCAAGCCAGCAAATGAAGGAGCTGGCTGAAAAAGAGCAAGGCTACCTGAACGTTTGGGATAAATATGGCGATCTGGAAGGCGAGACACTGCTCAGGAAGGCGCGTGATGTAGCTGTGATTGAGTGTACGCCAGATAACAGTATTTTCGATCCAAAGGAAAAGGGCTTGGAGGTTTCGGTCGGTAGAGATTTAAGGAAGTTGCTGAAAGCGGGGGATTGTTTGGAGTTGGTCAATCCCGAAAACCTCCCAAATTATTTAGCTGGCCCAGAATTATCTTGGAGTGATTACAGTACCGAAAAACTGGTTGAGTACCAAAAAAAGAAAGGTATTAGCCCGGTGTTAAACCCATGGGGGGCGGTCGCTAAGCCTAGTGATGATGGTAATGACGTTGATGATCAAAATGAAGGTCAAGAAAAGAAAAAAAGCATTAATAATAAAGAGTGCATGGCATTCGATCCAATTAAGATTTTAAAAGTTAATGCAGATACATTGGTTATTGATATTCAAGACCTTCCAGATAGAGCCTATAGTTTGGTGTATTCGATGCTGGGGGATCAGATACAAATTGAGCGTCGAATGTCAGCGCGAGTCAATATTCAAAATGGTACCAGTGCAATGCCCAATTTAGGGGTGTTGATTGAAGAAGACGGAACACTATTACCACGAAATAAAAAGCCCCAAATTAAAGCACTAACTTCATTTGTGAAGGAGAAGATCTTCCCTAAACATCCGCCTACGATGATGCAGGAGAAAGCGATTTCGGTCGCGTTAAATACGCCGGATATTGCCATTATTCAAGGACCACCTGGAACAGGTAAAACCACGGTGATTACTGCGATCATTGAGCGGCTAAATCAAGAATCTGCAAAAGACAAGCAGGTAACGGGCAGTATTTTGGTCAGTGGTTATCAGCATGATGCTGTTGAAAACCTAATGTCACGGTTAAGCATCAACAACCTCCCTGCCATTAAGTTTGGTAAGCGTTCGGGGCAAACAGAGGCGTCGACGGCAACCGCAGTGAAGATCGATCATTGGCGTGAACAAACAGCACAGCGTTCATTAGATAAGAACCCTGATCTAAAGTTGAGCCAAAGTTATTTAACTCTTGAAAGGGACTACCGACGTTACCTAAAAACCCCCAGTGATGGGTTAGCGTTACAGATGATCAAGGTGGTAAAGGAATTTATTAGTGGTAAAACGGATGTGCCGTTTTTATCTCAGATTGATGCTCTTCATGAAGAGTTGACCCAGCAAAGTTCTAACAGTGTGGAGATGTTGCCTTATGTTCGTGCTCTTCGTGTCACTGAAGTGGGATTCAAAGATGATGGCTCCGCTCGTGCTGCAATGTTAAAGACTAAGTTGCAGCCGTTTTTTGAGGCTGGCGATAAAGAGCAGCGAGAGATCCTCGAACTGTTGACTCTAGCATCTATCTGGAAAGCATCTGATCCACTTAGTTTTTTAGCTGAGTTAAAGGAGATGAAACTGGATTTGCTAACTCGCTATGCGCCAATAGTGCAGTTAAAAACGCCAAAAGTGAGAAAGGATGTTACTCGGTGCATGAAGCGGTGTTTGGAGTGGATTCCACTCAATGACAATCGCATTACTGAACAGAATCAGGTGATTTCAGAATACCTTGCTCATTTAGAGGGTAGTTCAAAAGAGGTGCACGATACAATAGCTGAATATAACGTGGTCTATGGAGCGACGACGCAGCAGGCAGAAGGAATAGCGATCCGTCAGGCGAAAGTGGAGGGAAAGGGCTTAATGAGATACGACACCATCATCGTTGATGAAGCTGCTCGAACCAGTCCTCGCGATCTGATGATTCCAATGGTGCAGGCTGAAAATCGCATTATCTTAGTTGGAGATCACCGCCAGTTGCCGCATATGGTGGATGAAACCGTGATCAAGAAAATGAAAGAGATGGAGATTGTGCAAGAGGGTGATCAGTCCATCGAGGAAGATCACCTTAAACACAGTATGTTCCAGTATCTGTTTTCTCGTCTGCAACAATTGGAAAAACAAGATGGCATAAAACGAACCATCACTTTAGATGCTCAGTTTCGTAGCCATCCATTATTAGGCCAGTTTGCCAGTGAGCAGTTTTATCAGCCTTATGGTGAAGCTTACCAGTCTCCACTGCCTGCAAAGCTTTTTGACCAGCAGCTGCAAGGGATAGAGAGCAAAGCTGCACTGTGGCTGGATGTTCCCTATTCTGAGCAGACAAAAGAGCGGCGTAATCAGGCTAAGAGCCGTTATCGTGTACTGGAAGCAGAAAAAATTGCCGAACAAGTTAAAATATGGATCGACTCGGAGCAGGGTAAAGATCTTTCGTTTGGTGTGATAAGTTTCTACAAAGCGCAAGTGCAAGAGGTATTTAAGGCATTAGCTAAGTATGGAATTACTGAACAAATTGAAACTGAAAATAGTAAAGATTGGGTGATTAGCCAAGATTACGCGATGTTGTATGATCAGCAGGGGAAACCGCTAGAGGAGCGATTGCGCATTGGCACTGTCGACTCATTTCAAGGTATGGAGTTTGATGTGGTGTTGCTGTCGATGGTTCGTACTCAGTCAGCAAGAGAGGTAATGCTTAAACAGGTTGAAAGCCCTAAAGATCAACAAAATGTATTTGGTCATTTAATGTCGAAAAACCGCTTATGTGTGTCGATGACCCGTCAGAAAAAAGCGTTAGTGGTGGTGGGGGATGCGGCATTGGTTCAAACGGCGTTGGCGAAACAAGCGATCCCCGAGCTACAGGCATACCATCAATTGTGTTGTTCTGATGAACTAGGGGGCCTGTTATAAATGACTATTGTGAATGTAATTAGTAATGTACCAAATGTAGAACGGTATCAGCCGGATGCTTGTATTGATATTTTGTGGCCCTGTGAGTGTTATACCGTTACGTTACTTGCCAATACCAATTGTGAGTTGAACTTTTTAGAATCAACAGTATTGCAGTTGTGTGCATTGGAGTTGAAAGATAAAACTCAGATAAAAGATTTACTTGGCCTAGAAAATGAGTTGGTAGACTTCGTTTGCGATAAGCTCGAGCAGATGTGCTTAATCGATGAACGGATGGCTATTTCTGTTGAAGGAACAACGCTGCTGCAAAAAGTAAAAAAACAAGCGGTTGCTCCCGTTACCGTTAATATTTATAGGAATAAAATCACTAGACAGTTTTTACCAATGATTATTCAGCCGGTAACGGCACAGCAGTGTAGTAGCGACAACAGTGAAAAGTTAACTTTCTCTATTGGTAATACAGGCCAGCAGAAAAAGATCACCGCTTATCATTTAAGCTCTGATAATCGCAGTGTTGCAACAGGAGAGCAGTTAACCGAGCGTACTGTACTAAATATTATTGAACGATTTAAGCGTTTAAATCGGAAAAACTCATTGCTTTCAAATATTCGTTCACATCGTTACCCGAGCCAGAGTCAGCAGATTAAGATCACAACAGAGGGGGAAGAGGTATTTATACATTGTCTTGCCTTCATTCCAAAAGGTGATGATGAGCCGATGGTTTGTGATGGCTTCTTTTCTAGCTATGATGTGGATCTGACTAAGGCATTTAAACGTGAATATGACCTTATTAAGATTTTGAAAAAAAGTAAAAAGAAATTTGCTGATATAAAATCGAAGGAGTTAGCGAAAAAAAGAAAGCAAAAAATCACCTTACAAGAGCACTATCAAATGATTTCTGAAGAGGTAGTAAACGATTCATTTAATCGTGCCAAATTGGAAGATAAAAAGACTCAGTATATCAATAGTGTGTATTCGTTGATTGAAACAAAATTTGCGACGTTGGCCTTACAGCATCGAGGGACTGAGTGGAAGGAGTACTTTACAAGGAGTATTCATCAAAATGGACGAGTGATAACTGAATTTGCACAACAACTTGGCTTTACGTTATATAAAACGCGTAATCATAATGAGGTGAGTCATGACAAGCTTGTGAATCCATTATTTTTGGTGAAATTCGGTAGTATTAAACATCTAAACGCGGCTCAACCAGAGATGAAACCTGCTCTGGCTATGCTGTTGTTATCAGCAACACTGAATGACCAACACCCATTTAAAGTACTTGCTGAAAATCACCCTGATCTATTACTGAGGTTGGGGAAATTACACCATTATCGTAATTCTCTATCTCATGGTGATTTAACGATATTGGAGCAGATATCTAAGCATGAACTATCAAAAATTCATCAGTTATACATTTCGCTTGTGGATGGTGAAGATATAGAGGCTCTTGTTGAACATACAACGCAACCTAAGTGGCTCCAAGATGATACCCGTTTTAGACATCGGGAGCAGTTGGTGGCGTTATTTGGTCATTATTTTATTGATCACGTTGATAGTGATGTTTTGAAACAGATGGAGCAGGCTTTGAGCACAGCAAATTGCGAGGATGGTCGGATACGTGTGAATGCACTTGCTGGTGCTTTGCAGCAGAGTTTGTTTATCGCCAATACAGCGCTGATTAATGATGACAATAAGCCTAAACTAGTTAATAACTATTTACAGATAGTACAAAAATGCTGGGGCGATGCACTACCAGAAAACCTGCTAAAGACCGCTGAGAATAATATTAAACGTGCAGTTAATGGAATCGATAGTACGTTAGGAGCCAACTTGATTGTTTATTTAGCGCACGAGTCGGAGCACAATAATAACGAGCTGAAGAGACTAGATAGTCAATTAGTTAACAAAATAGCAAAACTAATCAGTATTAGGGGCCATGGTGGTGCAGTTCTTGGGCAGCAAGTCGAACTTGATAATCTCGAACAAACAACTTTTAAATTTATCCATTTTCTAATAGAGAGTTACTGTGAGTAAAAATACGGAAAACACCCTCGATCTCAAGCAGATTAACAAACAACAACAACAGCTTAAAACCCAAATGGAACAGCTGAATAAGCAACAGTTAAAACAGGACGATGAGGCTTTTGAGCTAAAACAAAAAGCTGAACAGTTAGTGCGTGATCAAAAAGAGCTTGAACAATCTAAGCAACTGTTAAAAAAAGAAAAACAGTGGATGCAAGAACAGCAAGAGAAGCTCGACAAAGATTATTTAGTCATCCAAAATCGGCAGAATAAAAAAGAAGAGCAGCTAATTTCACAACAGAAGAAATTAGAAGTACGTGCGCTTGAAATCGAAAATGGTTTACCTGAGCTAGCAAAGCAGCATGTGGCTGAACAGGTCGTACTGATCGAGAAACGAAAAGAGGCATTGAAAGCTGAACATAATCAGTTGCTGGTGCAACAAGAAGCCTTTGCCAACAAGCAAAATGATTTAGCTGCGTGGGAAGAACAACTTACGCAATTAAAACAGCAGGCAGACAGTGACTTTGCGGCACAGCGTTCAGAATTAAACCAAGAACTGGCGACATTACGAGCAGAACAATTAGCTAGATTGAACCTAAAAATGGATCAAGAGGAACAACAGGCACGCAAAAAAATCGAACAATCCTTGCTGCAACAAAAGGTCGATTTAGCACAAAATCAAGACGAACTGAAACAAGCTCAAGGGAAACTTGCAGCAGAAAAATTAGAATTGCAAAAGGTGGAAGCTAGCTTAAAACAGCAACAAAATGATCTGGAAAGAACAGTTTCTCAGCGGATGGTTGAGGAACGTAATCTCCTCGAAGGTAAAATTGATAATCTTGAAAAGCAAAATGAACTATTGCTGGCGCAAGTAAAACAAGCTGATTTCTCTGTTAAGTTGTATGAATCGTTACAGCGTGAACTAGGTGAGCAGTCTCCCGAAGAAGTGATACGATTACTGACGGCTCGTACTGAAGAAATTAATCGTCTGCAAGAAGAGTTATTCAGCCGCCCAAGCGAAGAGATTCAGAGCTATTACGATGAAGCTAAAAAACAGGTCGAAGAATTAAAACTTCGTAATGAACAGCTCAATAACAAACTTGCTACTTTGCAAGATGAAGCCGATGGCGTTGATCAGATTGAGTATGAACTCAACCGTGAAAAACGCAGCCATGAGAGCCTACAGATCCGTTATGATGCAATCGGTGCGGACAATAATCAATTACGTGAAGAATTGAAACGTTTAAATCCAGCCTATGAAGAGCAGCAAACCCGTGATCAGCGTATTGCTGGTGTTAAGCGTGAAGTGATCCCTTTTGTTAATCATAAGCCATTGCTACGTAAGCAATCAGACGTGATTAATGAGTTAAGTTGGCTACAACAGATTCAAAAAGATACTGCAAATTATGGTTTGTATTTTAGTGAGCGTATTTTATTTGCTTTCCATACAGCATTAAAAACAGCTGAATGGTCACCATTAGCGGTATTAGCTGGGGTTAGTGGAACAGGTAAATCTCAGTTGCCAAAATTATACTCACATTTTGGTGGGATAAACTTTTTGAATGTACCAGTACAGCCAAATTGGGACTCGCAAGAGTCAATGTTAGGGTATTTCAATTCAATTGATAACTGTTTTGAAGCACAGCCGATGTTGAACTTTTTAGCACAAAGTTGTGAGCCTTTAGTTTGTAATGACGATGAGCGTTATCATGGCTTAAATGATACAGTCAGCATGGTATTACTCGATGAGATGAATCTTGCTCATGTTGAACTCTATTTTGCAGATTTCCTCAGTAAACTAGAGGATCGTCGAGGTAGCTCTAAGAATAAGCTACCTTCAATTTCGATTAAATTAGGAGCCAACATTGCACCTTATGAAATCCCATTAGGCCGAAATGTCTTATTTGCGGGAACAATGAATCAAGATGAAACGACTAAATCTCTATCTGATAAAGTAATTGACCGTGGTACTTCAATCTTTTTCCCTAGACCAACTAAGTTGCACGAACGCAAAAAGCTAAATGTGCTGAGTAAACCGGCGGAACTACTGAAAATGAAAAGCTGGTCAAACTGGATTAAGCTTGAGAGTAATCTTGCCAATACTTCCTATTATAAGCAGATCATTGAAGCTATAAATAATCACTTAGGCTTTGTCGGTAAAGCATTAGGGCATCGGGTTTGGCAGTCCATTGAATATTACATGGTTAATCACCCTCTCGTGTGTGGATTAGACAGCGAACAATATCCTGATGAGTATAAAGAAGCACTAGATTTGGCCTTTGAAGATCAAATCGTTCAGAAGGTGATGCCTAAACTGCGTGGTATCGAAACGCGTGGTTATGGCAAAACTGAGTGTTTGGACAAAATTCGTGCTTTACTTGATGAAAAGAAAATCAATCTATTAACAGATTTTGATCACGCATGTCGTGTTGGCCATGGTCAGTTTATGTGGGCGAGTGCCGAATATCTTAATGACGAGAACACTAACAAGCGATATCAAGAGTTAGTTGAGTTAGCAATGAAGCAATCAAGTAAAATCGATAACCCTGAGAATAAAACAGTTTCAGACAATGACACTCAAACAGCAAATCAGTCAAAAAGCTTCTCCGTAAAAAATACGTTAAATAGTATGTTTAATCATGCAATGAAAAAAACTGAATCTACTGACGATGTTTCTGATGATAATCAGGCTATGCCTCTGACAGTAAAAGAGTTTAAGTGTTTGTCTCAATATGTATATGAAAATAAATTGGAAATGAACAATCTTTCGATAAGTGAAGTCCGAACAGCTTTGGAGTACTTGAAGTGTGACGTAAAAAAAACAAAGCAAGTATTTGATTACTTGAAGCTGCAAGGATAATTTATGACTGAAGAGAGCAAACTGGCCGAATTTGGCCAGTTGTATTCGCAATACCAACGGGATAATCGAGCAAAGCTTTTGCTCGATTTACAACACTACTTCATATCGCCATTGCAATTTGATCCGGTGACCATGCAGGCCCTGGAGGTGTCGTTATCACAAGTGTGTCACTCTGCTATTGCTTTAGGAGAGAGCAAGCAAAGGCAAGATCGATTGACTCGCCTTCTTGATCATTGCTTACAAGCGATCAAACGGATTTTAGTTCAGCCTCGTACCACCATCATCCGTGAGCATGAGATGGTGCCCGTGTATAAAGCGCAACGGATCGATAACCGGTCTATTGAGTGGCTAAGCCGCCAGCCAGGACGTAATGTTCGCGAAAAGTTGGCTGCCCAACCTCATGTATTGGCCCAAGCACGAAAAGAAAGTTACGACACCTCAGAAAACCGCTTGCTAAAAGCGATGTTGATCCAACTAGAAGACCTCTTGTTTTCAAAGCAACCACTTGGTTTGAATGATGAACAAGATCAGGTTATTGATTTGATCCAACAAAGCTTGCAGGCGCCTTTGTTTAAAGCGATTAAGCCGTGGCAACATATGCCGCCAAATAATGTGCTGATGCAGGATAAACAATATCGAAAGATTTGGGATAGTTGGCAGGCAATACAGCAACTCGATCTACAATTGCAAGCACAACAACAAGGGGGAGACTCGCTGTTGTACTTTATTTTTAAAGAGATTGTGACTCAACTGTTAGCTAATCCGCAATGTCATCTTATTGAACAATCGTGGCAGTGCGATTTTCAGCATCTTTCATTGAAGGTTGTTGTTGCAGATAGAGATAGTCAGCCTTATCAAGTTGAAGGTATCGTGCGAAATGAACGTGCAGTAGTTAAACCTTTCAAATTACGATTGTTGCCGGAACAGAACATTGAATTAGAATTGACTAATAAGGTTTACAGTGTTGATTTTCACAAAGAAGAATCGCTGATCATCAGTCAATTAAACGGTCGCCTTAGTAACAGTATTGCAGCCGATCTAATGATGACTGAGCTTTTTGTGCAGAAGTTATTAATCGATGCTTTTGATTACCAACGGAGTTATCTGGGAAAAGTGAGGCCGGATAAGCCGTTAGTGGCGGAGCTAATTTCGATTGAGTTAGGGCATAGTAAACCTCTGTTGATGCTAGATCAAAAAAATCCACGTCGGCTCAATAGCTATCTTATGAGTGATCAACAGGGATTAGATTGTCGCTATAGCCGAGCTTTTGATATTGATCATACGGCAGCCAGTGGGGTGTGTTTAAATCAAGAGAAAAGCGATCACGTTAGTACCAATCTGGTGGAGATCCTGGCTAAAATAATAAAACCATCGCAAGCAATGCACTACTTGGTAAGTGACCACCATAGTGATTTTGCAACCATAAATTTGCGTCGTGATTTTAATCGTTATTTTACGAATGCGTCACCTTTACCAAAAAGTATTGCGGCGGTGTATGACCTGTTAGGTAATAACAAAATTGCATTAAAAGCGAATGATCTGTTTTTGGTTATCGATAATAGTGCTGATGCGCTTTATGTTTCCCCAGTTATGTTTAAAAAACAGCACGATAACAAGAATAAAGCAGTGCAGGTTTATTTTGAGCGTCATCCAACAGTAAAGATACAGGGTAAAACCGAAACGCAGCTACTTTTACAAGCATTACAACAGTCATATCCACATTATCCAAATAGTGTACTCACTAAATTCATTGAGTTGTTTAGTTACCAAGATCTATCTCAGGCTAAGTTTAGTTTTACTCTCAAAGAAAATAACGAATTTTATACTGTTGAATATCCCGCTATTAAATCGTCATTAGAAACAATAGTGACATCATTTCAGCCTTCGGAGTTATCTGTCTTACTCAAGGATATCAACCCTAATCGTTTGTTTTATGTGCCGTTAAGTCGTATGATTATCTGCCCTAAAACAGGGGTGCAGAGCTATCAATGGTGCGAGAAAGTAAACTTGGTTCGAGGTTCGCAAACGTTACTGCAGAAAAAACAAAGTGAACCGAATGGTTTGTTTTGGAAAGATCACCTACCTCAACTCAGCACTCGTTTGCTCAAAAACGGCCAAGAAATACCATTCTTTTTTGTTGGTGATAATGTCAGTATTAAACCAGTGCGTGATAAGGCTGTAGCAATTCCAATCTCCGAAGGTTTTGAATTACCGGGAGGCGAAGATAAAATCAAGTTTAAGGTAACACAAGGAAAAGGTACGCTTAAAACTGTCTTCCCACTCACCTTATCATTAAAAAATAGATTGAAACAGCCACTCACCTGTCACTTAGAGTTGAGTTATTGTTATGGCGATGAGCAGCCCTATCAATTACGCTTTAAACCCATTGCCGATCATGCACCTTTTAGTTCTATAAAGGCTGAGTGGGGTAAGCCCGAAAGAAATGAAGTAAATGTAGACTCTTACTTCCCGGAATTTCCGCAAAGTCAAACTATTGCACAGTTGCGAAAAGTACCGAAGAAGGGCAGTACAACAGAAACTATCGATATTATTGATTGGATGGTGCGCAATCTTGATGAGGTGTTGGATTATGAAGCTTTTTACACTACAGGAAGCAGCGGAAAGCGAATAACTATTGATAGTAGTACTATTGATTGGATCCCAAACAGAGATTTCGGTTTTGAGCGTAGCCATTTGGATAATGGCAGTATTTTTATCCATAAAGATGAGTTGTATGATGATTTTTCACAAGGTGAACAGATATCGGGTAACTTGGTGTTCAACGAAAAGAAGAATGGATACTCATTAAAAGAGATTACCCCTGCTGGCCAGTTACCGAAGCCGGACTTAAATAAACTACGAAGTCGCCTCCGTTTTCCGTTAATGTGCTTTAATGACTATGCGAGAGACTATCGAGATTCTGAATTGTCTCGCGAGCATATTGATAAAATTGATCAAGCACTCCAAGCGGTAAAGTACTTGGTTCAGAGTGATAAAATACCAAGTTGGCTTTATGAAGAACTCTCAATAATAGCTGCGTATTTTCATAAAAATCTACCTAACTACTTTGTCGATAAACTCTTAACCGATATTGATGATAAAAAGCGATTTAGAGAACAGAAATTACTGTTCAGTTACGTTTTGGGAGATGTGTCTCTGCAATGGCAACAGCAGTTATTAGATAAGATTTTGCAGCCAGTGGATGACACAGGTGTCACGAGGGCCGTATCTTTGGAAGTTCTGTCTGTAGCAGTTTGGCGACATCCTGATGTAATTCATAAATTGAGCTTAACACAGGTCACTAAACTAATTGAACGTTTAACCGGCCATTTAGAGCATGAAGTGAAGCATCTCACACTAAAAGACAAGCCTTATAAGTGGGTATCGCTTTTACGTCGCTTGGAACTAATGCTGGCTATTATACGTTGTCGAGGTAGTCATGCTCTGCAAATAAAAGATGCTGTTGGGCTGTATTCGCCTTTATCAGAATTGATGCGGAATAGTTGGTTGAGTATCAACGATAATTTGGGTGTTCAATTACATCAACAGATGCAGCAATCGGATAGTAAAGTCAACTCACGAGTAAAACTGGCGGTGGATAAACCACCGGGTTATGAAAATACCCCTGATATATTATATGCTTTAAAGCTATACCTTACTGGTGAGGATGGAGCTAATCAAATTAGCATCACCGAATTAGTTGATAGCGATTAATTTATGTTTATTACGGCTTTCTGATGAAAGCCGCTTCTATATTTAATAATGATCCTGTAAATAATTATGTGTAACTGCCACTGGTTACAAGTATTCAGTTAATACATAATCATTAAGCGGTTCAGGGCTTGTCGCCTGTTTCTAATTGGTATCGTCCACTTATTGGAGGCATGTGCGAACCTTGACCACAATACAGTCGAGATAAACGATGGGATAAAGCTCATCGAGAGGGTGAGATTGTCACTCGATAACTTGATCTAGGACAGAGTCGGTCACCTTAGAAATGAGTGTTGGCGATGTGTCAGCATCGTACATTTCTTTAAATGTGGCTACAATTTCTCGCGTGGACATCCCTTTCTTTGGCATACAAGCGGCTTTGTTGATCAAATCCTAAAACAGGCAGATCAAGCCACGTTAAATAGCTAATTATTTGATTCGCTGAGTTTCAGGCATACCTAGCCCTGTTAATTTGTTCAACGCACGGACGGCTGCAAGTGCTTCACCGACCTGAGCGTTGTAATCGCGCAAGCTTAAAGCAGAACCAAGTAGTCGCTTGTATCTCGACATGGCCGTTTCGGATATCGATCTATCGTGATAACCACTGGTCTTTTTCCAGTGTTCGTTATTACCATGGATGCGCTGGTTTGCTACTGAACAGTTTCTCGGATGACCGTGCTCCCAATAGGCTGCACCGGCTCGGGGAGGAATAAGTGGTTGTGCCTTTTTTCGTTTGATTGCTTGGTAGCACAGCCTGGTGTCATAAGCTCCGTCGCCTGATATCGATTTAATTTTTCGGTATGTCTGATTTAACAATGTGGGCATCACTTCACCATCAGTTATGGTAGACAAAGAAAGCTCAGCGCAGACAATTTGATGAGTATCAGCATCAACAGCTAGGTGGAGTTTACGCCAGACACGACGTCGTTCCTTGGTAAGCGGGTGTTCCCACCCACCTAGCTATTGAACGGGCGTATTGCTATAAGGCAAGAGATCACTGACATCACTCCCTTCT
>NZ_MJIL01000052.1 GCF_001939735.1 Photobacterium proteolyticum
GGTTGCCTTTGACAGTACGGGTAAACCACTGCCTGTTTCGCTGGTCGATAACACGACGTTCTTCCGTCCAGGCGTGAATACCGTGTACTGGCAGACGGAAGACTCACAAGGCAATGTGGCCGAAGCGAGTCAGACGGTAACGGTTCATCCGTTGGTGAGTATCGAGAAAGATGGGGAAACGTCAGAAGGCACTTCTTCCCATACAGTGAAAGTCTACCTTAACGGCTTGGCTCCGTCGTATCCGGTGACGATTCCGTATACGGTGTCCGGCACCAGTGATAGCGCTGATCATGATTTGGTGGATGGCGAGGTGGTGATCACCGAAGGTACCGTCGGGGAGATCACTTTTGATGTGAACTCTGATGAGGTAGCTGAAGGCGCTGAAACCCTTACCATTGCATTGGATTCATCTCTGAATCTGGGCAGTAAGAACCAGTATACGCTGAGCATCTATGAGCAGAATGTGGCGCCGAAAGTGAGCGTAACCGTGAAGCAGAGTGATGAGCAACGTAGCAAGGTGGAAAATAGCGATCAGGCAGTGACGGTTACCGCTACGGTAGCAGATCCGAATGTCGGAGATACCCATACCTATGCCTGGGTAGCTGATGATGACAACCTGGCAGCAGCTATTGCAGGTCAGACGCAGGAAGCTAGCTTGATTTTCTTGCCATCCGAGTTGAGCTCGGCGATTTATCACTTGCAGCTGACGGTGACCGATAACGGCTCCTTGTCGGTGAAAGAGGATGTCTACCTTGAGGTTGTAGAAGCTCTGGCGGTACTGGGTGATGCAGATAGTGATGGTGACTTGATCCCGGATAACCAGGAGGGCCATACCGATAGTGATAACGACGGTATTCCGGACTACCAGGATGCGATCAGTGACTGTAACGTTATCCAGGAAGCGGTCTCTGATCCGTCGAGTTATCTGGTCGAAGGCGAGCCGGGTGTCTGCCTGCGCAAAGGGGTGACAGTCGCCGGCAATGAAACCGGCGGGACCCAATTGCTCGATACTGAGGTGACCACTCAATTGGGTGAGGACGGAGCCGCGGATAATATCGGCGGGATCTTTGACTTCGTTGCGACAGGCCTGCCGCAAGTGGGACAAAGCTATCGCGTGGTCTTCCCACAGCGTCGTCCGATCCCGGCCAATGCCGTGTACCGTAAGTACAAGGATGGCTTGGGCTGGGTCGACTTTGTGGAAGATGCCGATAACTCACTGGCCTCGGCACAAGGTGAAGCCGGTTATTGTCCTCCTCCGGGAGATGCGAGTTGGACGCAGGGGCTGATAGAAGGGTACTGGTGTGTGCAGCTGACGATTCAGGATGGTGGTCCGAACGATGATGATGGTGTCGCCAACGGCAGCGTGGTGGATCCGGGCGGTGTCGCCGCGAAAGCGACCAGTAACACGATACCGAAAGCACTGGGGGATACTGTCTCCGTTAGCCGTAATGGCCATATTATGATTGATGCTCTTGCCAATGACAGTGATGCCGATGGCCATACGCTGACCATTGCCAATGCCACGGCGGACTTCGGCTCTGTAGCTGTGGTCAATAACTGGCTGAGTTATACCGCTAAGGATCAGTTCTATGGCGTGGCGACGATTAACTACAGCGTGACGGATAATAATGGCGGAACTGACTTTGCGGATGTCACGGTGAAAGTCGTAAACAGCCAGACACCGGTGGCGGTGGATGATGAAGTGGAAACTGATGATCGGACATCCTTGGTTATTCGGGTACTGAGTAATGACAGTGATCCGGATGCTGACACATTGACTATTGTTTCCGCGGTGGCACAAAACGGGGTTGTATCGATTAACAGCGATCAGACCTTGGCGTACACACCGAAAGTCGGATTTGAAGGTGTGGACACCATCACCTATGTGATCCGCGACTCGAATGGCTTGGAGGATACGGGCTTGGTGAAAGTCACAACAAAACTGACCCAGTCAGTAACCGTTGAAAATGAAGCGGGCGGTAGCCTTGGCGGGCTGACTCTGGCCTTGCTGGCGCTGTTTGGTCTCACTCGACGCGTTGGCAAGCGTGGATGGTTGATGCTGTTGGCGTTGCTGAGTTTTAACAGTCAGGCCAGCTGGTTTGTCGAATCCGATCTGGGTATGAGCAATGTCCATGAACGTTCCGGGCTTGAAGCGGGAACTGTTGTTGACAGTGATGATACTGATTTCTACTGGACCGTTGGCGTCGGATATGAGTTCGACTCGGACTGGGCGCTGACAGCACGTTATATCGATCAGGGGCAGGGCAGTGCCACGATCCGCAATAATACGGCTACGCCGGAGGAGTACCACCAAAGTGTGGCAAAGTTCTCCCCTGTGCTGGCAAGCGGAATCGGGCTTGATGTGCGTTACTCGCTCTGGCAGTCAGAGTCAGTCTATCTGAATGTGAGTGCCGGAGGCATGTACTGGGAGGTGGACTTTGATAGCTTCTATCAAGGAAATACTATCAGCAGCAGTGACGATGGTATCGATCCGTACCTGGGATTAGAGCTTGGTTATGAGATCAATGATAACTGGGCTGTTGGCCTGGGTGTGACCCGGTACTTTATTGATGCCAACGATGTCGACGGCTTTGCCTTGAGGTTGAAGTATCGCTTTAGCGAAGAGGAGTAACGCGTTGTATTGGTGGTATTAAGAGCGGGGTTGGGTGTGATAGTTTAAGCTTTAAGCGATTGTTTGAAATGTTTAAAATAACGCTTTACAAGCTTGGCGATGGCCCGTATTATTCGCCGCACTTACGGAGAGATGGCTGAGTGGTTGAAAGCACCGGTCTTGAAAACCGGCATACGTTTGTAGCGTATCTAGGGTTCAAATCCCTATCTCTCCGCCACATTCTAGAAACTGGGCAATAGTCGGGTTTCGTACAGAATTGGAGCGGTAGTTCAGTTGGTTAGAATACCGGCCTGTCACGCCGGGGGTCGCGGGTTCGAGTCCCGTCCGCTCCGCCACTGATTTAAGCCTGATGCGAAAGCGTCAGGCTTTTTTCGTTTAACGCTCCCGAAAATGCTGCGCATTTTTTCGCGCAACTAGGCGTCCCCGCCGGAATGCCGGACCATCGAGCCCCCGTCCGCTCCGCCACTACACTGAAGCCTCGTCAGAAATGACGAGGCTTTTTTGTATGCGTTGNGGCTTTTTTCGTTTAACGCTCCCGAAAATGCTGCGCATTTTTTCGCGCAACTAGGCGTCCCCGCCGGAATGCCGGACCATCGAGCCCCCGTCCGCTCCGCCACTACACTGAAGCCTCGTCAGAAATGACGAGGCTTTTTTGTATGCGTTGAGTTAGGGTTCGCCCTACGGTCGAAATTCATTAAATACTTTAACTTGCTTCGATTGGTTTTGATTGTGGCTTTTGTATCGCGATAGCCTGCATAACGCCAGAGGCCATGATTACCATACAACCTGCCAGTTGGAGTGGGCTGAGAGCTTGGCCGAAGAGCAGCCAGGCCAGCGAAACGACAGCAATGGGCTCGAGATAAGACAGGGTGCCGAAAGTGGCTGAAGGTAGTTCTCGAAGAGCGATGACGGCAAACAGGATGGCCAGGAAGCCGGGGATCAGCCCCGCTATTGCCAGCCAGGCCCACTGAGTCAGTGCTATCGATTCATCTTGCGCCAGCATAAACGGCAATATGCAGGCGGCACCGACCATCAGTTGATACCAGCTGCGGGTAAAGACATGAACGTGCGGCGGAATAGAGCGATTGATCAAGATAAAGCCGCTATAACACACCATTGCAAGAACGGCGTACAGCATACCGAGTGCATCTTGCGAGCCTGTCCCGAACTCAAGCTTAAATTCCATCATCATGGCAAAGCCCAATAAGGCAAGCAGGATCAGACCAACAGACTGCATATTTAACTTTTCTGAAAACAAAAAATGGGCCGAGACCGAAGCGACGACGGGAGCCAGGTAAATCGTCATGATAGCATTGGCCATGCTGGTATAGCTCATGGCCTGAATGTAAAAAACGATGAAGCCGGCAAGTAAGCCACCGTTGATTATGACTTGCCAGGAAGGCCAGCAGTTAAGGAGCGCGAGTTTTTTATCAATCGCTAAATAGCCCAGCATGATGAGTCCGCCGAGAAAGAGACGAAAGAAGGTCACTGTTTCTGAGCTGAGGTTCGCATAAACGGCAATGGTACCGATAGTGCCCATAAATACGGCTGACAAAGCAGCTAGCACTAGATAGGGGGCTGTGTTGTTAGTCGATTTATCAAAGCTCATTCTGCATCCTTCTCCTGCAATGGTGTTATACCCAAGTCATTATTCTTGCGCGTCTGGTGCTGCTTGGGGATATGTCCTGTTCAGATGGCTATCATACGGTCAATTATTAAAATTGCTATTGAAGCGCACGTCTAGTTACTGTTTTTTGCTCTTACGATTTACAACTCAATGATTTTAAGTAAGATATGCATTAATATTGAACATTGTACAATTGATGCCAGATGTAAGATCGAATGATGAAAATAGTATTAGTGGAAGATGACTTCAGCTTTAGGACCCAGCAAGAAAGCTACTTCACTCAGCACGGGTACGAAGTGGTTCCTTC
Source organism: Photobacterium proteolyticum (assembly GCF_001939735.1). Lineage (GTDB taxonomy): Bacteria > Pseudomonadota > Gammaproteobacteria > Enterobacterales > Vibrionaceae > Photobacterium > Photobacterium proteolyticum. The sequence continues at coordinate 4,567 of NZ_MJIL01000052.1, forward strand.
GACCGAGTCATCGGCAGCCGAGTTAGTCAAAGCATTGCAACCAGAGATTGTTATCATTGGTCTTGCCAACCCCGGATGTGACAGTTTGGGCCTATGTCGTCAGATCAGGCCGCATGTATCGAGTAAAATTTTGTTGTTAACCCCTTTTGAAGATGACATCGAACATGTGGCAGCCCTGGAAATCGGTGCTGATGACTTTATTCAAAAGCCAGTGTCACTTCGGGTTCTGCTGGCCCGGATCCGGGCCCTGCTACGCCGTAAGCAGTTTGATAAACCAGAGAAAAGCGCAACGGGGCGAAAGAAAGTTGACATTTGTAATGATCAGCTTGTTTGTGGATCTCTGAAGCTAAACAATGCACGCAAATGTTGTATGTTGGGAACCGAGATGGTGGCATTGACCGGATCTGAGTTTGATTTGCTGTGGTTGTTGGCCTCGCGATCAGATGAGGTGTTATCTCGCGATTTTTTGGTCAAGACGATTCGGGGCATAGATTACGACGGTGTAGATCGCACCATTGATAACAAGATAGTGACCTTGCGCAAAAAGCTTGGTGATACGCCGTCGTTCCCAAGGAAAATCATCACCGTCAGAAGCAAAGGGTACTTATTTACGCCAGACAGTTGGTAGTGTGCCGAAAAACAATCAAGGTTGAAGAAGATGTTAGGGAAAATATTGAAACGCACGCTATTAGGGATAATGGTTAGCGCGGGCCTGTCGATGACAGCTGTCGCGGCACCCGTCGGGTGGGATGAAGCTGGAAAAGAGTGGTTAAGCCAGCAATCTGCGCATTTTTCGGTGCATTTTGTTGAAGGTCATGAACAAAGCGCCGCCAGAGTACTCGATATTGCCGAGCGGGTGCGCCGTGAGCAATTGCCATTTTTTCAGTCAGCACCGCAAACCAGAACTGAAATTGTATTGGTTGATGATTTCGATTTTTCTAATGGCTGGGCTACCCCGTTACCTTTTGCCCAGATCCGTTTGTTTATGAGCCCGCCTGAGGACGGCGGTGATCTGGCGACCAGTGATGACTGGCTCCATCTGTTGATCCGCCATGAATACGCTCACATTATGCATATGGAGCTAGCCACTGGGGCACCTAAGGTGCTGCAGAATGTATTCGGGCGCCAGGCTTTTTTCTTTCCCCATGCCTTAACCCCTTCTTTGTTGCTAGAAGGCCTGGCGGTGTATTTGGAAACCAATGAGGAGTTGGGTTACGGACGGCTTCAGAGCAGCCAATATGCCATGAAGATGCGTATGGAGGTGGCCAGCGGTGAACTTAAAGATTTGGAACAGGTTGCGGTGGCTAACAGAGAGTGGCCGCTGGGATACCAATATCTTTATGGTGCTTACTTTATTCAATACCTGTCAGAGACTTATGGCGAACAGAAGGTTCAGGCCTTTCTGACAGGCTATAGTCGCCGGATCATCCCGTATTTCTTGCTCAACCGCACGGCCAGACAGTCATTTGGCAAAGACTTTAACGCGTTATGGCTAGATTTTCAGGCCTACCTGGAGAAGGAGTTTGCCCCTCAACTGGCCCAGCTAAAGCAGCATTCCGTGTCTGGTAAAGAAGTTGGTAAAGAAACAGGTAAGGAGCTGCAGCCAACGCCGTATCTTCAGGTGGTGGCACATAGCCAAAGCGGCCTGCTGGTCAATCACAACAATGGGGAGGACCGTCCGGAGATAGCAACGCTTGATCCGGAAAATGGTGAGTGGACATCGTTAACGGCCAGCAAGGATATTACCGCAATGTCATCGCATCCTCAGTCTGGGCTGGCTGCTTCACGTCTTGTTCATTATGCCGATGGCAGAAGCTACAACGATTTGTTCCTATATCGTGATGGCCAGTGGCAGCAACTGACCGAGCGCCAGCGTTTTCGTCATGTACGCTGGATGCCTGATGGCAAACAGCTTATCGCCAGTCGTAAGGTAGCGGGTGTCAGCGAACTATGGTTGGTGGATGCCCAGTCTATTGATCAGGCCCAGGCGCCAGTTCGTATTTGGCGCGGTGATTCGGAAACGGTGCTAGGGACTTTCGACATCTCGCCGACAGGCAATGATCTGGTGGCGGCGGTGAAACGACCTCGGCAAGGCTGGAACCTAGAGATGCTGAGCCTTGATAGCAAGACATGGCAACCGATAACAGATACCAAAGCGGCTGAAAGCAGTCCGAGCTATCTCCCTGATGGCCGTATTCTGTATAGCGCCGATTATGAAGGTGTGTTTGATGTTTATGTGCTTGATCAAAGCCGTGGTGAAGTTGAACAGTGGACGCGTGAGCTCGGCGGTGCGCTACGGCCTGTCTGGCAGCCTGGCACCGGGCTGGTTTATCAGGCCTATGAGATAGAAGGATACCAGTTGCGTTATTTGCCGACCCCTCGCGTACTCTCGACTCAGCCTATTGAAACTCTGCAGGGCCGCTATGACTACCCGCCGGTCGTTGAGCAGGTGGTCGAAAAGAGCGAGCCTGAAGCCTATAGCCCATGGTCAACACTCAGACCACATAATTGGTTGCCGCTTGTATACATAGATGACGCCAGAACCCAGATTGGCGCACTGACCTTTGGCTCAGATGCCCTGGGACGCCATAACTACCAGCTGGCGGCAACATGGGATTTCGATAACGAGCTGGTTGATGCCAATCTTGTGTATCAGTATGACAACCGCTGGATGGCCGTATTAAGCAGTAGTCATGATTACGACAAGATGACCTTTGAGGGCCGCAGTGACTACCGGATTACCCGTGATGACTATTTTGTGTTGCAACGTAATCACATCGTAACGGCTTTTGAAGATCAGCTCAGCCTGCATGCCGGCGGGGTGCTTGATAAAGAGAGCCTTGTATCCCAACCTGACTTTGCCAGCATGATTGCGTTCAGGGAAACCAACGAAACGCTGGCGGGGCTGGCAGTAACATTTGATAACCGCGAAGCATACCTCAATGTTCCGGGTATCGGCTGGGGGCATTACCTGGATGTGGTGGCTGAAACTAACGCCTTGTTTGACAGCGACTATGATGGTCAGAAGTATCAGGCCCAATGGAAGGGAACCTGGGACCTGCCGGGAAGAACGACCCTGACGGCAAGGTTGGGGGGCGGCTATGCTGACGATGATGCCAAGCGTTTCCGTCTTGGCGGGAAAGACTTATTCGAGGAATCCCGCCTGTTTGGCCGCGATACGCAAGCATTGCGGGGGTACGATGATTCCGTCCAGCGAGGTCAACGCTATGCGACTCAAAGGTTGGAGCTGGAAACCTGGCTTGGACGAATTGAGCGTAACTGGTCGTTGTATCCGGTGGGTGTCGGTGATGTGTCAGGCTCGGTTTTTGTCGATTCTGGGGCTGCCTGGGATTCCGGGGACGATCACAAGCAGCTAACCGGTGTCGGCGCGCAAATTACGATTGAGGTTGAGCTAGGCTACAACCTGACATTGCCGATGACGCTGGGTTATGCCCATGGACTTGATAGCAATCTGGGTAAAGACGAAGTGTATTTCACGGTATCAGGCAGCTTGTGGTAAACGTCTAATTTCAGAGAATGGCTCGCTACAAGTCATTGGCATAAGCCTAATATCACTATACTGATAACAGTTTCCATTGCGTGAGCCGTAGAATGAAAACGGTCTGTCAGGTTTGTGACATTGGGTTAGTCCAAGGTTGCCGAGGATGAAAATCCTGTATCTGAGCTATTTCTCGCCACCGCATTTGCATGCCAGTGCAAATCGAAGCTTGTGTTTTGCTCAATATCTCGCCCGGGCGGGTTGTGAGATCCAGCTGGTGAGAGAGCAAGACACACTACGATATGGGAAAAGGGAAAAGCAGAACTGTTGGCAGCATGACACTCTGATTACTAACCAGGCCGTGGCTTCATGGAACATTGAGTGGTTATGGCGTCGGGAGCAGGATATGCGCTGGGGCTGGATCATTCCGAGCTTATTGCAATGCTGCCGGCAAATTATATCTAATCGGCCAGATGTCATTATGGTGAGTTGTCCGCCGTTTAGCAGTGCAATGGTTGGTTACTATCTGTCGCGATGGTTCGACTTGCCACTGGTGCTGGATTTTCGAGATGGCTGGTCGCGTGCCAGTTATTTTGCCAAAGGATGCATATCGCGCTGGGAAAAGTCTGCATTGAGGCAGGCAACCAGGCTGGTTGTCACCTCGCAATCAGACTGGATCGCCTATCAACGTCTGGCCGGGAAAGACAAGGTTGTCTGGATACCTCATAGTTATGATTTTACTCTTGATCATGCTTCCGAAAAACATGCGTCGTTTACTCTCGGTTACTGCGGAACCTGGGATAGCTTCCGTCGCTCGGCAAAAGGGATTTTGAGCCAGCTGGCTAAGGTTTCGTTTCCAGTTCGGTTTATCAATATTGGTCATTACCAGCCGGGATTTTCCAGACTGGTCGACGATTATGGCCTTACTGAATCAGTAGTCATGACTGGACCGGTAGATAAAGAGCAGGTCAGAGGGGCGCTGAGTCAGTGTGATGCCTTGTTTATTCAAAATGGCCCGCCGGATCGCGGTAAGAAAGATACTCACCTGGCTGCCAAGGCGATAGATTATGTTGCCAGTGGTAGGCCAATACTGGCCGAACTGCCAGAGGGAGAAACACTGAGCTTTCTGCGACGATATGCCGGACAACTCTATGAAGTGAGTACCGGGGATCCGGCAGCCTATCAGCAGCAGCTACATGCAATGTACCAACAATGGCAGCAACACCCGCAACAGGTGTATCGCTCCAGTGACGAGTTCTATCAGGCTTTTGATGCCCGGGTACTAGCCAGCCGGTTATACAGGATTTTAGATGAAGCACGAGCATAAAAAATACGGCCATTCAGCCAACAGAGAGTGTGGGAGTCTTTCTGCTGTTAGCGGCTGAAGGCCGTATGGAGTAATGTGATGTGGCTGAAAGTTACTGCAGTTCCCAGTCGCCTCCCAATGCCTTGCTCAGACCGGTAGCCAGATTGGCGGTCTGCAGTTTCGCAGCAATGACCCGATCAGCCATCATATGCTGCTGGCGTTGGGCATCCAGTACCGTCAGGTAGTCAACCAAACCGGCAGCATACAGCGACTTGGCTTTCTTGACGGCTTTATCCGTTTCGGCTTTGGATTCCAGAACCAAGGCCTGGTATTGCTGGCTGTTACCGTAGCCGTATAGCAGGGTTTCTACCTCGCCAATGGCCCCGTTTACGGTATGTTGATAAGACAGGGCACTGCTTTTAAAGCGCGCCTCCTGAATGTCGATGAGGGCCTCGTTGCGACCGCCGTCAAACAGGTTCCAGCTCACGCCGATATTGGCAATCCAGGCTGCCGAATCACTGCTGAACAGGTCGTCAAAATCCTTGGCTAGCACGCCCGGAGCACCGGTGAGGTAGAATTTCGGATACTGGTTGGCGATGGCCGCACCGAGCTCGGCGTTGACTGCAGCCATTTCCCGTTCGGCTATGCGAATATCAGGTCTGCGCTGGAGCAAATCGGAAGGCAGGCCGGTTGGAATGATCCCGCTAAGCTCAGGAACTGGCTGAGAAGCTGAAAGCAACTGGCTTTGGCTGAGACGGGCCTTCATCCCTGCAGGTGTTTCGCCCAATAAGATAGCCAACCTTTGCTGGTGGACACTCTCGGCGGTTTGCAACTGGGGGATCACAGACTTTGTTGCTGCCAGCATCGCTTTGGCCCGGGCAAGATCCAGCTCGGAGCCGTAACCGCTTCTGAGCATCTTCTCGATCAGCGTAAGCGTTTCTTCCTGATCGCGTACCATGCCTGCGGCAATTGCCTTTCGTGCCTGAGCACCGCGCATCTGCAGGTAGTTATGGATCACGTCTGAGGTGATCATCGTCGTCAATCCCTCGCGGAATATATCAGCCTGTTCTTTGCGGATAGCGGCCGCCTGGGCCTGTTTGTCGATGCGACCGAACAGATCCATTTCCCAGGCGATGGTAGCACCGGCATGAAAGGCTTCCTGGCTGGAGTCGATCAGCGCAGTGCCAAGCGGGTTGTTGGTTGATACGACCGGCCCGAGCAGGGGATCATTCTCACTCAATCCAAATGATGAGTAACCGGCGCCCAGGCTGATTGTCGGTACCTTGAATGACTCCACTACATTTTGGTAGGCCTGAGCCGCTTTAATACGCTCGGCAGCAATTTGCAGCGGAATGTTCTGATGCTGGGCATCGGCGACCAGCTGGTTCAGCATGGTGTCATTGAACTGATACCACCAAGGGCTGGTATTTGCCAATACCGCCTGCTGGCTGGTGCCGGCCGTTTGCTGGTACAGGTACTCAGTGTCTAGTGTCTGCTTCGGCGGCTGGTAGTCCGGCCCGGCGGCACAGCCTGATAGTATAAGAGCAGCAGCGATGAGGGAGAGTTTATGCAGTTTCATTGCTTAGCTCCTTAATGTGTTGGGTGGACTCAGAACGGTAGAACAGCCGATACAGCGCCGGCATGACAAACAGTGACAGCACAGTTGCTGCCGCCAGGCCGCCGATGATGGTGGCTGCCATCTGGTCGAACAAACGGTCGGAAAGCAGCGGGATCATCCCCAGTGCCGTGGTCAGCGCTCCCATTGAAATGGCCATGGTACGGTTGAGGGTGGCCTGGGTGATCGCTTCCTCCAGCGGTCGGCCATTGGCACGCTCCAGCTCTATCTGATCCATCAGGACGATACCGTTTTTGATGATCATGCCTGACAACGCAATCGCACCGATCAGGGCCATGAAGCCGAATGGTTTGTCAACCAGTAGCAGGAACCAGCTGGCACCGGTAGCAGCCAGTGGGACGGTCGTCATAATAATGATCGGCTGTTTGAACCCGTTGAATAGGGCAACCAGAATGATCACCATGATCAGAACAGCTTTCGGTAGCTGCATGAAGGTGTCGACGACCGAGCGATGTTCGTCGTAGTATTCGCCGCCCCATTCGAACTGGTAACCATATGGCAGCTCGATGGCTTCGATTGCCTCGGCAACCTGCAGGCGTACTTCTGAGGCCGTCTCACCATGGACATCGGCCTGAACCGTAATCGCTGGCAGGCGGTTACGACGCCAGATCATGCTTTCTTCGGTTTTCAGCTCGAAGCCATCGACAACCTGACCGAGCGGAACACTGTGCAGTCCAAGCAAGGAACGTACAGGCAGGGTCTCCAGAGAATCAATATCTGCCGCTGCGCTACGCAGTTTTATCGGGATCAGCTCGTCACCCTGATGAAGCTGGCTTAGCGTAACGCCATCGGTAGCGCGCTTGATGGCCAGGGCAACATCGGTACGGTTGATACCGGCACGGCGAGCCTGCTCCTGGTTCATAACAGGAACCAGTACCTTGCTCTGCTGGCGCCAGTCATCACGGATGTACTTGGTATGCGGGTTAGCAGCCAGTACCTCCTGCGCTTGCTGTGATAGCTGGTGCAGCACATCAGGATCCGGTCCGATGAAGCGCGCCTCGATGCTGTACTTATCCTTGGTGGCCAGCTTCAACGGACGGAAGCGTGGTTCGGCATGCGGAAACTCAGTCTTCAGCCACTGGTCGCCACGTTCGACCAGATCGACAATTGAGTCATAGTCCCGGGTGTTGATCAGAATTTGTCCGTAGCTAGCATCAAAAGGCTCCGGCTCGACAGTCACCGAGAAGCGCGGGGCGCTGGCACCGACAAAGGTCGAGATGTTCGAGACTTCTGGCTGTGTCAGTAGCCATTTTTCAATTTTCTTCATGTCTTCGGAGGTTTGCTCAATCTGGGCACCGTTTGGCAGCCAGTAGTCAAGGAAGACCATGGCCCGGTCTGAGCTTGGCATAAAGTTGACCGATATTTTGGGCACAACAAAGGCAGTAATAGCCAGCAGTGGGATCAGAAGGGTGAGAGTTTTGAGCGGATTACTCACTGTAAAACTTACTGCACGGAAGTAAAGCGATGGTTTAGTGTCTGTTTCAGCACCTGTGTTTGATTGTTTCGGTTTGATCCAAAGCCAGCACATCAGCGGGGTGATGGTCATGGCGACGAGCCACGAAAGCAATAGTGACGAACACATAACCCAGAAGACTGAAATGGCAAATTCAGCGGAGTCTGTTTGTGAGAACAGTACCGGGGTTGCCCCCATGATAGCGATTACGGTCGCACCCAGCAGCGGAATGGCGGTTTCCTGAATGGTATCCCGGCAGGCATTAAAGCGTTCAATGCCCTTGTTCAGCTTGGCAATGATCATGTCGGTCACTACGATGGCGTTATCAACCAGCATACCTAGCGCCAGGATGAAGGTGCCCAGTGAGACACGCTGAAGATCGATGGCGGTAAGCTTCATGTAGATCAGCGTCAGCAGGATGGTCAGCAACAGGCTGCTACCGACAATCAGAGCGCTTTTGAACCCCATGAACAACCATAGGATCACGACCACAATTGCGACACTTTCGAGCAGGTTGGTGACGAAGTTGTTGATGGATTTCTCGACTTCCTCCGGCTGAAAGGCAATGTTGCTGATGTCAACGCCGATAGGCAACTCTTGCTGGTAGTCGGCGATAATCGCGTTAAGCGAGTCGCCCAGTGATACAACGTTGATGCCATTAACCGGGCTAACTGCCAAAGTTATGGCATCCAGTCCGTTGAAGCGGCTTTCAGAGAGCGCCGGAGTTTGGTAGCCCATTGAAATTTCGGCAATATCACCCAGTCGGATAAGACCGCTGCCAAGATTGCCGACACCACCTTTGATGGTCAGGTTACGAATATCATCCAATGACGTAAACGCGCTGCCCTGATCAATACGGATCCGCTCTATACCGGCCTTGAAGCTGCCTGCATCATAGGTCATGTTCTGGCTGGCCAGTTGGTTGAGTACTTGCGCCGAGGACAGGCCGTATTCAGCTAGTCGCTCGTCCGGCAAATCAATATTGACGACCTGATTGCGTACGCCGTGAAGCTCAATTTTCTTGATCCCTTCAACGGTTTTCAGTCGTCTTTGCAGCTCTTTGGCATAAAGGCGAAGTTGGCTGGGCTCGATACCGTCACCAGAGACGGCAAACAGCATGCCGTAGACTTCAGAAAACTCATCCTGAATGATACTGATCTGGGCCGTCGCCGGCAGGGTTAGCTTGCTATCTGCCACTTTGCGGCGTAGCAAATCCCACTGCTGGGGGAGCTCTTTAGAGTTGGTGGCTTCCTGCAGATCGACGAAAATCATCGAACTGCCCGGACGGGAGAGCGAACGCAGTTTCCACAGCGACCCCATTTCCTGCAGCTTGGTTTCAATTTTGTCGGTTACCTGTTCTTCAACCTCGGCAGCCGAAGCTCCCGGGTACAAGGTTACGATAACAGCACTTTTTACCGTGAACGACGGATCTTCAAGCTTACCCAGCTTGAAGTAGGAGAGGGTACCGGCAATGATGCACAGCACGCAGAAGAACGAGACGAAGGTCCGTTGCTTGATAGCAAATTCAGCTAGATTCATTGTCACGACCTCTATTGAACCGCGGAAACGATTTGGGTCGAACCGACTAACTGGTTGGGTTCGAGGTAATGGGCACCGGCCGTAACCAGCTTGTCTCCGGGCTGAACACTGCCGGTAATACAGGCTTGATCGCGGTGAGCAGACTGGATATCGACAGGGCTAAGAACCGCTTTGCCATTTTTCACCACGAACACGCCGGTGCCATTATCGGAGCTGATAACGGCAGAATAAGGCACGCAGTAATTGTCCTTGGTTTGTTCATAGGTAATGTTCAGCTCTATTGCCTTTCCGGGCAGTAGGCTGATGTTATCGCCCTCAAGTACATAGGTGAGGGTGTAAGTTTGCTTGATTGGATCAGGTAAAGTACTGGTTTCTGTTAGCCGGGCGGGTATCGTTTGCTCAGCACCATACCAGCTTACCGTGGCTGTGGTGGCGTGACTGACCTGCGAGGCCAGGCTCTCCGGAACATCAATTACAGCCTGTAGTTGTTCTGGTTGATGTAGCGTGAACATCGGAATACCGGGGGCTGCCTGCTCAAACTGCTCGTTGAATCGCTTGCCGATAATGCCGTCAAAAGGGGCTTTGAGCTCGGTATAACTCAGGGCATCCCTGGCTTTTTGCAGGTTCTGCTGCACCACTTTTACCATTGCGTTACTGCGCTTGTATCCGCTTTGCGCCCGGTCAAGGTTGACTGCAGCGATGGCGTTGTCGCCAGTGGCCTGCTTTACCCGCTTGAGCTCAATGGCTGCCAGTGCCTGGGCAGCCTTGGCTTCTTCCAGGCGAGCTTCCAGTTCCATGACTGTTACCTGATAGTCATGAGGATCCAGTCGGGCGATAACCTGCCCTTTGGAAACAGCGTCACCGGTACCGACCAGCACTTGCTCAATCGTACCGGGAACCTTGAAGGCCAGGTTGGCACTGTCTACAGCTTCAAGCACACCGGAGAAGCGTTTGATCCCCTGTTGGCTGTTTGCTCCCAGTTCGATAACTTGCACCGGGCGAGGAGATTTGTCGGCCATTTCGGCCGGGGCTTCTGTGCAGCCGGTTAGCACCAGAGCGGCTAACGGGGCCAGAATAAAGAGTGATGAATGTTTCATAATTGACTCCCACTGTCATTTGGGAGCCATTGTAGGGATTAGTGTGCTAGCGATATGCATGCAACTGTGCGAAATACTGTCACGAAAATCGTGACAATAAGTCACTATATTTGCAGCTGGTCGCAATAGTTAGGCAAGGATTAGGTTATTAGTTGTGACAAACCTATAAGATCTTGGGGATCTCGTTAAGCAAATGATCGATGAGCAGTCGGGTCGCCCGGCTAACGCCGTGGCGGTCCGGGTAGAGCAACCACAACTCTTCAAGTTTAGATTGATAGTCAGGCAATACCCGAACAAGCTCACCGCTTTCCAATGCGCTGACAGCCAGTAGCAAGGGTAAAAAGCCCAGCCCCTGACCTGCGATCATAGAGCGACGGATAAAGTTGGTGCTGTTGCTACTGAGTTTAGGGAATACCTTGATGTTGCTATCGGTAAAATGCCAGGTATCTTCAAGGCTGCCGTCTGGCCAGCGATAACAGATACAGCGATGATTGGCGATATCATCAACACTTTCCGGCATACCGTGCTGGGCGATATAGCTCGGGCTGGCGAGCAGAAAGCGGCTGAGGGCAGTAATTCGCCGGGCGATATAGCTTGAGTCCTGAAGCTGGCCGATATGAAAGGCCAGATCTAACCCTTGCTCATAGATGTCATGGTAGCTATTGCTGCTGAAACGTACATCCAGCTCAATATCAGGATATTGTTGCTGAAAGGCTGCCAGGATCGGCTGGATGGCTTCGTCACTGTCGGGCAGGATCCCCATCTTTACCTTGCCGACAGGCTTATCATCCAGCTTGTCAATGGCTTCCTGGGCCCGCTCGATCCCTTCTACGACTTTCAGTAATTCCTGATAGTACACTTCCCCATGCTGGGTGAGGCGTAGCTTACGGGTAGTGCGGAAAAACAGTTGGGCATTCAGGTGCTTTTCAAGTTCGCCGATCCGTCTGCTCACATTGGCCCGGGGAAGATCCAACGCATTTGCCGCTGCGGTGAAGCTGCCAAGTTGGACGACGGATGTGAAGAGTTTTAGATCGTCGAGACGCATAACAAGATTGCCTAACAGAATAAGAAACTTGAGCTAGTGTGGCGCAACCAGAAGCAGCAATCAATGTTTGAATATGCTGCTTGTGGCAATATTTAGCTCCTGCCTGTGTATTATTTAGGGCCTTGTTCAGAGCCTTGTTCAGGGCAGTTTTCAGGGCGTTGCTCTGTAAATTGCTCAAGGGTCATGCCAAACCACAGCCGGTCGTCAAACCCGTTCTCAAGGCGGTAGTAGTCTTGCTGGCGTCCTTCCAGAATGAAGCCTGTTTTTTCAAGTACCCGTGCCGAACCAATGTTACCGGCGTAGCAGTCTGCGCAGACTTTATGTGCCCCGAGCTGCTCAAAGGCCAGCGCGGTTGCAAACTGACAACCGAGCGTGCCAACCCCCTGTCCCCATGCGTGCTCTGGTAGCTGGTGACCTACCTCGAAATTGCCTGCCAGCATCATAACCGGGGTTATACCGAGCATTCCCATGTAAGTTCCTTCGGCATCCCGAATGACCAATGTCGGACTGTCTGGCCATTCTTTATTCGCAATGGCTTGCCGGGTGTTTTCAATAATCGGTGTGAAAAACGCCTCATAGACTTCAATCGGAGAGGGGGCAAAATACAGGTACTGGTTTACAGCCGGGTTTCCTAGCATTTTAACGATATCGTCAAAATCACTCTGTTGAATCAGCCGAACCGACAATGTGTTGTTAAGCGGGCATGAATGACCTTGCTTAAGTGATTGGTATTTATCTTTATTTTGCATCTTTAAGTGCTTTCTTTGCTGTTGATAGCAGTATCTTAGCGCTGGTCCGGCAGCAATGATTGAACAAAAACGACAATTTTAAGATGATTCAAAGTCACCATAGATATCGATGATGAGGTTCCTCGTATTGAGGTAACTGCCGGGTGTTTCACCGATTGACTTTTTGAGCATTCGGATCAGATGCGGCTGATCACTGAAACCAAACTGCGCGGCGATACTGGCCCAATCCAGTTGTTCTTCGGGCTGCTGATAGATAAAAAGCAATAACTTGTCGAGTCGCAGCATCAGTTCGTATTGCTTTAAGGTAAGCCCGGTGACTTTGGTAAATGATCGCTCCAGGGTTCTTCTTGAACACGCCAACTTATGCTCGATGCCATGGGCTGGTTGGTGTGCCATGATTTGCCGGGCCTGGTTTACGAGCAGGCTGTGGCGATCTTCGCTTGTCTGCCCGATGATGGCAGCAATACGGTTATCTAATGCTTCTATAACTCGGCGTTGTTCTGTTTTAAACGGCAAAAGCGCTTCGAGATCTTTGGGTTGCAGCAGCGAATGAATGGCAGGTAAATCATTGCATGTCTGGTTTATTGTTGTTTTACCGTCTAGGCCAAAGAGCTGGTATTGTGCGCCGGGAAGGAATTTTACCCCAAGCCTCAGCACCTGCTTGTCATCCAGCAGTGTCAGGGCCCGTGTCGACGGCATAATGATATGCGAACCGGTTAGCTGCACAAGCTTGCTTCGATCTTTATCTGCATACTGATAACGATGAATGGCCTCAGGCGGTGTTATTACCAGGTGACAGCTTGGATTAGGGATCAGGACAGGGGATGGCCTTTCCGTCTCTCCATAGTTGATTTCGAGTAACCAGTAACATTCTACGAACTGGGCGACGGTTGGATCTAAAGGAGCCTGTTTCCAAGTATTCATTATTGCACTAGTGCTAAAGAGATTAATTCATTCTAACAGCCAAGATTGATGATTGGAGGTGATTTCTGTGTGTTAGTCAGAATAACTTAACTTTGGCGATATTTGTAAGCTTAGTTGGCAGGCTTCGCTAACTGGGTAAATGCAAGCAATAAAAACAAGTGTAAGTGCTTGATTTTATTTGTCATCATCTTGGTGTAAAGTTTGCTAATCATTGATGTAATAGAAAACTATCAGAGGGCAAGGAAATGGAATTTACCGGTGTTGCAATTGTGGCGATTGTTTTTACCTCTATTGGTCTACAACGTTACTTCAAGCATAGAACTGAGATGAAAAAACTCGAAAGCGAAGGCAGTAGCAGTGAGGTTCAGCAGTTGCGCGATGAACTGCATACCTTGCAGCAGCGTGTTGGTGTACTTGAGAAAATAGTGACAGATAAAGGCTATCAGTTAAAAGAAGAGATCAAGAGCTTATAACTGCTTTCAAAAGCCCAAGTTAAGTGATGACACGACTAGCAGATGGCCAGTCGTGTCCAGTTGACGCCGGTACCACGTTAGCTTCCAATTCTCGGAACCACTGACGTCACGTAATCTTTGCTTGAGAAACGGGTTGTGTAAGCCACAACAAGCTGGCTGGAGATATTAAGCCCGACATTTGGTGTAACCCCGCTCTCACCTAATGATCCGCTTACACTTAGCCCAATGGTTGGAGATACCGTGGTACTGGATACTGAAACATCAGCCGTCTCATTTTGGGGCGAACAGTCATCGCCAAAGATTGGGGTGCCACCTGCCTGATAAATGCCGTAACTGAAATTAACCGGATAGGTCTGGGTAAATCTTGCCCGCAGAGGAGAGTCATAGGTCTGTCTTACGCCCGATTTGCCCGGAACGAAGCCATTGGCTAAAGTGATCATCCGGGCTGCTTTCTTGCCGTTGTTTTTATTGTGGAACAATTTAACCCGGAGTTTCATCTGGATCTTGCTGCCACGGAAAGCATAGGGTTGGTGATAGAGCTGATCGTTATTTTCCAGAACGACCTGGTAGCTTTTTTTGCTGTATCCCTCAAGGCGAATATCGTCAATGATAGTTTGTTCAATAATCGTATTGAGCTCGTCAGCAATAACAGGTGCTGTAGAAAATAGCACCGAACCGACAACGAATAATGGTGCTTTTACTGCTTTTTTCATAAAGGCCTTATTGTAATAGTTCGTATTATTAATTGTTATGTTGCGAGCAAAAACTTACATTCACTACATGAGAGATGAAATAAAATTCAATAAAATCAATGCTATAAATGCATTTTTGAGTTTAAGGGGGATTTTCCTGTATTTAGGTATACCAGAGCAGTGTAGAGCCGGCATTGTTGAGAAAATAATGATGTTCAAAAAAAGCCGCTTGGAATCTCAAGCGGCTTTTTGTTGGCTAATCTCTAAAATTCATTCTGATTAGTGGTGGGCATGCGCACTTTTCATATCGTCTTCTTGCTGGCCAGCAGGCTTATAGGTTGCTTCTTCGACGGCAACGTCGACTATAATGGTACCCGCCTTGGCAAAGTGAAGCGTAAGCGGGAAGCGGTCGCCAAGAGCTGGTACTTTTTGCAAATCGAAGAACATAATGTGGTAGCTACCAGGTTTTAGGGTACGTGTGCCATTGGCTGGAATATCAATTTTCTCAACTTCACGCATTTTCATCATGCCATCTTCATGGATATGAGCGTGGAGTTCTGTTTTGCCAGCAATAGGCGATTCGGCATGAAGCAGGGTATCGCCTTCATCACCATGGTTCATGATATTGAAGAAAGCAGCTGCCACAGCTGACGTTGGTGGAACCTGTTTCGACCAAGGGTGGTCAATATGCAGGTTACCGCCTTTGTAGTCGTGCGCATTGGCAAAGCCGCTCAATAGTAATGCGCTACCCAAAATGATGTTGATGATTTTTTTCATGACTTTCTCCGTGATCATTATTATGTCGAGGCATTGTTCCAATTCATTTGCCGTCGGACATTTTATTCATTTTTCGATTGCCGGGTGGTGGATCGGCAAAACGGTTTAACGGCATCTGTTGGCCGTATGCTAATTAAACGAGCCAAGGCTGGGCGGAGAATGTTTGGGTGCGTACATGAAGTAAATACGTTGCGAGAATGATTTACGGTTGTGTAATCGGAATTTCTGATGCAAAGAGAGCAATGCAAGCAGAAAAAACAGCGCTGCGGCAGGAAAAGTGCCGATTGACTGATGGTGTTTTAGGAGCGGACAGTGGAATTTGATATCACTATGTTCAGCCTGACTATCATGCTGCGACAAAGTCGAGTTTTGTTGCTTGAGTGAATCAACACTAATCCATTTGAGTCCTTCACTGGTGCAGATCAGCACTTTCTCGCCAGTTAGCCAGTTCCCGTTTCCCTGATAGTGGGACGGGTTCAGAATGATAACCGAAGAGAGAAAATTCATAAGCAGGATTGCAAAGATGGTAATGCTAATTACCCATCTGTCACTTTGATGCTTCCTGCTGCTGATATTCATTGGGTCTTTATCTACCGCCTAAAAGAGTACCGCATAATATCAAACTTAGTACAACTCTGTAACTATTCATGTAAATGGTTTGTTTCCAGCATGAGAGGTCGGTACTGAAAAGATGTATGAAGATAGCATTATATAAGCTACTGAGTATTAAGCATTACTACTAAGGTTTGTATTTTGAGCATATACTGAACAAATATGCTTGCGACGAATTAATATGAAGAAAACGGCTGTTTGTAATGGTTTGCTTTCATTATTGTTAAGGGGTTTGATGCTGATTTCTTTGTGAGGGCTTAAAGCTGGCTGTTTATATTTCGCTTTACCAGTTGTGATGACAAAAAGTTAAAGTAAAAAAGCGTTATACCGCCCTGAGCCTTAGACGATATAACGCAAGAAGTGTTACTGGAGAGTGGAACGAGTTATGACTTGGTGAATCGGTAAGTCTGGATTTTTTCTTCTTTGCCATTTACTTGGGCATAGGTATCAAGTATCCAGACATTCTGACCAGCAAAGGCTAATTCAAGACGGATAGTTGATGAGTCGACACCTTTGATGACACTGACATCATTTGATGTCGGATAATAGTTGTAGCGGTTCATGGCGGCCTGGTATTCGCCCGCAAACTGAACCGGAACACTGCTGATATTGCTGTTTACCGCTAGCGTGTAGCCCGCTTCAGGGGTGTAGGCAAAATTGGCCGTTAATTGAAGAGGCTGTTTATTGCTGTCGATAGCAAGATCTTGAATTTGGATCTGGGCTTCGGTGGTTTTTGCCAGTGAGCCATTGGCTTTTGCTGTCGCCGTTACTGGCTGATCTGTTGCGCCGCTCCAGATACTGACATTCCAATCACCGGTAAAGTTATTTAGCTGCTCCCAGTTTTGCGCTTTGCCCTGTGGAGGCGCCGCCAGCAGCCCCTTGTTTGGTCGATGCATTAGGATCATCTTCACCTGGATTAACACAGCCAGTGAGTAATGCGAGCCCTAAAACGGAAGCGATAGAAGTCTGTATGCAAGTATTCATTGCCGTGCCCTTTTATCAAACTGAGTAGGTGTTGTTCTTTTATGGGGCCAAGATTAGCAATCGTTTTCTGAACAGATCCTGTACAAATTGAACGGTGTTTTTAATGTAAGCAAGTATGTCAAATCGTTAGGAAACAGGCATAGGTTTTAATGGCTGTGGGAAGCACCAGATAAGTTAATGATGGCGATGCCAACTGCAATAATAGCCATCCCCAACCATACTTTTGCATCGAGATGCTCTTTGTAAATCAGGTTGGACATGGCAGTCACAACGACAATGGCCAGTCCAGCCCAGGAAGCATGGACAATACCGACAGGTAAGTTTTTCATGGCCTGGCCGAGAAAGAGGAAGGCGACCAGGTGCCCCAGAATAACAATGGCACTGGGTAATAGATTGGTGAAACCATTGGTTGCTTTTAATGCGACATGTGAAGTGGCTTCTGCCATTACGCCACATAGTAAGAATATCCAGCCCACGTAAAACCTTTGGAAAATAAATGATTGATAGGACGTATTTTATTTATTTCTCATTCAATGATAATGGTGGTAAATGGCAAATTACTTTTACCTAAAGGTAATAATTAAGCAGCCAGCGTGGAACCTATCCTGGCTGGACTGCAGCTTTACTTAAGACAACGTACTGAAGATCAACACATACTGCTTCGCTTAGAATTTCGTAATGTCTTTGGCTTCAAGCACAGGGCGGTCGTAACCATGCCGGGCAACTTGAATCATGGCATTGCCCAGTTGGGTTGTCGTGGTGGCATAGTTGGGAAACACTTTTATCAGTAACGGGCTTATTACCTTTAGCACTGAATACATGGCGTTATAGATCGCCGTTCTTGAGCGGATCCCCCTTAGGGGCTGAATGAACGCCGGGCGGAACATGTAGCTGCCTTTGAAAGGAAGTGCCTGCAGCGCGGCTTCGGCTTCTCCCTTCACTTTTGACCACATGGTTTTACTGTTGATATCTGTACCTGAGCCGCTGACAAAACAGAATGTCATTGCCTGGTTCGGTTCGAGAACAGCATGTGCAAAGGCCAGGGTCAGATCATATGTGGCAGCCCGGTAATCCTGCTCGCTCATGCCAACCGATGAGACCCCCAGGCAAAACAGGGTTGCATCGTAGCCTGCAAGTTGGTCGGCAACATTGGCTATCTTCATAAAGCCGTCGATAAGCAACTCCCGCAGCTTGGGATGGCGAATGTCACAAGGGCGTCTGCTAACCACGAGTACATCACTGACATCGTTGGAGTCCAGAGCTTCCAGCAATGCTCCCTTGCCGACCATACCCGTTGCGCCGGTAATAATTAGTTTCATTTATTAACCTTCTTTCGATGCTGAAGACTGAATCAGTCGGGAAATGTTGTTTTCTAGCTCGTTGTAGTAAGGGTTCCATGTCAGTCGTGCATGGATTTTTCCACTTTCTGTGTAGCCCCATGCTGAAAACCATACAGGCTCGCCCTGGTTGCAGCGGTCGGTATCATCACGGCTAAAGCTGTTTTCACACATGATCTTCTCTGCCTTGTCCCCATAGTAGGGGTTAGACGGGGCGAAAATCGGACTCATGTGAGAACCGGTGCTGATCTTGTATTGGTCAAGGTGCATGCTTTTCTGAACGAGCCGGCGATTTGGTTGCTGTTGCTCTCCATACCAGATCAACTGATTGGAAGTGTTCTCAAACCGGGTCTCAAACAGATTTTTGACTACATCGGGGTCGATGATGCTATCGGCCTCGCTGATCGCAATCAGCGTCGGTATCGTCAGTGTATGCTGCTTGAGCTTGTTTCTGAGCACCGTTGCACTGTCCGAATAGGCGATAGCGCCGTTAAGTGGTGCCGAGTTATAGCGGGCAAGGTTGTTTTCTTCCGTCTGGTAGCCATCCCAGAATGCTGCCACAAGCGGGGTTAGCTTCTCCAGATAGGGAGTCTGGGTCTGAAAGCCCGGCGAGAACAACAGCAGCCCGTCGATATCGCCCTGATCAATGGCATGGATGGTGACGAGATTAGCTCCGGTTGAAAAGCCACCGAGCCAGACTTCATCATATTCTTGCTTTAGCTGGTTGGCATAGTGATCGACCATCGTCTGCCAATCCTGATAGCTTGGCAGCATCAAGTCCTGCGGTTTACTGCCATGGCCTGGCAGCAACAATGTCTGAACATAGAAACCCTGCTTAGCCATGGTATTGGCAAGATCGGAAAAGCTGTAGGGAGAGTCACCCAGGCCGTGAACAAACAGAACGGCCTTGTTGGTAGGCTGCTCGGGTGTCAGTTCAAACGGCATATTCATTGTCAGCTCTTTATCGTGGTTGCTGGTGATGAACTGGCGGTTTTGCCGCAGCCAGTTTTCCGTTTCTTCCAGATATTGGTCAAAACTGGGCTGGATATAGTTGTAATAGTCGCCAGATAAATTCAGCGGTGTCGAGCGTGACAGATGTGAGGTGCAACCGGCTATGACCATCATCGACAGTACGATGGCCATAAGAGACGCATATTTTTTCATGCTGGATAACCTGTGTTTGCAGCGAAATAACAGTGTTAGTTAAGAACCCTGAACTGGGACGGACTGACGCCGGTATTTTTCTTGAACAACTTGGTAAAGTGCGCCGGATAGTCAAAGCCCAGCCCGTAGGCAATCTGGCTTATTGGCTGGTTGGTGCCCAGCAACTGGGTTTTTGCGCGATCAATAATGAAAAAGTGAATATGATCCCGGGCACTTCTGCCGGTTTCTTTTTTCAACAAGTCGCTCAGGTAATTGGGCGATATACCAAGCTGCTGGCCGCAGTAGGCGACAGTCGGAATACCCGATTCCAGGGCCTTATCCTGGTTGTAATACTGGATTAACAGGTGCTCGAAGGCTGAGACAATGTCCTCGCTGGCATTCGTTCGGGTATAAAACTGACGATCGTAATAGCGGGTACAATAATCCAGAAGTAGCTCAATATTGCCGGCAATAAGGTGCTGAGTATGTCTGTCAATGTTTTGGTTGATCTCTTTTCTTATTTTATCGGCCAGCTCATTGAGGGTTTGCTTCTCGTCCTCTGAGAGGTGCAGTGCTTCGTTGACATCGTAGGAGAAGAAGGAGTATTGGCCGATTTTTCTTCCCAGCTGTGACTTACGGATCAAGTCGGGATGAAAAATCAGCGTCCAACCGGCGTAGCTGCCGCTATCCCCGGTACTTTCTGCCTCTGCAGGTGTCATGACCTGACCCGGAGACATGAACACCATGGTGCCTTCTTCAAAGTCATAGGAACTTCTGCCGTATGACATCTTGCCCGTCACGCCTTCTTTCATCGAAATGATGTACAGATCCGAGCTGTAGCAGGCATCGCTCAGGTCCATATTCAGACAGTCGTTATTGAAGACTGAAACCAGTGGGTGCCTGGGTTTCCCGATCCCTAGCATCTGGTGGGTGTCTCGGACACACTTTTAATGTTGATGATACTGTTCATAGGCTTCTTTCACTATACGCTGTTATGTCACATCATATTGAAAATTCAATGCCGGTCATTCTTTCTGACTGCCGCCACAGCTCGCTGGCCTGCAGGGTGTCATGGGCTTTCTTGTTGGACTTTACAGTGACAGGATAGCCGCGTGTCTCGAACAATGCAGCAGGGCCGAAATAGTCGCCGGGTTTAACACTATCATCGAAGCCTGCACGTAATGTCGGTAATGCCCCCATACTGGTATCTTGCGCAAAGAAATGGTTGAGGAACATAAACAGCCCTGTGTGGCGCTGTAGTTCTGTGGCCGTCCATCCCGGGTGTGCTGCCGTAACAATCGGTGCATCTTTAATGCCTTCAAGCTTACGGCTCAGCTCGTAGGCAAAGTAGAGGTTGGCCAGCTTGCTGTCGCCATAGGCTTTGTTAGTATTATACGCTCTGTTATCCCAGTTGATATCCGACAGGTCAATGTTGCCAAATCGGTGGGCGATACTTGAAAGCACTACGATTCTCGCGTTTTTGGTGTTCATCAGCAGCGGTATCAGGCGGCCTGTTAACGCGAAGTGGCCGAGGTGGTTGGTGCCCATCTGGACTTCAAACCCATCTGACGTTTTGGAATACGGACACATCATGATCCCGGCATTGTTGATAAGAACATCTAGCTGCTTATAGTCACGCAGGATTGAATCAGAGAACGTTTTAATTGAATCAAGGCTGGTAAGATCAAGCTCGCGTACCGAGATATCTGCCTTTGGGTGCTGCTTGAGGATTTCATCGACGACCTTTTGCCCTTTCACCATGTTGCGTGCAGCAATGATGACAGAGGCATTTTTTCCGGCCAGCGTCAGCGCGGTTTCTTTGCCGATTCCGCTGGTGGCTCCGGTAATAATGACCAGCCGACCTTGCTGATCTTGAATATTCTGGGTGCTCCAGTTTGACGCTGCCATAATTTCACCTCTGTACTAGGATTGAACTTGTTTGATAGCGCCATTATAGGGAGCGGGGCTTTTATCGACTTATACCTATCACAGAGATGCTTATACATTTTACTGGTGAGGGTTTAACTGTTTGATTTTTAGCGGAATATAGTGAAAATCAGGATAGGGGAGACCTATCCTGATGACTATTCTTGCTTGGTTTTTCGATAGTTTGTAAGGGCGTTTATTAATTTGTTATGAACCTAGCAGTCCCTTTAGGGCATTGACAAACGGGTAGTCATTTTGCGCATCGAGGTTAATACTCCATACCATGGCTCCGCCAAATTGCGGGTTGGCATAAATTGTTTCGTATTGGTCGTGAATAAGCTGGTAAATGTTGTCAGGGACGTCAGAAACGGTAAAGATACTGGTGCCTGCTGCCTGCCTGTCGGCAGGCTCCCCAATCACAACCTTGGTACTGTTAGGAATCGTATTGGTCAGGTTAATAAAGCTATTGGAGATAAATTCGACATCTGTTTCCTTAGTATTGTTTATAACAGGCCAGGGGTTGTTATAGGCCTGAATGAACAGGTAATCGAAGCGGTGGTTGTTGACGGCCTGATCATACATACGGCAATTGCCGCTTGAAACCAGAATAAGATCCGTTTCGTGTGCGCCCTGGTTAAGCTGCGGGGCAGCGGTAATGATCAATGCGGGCTCAATACTTTTAAGCGTCTGGCACAATTCGTCGAGGTAAGCGCCGTCGCCCTCTATTTCAAGATCGAAGTCGATTCCGGTAAAGCCATATTCATTGAGGAAGCTGACGATATTGCCTGCCAGTTCGCTTATGGGGGCTCCTCCCGGGTTATAGGTATTGTTGGCGCCACCGACGGATAACAGAATTTGCTTTGCGCCTTTTTCCTTGGCGTTACTGATGTCCTGTTTCAGTAGTTCCGGGGTGTGTGC
The DNA here is from genome assembly GCF_001939735.1 of Photobacterium proteolyticum. Lineage (GTDB taxonomy): Bacteria > Pseudomonadota > Gammaproteobacteria > Enterobacterales > Vibrionaceae > Photobacterium > Photobacterium proteolyticum. The sequence continues at coordinate 26,677 of NZ_MJIL01000052.1, forward strand.
TGCTGCAAAAAAGCCATCGTAAATATTGACGGTCGAACCGTCTATTTCTCCGAATGCCAACACAATCGCATTGTAGCCACTTTCTGCTGCCTGAGTAAAAGTGACATTAGAAGACCAGCTCTGAAGGTAGCCAACCATGAGTGAGTTATTCATTATTTGTCCTTTTTATGTGTATCAACCTAACCAACCCGGTGCTCGCTGAGTGATTCGACTCAGGGCTCCGATACATTTTGTAATGAGGGTGCATAAAAAGTTGCCGAGTCAATTGCTTTTCTAATTGCTAAATTTCATTGCTGAATAAGAAGCGCTCACAACTTTATCTATCAAGCTAGTAAAGTTTGTGGGGCGCTTCCAAATGGCTGGGTGGGGTGAGACCAGTTTGCAATTGGTTGCATTTGTGGTTGTGACTTGGCTAAAAATATTCCAGCAGTGAATAATCGGATTCTGTATCAATGTCGGCTTGGGAATGGCTCAGAAATCAGCATTGTTTGCGGTATTTTCGTTCGGGTCTGCCGACTGTGCCGTAGGAAACCTCGGCACAGAGTTCGTCGGTGCTGACCATATATTCGAGATAGCGACGGGCGGTGGTCCGGCTGGCTCCTATTTCCTGGCCTACCTGTTCGGCATTGAGGGTGGTGGCTGGCGAAACTAGCACCGCTCTGATCTTATTCAGGGTGATGGCATCAATTCCTTTTGGCAGACGGCTAGGAGGGGCTTGGGGCGTTGCGGGCTTGGAGGCCGAGGAGGTGAACAGGCCATCGAGATCACTTTGTTCCAGAGAGCCTATTTCTGCGAGCTTGCCGAGGTGTGTGCTGTAGTTGCCCAGAGATGCCTGCAGGCGCTCAAAGACCAATGGCTTGAGAATGTAGTCGAAGATGCCGCTGTGCATGGCAGTGCGCAGGGTGTCGACCTCCTTGGCTGCGGTCACCAGTATGACATCGGTGCTGCTGCCGCTGGCTCGTAATTCGCGGAGCAGTTCCAAACCGGTTCCTGTCGGAAACTGGTTATCAAGCAACAGCAACTGAGGCTTGAGGACCTCGACCAGATCACGGGCCTCATCCAGTCCGTGAGCAATGCCGATAATTTCGAATCCCTCGATTTTTTCAACAAATCGCCGTTGGATCTCGGCAATTTGCTGGTCATCTTCAGCAATAACGACGGTGATCGGTGCTCCCATTATCAATCCTCTTTTTCATGTTCAGTTGCCGGTTTTCGAAATGCTTTTGGCAAGTAGACGGTAAATCGGCTGCCGTCTGTTTCAGCTGGCTCGACTGTGATCATACCGCCCAGGTGATCGACGAGGTTTCTCACCAGATCGAGGCCAATCCCGTGGCCTTGCGTACTTTTGGTGGTATAACCGCGGGTAAATATTTTGTCAGCCTCGTCAGCCGTCAGTCCTGCTCCCTGATCATTGACTTCGAAAATCAGCTCTTTGCCAAAATCAGACAGGCTCAGGCTGACGGTGCCGCCCTTGCCATGGTGCGCCAGCGTTGCCTCAAGGGCGTTGTCTATCAGGTTGCCTAAAATACTGACCAACTGCTCGCGGGGTAATTGCTTGGGCAGGGCCGACATCTGGCTGTCTTCATCAATATATAGCTCAAGTCCCAGCTCTTTGGCCCGGTTGTATTTGCCGAGCAGGCAACCGGCAAGAATACTGTCTGACGTTACGTTCATTAGATGTTGAATAAAGGCCTGATGGCTGGAGGTTTCCTGGCCGATCACTGCCAGCGCTTCGTCTTTGGCATCTATCTGGATCAGTCCGGCAATCGTGTGAAGTTTGTTATTGTACTCGTGTGACTGGCTGCGCAGGCTCTCGGCATATTGCTGAATACGGGTGAGCTTGCGGCTGACCATATCTAGCTCATTCTTAAGGCGAAAGCTCGATACGACGCCGGTCACCACGCCATCCTGCAGCAGGGGGATCCTGTTGGCGATAAGGTTGTGGTCATGAAGCCACACTTCCTGATCGAACTGCGGCTCACCGTTTTCCAGCACATCCAGCATGCCGCTGTCCGGCAGTACATCCTGGATATGGCGGCCGATATAGTATTGGTCATCGGGAAGCTTCAGCGTTTTGATGGCGGCATGGTTAAAGGTGGTGATACGGCCATCGTGGTTAATGGCAACAATGCCTTCCCGTACGGTTTCCAGGGTGGCATTTCGCTCGCGGAACAGGCGACCGATTTGCTCCGGTTCGAGGTTGAAAATGGCTTTCTTAAAGTGGTTGGCGAACAAAATGGCCATAACCACACTAAACAAGAAAGCAATGGTGATAGCAACGAGCATAGAGACTCTGTGGTGGCCGACAATGGTATCGACGGTATCCAGCATATAGCCGACAGAAACGATCCCGATGATAGTCTTTCCATCCTGCTCGAATATCGGGGCTTTTCCCCTCATAGACCAGCCGATACTGCCTTTGGCCTTCGATACGTATGCCTTGCCGTGGACAAGTGCTGGTTCGTTGGTATCGCCGTCATCGTCAGCCATTGATTTGCCGATACGAGCCGGAGAAGGGTGAGCAAGGCGAATACCGTCTTTATCGCCGAAGACGACAAATCTTGCCTCAGTCGACTTCGCAAGTCGGAGACTTAGCGGTTGCAAAAATGTTGTGTTCTTTTCGGTGACGGCCCGAATCACATCCGGTGATGATGCAATTGACTGCGCGACACGCATTGCCTGCTGGCCAATTTGCTCATCCAGAACGTTATCGAGGTAGCGAATGGTGAAATGTCCCAGCACACCGGTCTGAAGTATTGCGATTATGCCTAGAATCAACACCATACGTGTTTTTAGCCGAAGATGGCGTAATGACAGAAACTGCGTCATGGTAACTGGTGATATCCTTCCACCCATATTCCTTGTTACAGACAGTGTACCTTTCTTGGCACCCGGGTGCTGTGAACATTATGAACAAAATTGCCAATAAGGACCTTATTCACATTAATTTTACAATCTTTTAATAAGTCGGGGGCGGGCATAACGTTAATGGTGAAGGAACAAATCACTATTAATGAGGAACCATTATGCTAACTCAGTTTATTACCCGTAAGCGTGTATCCGTATTAGCTGCTGTCATTGCGTCGGCAATGAGTGTTGGTACAGCACAGGCAGACGTAGATTCGATTCACTTCCTGGTACCAGGTGGTGCCGGCGGTGGCTGGGATAGTACCGCTCGCGGGACCGGCGAAGCGCTGGCAAAGTCAGAGCTGGTAGATAAGGTCTCATACGAAAATATGTCTGGCGGTGGTGGCGGTAAGGCTATTGCTTACCTGATCAAGACTGCCGAGCAGTCGCAAGATACCCTGATGGTGAACTCGACACCGATTGTGATCCGCTCTCTCTCTAAAGTTTTCCCGCAATCGTTCCGAGATCTTACGCCAATTGCTGCCACTATCGGCGATTACGCTGCGTTCGTGGTGCCTAAAGACTCAAAATACCAGTCCTTTACCCAGTTGGCTGAAGACTACAAAAAGAACCCGCGTTCGGTGTCGGTAGCGGGTGGCTCATCGCGTGGTGGTATGGACCACTTGGTTGCCGCGCTGGCCTTCAAGGCAGCTGGTGGTGAGCCGCGCAAGGTGAAATACCTCGCCTATGATGCCGGTGGCAAGGCCATGGCCGGCTTGCTGTCTGGCGAAACGCAGGTGCTGTCGACGGGGCTTAGCGAAGCACTGAGTCTGGCAGAAGCCGGTGAAGTGCGGATCCTGGCGATGACGGGCGAAGAGCGCTCCAAAGTTGCGCCGGATGTGCCGACACTGAAGGAGCTGGGTTATAACACCTCATTCGTTAACTGGCGCGGCTTCTTTGGCTCGCCGGAACTCAGTGACAAGCAGGCAGCCGAATATGCTCAGGTGTTAGAAAAAATGTATGGCACCGACGAGTGGGTTTCGGTACGTGACCGCTATGGCTGGACCGAAATCTTCAAGCCTCGCGAAGAATTTGAAGCCTTCCTGGAGCAGCAGGAAAAAGAAATCGGTGGCCTGATGAAAGAGCTAGGCTTCCTAAACTAATTGCCGTAGCGCAGTGAGGCATCTGCCCCTGCGCTTTTTTTTCTTCCTAACTTCTCCATTTCTATCTGTTCACTGTGAGGGATCACCTATGACAGTAACCAAAGATCATATTGGTGGTTTGGTATTTCTATGCTTTTCCGTTGCATACGGCTTTTATGCCAATCAAATTGCCTTGTTTCCCGGCGATGAATACGAACCGTTTCATGCCAAAACCCTACCGACGGCGCTGGCTGTGCTAGGCATCTTGTTCTCTATTCTGCAGCTGGCGACGGCAAGCAAAGATAGCAAGGATCGACTGAGTCTGTTCGGGTATGACTTCGTGCTGGTCGCCAAGTTACTGGTGTTGATGGTGCTGTTTGCGATCTCTCTGGAATGGCTGGGCTTTATGATATCGACAGCCTTGTTTCTGGGGGGCGGTTACTGGCTGTTAGGCGAGCGGCGGCCCAAGACTCTGTTTCTGGCTTCTGTTCCCTTTGCCGTGGGTTTTTGGTTTGTCCTAACTCAGCTGCTCGATATTTACCTGGCGCCCGGGCGCTTCTTTAACACTTTCATCGGAGGGTAAGACAATGTTTGATGGAATGATGTCAGGGCTAACAACTGCCGTTATGCCCTTCAACCTGCTGATGGTGATCGTCGGATGTTTTGCCGGAACCTTCATCGGTATGTTGCCTGGGTTGGGGCCGATATCGGCGATTGCGCTGATGATCCCGATCACCTACGGGCTTGACCCTTCTTCCGGCATTATTTTGATGGCCGGGGTATATTACGGTGCGATTTTTGGTGGCTCGACTTCGTCGATCCTGATCAATGCGCCGGGCTGTGCCAGTACCGTGGTTACCGCGTTTGACGGTTATCCGCTGGCGCAGAAGAAGCAGGCCGGTAAGGCATTGGCTCTGGCAGCTTATTCGTCGTTTACCGGCGGGACAATTGGCGCACTGGTTCTGCTTTTTGCCGCACCGGCACTGGCCAAGGTGTCGCTGAGTTTCCAGTCGAGTGACTATTTTGCCTTGATGATATTGGGTCTTACGGCGGTGGCAGCCTTCTCCGGCAAGGGACAGGTACTGAAAGCGCTGATGATGACAGTATTCGGCCTGATGATTGCCACCGTCGGGATCGATGTGATGTCCGGCATCCCGCGTTTTACCTTTGATAATGTGGATTTGATTGACGGCATCAGCTTCTTGTTGCTGGCTATGGCGACCTTTGCCCTGACTGAAGTGGTGATGACGGTGCTTCGTGGCGAGCACAAGCAGGAAGAGCCGCAGATGGACATGGACTCTCTTGGCAGCATGAAGCTGAGCAAAGAGGAAGTGAAGCATGTGGCGCCGACGGTTGGGCGTTCGTCTTTCTTCGGTTTTCTGGTTGGTGTGCTGCCAGGGGCCGGGGCGACTATCGCATCATTCTTAAGCTATGGCATGGAGCGTAATCTGGCCTCGAAGGAAGAAAAGGCCAAGTTCGGCAAAGGGGCCTTGCGCGGTCTGGCAGCGCCTGAGTCGGCGAACAATGCAGCCTCGACCGGTTCATTCGTGCCATTGCTGACGTTGGGTATTCCGGGCTCGGGGACAACGGCCATCATGCTTGGCGCCCTGATCGCCTATGGTATCCAGCCGGGACCACGCTTGTTTGTCGACAATCCTGATGTGTTCTGGTCGGTGATTATTTCGATGTATTTCGGCAACATTGTGCTGTTGATCCTTAATTTGCCGTTAATTCCGTACATCTCGCGTTTGCTGGTGATCCCTCGGCCTATTTTGATCCCGTTGATCTTGTTCTTCTCGATAACGGGAGTGTATCTGGTGAGCTTCAACACCTTTGATATTCAGATGATGGTGATTATTACCGTTATTGCCACCTTCCTTAAGCTGTTGCACTTCCCGATGGCACCAATGCTACTGGGCTTTATTCTTGGCGATATTCTGGAGAAGAACCTGAGTCGTTCGCTCACTCTCTCAGATGGCAGCTATGCCTTCCTATGGGAGCGCCCGCTAACGCTGACCATCATGATCTGTGCAGTGCTGGCACTTTTGATGCCTTTGGTCTCGATGTGGCGGGAAAAACGTCGGCAGGTTAATACGGCAGATGCCACCGAAGCTGCCGATGAGGGAATGGAGATCAGCAAGTAATTTGGCTCCTATCCTTCACGCTTAGTTCTAACGTCTACTTATTCACAGTGATAACACCCGGCCGGCTGGCTATCAGCAGGCCCGGTGTTAGCTGTTTGAAATTCAGGAGAGCAGGGATGCTAACACCCCTCAAACAATATCGTGTACTCGATTTAACCAATGTATTGGCCGGGCCATTTTGTGGCCATCAACTGGCCCATATGGGAGCCGAGGTGATTAAGGTCGAGGTTCCCGGTAGCGGGGATCTGGCGCGCCAACTGGGTGCTGAGCCTTCTCTCAACAGGGGTAAGATGGGGATTTCCTTTCTGGCCCAGAATGTCGGCAAGCAGTCACTGACCCTTAACCTTAAATCTGACCAAGGCAAGGCGTTGCTAAAAAGGCTTGTCAGGGATGCCGATGTGCTCATCGAGAACTTCAGGCCTGGCGTGATGGACCGGCTTGGGCTGGGCTATGAGGTTCTCAGAGAGGAAAACCCCAAACTGGTGTATTGCGCGATTTCAGGTTACGGCGCTGACGGGCCGATGAAGCATCTGCCTGCCTATGATCAGATCATCCAGGGGATGTCGGGAGTCATGAGTATAACCGGTGACCCGGCCAATGCCCCTTATCGGGTGGGTTATCCCATCGCCGATACGATTGGCGGAATGACGGCGGCTTTTTCGGTTTGTGCCGCGCTGGCCGGACGGGAGAGCTCGGGAGAAGGGTGTTTTATAGATGTATCGATGCTTGAGTCAACCCTGGCCACCATGGGATGGGCGGTCTCTAATTACCTGGTTGCAGACCGGGCACCGGAGCCGATGGGTAACAACAACGTCACTTCCAGCCCGTCCGGTACTTTCCGAACCGGAGAAGGCTTGCTGAATCTGGCTGCCAATAAACAAGAGCAGTTCGAGACCGTCTGTCGGCTGATAGGACAGCCGGAGCTGATAACGGATTCGCGCTTTGTTGAACGGCAGGCACGGCTGGATCACCGTCTGGCATTGACCGAAATCATCGAGGAAGCTTTTGCCAAAGACTCGGCGGCAAGTTGGGAACATAAGCTGAATCAGGCAGGGGTGCCTGCAGGTAGAGTATTGAGTGTGCCGCAGGCTCTGGACTTGCCTCAGGTCACCGGAAGAGATTTTACCGGTTGTTTTCATGATGTACCCGGTGTGAACAAGGATGTGCGCTATGTCCGGACCGGTTTCAAGGTGAATGGTGAGCGTCCTGCTGTTTCACTGCCGCCTCCGCGTCTTGGGGAGCATACCGAACAGTGTCTGAGGGCGCTTGGCCTGAGCCAAGAGGAAATTGAGCAATACAGGGAGGAGGGAGTGTTATGAGTATTGAGCGTCCGGCGGCGGGATTGGGCCGCGAAGTCAGCGATTGGTGGAAAACCGACATCATTGATATGTCGCCCGGTGTGATCCGTTATCACGGATACCCGATTGAACAATTGATCGGAAAGACCAGCTTTGCCCAAATGATTTGGTTGATGGTACGGGGCGAACGGCCATCATCCGAGCAGGCGGCATTGCTTGATGCAGCCTTGATGGCAGCGGTCGATCATGGCCCACAGGCCCCCAGTATTGCCATTGCCCGAATGGCCGCGACTTGCGGTGTTGATCTCAATAATGCGATGGCATCGGCGGTGAATGTGCTGGGGGATGTGCATGGTGGCGCTGGTGAGCAGGCCGTCGGCTTGTATTCTGCTATCTCAGAGCGCTGCCACTCGGGAGTTGTGTTAGAGCAGGCCGTTGAACAGGAGCTGATCCAGTTTACTGAGCTACATGGCAAATTTATTCCCGGCTTTGGCCATCGTTTTCACCCGATTGATCCCCGGGCTCCGGCATTGCTGGAGCTAGTCACTCACGCTGCCGAGGCGGGAGCTGTATCGGGCCAGTATGCTGAAATAGCCCTGGCAATAGAGCACTATCTGGCAGAAAAGAAAGGCAAGCGTATCCCGATGAACATCGATGGAGCAACGGCAGTAATCTATGCCGAATTGGGTTTTCCGGCACCATTGGCTCGCGGCTTGTTTTGCTTATCCCGTTCTGTGGGGATCCTGGCTCATGCGTGGGAGCAGACAGGACAGGGAGGAAGAAACAAAGGGCCGATCCCGCGGCACCTGTTATGGAGTTATGACGGGCATCCGCCAAGAGATGTGGAGTAGCTAATAGTGTATGTGGGGGGAAGTTGGAGGTTATTACTTCCAGTGATAGCTGACTTCTAGCCCTATTGCATAGTGATCTTTATATTCACCGGCGATGCGACCGCGAACGGGGTCGTCGCCGGTATCGATAGGCGCGTTGCCGCTATCGAACAGGTTGAGGTTCACATCAACTCTATCGCCGTTGCTGCGCTGATGCTGAATGCCTGCGCCGATACCGTAAATGCGATCCAGAGCAAAGGAAAAGCTTCGGTTTTCATCTGATATGGCCTGTTGAGCATAGAGCGCGCCGACCCTGCCGGTTAGTGTTGGTGAGACAGGAAAAGCCAGGCCGGCAGAGAAGGCCCAAAAGTCTTCGTATAGATCATCAGGCGCATCAATATCATTGCCAACAATGCTGATCTCTGTCACGCCAAACTCGGAGAAGTCGATCCACACGGCATCAAAGGTAAGTTCCCACTCGTTGTCGAGTTGGTGATAAATGCCGAACTGAAACTGTTGCGGGACCTTGCTGGCGATTTCAAGATCGCTGATGGCCGCTTTTAGCTGTTCCAGTTCTTCCGGTGCTATACCTGTGCTGTTAATGTCGATATCGGGATTAGTGCTGGCTTCGGACTCACTGCGATAGTTAATACCTATTCGGGTGCTCGGTGAGAGTTCTATGAGGCTACTGACAACAACAGCGATACCAAGGCCATCGGATTCGACGTCTAGCGATCCGTCAGACAAGTTGGGATCGCTATTTGCCACCGCTGTTGAGATTTCAGTTGTCGTGTAATTGAAGCCTAACCCGGCACCGAGCGACAACCTGTCATTTACCCTATAGGCAACGCTGGGGGTTGCGCTAACGAGTATGAGGCTGGATTCTGTACTGTAATAGCGTCCGGCCCAGTCCCCGTCGCTGTTGGAGCCAAAACCGGTAGGGATCGTCAAGGAAAAGCCTGCCCGCCAGTCATCGTTGATCACACGGACATAATACATCGCCGGAATAAGGATAGGATCACCGCTGTCAGGAGCACCGCCGCTGACGGTCGTGACACTCTGATCAATCTCGAACTCCCCTAAATATTTGATCAAGTGACCCGAAAGCGATAATTCGTTGCTCTGCAGCCGGGTCATCCCTGCCGGGTTATTATAAGCCGTTTCGGCACTGTCAGCCGCTGCAAACAGGCGACTGAAAACCGGTGCCGTGGCGTGGCTGCTGGCAGATGCGGCCAATAATAAGAACAAGATAGCTTTTTGCATTTTAGTTGAACACCTGAGTATCCGGATACCAGTGTGACCAGACCATCCAGAAAACCCCATTGTGCAGAGGTAGTTGGCTGAGTTTTCCGTTATCAGTTTCGCCTCGGAAATTAATAGATTCGAATTCGGCCTTTGTACCGTTAAGAACCCCGTCAAAAAGATTAACGATGTCGTGTGCCTCATCGTAAACCAGCACTAGCGGGTGCCCGTTTAGCTCAAATTGGTAGATCGGGTTATTTTGAGCAAAAGTGCGGGTAAAGGCAGTCTGAATATCGCCAAAATCAAACCCCCAGACCTGCTCTTTGGACGGCAAACGGTCATCATTCATATCCAGCGTTGGGAAAATCGCCCCATGTTCATTGCTAAATTGTTTCTCCATCGGGCCTTCAAATAAGGCAAGTAATAGGGAGTCAAGCACTCGGTTAAACTCGTAAATAAACACTGTGGCTTGAGGGTATAGCTCTTTAAAGCTTTTCCAGGTCGTCATTGTATTGGGGTGAGACACAACCTCGGCCTCGGAAAACTCCGGTGCACGTGTTATTTGCTGAATAAGCTCACCGGAATTGCGATCAACCATAACCAGATTGTTGTGAGTCTGGATCAGGATACCTAAATCGGACTGGCCAAAACCTATGTCCTGTTCAATAACGACTGGCAGATTACTGAGGGCGCAGAATGTCATGACGACATCCTTGCCACCAATGTTATCGCCAGCGATATGGGGTACTTCAAGATGTGATCGCGGGTAGCCCCGTACCTCGCCGTTAATTTCAACGGCGTAGATAACATCATTGCCAGTTAAGATTTGATCTGCCTCGGTGATTGAGACGTAATTGGCGTCGTACTGATATGACGGAAAGAATGCGGAAAGCAGAAAGTTGGCGGCAATAATACAGATAATCACCCCAATACTGGCAAGGCCCATCCAGAATCGAGACCAGACTTCAAGGATGACATGTAAATACCAAAGGTAGGCAAGTAAGAAAATATTCAGCCCGATGAAGAACCACCGGTATTGAAAGTAGGTCACTACCCAGCTGCGTGGCAGGTTCAGGCTTTGTCCGGGCTCAGTCATCAAGACGGCCGAAAAGATAGAGAAAGCGGCGGTGATTGCGGCAACCACCAAGAATAACAGCTTCTGGGGTAATGTGGCTTGGCTCATATTACTCTACTCGCTCATCAGGTTAGTATAATGGGTCGCAAAGCTGCTTAAGCTTAGCAGGTCTCTCCGGGTTGATGATTCGCAGCTTTGAGTGTCATATACCCAAGCATCTTGAGGTAGCTTGGGTATATAGGGCGGTTAGTTATTTTCGCAAAAGTAATATTCGAATGGTTTTACAGAAGGGGAACGCTCGCCTAAATTTTGAACAAATGATCGTCTGGGAATTTGTCAATGCGATACGTCAGCCTGCTTGCTCTCGGCACTGTGGTGCTCCCTTCTGCCTTTGCCATAGAGCCTATCCCCAAAGAAAGCGGAGTCAGTGGCTTTGTGAATCTTGGCGCAGGGATAACCAGCGTTGAGTCCAACTCTTTGGCCAAATTCGGCAGTGTCAATATTGGTAATGCAACGATAGATTCGCTTGACCAGACGGCAGATACCAGGACCGTCGGTATTCCGGTGATTGGTTTGGAGCTGGCCTATACCTTTGCCGATACCCGTACCCAGATATTCTTAGGTAATCAGTTGGAAGATTATATCCGGTTTGATTTTTCAGCCCGTGCAGGTATTCGCCAGGAGATAGGAAAAGCAGGCATTATCGGTGCCAGCTTTCTGCAAACACCCCTTCCAACAGAAGTGTGGGATGACCCGTTTCTGACCGGTAGCGATCGTTCTAAAACCGACCGTACCAGTGACGGCTATCGGCTGATCTGGGATAACATTTACGGTACGGGGCTGGAGCTCCGCTACTCTGCCCGTGAAGTCGATATCGACAGGGAGCGCAGCGGGGAATCTCTTGGGTTATCAGACTCTGAGCTAGCCTTATTGAACCGTAATGGCGACAGTAGCCGTTTCACCGCGCAATACACTGTGTCGTACGACAGAATGAAACATATCGTGACACCGGCCGTTGCCTATTTTGAGCAAGACAGTGACGGTAATGCTATGGCTTATGACGGTATGTCTTTCAGCGTAAACTACATCTATAGAATGGATAATCGCTGGCGGTTTGTTACTAATGCATCCTTTGGCTTTATAGAATTTAACGAGGAAAATCCGGTTTTTGATACCAAAGCTGATGGCGACCGGTTCGGTGCCAGTTTTACTGCCTTCTATGCCCAACCTTTCGGCTGGAAGGGGTGACTGGCCAATGCCGGGGTAGTCTGGTTCGAAGAAGATAGCGATGTTAACTTTTATGATTCCTCAGTCAGTTTGTTTAATGCCGGATTGCTTTACCGTTTTTAATTAACCGAGTTCAACGGGGGTGTTTATTTTTCAGAAAAGTAAATATCTCCGTAATATACTATTGCGCTGCGTTGGCTGTTATCTATACCAATAAATTATAAGGTTTTTATTGCTTTTCTCTATTGAACGCTTGGATTCCATATGCTTAATTGTTCTTATTGGAAACGAGAGGTGAGCGAAGCATGAAATATCCAGCACCACTAAAGAAAGGCAGTAAGATAGCGATAACCGCTTTCTCAACGGGAATCGCTAAAGAGCATGAAGCCAGGTATCAATGTGTACTGGCCTATTTTAAGTCGCAAGGCTTCAATGTCGTTGAAGGTGAGTGTTTAAGAGGACAGCAAAAACATGTTAGTGCACCTGCGCAGCAGCGTGCCGATGAGTTGATGTCATTTCTTTTAAATGACGACATTGACGCCATAGTTCCGCCTTGGGGCGGAGAGTTGGCGATGGAGCTGTTGCCGATGCTCGACTTCGATGCCCTGACAAAGGCAAAGCCTAAGTGGGTGCTGGGTTTTTCAGATGTGAGTACCATAACGGCCGTTCTATCCAGTAAGTTAGGTTGGGCTTCAGCACATTGCTCAAACCTGATGGACTTAACAAGCAATGCCACTGAATCACTGACTGCTGGCACGTTGGCTTGTCTATCAACGCCGTATGGTGAACATTTTTCGCAATCCGCGTCAGCCAAGCACACCCGGTCATGGCCAAATATTGCTGAGGATCCAGAAGCGGTGCTGCAGCCGGAGATACCCACCCAATGGAGATGGCTGGTTAAGCCTGAAAAGGGGGACACTATTGAGGGCCGGTTGATTGGTGGCTGTTGGGACACTTTGTTTCATCTGTTCGGTACTGATTACTTGGATCTTGATAGCTTGTCGCGTCAGCATCCTGAAGGGCTGGTGCTATTTTTGGAAAATGTCGAAATGTCACCGGTCGATTTAGTCAGAACGATACTGAATATGAAATTCCGCGGTGTCTTTTCCTGCATTAACGGGTTGCTGCTGGGCAGGTGCGCGGTTGTCGATTCAGACAATGAGGACGATCTGACTTACTACGAGGTATTGGAAAGGCACCTTGTTGGTTTAGGGATCCCCGTGATGATTGATTCGGATATCGGTCATGTGCCACCAAACCTGACGTTGATAAATGGCGCTTTGGCCACCGTGGAATTACACGATGGCGGGCGTATTCATCAACAGCTTATTGCCTAATATACTCGAAGACTCGTTAGCTTATTAGATTTTGGCGACCATTTTGCTTAGTAGTTCAATCATCAGCTCTTGTTCTTCTGGTTTCAGGGCACAGAGTAACTCTTGAGTGACTGCCACAGGGATAGGAAGCAGGGTTTTCCTCAGTTTGTGTCCTTCTTCTGTCAGGAAGATGCGAAATGAACGGCGGCTATTAGGATCGGCTCGTCTTTCTACTAGTCCCAGTTTTTCAAGTTTGTCGAGTGTTCGGGTTGTTGTGGAATTCTCAACCTTAGATTTAGCCGCAATATCTCGCTGTGTGACACCTTCCTCTTCCCATAAGCACATCATAGTTGGCCATAGCGCGATGCTAAGACCATGCTTTTTCAATTCGATATCGAACTTTTTTGCCGTACGATGCGCAACGACATTTATCATCCAGCCAAAGCTTCTTTGCCTGTCAAACTTAACGGCCATGGTGTTTCTCTTAAGCTATTGCAACGATTGCCACTGTCACTAATATGGCGGTAGCAAAGACGGTGATAGCTCGACGTTGAGAGACAAAATACAATTCGCCAGTTTCAGTCACCTTGCTCTGAACACCTGTTAGCATCGCCATTACCAGTGGCTTAGAGCGTAGCTTGTACACAACAATCGCGCCCACGTGGGTCAAAATCAGCAACGGCAGAACTCGTGCCAGGATATAGTGCATACTTTCGAGTGCAGAGAATACCGTATCGGTTAGCCCATACTCCATGTATGGCATATTGTCGAGCAGCCCTGCCAGCGCGAGACCTGAAAAACATTGGAGAAACAGCATAAATATCATTGTTACTACCATCCAGCCACCTGCTGGATTATGACCCGGCTGTGCCGGCTCTTTTCCTGCCAAGTATCGAAGTACTGTAATCGGGCTGCGTATAAACTGACTAAAACGACTGGTCTGGCTGCCAACGAATCCCCATAGAATCCGCCAGAGAATGAGCGTAAACAACGCCAGACCTAGCTGAACATGAGGCCCATTACCGGAAAAGCCTGAGGCAATAAGAGCAATAAAGAGTACTGCCTGAAACCAGTGGTATAACCGTGTTGCCAGATCCCAAACTTTCATAACTATCTCCCGAGTGATGTTCCTTACATAAGATGGAAGATAATTTACATAACAATAGTTGTGTGCGCAACAGTTGTTGTGTAAATTGTCGGCAAGAAAAGTAACTAGTCAGAACTCAACGTTAGGAGATCAGGTAATGAAAAAGACAATATTGAGCTGTCTTGTGCTTCTGCCACTGGTAGCGAAAGCCCATGACTTTAATGCTGAGATTCAGCAACGTCAGGAAGCATTTTCGACAATCGAAACCATATCGGAACAAGCTGAAAGCACGATTGATGGAGTAGATACCGATTGGAAAGAGCTGTCTGAGCTAAGCAACAAGCTTTCGCAACACAGTTCGGCTTTGTTCACTCTGTTTCCTGAAGGAAGCCAGAAAGACAGCAAAGCAAAAGAAAGTGTGTGGAAAAAGTCTGAGAAATTTAACGCTTTATTAAGTCAGATGGATTCAGGTTTCGAACAGTTGAACAGAGCCAGTCGCGAACAGAATGTTGATTTGGCTGAAGCTGGCTTGGAGTCTGCTCAGGACACCTGCCGTAGCTGCCATCGTTCTTATCGTTCACGGTGGTAGGCCGGGGGGGGAGTACCCTTGGTCCGAAATTTAATAAGTAATATAACGAACTTCAAAAGGTAATATAATGAAAAATAAATATAATGTGCTTCTTGCTGGTATCGCTTTTCTTTCCTCAGGTACTCTATTTGCTGCTGATTTCGGTGTTGAACTGGAATGGAATACCGACAATGTGCAAGAAGTGATGGACACGATGTCGGAGCAAAGAACCGCTTTTGGCAAACTTGTTGAAAGTGGCGAGATCAAAGATATGTTTGTTGCCGACAGTAATATTGATGGCAAACCGATTAAGTTACTTCGATTTGTTATTGAAGCAGACAGTCAGCAAGAAGTGACCGAGAAGTTAGCCAACTTACCGCTATTTCAAAAAGAGCTGATTAGAATCAAAAATGTGCGTCCATTAGGTTCAAAATGGTTGGATAATACCCCGGTATATAACAATTACGGTGTTATCTTTAGCTGGAAAAATCAGATTGAACCGCTTGAAATTGACCGGGTACTGGGCATTGATCTGCAGCGTGTTATTAGCCTCAACCAGGCTGGGTTAGTGACATCTTCTTATATTGATACTCAGACATTGGATAATGGCACAGTGAGGCCGGTGTATTCAGTTTCCTTCCTGGCAAAAAACGCTCAGCATGCACGTGAGTTAAGTAAGCAATTCGAGGCGGTAAATCTTGGCTATGCAACGGTTGAAGTTCAATACCTTGGCCATAAGCTGGAGCTTGCCAGGTAAACAGTATTAGCTAGGGCTGCACGTTTCACAAGGAGTTAGCCATTGCTGGCTAACTTCTGTCGCTGGAGGGTGAACACGTTATTATTGTGGGGTTACTTGCTCGCCAAGAAGGTGGTTGCCTGCTGGAGTTGCGGCCGGTCAGCTTCTTCGACTTCCGCCACATCGACCAGCATTTGATAATACTGTTTGGCCTTGTCTTTATTTCCGGCGAGCTCTGCTGATTTTGCCGCACCATACAGGCTGTTGAAGCGATTTTTACTGCGCTTCAGGGCGGTCTCATACTCACCAATGGCTTGTGGGTACTTTTTCATTGCAAACAACATATCGCCAAGCAATTCTCTGGCAGGTAGGACTTCTCCCGGTGTCACAGGGTGTTTTTCTGTGGTGGCCTCCAGGTCGGCGGCACTCTGCATTGTCAGCAGGGCTTGGTTATGCTGGCCCTGGTAATATTGTAGCCAGGCCAGGGCAGACAGGCGTTGGATTTCAACTTGCTTAGCCCAGTAGGCAGAACTTTTCTCTGTTTGTGTCTTTAGATCACCTAGCCGGGCAATCGCTTTTTCAGCCTTTGGTACATCACCGGTTTGAGCGGCACCAAGTGCGATGGCAAAGTGCGTCACCGCCTCCATGGCCGGAAACTTATCCCACGGATAGCTGGCAGGTTGCCTAGGCTCCAGCTTGGCCGCTTCTTCCCATTGCTGTCGTTCCAGGGCATAGCGTGCCGGAACCGCCGCTAATGTATAGGCGGAGGCAACATGTGGCTGAAGCGGGTCACTCAGTGCAAGCGTTTCTTCAACCACGGCCAGGGCTTTTTTGTCTTGTGCTTTCTGAAGATAGGAGTAGGCCATATAGTCCAGTGCATGAAGGTAGTGCAGGGAGATTTTGTCTCCTGCCGGGTTCAGTTTGGCGGCGGCTGCAGAGCGGATGTTCATGGCTATAGATTCATCCCACAGGCCTAGCCGGGTAAAAATATGGGTAGGCATATGGAGCGCATGGGGAATTGACGGTGCTATTTCGCCGTAGCTTCGCGCTACATCTAAGGCTTTCTCGGCCAGTTCCGGGTAGTCATAGGCATGGATAATATAGTGATGAGCGCCGGGGTGTTTCGGGTTTTTAGTCAGAATGGTTGCAGCGGTCTCTCCTGCTTTTCTCTGTTTTATATAGCTCTTATCGGCTGGAGATGCGGTACCGAGTAGTGATAACGCATAGAAGGCTGTTGCTTCTGGATCAGAAGGAAACGCGTCATGTACCTTAGCCCAGCCTTGCTCGAAGGCTATCAGGTTATCCGTTTCTTTTTCTTTTCGCCCTTGGGCGTAGTAGCTATTAATGGCCTGGATATAAGCAACCTCTCGCCGGGTTTTTGTCCCTTTGACTTTGGCTTTTTCTACCATGGCCAGGCCTTTGGCAAAGTTTTCTTCGTTAGGTGGATCTGACCACAGCGGGTGGACGATAGACATCGCGACTCCCCAGTAGGCCATGGCACAGTCAGGATCTTTTTCAATAACAGCCTCAAAGGTTGATCGGGCCTTGACGTAAGTCATGTGGTGGAGCAAGGCCAGTCCCTGATCCAGCATCGGTTGGTTTTCTTCATTGCATGAAGTTGGGAAGTCTACTTTGCCTAGTCTGCCTGGGTCGGTGTCTTGGGTCGCGGCATGAACGCTCTGGCTAAGTAAAGTCGGACAGTAAAAGATGGCCGCCACCAATAGCCAGCCATGCCTACTATTCGTTTTCATATTCTTTCTCCAAAAATATGGTTTAGCGATAGGCTTTTTTGCTTAATTAATATGTGGCTTACTCCCGACCACCATTACGCTTGGTTAAATCCAGCCGCTGTGGTCGAGTTATTGAGGAAAGTATAGGTAAGAATCTTAGGTGGCGGCCCATCAAAGTGGCTTTAACGGCTAAGCCTTATTAATATGTTTGGCGAGCCTTTTCGCCAGGCAAATTAAAGTATAGGTTGGCGGGAGCCCCCATGATTCAGGGATCACTGAGGCATCACAGACATACAGGCCTTGGATATCTGTTTGCAGGTTGCTATCGACTATATCGCCGATCCGGGCGCTGCCACCCTGGTGGGCTGCAAAATGATGGGTGCGATAAGTCTGGTCGGCACCAGCCTCGCGCAATATGCCTTCAGCAATGATGGCACCAGATTCCAGTCGTTCTTTGTCACTTGATTGAAGGCGCTTGTTCACCCAACTTGAACCTATTTTTCCACTTAGTTCATCTTTTACTTTTACCATCAGCGATAAGGTGTTGTTGGCAGACAGCATATGGTTGAGCTTACCTACTTGAGCGGTAAACAAGTGGAAGAACGGCTTGGGGAGGCTGAGATCGGACAGCATTATGCCGTCATCGGGCAAGTGCAGCCCGGCAGCCATTGGGATCTCACCATCGGGATAGCTCTTTGAAACTCTTCCCATCACAGCAATGACCGGGTCAATAAAAAAGGCCTGCCCGGCATTGGTAATACCGGTCGTCTGTAGAATTTGCGCTGAGCCGATACCACCTGCGGCCAGAATAATGTTGTTGCTCCGTACTGACCGAAGCTGCCCTTTATGCTTGAACTGGACGCCGACAGCGCGGTTGTTTTCAGTGAGCACCTGGGTGACTTTGGCTCCGGTGAGCAACTGGGCACCTTGTTTGGTGGCATCGTCCAAATACAGGCGGGCATTCCACTTGGCATCATGCGGGCAGCCGTACGAACACAGGTGACAGGCGGATCGGCATTTATCAATATCGATGAACTTATCAAGTTTCTGCCAGTTGAGTCCGAGCTGTTTGGCTCCTTGTTTGATGCGGTGGGCCTTGGGGCCGATAAGATTGTCCGGGAGAGTTGAGATTGGCAGAGTACGCTCCACCTCTGCGATCTCAGCGGATAAGTCGATACCGTAGCGCAGGAACATCTCGGTTGGAGGAGCCATGGCGGTTGCGTAGTTAATCGCCGAGCTGCCACCAGCGGTGATCCCACGAATTAATAATGATAGATCTGGGGTAATGTAGGCACTTTTGCCGGGGATCGCGGCTATTCCTGCCATTTGGATAAAAGAGCCAGTCAATGGCGCGTTGTTGCCCCATTCGAGAACCAATACCCGTTGACCTTGATTTGCCAGTTCCCAGGCAATGGTTGCACCGCCGGGGCCACTGCCGACAACTATGGCGTCAAATACAGTGTCATAAATGGTATCAGGCGAGGCATTACACAGGTCTATTGGTTTCGCGGGCATGGTTTGACAACCTTACTAGTCGATATCGAAATGCTAGTGACACTATACGTGACATTCCGTTCGGATCCATTACACTTAGCGCCCTTTTTCTGGCATAGCGGCCAACAAACAGAGTAATCGTTCATAGTTCAAGTGAGGATCGGTAACGTGATTCAGGATCGTGCTGGCCAGATGGTCATCTTTCATACCTTGGTAAAAGCTGGCAGTTTTACGATGGCTGCCAGGCAACTCTGTGTTTCGACGTCTCATGTCAGCAAGCAGCTAGGCGCTCTTGAGGGCGAACTTAACGTGAAGCTTGTACAGCGGACCACGCGAAGTTTTACCCTGACCGAAGCCGGGCAGCGTTTTGCAAGCTACTGCGAGCAGGTCGTCCATGCTGTTCAGGATGCCGATGCCATTATGGATGATGTCCGTGATGAAGTGGCTGGTGTGTTGCGCCTTGGATTGTCACAGTCTTTTGGGACCATGCATATTATCCCGGCAATAGAGCAGCTGCGGCAGCAATACCCGGAATTGCAGGTTGAAGTGAGCCTGTTTGATCACAAGGCCAATATGCTCGAAGACGGTATTGATCTCTGGATCACCAATTATGAGCATATCCCCGAGGGGTACGTGGCCCAGAGGCTGGCCGACACACGCTTTGTAGTGGTGGCTTCGCCTGACTACCTGGTTCATCATCCCGTGCCGCATCATCCTAATGACCTGGTCAATCACAACTGTCTGACCTATCAAAGTCGTCAACGTAATTACAGCACCTGGTCGTTCACCAGCCAGCAAGAAGCACTTTGTGTAACGGTGTCGGGTAACTATCGGGTGGATCTGGCGGAAGCGGTACGTGATGCGGCAATCTCAGGGTGGGGCATTGCCTATTTGGCAAGCTACCTGCTCACTGGCGAGTTTCGCGACGGTAAATTAATCCAGTTGATGCCGGACTGGCAAGCCAACCAGAGCATGCCGTTTTATGCGGTGTATCCGAGCCGTAAACACCTGCCGCGTAAAATATCGGCGGTGATTGCGTTTTTTAAAGAGTATATCGGTGAAACGCCTTATTGGGACAAGGCTCTAGCACCGTTGGTCAAACTGTCGGGGAAGTAAAACTGCCCGAAAATTATCCAGAGTTGCCAGTGTTGGCTTTTGTGATCGCCAAAATATCTTTTCCATATGGCAACAATAGCGATTAGATGATATTTAACTTCAATTAATACAATGAGATAAATATATTGGTAGTGTTGGGCTTAATTTGTGCCACAAGCTGTTAACAAGCGGATATTGCATCAAGAGTCCCGTTGCCTAGAATGCGCGCCTCAACTTAATTTGGTTACAAAGGTTCACGCATGACGTCGTTGTTAGGTATTGTCACGATACTGCTCTTTGCATGGCTATTGTCAAAAGATCGCCGCAATATTCCCCTAAAAACTGTTTCACTGGCATTAGGGCTACAGGTGGCGTTTGCGCTGTTGGTGCTCTATGTGCCGGCTGGCAAAGAGGCATTGAATACAGTTACCGGTACTGTCTCCAGTGTGATTAATTACGGTCAGGAAGGGATCAGCTTTCTGTTTGGCGGCCTGGCCACCGGTAGCGTCGGTTTTGTCTTTGCCATCAATGTACTTGGCATTATTATTTTCTTTTCTGCACTTATTTCAGCCCTTTATCATATCGGGCTGATGCCAAAGGTGATCAACCTGATTGGTGGTTCTTTGCAAAAACTGCTGGGCACCGGTCGCGCAGAGTCGCTATCGGCCACTGCCAATATTTTTGTCGGTATGATTGAAGCGCCGCTGGTGGTGAAGCCGTATTTGAAGAACATGAGCGACTCGCAGTTTTTTGCTGTAATGACCTGCGGGCTAGCCTCGGTTGCCGGCGGTACACTGGTGGGATACGCCTCTTTGGGGGTGGAGCTGCACTTTCTGATTGCTGCCGCCTTTATGTCAGCGCCGGCGGGTTTGCTGATGGCAAAGATACTCTATCCGCCAAGTAATACCACGCTAGATCAGGATGAGATCACCTCGGTTGAGCTTCCTCGTGCGACAAATGTAGTGGAAGCCCTTGCGGACGGTGCGATGTCCGGCCTGAGAATTGCGGTTGCTATAGGGGCGACTCTGTTGGCTTTTGTCAGCGTTATTGCGCTGTTGAACGGTATGTTGGGTTATATCGGCGAGCTTGTGGGTATTGCGCTCAGCTTTGAATTGATCCTAGGCTATGTGTTCGCGCCTGTAGCCTGGTTGATTGGAGTGCCTTGGTATGAGGCAGTTACTGCCGGTTCGTTGATAGGCAACAAGATTGTAGTGAATGAATTTGTCGCCTTTATCGAGCTGATTAAGGTACAAGATCAGCTTAGTGCGCACTCTATGGCAATAGTGACCTTCGCCCTGTGCGGCTTTGCCAATATTTCGACCATGGCAATTCTCATTGGTGGGTTGGGCAGCCTAGTGCCGGAGCGTCGTACTTTTATCTCTCAGAATGGGTTTCGTGCTATTGCTGCCGGTGTGCTGGCTAACTTGATGAGCGCGGCTATTGCAGGCGTGATCCTGTCACTTTAAGTGCATTGTCGCCGATTCGGGGCGAAACAGAAAGGGAGTCCTTATTTGGGGCTCCCTTTGTTGTGTTACAGATATAGAGATATTGGCTCTAGTTACATTCAGCGAGCTTGAGGTTTGGTGTCACCTTGTCCTTTCCCCGAATATCCTGCCAAACCATAGGCGCAACTATCGCAAACAAGACAACATTCGATACTGGAACAGAAAGCCATACCCCGTCGACACCCAGCCACTGTGGCAACAGATACAGGAATGGCAGCTGAATGAGCATGTTGCCAGCAGAAATCGCCAGTGCCTTTCCGCCTTGACTGACAGCCATGAAATACACCGATGACAGGGCAATAAAGCCATCCAGAAACATTGAGAACAGGTGTAACCGCAGGCCGTTTGTTGTTTCACTGACCAATACTGGATCGTCATTGGTAAACAGGCCGATCATGGCCTCGGGAAACAGGTTTAGTAGTATTACGGCGCTAATACCGGTGAGCAGTACCACTTTGATGGCCAAGGCAAGCGTTGCTTTTATCTTATTCATTTGTCCTGAGCCAAAGTAATAGCTCACCGGAGGTTGCATCCCACCAGCAACCCCTTCGGCTAACAGGTAGTACATGGTCATCAGGTAACCGACGATAGCAAACGCACCAACGTGTACCGAGCTGCCATATTCCATGAACAG
Organism: Photobacterium proteolyticum; assembly: GCF_001939735.1. GTDB lineage: Bacteria > Pseudomonadota > Gammaproteobacteria > Enterobacterales > Vibrionaceae > Photobacterium > Photobacterium proteolyticum. The sequence goes on from NZ_MJIL01000052.1 coordinate 48,647, forward strand.
CCGATTATGCAAAGCAATAACGAAGCTGAAATAGGCGTACATGAACAGGCTTGAGGTGCCTAATCCTATGGACTTAGCAGCCAGCCTCGGGCTGAATCGTAGCTTTCCCAAGCTTAGCCTTAGCTGGGAAAATGGTGAAAAATAATAGCCGATAGCGACAACAAAGACGGTAACTTGCGAGAAAATGGTAGCGATGGCTGCGCCTTCCAGCCCCCAGCCAAACCGACCAATGAATAGGTAATCGAGCGCAATATTAATCAGGGCACCGATGACCATCAAAATGGTCGAAAAGTTCGGGCTGTCATCATTGCGGATCAGCATTGGCATTGCGCCTGCCGCAATCGTAAATATCGCTCCCCATGAGAAGATATCGATATACTCAGTGCCAAGCCTCAGGGTTTCTCCGACGGCCCCCTGGGCGATAAGCATCGCTGGCCCAAATGCCGAGACCAACGCCATCATGAGCACACCGGCCATAAGAATGAGGCCAAGGCCTGTAGTCAATGTCCTGCGCGCTTTGTCTGTTGCCCCTTCGCCGCGGTAGATAGAGATCAGGCTGCCCGAGCCCATTCCTACCAACAGGCCAAGACCGACAATCACACCAATAATAGGCCACGCCATATTAATCCCGGCCAGGCCCTCAAAGCCAATATAGTGACCTACAAAAATACCGTCGATGACCTGATAGAGGCCATTGACCAACATGGCAACGACTGACGGGATCGCGTAGCGCCAAAACGTGCGGTTTACTGAATTATCTGTGGTTACTGTCTCTTGCATAGCCATTATTCATTTTCCGATGTTATAGAGGGAATTATGCGTGAAATGCAGATTGATGAAAGTTGGTATCCATCCGGTTTTCGGATACATTGGCGAGATGCGAGATGCGAGATGCGAGATGCGAGATGCGAGATGCGAGATGCGAGATGCGAGATAAGGACATGAAATGAATTGGACGCTTGATCAGTTAGAAGCCTTTGTTATGGCCGTCAATCATGGGTCGTTCTCAGCGGCGGCAAGAAAAATAGGCAAGGCCCAGTCTCGGGTGAGTACGGCGATCACCAATTTGGAAGCCGACCTCGGGTTCGAACTGTTTGATCGCAGTGCTCGCCTGCCGGTGCTAACGCCTGAAGGCAAAGAGATGTACATTGAGGCACAGGCCGTACTAGCGCAGTGTCAGCGAATGCAATCGCGGGCGATGACAGTCTCGACCGGTGAGGAAATTTCGCTTACCGTCGCCATGGACGAAGCCGTGCCTATTTTGTCTTTTGAGAACTTTTTCCTGCAAATTGCTGCGAAGTATCCGCTCTTGAAGCTCACTATCATCAATGGCTCGCAGGACGATATTGCACGCTGGGTAAGTGAGAAAAGAGCCGATATTGGTATTTTGTTTCACATTAAAAGCTTGCCTGACAACCTGGAATTTATGCCTATCAGCCAGTTCTACCAGTCCCTGATTGTTTCCTCCGAGCATCCGTTAGCAACGGTTTCGGCGCCACGTGTGAGTGAGCTTAATCGTTATCGCCAACTGGTGATCCGCGAGCGGATGGGGGAGGCCTCGGCCAAGCCGATTTCATCCAATCATTGGTACGTTGATAGCTATTACTATATTACGGCTCTGGTCACTCGGGGAGTTGGCTGGGCTTTGGTTCCGGAGCATCTGGCGAAAGAAGAGTGGTATGTCGACGAGCTGGTTGAGTTATCTACCGAGCATATCGCTGATTCGCTGCTGGTTGAGATGGGAGTCGTCAAGCGGCGCGATAAAGGAAGTGGCAAAATCATGACCTGGATGTATGACGAGCTAAGTTCAATGTTCAAGGAAAACACCTAGTGCGAGCAAGAATCTATGCATAACTTTACGTTTTGCTAGCAAATTTTAAGGCAAAATCGAGGTATGATTAAGGCATTCGAGCCATCAATAGGGTGTTTAGTGCAAAACATGTGTTCCCGAACTGCATCTTCCTCAGAAAACCTGCCCTTGTTGCTGGCAGGCCCTATCTTGCGTAAATGCACGGCGAAAGAGCTAACGTTGTGGCTTGTCACATCCGAGCCCTTGGCCGCAACGTTCTCCCTTTTCCATCCTGCCGATGATGAACCTTTCTTTTCTGAGCAGATCACGACCGCGGAGCAAATCCAGGTAGGTCAGTCCGCCTGGGTGACAATGGCCAGCATCAAAGGCCATTTTCCTGTCGCTACCGTGTTGGAATATCAGCTGGTTACTCAACGAGGAGACATTACCGAACTGGTCCCTACTTTGTTGTATCCCGGTGAAAAGCGGTTGTCGTTCAGCATTAAGCAGAATGCTGATTACGTACTGCATGGTTCTTGCCGAAATCCGCATTATCCGAGCAAGGATAGCCTGGTTGCCGCGGATGATAAGCTGGCTTTGCAACCGGTTCAGGATCGTCCGGCGTTGCTGATGATGAGTGGTGATCAGATCTATGCCGATCATGTTGCCGGACCTACACTGGACGCTATTCAGCAGGTTATCGGATTACTGGGACTGCCTGATGAAACTTTCGCCCAGGGGCCGGTAGCCAACACCCAGTCACTTTATCAGCATGGCTATAACTTCTATGGCCGTGAAAAGATCTTGCCGCACTATGTGGAAAGCGGCAACTGGCTGTCGGATAACGGATTGCGAAAATGGCTGCCAAATCGGGGAAGGCCGGTCTTTAGCTCCCGGGAATGTGAAAATCACCTGATGAGCTTCAGTGAGTTCTTTGCCATGTATCTGTTGGTGTGGTCGCCGCAGTTGTGGCAGCTTGTCGACGGTGAGCGGCTGGAAAAGTGCGGCTTCATGTCTGGTCAGCGTACGCTTGAGTCTAAATGGCAGCAGCTATGGCATCAAGAAAAGCGGAACATCGATGAATTTGTTGCAGGATTGCCGCAGGTTCAGCGCTTAATGGCGCATATACCGACTTATATGATTTTTGATGATCACGATATTACTGACGACTGGAACCTGACAGTTGGCTGGGAAAAAGCGGCATACGGTAACTTATTGTCCCGCCGCATCATTGGCAATGGCCTGATCAGCTATTGGCTGTGCCAGGGATGGGGCAATGCGCCTGAGCATTTTGATCAGGAGTTTCTCAATCTGGCCAAGAGTTATTTCTCTGAGCCAGTTTGTGAATGTCAGGATAAGCTGATAAACCACCTGTATCGATTTGAGCAATGGCATTACACCATTGAAACAACACCAAAAATGCTGGTGCTGGATACCCGCACCCGACGCTGGCGCTCAGAGTCGAAAATGAACAAACCGTCGGGGCTGATGGACTGGGAAGCACTGACCGAGCTGCAGCAGTCGCTGCTGAATGAGCCAGCGGTGATCATCGTCTCTGCGGCACCTATGTTCGGGGTGAAGTTTATTGAAATGCTTCAGCGCGGCATGACCTGGCTTGGTCAGCCATTGCTGATTGATGCCGAAAACTGGATGGCGCATCCGGGTTCTGCCAATACCTTGCTCAGTATCTTTACCCATACCAAGACACCGACAAACTTCGTGATCTTATCTGGCGATGTCCATTACTCGTTTGCCTATGATATAAAGCTGCGCTTTCGACGCAGCAGCCCGAATATTTATCAAATCACATCAAGCGGGATTAAGAATGAATTCCCTAATGCCTTGCTGCGTTTTTGTGATGTGATGGATAGGGTACTGTATAGCCCGCACTCTCCCTTGAACTGGCTAACTAAGCGCAAACGGCTGAAAATTATAAAGCGCGATCCCGATACCGCTGGAAAACACCGCTTGGTCAACTGCAGCGCAATTGGTGAGTTGCACCTCGATAGTAACGGCAAGCCAAGCCGGGTTGAGATCCTGACTGCTGATGGTGATACGGTGTGCTTTCCGCCTGTTGATTAGCGCTATAGCGTGATGATAAGAAATATCTGCTCTTTAAGGAGGGCAGATAGTTATATCAATCTCACTCTATAACCACTCATAAATTAATATCCCCAAGCTGATTCGGTTTACATAATGGTCATAGTCAATCAAGCTTTCACCATAGCCGTTGTAATATTGCAGGTATAATTTAACGATATCGTAAACCGGGAATGCCCAGCTTAATTCGATACCGCCTTTATTATCGTCAAACTTTAGATTGTTACGTAATAAAAGGCTATACAGTGTTCCTTCATCTTTGTATGTCAGGCGATAATTTCCATAGCCCATGTAATCTTCAATGTTAGGGTTGTCATCGTCCTCGTCACTCTCAGGAATGCGATACCAGGGTTGAATGGAGAGAAGGAAATCACCGCTGGTGAGCTGGAAGTTTGCATATAGCCGATTCCAGCTTCGGGAGAGCAACTCAGAGCGCCCGTTCGACTGATGAATAAGACCAATATCCGTCATGACAAGTTTAAAACCGAAGATATCAACATTGGAGTAGTAGGAGGCAAAGATTTCTGGCGCATAGTTCGTTTCCCTGAAAGGCGCTGATTCATCAGAGTTATACAGTTGCCACCACGCCCTCTGAGTATAGCCAAACCAGATATCCCAGTTATCGCGGTAGATATCGTCCAGTAGCTTAAATTTACCGCTGATCTGAAACTTGACTTCAAACCTGTCGAGTTCAGCCCCTGGAGCAAATTCTTCGAACGCATCTTCATTAGGTTTTTTGTTATACGAAAGTGGGAGGATGTAGTTAGGATAGTGAGGAGTCAGTTGAAATATTTTCCTGTCTTTGAAATAGCTGACAATCTCGTTGCTATCCATGGTCGTGAGATTGAACGCTCTTGTTTCGCTATTAGGTGCCGCTGATTTATCAGCATTGTCTGATAGTTCGAGGCCGCCCTTTGATAGCTGGTCATAACATTCTAACCGCTGGTGATCGACCTTAATGTTCGCACAGCTTGAATGGGCTTGGAAGCTTAAGAAATACATGAATATACAGCAGGCAATGTATTTGTTTGTCATCATCAAGCTTTAAGCCTCCCTGTGCCTGTTATTAGGCGTGTTATCTTCTTAGCGTAGTGGAAGGAACGTAGGAAATAATATGAACTCAGAGGTGTTTTCCTTATTTATTAATAATAAGAAAAGCATGTTTAAAAACTAATAATAATCGTTTTGGAGAATTCTATTTGGAGCCTGTGTTATATGGTTTTATGAGGCATTGATGCGCGAGGAGGCATATTAGCGTGAAAGTAAACATGAAGTACTTTGCTGCTTTGAGACTAATATGCGTGAAAGTCGTGCTGTTAGTATCGTTGACAGTCAAGGCGACTGAGCCATCGCCAAAAATTGGGCTGGCCCTGAGTGGTGGCGGGGCAAAGGGGGCGGCGCACATTGGTGTTTTGGAAGTACTGGAAGAGAATAGAATTCCGGTGCATATGGTTACTGGTACCAGCATGGGATCCTACATTGGTGGCATGTTGGCCCTGGGGTTTAGCGCCGGTGAAATTAAGCGGCGGACATTTGATATCAATTGGCACGATGGATATTTCGATAGGCTGACAAGAAAAGAGTTACAGCTCAAAGAGAAGAAAAGAACAGATGAGTTTCTGTTATATACCGATATTGGTTTATCCCTTGATGGGGAAATAAAGCCCCTTCCCGGTCTGGTTCTGGGGCAAAAAATGGCGAGTATGCTGAGAGAGCTAACGGGTAACCCGCCGAACTTCGACAGTTTCGACCAACTTGTTATTCCTTATCGGGCCGTGGCAACGGATCTGGAAAAAATAGAACCGGTTGTTCTCGACAGCGGCAATCTTGTCCAGGCGATGCAGGCCTCGATGTCTGTCCCCGGAGCATTGAGGCCGGTACAAAAAGATGGCCGCCTGCTTGTTGATGGCGGTATTGTTAATAATATGCCGGTTGATCAGGTGAAGATGCTGGGCGCCGAGATCGTGATCGCTGTCGATTTGCGCGATGCCATGTTTAAGCTGGAGGATCTCAACTCTGCCGTGAATGTGGTGAATCAGCTGACAACTTACATGACAAATACAGGCAGTGATCAGCAGGTGGCACTGCTCAATTTGGACCGGGATGTTTATATCGTTCCCGATGTGTCTTATATGGTAGCCACTGATTTTAATTTGATGTATCAGGCCTATCGCAGCGGGCGTGAAGCGGCATTGGCCCAGCTTCCCAAATTATTGCGATATCAGATTGATGAACAACAATATGCTAGATACATGGCAGACAAACGTCGTCAGTGGCTTCCGGCAACCTATTCGTTTACTGATATCCATATTGTGAATCAAACGACATTGAGCGATACCTCGCTGTATGAGTGGTTATCGCTTGAGCCCGACCGGAATTACAGTGTCAAGGAGCTGGAGCAGGCAATAGACAGGCTCTATGCCAAGGGCATCTTTGAAAAAATCACCTATGAGGTAGAGGAAGACGGTAAACATCTGTCGATCATTGTGGTTGAAAAAGCGTGGGGGCCAGGTTATCTCAATCTCAAGTTATCGATAGAAAGAGACAACGAGCAACGGCCTAATTACGCCGTGGGCGCGGAATACCTATTGACCAATGTGACCCGAACCGGGGGAGAGTGGAAGTCTAAAATATTGCTAGGTGTTCAGGACAAACTGACAACGGGGCTGTATTTGCCTCTGGATTATCAGCAGCAGTACTTTGCGGAGTTTGGGATAGGCTGGCAGCAGGAAATCAGAGAGTTTAACAATGTCGCTCGGTTCGATGCCGACCAAGATGAAGTGAAGTACAAATCGCTACAGCTCTTTTCCCAGCTAGGCTGGAATATCGAACGGGATAGTCGACTGTTGATGGGGATAGATGGTGGCTACAGCGACACACAGGGCGAATTTTCGGCGGTGCCAAAGCAGGAAGTGACCAGCCTGAGCGGTTATGGCGAGTATAACTACGATAGCCTGGATAATTTTTTCTTTCCAAGCACTGGGACACTGCTGGACGTACAATTGGGTTACCGGTATTCGGATGCAGAGATCGAAAACGGAGATATATCCGAGTCGGTGCCGTATCTGGACTCTCAAATGATTCAACCGCTGACATGGGATGAGCACTCTGTCGTTGCCTTGGTTAGGGCGTCAGGCTCTGAATCAAATGCCTTTTATCCGGTATCACCGCAAAGTCTCGGTGGCCTGTTTAATCTATCCGGGTTCAATCGTTTCCACTTAACTGGCAATTACAGTGCGTTTGGGTCGTTAATCTATCGCTATCATGTTGATGATGTGAACTTCAAACTGTTCTCGGCGCCTTTATACCTGGGTGGTTCAATCGAGCGGGGCGGTGTATGGCTCGACAAGGATGACATTAGTTGGGATTCATCTATCACGGCCGGGAGTGTGTATATCGCACTCGATACTTTACTTGGCCCCGCGGTTCTGGCGTACGGAGTCGCAGAGAACGACAATGGTTCGCTGTACTTTGCATTTGGGAGTCAGCTATAGCGATGCTGAAGGGTGGATGTGATCCCTGTTTTGCTTTCTCGCAGCGACCAGGTATCAAGACTTGATAGTTGCTATTGGTGATCACATAAATTTAACATTTAAACGACTGTTTATTGACAATCGGTCGGGGCTTATCTAGTTATATCATTCTACGCTGCTCAATATTTCTCTGATTTTTAGGTATTTAGTGTCTGTATCAATGATAATCAACGAATAACAAGGTAATCATCTATGATGAGTCTAGCTGCTGCCCTGCAAAGAAATGCCAGTTGTAAACCTGATAAAGTTGCGATTATTTGTGGTGATACCCATATCACTTACGCCGAGTTTGATGTCCTGGCCAGCAAGGTGGCCAATGGCCTGATAGCCAAAGGGGTTCTGCCCGGTGACAAGGTGGCGCTCAGCTGCCCGAACCTGCCCTTCTTCCCCATTATCTATTACGGTATCCAGAAAGCCGGAGCAGTCGTGGTGCCGCTTAATGTACTGCTCAAAGAACGAGAGATTAAATACCACCTGGAAGACTCTCGGGCGAAGTTCTTTTTCTGCTTTGAGGGAACAGATGTATTGCCTATGGGAGAAGCCGGGATTGCGGCATTTAACCAGGTCGATCATTGTCTGGATATGGTCGTAATGACAGCCGATCAGAATCAGCACTCATTTAATGGCCAGCCCTCGTTTTCTGCGTTTATTAAAGAGTGTGATCCTCAATGTGATTACCTGCCTCGTCGTGCAGACGATACGGCCGTTATTCTATATACCTCCGGAACAACCGGGCTACCGAAAGGGGCCGAACTGACGCAGGGGAATATGGTTTGTAATGCCCTGGTAAGTGAAAACCTGATGGCGGCACAAGCCGACGATGTCCAACTGGTAACCCTGCCTCTGTTTCACTCATTTGGTCAGACCGTTAACATGAACGCTTCCGTCTTTGCTGGGGCGACCATGGTATTGGTGCCGAGGTTCGAGCCTGCAACGGTACTGGAAATGATTGCTGAGCATAAAGTGACGGTGTTTGCCGGGGTGCCGACTATGTATATTGCTCTCAATCACTGTCCAAACGAACTGGATGTTTCTTCGTTGCGGCTGGCAATCAGTGGTGGCTCTTCGATGCCTAAAGAAGTGATTCATGTGTTTGAAGAGAGGTTTAACGTCCCGATCCTTGAAGGCTATGGTCTGTCGGAAACCAGTCCTGTTGCCTGTTTCAATCATCTGGATCAGGAACGGATCCCGGGCTCGGTTGGTCAGCCGATTCAGGGCGTTGAAATTCGTCTTGCCGATGTCAAAGGTGAGCCCGTTGCCTGTGGGGAGGAAGGGGAGGTGATTATTCGTGGTCATAACATCATGAAGGGATACCTTAACCGACCGGAAGAAAATGAGAATGCGATCCGTGATGGCTGGTTCTTTACCGGCGATATCGGGCGATTTGATGAAAAGGGAAACCTGTACATTGTTGATCGGGTTAAAGACTTAATCATTCGTGGCGGATTTAATGTGTACCCGCGAGAAATTGAAGAAGTGTTCATGACCCATCCCGCTGTGGCCATGGTGGCAGTGATCGGCATACCTGATCAGGAATACGGTGAAGAAATCAAAGCCTATGTGGTACTGAAAGATGGGGCTGATGCGGATGAGCAGGTGCTTTATGAATGGGGTAAGGCCCAGTTTGCCACGTTCAAATACCCAAGGAGTGTTGAGATTCGTCAACAACTCCCAATGAGTGCAACGGGCAAAATCCTGAAAAAAGATCTCAAAGCCGAGGTCCGGATGATGCAGTCAGCTAAGTAGCGCTTTGCTGGTGAAACGGCAAGACATGGCATGTCTTGAACCAACCTACTATAAGCAGGGGATCCCCCTGCTTTTTTACGTGTTTATCTGTATCTGCCTTGGCGATGCTCTCATACAATCCTGATGTTTGCTGTGTTGGTATTTGAAGGCGCTGAATAGGGCATCAGCAGCTAAACTGTAATGATATCAATAAGTGATTTATCAACAGACCCCCTTGACTCGGAGGCTGATTGTCGATGACAAGCTCTGAGGAGGAATGATGAGTAACGTACATGGTATCTCGATGGATGTTGAGCGGGTGGATGAAATGGTCTTTATGGAATTCAAGGCCATTGGCACCCTGACCCATTCGGATTATGAAAAGATCACGCCATTGATTGAGGATGCGCTGGTGGATGTCGAACAGCCGATCGTCAATGTTTACGTCGATGGTACCGATTTTGAAGGCTGGCAGCTCCAGGCCGCCTGGGATGATTTAAAGCTGGGCTTAAAGCACGGTAAGAAATTCAACAAAGTTGCGTTTTACGGCAACACCCGGTGGCAGGAAGTAATGTCCAAGATGGGAAGCTGGTTCGTTTCCGGAGAGTTCAGATATTTTGAGGAGCCGCTTGACGCATTGAGCTGGCTACGGGAATGATATTTAGAGCTTACTGCAGATTAGCGGCTATAGTACTGAAATTACTATTGAATTAGAATAAGTAAATATTAAATATGACTCGTATTGAGTATGGTGTGCGGGTGTTGCCGCTATATTCAGTTATTAGTTTGATACGTTAGTACTATTCACAGGTTTAAAATGGATATTAATAAAACTGCGGTTGCAGTACTGTTCGCATTGCTCCCAATATCGGCTCATGCCAAGGATGCAGAGCTGGCCGATTCGACCTTTCGATATTTTGCCAGCATAAAGGGCGGAATGAGCCAGCTCAGTAATTCTGATCGCGTTGTACTGAGTAATGGCAGTAAGCTGGACGCTGAGTCCACCTCACATGAGGGCTTTGCTGGTATTGATATTGGCGCATATACCCCCGGTGGCAAGAGCAGGATATATTACAGTTTTGAGCAGCATACATCTGAAACTAAGTTCCAGGATACTTCTGCCTACGAAACCAAAGCCAACATGCACTTGATCAGTGCCGATTACTTGTTCCGCCATGATAAGTCCGTCACCCCCTTTGTTGGGTTGCATATCGGTTATTCCTCGGTGGAGCCGGATTCGCAGTTTCCGGACGGGTTTGATGTGAGCGGAATTGTATTCGGCCTGCAGGCGGGTATGAACTGGCAAGTCGCAGAGCCGGTCAGGGTTGAGCTTGGGCTGCGTCATTCACTGGTTCCTACCGATATTGAAACCTGGAATGGTACCGACAGCGACGGAAATGCCGTGAAGTTTGAATCACAGCAGAATGGGGTTACCTCTCTCTTTATTGGCGCTTCTTATCTGTTCTAACTGACAGAATATGTTCTGTGCGCCTTATTCGATAGGTTACGGACTCACGCTGTTGTTTACTCCCGTTTTCAGCTGCGTATAATGCCCTGCTAGTTTAACGACAACCATTATCATTAAGGACTTCACGTTGAAGCTATTTGTCAGAGATCTTACCGTTATCGATGCTTCTTACCTGTGCGAACAGCGAGGTATGGTCGGAGAAAGTTGGATCCTCGATGTGGTGATGTCGGGTGAGCTGAATGAAATGAGCATGGTGCTTGATTTCAGCAGGGTCAAAAAGCAAATCAAGCAATTGGTGGATGAGTTTGTCGATCACCGCCTGATTGTACCGACCCGCAATTCCCGTATTCATGTAGCCGAAAGCCAGCCAGGTTACGCAACGGTCGACTTGCTCCGTGACGAGACAAGTATTCATTTGAATTGCCCGGATCAGGCCTACTGCTTTATTGATGATGATGCAGTAACGATTGAGTCAGTCACCCGCCATCTGTACCAGGTGCTTGACGGTAAGTTACCGGATAATGTGCAAGGGCTGGAATTGACCTTGCGCCATGAGAAAATCCAAGGGGCTTTTTATCATTACAGCCACGGGCTTAAAAAGCATGACGGAAACTGTCAGCGAATAGCCCATGGTCACCGCTCTCCTGTAGAGTTGTTTGTCGATGGCCAGCGAGATGCCGAGCTAGAACAGCAATGGGCGCAGCGTTGGCAGGATATCTATCTGGGTAGCCGTGAAGACGAGGTTGCGTTGTCTGAGTTGAACTTGAGCAAGCATGCGGCTGGTATTTCTGAGTTGACCCATTATGGCTTCCGTTATCAGGCACCTCAGGGGGAGTTTGAGTTGGCGATTGCCCGTTCGGAAACAGAGATGCTGGATACCGATACCACCGTAGAGCTGTTGGCACATTATATTGCTGAGCAGGTAAGCCCAATGGTTGCGGGCAAGTCCCTGGACGTGGTCGCTTACGAAGGGGTTGGCAAAGGCGCCATGGCCTCTGTTTAATTCTGCTGTTATCTATGCTTCTGACTAATTAGGCCATGAATAGACGGTCTTAAAATAAGTCGCGATTGTTTCTAGGGCGTGTTGATCTTTCGTGAGTGTTTTTTGAACAGCATGGTAAAGAGTTATAATTTGCTTCGCCAAAAGTAAAAC
>NZ_MJIL01000053.1 GCF_001939735.1 Photobacterium proteolyticum
TTAGCCATCGTTTCCAATGGTTATCCCCCACACTAGGGCAGTTTCCCAGGCATTACTCACCCGTCCGCCGCTCGCCGCCCACAAACGCACCCGAAGGATTGTTTATGTCGCTGCCGCTCGACTTGCATGTGTTAGGCCTGCCGCCAGCGTTCAATCTGAGCCATGATCAAACTCTTCAATTTAAAGTTTTTGATAGCTCAATGAATACTGTTATTAGTTATTTCTAACTAAGAATTGACTGTGCCGATATAGCCGAAGCTATTTCGTATTGGTCACTCAGTTTCATTGATGCCAAATTTGCTTTCACTTTTAAAAAGTGAAGACAAAAGGTTTGACTAATCATTTCACGAGTGCCCACACAGATTGCATGGTCAAATTGTTAAAGAACGNAAGTGAAGACAAAAGGTTTGACTAATCATTTCACGAGTGCCCACACAGATTGCATGGTCAAATTGTTAAAGAACAATTCCTCATTCACTTTCGCTCTGAGGAGGTGCGCCATTCTAAAGATTCAGCGTAAAGTGTCAAACACTTTTTGAAACTTTATTTTTTAAGGCTCTCACCACACCAACTCGTTGCCTGCTTTCTTACTTTAAGAAGCCGCTCTCCGTGTCGGTGAGGCGCATTATAGAGACTTGTTTAAAGTTAGCAAGCCTAAATATAAAAAAAATACACGTTCGAGCAACATATCGCCAATTAATGTGTCTTTGCTTGTTTTAGAGACAATATTCTCAATATATCCCCCCCAACCGCTCTTACACGACACCACTGAGGTTGAAAGCAAAACGCAAATAGTTCATGAAGTATCGATAAAACATAGGCATGTCTCTCCCGATTATATTCCGCTCTACACGTGATCAAGCGGAGGTAACCCCTAATCAAAGTAAAAGGGCGAGCTTTAACAGTACTGGCATGCTTTTTTAAAATATACTTCATCGCACCTAGTCGCTCTTTCGACTCCTGGTTCGCGTAGTCATCTACTTCATGGGTATAGTGGCAAAGCGGTAGGTTCAACACACCTACCTCTCCTTGCTGAGCAACTTTAAGCCACAACTCCCAGTCTGAAGCGAACGATAACGTCGGATCAAACCCACCGGCTTCAACCAAAGCCGACTTTTTAACCACAACCGTACTTGTACCAATCATATTCTCAGTAAATATCAGTGGGGTGAAATTCTTGAAGACAATAAGAGGATAGCGCTGGCCGATAATTCTTTTAAACCTAGGCCAAAAGTTAAAACAGGTAATAATTTCTTTTCCTGACTTAGATATATGCATGTAATCAGTAAAGCTTAATCTCAGTGCCGGGTAGAGTGCATGCAGATTTAACTGACGGGTTAACTTTCCAGGCAGCCAATAATCACTAGGCTCAAGAAACGCTATCATGTCACAGCTACAATGCTGAATGGCTATATTTCTGGCCTTCGACACGCCAACCCGATGAGTAAATATCGCTTTTATATCCGTTTGCAACGCTAACCACTCACGAGAACCATCGACCGAACCGTCATCAACAATAATAATTTCTACATTGCAGCCCTGCCCCCGAATACTATCAATCGCTCTTGGCAAGGTAGAAAGACTATTATTATTCACGATTACGACACTGAGCTTAATTGCCTTCTTCAAATCCATCCCCCGCAGCATTGCAATCCTCTATTCTGCTGACTCTATGCAAGGCCCAAGCCAATCAACTTGAGTATCAATCTTGGCATCAATATTGATACTCAAGAATAGAACGACAAGCTGCTGCGTATAGACTGGGGGCAGAATGAAAAAGATTGGCTACGTTATTCCCGACTCTCCGGCATTGTCAGAGTCCTTTATCGGTATTGAAATCCGAGCCATGATGAGTCTTGGCCATCAAGTCAAACCCTATGCTTTCGATGACAAGATGCTATTCCACCCCATTGATGCTTACCTAGGGTTTAATTGCATCTCGCTTTCAGACGCTCCTATCTATTCACTGTTCAAGATATGGAAAGCCTATCGCTGCCACTCCTTTATTTTAAAGCAACAAGCCATGGGGTATCTGCCTTTACTACGGAAGGGACTACAGCTCGCCTATTTAGCAGAGCGAGATGGCTGCGAACACCTGCATACTCACTTATCCAGTCATCATGCCGCAACAGCGATTGTTGCGGCAAAAATACTCAAGATTCCCATTTCAGTGGTGGGCAGCGACGCCAAGAGCCTGAGCTACAGCCTGCAAGCGGCTGATTTTATCTGTGCAATAACGAAACAAATGCAGAACGAACTGCAACTTGCAACTGAGCAACCCATCTATCATATTCCATTCGGTGTGCACGAGGACAACTACAGCTCTCTAGTACGGGCCTGGCGGCCTCACAAGGATTTTCTCTTAGTCTGTCAAACCGCTGATGCAAAAGAGCTGAGGACTCTAATTGTGGCACTAGAGCAGTTCTCCTCTGAGATCAGTATCGATATCGTTGGAAAGCCCTCTCTGCTCTCGCCTTTTAAGAAACAGCTCGGCAATTTAGCTCTCAATCATCAGATCTCATGTATTAAAAATATGACGCCGAATTGGTACCACCAGCATGCCAGCAATTATAAGGCGCTTATCATGCTCTCTACGGCAAGCACATATCGTAATGCTGATACGCCCGCTTTCACTATCAAGGAAGCGATGGCTTTGGGGCTCCCCATAATAGCAAGTGATCTCCCCATTCATATTGAGATCCTAGATAGTGAAAGCGGGCAGCTATTCCCGGCAGGTGACTCTCATGCTCTTGCCATTGTCATGGAGTCTCACCTAAAGCGTAGCGATAGCGACCTGAATTTACAGCGTGCCTACGCTTTCAACCGAGTAATGACCCTCTTCACCATCTCACATCAGGCAACCCTGTTGTCGAAAAACATTGAGGCACTTTGAGCATGGTGCGGCGCTCACACGATATTCTCACCTTGCCAGAGCCTAGACGCGTATGAGCCGACGCAAGCAACTACTTCTCGCATTGTGTAGCACCATGATGATCTATATTGTCTGGTTTCAGCAAGGCAACCTGGTGTTGCTGATTGGCGTCTTATTTGCTTTGCCTTTCATTATTAGTCAGGCCTTCATCGTCTGCGTGGGCTTCATCATCTTTTCCTACTTTCGGATCCATGAAGCTTTCCCTATTCTGGAGCCTCTTCGTATCCCGCAATTACTGGCCCTTGCCAGCCTGGCCGGACTCGGTTGGCAATTATGGCTCAAACGAGAAACCATCACTTGGCAAAGCCTGCATACCCAACTGGTGATATTCACCGCCTGGGTACTCGTTTCCTGCATCGCTGCAACAAATCGCGCCGAGGCGTTTGCCAATTTCAATGGCAACTTCATCAAGATTTTTATCATGGTATTTGCGATTAGCTGGCTACCAACCCGACTTACACAGCTACAGAAAATTCCATTCTTTCTGATACTGAGCGGACTTTGCATCGGCGGGCTGGCTCTGTACAACAAAGCCAATGGTATTGGGCTTGTCGAAGGCACCCGGGTCACGATTGGACGAGACATTGGCTCTGTTCTGGGCGACCCTAATGACCTGGCCCTGGTGCTTTTGTTTCCCGTTTCATTTGCCCTTGCCTATAGCTTTCATGGCAACAAATGGCAACGAGGCCTTACCATCATCACGCTAATTGTCCTATTGATGAGTATATTGGCAACCCAAAGCCGGGGCGGGCTGTTAGGAATCGCAAGCGGGATATTTGCACTAGCATTATTGAAAAGCCGCTCCGTTATCGCACCGGTCATCTTCAGCAGTATCGGCCTACTCGCACTGATCGCACTGGCCGGGATCAGTGATCGCTCCTCCGGCGGAGCGGCTGAAGACGGTATTGACGAATCCGCGATGGGCCGTATATACGCCTGGCAGGCAGCCTTCAACATGGCTGTCGCCAACCCGTTCACCGGCGTCGGACTCGATAACTTCTTATATAACTATTATTTCTACTCGCCACACTGGGACGGAAAAAACCACGCAGTCCACAGTACCTGGATGCAAATCATCGCAGAAACCGGGTTTGCCGGGTTGGTACTGTTTCTGCTTATGCTTATCGGAGCCCTCAAAGTGAGCTACCGGCTACTGAAAAGATTGAACAACCATGAAATGAAGCCGCTGGCCCAGGGGCTATGGCTTGGCATGGTGTCATTCTGTGTCAGTGGGACCTTTTTAACCCAAGGCACAAACTGGCCCCTTTATATTCTCATTGGCCTGATTCTGGCGCTTGATCGGCTAACACTGATACCGGAGGATAAACATGCGAGCCTTAATTAAACAATACCTCAGCCCAGCCCAAATAATCTCTATCAAACAACTGCTACAGAGAGTCAGGGGAAGCTACCTGCCCTGCATTCCCCTGCTGCATTCACTGCTCTATCATCTGCACCTTGCAACAAAGAACATGATTCATTGCATATTGCAAAAATGCTATTTTACCCCGCTCTTTATTTCCCAGCTTGCTCATCGCCCTAAAAGCCTTCAGCTCGATTGCGGCATGCCACAAATACTCGGCCAGCTCAATATCAGTCTCGGGGAACAATGTCGTCTCTCTGGGGTATCAACATATTGCGGCAGAGTATGGGGGGCACAATTACCGCAATTGATCATCGGTAATAATGTCGATATAGGCTGGCAGAACACCCTGGCCGTCGGTACCAAAATTCAGCTTGATGACAACGTCCGCCTTGCCGGAAAGGTCTTTTTAGCCGGTTTCCCCGGCCACCCCATGGAACCTCACGCCCGCGCTATCGGCCAACCAGATACCGACCAGCAAATCGGCAATATTCATCTATGCCGTGATGTATGGCTTGGCACCGGTGTCATGGTTATGGCCGGTGTCACCATTGGTGAAGGTAGCGTCATCGCTGCAGGCAGCGTAGTGACCAAAAATATCCCACCTGGCGTGCTGGCAGGAGGCAATCCGGCGAAAGTGATCAAAAACTTGGAGTATTAAAATGGAATTTATTGTATTCGGCGAAGACTGGGGACGGCATCCTTCAAGTAGCCAACATATCTTGACTGAGCTAATGGGTCGCTATGAGGTGACTTGGATTAATTCCATCGGGCTACGCCAACCCAAACTGAACTGGCGAGACATTAACAGGGTAAGAGAAAAATTGTACGCAACGCTTGGCCATCGCTCACAGGTTAAAACAGGTAGCACTAAAAAGTGTATTCCCGGCCATGCCCCGGCCACAATCATCAAGCCTCTGGTGTGGCCTGTTGCACAAGCGCCTCTCATCAAAAAAATCAATAATGCATTGCTGAATATGCAGCTTTACCGCAAACAAAAACGCCGCATCATCTGGGCGGCGCTACCCACCGCTGTGGATTACCTGGATATCTGCGACAGTGATCTTGTGATCTATTACTGCGGTGATGACTTTTCATCCCTTGCCGATGTTGATCACCATTACGTCACTGAAATGGAAAAGCGGCTCATTCACCGAGCCGACATTATTCTGGCCTGCAGTCCGGCCTTACAAAACAAATTTCCAGCTAGTAAAACCTGGTTGCTTCCTCATGGCGTCGCCTCATCGCAATTTGCAAAACCTGCGTCTTGTCCTGCCGATATCAGCACGAACCAACCCAATATCGGCTTCTATGGCAGCATCAATAACTGGCTCGATCAAAAACTATTAGTCCACCTGGCCACCGCCCGGCCCGGTATCAACTTCTACCTGGTTGGGCCGGTAAATACGGATATCACCGCACTCAGCCATATTCCAAATATCCACTTCCTGCCTGCTAAGCCCCACCACCAGCTGGCGGGTTATCTTCAGCACTGGACTGCAGCAATTTTACCCTTCATCGATAACGATCAGATCCGAGCCTGTAACCCACTAAAGCTAAGGGAATACCTGGCGGCTGGCTGCCCGGTGATCAGCGCTAATTTTCCTGCTGTTCACCCCTATCAGCCATTGGTAACAACTGCCACCAGCCCGAATGAGTGGCTACAAGCAATTGATAGCTATTGCCAGTTGAGCCACAGTGAACGACAAGCTTATGCCGAGCAGGCCTCTGTACGAATCGCCCATGAAAGCTGGGAGAACCGCGCCAATGCCGTTATCGAATTGATAAATTCAAAACTAATGTCCGAAAAAACAGACTCCCCGTCATAATTTTTCTAACTCTGGGCACCTTTTTTGCTACTACTTCTATATACCCGTTAACAGAGAAGGTAGTCAGATGAAAAGGATCCTTTGTCTATGCAGCAGCCTCATTTTATGGGGGTGTGCCAGTACGGTTCATACCCCTCAGGAGCTCACCCTCTATTTCAGCCCGGAACAAACCTCCCTGACCGCTGAGCAGAGCAGAAAGATAACCAACTTTCTCGACAACCACCCCTATCACCAGTTGACGGCTTTGGTTGCACCGGCGGCAATGGAGGATCCTTTCAAAGCGCTCGTCCAGGGACAAAAACGTATTCAGGCTGTCAGCCAGATTTCCGACGATCGAGAAATCCCGTTATTGCTGAAATACGCCCCCAAACAGACAGCTGATACGCTGATCTTGATGAGACAATAGCCATGCGGCACAAGTTATTTGCCAAGCTCTATCCGCTAATCCATGCCATGTGGGTTCACAGGTATCTGATCCTGCTGCCGGTACTTATCATGCCGTTACTGATGACAGCAGGCAGTTTCCTCAAGGCCAAGCGCTACTATGCCCAAACCACAATCCTGGTTCAGGAAGCGGCAATGCTCAATCCGTTTCTCGAAGACCTCTCCATTTCAATGAACCTGAAACAGCGTATAAAGGCATTACGGGTTTTGCTGCACAGCCACTCGGTATTGGAACGGGTTACTACCGAGCTTGAGCTGGCCCCCGTCACAGACAAAACGCAAAGAGAAGTCGTCATCAGCAACCTAAGTCAGAGCCTGAGTGTTACCCTAGTCGGCAATGATTTGGTTCAGCTTGGGCTAAACTGGCCAACCCCGAGTGAAATGCCGGTGATTTTGAACAAAGTCTCCGATATTTTTCTCGACAAGCTCCGCGCTCCGGGACGGGCCTCCGTCGACGGTTCTGAAGTCTTTCTCCACAAGCAGCTTGAATCGACCCAGCAAGATCTCGAGCTGGCCGAAAGCGAACTGGCTTTGTTCAAAGCCGAGCATGCCGATAACCTTCCCCAGCTACAGGGAATGAAGGTACAAAACGATGCCCGCCTTAATTCACTCATTCAGGAAACAGAACTAGCCCTGCTGCACGCCAAGACCCAGCGTGATAATTTCTTCCAGCGCCTGGCCAGCACCAATCCGGTTGTCGGGATGCTGGAAGAGGAAATCGTCAAAGCCGAGGCCGAGCTGGCAATGCTGCGAGCAAGCTATACCGACCGCCACTCAGCGGTCAAAGCGGTACTGCGCAAGCTTGGTCGCCTGAAGCAAGAACGTTCCCGACTGGTTGACGAGCAGCAATCCCTCAGCGCCCAGGAAGTCAGTCAACTCTGGCAGCGCGTGGCAAACCATACCCAAAGCCGCGATAACAATAACCAACCAATACTGCTCAGCCAGTTCGAAAAACTTCAGCAGGCGGAAAGCCAGATCCAGACATTGGATGGTGAGCTGAAGCTGCTTCAGGCACAGGCTACCCAGATACAGAGCAAAAGGGCCGAGTTCGCTACATTGGAAAAGCAGCTAAAGATCCTGCAGCGTAACTATGACGTCAAATCCAGGATCTATAACCAGCTTCTGGAGCGTTATGAAATGGCCAAGGTTACAGGCCACCTCGGCCGTTTTGAGGAACCCGACAAACTGCAGATCATCGATCGCCCAATCCAACCCCACCGCCCGCTGAACTGGCCATGGTGGCTTAATTTTCTTCTCGGCATTGTCGCTGGACTCGGACTCGGCCTGTCCCTTGCCTGTGCCGTACAGCTACTAGATACCCGGTTATACCAGACAACCCAAATCAATCGGCTAACCCGAGTACCGGTACTCGCCAGGATCCCCAACTTTCCAGGGAGTTCATCATGAAGCATGTCACACTACAAATTGTCCAGCACCTGTGTCCAGGCGGTATCGAGAGACTCGTTCTCAATCTACTGCGCTTTTCCTCTCCCAGTCATGATGTCTACGTTGTCTCGCTAGAAGGAGAGAAGCACTCGGCCATTGCAGCCTGGCCTGAATTGCAACCGTTCGCATCTCGCCTTTTCTTTCTCGGCAAACCCAAGGGCAGGGATCTCAATACGGTGATTTCATTGCGACAGCTCATCAAGCAGCTCAAGGTGACCACCGTACACTCCCACCATCTTGGCCCATTACTCTATACCCGTCTCGCCACTATTGGCCTATCCCTTAATCACATCCAGACCGAGCATGACAGCTGGCACTTGCACGACACCAAACAGCGACTCATCACCCGCTGGCTATTAAAAGGGGCCAATATTCATTTAATCGCCGATGCCCCCCGGGTTGCCGAACAACTGAAACAATATGGGATCACCACCAGCCAGGTCATCGTCAACGGCATAGACACCGAACACTTTACGCCCGGTAACCAGCTACTCGCCAGGCAGGTTCTCCAACTTCCCGCCAATCAGATCATTATTGGTTGTGCCGGCCGGTTAGTGCCGGAGAAGGGAATCGATACCATGCTCGAGGCACTCACTTTCCTTCCGGACAACCATCGACTAGCCATCGCAGGCAGTGGACCTGAGCAATCCTCGCTAGTTAAAAAAGCCGAACAGCTTGGAGTTTCCCACCGAGTTCACTGGCTTGGGCATTGCGCCAACATGCGAAATTATTACCGGGCGATTGATATTTTCTGTATGCCCTCCCGCCAGGAAGGGCTGCCTCTGGCATTGCTTGAAGCCCAGGCCTGCGGCAAAAGCGTCGTCGCAACAGCTGTCGGGGGGATTCCGGACCTACTTTGCCCGCACAGCGGCCTGCTTATCAACCCCGATGAGCCACAAGATCTGGCCAGAGCACTAACAAAAGGGTTAGGCGCAGCTGAAACCTATCGTGAAAGTAATGCCCAATACATTCGTAATCAGGCTGACGTCCGGATAATGACGGCCACTTACGAAGCATTAGCTCATTCAAACTAGGGGGGGAATAACAATGACACTCGAATGGATGTTACTCATCTTTCTTAGCCTGCTTATTGTTTATCACCATATGATCTACACCAGTATGATGATCTGGCTTGGCCGAAATCGCAGTGCCAGTGAACATGAAACACGTTCCAACTCAGCAAATGAGGAGCAGGTCGAAGAGCATGACCAATACTTTCCTTCTATTGCTCTGGTCATGCCGGCGCACAACGAGGAGCAATGCATTGAAGCCAAGCTGGCTAACCTGCTGATGCTGGACTATCCGGCTGAGCAGCTCTCCGTCTGGATTTGCTGCGATGGCTGTACCGATCAAACCGCCAGGATCATTGATTGCTGGAAAAATAAGTTTAGCGCCGCGGGCATTGCGCTTCACGTCATAGAGGATGAAACCAACCGCGGTAAGCTGGCTCGGATAAATCAGCTAATGGCGCAAGCGAAAGATACCTCCGAGCTTATTGCCCTCAGCGATGTCTCTGCCCTGATCTCCATCGATGCCTTGAAACAAGCCGCGGCAAACTTCCGCAACCCGCAAACCGGGGCAATTACGTGCTGCTACCTACTGGCCGAGGCCACACTGGGCGAAGAGCAATACTGGCAATGGCAGAACAACATCCGCCATGCCGAATCCCACCTTGGTAATGTGATGGGAGGAAATGGCGCTTTTTATATCATGCGCGCCAAGCTATTTACCCCACTGCCGGAAGATACCATCAACGATGACTTCATGTTGCCGATGACAGTGATCAAACAAGGCTACAATGTCGTGTTTAACCAAAGCATCAACAGCGTCGAGCTCACCCCCACCGACGAACAACATAACCACAAACGCCGCCAGCGTATTGGAGCCGGCAACCTTCAGCAGCTAATACGCTGCCGGTTCCTGTTCCAGTTCCGTCACTACAAGACCAACTGGCTATTTGCATCGGGCAAGGGACTTCGTACCGTTATGCCTTTTATTCTGCTGTTCTATTTTGCTCTTAGCATCATCATGGCATGGCAAGGAGTCGGGGTTGCCCAGGGATTAGTCGCTTTACAGAGTGTTGCCTATCTACTGGCACTGCTGCCTTTGTTGGGTATCCACAGCCGTCTAACCGACAAGCTGCATTACTTTATTGGCGGCTACTTCTCCTCCCTGCTCGGTATGCTCCGGTATCTCGGCGGCCAGTTTCGACAAGGGTGGCGCCACCTGCCTCCTATCGCAAACTATCAGACACAATCAACCCAGGCCCTCAAACGCAGCAGTGATATTATCCTCAGCCTGGTAGGCATGTTGCTTACCCTTCCCCTATGGCCATTGCTGGCAATTCTTATCAAACTCGACTCGCCAGGACCTGCCTTCTACCATCAGCTCAGGGTCGGTCGGATCACCGAGGACAAGGCAGAGCTCTTTAACGTCATCAAGTTCCGAACCATGAGCCAGAATGCTGAGAATCAGTCTGGTGCTGTCTGGGCTACCCAGAATGATCCGCGCATCACACGTGTTGGGCGCTTTCTCAGGGCGACCAGGCTTGACGAACTACCTCAGTTTATCAATGTGTTAAGGGGAGATATGTCGTTAATCGGCCCACGACCAGAGCGTCCCGAAATGTGTGGCGATTTGCAAAATGCATTGCCTTTTTATCTCGAGCGGACCGCTGGCCTTCGTCCCGGCATTACCGGTCTGGCACAAGTCAACCAGGGCTATGACAGCTGTCTGGATGATGTAAAAAACAAAATAGCCTGGGATCACGCGTACGCCGTAGCATTAGGCTCACCGCTTCAATGGCTTAGAATGGATTTCTACATCATTTTTAAAACACTCTACATCATGGTATCCAAACGCGGACAATAGTTGGCATATCACTTGTATTACTTACCCGTAAGCAAAAGTCAATTTCAGACAAGAGGTTAGTATGCAAGCTATAACAGGTTCTGTCGTTACCCTGCCAATTCACGATGAGTTTGATGCCCATATTGCCAGACAAATGGAGCCAGAGTTTGAGTCACTCAGCCAAACCGAGGAAAGTGAGCTGATACTTGACCTGACACAGGTACAATTTATTGACTCCTGCGGAATAGGTGCCATTGTTTTCTTATACAAACGATTGAAAAGCAGAGATAAAAAATTACGCCTGCTTAATGTCAATGGCCAGCCACGCCAGCTGATGCAAATGTTACGGATAGACAAGGTGATCCCGATGATCACCTCAGCGGAGTTGTGACGATATGGATAAACTGCCGATCCTGCTGATGATCTTAGCGATCAGCGGCTGTACAACCTGGCCCACATCGGGTGAAAACCCGTACACACCGCCGGATAAGGATCAATGGCTTGAGCTCGAGCATCATGACTTCGAGCTGCAACTGCTGGCTACTCGGGGAGCCAAGCTCTGCCTTCCCGGCCAGTACCAGCAGCTGGAAAACTTATACAGCAAGGCTCGCCAGGAAGCCAAAGCCGGATTTAGCGATGATGCCGATATCACGCTACTGGAATACCAGACGCAATTTGGCAAGATCCAGCGTCAGATGGACTGGCTGGAATACCACACCCTGTGCCTGGATCCCCGCTATTCAGAAATAGAGCTCAGAGATAGATTCCTGCTGCTAATGCGTATCGACAACCAGTTTGCCTTTAATCGAGCCAAGCTACTGCCCGACTACCAGCAGGCACTCAGGCGTGCAGCATCAATTCTAAAACGCCAGAACCACTGGCACCTCCAGCTAACCGGTCATACCGACACCATCGGCACCCGGGAAAGTAACAACCAATTAGGCATGAAACGAGCCGATGCCGTACGCAGATACCTAATAGAACAGGGTGTCGACGCCAATCAGATAACGACCTTTAGCGCAGGCGAAGAGCTATCTGTCGAAGATCCCCGCTCTCGGACCCAACGGCTCAGCAACCGCAAAGTAGATGCCAAAGTCCTTGTCGAACACCACACCCGTTCCATTCATCGGGTCTACTCACTGCAAGACTGGCATGCAGTCAGGGAGTCGCTATGAGTCGAGCCTTGCTGTTGGTACTGCTGCTCATTATTGCTCCGGCCTGGGGGACAACCCTGACCCCCGGTGACCGGGTGTACCTGCAGCTCCCCGGCGAGAGTGCATTTGACGATCCTTTTACCATTGATGACCAAGGGCAGCTCAGGCTACCCGAAGCAGGCCTTATCACCGTTGCCGGTCTCAGCATCGACGAAGCAGAGCAAAGGATCCGTAAACGGCTCAGTACCATCTACCGAAATTTAGACGAACTTGAACTGAGCATCATGGAGCATCTGATCCGTATACAGGTTCTCGGCTATGTCGAGCAGCCGGGTATGGTCTCGCTCAAACCCGGTAGCAATATACAAATGGCCGTCGCCGAAGCTGGCGGAGCAAGGCCCGGGGCCCAGCTGGACCAGTTCAAGTTAATCCGAAACAGCAAGACACAAGTCTTCAACTATAAGCAATACCTTGATTCTGGTGATCCCGGTCAGCTACCAGCCATCAAGAGCGGCGATACTATCTTTGTTCCGGCCTCTCCTTTATTGGGTAACATCGAGGTGAACTTTGATGCTGCTTCCCTAAGGGAAGGCGGGGATGCCGACGAAGAACAAGGGATCACGATTTTTGGTGAACTGCGTAACCCCGGTACATTTAGCTTCAAGCCGGATATGACAGTCGTCGATGCGCTCATGCGGGCTGATGGTGTCACCCGTTACGCCGATGTCACCAAGATACGGGTCATTACCGACAATATCCCATACCAGTTTGATCTCAAGGCCTATCTTGATACCGGTGATGCCAGCAACCTGCCGCCAATCAAACCCGGCACCACGATTTTTGCACCAATTGAAGTTGAAGATATCAATACGACATCACGGACTGTCTACGTCATGGGTGAGGTCAAAGCCCCCGGCGCCTACGAGAGCTCTCCCGGAACAGGCTTTATTGATGTACTGGCCAATGCTGGCGGCCCCACCCGGTTTGCCGATACGACGCACATCAAGTTGCTCAGCAATGTGAACGCCCCACTCAGCATCAACCTGGTCGAATATACTCAAGACCCTAGCCAAAGTACGCTCCCCCCGATCGAGCCCGGCGATGTTATCTTCGTGCCCGAGAAAATCGACTTCAACGAAAAGTCGTGGCTGAAAGTCACCAATGACCGTGCTATCAAAATCATCGGGGCCATCTACAACCCGGGCCGTTTTGAGTGGAGTAACTCCATGAGCTTCATGGATCTGCTGGCCCATGCCGGCGGACCAAAACAACAGGCTAACCTGAGCAATATCCGGATCATCCGCGAATCCGCCGCAAAAAACGAACCCAGAGTGACCTTTTTTGACTTTGTCGAATTTACCAAGGCCGGCCAGCCGAAAGGTAAACTCCCGCAGTTGAGGGCAGGTGATACCGTGATTGTGGATGAACTCCCCCATGATCCAACCGACAATAAATCCAGCTGGCTACGCCAGTCAGCCAGAGACTCCATCTATATTTTTGGCCAGGTCGGCGCCCCGGGTCGTTACGCCTTCAATAACGAACAGGGATTTCTCGATATTCTTTCGGCAGCAGACGGACCAACCGGCGAAGCGGATATCCAGGAAGTCCTGATCAGCCACCGCAGCGGCAAGGGTACCGAGGTAACCCGCTTTAACCTCTCGAATTACTTCGAAACCGGCAATGAATCGCTCATTCCCGATGTAGCCCCTGGCGATGTCATTTATATCCCACAGTTGGAGAAGGCTGCCGACGAACGTGCAGTCAAGGTGATCGGCGCCGTCAACGCCCCCGGACGCTTCAAATGGAACGATACTATGACGTTTCTCGATATCCTTGCTATGGCTGGCGGGCCCAAGCAGCAGGCAAATATCAGCAACATCAGGCTCATCAAGGAACAACAGAACACTCCCGAAAATGTCATCTACTTTGACCTGGAGAATTTCATCAATGAAGGGGGCAATTTCGCCGCCTTACCACTGCTAGATGCCGGTGATACCATCGTCATCGACGAGCTTCCCCATGACCCGACCGATAATAAAGCCAGCTGGATCCGCCAGTCAGCCGATGACTCCATCTATGTCTTTGGTCAGGTCGGCGCACCGGGACGCTATGCCTTCAATCGGGAGCTGGGATTTCTCGACATCCTTTCCGCTGCCGACGGACCAAACGGCGATGCCGACCTGCGGCAGATCCGGATCAGCCACCGCGATAAAAGCCAGGCCCAGGTGACCAAGCTAAATCTTTCCCTTTATTTTGAAACGGGTGACGAAAGCCTGCTACCCGTTGTCGTTCCCGGCGATGTTATCTATGTACCCAAGGAGCAGGGAAACTGGCTCGATAAACCGGCTGAACGGGTGGTACGCCTGATGGGTTCGGTCAACAAGCCCGGACGTTATACCTTCAACAACCAGATGAACATTCTTGATCTGCTGGCCGAAGCCGGTGGCCCGTCAGATGAAGCCTATATCGAACGGATCATGATTGTGAATACGTCATGCTGTGGCGATCAGGCCCAAACCTTTAACCTGCGTGACTATGTCATCGATCCGGCCCGTTACCCTCTCCCCCTGCTTCGTCCCGGCGATACCGTTTATGTGCCCAATGAAAGTGACTCTATCGGGGAGCAATGGCGACAGGGGCTGCGGGATGTATTAGGACTATTCACCCTTATTGCCTTGGGAGCCGCACTATGAAGCCCTGGTTAAGTGCAGAGTACGATCAACTCTTTCACAAAATTCATCAACTTGACGCGCGGGTGATCACCCTGGCTGGAGCAAGTCCGGGCTGCGGCACATCAACCCAATCAATGTGGCTGGCCAGACGATGCGCCGAAGACCAGCACAGCGTACTGTTGATCGACCTTGATCTGTCGGGATCCGGGCAGGGTTACCCTTCCGGCCCATGGCAAAGCGACGGTACCGGCGAGTCAGATGTGATAATCCATCTTGATCAACAGCTTGATCTTTTGCCCCAGCCCAGCGTTCACCGGACCATTCTTGATCTTCGCCAACCGCAAATGCTCGCCGCCGCACTGGAGCGCTGGAAGAAAAACTATCACTATATCATCTGCGATATCGGCACCATCAGCACTGCCAACTGGCAAAACTTACCGATAACAGCCATCAGCCATATCAGCGATGCATCGATTCTCTGTCTGGCGGCTGCGCAAACGACAGAGAGTGAGCTCTTGACCAGTATGACAAAACTGGAACAGGGAGGCGTCCGTCTGCTCGGAACATTGATTAACGACAAGAGCAACCCTTCCCTGTCACAGGAAATCATCCGGGTACTTCACGGTAAAGCACGCTGGATACCCGAAACAATCAAGCGCAGACTGATCCACTACCTGCAGCATAACCCTCTGTTACTCGGTAAGTATCAATAAGCCAGGGAAATATCACTAAATGAGCCAACTTCTGTTTCAACGTCAGTTCACGCTTAGCTATGACAATCTAAAGTCGATACGAAAAGTACTGGCAGACAAAGCCTATGTTATGGCTCTCGGCCCCGAGCGGACTCAAAACCTCAAGCTGGTGTGCAGTGAGTATTGCACTAACCTGCTTGATCACCAAGCCGAGCCAGCAAACCGCATTTCGATCAGCTATGAACGCTCAGGTCACCATCACTACCTCGCCATTGAAGACAACGGTTCTGCATGGCTAGAGCTCGAAGAGCAACTACAGAGCGCTGAATTGCCAAGTTGTGAAGTGGAAAACGGAATGGGGCTGGCATTGATCCGCGCAACATTTCCGGATTTTGACTATCAGATCACCCCCACCCATAACCGGATCCGTTTCCGGCTACCAAGGCAAACTACACGTAAACAAATTCTGATTGTGGATGATAGCAGCAGCCAGTTAGCTCTATTGGCCAGCTTCCTTGAGCCGGATTATCAGCTGGCGCTGTTTAGCCAGGCAAGCGAAGCACTGGTCTGGCTGGCCAAGAACCACTGCGATCTGGTACTGGCTGATCTTCACATGCCAAATATCAACGGCTTTGACTTTCGAAATAAGGTGGCCGCATTCGAACGTCATCAAATGCTGCCTTTCGTTTTTCTCTCCGGCGATACAAAAGACAACACACGCAGTGCTGCCGCACAGTCGGGCATTGATGACTTCCTGACAAAACCCATCACCAAGCCACACTTGCTCAGCGTTCTGGGCAGGGTTATCGAACGACACCGAAATTTATCAGCCAGCTTCGAGGCCAAGCTGAAACAACAAATCACAGCCAACAACAACCATAGCGATGTTCAGGCGATCCCTTCCCCTTTGCAATTACTCATCGACCAACAACCGCAAGTCGGTGGTGACTTTGTCATGCAACGCCAGTTAGAAGACAGCTCACAGTTACTCGTGCTAGGCGATCAGATGGGTCACGGACTTGCCGCAAAAATCAATGGCTCGGTATGTTTCGGCTTTATCGGCGGGTTGTTGTATCACAATAATACCTCACCCAAACAACTATTTACGTCACTCAACCGCTACCTCTATCACGCCAACGAGGCAACCAGCCTGATATGTCTGCTGGTTATCCATATCAACAAAGACAGTACCGTGACAATTTATAATGCCGGCATGCCAAATCCTGTGCTGTTGGGTAGTACAGCTCAGGAAATCGAGGGCGGTATGGGGCTGTTAGGGCTCTTCGAAACCATTGACGTAGTCGGTACAAAAGTACAACTATCAGCGAACGATAGCCTGCATTTCTATAGCGATGGATTGTTCGAGGGAAAATGGTGCCAAGAGCAGCTCAATAACTTTCAGGCGATTAATACTCTACAACGGCATGCTTACCTGTGGCAAAGCACTCCTCAAAATCCTGCCGATGACTGCAGCGTGCTAACCATACTCTGTGATGGACAAGAGCGAACAAATTAACCTAGTTGGTATATTTCGGCCAACTGTGGCCAGCGAGTTTCAGCAGCAAAATGGGTTGCGATACGGTGCTGTGAATACTGGGAAAGTTGTAGCCACCCAACATCCCCGGTCAGATCAAGATCATCGATCAATACCGTTAGCTGCTCCCATTGTGGTTCGACAACCAGACTTCTTGATGGCAACAAGGACGCTAGCTCCCCCACGTTTGTCGCAACAACCGGCACCCCATGAGCCATCGCCTCAAGTGCCGCCATAGGCAAGCCTTCAGCACGCGAGCTAATAACCAGCAAGTCGAGCTGCCTCCAGTAGCTATCCATGGATTTCACTGCACCGTGCCAGTTAATCTCCCCCGCCCCCTCCACTATTGATCTAAGCTCACCGTCGCCAAAGACATGAAACTGACAAGCTGGCAGTTGCCTGCTCAAGTGAACAAAGCGATCAATACCTTTCTCAAAGCTCAAGCGGCCGACAAAGCCAACCTGCAACTGGGTATGTCGTTGTCGCTGAGTCATTGGTGGCAGGTCAAAAATGAAATTGCGGAGCAATTCGCAGTGAAACGGAATACGTGACTGGATCCGCTGACTCACGGCAATATTGCGCGAAAGGAAACTTGTCGCACGATTTAATCCTTCATACAAAGCCAGCTTGCCCGACAGGGCCTCGCCAGCATGAAAGCTGACAACCAACTGATATGAAGATAAGGCTCGATACAGCCTTGCAATAAGCGCGGCTTTATAGCCATGGGCATGCACAACATCCCCTGCACTTAATCGCCTGAAAAAGGCAGAACAGGTAGAGTCCGAGATAAAACGAAATGGGATCTGCGACTCGGCAAGTAGCGCATACAGGGGATGGGCAGAGTAACGACGAAAAAAAACAACTTCAACATCAAAACCTTGGCGGCGAATAAGTCGCGCCAACTGCTGAATGTGACTTTCAACGCCACCAAAGCCGGAACTGTCTACAAACAAATAAACCATACATAACCCTCGCTGCTATCCCGAAAGTCATGCAAAAAAAAAGCCGAGTCAAAGACTCGGCCTCTTTTTTATTTAACGTGCTAGTGCTTATTCAGCAGCAGCTTCTTCCTGAGCTTCAGGACGATCTACTAGCTCGATGTAAGCCATAGGGGCTTTATCGCCTGAACGGAAACCGCACTTCATGATGCGAGTGTAACCGCCCGGACGTTGAGCAAAACGTGGACCTAATTCGTTAAATAGTTTCGCAACAACTTCGTTATCACGAGTACGTGCGAATGCAAGACGACGGTTAGCAACACTGTCAGTCTTTGCTAGGGTAATCAATGGCTCAATTACGCGACGCAGCTCTTTTGCCTTAGGCAGGGTAGTCTTGATAAGCTCGTGACGTACCAGAGAGCCAGCCATGTTGCTGAACATCGCTTTGCGATGGCTGCTGTTGCGGTTGAGTTGACGACCACTCTTACGATGGCGCATGACCTAATCCTTCTAACTAGATATCAGTAACTATTAATCTTCAGCGATTGATGCCGGCGGCCAGTTTTCCAGGCGCATACCCAGAGACAGACCACGTGAAGCCAGCACGTCTTTGATTTCAGTCAAAGACTTCTTACCAAGGTTTGGCGTTTTAAGTAGCTCAACCTCAGTGCGCTGAACAAGATCACCGATGTAGTGGATCGCTTCTGCTTTCAGACAGTTAGCAGAGCGAACAGTTAGTTCAAGATCGTCTACAGGACGCAGTAGGATCGGATCGAACTCCGGCTTCTCTTCTTTCTCTTCAGGAACTCGTACATCACGTAGATCTACGAATGCATCCAGTTGCTCAGCAAGAATTGTTGCTGCGCGACGGATAGCTTCCTCAGGATCAAGCGTACCGTTAGTCTCCATATCGATAACAAGCTTGTCTAGGTCAGTACGTTGTTCAACACGTGCTGCCTCTACTGCGTATGCGATACGGTCAACTGGGCTGAAAGTTGCATCAACTAGCAGACGACCAATTGGGCGCTCATCTTCTTCAGTGTGAATACGAGCAGACGCTGGTACATAGCCACGACCACGTTCTACCTTGATGCGCATGCTGATATCAGCATTGTCATCAGTTAGGTGGCAGATTACGTGTTCTGGGTTCGCAATCTCAACATCACCGTCGTGGGTGATGTCACCTGCAACAACAGGGCCTGCACCAGATTTGTTCAGAGTAAGGATAACTTCGTCTTTACCCTCAACCTTAACGGCTAGACCTTTAAGGTTTAGAAGGATCTCAAGAACATCTTCCTGTACTCCTTCTTTGGTGCTGTACTCGTGTAACACACCGTCGATCTCAACTTCAGTAACGGCACAACCCGGCATTGAAGACAGTAGAATACGACGTAGAGCGTTACCTAGCGTGTGGCCGAAACCACGCTCTAGTGGCTCAAGAGTTACTTTTGCGTGCGTCGTATTAACTTGTTCAATATCAACAAGACGCGGCTTAAGAAATTCTGTTACAGAACCCTGCATTGTGTCCTCTCTTAACTATAGCCTTACTTAGAGTAAAGCTCGACGATCAGGTGTTCGTTGATGTCGGCAGACAAATCAGAACGTTCTGGAAGACGCTTGAACGTACCTTCCATCTTGCTGTTGTCTACTTCGACCCAAGTCGGTAGTTCACGCTGAGTAGCAACTTCAAGAGCTGCCTTAATGCGTGCTTGGTTCTTAGCTTTCTCACGAATGCTAACAACGTCGTTAGCCGCTACCTTGAAAGAAGGAACGTTTACGACTTGACCGTTTACTAGGATCGCTTTGTGGCTTACCAGCTGACGTGCTTCAGCGCGAGTAGCACCAAAACCCATGCGGTAAACTACGTTATCTAGACGACCTTCAAGAAGCTGAAGCAGGTTTTCACCTGTGTTGCCCTTGATGCGAGCAGCTTCTTTGTAGTAGTTACGGAATTGTTTTTCTAGTACGCCATATGTACGACGAACTTTCTGCTTCTCACGAAGCTGAACGCCGTAGTCAGATAGACGACCGCGACGCGCACCGTGCATGCCCGGCGCGTTATCAATTTTACACTTGGTATCAATCGCGCGTACACCAGACTTAAGGAATAAGTCAGTGCCTTCGCGACGGCTAAGCTTCAGCTTAGGACCCAAATATCTTGCCATGTTCTTTCTCCAGTTTTCCTAGAAACGTTATACGCGACGTTTCTTAGGTGGACGACAACCGTTATGAGGGATCGGAGTCGCATCAACAATGTTAGTGATACGGAAACCCGCAGCGTTTAGAGCGCGGATAGTTGACTCACGACCAGGACCTGGGCCCTTAACCATAACTTCCAGGTTCTTAACGCCATATTCTTTGGCCATTTCACCACAACGCTCAGCAGCAACCTGTGCAGCGAACGGAGTAGATTTACGAGAACCACGGAAACCAGAACCACCTGCAGTAGCCCAAGAAAGAGCGTTACCCTGACGGTCAGTAATGGTTACGATTGTGTTGTTGAAAGAAGCATGGATGTGCGCAACGCCATCAGCTACTTGCTTGCGTACGCGCTTACGAGCGCGAGTTGGTTGTTTTGCCATTGTACTCTACCTTATCCGATTACTTTTTGATCGGCTTGCGCGGACCCTTACGGGTACGTGCGTTGGTTTTAGTACGCTGTCCACGTAGTGGTAGACTGCGACGATGACGAAGACCACGGTAACAGCCAAGGTCCATTAGACGCTTGATGTTCATGGATACTTCACGACGTAGATCACCTTCTACAGTGTACTTAGCTACACCATCACGCAGTAGATCGATCTGCTCTTCAGTCAGTTCACTGATCTTAACATCTTCAGCAATACCCGCTTCAGCTAGGATAGCCTGTGAGCGAGTTTTACCGATGCCGTAGATCGCTGTTAGAGCGATTACAGAATGTTTCTGATCAGGAATGTTAATGCCTGCAATACGGGCCACTATTCACTCCTAGTACTTTTCAAGAATAACCGCTGCAGAGCCCGTTTAGGATACGCAGCGGTGGAACAATTCTTTTGCACACACAAAAGATTGGTTGGCTAATTTAGCCAACCTACCTTCAATTTGCAAGAAATATTTCTGCTAATTAGCCTTGGCGCTGTTTGTGCTTTGGCTCACTGCAAATTACACGCACAACACCGTTGCGCTTGATAACTTTACAGTTACGGCAGATTTTCTTAACGGAAGCACGAACTTTCATTGCTAAACTCCGTAAATGGATAACCAGTCTTAACGGCCGTTGCCTTTAAGATTAGCCTTTTTCAAAACAGACTCATATTGTTGAGACATCAAATGTGTCTGAACTTGAGCCATGAAGTCCATAATAACTACAACTACGATTAGTAGTGATGTACCGCCGAAATAGAAGCGGACATTCCATGCAATCATCATAAACTCGGGGATCAGACAGATAAAGGTAATATAGAGCGCGCCTGCCAATGTCAGACGGGTCATTACTTTATCTATATATTTCGCGGTCTGTTCACCCGGGCGAATACCAGGTACGAACGCACCAGACTTCTTCAGGTTGTCAGCTGTCTCGCGAGGGTTAAACACCAACGCGGTATAGAAGAAACAGAAGAAAATAATCGCAGCAGCATAAAGCATCACATAAAGTGGCTGACCTGGGCTTAGCGCCAGTGAAATATCACTTAACCAGCCTAGGTTCTCATTCTGACCGAACCACTGAGCCAGCGTGCCCGGGAACAGAATAATACTTGATGCGAAAATCGCTGGAATAACCCCTGCCATGTTGATTTTCAACGGCAGGTGAGTGCTCTGGGCAGCAAAAACCCGACGGCCTTGCTGACGCTTGGCATAGTTAACGACGATACGACGCTGACCACGCTCCATGAACACTACGAAATAAATCACAGCGAAAGAAAGTACTGCAATTAACAGTAAAAGAAGTACGTGCAATTCACCTTGACGCGCTTGCTCCACTGTCTGTCCAATAGCTGGTGGCAAACCTGCAACGATACCGGTAAAGATAATTACCGAAATACCGTTACCAATGCCGCGCTCGGTAACCTGCTCACCCAACCACATCAGGAACATGGTACCGGTAACCAAACTCACTACCGCGACAAAGTAAAATCCTAGACCCGGATTATGTACCAGGCCTGGGATCATACTTGGTAACCCCGTTGCAATACCAATTGCTTGGAAGGTTGCCAAAACAAGCGTGCCGTAACGGGTGTACTGGCTAATCTTACGACGGCCAGACTCCCCTTCCTTCTTCAACTCGGCCAGAGCCGGGTGAACTACCGTAAGCAGCTGGACAATAATCGATGCCGAAATATACGGCATGATGCCCAGCGCCAGGATGGAAGCACGCTCAAGTGCACCACCAGAGAACATGTTAAACAGTTCAATGACGGTGCCCTTTTGCTGTTCGAACAGATCGGCAAGTACAGCAGCGTCAATACCAGGAATAGGCACAAAAGAGCCTGCTCGGAAAATTAAGATAGCACCTAATACGAATAGCAGGCGAGTCTTAAGCTCTGCTAGGCCACCTTGTGCACTACGAAAATCTTGTCCTGGTTGTTTAGCCATCTGTACCTCATCCTCGAGTTAATTATTCCTCGATTTTACCGCCTGCAGCTTCGATAGCAGCTTTAGCGCCTTTAGTCACGCGTAGACCTTTAACTGTAACGGCACGAGCGATTTCACCAGAAAGTACAACTTTCGCGAACTCGATGTTCTTAGTGATAACATTCGCAGCCTTTAGAGTTTCTAGGCTTACTACGTCACCTTCAACTTTCGCTAGCTCAGCTAGACGAACTTCAGCAGTTACCAAGCTCTTGCGAGAAGTAAAACCGAATTTTGGTAGACGCTGTTTCAAAGGCATCTGACCGCCTTCGAAGCCTGGACGTACAGAACCACCTGAACGTGATTTCTGACCTTTGTGACCACGGCCACAAGTTTTACCCAGACCTGAACCGATACCACGGCCTACGCGCTTCGCAGAAGGCTTAGAACCCGCAGCCGGTGATAGAGTATTCAAACGCATTCTGATTACTCCTCAACTTTAACCATGTAGTAAACTTTGTTGATCATGCCGCGTACGCAAGCAGTATCTTCAAGTTCAACAGTGTGGTTGATGCGACGAAGGCCCAAGCCACGCAAAGTAGCTTTATGCTTCGGCAAACGACCGATAGAGCTCTTTGTCTGTGTTACTTTAATAGTCTTAGCCATGTCGATTACTCCAGAATTTCTTTAACAGAAAGACCACGCTTAGCAGCGATCATCTCTGGAGAGTTCATGCCGCTCAAACCATCAATTGTCGCGCGAACGATGTTGATTGGGTTTGTTGAGCCGTATGCTTTAGCTAGTACGTTGCGAACACCCGCAACCTCTAGCACTGCACGCATTGCACCGCCGGCGATGATACCAGTACCTTCTGATGCAGGCTGCATGTACACTTTAGAACCAGTGTGGCGACCTTTAACAGCGTGGTGTAGCGTACCGTCGTTAAGCGCTACTGTAACCATGTTACGGCGTGCTTTTTCCATCGCTTTCTGGATTGCAGCAGGTACTTCACGTGCCTTACCGTAACCAAAACCGATGCGACCGTTACCGTCACCAACTACAGTTAGTGCAGTAAAGCTGAAAATGCGTCCACCTTTAACCGTCTTAGATACACGGTTAACAGCGATCAGCTTTTCATTCAAATCTGATTGAGTTTTTTCGTTAGCCATCTTCCGCCTACCTTAGAATTTCAGACCAGCTTCACGAGCAGCTTCTGCTAGTGCAGCTACACGGCCGTGGTATTGGAAACCAGAACGATCGAATGCAACGTTAGAGATGCCTTTTTCAATCGCGCGCTCAGCAATAGCTTTACCTACAGCTGCAGCAGCGTCTTTGTTACCAGTACTCTTAACCTGCTCGCGAATCGCTTTTTCTACGGTAGAAGCGGCAGCGATAACCTCAGAGCCATTTGGTGCGATTACCTGAGCGTACACGTGACGTGGAGTACGGTGTACAACTAGGCGAGTTGCGCCCAGTTCAGCAATCTTACGACGTGCTCGGGTCGCACGACGGATACGAGATGCTTTCTTATCCATAGTGTTACCTTACTTCTTCTTAGCTTCTTTAGTACGCACGACTTCGTCGGCGTAACGAACACCTTTACCTTTATAAGGTTCAGGGCTACGGTAAGCGCGAATATCAGCCGCAACTTGACCAATCACCTGCTTATCAGTACCAGTTAGTACGATTTCAGTTTGAGATGGACACTCTGCTTTAATACCGGCTGGTAGTTCATGCGCAACTGGGTGCGAGAAGCCTAGGGTTAGGTTAACAGTCGAACCAGCAACGTTCGCACGGTAACCAACACCTTTCAGAGTAAGCTTCTTAGTAAAGCCTTCAGTAACACCAACAACCATGTTGTTAACTAGTGCACGAGCAGTACCTGCCTGTGCCCAAGCTTTTTCGAATCCTTCACGAGGACCGAAAGTGATGGTGTTTTCTTCCTGGGACAATACAACTGCTTCGTTGATAACGCGAACTAGTTCGCCTTTACCACCTTTAACAGTGATTTCCTGACCGTTAAGTTTAACTTCTACGCCGGCAGGAATAACTACAGGTGCTTTTGCAACACGAGACATTTCCTACTCCTATTATGCTACGTAGCAGATAATCTCACCGCCAAGACCCGCTTTGCGAGCAGCGCGGTCGGTCATAAGACCCTTGGAAGTGGATACAACAGCAATACCAAGGCCACCCATCACTGATGGTAGAGCATCTTTTTTCTTGTAGATGCGCAGACCAGGACGTGATACACGTTGGATTTGCTCGATAACTGGGTTCGCTTCGAAGTACTTAAGAGTAACTTCTAGCTCAGGCTTAACTTCACCGATAACAGTGTAGTCAGCCACGAAACCTTCTTCTTTTAGAAGAGCTGCGATAGCAACTTTCATCTTAGAAGATGGCATTTTAACAGCAACTTTTTTCGCTGCCTGACCGTTACGAAGACGGGTCAGCATATCCGAAATCGGATCTTGCATGCTCATAAGTCAATACTCCGTGATTCTAATTTGGCAACTAATTACCAGCTAGCCTTACGTAGACCCGGAATCTCGCCTTTCATGCAAGCTTCACGAACCTTGATACGGCATAGACCGAACTTACGTAGGTAGCCGTGTGGACGTCCAGTCTGGTTACAGCGATTACGCTGACGAGACTTCGCAGAATCACGTGGTAGTGACTGAAGTTTAAGCACTGCATTCCAGCGATCTTCTTCAGACGCATTCACGTCACTAATTAGAGCTTTTAGTGCTGCACGCTTTTCAGCGAACTTTACTACAAGCTTGGCACGTTTAGCTTCGCGTGCCTTCATTGATTCTTTAGCCATTTGTAACCCTTACTTTTACTTACGGAATGGGAAGTTAAAAGCAGATAGTAGAGCGTGAGCTTCTTCGTCAGATTTCGCAGATGTAGTGATAGTGATATCAAGACCACGTACACGATCTACTTTATCGTAATCGATTTCTGGGAAGATGATCTGCTCACGAACGCCCATGCTGTAGTTACCACGACCATCGAATGATTTCGGGTTTAGACCACGGAAATCGCGAATACGAGGTACAGCAATTGAAATTAGACGCTCGAAGAAATCCCACATGCGTTCGCCACGTAGGGTTACTTTACAGCCAATAGGGTAGCCCTCACGGATCTTAAAGCCAGCAACAGACTTACGAGCTACAGTGATTAGCGGCTTCTGACCTGCAATAGCAGTCATGTCAGCAGCAGCATTCTCTAGAAGCTTCTTGTCGTTGATCGCTTCGCCCACACCCATGTTAAGTGTGATTTTTTCGATCCTTGGGACTTGCATGATACTCTGGTATTCGAACTTTTCAGCAAGTTCTTTAACTAGAGTCTCTTTGTAGTAATCATGCAGTTTCGCCATAGTGTACTACTCCAGAATTACTTGATAGTTTCGCCAGTCGATTTGAAGAAACGAACTTTTTTGTCGTCTTCGAATCGGAAGCCTACACGGTCCGCTTTACCTTCACCGTTTACGATTGCAACATTTGAGGCGTCGATCGCAGCTTCTTGCTCTACGATGCCACCCTGAACACCCATTGCCGGAACCGGCTTCTGGTGTTTCTTAACCATGTTGATACCTTCAACGATAACTTTACCGGTTGCTAGGACCTTAGTTACTTTACCTTTCTTACCTTTATCTTTACCGGTAAGAACGATAACTTCGTCGTTGCGACGGATTTTAGCTGCCATTTTGTTACTCCTTACAGTACTTCTGGCGCTAGTGATACGATTTTCATGAATTTCGCATTACGAAGTTCACGCGTCACTGGGCCAAAGATACGAGTACCGATCGGTTGCTCTGTAGTGTCGTTCAACAATACACAAGCATTACGGTCGAAGCGAATGACAGAGCCGTCTGGACGACGAACGCCTTTACGGGTGCGAACAACCACCGCCTTCAGGACATCACCTTTCTTAACTTTACCGCGAGGAATTGCTTCTTTCACAGTAATCTTGATGATATCACCGATGTGTGCGTAACGGCGGTGAGAACCACCCAGAACCTTAATACACATTACGCGACGAGCGCCGGAGTTATCGGCTGCGTCAAGCGTACTTTGCATTTGGATCATGTTAGTGCTCCGCTTATTTTAAACATCTGGACCCATCTCGGGTCGATAGGCCTTTTCTTCAAAGGCGGCGAATAATAACACCATTTTCGACCGATGGGTAGACAAAAAATAAACGGCCCCAAATTTTTTTCGGGGCCGCTGTATTAATTAGTTGCTAAGTTCGCTTATACGCGAGCTTTTTCAACTACACGTACCAGTGTCCAAGACTTAGTCTTAGACATTGGACGGCACTCACGAATCTCAACAGTGTCGCCTAGGCCACACTCGTTGTTTTCGTCATGTGCGTGAAGTTTAGTCGTGCGAGTGATGTACTTACCGTAGATCGGGTGCTTCACTTTACGCTCGATTGCAACAACAATAGACTTGTCGCCTTTGTCGCTAACAACACGACCAAGCTGAGTACGAATTTGTTCGCTCATTATGCGCCAGCCTTCTCAGTCAGAACGGTTTTAACACGTGCGATATCGCGACGTACAGCTTTTAGAGTGTGAGTCTGCTGTAGTTGACCAGTCGCAGCCTGCATGCGCAGGTTGAACTGTTCACGTAGCAGGTTCACAAGCTCAGCATTCAGTTCTTCAACGCTTTTAGCGCGCAGATCTTGTGCGTTCATCACATCACCGCCTTATTTACGAATGTAGTCTTGATAGGTAGCTTACGTGCAGCAAGTTTGAATGCTTCACGAGCTAGTTCTTCAGGAACACCATCCATCTCATATAGAACCTTACCTGGTTGAATCTGTGCAACCCAGTACTCTAC
Organism: Photobacterium proteolyticum; assembly: GCF_001939735.1. GTDB lineage: Bacteria > Pseudomonadota > Gammaproteobacteria > Enterobacterales > Vibrionaceae > Photobacterium > Photobacterium proteolyticum. The sequence continues at coordinate 27,250 of NZ_MJIL01000053.1, forward strand.
GTTACCTTTACCTTTACCTTGACGAACTTCAAGAGGCTTAGATGTGATAGGTTTGTCTGGGAAGATACGGATCCAGATTTGGCCCTGACGTTTGATATGACGAGTCATAGCACGACGAGCTGCTTCGATCTGGCGAGCAGTGATACGGCCACGGCCAACTGCTTTAAGACCAAATGAACCGAAGCTTACATCAGTACCGTTCGCTAGACCGCGGTTACGACCTTTAAAAGTCTTGCGGAATTTAGTGCGTTTAGGTTGCAGCATCAATAAACTCCTTATTTACGGCTTTTGCGCTGCTTCTTAGGCTTGTCAGCCTTAGGCTCTTCAATTGGCATACCGCCTAGAACTTCACCTTTGAAGATCCAAACTTTAACGCCGATTACACCGTATTGGGTGTGAGCCGAAGAAGTTGCGTAATCAATGTCAGCACGAAGAGTGTGTAGAGGTACACGACCTTCACGGTACCACTCAGAACGTGCGATTTCAGCGCCGCCTAGACGACCGCTTACTTCAACCTTGATACCTTTAGCGCCAAGACGCATAGCGTTCTGAACTGCACGCTTCATAGCGCGACGGAACATAACACGACGCTCTAGCTGAGACGAAATGCTGTCTGCAACTAGTTGACCGTCTAGCTCTGGCTTACGAACTTCAGCGATGTTGATCTGAGCTGGAACACCAGCGATCTTAGCAACGCGAGCGCGTAGTTTCTCTACGTCTTCACCTTTCTTACCGATAACAACGCCTGGACGAGCAGTGTGAATAGTCACACGGATGCTCTTAGCAGGACGCTCGATAACGATGCGTGATAGAGACGCTTTTTTCAGTTCTTTAGTAAGGAACTGACGTACCTTGAAGTCGCCGTCTAGGTTGTCAGCGAACTCTTGGCTGTTAGCAAACCAAGTGGTATTCCATGGCTTAACGATGCCAAGACGAATACCATTAGGATGTACTTTTTGACCCATTGCTTTCTCTCCTAGTCTCTTAGCGGTCTGCTACAACAACAGTGATGTGGCTAGAACGCTTCAAGATGCGATCGGCACGGCCTTTAGCACGAGGCATAATACGCTTCATGGTAGGACCTTCGTCAACGAAGATTTTAGCTACTGATAGATCATCAATATCTGCGCCTTCGTTGTGTTCTGCGTTAGCGATAGCTGACTCTAGAACTTTCTTGATTAGATCAGCAGCTTTCTTGTTGCTGAACTGAAGAATTTCTAGAGCTTGAGCAACTGGCTTACCGCGCAGTTGATCAGCAACCAAACGAGCTTTCTGCGGTGAGATGCGAGCAAAGCGATGTTTAGCGATAGCTTCCATTACCTATACTCCTCTTAGCGCTTCTTAGCTTTCTTATCCGCAGCGTGGCCACGGTAAGTGCGTGTTGGTGCAAATTCGCCTAGCTTGTGACCGATCATTTCTTCAGAAACGAAAACAGGAACGTGCTGACGACCATTATGGACAGCGATGGTCAAACCGATCATCTGAGGGATGATCATTGAGCGACGGGACCAAGTCTTAACAGGCTTTTTGTCACCGCTTTCCACCGCTTTCTCTACCTTCTTCAGCAAGTGCAGGTCAATAAAAGGACCTTTCTTGAGAGAACGTGGCATGGCTTATCCTCTGATATATATTACTTATTACGACGACGTACGATGTACTTGTCGGTACGCTTGTTCTTACGAGTCTTGTAACCCTTAGTAGGAACACCCCAAGGTGTAACTGGGTGACGACCGCCTGATGTACGACCTTCACCACCACCGTGTGGGTGATCAACTGGGTTCATTACAACACCACGGACAGTTGGACGAACACCGCGCCAGCGTGAAGCACCAGCTTTACCTAGCTCACGTAGCATGTGTTCTGCGTTACCAACTTCACCAAGGGTCGCACGACCTTCAGAAAGCACTTTACGCATTTCACCAGAACGTAGACGTAGAGTCACATAAGTGCCTGCACGTGCAACGATCTGAGCGTATGCACCAGCTGAACGAGCCAGCTGAGCACCTTTACCAGGCTTAAGCTCAACACAGTGTACTGTTGAACCTACTGGGATGTTGCGCATTGGTAGAGTGTTACCAACTTTGATAGCAGCATCTGCGCCAGACTGGATGGTATCACCCGCCTGAAGACCTTTAGGTGCGATGATGTAGCGGCGCTCACCGTCTGCGTACAGAACTAGAGCAATGTTTGCGCTACGGTTTGGATCGTATTCAAGACGCTCAACTTTCGCTGGGATACCATCTTTAGTACGCTTGAAGTCAATCATACGGTAGTGTTGTTTGTTACCACCACCGATGTGACGTACTGTGATACGACCGTTATTGTTACGACCACCTGACTTAGATTTTTTCTCTAGTAGAGGTGCGTACGGCTTACCCTTATGCAGGTCAGAGTTAACCACTTTAACTACGTGGCGACGACCTGGGGAAGTCGGCTTACATTTTACAATAGCCATTCTTCTTTGCTCCTAGCCTTACTCTGCACTACCAGCGAAGTCGATGTCTTGACCTTCTTTCAAGATAACATACGCTTTTTTCCAGTCGCTACGACGGCCTTCACGCATACCTTGACGCTTGGTCTTACCCTTGGCTACAAGAGTATTTACAGACTTAACTTCAACCTCGAACAGTTTTTCAACTGCTGCTTTGATCTCTTTCTTAGTTGCTGTCATAGCTACTTTGAATACGATAGTGTTACCGTTTTCTGCAGCCATTGTCGCTTTTTCAGAGATGTGCGGAGCACGTAGAACTTTTAGAATACGCTCTTCAGTGATCATGCTAGCATCTCCTCAACTTGCTTAACTGCTTCAGCAGTCATCACAACTTTATCGAAAGCAATCAGGCTAACTGGGTCAATTGCCGCAGCGTCACGTACGTCTACTTTGTAGAGGTTACGTGCAGCCAGGAATAGATTCTCATCTAGATCGCCAGTTACGATTAGAGCATCAGTAAGCTCAAGCTCTTTCAGCTTAGCTACTAGCTCTTTAGTTTTAGGTGCTTCTACAGAGAAGTTATCAACAACGATTAGACGCTCTTGACGAACTAGCTCAGAAAGAATGCTCTTCATAGCACCACGGTACATTTTCTTGTTAACTTTCTGGCTGTGGTCCTGTGGACGAGCAGCGAAAGTTACACCACCTGTACGCCATAGTGGGCTACGGATTGTACCTGCACGAGCGCGGCCTGTACCTTTCTGGCGCCATGGTTTAGCACCACCACCAGAAACGTCAGAACGAGTTTTCTGAGCACGTGTACCTTGACGAGCACCTGCTGCGTAAGCAACAACTACCTGGTGTACAAGCGCTTCATTGAAATCACGCCCAAAAGTAGTTTCGGAGACAGTTAGCGCATCAGCGCCTTTGACTACCAATTCCATTACTAACTCCTTGACGTTACGCTTTAACAGCTGGTTTTACGATCACGTTGCCACCTGTAGCACCTGGTACTGCACCTTTGATAAGAAGCAGATTGCGCTCAGCGTCAACACGTACGATCTCTAGGTTCTGAGTCGTTACACGCTCAGCACCCATGTGACCAGCCATTTTCTTGCCTTTAAATACGCGACCTGGAGTTTGACATTGGCCAATTGAACCCGGAGCACGGTGAGACAAGGAGTTACCATGGGTCATATCTTGAGTGCGGAAATTCCAGCGCTTAACGCCACCCTGGAAGCCTTTACCCTTAGATGTACCAGTAACGTCTACTTTTTTGATGTCATTGAAAAGTTCAACGTTTAGCTCAGCGCCAACAGCAAACTCTTCATTGTTTTCTAGACGGAATTCCCAAAGACCGCGACCAGCTTCAACACCTGCTTTCGCAAAGTGGCCAGCTTCTGGCTTAGAAACACGGTTAGCTTTCTTAGTACCAGTAGTTACCTGGATTGCGTTGTAGCCGTCAGTTTCTACAGATTTAACCTGAGAAACGCGGTTAGCTTCAACTTCAACCACAGTTACTGGGATAGAAACGCCATCTTCGGTAAATACGCGGGTCATGCCCACTTTACGACCGATTAGACCAATCATTCTCTTATCTCCCCTTAACCTAGGCTGATCTGAACATCAACGCCAGCAGCTAGGTCTAGACGCATAAGAGCGTCAACAGTTTTGTCTGTTGGCTCAACGATGTCGATAAGGCGCTTGTGAGTACGGATTTCGTACTGGTCACGTGCGTCCTTATTAACGTGAGGAGAAATAAGAACAGTGAAACGCTCTTTGCGAGTAGGTAGAGGGATTGGACCCTTAACCTGCGCGCCAGTACGCTTAGCTGTTTCAACGATTTCCGCAGTAGACTGATCGATCAGACGGTGATCGAACGCCTTTAGGCGGATACGAATACGTTGGTTCTGCATGAGACAGAGCTCCAAATAAAAATTACACAAACAATATCGCCACTCACACTCGATAGATCGAGGGAATGCCGATTGATTTATGTGAACGTAGTATCCCGTTTGGATACATTGTCAGTCAATTTAATGACTGCGAACATAAGTCAGAGTGTACATTGTCAAACCGCTTGGCGGCTTCTTCCTCGATGCTTATTGGTTCACAACTGCAGTTACGAGATCTTATTGTCTCAGGCAGTGGCGAGCATTATACAGATCACATTTTCAAGCGCAACCCCTGTTGCAAAAATAATCAGATAGTGCGGGATGCGGGATGCGGGATGCGGGAAAATATCAGCCAGCTGAAATGGTATCAAGAGGAAGTATCTATTACTGGTTCGTTATACGTTCGGTAACTGCTCGCCCTTCCCCACCATGAACACTCTGCAGAAGATAGAATCGGGGCCGATTAGCTGGCTTCTTGTAGTCTTGTGGCTTCAACAGTTTCTTCAATCACTTCCTTGGCGGTCCGGATACATTTACCGCACATCGAGCCCAGAGGGGTGATCTGGCGAATACCACGAACATCGGTGATACCGTGTTGCTGTGTCAGCTTCATTATTTTCTTGTCGGAGATTCCGTGGCAGAGGCAAACGTACATTTCACTTCCATCTTTAAACTTGATTGAAGCAATATAAACGAGAATAGTTTCCATTACTACTTATAACTGCGGAGTTTTTAGATAGATCTGTTATTAGCAATAGAAGAATATTTTGATAAAAATATATACACACAAATGCCTAACTATAAATACACAGCTAAACAGTGGTTAATACCGCAAAGAGAAATTGCAGATACAAAAAAGGGAGCCGAAGCTCCCTTTTTTTAGTGTCGTTAGACTATTGCAAATTAAGCAACGATCTTAGCAACAACACCAGCACCTACTGTACGACCGCCTTCACGGATCGCAAAGCGTAGACCTTCGTCCATCGCGATAGGAGCAATTAGAGTAACAACCATCTTGATGTTGTCACCAGGCATTACCATTTCAACGCCTTCTGGTAGCTCGATAGTACCAGTTACGTCAGTTGTACGGAAGTAGAACTGTGGACGGTAGCCTTTGAAGAATGGCGTGTGACGGCCACCTTCGTCTTTAGACAGAACGTATACTTCTGACTCGAAAGTAGTGTGCGGAGTGATAGAACCTGGCTTAGCAAGAACCTGACCACGCTCAACTTCGTCACGCTTAGTACCACGTAGTAGAACACCAACGTTCTCACCAGCACGGCCTTCGTCAAGAAGCTTACGGAACATCTCAACACCAGTACAAGTAGTTGTAGTGGTCTCTTTGATACCGATGATTTCTACTTCGTCACCTACAGTGATGATACCCTGCTCAACACGACCAGTTACAACAGTACCACGGCCCTGGATTGAGAATACATCTTCGATAGGTAGGATGAACGGACGATCGATCGCACGCTCTGGCTCTGGGATGTAGTTGTCTAGTGCTTCAGCTAGCTCAACGATCTTGTCTTCCCACTCTTTCTCGCCGTTTAGTGCGCCAAGAGCAGAACCCATGATTACTGGGCAGTCGTCACCTGGGAAGTCGTACTCAGATAGAAGTTCACGAACTTCCATTTCTACTAGCTCTAGTAGTTCTTCGTCATCAACCATGTCACACTTGTTCATGAACACGATGATGTATGGGATACCAACCTGACGGCCTAGTAGGATGTGCTCACGAGTCTGAGGCATAGGGCCGTCAGTTGCAGCAACAACTAGGATACCACCGTCCATCTGCGCAGCACCAGTGATCATGTTTTTAACGTAATCGGCGTGTCCTGGGCAGTCTACGTGTGCGTAGTGACGAGTTGGAGTATCGTACTCTACGTGAGAAGTAGAGATTGTGATACCACGCTCGCGCTCTTCTGGAGCGTTATCGATAGATGCGAAGTCTTTAGCCTCACCACCGTATACTTTTGAAAGAGTAGTACAGATAGCAGCAGTTAGAGTAGTTTTACCGTGGTCAACGTGGCCGATAGTACCAACGTTAACGTGCGGTTTCGTACGTTCAAATTTTTCTTTAGACACGATCGTGTTCCTTCCTAGTTAAGATACGCCCCCTACTAGGTCAGGGGGCGCGTCTGAAGTTTGTATTTTATGCGTCAACGACGATTGACGCAATAATCAAATTAAGAGCGTTCTGCAATAATTCGGTCTGCAACATTCTTCGGCACTTCAGCGTAGTCACTGAATTCCATAGAATAAGAAGCACGACCCTGAGTAGCAGAGCGAAGATCTGTTGCGTAACCGAACATCTCTGAAAGCGGTACCTGGGCACGGACAATCTTCAGGCCTGCTGGCCCTTCTTCCATACCTTCGATCATGCCGCGACGACGGTTAAGGTCACCGACAACATCACCCATCCAGTCTTCCGGAGTAGTTACTTCAACTTTCATCAGCGGCTCAAGAATTACCGGGTTTGCTTCTAGCGCACCTTTCCTGAATGCCATTGAACCTGCGATCTTAAACGCCATTTCACTCGAGTCAACATCATGGTAAGAGCCGTCATACAGAGTCGCTTTGACGTCCAGTACCGGATAACCGGCCAGTACACCATTGTTCATCTGCTCTTCGACACCCTTCGATACCGCACCGATAAATTCTTTCGGTACAACACCACCCACAATTTCGTCCACGAAGACGAAGCCTTCACCAGGCTCCGACGGTTCGATCTTAAGCCATACGTGACCAAACTGACCGCGGCCACCAGACTGACGTACGAACTTGCCTTCAACTTCCGTGCTACCACGAATGGTTTCACGGTATGCAACCTGAGGTTTACCCACGTTACACTCAACGCTGAATTCACGCTTCATACGATCAACGATGATGTCCAGGTGAAGCTCACCCATGCCAGAAATTAGTGTCTGGCCAGACTCATCGTCAGTTTCTACGCGGAAAGACGGGTCTTCTGCAGCTAGTTTACCCAGCGCGATACCCATTTTTTCCTGGTCAGCTTGAGAACGCGGCTCTACCGCGATCTGAATTACTGGTTCCGGGAATTCCATGCGCTCCAGAATCACTTTATGATCCTGATCGCACAGTGTGTCACCAGTAGTTACGTTTTTGAGACCAATCGCCGCGGCGATATCACCGGCGCGGATTTCCTTGATCTCTTCACGTTTGTTCGCGTGCATCTGTACGATACGACCGAAACGTTCACGCTTCTCTTTAACAGAGTTGTAGACTGAATCACCAGAGTTCACAACACCCGAGTAAACGCGCATGAATGTCAGGTTACCAACGAACGGGTCTGTTGCGATCTTGAACGCAAGCGCTGAGAATGGTTCGTCATCGCTTGAGTGACGCTCGATTTCGTTACCCAACTCATCTTCACCACGGATAGCTTTTACTTCCGTAGGAGACGGCAGGAATTCGATAACCGCATCCAGTACTGCCTGAACACCTTTGTTCTTGAATGCAGAACCACAAGTTGCCAGAACAATTTCGTTGTTTAGTGTACGCTGACGTAGACCTGCCTTGATATCTTCTTCAGACAGCTCACCTTCTTCAAGGTACTTATCCATTAGCTCTTCAGATGCCTCGGCAGCTGATTCAACTAAGTTCATGCGCCATTCATCAGCAAGGTCTTGCATCTCTGCTGGAATGTCTTCATAGGTGAATGTTGTGCCTTGATCTTCTTCCGACCAGTTGATGGTCTTCATCTTGATCAGGTCAACTACACCTTTAAATTCTTCTTCAGCACCAATATTAAGCTGGATTGGCACTGGATTCGCACCAAGACGGTTCTTGATCTGGTCAACTACGCGAAGGAAGTCTGCACCAGCACGGTCCATCTTGTTAACGAAAACCATACGCGGTACTTCGTACTTGTCAGCCTGACGCCATACGGTCTCAGACTGAGGTTCAACACCCGAAGAACCACAGAAAACTACAACTGCACCATCAAGTACACGCAGAGAACGTTCTACTTCAATGGTGAAGTCAACGTGTCCCGGGGTGTCAATGATGTTAACGCGGTGCTCAGGAAACTGAGCTTCCATACCACGCCAGAACGTAGTAGTAGCAGCAGAAGTGATAGTGATACCACGCTCCTGCTCCTGCTCCATCCAGTCCATGGTAGCAGCGCCGTCGTGAACCTCACCAATCTTGTGAGACAGGCCTGTATAAAACAGAATACGCTCGGTAGTTGTTGTTTTACCGGCGTCAACGTGAGCACAAATACCGATATTACGGTAGCGCTCGATAGGCGTTTTACGAGCCACGGCTGTATCCTCTTACTAAGGTTAACCTTAGAGTATGGTTTAGGCGCAGCAAGCCAGGCTTGCTGCGCCAAGTCGGTATTACCAGCGGTAATGTGCGAACGCTTTGTTCGCGTCTGCCATACGGTGAACGTCTTCACGTTTCTTAACAGCAGAACCTTTGTTGTCAGCCGCGTCTAGCATTTCTGCAGCAAGACGCTGAGCCATAGATTTTTCACCACGCTTACGCGCAGCTTCAACCAACCAACGCATAGCTAGTGCGTTACGACGTACTGGACGTACTTCTACAGGCACCTGGTAAGTTGAACCACCAACACGGCGAGATTTAACCTCTACCGCAGGGCGTACATTTTCAAGAGCTTTTTCGAATACTGCTAGGTGTTCTTCACCTGACTTCTCAGCCATTGCATCAAGTGCAGTGTAAACAATTTTCTCAGCAGTAGATTTTTTACCGTCAACCATTAGGATGTTAACGAATTTTGCCAGCAGCTCAGATTTGAACTTTGGATCTGGAAGGATCTTACGCTGACCGATTACGCGACGACGTGGCATGGATATTCTCCGTTGTCTTCTTCAGGTTATCCAAAACTTTTCAGTTTCTTCAAAATTAAATAATTTTAGTGTTTGGCCTTACTTAACGGAATCCATTAAGACTTAGGACGCTTCACACCGTACTTAGAACGACCTTGTTTACGGTCATTAACGCCTGCACAGTCAAGTGCACCACGAACAGTGTGGTAACGAACACCCGGAAGGTCTTTAACACGACCACCGCGGATAAGAACAACTGAGTGCTCCTGAAGGTTGTGACCTTCACCGCCGATGTATGATGTTACTTCGAAACCGTTTGTTAGACGAACACGGCACACTTTACGTAGTGCTGAGTTTGGTTTCTTAGGAGTAGTAGTGTATACACGAGTACATACACCACGCTTTTGTGGACACGCTTCTAGCGCAGGCACGTTGCTTTTAACAACTTGCTTTGCACGTGGCTTGCGTACCAGCTGGTTAATAGTTGCCATTAAATAGCTCCTGAAATATTACTTTCGTAAATGTGAAAAATCCGCCTCCCAACAACAGGAGGACGCGAAATTTTAGGCATCGCACTAATAGGTGTCAAGATATATACAGCGATCAATCAGATGATCATTTCTTAAACAGTTGGAAAAAGCCAAATATCATGTAACTTCTTAGTTGGCTTCAGCCCCATTTAAGCTGACTTTCATGCTGTTCGGTAATCGAAACAAACCCTTTAAAATCAATAACATTAATGCTGTTATCAACTTTATCGGTCAAGCCTCTTGCCGCGAGATCGGCTTCCAGTAAATAAATTTTTACACCCGACTTTTTTATTGCCTCGCACCAGCTATTTTTTTCAATTCCGGCACTAACAGCGTCTTGTAATAGCAGAATTTCATCATCTGGGCGCAAATATTGAAGGCAACGTTGCAGATCTTGAGTCTGGAAGGGAGATGTTGAGATGGTGTGGAGCATAATGGCCTCAGAAACTTAGAATTCGCCGACACTGATGAAGTTTAGTCGTAATATCTGCCAAATCGACTACATCGACCTCTATAACCAGCTCACTGTCTTCGATACAACGCTCATACAGCGACTGACGACAAACGTAGATATTCTCGACATCATAGAGATCCAGCATCTTAAAGGTCGCAATATAGTCACGACACAATATTTGTCCTGGCTGCTGGTTGGCCAGCAGTTGGAAGACACCGTCGCCGATAAAGAACACACTGATATTTTCACAGTATGCCGATGTCGCCAAGACGGCATCCAGCCCTTCACGGCCGCTGCTGCTCCCATGGGGGGCACTCTGAAATACAAAGCCTAGCGATTTCATAGGTTCTCTTTAAAAGGTAAGACTTAAAACTGAATAACCCGATCGGCCGTTAGCATCGCCTCGGCAAGCCCGCCTAGCCCGGCCTGCTCAAACCCCGCGGCCAGATTATGCCCCGGCAAGCTATTTTGCTGTGCCTCCTGCTCGCTGATAATCCCGCGGCGTAATGCCGCAGCCACGCAAGTCTGGAGTTCGATTTGATTGCTTAATGCCAACTGCTGCCAGCCTGCGACCAGGTCAAACTCATCCGATGCCGGTGCCGACAGGGATGAACCGTTATGGACACCGTCCTGATAGAAAAATACCCGCGACAGCCGATGCCCCTGTTCAATCAGTGCCTCGGCAAACAGAAAAGCCGAGCGGGCAGCCTGGGTGCCATATGCCGGCCCGTCAACCACCAGCACATAATTCAGGCTCATTTTTCGCCATCCTCAGTCTTACGCTGGCGGATATACAGGTATACCGTGTGCTTGGAAATATTCAGTCGCTCCGCCACGCGGTTAATCGCATCTTTGATATCGAAAATACCTTTGTCGTATAGCTCCATGACAATCTGGCGGTTCTTGGCGTTGTTAGACACATTCTTGTCGGCATTGATCTCTTCAATCGTTCGCTCGACCGTCTGATCAACCAGCTCGTCGACGTCGCTGGCAAAGTTAACGCTCGATGCAGCCTGCTTGGCTTCATCAGTCGGCATAAAGGATTGCAGGATCTGCGAGAAAGGCGCATCCAGATTGACGTTGATACAAAGCAGACCAATGACCCGGTCCTCGCCATTGCGTATCGCAATGGTGATCGACTTCATCAGATCGCCGCCCTTGGCACGGGTAAAATAAGCTCGGGAGAAGTTACGTTCCGAACCTTCGATATCTCGCAACATCCGCAACGCCAGATCAGTTATCGGCGATCCGACCTTACGCCCAGTATTTTCACCATTAGCAATTTTGATCGCCGATGTATTGAGATCGGCCAGTGAGTGCAAAACAATCTCACAAAACGGTCCGATCAGCGCTGCCAGGCCATCCACCACGGCCTCGTAAGAGCGTAAGATGATATAATCATGTTCACTAAACGCACGCGGCTCAATCAAATCACTCTCGATCATGACTTCAGAGCCAAAGTTATCTGTAGATACCACTGTCATATCTTCCTTGCTCAAACCATTTTATTTAGTTTCACCGTCTTCAAAGATCGTGAAAATAAATAGAACGGATAAAATTTCAAATCTTGCTTGCAAGTTTATCAGAATTTTGAAAGTAGCCTGAACTTTTATCTGGATATTCAACTAGCAGTATAAAGCAAAAAACCCGGCAGAAGCCGGGTTTTGTCTACTTATTATTCGATTTTGGTATATTTAACCTTAACGAACAATCGCTTACTGTGTTACTGCTGCTGGTTTTTCAGCCTTGACGATATCAAGCAGTTCAACTTCAAACACCAAGGTTGAGTTTGCAGGAATACTCGGGTTAGCCTGAGAACCATATGCCAGCTCTGGCGGAATAACAAACTTGAACTTAGAGCCAACCTGCATCAGCTGCACGCCTTCAGTCCAGCCAGGGATCACCTGGTTCAGAGGGAATGTCGCCGGCTGGTTGCGTTTGTAAGAGCTGTCGAACTCGGTACCGTCAGTCAGGGTACCCTTATAGTGAACCTTAACAGTATCGGTAGCTGCCGGCTTGTCACCCTCGCCCTGTGTTTCTACCTGATAAAGAAGACCAGAGTCTGTCTTCATCACGCCTTCCAGCTTTTCAAACTCGGAACGGTACTCTTCACCGGCCTTAATATTCTTCTCGGATTCTGCCTGCGCTTTTGCTGCCACGATTTCAGACACACGCTTGTCCAGGTCCTGAAGCGCCTGTTGCGTTTCTTCCGGTGTCATGCGGCTCTTGCCTGCAAATACATCGCTAACACCAGCCAGTACGTGCTCGCGGTCCAGCTCCAGACCCAGCTCTTTTTGCTGATCCAGGTTTGCCGACAAATATTGCGCCAGTGATGCGCCGATCGCATAGGCGGCTTTCTCATCCTCGGAAGCAAATGCTGCCGGCGTTGCCTCAGATGCTACCTGCTCTACCTTTGCAGGTTCTGCAGGTTTTGCTTCAGCCGCTTTTTCATCTTGGCAGCCTACAGCAAGTAGGATCGTAGCAGCCAAAACAGACATCTTTAGAACAGGTTTCATGTATTTCTCCATCAATCGATGAGGGAATGCCTCATTTTTATAATCGGCTTTTCACCATTGCTGTGAAAAGCGCGCTATATCAATATACTAATACCAACCGTATTAAGTCACTGCCTAACTATCATTTTTAATCAGTGACTTAATACGCTTGGCCACATTTTATCTCTTAGCAAAACAAACCGGAACCAGACCTTAATGCATAAAAAAATACAAGCCTTTAGCATTATTTTGGCACTGATTACCCTGACTGGCTGCTTTTTTTCGGGCTCAGAGGTCAAGCGCTGGTCTATTGCTCCCGAAGGTGCCACCAGCTTTAGCCTCAGCCGAGACGGCCGCTTTGCCATTCTGCACTCAACGGAACAAGGTATCGTGCTATGGGATTTACAGCAAAACAAAAAGTTAGCCGACTTTGGTTCTCAAGACCCACATCACAATACCGTTCTAACCAGCCGTATTTCCGACAACAACCGCTACGCTATTACCGCCACGGCACAAAACTTTGCGGTGTGGGACTTGGCATGGGGACGCTCAGACGGGCTTTGGTCCATATCGGACGGGATCATCCGTGATGTCGATATAGCAAGCAACGGTCAGCACATTCTGCTAGGACTCTCTAACGGCAAGGCACTGTACATCGACTTGGGCAGCGGACGGCGGCTAGAGTTCCTTGCCCATCGAGAAAAAGTTAATTCTGTTGCCCTGTCGGCCAACGGACAGTTTGCCCTGTCGGGCGGCAATGACTATTACGCCTACCTCTGGGATACCCGCAACGGTCAAATCATCTATCAGTTCGAGCATACTTCACGGATCAGCCGGGTCGCCCTTCAACGGGACGGCAAGCTGGCGCTCACCGCCGACGGCGGCAACGATGTGTTTATCTGGGATCTTAACAGCGGTGTGAAGCAGACCGAGCTGGCTGTTCGTCTGCGTCAGCAAAACTTGTCCAGCGCCCGGTTCTCGGATGACGGCACTCAGATCGCAACAGGCACCCCGGCGAGACGCATAGAATTGTGGGACAGCAAGACAGGCGGGAACCTCGGCCGCTGGGAAGCCGCACCGCAACAAGACACTCGACCACCGGCGGCAGTGGTGTATGATGTGGCCATTACCCCTGACGGACAGGTTATATCCGGCACATCCGCCGGCATTGCCCAGGCCTGGACCACAGATTAACCGCGGACATATTCGCCCTATGAGTGACATCGACAAACTACAGGCTCAAATTGACGAGCTGGAAATGAAACAGGCTTTCCAGGAGCAGACCATCGAAGATCTGAACCAGGCACTGACCAAGCAGCAGTTCTTGATCGACGAAATGCAGGTGCAGCTGAAATATATGGTCGGCAAGGTGAAAGGCATGGAGCCATCGAACATGGCCAGCGAATCCGAAGAAACGCCACCACCGCATTATTGATGATTCAAAAAAAACGGGAAGCCTGAGCTTCCCGTTTTCTATTACTGATTAAGCGCAGGGCTTAGTGAGAACAGCCGCAGCCGCCCTTCTCTTCGCCACCACAGCAACCGCCTTCTTCTTTGTGGTCGTGACCGTGGTCGTCGCCGCAGCTACCGCCACCACAGCAACCACCGCCCTGGTGAATATGACCGTGAGCGATCTCTTCTTCTGTTGCAGCACGCAGTGCAACAACTTCAGCGTTAAATGTCAGCGTCTGGCCCGCTAGCATGTGGTTACCGTCAACAACAACGTGGTCGCCATCAACTTCTGTTACTTCTACAGGAATTGGACCCTGGTCAGTATCCGCCAGGAAGCGCATGCCAACAGTGATCTCGTCAACACCCTGGAAAACATCTGCAGGTACACGCTGAACCATTTCAGCCACGTGCTCACCGTATGCATCTTCAGGAGCAACAGTCACTTCAAATTTGTCACCGGCTTCACGACCTTCCAGAGCCTTCTCAAGACCAACAATCAGGTTATTGTGGCCGTGAAGGTAATCCAGTGGTGCATCCGCTGTTGACTGGTCAACAACCACGCCTTCTTCAGTTTTCACTTGATAAGCTAGGCTTACTACGATGTCTTTAGTGACTTTCATGTTTACTCCGATAGGTAAATAGTACCGTTTCATTGTGACTATCTTGCAGACGCACAATCACGATGAAACGGCACTCAATATAAATCTCACCCGCATAATAACGGATAAAGGCACCTTGATGCCAATATCTGCTCGCTATTCGGGTTTAAAGATCCCAATTACTTGCTGCTTGGTCTGCGGGGAAAGCTGTTCACTTTCCGCTACAGATTGCGGCACCCGACGGTCGGTATGATGGCACTCCACGCACTCGACCATCTCGACGTCATTCTCTTGCCACCAGCGCAAGGTGTCTTGTTTTTTGCACTCAGGACACACCGCTCCGGCAATAAATCGTTTTTTTGCCATGTTACCCATTCCCTTACAACTGGCTGTTATGACAAACATTCATAACAGCCTGACTAGTCCCAACCATTGTGCCGCTCACGTTCACCGCGCATTTCCCGATCGAAAATCTCTTCCAGCTCTTTCCGGGCCTCTTTGGCCCGCGATGCCAGATGCACATCCTCGGAATGCTGCGGCAACAAATCCCGTAGCGCTGTTGTATCCAGTTTACGGAAATGTGCCTCGGCCCGCTTAGCTTTGTACGGGTGCATACCCAGAGATATGAGGGCCTGGCGACCTAAATCAAGGGCACCGGCAAAAGTTTCACGGGAAAAACACTCAACCCCATGGCTAAGTAGCTGATGGGCCTCAACCCGGCTTCTTGCCCGTGCCAGCACTTTGAGATTGGGGAAATACTGCTGACACAGAGTAACGACCTCCATCACTTCATCGGGCTCGTCGGTACAGATGATTATCGCCTCGGCCTTGTCAGCCCCTGCCGCCCGCAACAAGTCAAGCTGAGTGGCATCACCGTAATACACCTTGTAGCCGAACTTGCGCAGGAACTGGATCTGGCTCGGATCCCGCTCAAGCACCGTTACCCGGATCTTGTTGGCAAACAGCAACCGCCCGACGACCTGGCCGAAGCGGCCAAAACCGGTAATGATCACCCGTGGCTCACGGTCAATCACATCGCTTTCCAGCGACTCTTCTTCGGCCTTGAATGTCCGGATGAACCACTTGTCCTGAAGCAACAGGATCAGCGGGGTGGTCATCATCGAAATACTCACCACCACCAGCAGGAAAGCCGACAGCTCTTTACCGAGCAGTCCCTCACCCAGTGCCGCCGTGAACAGTACGAAGGCAAACTCACCGCCCTGGCTAAGGATTGCAGCCATCTGGCTGCGTGACTTGGCACGGATCCCAAACAAGCGGGCCAGTCCATACAGCAGCAGTCCCTTCACGCAGATCAGGGCGATAACGGCCAGCAGAATTTGTAACGGGTACTCCAGCAGCAGTCCGAGATTGACCGCCATGCCGACCGAGATAAAGAACAGCCCGAGCAACAGCCCCTTGAACGGTTCGATAGCAATTTCCAGCTCATGGCGATACTCGCTCTCGGCCAGCAGTACCCCCGCAAGAAATGTTCCCAGCGCCATCGACAGCCCCAGCGACTGCATACCAAGCGCAATGCCGATCACCAATAGCAAGGCAGCTACATTAAACAGCTCGCGAACACCACTTAGCACCACCCAGCGAAACAGCGGACGCAGCAGAAAGTGTCCGCCCACCAGCAGCGCCAATATGCCACCAATCATCCAGGCGAAGTCAAGCCAGCTTCCCCCGCCGCCGCCTGCCAGCACCGGCAGGACAGCCAGCATCGGGATCACCGCGATATCCTGAAATAGCAATACCGCAAACCCCGACTGCCCGGTTTCGCTGCCGTCGAGGTTCTGCTCCTCAATCACCCGTAGTGCAATGGCCGTGGATGAGAGCGCCAACCCCATGCCGACCACTGCGGCATCTCGCCAGCTGATGTCGGGAAGAAACGGCCGGCAGGCCATTACAATGGCGGCAATCACTATGCTGGTCACCACGACCTGGCTGCCTCCCAGCCCGAGGATCGGCTTGCGCATCTGCCACAGTTTCTTGGGGTTCAGTTCGAGACCGATCAGAAACAACAGCAGGACGACCCCGAACTCGGAGAAATGCAAAATGGCATCGACATCAGAGATCAGCCTCAGCCCCCACGGACCTATGGCGATACCGGCCAGCAAATAGCCCAATACCGAGCCCAGCCCCAGGCGCTGGGCGATCGGTACAGCCACAACGGCCGCCGCCAGGAAGACAACACTGACAGAAAGTACATCACTGGCCATAGTCAGCCTCCTTGCCGTCAGCCAGCGGATCGCTGAGCCAGTGACGATAACTCTGGACGTGTTGCTCAAGCTCTTGCGCCGGGATCCGTCTTGCCCAGTGCAATACCAGCGGCTCAAGCCACGTCATCTGACATAAATCGGCAGACAGCTCAAAAGGCTTTAGGATCTCCGCGATGCTACAGCGATTATAGCCGTCCGGGGTATAGGCCTCTGCCGCTCCGCCGGTGGTGATCACCGAGCGCCAGTATTTGCCTTTGGTCTCGATGCCATCGCCGTGCGCAAATCCCTTGCTTAATATCACATCCATCCACTCCTTGAGCAAAGCCGGACAGGAATACATATAGAGGGGATGCTGAAAAACAATAATGTCATGGCGGCGGATCAGCGCCCGTTCATGGTTTATATCGATGAAAAAATCAGGGTAAGCGGCATACAGATCATGTATCGTCACATGCTCGAGATCCTCTATTCCCTTGAGCATCTCATTGTTAGCCACCGACTCCTGCGGATCCGGGTGGGCATAAACTACCAAAATCTTTGGCCGTCCTTGTTTGGTCATAGTGTCCCTTACAATAACCTGCGGATTATTCCCTCAGGCGCAACGTCTATCATGATTTCTATACACATCATACATAATTGTACCGGCAGCGGATCACCTGAATCTCAATTCATAACCGCATCTTTCTCAATATAGCTCGGCGATTATCATCGAGTTAGCAGTCAGAGGCCGTTTGGTATAGACTGCCGCTCATTTCGTGCACTTTATTTTGCGGAGCGGGGCTACCCCGACACTGTCGATGATTACCTTTTCGGACATTCAGCTACTACGAGGCGGTAAAGCCCTTCTCGAGAACGCCACTGCCACCATCCATCCCGGCGACAAGGTCGGCCTGGTCGGAAAAAATGGCTGTGGTAAATCTACCTTATTTGCCTTACTAAAAGGTGAATTGAGCGTCGATGCCGGCACCTGCCAATTCCCTGCCAACTGGGAGCTGGCCTGGGTTGCCCAGGAGACCCCGGCACTGGAGCGTAGTGCGATTGAGTATGTGATCGACGGAGACCGCGAATACCGTCAGCTAGAGCAAGACTTAGCCGCGGCTGAGCAAACCAACAACGGCAATAAAGTCGCCGAGTTACACGGCAAGCTTGATACCATCGGCGGCTACAGTATCAATGCCCGAGCCGCCGAGTTGCTTGATGGCCTGGGTTTTTCCCAGGAACAGATGCAATGGAACCTGACCCAGTTCTCCGGTGGCTGGCGGATGCGCCTGAACCTTGCGCAGGCACTGCTTTGCCGCTCCGATCTGCTGCTTCTCGATGAGCCAACCAACCACCTGGATCTGGATGCCGTAATGTGGCTGGAAAAATGGCTCCAGAACTATCGAGGCACCCTGGTACTGATCTCCCATGACCGTGACTTTCTTGATCCGGTCGTCGGCCGCATCATCCATATCGAAAACCAGACCCTGAACAGCTACACCGGTAACTATTCGTCGTTTGAAAACCAGCGTGCAGAAAAACTGGTTTTACAGCAAGCCATGTACCAGAAGCAACAGAAGCAAATGTCGCACATGCAGTCGTATATCGACCGCTTCCGCTACAAGGCCAGCAAAGCCCGTCAGGCACAGAGCCGTATCAAGGCACTGGAGCGAATGGAGAAGGTGCTCCCGGCCCAGTTTGATAACCCGTTCAGCTTCGAGTTTCGCGAGCCGTCTGCCCTGCCCAACCCGATCATGATGATGGATGAGGTCGCGGCCGGTTACGGTGACAACCTGATCCTGGAAAAAATCCGCCTCAACCTTGTTCCGGGCAGCCGCATCGGCCTGCTAGGGCGGAACGGTGCCGGTAAATCGACCCTAATCAAGCTACTGTCTGGCGAGCTACCGGCCCAGGCTGGCGACCTGACCTATTCGCAAGGCGTCAAGATCGGCTACTTTGCCCAGCACCAGCTAGAGACCCTGCGACTTGATGACACACCGGTTCAGCATTTGGCGCGTATTGCCCCGCAGGCCACCGAACAGCAGCTTCGTGACTATCTCGGCAGCTTCGGTTTTGTCGGTGACAAAGCCCTCGATAAAGTCGGCCCGTTCTCGGGCGGCGAAAAAGCCCGCTTGGTACTGGCACTCATTGTATGGCAGCGGCCGAACCTGTTGCTGCTCGATGAACCGACCAACCACCTGGATTTGGATATGCGTCAGGCACTGACACTGGCCCTGCAGTCTTACGAAGGGGCCATGGTCATCGTCAGCCACGACCGCTACCTGCTGCGTGCCACCACCGATGATCTATATCTGGTCCATGACCGTCAGGTGATGCCGTTCGACGGTGATCTGAATGATTACCATAAGTGGCTCACCGAACAGCAACGCAACGAACGTCGGGAACAACAGGCTGCAAAGCCAGAAACCACCAAAGACAACAGTGCAGCTTCCCGCAAGGAGCAGAAACGTCTTGAGGCCGAGTTCCGCAAACAAACGGCACCACTGCGCAAGAAAATTGACAAGCTGGACAAGCAAATGGAAAAGCTGGCTACCGAAGTCGAGCAGGCAGAAACCGAACTGTCCGATCCGGCAATTTACAATGCCGAGAACAAAGTTCGCCTGAACGAGCAGCTCAAGCGCCAGGGGGATGCCAAGTCGTCACTGGAAGAGATCGAGATGGAGTGGATGGAGCTGCAGGAAGAGCTGGAAACAATGGAAGCCCAGTTCCAGGGTAACAGCTAATAATGCCTCATCCTGCTGTATTCTCGGCAGAGGTTTTTTGGCAGTTCAGCCTGAATCATTATGCTCGGGCTGGCGTCGAACATGCCTGCCTGACACTGCAAAACACCTATCAGGGCAATGTGAACCTTGCCCTGTTACTGCATTGGCTGGATACCCTGCATATTGAGCTGGCCGATCAGCAAATCCATGCCCTGATAGCCAGCCTTGTCGTCAGCGACAAGCAACTGCAACAATATCGCACCATGCGCCAGCGGCTAAAACCCCAGCTAGCCCCTGCGGGCTACCAGCTGTTGCTGGATTTCGAGCTGGAGCTTGAGAAAAGCCAGCAGCATGAGCTGCTCGAGCAACTTAACCTTTTATTGCCTTTACCGGCCCCTGCGGCAGGAACAGTGACAAGCAACAATCTGGCCCGTTACTGCCAGCAACTTGGGGCCACCTCACTGCTATCTCACCTTCAGGGCAAGTAGTACTGCTCTGGCAATACAATTCAGGACATCACCTTCTACCAAATCATTACCACGCAACCTGCCGTCAGCGCGCCCATCACACCATTGAATACCCGACGAGCTCTGCTGCTGTGCAGCCAACGTCCAATCATAGACCCAAAGCCAGCCCAAACTGAGACACTCGGAAAACAGACCAGAAAAAATACCCCTGCAACAAGTGTCGCTGATTGCCAATAGAGCTCTCCGGCTACCGTAAAGGTGCTGATCGCCGTCACAGACATCATCCAGGCTTTCGGATTGACGTACTGGAACATCGCCGCCGCCCAGAATGTCATTGGCCGACTGTCTGGCTGTTCCGTTCGGACCGCGGATCCTGCGGTAGCAATCTTCCAAGCCAGATACAGCAGGTACGCACTGCCGCACCAACGCAGTAGTTCATGCAATAGCGGAAAGCGGGTAAACACCACCCCGAGTCCTGCCGCTACCAGAGCAATCATCGATACCAGCCCCAGCCCTATCCCCATCATATGCGGCAAAGTCCGCCAATAACCAAAGTTAGCCCCGGAGGCGGTGACCATTAAATTATTCGGTCCAGGCGTTCCGGTCATCGTCGCCGCAAAAGCTGCCAAAGAAAGAATAAATTGCCATTCCCACACTGTCAGAAATCCTCCCCAACAAATTGTACCGATACAATTAGAGGTTTAAGTTGCAATAACTGACTCAAACGCTCAAAATGAACCCTAACAGCGGGATTAAATGAGATCAAAAGGTTTATTGTCACCATGACAATCATGAATATTGTACTGACACCCTCGACGGAGGATCACAAGGCCGAGCCCCTCTACCGCCAGATTGCCGATGCCATCGAGCACCAAATCGCATCAGGAGAGCTACCGGGGGGGCACAAACTACCGACCCACCGCGCCCTCGCCGATCAACTTAAGGTTACCGTAGGCACCGTCACCCGTGCCTATGCCGAGGCAGAACGACGAGAGCTGGTAGAGGCGCGGGTAGGAGCCGGTACATTTGTCTGCCAACAGGATGCACCGAGCTGGATCTATAGCTACTCCGCCCAGGAAGAAGAGGCCTGCAACCTCGGCCACAATATTCCCCCGTGTATTGACCGTGCCGGGATGCTGAAGCAAGCCATGGAAAATCTGTCCCGCCATCCCGAACAACTCAACCAGATGATGCTGTATCATGATCCGCAGGGGCTGGACGCCCATCGCAACGTCGTTGCCCGCTGGCTGCAAGCCAAAAGCCTGAATATCGACCCCGAGCGTATGCACTTCACCTCGGGGGGCCAGCATGCCGCCCAGCTGATCCTGTCGGCATTCTGCCGCCAGGGAGACACCGTGCTGGTCGAACAGGTCACCTATCCCGGTTTTCTGAGCCTCGCCAGGCAGCAGCAAGTCAACGTCAAGCCTGTTGCCCTTGATCACGAGGGGATCATTCCTGCCAGTCTCGAAGCGGCCTGCCGCCAGCATCAGCCGAGAATGCTCTATTGCACACCGACGCTGCAAAACCCGACAACCGCCACCATGAGCGAACAACGCCGCCGTGACATCCTCGCTATCTGCCGCCAGTACCAGCTGTTGTTGGTTGAAGACGATGTCAACGGTCTGCTGCCGCAGCAGCGCCCGGCCCCGATGGTTAACCTTGATCCGGAACAGGTCATCCATATCGGCGGGCTGTCAAAATGCCTCGCTCCGGGGCTGCGTTTGGGATATATCCAGGTGCCGCTCAACCTGCAACAGCGGCTCAACACCGCACTACACAACCACAGCCTGATGATCAGCCCCCTGCTCACCGGGCTGGCCTGCGAACTCATCCACAAAGGGGATGCCGACCGGGTGCTGCAGGATATCCACCACGATATCAACCAGCGCCAGCAGTTGGTGGAGCAGTATCTGGGGGATTTTGCCATTCAGCATACCCAGGACAGTTTTCATGTCTGGCTGACACTGCCTGACTACTGGCGGCTCAGTGACTTTGTCTCGGCTGCCGAGCAACAGGGCGTGATCATAAAGTCAGCCGAGATGTTTACCCCGCCGGGCGGGACGATTCCGCCTGCTGTCAGGCTTGCAATCAGCGCCCCCGTCACCCATAGCAAACTGGAACAGGGCTTGCTTATATTGGCAGAGCTGTTAAAAAAAGATCCCATGAATGACTTTCCCCTGTAACCGGGAAGAGGAGTTGCCGATGATGCCCTTTGAACCCGCTAGCGGGTTACGCAATGCCCACTTACAAACACTGCTGCCACGCTTTATTCGCCGCAAGCCGCTATTTACTCCGGTAGAGCAGCGGATAGAAACCCCTGACGGCGACTTTCTCGACCTGGCCTGGACAGGCCCGGCAGCACAGCACCCGGCCAGTAAACCCATCATGATTTTATTCCATGGCCTGGAAGGGAGTTTTCACAGCCCCTATGCCAACGGGTTGCTGCATGCCGCCGGCCAGCAGGGGTGGCTCGGGGTTATGATGCATTTTCGCGGCTGCAGCGGTGAAATCAATCGCCAGGCTCGCGGCTACCACTCCGGTGAAATCACGGATGCAGCATTCTTTATCAGTTGGTTACGCCAGCAGTTTCCCGACACGCCGCTATTTGCCGTCGGGGTATCGCTTGGCGGCAATATGCTGGTGAACTATCTGGCAGAAACCAATCATGAGTCAGAGCTTGCGGCTGCACAGGTCATCTCTCCGCCCCTGAACCTGGCTTCCTGCTCGGAGCGGATTCAGCAGGGCTTTTCCCGGGTCTACCAGCAATATCTGCTGGGCTCGATGAAAAAAAACCTCAGCCGTAAAATTGCTGCCCTGCCGGAAAAGATGCCGATAGCGGCCAGCAAGGTAGGAGAAATTCGGTCACTGTGGCAATTTGACGAGCAGGTGACCGCACCGCTGCACGGCTTCAAAGACGCCGCCGATTACTACCAGCGCTGTAGCGGCATCAATAAGCTCCAGCGCATACAGACGCGGCTGCGGATCATCCATGCCGCCGATGATCCGTTCATGACCTCGGCCGTTATTCCGACCCAGTCACTGCCCGAGAATATCGACTACCATCTTAGTCCATACGGTGGCCACGTCGGTTTTGTCAGCGGTTCGCTGCGTAATCCGAACTTCTGGCTGGAGAAAACCGTTCCCGAATGGTTTGAGCAAGTAATCAAAGAGTAGGTAAGAGTTGCAAGAAAAAGCAGGAGTACTCTGGCTCTGTTACTAAGATCTGTCAAAGAGCTCGGTTGCGGGGCCATATTACCGCTCTACAATTTATGAAATTAACAATATAATCAGCTATCCGTCTTACATGCAGATAACACCGCTATGATTATTCCCTGGCAAGAGATCGATCCGGAGACCCTGACAAACCTCATCGAGCACTTCGTTCTGCGCGAAGGTACCGACTATGGTGAAAGTGAACTGAGCATGGAGCAAAAAGTACAACACGTTCGCCAGCAGCTAGCCTCAGGTGATGCCGTGATAGTCTTTTCCGAGCTACACGAATCAGTCGACATCAAACTGCGCCGAGATCTGCACTCCTGACCCGCACCAACAGCCGTTAACCATACCGGGCCGCGGTATCATTTTTCACCTTGCAGCCCGAGTTATGCTTGACCTTCCCTCTCCAGCCTGTTAATAACTCTTTCCGTTAATGTTAACGACAGGGTTTGTCATGTCTGCAAAACATCCAATTATTGCAGTAACAGGGTCTTCGGGTGCTGGCACCTCCACCACCTCTGAAGCTTTTCGTAAAATGTTCAATATGATGAGCATTAACGCCGCCTGGCTAGAAGGGGACAGCTTTCACCGCTTTACTCGTCCGGAAATGGATGTCGAAATTCGCAAGGCCAAAGAACAAGGGCGCCATATCAGCTACTTTGGTCCCCAGGCCAATGACTTCGCCCAGTTAGAAACCTTTTTCCGCCAATACGGCGATGACGGCAGCGGCCAGTTCCGGCGCTACCTGCACACCTTTGACGAGGCCGTTCCCTACAACCAGATGCCGGGCTCTTTCACCCCGTGGCAGGATCTGCCAGAAAATACCGATGTCCTGTTCTACGAAGGGCTGCACGGCGGGGTTGTCGACGGTGAGGTCAATGTCGCCCAGCATGTCGATCTGCTCATCGGCATGGTTCCGATTGTGAACCTGGAGTGGATCCAGAAGATCGTCCGCGATACACGGGATCGCGGACACTCCCGCGAAGCCGTCATGGAGTCGATCGTTCGCTCAATGGACGACTACCTCAACTACATTACCCCGCAGTTTTCCCGTACGCATATCAACTTTCAGCGGGTACCGACTGTTGATACCTCCAACCCGCTTAGTGCCAAGGCGATTCCCAGTCTGGATGAGAGCTTCGTGGTGATCCGTTTTCGCGGGATCAAAAATGTCGATTTCCCGTATCTGCTGTCAATGATCCAGGGATCCTTTATGTCGCGCCACAATACCCTGGTGGTACCGGGCGGAAAAATGAGCTTTGCGATGGAGCTGATCATGCGGCCGCTGATCCAGCAATTAATCGAAACGGGTAAAATCGGGTAATAACAAAGGCCAATAACCAGAGTCGAGTAACGAGGTGCGAGAGGTGTACTTTCCGCTCTTACTCGATACTCGCCTCTCGTAACGCTTATGCCTTCACGACTTCGTAGGAGTGGGTCATTTCTACGCCCTCACCCAGCATCAGGCAAACCGAGCAATATTTCTGTAGCGAATCAGCAACGACTTTCCCGACCAGAGCCTCGTCCAAATCATAACCTGTAACCACGAAGTGAATGTTGGCCGAAGTAAAAATACGCGGTGCCTGCTCACGACGCTCGGAAGAAATCTGCGCTTCACAGGCCGTGATTTTCTGCCCGGCAGACTTTAATCCGTCGACCACATCGACCGAACTACACCCTCCTGCAGCCATGAGTACCATTTCCATCGGACTTGGTGCTTTTTCGCCCCCATTACCGTCCATTACGACGCTGTGACCAGAATTTGACTGGCCCAGAAAGGTCATCTCTTCGACCCATTTCACGCGTGATTGCATTGCTTTCTCCTTACTTAAAATAGGGGTATTTGGCACTAACTCACAACGGTGTGATCATGTGCACACTTATGACTACAA
This sequence comes from Photobacterium proteolyticum, assembly GCF_001939735.1. Classification (GTDB taxonomy): domain Bacteria; phylum Pseudomonadota; class Gammaproteobacteria; order Enterobacterales; family Vibrionaceae; genus Photobacterium; species Photobacterium proteolyticum. The sequence continues at coordinate 52,419 of NZ_MJIL01000053.1, forward strand.
AATGCCCTTTTCAGATAGATCAATATCAAGAAATACGCGCCGAAAAAAGATAAACTCTGAACTAATTATTCACGTGAGCTTGCAGCCCAGCGGTTGACTGCATATCCTAGACGGCGAACAATTCTATTGTTAGGCCCAGCTTCAAGTAATAAGGATATCGTTGTTGGGCAACAAACGCAGAGGAAGTTAGTAATATGGTTCCAGGTAAACCTCAAACAGATCCAACTCTAGAGTGGTTTCTTTCCCATTGCCACATTCATAAGTACCCATCAAAGAGCACTTTGATTCATGCGGGCGAGAAAGCAGAAACGCTCTACTACATCGTCAAAGGTTCTGTTGCCGTATTGATCAAGGATGAAGAAGGCAAGGAAATGATCCTGTCTTACCTAAACCAGGGTGACTTCATCGGTGAACTAGGCCTGTTCGAAGAAGGTCAGGAACGTACAGCTTGGGTTCGTGCGAAGACACCTTGTGAAGTCGCCGAGATTTCTTTCAAGAAATTCCGCCAGCTAATTCAGGTAAACCCAGATATTCTGATGCGCCTATCTGCTCAGATGGCAAGCCGCCTGCAGGTGACCAGCCAGAAAGTAGGTGATCTTGCATTCTTGGATGTTACAGGTCGTATCGCCCAGACACTGCTGAACCTTGCGAAGCAGCCTGATGCGATGACTCACCCAGACGGTATGCAGATCAAGATCACGCGTCAGGAAATCGGCCAGATTGTCGGTTGTTCACGTGAAACTGTCGGTCGTATTCTGAAGATGCTGGAAGAGCAGAACCTTATTTCTGCACACGGTAAAACGATTGTAGTATACGGTACTCGCTAAACCCGGTACCCGGAAAGCAAAACGATAAAAAGCCGCATCATGCGGCTTTTTTTGTGTCTGGTGCATGCCCACCAAGCATAAATGTAATAGCTTCAGACATAATTTGCTACGGCGCTCACTCTTGTTACTCTTGCGATCCTCACTACCAGTGCTACATTGTGCATATATGCATTGTGAACACTCTGGCCCGGTAACGGAATTGGTGCCAGAGAGCGATCGAAAAAATACGGAACGCAATTATATGGATATTGAACGCTTTGCACCGAATGCCGGCAACACCCACCCTGCCGTGATCCAGACACTGCCAACGACGGTCGAGCTGACAGGCTTCAGTGGCCCACGCCACTATCTGGAACAGCAGACAACGTTTGACTCCACCAGCCGCCATCAGGGCAATGAGACCCCATGGGTACCACCGCTGGACAGCCAGCACTAATACCAATCTACATAAGTATTTGATCATTCTTGCTGGTTAAAATCACTTTTAACTGCGTTATGAATTTTGTAATTAGAGTAACTAGTTAGCTGCAATTCATGCCTTGTTCTAAGTGATTTTTCCTGCGCAGCTATCTGAACAACTACTTATCCAGATTGGTATAACATATTGGGTAAGATATAAAAAATCCACGGCTACCTATGGCAGCCGTGGATTTAGTGCTTAGCTTAATTACTGTAATTACTGATTGGTACTTTCGAATATCTTGTCGGCCGATGCCTCGACAAACCCCCGGTACAATTCACCATCAGCGGTTGGATAGCGCTTGGCAAATTCATAGAAGCCACCCGGCACCTCGCGTACGCCATCGGTAAAGTTGACAGGAACCCGATCGGCCATTGTTGAAGACTGCTCCAACATTACCTCCGGACTGCCCTTCACTTCCCCACCGGACTCGTTAATCACAAAACCGTTGTGACGTAGCAGGTGGTTCACCTCCTGTATCTCGGTGAACTGCTCCAGCTGATTGATGCTGACAGTAAAGTGGTTGGCACCGAAACCATGCGCCGCCAACCAACCGGCATATTCGCTTTCTGCCGACAGCAGCTCATAGGTCGCATAGTCCAGCTCCCATAACCGCCCGCCGTAAAGAAACGCCGGATCATGCATGGCTTCTTCCGGTACCTGGTTAACCAGGTCGCGTACCGTCTGCTGCAGCAACGACGAGAACTGCCCTACCATCAGCTCACTGATAAAAACTTTAGGCGCCAGCGGGTTCGGGTGCTCGAAGTGCTCGGCATAGAGCTTCTTTGCCTCGAAATGGTACTTGCCGCACGGTTTATAGCCGATGGCAATAAACGGCGCAGCCAGGCGGTCAAGCCCGACTTGCGGAAGGTTAAACGTCCGCAGCGCAATATGATCATTGAGCAGGGGCTCACCTTCCTCTAACAGATCATGAACCTGACCTGCCGACGGACATAGACGCTGGGTATAATCTTGCCACAGCGCATTAAACAGTTGTTCAACCCTTTCCATGATGATGTTATCCCCTTACTTGTCGGTTAATTCCGCTCTCTCGCGCTTACAGCTTGATACCCGGTGACAGCTGAGCCGGTAACTCGGTCTGCTCACCTTCCATCGACGCCATCGGATACGCACAGTAATCCGCGGCGTAATATGCACTCGGTCGAAGATTACCGGATGCGCCCGGTCCGCCAAACGGCGCATCACCGCTGGCACCGGTCAGCTGCCGGTTGCGATTTACAATCCCGGCACGAATGTGGTCAATGAAGTATTGCCACTCTTCATCATTGGTAGAAACCAACCCGGCCGACAAACCGTAGCGGGTATCATTGGCCAGCGTTACCGCCTGCTCCAAGTCTTGATAACGGACAACCTGCAATAGCGGACCGAAGTACTCTTCATCCGGAAGCTCTGCCACCTTGCTCACCTCGATGATCGCCGGCGTCACTATTGCTCCCTGACCGCGCTTGGCTTCCAACAGGACTTCGCCCCCAAGACTCACAAGGTTGGCCTGTGCACGGACGATACCGTCAGCGGCCGCCTCAGAGATTTGTGGCCCCATAAATGGCTGCGGCTCGGCAAACGGGCCGTCGATAACAAGCTGCGATGTAGCCTCGACCAGACGCTTCAGCAGCGCATCCCCCTTCTCGCCCTGTGGCAGATACAAGCGACGGGCACAGGTACAACGCTGTCCGGCACTGATAAAGGCTGACTGAATAATAGTGTAGACAGTCGCTTCCAGCTCGCCATAGTCCTCAGAGATCACCATCGGGTTATTGCCGCCCATCTCAAGCGCCAGCATTTTGCCCGGTTGACCGGCAAACTGACGATGGAGAATATGACCAGTGTTGGCACTGCCGGTAAACAACAAGCCATCGATACCGGCAGAACCCGCCAGAGCCTCACCCGTGGCACGGGCCCCCTGCACCAGGTTAATCACCCCGTCTGGCAAGCCAGCCTGCTGCCACAGCCTCATGGTCTCTTCGGCAATTTTCGGCGTCAGTTCTGACGGTTTGAATACAACGGTATTACCGGCCAGCAGCGCAGGCACTATGTGGCCGTTAGGCAAGTGGCCCGGGAAGTTATAAGGACCGAATACCGCCATGACACCCAGCGGACGGTGACGCAGGATTGCCTGGCTTCCGGCCACTTCTTTCTGTTTGTGGCCGGTACGCTCATCATAAGCACGTAACGAGATGGCTATCTTGCCGACCATCGCCCCGGCTTCCGTTCGGGTCTCCCACAACGGCTTGCCGGTTTCCTCGGCAATGGTACGCGCAATATGTTCGCTGTTTTCTTTGACCAGCTCGGCAAAACGCTCAACGATGGCCTGGCGCTCACTAAAGGCCGTTTTGCGCCAGCTCAGGAGGGCCTGACGGGCACTGGCAACAGCTAGCTCGACCTGCTCGGCAGTCGCGCCTTTCCCCTGCCAGATCACCTCACCGCTGAACGGGTTCAGTGACTGCATCGCTTCGCCATTACCTTCCTGCCAGTTTCCTGCTATCCATTGTGTCATGATGTTCTCCCGTCCTTTTTATTGCGCAATCAGGCGAACCTGATCACCATTTTTCACCTGCAGTGCTTCTGCCATTTCCGCGTCCATCTGCGCGATCGCCTTCTCTTCATCAAGAACGACCTTGCCGACAACAGCACGGAAATTCTCAAATGAGCTGTTGCTGATAATGCAGTCTTTGCCTGTCGCAGACTCGCCAATCACAACGGTGCAACGCTGAGAGTGACGTACCGACTCGATATTGCGGGTATCACACTCGACCGTCGGGCCAGCATCAAAAATGTCGACATAGCCGCGGCAGCTGAACCCTTCTTTTTCCAGCAAACGCAGTGCCGGACGTGTCTTTTCATGTACCTCGCCAATCACCGCCTGGGCTTCCGGGCTAAGCAGGTTGACGTAAATCGGCAGCTTCGGCATCAGATCGGCAATAAAGCCCTTCTTCCCAATGCCGGTCAGGTAGTCTGCCAACGTAAAATCAATCGAGAAGAAGTGCTCTTTCAGCCATTCCCAGAACGGCGAGTGCCCTTCCTCATCGGAAACGCCGCGCATTTCGGCGATCACCGTGGTATCAAATCGCTCCGGGTGCTCGGCCATCATCATAAAACGGCACTTCGACAGCAGGCGACCATTCAGCCCCTGACGCCATTCCGGACGCAAGAACAGGGTGCATAGCTCGCTCACACCGGTGTAGTCATTGCCAAATGTCAGGACTTTCACCACGTTATGGACATTGAGGCGGCGAGATGAGTGAACCACGGTACTCAGGTGGTAGGTATAAAAGGGATTGTCCAGCCCGATAGCGGCTTCTATTGCTGTCGTACCGGCAATTTCTCCCGTCTTGGTGTCTTCTGCCACCATCAGGTATCCTTCCGGTCCCGGCTTGGTGACGGCTTTGGCAAAGCTTTCCACCGAGTGTTCAATCCTGTTGCGCAGGATTTCTTCATTCACCGGTAGTGAAGTAAAACCATGACCGGACTCTTCGGCGCATTGCATAAGCGCCGGCAAATCGGCTTCAGTAATAGGACGTATAACCAGCATCGAACTCCCTCCTGATGCAGGTAGCGGCTGTTGCCGCTAGCTCATTGTTTTCTAGTGAATTGATTGCCTTTTCATGTTCGGAAACAGGCAACTGCAGTGGCCAGGCTCCTGTCAGCCACTGCATATTTTACGGATGTATTGGTATCGCTTGTTTATCAGTGCAGCGTTATTGATGTCGCTTTTTATTGATGTAGCTTGGCAATCGCGCGCTCAAGACGGGCCATACCTTCATCGATATCGGCCTTGTCGATCACCAGTGACGGAGTAAAGCGCACGACGTTAGCACCGGCAACCAGTACCATCAGGCCTTCTTCACCGGCCGCCAGCAAAATATCACGGGCACGCCCCTGCCATTCTTCATTCAGGGCAGCACCCAGCAACAGGCCTTTACCACGTACCTCGTCAAAGATCGGGTACTTGGCATTAATTTGGGCCAGTCCTTCACGGAACCACTGCTCGCGCTGCTTAACACCGTCCAGTACCTCCGGTTTGGTCACTTCGTCCACCACTGCTTCGGCAACGGCACAGGCCAGCGGGTTGCCGCCGTAAGTCGAACCGTGTGTACCGACCTTCAGGTGAACGGCCAGCTCAGAGGTTGTCAGCATGGCACCAATCGGGAAACCACCGCCCAGTGATTTCGCCGTGCTCAGAATATCCGGTGTGACACCCAGCCCCTGGTAGGCATAAAAGTCACCAGTACGGCCATTACCCGTCTGGACCTCGTCAAAGATCAACAGGGCATTATGCTTGTCGCAGAGCTCACGTACGCCCTGGATAAATTCCTGGGTCGGCGAAATGATCCCGCCTTCACCCTGCAACGGCTCCATCATCACCGCACAGGTGCGCTCTGACATATGCTCGGCCAGTGTCGACAGGTCGTTGTATACCAAGTGGGTCACGTCACCGGGTTTCGGGCCGAAGCCGTCAGAATAGGCAGCCTGGCCACCGACGGTTACGGTGAAGAAGGTGCGGCCATGGAAGCCCTGCTGGAATGAGATAATTTCAGATTTTTCCGGGCCAAACTTATCGGCCGCATAACGACGGGCCAGTTTCAACGCCGCCTCGTTAGCCTCGGCACCGGAGTTGGCAAAGAACACCTTTTCGGCAAAACTGTGCTCGGTCAGCTTTTGCGCCAGACGCAGCGCCGGCTCGTTGGTCATGACATTACTTAAATGCCATAGCTTGTCGGCCTGCTCCTTGAGTGCATTGACCATAACAGGGTGACAATGGCCCAGACAGCTCACTGCGATACCGCCGGCAAAATCAATATACTCCCGGTCGTCCTGATCCCACACACGCGCACCCTGGCCTTTCACCGGTACGATCTGCATCGGGGAATAACAAGGTACCATCACCTCATCAAACAGCTGACGTCCTACTTTGTGCTCCATTGCCATCATCCTTTCCTTCTGTGTATTGCGTCTTAAGCATAGTATTTACATTTTATTAACCAATTCCAATAGCAGAATATTTTTTTTATCCTTTATCTGGGTTGGCTAACGCTCTGTTGAATACATATTTATGCGGGTTTGAGGGAAATTTATTAACAACCCAATGGAAAAAAGTGTATTTCCGCTGAGGAAATAAAGGCAGCTGAGTTCACCTCTAGTGCATAAGCTTGCCAGAGGATTTTTCTAAAAAACGCTGACTAAATGTTAAGAAAAGTGATGAGGATCGCGGAAATAAGACAGATTTACGGACCTTTCCAATCGAAAGGCAGAGAAAATCCCGCAACCTAGTGAGTAGATTATTGACTGCGCCAGAGGCTCATTCAGCAGATAATCCTGTTACTGTACTTTCTGCTCTGTTAGCGGCGCAGAAAGTTAGCCAGAAGCTGATGACCCTGTTCGGTCAAAATGCTCTCAGGATGGAATTGCACCCCTTCGATCGGCAACGTCTTGTGGGCTATTCCCATAATTTCGTCGAACTCACCCCCGCGCTCAGTCCAGGCCGTCACCTCAAAACAATCCGGTAATGTATCGGCCTTTACCACCAGCGAATGGTAACGGGTAACAGTCAGCGGATTATTCAGGGTTTCGAACACACTGCGATCAGTATGAACAACTGGCGATGTCTTGCCGTGCATCACTTGTCGGGCACGCACCACTTTTGCGCCGAACACCTGCGCTATCGACTGATGGCCAAGGCAAACCCCCAAAATTGGCAGCTTACCGGCAAAATATTCGATGGCCTGCAGTGAAATACCGGCATCATCAGGTGTACAGGGGCCCGGCGAGATCACCAGGTGGGAAGGCGACAAAACCTCAATGCCTGCAATATCAATTTCGTCATTACGCACGACTTTCACCTCAGCGCCCAGCTCGCAGAAGTATTGGTACAGGTTGTAGGTGAAAGAGTCATAATTGTCGATAATCAGCAGCATTGATACATCAGCTCCCAGGATGAGTTGGCGGTCTATTTTGCTATAGGGGACAGGAAAGGCAAGCCATGATTTCAGAAAAGCATTAAAGAAAAACCGGCCACAAGGCCGGTTTTAACAATAACTATCGGTACGTTACTTACGGACGAGCAACAAAACCTACCGCTTCGTAAGCCTTCTTCAGGGTAACGGCAGCACGTTCTGAGGCCTTGTCGGCACCGGCTTTCATGACAGAATCCATATAGGCGCGGTCTTCACGGATACGCTTGTATTCCGCCTGAACAGGCTCAAGCATCGCGACAATCGCTTCGCCAACATCTTTCTTGAACGGGCCGTACATTTCCACCCCTTTATACTGGGCTTCGATCTCTTCGAACGATTTGCCCGTTGCAGCCGAGTACAAGCCCATCAGGTTAGTGATACCGGCCTTGTCGACACCGTGAGCGATACGTGGCGGGGTCTCGGTATCTGTCTGCGCCTTGTTGATCTTCTTGATAATCGACTTCGGCTCTTCCAGCAGGGTGATAACGTTCTTGCGATTGTCATCAGACTTGGACATTTTCTTGGTCGCATCCTGAAGGCTCATGACACGTGCACCAATTGTCGGAATATAAGGTTCAGGCACCTGGAAAATCGTCTCGCCACCGCCGTAGATATTGTTAAAACGGGTGGCAATATCGCGGGCCAGTTCAAGGTGCTGTTTCTGATCGCTGCCCACTGGTACCTGGTGTGCACCGTAAAGCAGGATATCCGCCGCCATCAGTACCGGATAGTCAAACAGGCCGACATTAACATCGTTGGCATGGCGCTGTGACTTGTCCTTGAACTGGGTCATTCGGCTCAGTTCACCCATCTGAGTATAACAGTTCAGCAGCCAGCCTAGCTGGGCATGTTCAGGGACATGCGACTGAACAAACAGCGTGCTCTTCTTAGGATCGACACCAACCGCCAGGCAGATAGCCAATGCATCCAACGTGGCTTCGTGAAGCGCCTTCGGATCCTGACGGACAGTGATAGCGTGAAGGTCGACTACACAGTACTGGCAGTCATAATCATCCTGCATCTGTTCCCACTGACGCAACGCCCCCAAATAGTTACCAATACTCAATTCGCCAGAAGGCTGGACGCCACTCAATACAATGGGTTTACTCATGATGGGATTTCCTATGTCACTAAAGATAAGCAGCGGCACAAGTGCCGCTGACTAATATTCAAAACTTATCGTCAGATATACGCAGACCTGATCGTACTAGCTGTCTAGTTTAACCACTTCTGCCAACTGGCTAAAGTGATCCAGCACAATATCGGGTTCACTGTCACTGATCGGCTGACCGTAATTGTAACCGTAGGTCAATCCGACAACATAACATGTCGCGGCTTTTGCCGCCAAGATATCGTTACGTGAATCACCGACCATCAGCATTTCTGATGCGGCCAGCCGGTGCTTCTCCATCAACCAGTGCAGGGCAAAAGGATCCGGTTTCTTAAGCGGAAAGGTATCACCGCCAATCACATCGACAAAATAGTCACTGATACCGTGCTGCTCCAACAGGTGCGGAACAAACTGGGCAGGCTTGTTGGTGACGATAGCCATCGGCACTCCGGCCTGGTGAAAAGTGGCAAGGGTATCTTTCACCCCGTCGTAAAGCGCGCTCTGCTTATGGCCGCCGGCATCGTAAAAACGGTCAAACAGCTGGCGGGCCTCTTTATGCAGCTCGGGATCAAGTTCAGGGTCTACCTCAAGGCTACGGCTTAGCGCCCGGCCAATCAGAATATCGGCACCGTTGCCGATCCAGGTCGTCACCTGCTCGACCGTCACGCCCGGACGCCCCAGGGCGCGCATGGCCTGGTCGGCCGCTTCTGCCAGATCAGGAACGCTGTCGAGCAGCGTTCCGTCCAGGTCAAAAGCAATAAACTTAATGCCTTTGAAGTGATCCATCAACGCTCTACCTTGGCCAGCTCGGCGCGCATTTCATCGATCACCGCCTTGTAGTCCGGCTGGCTGAAAATGGCCGAGCCTGCGACAAACATATCCGCGCCCGCCTCGGCAATTTCACGGATGTTGTCGACCTTGACGCCACCGTCTATCTCCAGGCGAATTTCACGGCCAGAGGCTTCAATACGCTTACGTACCTCACGCAGCTTATCCAGAGTGTTCGGAATGAAAGACTGGCCGCCAAAGCCCGGATTAACCGACATCAGCAGGATCAAGTCCACTTTATCCATGACGTAGTCTAAATAATGCAGCGGTGTAGCCGGGTTAAAGACCACTCCAGCCTGACAGCCGTGTTCTTTGATCAGCTGCAGCGTACGGTCCAGGTGCTCAGTGGCCTCGGCATGGACGGTGATCATCGTGGCACCGGCCTTGGCAAAATCAGGAATAATACGGTCTACCGGCTTAACCATCAGATGAACATCAATCGGCGCTGTAATACCGTAATCACGCAGTGCCTTACACACCGGCGCACCAAATGTCAGGTTCGGTACATAGTGATTGTCCATCACATCAAAGTGCACAACATCGGCACCTGCAGCCAATACTTTCTCGACATCCTCGCCAAGACGAGCAAAATCTGCAGACAGGATAGATGGAGCGATCAAAAAGTCCTTCATGTTCAGCCTCTATACGGTACATACGAAAACGTTATCGGAAATCGGCGCAATTCTACCCGATCCAAAGAATGATGTCTTAACGGATTTCTACCTGCAATTGATAATATAATGACTATGCTTTTAGAGCATGAGGAGGTGGGAATGGAAAAACAACGCGTTAACGATAAGAAAAATCAGAACAACAAGCCAAAAAGCCTGGCTCTCAGCATCGCGGCGGCCCTATTCGGGGTACAGTCGGATCGCAACCGCCAGCATGACTTCAGCCAGAAGTCACCCTGGCCATTTATTATTGCCGGGATCAGCGGGATTCTGTTATTTATTGCCCTGGTGGCTGCCATCACCCTTGTCGTCACAGCAACCCACGGACGCTAGACTACCGGCGGCTTAAACAACGCCAGTAGCTCATCTACCTTATTGCGTCCGCTGCCGTTACGGCTGATGGTACGCTTCACCTTGACCACGGACAGCTCGGCACCGTGGTACAGACGGCGGGTCAGCGTAGTATCGTGATTGGATATCAATACCGGTATGTCGCGCTCAGTGGCGGCCTTCTCTGCCACATCGGCCAATGCCGCCTGATCATCCAGGCTAAACCCATTTCCTGCATATGAAGTAAAATTCGCCGTGGTCGACAACGGCGCATAAGGCGGATCGCAGTAAATCACGCACCCTTTACGGGCCCGGGAAAACGTCTGCTGATAGCCTTCGCAAACAAACGTCGCGCGCTTGGCCTTCTCGGCAAAGAAATACATTTCGTCCTCGGGGAAATACGGCTTCTTGTAGGAGCCAAACGGGACGTTGAAGCCGCCTTTCTTGTTATAACGACACAGGCCATTAAAGCCATGGCGGTTCATATACAGGAAGTACAGAGAACGAAGATAGGGATCATCGGTCTTGTTAAAGGCTTCGCGAATTTCCAGGTATGCGCTTTTCTGGTTGTACTCCGGTGTGAAAAAGCTTTTCACGTCGTTGATATAGGTCTCAGGCTTCTCTTTCAGGGTGTTATAGAGATTGATCAAATCCGGATTGATGTCCGCCAGCAGATAATGCTCGAAATCAGTATTCAGAAAGACAGAGCCGGCCCCGACAAAGGGCTCGACCAGTTTACGCGCAGGTGGCAGATGGCGCTCGATATCCTCGACCAGAGAGTATTTGCCTCCAGCCCATTTAAGGAATGCACGATGCTTTTTCATTCAGCTAACCACCACCAGAACCGATATTGTTACGAAAGGTGGCGGATTGTACCTCATTTCACCCCGAGTCTGATACCAATTCACGTAATTATCTGCTTGCCGCTGTGATTATTTCACCCGCTCGATTTCACGATGGATCTGTGCGTAAGATTTTACCCATGGCTGAACAACTTGTAGCCTCTCCGGCAACTGTGTTTCTGCCCTGCGGGCAGCAACAATATTCGGGTAGTCACCACTGATCACAATAAACCACGGCTCGCCATTGCGGCGGGTCTCATAGATGGTTGCAATATTGGCGATTTGGTACTCAGCAATGAATTTATTGGCTGCCGACAGCGACTTGAGAGCAGCCAGCTGCAGCGCATAATGTCGCTTGTCGACCCCTTTCAGGGCAGCCCCAAGATTGGTGCTTTCCTCTTCCGCTTGATCTGCGGGAGCTGCTGAGACAGGCTCAGGCAAAACATCGGATCCGGGCTCGCTTTGCGGGACCTGCTCACCTGCCACCAATGCGATCTCCCGACCTGTCTGCCCTGCGGTATCCGCAGGCTGAATGGCTTCGCTCACAGCCTCTTCAACAGCGGGCTGTTCGGCAAGCGCAATGGCCCCACTGCCCCCCAGTTCCTGTTCGGTGATCATCGCATCCACAACATCTGACGGCAGCACAACCCGCTGATTATCATCGCTGCGGCCAACAGTCAGTCCCTCCAGCGAGATCTCCTGAGGCAGGCGGTGAGAATCATCATTGATGCTATCGGTAACATCTCGTGATAGCGCTGTTTCGCCGGATATTGGCTCAGGCAGCGATTCGCTCAGCTCTTCTTCCACCTGTCCGGTTGACAGGGTCAGTGCCTGACGAGCCTCGTCGGCCGGTTCCGGACTCTCAGTCTGTGCAACAACCGGCTCGGAATCACCTGCCGGAAAAAAGACGAACGCCAGCCCGGCAGCTGCAACAACGAGTAAAACAGCCAGCAATGTCATTGGCGATAAGGTACGTGATCGTGAACTGGCCATATTTGTCTGCTCCGTTTGTTCTAGTTGCATCAGTGCCCCGGGAACAGGCGATGACGCTGCCGCTTTATCCCTCAACGCGCGCCTTCCGTGGGCATCCAACCTATCTGTGGCAAATATCACTTCGACAAAGGTTTGCACTTCTTGTTCACTGAAGTCAACAATTTCCAACTCAAGCGGTGCCGCCCCCTGACCATGGGAAACCTGGCTCAGATATTTGTCCAGCCGCCCCGACTGGCTAAAGAGCAACACGTTGATTTGCCAGCCAGGCATGTTCTGCGCCTGTTGCACCAAGGCCCATAGCTCGGCAATGAGCGTCGCACTGAGCAAGTGCGCATCATCAATAACCAGCAGTAAATTGGCAGGACCACTTCCGAGCATGCGATCGACACTTTCCTGCAGCGGGTCCTGTTCGTTGAAAACCGGCTGGGCAACAAGCTGCTTCAGTATGATAGAGCGATGCTGGCTGTCGGACTGTGCCCTGTGGCAAAGCAATAGCGTCTGGTTGCTACCCTGCGCCCATTGTTCCAGGTAACGCTGTGCCAGCCATGTTTTACCGGCCCCTTCGCGGCCAGTTATCTGAATAAGATTAGAACTAAAGCGGGTTAAAAACTGTATACGGGAAAGGAGTTGGACCTGGGTATCCAGATCCAACGCTGCGACTGAGGTGTCACGAGTCATGGTTGTTCACAACTTCAAGAATTAATCACACGACGCAAGATATCGTGGGGCACATCAGCCACGACCTCGGCACTACCGATAGATGTCGGTAATACCAGCCTTAGCTGACCTGACAAGACTTTTTTATCCCGCATCATATGCTTCATATAACAATCAAAATTCATTGATGCCGGGGCTTTGACCGGTAGGTTAGCCCGCTCGAGCAAGCGGGTAATTCGCTGGACATCATCTGACGACAATAGACCATGCAGATGGGCAGTCTGGGCGGCCTGTACTGTGCCTGCCGACACCGCTTCGCCGTGCAGCCAGTTGCCATACCCCATTTCAGCCTCAATAGCATGGCCAAAGGTATGCCCCAGATTCAGCAATGCACGTACGCCTGACTCTTTTTCGTCGGCAGCAACAACATCCGCTTTGATCTGGCAGCAGCGACCGATCGCATAACTGAGCGCATCATTATCCAATGCCTGCAGCTTCTCGAGGTTTTGCTCCAGCCAGGTGAAGAATTCACTGTCAGCGATAATACCGTACTTGATCACTTCTGCCATGCCAGCAGCAAACTCGCGCTCAGGCAAGGTTTTCAGGCAGTGGTTATCAATCACAACGGCCTTAGGCTGGTAAAAGGCCCCAACCATGTTTTTACCCAGGGGATGGTTTACCGCCGTTTTACCGCCGACAGAAGAGTCCACCTGTGACAACAGGGTGGTCGGTACCTGGATAAAATCGACACCACGCTGGTAGCTGGCAGCCGCAAACCCCACTACATCGCCAATAACACCGCCCCCGAGTGCAACAATCACCACATCACGACCGTAATTGCCTTCCAGCAAAAATGTCATGATTTGGTTGAAGGTCTCCAGGGTTTTGTATTGCTCACCGTCAGGCAGCGAAAGCAGAGCGACATCGCATTGGAGCTGACGGATAGTCGCCATCACTGTATCGGCATACAGCGGCGACACCGTTTCATTGCTGACCACGACAACACGTCGACCGGCACTGATGGCAGAGGAAAACAACGCCGGGTCAGTAAATAACTCGGCGCCGATTGAGATTGGGTAGCTTCTGTCACCTAAGTTGACGTTGATCCGTTCCATGGTCAGCTTCTCTTACTATTGATTAACGCTCTTCAAGCATTTTGATGATTTGGTTTGCAACTACCTTGGCGCTCTGATCGTCAGTGCGAACCACATAGTCTGCAACCTCTTCATACAAAGGGTTACGCTCTTCTGCCAGAGCTTCAAGTACTTCGCGTGGCGTATCTGTCTGTAGCAGAGGACGCTTTTTGTCACGCTGAGTACGGGCGAGTTGTTTTTCTATGGTAGTTTCAAGATAAACCACAATACCACGAGCAGAAAGGCGGTTGCGGTTCTCTTTACTTTTAACGGAACCACCACCTGTCGCAAGGACGATCCCTTGCTCCTGGGTCAGGTCATTGATCACGTTCTCTTCGCGAACACGGAAACCGTCTTCACCTTCCACATCGAATACCCAGCTGATATCGGCTCCAGTACGGTCTTCAATGACAGAATCAGAGTCAAAGAATTCCATATGTAGCTGCTGTGCAAGATGTCTACCAATAGTGCTTTTGCCGGCACCCATTGGGCCGACCAGGAAAATATTTCGTTTTTCAGCCATTTTTAGCAATTTTACGCGCGGTTAATAAAACGACACCGCCCGCAGGCTATCGATAAATAAGCCCGAGGCGCCAACTTCCTCACATTTAATTCGTGATAAGACCGAAAATTATCTCAGGACTCGCTATCATTTGGCAATAGCTAGTGTGCCTCATTACCAATTTAATTACCCTTGAGACACGCATCGGCACGGGGATCCTGCGGAATAATCGCCTTGTAGAGGCCAAAGCCATCAATAAACACAATAAGTTAGCTTTTCATCATGGTGCAGCGCGCATCTAACAATCATACCGTCAACCCTGCCTGCACTGTCCATGACTCCCGTATACTTACCGCATCACTATCTTCGGGGTCACGAAGATCAGCAACTCTCGCTTGGCCAGCTTGTTCAGTTTGTGGCGGAACAAGGCACCAAGTATCGGCAAATCCCCCAATACGGGGACTTTTCTGATCGAGTTATTGGTTTGGTGCTGATAAATCCCCCCCAGCACCACCGTCTCGCCATTATTCACCAGCACCTGGGTGCCGATTCGCTGGGTATCAATGGCTACCGCCTCGCTGGTACCGGTACTCACGACATCTCCCGGTTTGTCCTGGGTCACCACCAAATCCAGCACCAGTTTGTCATCCGGGGTGATCTGCGGCGTCACCATCAGGCTCAGTACCGCCTTCTTAAAGCCAACAGATACCGCCCCGCTTGACGAGGCCTCCAGGTAGGGGATCTCAGTCCCCTGCTCGATATAGGCCATCTGCTTGTTGGTAGTGACAAGCCGCGGGCTGGAAATGATTTCCAGCTTATTTTCCGACTGCAGGGCAGAGAGCTCGAGATCCAGCAGGATATCGCCCATTTTGGCAACCTGGAAGGCAATACTGGAGGCCCCGGCCTGAGTGGCGGCCAAGTTGACGTTAAGGAAATCTTCCACTGTCGCCTCTTCTTCCAACAGCCCGACAGAGTTAAGATTGCTCTCAATCGAGCCGCCGACCGTCTTGCTGCCGCTGCTACTCAGTACCCCCCAGCGAACCCCGATTTCATCAATATCCCCTTCATTGACCGAAACGATCCTGGCCTCGATATGAACCTGCTTGACCGGAATATCCAGCGCGGCAATGATATTCTTGATGGTATCGATACGCTCACCAAGATCATTGACAATCAATGAGTTGGTACGGTCATCGACATGCAGGGAGCCCCGGTTTGAGAGCATGCTGCTGCCCCCGCCCCCCCCCTGAAGCAACTCGGCAAGATCCGTGGCTTTGGCAAAATTGACCTGAATGATTTCCGAGCGCAATGAAGCCAGTTCCTGCTCCTTACGCCTGGCCTCGAGAACCTGCTGCTCGCTCTGGGTCAGCTCCTGCTTCGGAGCGATCAATACCACCGAGCCCTGCACCCGCTTATCCAGCCCTTTGGCCTGCAGGATAATTTCCAGGACCTGAGGCCAGGGCACATCATCCAAGCGCAGGGTCACACTGCCCTGCACGGAGTCTGAGACCACGAGGTTGAAATCGTTATATTCCGCAATCAGCTGAAGCACGTTACGAACGGGAATATCCTGAAAATTAATTGAAATAGGCTTGCCACTGTAACTCACGTCACGGCTCTGCCCCGCCTTGGCCTGCTCAGGCCGGCCGGCAACAAACACCGTTAACAGTGCGCCTTTCAAGTCATAGTCGTAGACAAAGTCGGCGGTTGTGTTGAGCACCAGCCGGGCCCCCTTTTCGGTCCGCAGCGTCTCGACGGACTCGACAACCGTGGCAAAGTCGGCAACATCGAGCAGATACACCATCTCGTCACTGAGCGTCGTCCCCATCATTTCAATGTAAAGCTGCCTGCCGGACTTGCGCATATCAACCAGCGACTGGGGCTTGGCCAGCTTGACACTGAGTACCCCCCGGTTTTGCTTGTCCCGCCTGAAATCAATATCGGCTATCTGGTTATCCACCACCATCACGGCAGCCACAGGAAAAGCCATCGAGACCAGACACAGCCACACAGGCAGCCAATACCTGGCCCACGCACCAGTGGATACTGGAAAAATCCTTTTCATCTTTTGTTTCTTCCTTCTATACGGCAGAACCTGCAGAAGCGAGTGGCAATGTGGTCAGCCTTTTCAACCAGCACCCCATACCGTCAGGTAATACTTCTTCAATCTCGACACTGCTCGGGCTAACCTGTCGAACCTTGCCGAAATTGAGGCCCAGGTAGTGCCCGTCCCGGACTTTTTCCAGCTTGCCGTCTGGCCTGGCAATAATCGCCCAAAGTACACGCTTGTCACCGATAACCCCTTTCATCCGGAGCTGGGCCAAAGGAACACCCTCCAAAGCACTGCGTGCACGCGTCATATCCGGCTGCCAGCAAGCCATATCTCTCTCCTGCCCGACGGTCTTCAGTTCCGGGCGAGGTCGAACAAAGGGGATTCGATTACTGGCCATAACAAACTCGTCAGCCACAAAGACATACTGTTCCTGCAGGGGAGCTATCTGCACCAGAGCCTGGTTATGAGCCTGTTCAATAAACTGCCGAACAGAATCTTCATTGGCCCGGCAGCCAACCACCAGCCAGCACATGAAGACCAGCAATGATATCCTTTTCAAACCGGCCACCTCTATTTTGGCGCTTTAAAACGATAGGTACTGGCAGACACCTTCAGCGACAGGGTTTCCTGGTTTTGGTGCTGCCGGAGAAAAACCAAATCGAAGTCATTCAGGGTCACAATACGTGATAGCCTGGCAACCGACTCCGCAAACTGACCGATGTTTACGTAGCGGCCAGTCAGGGCAATATTGATGGGAAGTTCGTAATACAGAGGGTGTTCACGCCTTGGGCCCCATTCGATACGTTGAAACTCGAGGCCATTGCGGACCCCGATGTCATTCACGCCAGACAGCAGGCTTGCCAGCTCCTCCTCCTCGGGCAATTGCTGTACGACATACTGATAGCGCTCTTCCAGCGCTTCAATCTGATCTCTTACCTTGGGCAGGGCCGCCACTTGGCTGGCCCGCTTTCCAACCTGCTGGCGAAGCTCCTGTTCTGTATGCTTTAGTCGGGCCAGCTCCTCTTGCAACGGTGTCAGCCAATACCAATAGCCTGCAGTGCCCATCGCCAATGCCAGAAACAACGCCACGACACATTGCGGTATCAACGGCCACTCGGTTATTTCATCCAGGTCTAAATCTTGCCAGTCACTCACTGCCGTTTTCCTTGTTGGCTATGGGTTTTCCCGGATGCCGACTCCGGATGCGTTGCCAGGGTAAACGAGGCATTAAACCGGGTCTGGTCCTGTGCCTGATCACCTTTCGTCGCTACAATCGAGTGCATGGCCACATCCTCCAGCCAGGGGGACTGCTCGGCATTGGATAGCAGTATGGCCAGACGACCGGTAGAGTCACCGATCCCATTGACGGCGATCCGGTTGGACGACATCGACACACTGTCGAGGTAGACTCCCTGCGGAACAATACCGGGTAATATACTCAGCAGGAGCGTGATTTGATTACGCTCCTGCTGAATGTCCCCTATCACCCCAAGCCGCTTATTAAGTGCTGCGCGCTGTCTGTCGAGGCCGGGTAAAAATGCAAGCTGGCGCTCGAGTGTTGATATTTCATGCTGCAACAATTGATTCCGTGCCTGCTGGTGCGCCTGCTGCTGTTCAATGTAGCTCGCCAGCACCCAATGCATGGCGGCGACTGCCAGCATGACGCCCGCCAGGATCGTAAAAAAACGTTGCTTATGCTGCTTTCGCTTTTCCTCCCGCCATGGCAACAAATTCAAGCGTGCAATCATTGACTGGCACCCCTTATAGCCAGCCCGGCCGCAACCGCATACTGGCCGTAATAGCTATTGCTGGCGATCTGCCCCAGCTTTTTGCTACAGGGAAAATACCGAAAAGGGTTGATCCAGCTGGCTTCTACACCCAGCAACCGTGCCAGCAGTTCTTCCAGCACAACATGCTGTCCCCCGCCACACAGCCAAATCCCTTTTAGCACCGAGCGTGGGTGTGTCGAGTTATAAAGCTGAAACTGTCGCTTGAGGTGATCCGCCAGTTGCTTGGTAAAGACTTCTGCCTGCTCGAGTTCGGGGGCTAAGACCTCCGGCTCTTCGCTGCTGTCAGCCATATTCCCGCTTACCAGTGAGGTACCAAAAGCCATTTCGCGGTGGTAGGCCGCACCGCCAGGTGGCTTGATGCTAAATTCTGTACAGTGCATCCCGATATCCACAACACCCCACAACTCCTGCATCGCGGCGCGTTCAGCTATATACTCGCCCAGCCACAATAGTGCGTGTGTCTGGAGCTCTACCACCCCGGGATGCAGGCCCGCCTTTTTTAATGCCTTGACCCGGCTGTCTATGGTGTCCTTTCGCGCAGCAAACACCTGAAACGGTACGGTCGTTGCCGTTTCAACAAAGGCATCCGATGACAGCGGAAAAAAATCCAAACTGAGCTCTTCAACCGGAAAGGGGGAAGAAGCACTGAGCGCCTGGGTCACCGCAAACTCCGCTTCTTCGTCACTCAGATTCGTATCAAGCTGGATCACTTTACTAATGACCGCGCTGTCCGGCAGGGCGATAGCCACTTTTCTGGCGTTAAACGGCAGGCTCTTTTTTAATTTACGTATTGCTGACAACAAGGCTGAGGTATTCACGCTATGCTGGTCGTTAATAACCGAAGAAGGCAAGGTAATTTCTGCAAAGGCAGAGAGTTCCAGTTGCTCTTTTTTTGGGTTCAAGACGACCGCTTTAACGCTATGATGGCCGATATCAATGCCAATTATTGGTGGGTTCCGAAACATACCGTGCTATGCTCCCTGTTAATGGAAAAGCAATATATTTTTCTAACAAACACCAACCTATGGCGTTAATTTTATTTAAGTTATCTTTATACTATTGGTTGAAATAGATTGAACGGTCGAATGATGGTGTAACAGGAATTCTCAAGTGAAGTTCATAAAGCGATTACTTATCCTTGCAATGATTTGCACAATTCTTGGAGTCGGTACTATCTTTGGTTTTTACCTTTATGTAAAACCAGAGCTCCCAGATGTTGCAACTCTAAAAAATGTTGAATTACAGACACCTATGCAGGTATTCAGTGCAGATGGTAAGCTGATCTCCCAGTTCGGTGAGAAACGGCGCATTCCTCTGGCACTTGACGATATTCCGCCGCAAATGATCAATGCGGTCATCGCGACCGAAGACAGCCGTTACTACGACCATCCCGGTATTGACCCGATCGGTATCGCCCGTGCCGCCTTTGTCGTGGCTACCTCGGGTTCGGCCAAACAGGGGGCAAGTACGATTACCCAGCAGTTGGCCCGAAACTTCTTTCTCTCCAACGAAAAGAAGATAATGCGAAAAATCAAAGAGATTTTTATCGCTATCCATATCGAGCAACTGCTGAGCAAAGAAGAGATCCTCGAGCTTTACCTCAATAAAATTTACCTCGGCTACCGTTCCTACGGTGTCGGTGCAGCGGCGCAGGTGTATTTTGGCAAAGAGGTCAGCCAGCTGACCCTGAGCGAAATTGCCATTATCGCCGGCCTGCCGAAAGCCCCGTCGACCATGAACCCGATCTACTCGATGGATCGCGCCACCACACGTCGTAACGTCGTCCTGGGTCGTATGTTTGCCGAAGGCTACATCACCCAGGCTGAACTCGATCAGGCCCGATCCGAGCCAATTCTCGCCCGTTATCACGGTGCAGAAATTGAACTCAATGCACCGTATTTTGCCGAACGCGCCCGCGCCTGGATGGTTGAGCGCTACGGTGAAGATGCCTATACCTCCGGCATGCGTATCTACACCACGGTTGATCCCAAGCTACAGCGTGCAGCCCAGACGGCAGCAGTCAACAACCTGCTGAACTATGACCAGCGCCATGGCTTCAGAGGCGCTGTCGCCACGTTGTGGAAACCCGAACAGATAGCCTGGACGACAGACAAGGTCATCGAGCACCTGAACAAACAGCCGAGCTATGGCGAGCTCCAGGCCGCCGTCGTTATGGCCACCAGCGGCAAGAGCGCCCAGGTTCTGACCAATGACGGCGAACAGCACACCATTGAGTGGAGCGGCATGAAATGGGCCCGTAAGTTCATGACCGACACCCGCCAGGGACCTGCGCCTAAGACCGCGGCAGATATTCTGGCGGCCGGTCAGCAAATCTGGGTACAGCAAAAAGACCAGCAGTGGGTACTGAGCCAGGTACCTGATGCCAACACAGCCTTTGTCGCGGTCTCCCCGCAAAACGGCGCAGTCAAAGCCATGGTCGGCGGCTTCAACTTTGTCCACAGCAAATTTAACCGTGCCACCCAGTCCATCCGTCAGGTCGGCTCCAGCATCAAGCCGTTCATTTACTCGGCGGCGCTGGAAAAAGGCATGACGCTGGCAACCCTGGTCAATGATGCACCAATCAACCGCTGGGACAAGAGCATGGGCACGGCATGGCGTCCTAAAAACTCGCCACCAACCTATAACGGCCCGACACGCCTGCGCCTTGGACTGGCACAGTCGAAAAACGTGATGGCCGTGCGGGTACTGCAAAATGTCGGTCTGGACGATACCATCAGCTACCTGACCCGCTTCGGCTTCAAGCGCGAAGATCTGCCGCGGGCAGAAGCCATTGCTCTAGGCGCAGGCAGTCTGACACCGCTAGAAATGGCCCAGGGTTTCTCTGTCTTTGCCAACGGCGGCTATTATGTCGAGCCTTACTTCATCGAGCGCGTTGAAGATCCTTACGGCAATCTGGTCTATCAGGCCAACCCGAATATTGTCTGCAACAACGACTGTCAGCGGGAACAGCAGCAGGCCGGCAATAACATCGCAGCCAGCCGGGCGGTACTGAACGACATTGCTATCAGCGAGCAGGAACTGGGCGATACCGGCAGTGCCATAGAAAGCGACCAGCAGCAGACGCGCTATGCGCCACAGGTTATTTCTGAGCAAAATGCCTTTCTCGTTCGCGAGATGCTGGAGAGCAATATCTGGGGTGGCGGCGACTGGCGTCACGGCAGCGGCTGGAACGGCACCGGCTGGCGCGGTCAGGTACTCAAGCGCCGTGATGTCGGCGGTAAAACCGGTACCACCAATGGTTCGAAAGATGCGTGGTACTCAGGTTTCGGCCCGAATATTGTCGCGACGTCCTGGGTCGGCTTTGATGATCACAGCCGTGAGCTGGGTAAAGCCGCCTGGAACAACAATCTGGACAAAAAACAGATTTCCGGTGGTGAAGCCGGGGCCAAAACAGCCCAGCCGGCCTGGGTAACCTTTATGGAAACCGCCCTGGAAGATGTGCCGGTTCAGCGCAAGCAGCTACCGTCCGATATCGTCAAGGTCCGGATTGACCGCGATACCGGCAAGCTCAGCAACCGCAATGATTACACCTCGATGTTCGAGTACTTCGAAAAAGGAACAGAGCCGACCGAGCAGGTGGGCGAAGGATCCTCTGACGGTATTTTTGAATCAGACAGTTCCGACGAGCTATTCTGATCCAACGCCAAGTTCACGTCGAAAAAAGAGCACCGAATGGCGCTCTTTTTATATCTGGCGATATAGCCCTTAATCAACACTGAAGTGGGCCGCAATATGCTGGTTGATCAGCTCGGCGATTTTCTCATAGCGTCCCCGCAGCGGTGAGCCCGGCCGGTATGCAAGGGTGATCAGGCGTGTCGGTACCGGATCGCAGGCTTTTACATAGCTCACCCCATCGCGATTTTGCTCTTTGGGCGTTGCCAGCTTAGGCAGCAGCGTGATCCCGCTTCCCGCGGCAACCATGTTGCGCAACGTCTCAAGACTGGTCGCCTTGAAGCTGCCATCCTCATGGGCACCGGCGGCAAAGCAAAAGCCCATCGCCTGATCCCGCAGACAATGGCCGTCTCCCAGCATCAACAGGGTTTCGCCGTTTAACTGGGCCATATCCAGCGTTTCTTTCTTGGCCCAAGGGTGCTCCTCAGGGACAGCCAGAACCATAGGTTCATGGTAGAGCGGCAGCTCAATGAAGTGCTCGGTCTCTTTGACGGCGGCCAGAATAATACAGTCCAGTTTGCCCTCTTCCAGCTGTCGGACCAACTGGTGGGTCTGCGCCTCATGGAGGAACAACTCGAGTTGCGGAAACGAAGCCTTGATCTGCGGGATAATGTGCGGCAGCAAATACGGACCGACGGTCGGAATAAACCCGATATGCAGCGGCCCGGCCATACTTTCCCCCTGCTGGCTCGCCAGCTCCGTCAGCACCTTGACCTCCAGCAGCACTTTTTGCGCCTGCGAGACCAGGCTCAGACCGGCATCGGTAAACAGCACCCGGCGACTGGTTCGCTCCAGCAGGGATACACCGAGCTCGTCTTCAAGCTTGCGGATTTGGCCGCTCAGGGTGGGCTGGCTGACAAAACAGGCCTCGGCCGCTTTTCTGAAATGCTTATGCTCAGACAACGCCACCAGATACTCAAGATCTCGAATGTTCATGACTAGATATCTTTTGATAGAAATTAACTATCAAAACAATAGCAGCAAACGATTAGAACTATCAAGCCAAAATCGACATAATCATCACATCAAAACGGAGCAGCGAAGAGTAAGCTCCGGTTGAGACATAAAAACCATCTATACACATTTGAATTATTGAGGAAAATATTATGTTCGCATCAAAAGAAGGCCAGGCAGTCCCACAGGTTACTTTCCACACCCGCCAGGGCAACCAGTGGGTTGACCTAACCACCAACGAGCTTTTTGCCGACAAGACAGTGGTGGTATTCAGCCTGCCAGGCGCCTTCACTCCAACGTGTTCTTCAAGCCACCTGCCGCGCTACAACGAACTGGCATCCGTTTTTGCCGAGCACGGTGTCGACGACATCCTGTGCGTGTCGGTCAACGATACCTTTGTTATGAACGCCTGGAAGGCTGATCAGGAAGCAGAAAACATCACCTTCATCCCAGACGGCAACGGCGAGTTCTCAAAAGGTATGGGTATGCTGGTCGACAAGGAGGAACTTGGTTTCGGTCCTCGCTCATGGCGCTACAGCATGCTGGTGAAAAACGGCGTGGTAGAAAAAATGTTCATCGAAAACGAAGAGCCGGGCGACCCGTTCAAAGTCTCTGATGCCGACACCATGCTTCAATACGTGGCTCCCGAGCACAAGCTGCAAGAGTCAATCACGGTATTTACCAAGCCTGGCTGTCCGTTCTGTGCCAAGGCGAAGCAGAACCTTATCGATAAGGGACTGCAGTATGAAGAAGTTATCCTGGGCAAGGATGCAACCACTGTCAGCCTGCGTGCAGTATCCGGTCGCAGCACCGTGCCTCAGGTATTTATCGGCGGCAAGCACATCGGCGGCAGCGAAGAACTAGAAGCATTCCTGGGCTAAATCGGCCAGGCAGCAATAACAAGGTGGGGCGTAATGCCCCACCGTTACGAATACAGCCGAAAACTGGCAAGATTTGAGTGGAGAGAGCAAAAATGAAAACCCTGAATGTTGATGTTGCAGTCATCGGTGGTGGCACCGCAGGCCTGGGCGCATACCGCGCAGCCAAGGCCCATACCGATAGCGTAGTAATGATTGAAGGCGGTCCTTACGGCACAACCTGTGCCCGCGTTGGTTGCATGCCATCAAAACTGCTGATTGCTGCTGCAGAAAGCGTTCACCAGATCGAAAAGGCGCCGGCGTTTGGTGTCCACCCGCAAGGCGAAATCGTCATTAACGGCCGTGAAGTCATGGACCGTGTCAAGCGCGAGCGAGACCGCTTTGTCGGCTTTGTTCTGGAAGGGGTCGACGAAATCCCGTCACAAGACAAGATTTCCGGCTATGCCAAGTTCATCGACAACAACACCCTGACCGTCGACGATCACACCCAAATCACCGCCAAGCGTATTGTGATTGCAACGGGCTCCCGCCCTGCCTACCCGGCAGTATGGAACGAGCTGGGTGATCGCCTGATCATCAATGATGATGTGTTCAACTGGGACGACCTGCCAAGTTCGGTTGCGGTATTCGGTCCCGGTGTTATCGGCCTTGAACTGGGCCAGGCTCTAAAACGCCTTGGTGTAGAAGTTGTCATGTTCGGCCTTGGTGGTCAGGTTGGTCCACTCACCGACCCTGCTGTTATGGCCTATGCCGACAAGGCCTTCAACGAAGAGTTCTACCTCGATGCCGATGTCAGGCTCGAGAGCATGAAACGTATTGGTGATGCTGTCGAGATCCAGTACCTGGATAAGGACGGCGAATTCAAAGTGATCACTGTCGACTATGTCCTGGCTGCCACTGGCCGCCGCCCGAATGTCGACAAGCTGGCGATAGAGAATACTTCGCTGGAACTGGATGAACGTGGTGTACCGGTAGCCGATCACTTTACCCTGCAGACGTCGGCCGAGAATATTTTTATCGCCGGTGATGCCAGCAACCAGCTTCCGCTGCTGCACGAGGCGGCTGACCAGGGGCGTATTGCCGGTGATAACGCCGGCCGCTTCCCGGATATCCGCGCCGGGTTGCGCCGCTCGAAAATCTCGGCTGTCTTCTCTGATCCGCAAATTGCAATGGTCGGCGAAACCTACAAGGAAATTACCACACGTCTTGGTAACTGCGGCTGTTTCGAAACCGGTGAGGTGTCGTTTGAAAATCAGGGCCGTTCCCGTGTCATGCTGCGCAACAAAGGGATGCTTCATGTCTACGGTGAACACGGTACCGGCCGTTTCCTGGGTGCCGAAATGATGGGCCCGAATGCCGAACACCTGGCGCACCTGCTGGCTTGGGCACACCAGAACAAGATGACCGTAGCAGAAATGCTGGACATGCCTTTCTATCACCCGGTTATCGAGGAAGGGGTTCGCACCGCACTGCGTGACCTCAATGCCAAGCTGCACCTGGGTCCGGAAATGATCAAGCACTGTCTGGACTGTGGCCCAGGCTGTTAATCAACACAACAACTCTCCTGCACTACCGATCCGCCCTCCATCCGGAGGGCTTTTTTCATGTACAATCCTATTTTCTGTCAAAGCAATTCGGATGACATCATGGGTTGTCGTAGCTGCCAAGCGGCGCAAGTATTCAAACAAAAGCTCGGGCGATGCCGCCAATGTATGGTTCAGCTATCAGTACTGAGCGTGATCAGTTGGGGCGCCTGGTATTACTTCTACCTGCCTACCCCTACCGTCGTGGAGTCCATTACCCTTCTTTTTGCCGCCACCGCCTTCAGCCTGCTGCTGATCGCCCACTGGGTAGTCGCCTTCATGTTGTGGCTAAAAAAGACCAACAAGAGCGCGCGCCAGCAACAATCGCCATAAAAAAATCCGGCCTGCAGGATAACGCCTGCGACCGGATTTTTTACATTCGAATAGCGAGCTAGCCGTTACGCGACATTTACTGTCGGAATCGCCTGCTCCTGATCCAGA
Source organism: Photobacterium proteolyticum (assembly GCF_001939735.1). GTDB lineage: Bacteria > Pseudomonadota > Gammaproteobacteria > Enterobacterales > Vibrionaceae > Photobacterium > Photobacterium proteolyticum. The sequence continues at coordinate 78,137 of NZ_MJIL01000053.1, forward strand.
CGCACTTCCAGCGCGACTTCGTCACAGGCATGCTGACGCGGGCAACGGTCACAGTCTTTCATCACTTTTTCCGGCAACAACGACTTGGATGTCGGGATAAAGCCTTGCTTCATAAAGAATTCAGGCACACGCGTCAGTACAAAGACCTTCTTGATCGCCATCTGACCGGCTTTCTCAATCAAATGTTCGACAATCGCCTTACCCTGGCCCTGCTGCTGCCAGCCGGCCTCGACACCCAGTGAGCGAATTTCTGCCAATCCGGAGTCGTAGACATACAGCGATGCACATCCCGTCACTGTTCCGTGGTGTTCAGCCACGGCAAACGAGCCGATATCACGCACCAGTTCATTGCGCATCCGTGGCAGGTTCTCACCCAGTCCAGCCCAGTAGACAACCATGCCCTCAATGGCATCAAGGTCGGTCAGACGTGCTCCCCGTACCTTCACACCCGGCGAGTAGCGTTTCTCGAGACGCTTCTCGGCCTGGCCAATCGCATAATCCACCTGGTTAGGTGCGACCCCACCAAGGGCACAACGCTTGTCCAGACACGAATCAATCGTCAGGATTGGATACACATCCTCGTCTATCACCTCGGAGAAGGCTTTCATTTCGGTTAGTGACAGCTCTTCCAGTGCGCAGCCCTTGTCGATAGCGGCCACCACGGCCACCCCGACGATATGGTGGGCTTCACGGAACGGGATACCTTTGGCAACCAGGTAATCAGCCAGCTCGGTGGCATTCGAGTAGCCCTGCATCGCGGCTTCCAGGGTACGATCCTTATTGACCTTGATGCCGTCAAAACATAGCGCAGCCATTTCCATACAGTCATGCCAGCTATCAAGGGCATCAAACAAACCTTCCTTGTCTTCCTGCATGTCTTTGTTGTAGGCCAGCGGCAATGCCTTCACCGTCATCATCATGCCAGCCATCGAACCGTATACCCGGCCACATTTACCCCGGATCAGCTCCAGCGCATCCGGGTTTTTCTTCTGCGGCATCAGGGACGAGCCCGAGGTCACAGTATCCGCCAGCTCGATAAAGTTCGATTCGCCGGAGTTATAGAAGATCAAGTCTTCCGCCATCCGTGACAGGTGCAGCATCGAAATAGAGGCCGTCGACAACAGCTCCATCACGTGGTCGCGATCAGACACCGAGTCAAGACTGTTGCGGGTTGCCCGGTGGAAACCCAGGCTATGGGCCAGCTCCTCGCGGTCAATCGGATAGGCCGTACCGGCCAGCGCCCCCGAACCCAGCGGACAGGTATCAAGACGATTAAGCGCGTCGTGAAGACGCGAATGATCACGCTCGAACATCTCCACATAGGCCAGACACCAGTGGGCAAACGTCACCGGCTGTGCCCGCTGCAAATGGGTATAGCCAGGCAATACCGTCCCCTGATGGTCACGGGCGACCGAGACCAGCTGGTTCTGCAGCTTATCGAGCATCAACAGTAGCTGCTGGCCCTGCTGACGACACCATAGCTTCAGATCCGTCGCAACCTGATCGTTACGCGAACGACCGGTGTGCAGTTTCTTGCCCAGATCCCCCACCTTGCTGATCAATTGCTGCTCAACCCAGCTGTGAATGTCCTCGGCATCAGAGCGCAGGATTTGCTCCGGATCTTCCATCACCGCCAGCTTAAGCTCGTTCAGCGCCAGCTCGAGCCTCTGCTGCTCTTCATCCGTCAGGACATTCACCTGACGCAGTGCCTTTGACCATGCAATAGAACCAACGATGTCTTGCTCCGCCAAACGGTAATCAAAACGTAGTGAATCGTTGAACTGCTTGAACCGTGTGTCAGCTGCCTGACTAAAACGTCCGCCCCATAGTGCCATGGTACTTCTCCTATGCTTCGCTACTCGACTTGCTCATTGCTCTGAATTATTTATTTTTCTTTTGTTCGTTTAACGCACGAATACGGCTGGCCAGCGAGTACAGGCGGATAAAGCCTTCAGCATGACTGTGGTCATAAACCTCATCTTCACCAAAGGTGGCAAATTCTTCCGAGTACAGGCTGTTTAGCGAGCGCTTCTGAACAACTGTAGCTTGCCCCTTATAGAGTTTCACCACAACTTCACCGCTCACATCCTGGGCAAGCTCATCGGCAGCTGCCAGCAATGATTTGCAAAGCGGGGTAAACCAACGACCGTCATAGATAAGGTGCGAGGCTTTCAGGCCGATAGACTCACGGAACTCAAACGATTCCTTGTCGAGAACCAGCTGTTCAACCGCACGCAGTGCCTCGTTCATAATCGTGCCGCCCGGAGTTTCGTAGCAGCCACGGGATTTCATACCCACCAGACGGTTCTCGACGATATCGATACGGCCGACACCGTGCTCGGCACCTTTCTCGTTGAGGTAGGTCAGAACGTTGAGTGGTGACATCGCTTCGCCGTCAACCGCGACAATTTCGCCCTTATCAATCAGGATTGACACCGTTTCTGGTTTTTCTGGTGCATCTTCAGGATCTTTAGTCCAGACCCAGCACAGCTCGTTAGGCTGGTTCCAGGTATCTTCCAGTACTCCGCCCTCAGTCGAAATGTGCCAGGCATTGGCATCACGCGAGTAGATTTTTTCCAGTGACGCCGTACATGGGATGTCACGCTCGGCCAGATAGTCCAGCAGAGCCTCACGGCTACGCAGATCCCACTCACGCCAAGGCGCAATCACTGTCAGCTGTGGTGCCAGGGCCGCATAGGCACTTTCAAAACGTACCTGGTCATTACCTTTACCGGTACAGCCGTGGCAGACGGCATCAGCACCGACTTCCAGTGCACATTCAACCTGTGCCTTGGCGATAATCGGACGTGCCATTGAAGTACCCAGCAGGTATTTGCCTTCGTAGATAGCACCGGTCTTAAGGCTCGGGTAGATATAGTCGGCGACCATTTCGTCCTTAAGGTCAGCAATGAAGCAAGAAGATGCTCCCGAGGCCAATGCCTTCTCTTCAATCCCTTCCAGCTCTGCCTCACCCTGGCCGACATCGGCCACAAACGCCACAACCTCACAGTCATAGTTTTCTTTCAGCCATGGAATAATCGCTGATGTGTCCAGACCGCCGGAATAGGCCAATACTACTTTAGTTACCTTGCTCATAATGCTCTCCTGCTTGCCTGCTCGACGGTCATACCGCTCAGGCGTTTTAATATAATGGGTGTTCTAATCAAATAAATTCTGTTTTCGCCCGGCTTACACCGAGAACTTGGTGCCGATACTCTGGCCATCGAACAAGGCTTCCAGCTTGTCCGGGTAACGCCAGGTCGCCACTTCAATCGGCCGTCCCAGTGCTTTCGCAGCTTCGAAAGCAGCCCGTACCTTGACGACCATGCCATCGGTGATCACGGCCTGGGTGATCAGCGCCTCGGCTTCGTTTTCAGTCAGGCTGGCAATCAGCCGCCCTTTGCCGTCCAGCACACCGCTGACATCCGACAGCAGAACCAGTTCAGCATCCAGCGCCGCCGCCACCGCAACCGCCGCCTGATCGGCATTGACGTTCATCAGTTCGCCATCACCATCAAGGCCAATCGAGCTGACAATCGGCAAATAGCCAGAGGCCATAATCAGCTTCACCAGTTCGCTATTGCCCGGGGCAGCCTTGCCGACTGAACCCAGCTCCGGGTCCAGCTCAGTGATCTGGCACAGGCCGCCATCGGCAAGGCTCAGACCCACAGCAGCTACGCCTGATTTAATCGCCTGTCCCTGCAAAACTTTGTTGGCCGTACCGGCCAGCGCGCCGGCAATGAAGGGAATATGCTCTTTCGGGGTCACCCGCAGGCCTTCTTTCTTTACGGTCTCGTGCTGCAGTTTTTCCATCAGGTCGTCAACCAGATAGCCGCCGCCGTGAACCAGCAATAGTGGTCGCTGGGCTTTTTCCTGATAATGGCTGATCGCACCGAACAGTTTTTCCAGCGTGTCCGTGCATGACAGCACAGCACCACCTAACTTAATTACCAAAGGGACCTGACTCATGGTGCTACCTCCTAAACCAACGCCGTTAATTGCGGGAAATCATTTCGAATATTTATGCACTGCATCGCTTGAGATGAGGCACCTTTCAATAAGTTGTCAATTGCCGATGTTAAAATAATGTGTTGACCCTGTACCTTCCAGCCAATATCGCAGAAGCAAGTGTTAACAACATTTTGAATACTTGCCGTTTGCTCGCCCAGCAACCTGACAGCATGCTGGCCACTCTGGCCCTGATAGGCTTGCTGCATGGCCTCGGCTACTTTCCCGGCATCAACACCCGGGGCTAACTTGGCCGTAATCGTTGCCAGGATCCCGCGCTTAAAGTTGCCGAGATGAGGGGTGAAAATCACATCGCAACCAAGGTGCGTCGCAATCTCAGGCTGGTGACGATGACCGAAGACGCCATAGGCCTGCAGGCTGACCTCACAGAAGCTGTTGACCATAGTGGCTTTACGGCCAGCGCCGGAAACACCGCTCACCGCATTGATAACAGGCCACTGGTCTTTATCAATAAGGTTAGCCTCCAAAAGCGGTTTCAGCGCCAGCTGCGATGCGGTTGGGTAGCAGCCCGGAACAGCCACAAGCTGCGCCTGCTTAATCGCCTGGCTATTCCACTCGGCCAGACCATAAACCGCCTTCTCCAGCCACTGCTGATGCTGATGTTCGAAGCCGTAGTACTGGGTATAGAAGTCATCGCCTTGCACCCGAAACGCACCTGACAAATCAAACACCTGACAGTCCTTGGAGAGAAAAATCGTTGCCAAGTCGTGGCTAACCTCGTGGGCCGTGGCCAGCAGGACGATATCTGCCTTGGCGGCAACCGCAGCAGGATCCGTCAAAGGCTGAAGCGGCAGATCGACAATCCCTTTGAGCTGTCCATGCAGGTCGCTGACTGGCTTATTGGCATCAAGGCTATTTGCCGATACATACAGGCCCGCCAGATTCAGTTGAGGATGGGTGTGCACCATTTTCGCCAGCTCTGCGCCGGTATAACCGCTGGCACCGATAATGAAGGTGTTCAACATATGAAATTCCGTTTTTAATGCGTTAAGTAATTAATACTTGGTGTTTGAAACTATGCTGCAGATGCAGCGGATGAAGGGGTGCACGAGCGCACCAGGCGATGAGACTTAGCGTCGTCGGAGGGAATTCAGATTGTGAATAGTCGCCTGGATCATGTTAATAACTTCCTACATTCAGCATCTTTAGCTATTCTTTGCGCTGATACTTAGCGTCGATATTGGCATCGATAAATGGCTAAATTTTTATTCATCTTGATTGCATTTATATGTTTACCGATTAATCCTTGGCCTGTCAACAGCAGGAATAAAAAAAATGTTAATTAGAATTGTCAGATCTAATACGCAGTAAGCGATGAAAGTTATAGCACTATGCGCAGAGAGCACACTAAATGGCGCAGAGAGCACACTAAATGCGTGTCTTATGACCCATTTTTACGAAAATTTGTTACATACTGGATTTCATATCATGACAAATATCAATCTAGCTTCAATTTATGGCGGCTAAATGTAATCAAAGTTGACCTGAAAGTGGGATCACGGATAGATTGTCACTAACGCAATTGCGATTTGGATGTAACAAAATTACGAGATGGATGCGATATGAACGAAAAGTACAGCGCGTTAAGAAGTAACGTCAGTATGCTCGGCCACCTGCTGGGTAATACCATTAAAGATGCGCATGGCGAGCCACTACTAGATAAAGTGGAAGCTATACGTAAGTTATCTAAATCTGCCCGCGCAGGAAATCAGGATGATCGTGAGAAACTGATCGATGAGTTGCAAAACCTGCCTGATGACGAGCTACTGCCGGTAGCCCGTGCCTTTAGCCAGTTCCTAAACCTAACCAATATTGCCGAACAGTATCACACGGTATCCCGCCACTGCGAAGAACACATCTGCAGCCCGGACTCTATCGATACCCTGTTTGGCAAACTCAGCAACAGTGATATCAGCCAGTTTGACTCGATTCAGGCGGTACGTGATCTGAACATCGAACTGGTACTGACGGCGCACCCTACCGAAATTGCCCGTCGTACCATGATCCACAAGCTGGTGCAGATCAACAAATGCCTCTCCAAGCTGGAGCTGAGCGAGCTGTCTCCAAGCGAGCGCCAACGTGTCGAACAGCGCCTCGAGCAGCTGATTGCCCAGGCGTGGCACTCTGATGTGATCCGCCAGCAGCGCCCGACCCCGCTTGACGAGGCCAAATGGGGCTTTGCCGTTGTCGAAAACTCCCTATGGCAGGCCGTACCGGAATTCCTGCGCCAGTTCGACGAGAAACTAACAACCCACCTTGGCGAAGGCCTGCCGATTGATGCCTCGCCGGTGAAATTCTCCTCCTGGATGGGTGGTGACCGTGACGGCAACCCGTTTGTGACCTCGTCGGTCACCCGCGAAGTCATGCTGCTGTCGCGCTGGAAAGCCGCCGATCTGTACCTGAGCGATATCCAGGAGCTGGTCAGCGAACTGTCGATGGTCAAATGCAACGACCAGGTGCGCGAACTGGCCGGTGACGAGCACGAACCTTACCGTGCCATCCTCAAGGATCTACGTGCCAAGCTCACCAATACCCGTGACGTGCTTGACGCCCAGATTAAAGGCCTGAGCGTGCCTAACTTCGGCATTATCGAGCATGTCGACCAGCTGTGGGATCCGCTTTATGCCTGTTACCAGTCGCTACACGAATGCGGCATGGGCATCATTGCCGACGGCTTGCTGCTGGACGTGCTGCGTCGCATCAAGTGTTTCGGCGTCCACCTGGTACGTCTGGATATCCGCCAGGAAAGTACCCGCCACTCAGATGTCATTTCCGAGCTAACCCGTCACCTGGGCCTCGGCGACTACGATCAATGGAGCGAGCAGGACAAGGTCGCCTTCCTGGTGCGCGAGCTGGCCTCCAAACGCCCGCTACTGCCTCGTGACTGGCAGCCTTCACCTGATGTCCAGGAAGTGATCGAAACCTGTAAGGCGATTGCCGAGCAGCCACGTGAAGCCCTGGGTGCCTATGTGATTTCCATGGCCCGTACTGCCTCAGATGTTCTGGCTGTCCACCTGCTGCTGAAAGAAGCAGGCTGTCCGTTCAGAATGGATGTCTGTCCGCTGTTCGAGACACTGGACGATCTCAACAATGCCGAATCGGTCATCAAGCAGCTACTGAATATCGACTGGTACCGTGGCTTTATCCAGAACTTCCAGATGGTCATGATCGGCTACTCGGACTCGGCCAAAGATGCCGGCGTGATGGCAGCTGGCTGGGCCCAGTACCGCGCGATGGAAGCCCTGGTTGATGTCTGTGAAGAAGCCGGTGTCGAGCTGACCCTGTTCCACGGCCGTGGCGGCTCTATCGGTCGCGGCGGTGCGCCAGCACACGCTGCACTGCTGTCACAACCGCCACGCAGCCTGAAAGGCGGCCTGCGCGTTACCGAGCAGGGTGAGATGATCCGCTTCAAGCTCGGCCTGCCGGAAGTTGCCGTCAACAGCCTGAGCCTGTACACCAGTGCGATTCTGGAAGCCAACCTGCTACCGCCACCAGCGCCAAAACAAGACTGGCGTGAACTGATGGATGTGCTGTCTGAAGTTTCCTGCGAAGCCTACCGCGACGTGGTACGCGGCAATGAAGAGTTTGTCCCATACTTCCGCGCGGCCACACCGGAGCTGGAGCTAGGCAAACTGCCGCTGGGCTCGCGTCCGGCCAAGCGTAACCCGAAAGGCGGCGTAGAGAGCCTGCGTGCCATACCGTGGATTTTCGCCTGGAGTCAGAACCGTCTGCTACTGCCAGCCTGGCTGGGCGCCGGCGAGGCGATTCAATTCTCGATTGACAAGGGCCATGCCCAGCAGCTGGAAGATATGTGCCGCGAGTGGCCATTCTTCTCGACTCGCCTTGGCATGCTGGAAATGGTGTTCACCAAAACCAACATCGGGATTGCCGAATACTATGATCAGCGCCTGACTGACAAGTCGCTGTGGCCTATGGGTCAGAAACTGCGCAATCAGCTGCAGGAAGACATCAAGGCCGTTCTGAATGTCGAGAACAGTGCCCACCTGATGGAACAGGACCCATGGGGTGCAGAGGCTATTCGCCTGCGTAACATCTATGTTGAGCCGCTGAATATGCTTCAGGCCGAGCTGCTGTACCGTACCCGTCAGCTAGATGAGCCATCGCCGATGCTGGAAGAGGCATTGATGGTAACCATAGCCGGTATCGCAACAGGCATGCGCAACACAGGCTAACCTGATTGCCCGAACGTCCAAACGCTACTTTAAGGCCTTCCGCGTGAAGGCCTTTTTTTTCTGACCTCCCCAAAACCCAATCCTTCGCCTCAACCTGATCAGACCTGATATGCCATTTATACCTTTTACACACTTTTTTTATTACAGTGACTCAATAATGAGACGTAATGTAACTAGTCGCATAGTCTAAAGTAATCACATGCACTGTGAACATGGATGAATCACAATATATTGCAGTGCATCGGAAACCTTAAGATATAGACAAACATCACAAGATGAACAATTGGACGCTGCCCAAAATGGTTATTATCACTTTCTGGTGTCGATAAAGATCACATTGATGTGTATGCTACGTGATCTCGATCAGGCACTGCAACAAGACGATTATAACAAACGCCAAAGAGCGAAGGGTAACGTCGGTCTGATTGTTTTTTATTTGTAGTATTTTAACGGATAGAAGAGATGTCACTACCACACGTAATTTTGACCGTGCTGAGCAATCGCGACGCAACCGGTTACGATATAACAAAAGAATTTTCCCACAGCATCGGCTACTTCTGGAAGGCAAGCCACCAGCAGGTTTACCGAGAGCTAAACAAAATGGCAACCAACGATCAGGTTACCTGCAAACTGGAACCGCAGGAAGGCAAGCCGGATCGTAAAGTATACTCCATCACTGATCTGGGCCGTCAGGCACTGTTTGAGTGGTTCCAGGAGCCTGCTCGCAACCCAACCATCCGCGATGAGTTCTCTGCCAAACTACTGGTTTGTGGCGTGCACAATTCTGTGCCGATGCAACAACAGCTGGAAGGGCTGATTGAAGAGTCTCACACGCTGATGAACCACTACCACGAACTGGAGAAAGTCCATTTCGGCGACTACAAGAACATGGACCGTCAGGCACGCCTTGATCGTCTAACGCTTCGCCGTGGTATTCACAACCGTCAGGCGTGGATTGACTGGGCTGAAGAAGTACTGGTTGAGCTGAAGGACATGGACAGTGCAGACAGCAAGGTAGCCCTTAACGGCTAACTTGGCACCTTATCCATTATCGAAAAAAGCCGCTTAATAAAGCGGCTTTTTTAATGGCTTTCAGAGCAGGAAGGAAAGCTTGCTTACACCTGAACACCGGCCTCGGCACGAACGCCCAGCGTATGGCAGATGGCATAGGTCAGCTCTGCACGGTTCAGGGTATAGAAGTGGAAATCCTTGACCCCTTCGCGGCTCAGTACACGCACCATGTCAATCGCATTGCTGGCACCGACCATCTGGCGGCTCAGCAGATCGTCATCCAGTCCCTGGTACTGCTTCTCCAGCCAGCCCGGGATCTTCACATTGTTCGCCAGGGCAAAGCGCTTGGCCTGAACCATGTTGGAAACCGGCAGGATGCCCGGTACGATTTCTACATCAATCCCGGCAGCAACACAGCGGTCACGGAAACGCAGGTAGCTTTCGACATCGAAGAAGAACTGGGTAATTGCCCGGCTCGCTCCGGCATCAACCTTACGCTTTAGATTAATCAAATCCGATTGGGCACTCTTTGCCTCGGGGTGCACCTCCGGATAGGCCGCCACCGAAATATCAAAGTCAGCTTCCTTTCGCAACAGCTCTACCAGGTCGACGGCATACATATCGGGCTTGACACCTTTCTCCGGCAAGTCACCACGCAGTGCCACGATATCGCGAATACCGTTATTCCAGTAGTCACGGGCAATGGTACGGAGCTCATCGCGGCTGGCATCAATACAGGTCAGGTGAGGTGCCGCCACCAGGCCGGTTTGTTCCTTAATGTCTTTAATGATGGAGTGAGTGCGATCCCGTTCGCCGGAGTTGGCACCATAGGTCACTGAAACAAACTTCGGCTTGAGGGTTTTCAAACGGTGAATAGAATTCCATAGGGTCTGTTCCATCTGCTCGCTGCTTGGTGGGAAGAACTCAAACGAAACGTTGATATCACCGTTAAGATCGGCGATGTTCTGGTTAAGCGAATCCAAGTGACTTGCGTGTGAATACCCCATAGTCTATTCCTTTCTGTTCCGGCCCCGGGCCTGCTCCCTAAAATGGTGACGCCATTAAATAACCGTTTAGACGTCTATATGTCTACAGAATGTCTTGTAACCAATTTAATGTCAACAAAGTGAACATGAATATTTCTCAAGTTGATCTTGCACGATCTTCAACATAGCGAACATCGCACTAATAAGCAAAAGCCCGCAAGATGCGGGCTTTTCACTACAAACTAGCGATTCATACTGTAAGGGGATTTATTGGCGAGACCTTCGACCACACTAGCATTCCCTTGTGCGATCTTTGCCTGTCAAAAGCCGCTATAACATCGCTGCCAACCGGTTAATGTCAGACAGCAATGCCCCGGCAGTCACATCCCGACCGGCACCCGGTCCACGGATCACCAGCGGGTTATCCCGGTACCAGCGACTTTCAATGGCAAAGATATTGTCACAGGGTAGCAGGTTTGCCAGTGCATGCTCCTGTTGCAGGGCTTCGACTCCGACACCGGCCTTGCCGTTTTTGTCCAAACGGGCCACATAGCGCAGTACCTTGCCTTCCTTCTGCGCCTTGACCAGCCGCTCATTGAGCAGCTCATCCAACACACCGGCCTGCTCGAAAAAGCCGTCCAGTGTCAGCGGAGCCAATTCCTCAGGGACCAGGGATTCCACCCTAACCTGCTCCGGCTCCAAGTCCAGCCCAGACTCTCGGGCCAGGATCACCAGCTTGCGCATCACATCACTGCCATCGAGATCATGACGGGGATCCGGCTCTGTCAGCCCCTGTTGCCAAGCCTGTTCTATCAGCTGGGAGAAAGGCAGCGTACCATCGAACTGCTGGAACAGCCATGACAGCGTGCCAGAGAAAATCCCCGACAGGGCAATAATATCATCGCCACTTTCACGCAAGTCCCGCACCGTATGGTTGACCGGCAGTCCAGCCCCTACCGTGGCGTTATACAGCCAATGACGGCTGCTCTTGGCAAACGCATCCTGTACGGCATGATAATCCTCTCCCGAGGCAGAGCCGGCAACCTTGTTGGCGGAAATCAGATGCAGGCCGCTTTCGGCAATCTGCGGGTATTTGGCCGCCAGCTCGGCGCTGGCTGTCACATCCAGTACCATCACATCATCATAAGGGTGTGCGGCCAGCACATTCAGCAGCTCGCCTTCGGCATAATCAACCGCTTCGTCATCAAAAGCTGTCAGTGCCCGGGTCGGTTCAATCCCCTGAAAGTCAATCCAATGGCGGCAGCTATCGGCTACCCCCACAAGAGTAAAGCTCATTCCATGACGTTTCTCCAGCTGTACCTTTTCACGGTCAAACAACTCCAGCCAGCGACTGCCGATATTGCCTTTGCCACACAGTACCAGACCAATCCGTTTCTGTGCCTGGAACAGGCTCTGGTGGATCTGCGCCACCAGCGGGGCCGTATCAATCTTTCTAAGCACAGCCACCAGGCTCAACCCCGAGTCCGGCTCGGTCGTGAACTCAACAGGCTGGTTCTTTAGCTGATGATAAAACCCGTAGCAGTGGACGGCGTTGTTGACCACCCCGGCTCCGACAGCGGCCACCACCGAGAAGCCATCCCGCAGACGAAGCTCCGCGGTAATACCGCTGTCTTGCAGCAGGCCCAATACATTGTTGACGACCTCACCGGTATACGCGAGCAGAATACGTCCCTGATCAGCCTCGACACTCTGGGCCAATGGCAGTAGCTGAGCCCGCTGCAGGGTTCGCTCCAGCTCACCCAAAATAGGCTCGAAGTCATGGGAGCGAGCCACATCCAGCTCAATCAGACAGACATCATCAAGCGAAGTGATAATCTTGGCCCCGCGCCCCGAAGCCAGTACCCGCTCTACCCGTGTCGATCCCGACTCGGGCTGGTGACTACAGCGCAACGTGAGGTCAATCGAACTCTGGGCGACAGGCTGCAATGTCCGGCTGTGAAGTACCGGTGCCGCCAGCCTCGCGAGCTCGCTGGCCTCATCCAGCCGCAGCAAAGGCAGCAAGCAGGCATCCCCGACTTTACGCGGGTCGGCACTGTATACCCCGGCAACGTCACTCCAGATTGTGACTCTCGAGACTTCAGCCAACGCGCCAATGATGGTCGCCGAATAGTCCGAGCCATTGCGACCCAGCAATACGGTTTCACCTTTCTGGTTACGGGCCATAAAGCCGGTGATCACGATCCGGTGCTGGCTGTGCTGGGCCAGCTGCGCCTTAAGCAGCGGCCACGACAGGGCCCGATCCACTTCCGGCTGAGCCGAGCGCTCCGCCCGTAGAAACTCTCGTGAGTCAAGGTGTCCGGATGACAAGCCATTTTGCACCAGCAAGGCAGACAGTAAACGTGCCGACCACAGTTCACCATGCCCCAAAATTGCTGCGATCGCCGCCTCGTCGAGCTTGGACTCGCCCAACCGGGCGAGCTCGCTAAGTTCAAAATGTAGCTGAGTCTGCAATTCATCTGCCACCGAGCCTGTTACTAGCTCAGTGATCAGCTGTTGCTGGAAGGCACGTAGTTCCTGTAGGGCCTCGTGGGCCTGACGGCCATCCTTGCCCAGCAGTTCGACCCAGGCAATCAGGCGGTTGGTTGTTTTCCCGGCAGCCGACACCACAATCAAATCATCACTGCCGGAGTGTTCTTGCAAAATCGTCACCACCCGACGATAACAGTCGGGATCGGCAAGGCTACTGCCGCCGAACTTATGTAACTGCCGCAGGGCTGTCTGTCTGTTTACGGGCTGGCTCATTCAGTTACCTCCGCTGCTTGCTTGAAGGCCTGCTCCAAGTCGGCAATCAGATCACTTGGATCTTCAAGTCCCACCGACAAGCGTAGCAGCGACGGCTTTATCCCGGCTTCGACCTGAGCCTCGTCAGACATGGCGCGATGCGTCATACTCGCAGGATGAGCTATCAGGCTTTCCGTCCCTCCCAGCGATTCCGCCAACGAAAAGCATGTCAATGCAGAGACAAATACTTCAAGCTGACGGTAACTACCGGCCAGCTCGAAGCTGAGCATCGAGCCAAATCCTTTTTGCTGCTTGACGGCAATATCATGGCCAGGGTGATCGGGCTGGCTCGGATGATAAATCTGGCCGACCAGCGACTGGGTCTGCAGGTAGGCCAGCACTTGGGCACTGTTTTCCTCGTGCATTTTCATCCGCGGCGCAAGGGTACGTAATCCACGCAAGGTCAGGTAGGCATCAAACGGCGCCCCGGTCGCCCCGATACAGTTGGCCCACCAGGCTATATTCTCGGCCTGTTCGGCCTCTTTGGAAATCAGCACCCCACCAACCACATCGGAATGGCCGTTGATATATTTCGTGGTCGAGTGGACAACAAAATCAGCGCCCAGCGCGATAGGCTGCTGCAGGATAGGTGACAAGAAAGTGTTATCGACCGCCACCAACGCACCGACTTGCTTGCTCTGTTCACACAGTTCGGCGACATCCACCACCCGGAGCAGCGGGTTAGACGGGGTTTCTACCCAAACCAGCTTTGGCTTTCTGGCCAGTGCTGCCGCCAATACATCCGGATCGGACTGATCAATAAACTCAACCTTAAAGTCGCCTTTACCCGCCCGGGTGTTAAACAGGCGGTAGGTACCGCCATAGCAGTCATGGGGGGCTATCACCAAATCATCCGGTCCCAGCAAGGCAGAAGCCAGCAAATTGATCGCTGCCGTCCCGCAATTGGTAACCACGCCGCCGGCCCCGCCCTCGAGCTCAGACAAGGCATCTGCAAGCATATTTCGAGTCGGGTTGCCGGAACGTGAATAATCATATTGAGGAAGATCACCCAGCTGTGGGAAGCTATAGGTAGAAGTCAGGTAAATTGGCGGAACGACAGCGTTATGCTGCGTGTCTGATTCAATACCGGTACGTACGGCAACGGTGGCAAGCTTCTTGTCACTCATATTTACTTTCCTTGTCTGGGGCAAGCCCTGCATTCGAATAACTTTTAATCAACAACATTAACCACATTTATTTGGGACGTCAACACTTCTAGACGTCTATATGTCTTTGCTTATGGCAGTAAATCCCGCTAAAATTCACCCATATTAAATTTATTGAATCCAACATCGCTGAGAAGGTAAAAAATGGCAGAGTGGAATGGCGAATACATCAGCCCATATGCGGAGCACGGTAAGAAAAACGAACAAGTAAAGAAAATCACCGTTTCGATTCCATTAAAGGTACTCAAAATCCTGACTGACGAGCGCACCCGCCGCCAGGTCAACAACCTGCGTCACGCAACCAACAGTGAGCTGCTGTGCGAAGCCTTCCTGCATGCCTACACAGGGCAGCCGCTACCGACTGATGATGACATCCGTAAAGACCGCCCTGACGATCTGCCGGCAGAAGCCAAGGAGCTGATGGAAGAAATGGGCATAAAATACGAAGACATCAACGAATAATACTAGACTGTTCGATGCAAAAAGCTGACTGTGGCAACAACATTGGAACCACAGTCAGTAAAAATACTGTCTTGACACAACAACTCAGTAACGTGCCTAGCGGCCCCTCCCTTAACTATCTCAGATAGCAAAGTCCTCCCGTTTAACCCATCTAACCACAACCTTCCGTGGTACAAACCACCCGCTCGCACCGCAACGACAACATCCGGAACAAGATCCTGCAGAATAGAATCAAGTACCTTTCCCATACGCTAAAAAGCAAAAAGCCAGCCACACAGTGTGCGGCTGGCTTATCGTATTCAACTGTAATCACTGACTACATCAGTTTTCCATATAGCCCACAGGCATCTCGATCTGCGCGACACCAGAGTCAATGGCCGCCTGGGCAACCGCCTTGGCAACACGAGGAAGCAGGCGCGAATCCATCGGCTTAGGAATAATATAATCGGCACCGAATTCCAGCTTATCAGCTCCAGCCGCTTTCACAACTTCGGCAGGCACCGGCTCTTTTGCCAGCTCACGAATGGCATGAACAGCAGCCAGCTTCATTTCGTCATTGATCACGCTGGCGCGCACATCCAGGGCACCACGGAAGATGAACGGGAAGCAAATCACATTGTTCACCTGGTTCGGGTAATCGGAACGGCCAGTTCCCATCACCAAGTCATCACGCACAGCATGTGCCAGTTCAGGTTTGATCTCTGGATCCGGGTTCGAGCAGGCGAACACAACCGGCTTGTCGGCCATCAGCTTAAGCGCTTCCGGCGTCAGCAAGTTAGGACCAGATACGCCAACAAAGATATCGGCACCTTCAATCACATCTTCCAGCGTACGCTTATCGGTATTGTTGGCAAACAGCTGTTTGTATTCGTTGATATCGTCACGACGGGTATGGATCACTCCCTTACGATCCAGCATGTAGATTTTCTCGCGCTGGGCACCACACTTGATCAGTAGCTCCATACAAGCAACAGCGGCAGCACCGGCCCCCAGGCAGACAATCACAGACTCGCTGACGTTCTTGCCCTGGATCTCAAGGGCATTCAGCATACCCGCTGCGGTTACAATAGCCGTACCATGCTGATCATCGTGGAAGACCGGGATCGCACAACGCTCAATCAGGCGTTTCTCGATCTCAAAGCAGTCTGGTGCCTTGATGTCTTCCAGGTTGATACCGCCAAACGTATCGGCAATGTTGGCGACCGTATCAACAAACTCATCGATGGTGCGGTGCTTAACTTCGATATCAATAGAATCCAGACCCGCAAAGCGTTTGAATAGCAATGACTTACCTTCCATCACCGGCTTAGATGCCAGCGGACCAAGGTTACCCAGGCCCAGGATAGCGGTACCATTGGTAATTACGGCAACCATGTTGCCTTTACCCGTGTACTTGTAAACGTTTTCTGCGTTTTGAGCGATCTCTCGAACAGGCTCTGCAACACCCGGGCTATAGGCCAGGGCCAGGTCTTCAACCGTATCTGCCGGCTTTGTTAGGGAAATAGCGGTTTTACCTGGAACAGGGTAAGCGTGGTAGTGCAGTGCTTGTTGACGAAAATCTTCAGACATAGTGGTCTTGATCCTGAATGAAAATGATGTTCAGTTCGGTATTGGGAGATAGATCATATTCTATAGCGATACAAAATCCTAGCGCAGCAACGCTGGTCGAGCCAATTAATCCCCACCGGAATACTCAGGTATAGCAGAATTTTGAACAAACACCGGAATAATGGGTAGAAAATGTGCTACTCGCTACATCAAATAACCAGTAACAAAGAAGGTATATACCCAAACTATCTCAAGATGCAGGATTCAGAGCATATTGAGGTAGCTTGGGTATAAAGGAAAAAACTAATTTTGCCCGCGCCAGATATTGTCCGCAGATAAAAAAAGGGACGCTTGCGCGTCCCTTTTTCGAAATTCATCTGGCAATTACTTGCTAGAAAGCGCACCGAAACGCTTGTTGAACTTGTCGATACGACCACCAGTGTTAACCTGACGCTGCTTACCAGTGTAGAAAGGGTGGCACTTGTCGCATACATCAAGGTTGATGTCTTTACCCATAGTAGAGTTAAATACGAAAGTGTTGCCGCAAGAACATTTAGCGTTCACTGCTGTGTATTCTGGGTGAATACCTTGTTTCATGGGATAACCTCAAAGCTAAGGCCGTGTCGCTCTCCCGATCCAAAGCCGGGCACCACACGCGTTAATAACAGTATAACGTTTGGCTATCAGCAAGCTGACACCAATACGATAAATTAGGCGGCGTATAGTAATCAATCACGTCGCCCAGATCAACTAATGCGCTCCTTTTTTCACCGCTTTGCGCCCGCAGCCGAGCAATGTACACTTCCTAATCTTAGTATATGTGGATTACTCGGTTAGTTATGACGCCCAACATTGCCCGCGTGGCTCTTCCTGTCCCCCTGGATAAGCTTTTTGATTATTTGATAAAGCCAGGCCAGTCCCCTGTTATCGGCGGCCGGGTTAAGGTGCCTTTTGGCCCGAAGCAGCTTATCGGGATCGTTATATCACTGACGGATAAATCCGATTTCCCTCAGGCCCAGCTAAAAGCCGTTAACACCGTGCTGGATAGCGAGCCACTGTGGCATCCGCCCTTGTTCGGCCTGCTGAGTTGGGCCAGCAGCTATTACCAGTACCCGCTCGGCGATACCCTGGCCAATGCCATGCCGACGCTATTGCGCAAGGGCCGGGAGGCAGCCCCGAGCAGCCTGAAAATGTGGCAGATCACCGAAGCCGGACGCGACCAGCCGCTGGCCGCGCTAAGCCGCGCCCCGCGTCAGGCTCAGGTGCTCAACACCCTGCGTCATGGCAAAAGCAGCCACGAGAGCTTACTGGCCGAGGAGGTCAGTTCGGCAATACTGAAAACACTGAGTGACAAAGGCTGGATCGAGGCCCTCGAAGAAATACCAGACCAAAAGAACTGGCAGCGTGATTTTACCGTTACCGAAGAAAAGCCGAAGCTCAACGACGAGCAAGCACTGGCAGTAGCAACCGTAAATGCCAACCCGGAATTTGGCTGCTACCTGCTGGAAGGTGTAACCGGCTCCGGCAAGACCGAGGTCTACCTCAACCTGCTCGAACCGATGCTGGCTGCCGGCAAGCAGGCACTGATCCTGGTACCGGAAATAGGCCTGACCCCGCAGACCATCAACCGCTTCCGCCGCCGCTTCAATGTGCCGCTGGAAACCGTTCACTCCGGGCTGAATGACACCGAGCGACTGTCATCCTGGCTGGCTGGCAGAGACAACCAGGCAGGCATTATTATCGGCACCCGTTCGGCGCTGTTTACCCCATTTCGCAACCTTGGCATCATCATTGTCGACGAAGAGCACGATGCCTCGTACAAGCAGCAGGACAGCCTGCGCTATCATGCCCGGGATCTCGCCGTGATGCGGGCTAACCGGGAGAACATCCCGGTGATCCTCGGCTCGGCCACCCCGGCCCTGGAAAGCCTCCACAATGCCAAAACCGGCAAGTACCACCACCTGACACTGACTCGCCGGGCCGGCAATGCCCAGCAGGCACGGCACGGCGTGCTGGATGTCAAAGGGCTCTATCAGGAGGCTGGACTCTCAGCTCCGCTCATTGCCAGGATGCGCAAACATCTCGAGGCCGGTAACCAGGTCATGCTGTTCCTCAACCGTCGCGGCTATTCCCCGGCCGTGATCTGCCACGAGTGCGGCTGGCTCGCCGAGTGCAAACGCTGTGATGCCTACTACACCTTCCACCAGCAATCGGGAGAGCTTCGCTGCCACCACTGTGCCACCCAACGGCCGATGATGCCCCAATGCGGCAACTGCGGCTCGACCCAGCTCAATGCCGTTGGAGTCGGTACCGAACAGCTGGAGCAGCAGCTGGCAACTTTGTTTCCCGAATACAAGACAGTACGTATCGACAGAGACAGCACCCGCCGCAAAGGCAGCCTCGAGAGCTACCTTGAAGCAATAAAAAACAACGAATACCAAATCCTGATCGGGACCCAGATGCTGGCCAAGGGACACCACTTTCCGGATGTTACCCTGGTCAGCCTAATCGATGTCGACAGTGCCTTGTTCAGCAATGACTTCCGGGCAGCCGAGCGCCTTGCCCAATTGTTCATCCAGGTAGCCGGGCGGGCCGGACGGGCAAGCAAACCCGGTGAGGTAATATTGCAAACCCACCACCCCGAACACGCTCTGCTTCAGGCTCTGCTGCATAAAGGCTATGACCAGTTTACCGTCAGTGCACTTGACGAGCGCAGGCAGGCATTCTTGCCCCCATACACCTATCTGACCCTGTTTCGTGCAGAAGCCAACGAGAGTGAGCTTGTTGAGCAATTTTTACAGCAAGTTCGCGGCATTTTTGAGTCCAGCCCGCTCTATTGCCAAGAGACACCGGTGATGGGACCCAACCCTGCCCCATTGTCGCGCCGTGCCGGCCGCTATCGCTGGCAGTTACTGCTCCAGACGCCGGATCGCAAGACCTTGCAGCAAATGCTGACCATCGCCAAGCCGGCTATCCAACTGCTGCCTCTGGCCAGGAAAGTCAGGTGGTCGATTGATGTCGAACCGCAGGATTTAACTTAAAATGAACAATGCGACTCATGTCACACATTGAATGTAATTTATGCTATTTCGAGCATGTTTAATCCCCGACGGAGCGCCTACAATAGTAGGCTCGCTGGTATAGGTATCTGCCCGGTTTGGCTATGATCCTCCGGCAATAATGAGAGAAATATAAATAGAGAGGAACTGTAATTATGGCGACAATGAAGGATGTTGCCCAGCTCGCCGGTGTCTCAACAGCCACGGTCTCCCGTGCCTTGATGAACCCGGAGAAAGTGTCGGCTTCAACCCGAAAAAAAGTTGAACAGGCCGTCATGGATGCTGGCTACTCACCCAACTCGCTGGCTAGGAATCTTCGTCGTAACGAATCAAAAACCATTGTCACTATCGTGCCGGACATCTGTGATCCTTACTTTACAGAGATTATCCGGGGTATCGAGGAAGCCGCCATGGAACATGGCTACCTGGTACTGCTAGGCGACAGTGGTCAGCAAAAGACCCGTGAGAACTCATTCGTCAATCTTGTCTTCACCAAGCAGGCTGACGGTATGTTACTGCTCGGCACGGACCTGCCGTTCGATGTCAGCAAACCCGAGCAAAAAAATCTGCCGCCGATGGTCATGGCGTGCGAGTTTGCCCCGGAGCTTGAGCTTCCGACCGTTCATATCGACAACCTGACTGCCGCCTTTGAGGCCGTCAACTACCTGACCCAGATGGGACACAAGCGCATTGCCCAAATTTCCGGGCCTGACTCGGCAGCACTGTGCCAGTTCCGATCGCAAGGCTACCAACAGGCATTGCGTCGTGCAGGCGTCGAACTCAACCCGGCCTATACCGTCAAGGGTGATTTCACGTTCGCAGCCGGTGCCCGCGCCGTCACCGCCCTGCTGTCCCTGCCCGAGCCACCAACGGCGCTGTTGTGCCATAACGATGTCATGGCCATCGGAGCCATGCAGCAAGCCAAGCGTCTGGGTTTCCGGGTACCGCAAGATTTATCGATTGTCGGCTTCGATGACATCCAGTTCGCCGAATACTGCGATCCGCCTCTGACCACTGTATCTCAGCCACGCTATGAAATCGGCCGTCAGTCGATGCTGATGTTGCTTGAAATCCTCAAGGGCAAGGAGATCTCATCAGGCTCCCGCCTGCTCGATGCCAAGCTGGTGATCCGGGAAAGTGCCGCACCACCGGCCCAGTAACCGGAACACAGCCCCAATGTGAGCTTATGTTTTGGGCATAAGCTCACAAAATTCACCCAATGGCGTGCAAGCATTTCGTCCAGATCTGATCCCAGCACTAGTCAGCCCCAGCGCAACTTTGTAACATAGCGAGAATTGTTTTCCCCGTTGTGTTTATTCTAACTGTGGCCACAAAAGATTATGTAAAGCGCGGACGCTCGCCGAAAAAGCCAGCCCGTAACACGCGTAAAGCCCCTGCCTCCGGCGGCTTCCCGATAAAATGGGCACTGATAGCATTGTGCCTGGTCAGCGCACTCGGCTACGGCCTGTATTTCCTGTCAACGACGCCGGCTCCCCAGCCCGAGACCGTGCAGCCAAAACCCGCGCCGAAGCCACAGCCGAAACCCGCCGTTAAGGCGCAAGAGAAAAAGCTGCCGCCGAAACCGGAAGAGAAATGGCGCTATATCGAGGAGCTGGAAAACAAGGAAGTCCCGGTCGAAGCCAAGAAAGAGCAGAAGCCGAGCCGCCCTTACCTCATGCAGTGTGGCGCCTATCGCAGCCAGGATCAGGCCGAACAGCGCAAGGCCATGATTGCCTTCCAGGGCTTGACCAGCCAGGTCAAGATCAGCCAGGGCGAGAAAGGCAACTGGTACCGGGTGATCCTCGGTCCTTACCCGCAAAAGCGCAAAGCCGAAAGTGACCGCAACATGCTGCGCCGGGCCGGTATCGAGCCTTGTGCTATCTGGTTCTGGGAATAAACGGCCCCGCCCCGGAAAGCCCGCAACATCAGGTTCAAGGAAAAGGATGCAGCCGCATCCTTTTCTTTTTCCAATCCCGATACCTTGAAAAAAACTTTTCCCACCCCCAGATAAGCATTAATACCGATACCGGCACAGGCCGGAGAGACTCAAAGAGGTAAAACCGTGACAACTATCGTATCTGTACGTCGAAACGGTAAAGTCGTTATCGCCGGTGATGGCCAGGTTTCCCTGGGCAATACCGTAATGAAAGGTAACGCTCGCAAAGTGCGCCGTTTATACAACAACAAAGTTCTAGCAGGCTTTGCCGGCGGCACGGCTGATGCCTTCACCCTATTCGAGCGTTTTGAGCGCAAGCTGGAAATGCACCAGGGCCATCTTCTCAAGTCAGCCGTCGAGCTAGCCAAAGACTGGCGCACCGACCGTATGCTGCGCAAGCTAGAGGCCCTTCTTGCTGTAGCCGATGAAACCGGCTCCCTGATCATCACCGGCAACGGTGACGTCGTCCAACCGGAAAATGATCTGATTGCAATCGGCTCCGGTGGTAATTTTGCCCAGGCAGCAGCAACGGCCCTGCTGGAGAATACCGATCTCAGCGCCCGTGAAATTGCGGAAAAATCACTGAACATTGCCGGTGATATCTGTGTCTTCACCAATCACCAACATACAATCGAAGAACTTGATACCAAGTAAGGAAGCCGTAATGTCTGAGATGACTCCTCGCGAAATCGTTCATGAGCTTGATCGTCATATCATCGGTCAAGACAAGGCCAAGCGTGCTGTGGCCATTGCCCTACGCAACCGCTGGCGCCGCATGCAGCTTCCTGAAGAACTGCGTGTCGAAGTAACCCCGAAAAATATTCTGATGATCGGCCCGACCGGTGTCGGTAAAACCGAAATTGCCCGCCGCCTGGCCAGACTGGCCAACGCCCCCTTCATCAAGGTTGAAGCGACCAAGTTCACCGAAGTGGGCTATGTCGGCAAGGAAGTGGAAACCATCATCCGCGACCTGACTGATGTCGCAGTGAAAATGACCCACCAGCAGGCGATGGAAAAAGTCCGCTTCCGCGCCGAAGAGCTGGCTGAAGACCGTATTCTTGATATTCTGCTGCCGCCGGCGCGCGATGCCTGGGGCCAGAATGAAGAAGCAGACAGCAACTCGACGGCCCGCCAGTCTTTCCGCAAGAAACTGCGCGAAGGCAAGCTGGATGACAAAGAGATCGAAATCGAAATCGCCGCCCCGCAGATGGGTGTCGAGATCATGGCCCCTCCGGGCATGGAAGACATGACCAACCAGCTTCAGGGCATGTTCCAGAACCTGGCCGGTAACACCACCAAAAAGCGCAAGATGAAAATCAAAGACGCGATGAAGGCGGCGACCGAAGAAGAAGCGGCGAAACTGGTTAACCAGGAAGAGCTGAAAGAGCAGGCCATCTTTGCGGTTGAAAACAACGGCATCGTGTTCCTCGACGAAATCGACAAGATTTGTAAGCGCGGTGAGTCCTCCGGCCCAGATGTGTCTCGCGAGGGTGTCCAGCGTGACTTGCTGCCGTTGGTAGAAGGCAGCACCGTATCGACCAAGCACGGTATGGTTAAAACCGATCACATCCTGTTTGTTGCCTCCGGTGCTTTCCAGGTGGCGAAACCATCGGATCTGATCCCGGAGCTTCAGGGTCGCCTGCCAATCCGCGTCGAGCTTGAAGCCCTTACCAGCGGCGATTTCAAGCGTATCCTGACCGAGCCAAATGCCTCGCTGACCGAGCAGTACAAGGCGCTGATGGCGACTGAATCGGTAGAAATTGAGTTTGCCGAAAGCGGGATCAACAAACTGGCCGATGCCGCGTGGCAGGTTAACGAACGTACCGAAAACATCGGTGCCCGCCGCCTGCACACGGTCATGGAGCGCCTGATGGAAGAGCTGTCCTATGACGCGACCGAAAAATCAGGTGACAAACTGATCATCGACGAAGCCTATGTCAACGAGCGTCTCGGTGAGCTGGTCGAAGACGAAGACTTGAGCCGCTTCATCCTATAAGCCTGAACAATCTATTTGTTCTTCTCCTATATCAAAACGGTGCCCTAAGGCACCGTTTTTTTGTTCTTGAACAAACAATCTGCCGATAAAGTTGCCCATCGCTGTGTATACGCCATAATAGCCCTTCGACTGATTCCGAAATAAGCACATTATGAATTCATCTTCACTCGCAATCTGGCTGGATGCCGCAAGACCCAAAACCTTGCCGCTGGCCGTCGCATCGATTGTATGCGGAAGTGCAGTCGCAGGATGGCAAGGAAGTTTTTCTGCTTTAGTAGCGGGCCTGGCCCTGCTGACCGCACTCTTACTCCAGATCCTGTCTAATCTGGCCAATGACTATGGCGACGCCGTCAAAGGAACGGACAACGAGCACCGCCTCGGGCCACAACGCGCAATCCAGTCCGGGCTGGTAACCCCGTCAGCGATGCGCAATGCGATGATCTTAAATATCCTGCTGACCGTCACCAGTGGCCTGAGCCTGATCTTCATCGCCTGCAACAACCTCCAGGATATGTTCGGTTTCATGCTGCTGGGCCTGATGGCGATTGCGGCCTCCATTGCCTATACCGTCGGTAACAAGCCCTACGGCTACCGCGGCCTGGGCGATCTCTCGGTACTCATGTTCTTTGGCTGGCTTGGCGTTGCCGGCACCTACTACCTGCAAGCCGGACAAATCGACTCGGTCATTATGCTGCCTGCCACGGCCTGCGGCCTGCTGGCCGTTGGTGTCTTGAATATCAACAACCTGCGGGATATCGACAATGACCGGGCCTGCGGCAAGCTCACCCTGGCGGTACGCATGGGTCCCGACTGGGGACGCAAGTACCATTTGTTCCTGCTGGCCGGCAGCGTACTCTGCCTGGCATTATTTGCCGCCCTTGAGATGCACTCGCCGTTTGGCTGGCTGTTCATTCTGAGTGCCCCCCTGCTGTTCAAGCACGGGAAACAGGTACTACATTCAGCAGACGGAGCCGCCCTGCGCCCGATGATGGCCACCATGGTGAAATGTGCGCTGCTCACAAACCTGCTATTCGCCGCCGGTGTCGTGCTCGCAGCCGGCTAGATCTGACACACTAACTTGCCCCTGCTTTGTGAGGGGCGTTATTGCAATGTCATATTGGCTAGTTATACTTTCAACAGGTTAGCAGAAAGCCATCAGCAACGACTCATGCTCAGCATGGCTGTATACCAACCCTTTTCAATTGCCACAAGAAGAAGCGAACTTATGGAATATAATACGTCCGAACTATGCGATATCTACCTCGACCAAGTCGATGTTGTTGAGCCAATGTTCAGCTCTTATGGTGGCCGAAACTCTTTCGGCGGCCAGGTAACAACCATTAAGTGCTTTGAAGATAGCGGGCTGATTCGTGATGCGCTGCAACAACCTGGTGCGGGCCGTGTATTGCTTGTCGACGGCGGAGGCTCACTGAGACGCGCGCTCATTGATGCCGATATCGCGCAGCTGGCTGCCACCAATGAATGGGAAGGAATTATTGTCTACGGCTGTGTCCGCAACGTCGATGATCTGGACGAAATGGAGCTCGGCATCCAGGCAATGGCTTCCATTCCGGTTGGTGCCGATGAACAGGGTATCGGTGAAGTTGATGTCGCCGTGAATTTTGGCGGGGTCACCTTCCTGCCGGAAGATCACATCTATGCTGATACGACAGGAGTTATCCTTTCGCCCGAGCCGCTTGATATCGAGTAGACTGGATAACGAGCAAGCCGGAGCCATCAGGCTACCGGCCTCTCATGACATCGTGTCTGCCTGACAGAAAAAAACAGAGCCCAAAGGCTCTGTTTTTTTATTCGACGCTATCCATCTTGCCAAGCAGGTTGCGTACACGCTCCTGCCAAGCCTGATGATCATTTCGTAGCTTCTCGTTGTCTTGTTCCAGCGCTTCTCGGCCAGAGCGTAGCTCTTGAGCTTCAGTCGATAGGCTATCGTTTTGTTCTTTTAGTTCTTCAATTTCCATCTGTAGCAGGGAAATTGTATCAACAGCCATCTGTACTTTGGCTTCTAGCTTTTCCAACATTTCTAATGACATATTGTTCACCTGATCTCCGCCTATCATTTTACCTTAAACCGTTAAGGTAATAACCCACAGGCTCTGTTTACATTACTGTTGAGCCTATTCTAACGAGGCTGCCGCCTTCTAGCATCTACAAATCCGCCGCTTTGCAACAAATGAGTGAAATTTACACAATTCTGACGGTTATTTTGCCTACTCCCAGCCAAATGCAGCCAGTCCCCTCCGGCCACCCTGCCGCCCCCCACCCAGCATAGCTTTTTTCACCATAATGCCGAGTAACTGAACAAATGCTCGAAGGTGTGTGAGCGCAACGTGACGAAATGCTTAGAATTGCGATCTAACTCTATTTTAATGCAGGGTTGCCATGCTAATTTTTATCTTGATCGTATCTCTCTTGGAATTATCCAAGATCTTGCCCTTATGGCACATCCGGCCTTTCCATGGCCGGATTTTTTATTTCAATTCAATAAGATAAACTCAAAAACCCAAAATCACATACCAACTGAATTGCAGTGCATCAAAGCTGAGATGATCGAGTTTAAAAAAACCGCAACCGTTTGCGCGAACGCGCAAAAGTGAGCCCATTTTTATGCTCGAACGCACAAAATTAATTCTTTAACATTTCAATTACGTTTAGTTCGAGTACATTAAGAGCGAATAAGAAAGATAAAAGAAATACCCCTACAACATTCGACAAAAGGACTGAATAATGACTACCCCGAAACAACATACGCTACTTGGCGAATGTATTGCCGAGTTCATTGGTACAGGACTATTGATTTTCTTCGGTGTTGGCTGTGTCGCAGCACTTGTACTGACTGGTGCAAACTTCGGTCAATGGGAAATCAGCATCATGTGGGGCCTAGGTGTCGCTATCGCCATCTATTGTACTGCTGGTGTCTCCGGTGCCCATATCAACCCAGCCGTCACCATTGCCCTGGCACTGTTCCATGGCTTTGACAAACGCAAAGTAGCGCCTTACATTGCTGCTCAGCTACTGGGCGCGTTCTGTACCGCCGCTCTGATCTATAGCCTATACAGCAACCTTTTCGCAGAGTTTGAAGCAACCAACCAAATAGTTCGAGGCAGTGAGGCAAGCCTGGCGACGGCCGGTATTTTCTCTACCTACCCGAATGCCGCCCTGTCTTTCAGTGGTGCCTTTGCAGTTGAGTTTGTTATCACAGCCGTACTGATGTTTGCCATCCTGGCCCTAACAGATGACAAAAACGGTGCCCCTCGCGGTCCGATGGCCCCGTTGATGATTGGTATTCTGATCGCGGTGATCGGTGGTTCGCTCGGTCCACTAACCGGTTTTGCCATGAACCCGGCGCGTGACTTCGGTCCGAAATTCTTTGCCTTCCTGGCTGGTTGGGGCGATATGGCACTCACTGGCGGTAAAGACATCCCTTATATGATCGTTCCAATCCTGGCGCCTATCTTCGGTGCCTGCTTCGGCGGTTGGCTATACCCGAAAGCCATTGGTGCTTATCTGCCAGGCAACGCTGAGTCCGTTGCACAAGAGCAAGAAAGCGCAAGTGACAGTGAAGCAGCAAAAGCATAAAAATCTCTCTACTACCCTAAAATATAATTACTACTAGAGGAAACCATCATGACAACAGAGCAAAAGTACATTGTTGCACTAGATCAAGGTACAACCAGCTCCCGCGCCGTTGTGCTGGATCACAACGCAAACATTGTGTGCTCGTCACAGCGTGAATTTACTCAGATCTATCCAAAAGCCGGATGGGTTGAGCATGATCCTCTCGAAATCTACGCGACCCAAAGCTCGACACTGGTTGAAGCTCTCGCCAAGGCCGGTATCCGCTCCGATCAGGTAGCCGGTATCGGTATCACCAACCAGCGCGAAACCACTATCGTGTGGAACAAAAACACCGGTAAACCGGTATACAACGCTATCGTCTGGCAGTGTCGCCGTACCGCCGACACCTGTGAAACACTGAAGGCACAGGGGCTGGAAGAATATATCCGCGACAATACCGGCCTGGTCGTCGACCCTTATTTCTCGGGCACCAAGATCAAGTGGATCCTTGACAACGTCGAAGGGGCGCGTGAAGAAGCCGAAGCCGGTAATCTTCTGTTCGGTACCGTTGATACCTGGCTGATCTGGAAGATGACTCAGGGACGTGTCCACGTTACTGACTTCACCAATGCCTCACGTACCATGGTATTCAACATCAACACCATGCAGTGGGACGAGAAGCTTCTGAAGGCACTGGATATTCCGCTGTCAATGATGCCGGAAGTGAAGGCATCGTCGGAAGTGTACGGCCAGACCAACATTGGTGGTAAGGGCGGTACCCGTATCCCGATTGCCGGTATTGCCGGTGACCAGCAGGCCGCACTGTTCGGCCAGATGTGTGTCGAGCCGGGCCAGGCAAAAAACACCTACGGGACAGGTTGTTTCCTTCTGATGAACACCGGCAAGGAAAAAGTGACCTCTCACAATGGCCTGCTAACCACCTTGGCCTGTGGCCCTACCGGTGACGTGGCTTATGCCCTCGAGGGTGCGGTATTTATGGGCGGCGCTTCGATTCAGTGGCTGCGCGATGAAGTGAAGCTGCTGGACGATGCCAAAGACTCAGAATACTTTGCCGAGAAAGTGGGCAGTGCCAACGGAGCCTATGTGGTACCTGCCTTTACCGGTCTGGGCGCACCATACTGGGACCCGTATGCGCGTGGCGCGATTGTCGGCCTGACCCGTGGTGTTAACTCCAACCACATTATTCGTGCAACGCTGGAGAGTGTGGCCTACCAGACCCGTGATGTTCTGGATGCAATGCAGACGGACTCCGGCATCAACCTGGCTTCCCTTCGTGTCGATGGCGGCGCTGTGGCCAATAACTTCCTGATGCAGTTCCAGTCCGATATTCTGGCTACCGAAGTTCACCGCCCGGTTGTTACCGAGGTAACAGCACTGGGTGCAGGTTACCTGGCCGGCCTGGCTGTTGGTTTCTGGGGCAGTATTGACGAGCTGAAAGACAAAGCCGTACTGGATCGCAACTTCGTTCCAGACGGCGACGAAGAAAAACGTGAACGCCGCTACAGAGGCTGGAAGCGTGCCGTTGAGTGCGCCAAGGGCTGGGCTGTCGAAGACGACATCTAACAGCGTACACTCCCTCTGAGTTCCCCCCTCAAGAAGGCCTGCAATGCAGGCCTTCTTTTTTATTCTCGCTTCCACGCTGGCAATCACGCGCCGCTGGGCAAAAGCGCCTCCATCTTCGCGAATATAACGCCATTTCGACGGCAAAAAATTAACGCAAACGTTTCACCCAAGCTGTGATAAAATCGCGCCAGATTTTTTTGGGCCTTTTTTCTTTCTGGAGTAACAATGAAACGCGATTTAGCAATGGCATTTTCTCGTGTCACCGAAGGTGCAGCACTGGCTGGCTACAAATGGCTTGGCCGCGGCGACAAGAACGCCGCTGACGGCGCTGCCGTGGAAGTGATGCGTACCCTTCTCAACCAGACCGAGATCGAGGGCGAAATTGTGATCGGTGAGGGCGAAATTGATGAAGCGCCTATGCTGTATATCGGTGAGAAAGTAGGAACAGGTGGCGATGCCGTCGATATTGCCGTTGATCCAATCGAAGGTACCCGTATGACGGCGATGGGCCAGAATAATGCCCTCGCCGTATTGGCAGCCGGCGAGAAAGGCTCGTTCCTGAAAGCGCCGGATATGTATATGGAAAAGCTGGTTGTCGGCCCGGCGGCCAAAGGCTGTATCGACCTAAGCCTGCCGCTGACTGAAAACCTGGAAAACATTGCCTCGGCACTGGGCAAAACGCTCGATACCCTGGTGGTCACCACGCTGGCCAAGCCTCGTCATGACGAGGTGATTGCCCAGATGCAGGCAATGGGTGTACGCGTGTTTGCCGTGCCTGACGGTGATGTGGCTGCTTCTATCCTGACCTGTATGCCGGACAGCGAAGTCGACGTAATGTACTGCATCGGCGGCGCGCCGGAAGGTGTCGTCTCGGCGGCCGCGATCCGCGCCCTGGGCGGCGACATGCACGGCCGCCTGCTGCCGCGCCACGAGGTCAAAGGCGACAGCGAGGAAAATCGCCAGCTGGGCCAGGTTGAAATCGAACGCTGCCACGAAATGGGTATCGAACCGAACATCGTGCTGCGTATGGAAGACATGGCCCAGAGTGACAATGTGATCTTTGCCGGCACCGGTATTACCAAAGGTGATCTGCTTGACGGGATCAGCCGCCAGGGCGATATCGCCACGACGGAAACCCTGCTGATCCGCGGCAAATGCCGTACTATCCGCCGTATCAAGTCGACCCATTATCTGGCACGCAAAGACGATGCTGTCAAAGGGCATATTCTGTAACCGGCCCTCCAGGTTGTAACGAAGGCGTGCATTTGATGCACGCCTTTTTTTATCTCCACTGCCAACAGCAGGCCCTCCCACCGGCTCGGCACTTCTGGTATATACTTAACTTTGTAAAGCTGTTGCTTTATTTACTTAACTGGCTACATAATAAACCAATAAAGGAAATAGCAGCTGATATGAAAACGATTGAAAAAATACTCTATCGCATGAAGCGGGATGGCCCCGTCACAGCCAAGGTGCTGGCCGAAGAATTCAAACTGACGACCATGGGCGTACGCCAGCACCTACAGGGGCTAGAGGAAGACGGATTGGTGGATTACCAGGATATCAAGGCCAAGGTTGGTCGCCCGACCCGGCACTGGAACCTGACCAGCAAGGGCCACCGCCGCTTTGCCGACCGCCATGGCGAACTTATTATTCAAATGCTTGATTCTGTCGAGGAGCTCTTTGGGACTGACGGGCTCAACCAGGTGGTTGAACGCAGAGAGAATCAAACCTTTGAACAATATCGGCATGCATTGGCAAACAGCTATAATGTAAGAGAAAAACTGGAAATACTTACTACACTGAGGGAACAGGAAGGCTACATGGCCCAGCTTCACCAGGACGGTGAAGACTTCATTCTGGTGGAAAACCACTGCCCGATCTGCCATGCCGCCACGCGCTGTCCTTCCCTATGTAAATCAGAGCTTTCTGTCTTCCAACGCTTGTTGGGCAACGAGTACCGCGTCGAGCGAAACGAACACATTATTGCCGGAGAGAGGCGCTGCGCTTATCGAATACAAAAATCATAATTAGGAGATTATTATGGCCGACTGGATCCCCGCGAAGGTTATCACCAATCGTCACTGGAATAGTGACCTGTTTAGCCTTGTCTTGCATGCAAATATAGAGCCTTTCAAGGCTGGGCAGTTTACCAAGCTTGGATTGGAAATTGACGGCAAAATGGTCCAGCGAGCCTACTCCTTTGTCAATCCCCCCAGCGATAACAATATAGAGATCTATGCTACCCGGGTTGCCGACGGCCTGCTCTCCCCACGCCTCCATGCCCTTGATAGCGGGGACACCGTGTTTATTTCAGCACGGGCCAATGGCTATTTCACTCTCAATGAAGTCCCCGACAGCGAACACCTATGGCTGCTGGCGACCGGAACCGCTATCGGCCCCTACCTGTCTATCCTGCGTGAAGCCGATGTCTGGCGCCGATTCCGCAAGGTCGTGCTGATCCATGCTGTTCGCTACGCCGCCGATCTCAGTTATCAGGCTGAAATTAACGAGCTCAAGGCACAGTATCCGGAGCAATTGATCGTCCAGCCCTTTGTCAGCCGTGAGCCTGCCCCCTTATCGCTTCCGGGCCGGATCCCGCTGGCGATAGCCGATGGCATGCTGGAGCGCCATATCGGCCTGCCGCTCAGCCCCGAAAAAAGTCAGATCATGCTTTGCGGTAATCCGGAAATGGTCCGGGAAACCAAGGCCGTGCTGGAATCCATGGGCTTTACCAAGAACCTGCGTCGCAAGCCCGGCCAAATCACCATGGAGCACTACTGGTAAGCATTAGCTAACGGTCAAGGGTCACCTTGTATCACTGCAATCTCATGCAACGTCTCACAATTGAGTCAGTCCGCAACAAACGGACTGGCTACCTTTAAAGGCATAACACATACCAGCCCACTCATCGTTCAGGGTGAATCTCGTGGGTATAAACGCCGGTGGCGAGATTGGGGGATACGTTATGCAAGATTTACCTTCCTTTGATGAATTACGAGCAATGGCGGAACAGGCACCGGACGATCTAGAAGCACTACGGCTGTCGATGAGTGAAGCAATCATCAGCAATGCCAGTACCGAAATGCAACCCAGGCTCCGGGCCCAAATGAGCCATATCAACCAGGTCATTGCCAAGGGGAAAAACCCCAACCACACCAACATACTGCTGATGGCCGAACTGCAGGTACAGCTAAAACGCTTTGCCCAGGCACTAAACGCGCCTGAGACGCTAACGGAACACCAGGCGAAGATAATGCCCTTCTCCCCCCCGTCAAAGAAGCAAGAGGTGTTGCCCCAGCAACGGGAAGAGTGAGCCTGCTGGCAGCGAGGTTAGCAACTCACCTTGATAAAGCTGTCACGATCCATATCGCGCACATCGACAGTCAGGCTATTGATGGTACTTGCATGCTGCTCCAACACCGATATCAAGCTTCTGGCCAGCTCCCGCTTTTGCTCTGTAGTGCGCCCCGACAGCATACTCAGCTCGATATGGATAAAGGTATTGAGATCTCCCTCAGTGCCTACCAGCCAGGTATGACAGGGATAACTGCGACATTTAACTGAGTCGGGCTCAAACAGGCCGCATGTTAATAAGATTTGGTGTAAGTCTTCCAACAACCCCGGTACATTGACACGTTCGGCAACCGGATCGGCATATTCCATGACAAGATTCGGCACATCTTCCTCCATGACGTTAAGAAATGCTGTTAATCGTTGAAAATACAGGAAACTGTATCCCAGAAGACCCAACTTACCTGATCTATTGCTGACAAGCCAAGCAATTAGGTTGTTTTTCAACCATTGATCACTGTCTTTTTCTGCTTTTTTTATCTGCTAAAATAAATTATTTAAAATTATTTTCAGCCGAGAGTTCACTTTTTCTGTTGAAAAAGGTACAACCAAGCACAGAAATGATTTTGGACAGTAAAAGTATCAGCCTAGGCTGTTATATTTTTACAAAATGGCTGGATACCAAACAGCATAGTTGTCTGATCAGATCAGAGAATTACGCTTTTTGGTATTATTTTTTACATCAAATTGATTTGGAGAAAAGCTATGCGCCATCCTGTGGTTATGGGTAACTGGAAGCTAAACGGTAGCAAGGAAATGGTATCTAACCTACTTAAGGGCCTTGATGCTGAACTTAAAGGTGTTGAAGGTGTTGACGTAGCAGTAGCTCCACCAGCAATGTACCTTGACCTGGCTGAGCAGCTAATCGGCAAAGGTGAAAGCAAAATCATCCTTGGTGCACAGAATGTCGACGTTAACGCGAGCGGCGCATTCACAGGTGATATCTCTCCTGAGATGCTAAAAGACTTCGGTGCAAGCCACATCATCATCGGCCACTCTGAGCGTCGTGAATACCACAGCGAGTCAGACGAGTTCGTAGCGAAGAAATTTGCTTTCCTAAAAGAGCACGGCCTGACACCTGTTCTTTGTATCGGTGAATCTGAAGCTCAGAACGAAGCTGGCGAAACTGTTGCAGTGTGTGCTCGTCAGATCGATGCTGTGATCAACACCCAAGGCGTTGAAGCCCTGGACGGTGCAATCATCGCTTATGAACCAATCTGGGCAATCGGCACTGGTAAAGCAGCGACAGCTGACGATGCACAGCGTATTCACGCAGCTATCCGTGCACACATCGCTGAGAAGAGCGAAGAAGTAGCCAAGAAAGTTGTTATCCAGTACGGCGGTTCTGTTAAGCCTGAAAACGCTGAAGCATACTTCGCACAGCCGGACATCGACGGTGCGCTAGTTGGCGGTGCGGCACTGAATGCAGAAAGCTTCGCAGCTATCGCTAAAGCAGCAGCTAAAGCGAAAAAATAATCAACCTTGATTATCAAGCATAACAAAGGCCACCTTCGGGTGGCCTTTTTAATGGACGGCACAGCAACAAAAACAAAAAAGCCGACTCTAAAGTCGGCTTTTATCTATCAAGTAAAACCTGTCTTAGAACAGTTTGTCAGCCAGATCGTACAGATCTTTGCGAACCGGACGCTTCATGTTTTCAATCGCATCGATGATGTCGTGGTGAACCATTTTTTCATTCTGGATACCCACACAGCGACCGCCGTGACCTTCCTGCAACAGCTCAACCGCATACGCACCCATGCGAGATGCAAGAATACGGTCAAATGCCGTTGGCTGTCCGCCACGCTGAATGTGACCAAGCACGGTCGCGCGCGTTTCACGGCCCGTTTCATCTTCAATGTACTTCGCCAGCTCGTTGGCATCCGTCATCAGCTCAGTCAGTGCGATAATCGCATGCTTCTTGCCTTTGTAGATCCCTTCTTTGATCTTCGCCAGCAGCTCTTCTTTGTTCAGGCCTGTTTCCGGTGTGATGATATATTCACAACCACCGGCAATCGCAGACATCAGGGTAAGATCACCACAGTGACGCCCCATGACCTCAACAATTGAGATACGCTGGTGAGAAGAAGACGTATCACGCAGACGGTCAATGGCATCAATAACCGTGTTCAGTGCCGTTAGGTAACCGATCGTGTAATCAGTTCCTGCTACGTCATTATCAATGGTGCCCGGCAGACCGATACATGGATAGCCCATTTCAGTCAGCTTCTTCGCCCCCATGTACGAACCGTCACCGCCGATCACAACCAGTGCGTCGATACCGTGAATTTTCAGGTTCTCGATAGCCTGTGCACGTACCTTCTCGTCTTTAAACTCAGGAAAACGTGCTGAACCCAGGAATGTACCACCCTTATTGATCACATCTGACACGCTAGAGCGAGTCAGCTTTTCAATACGGTTCTGATGCAGGCCCTGATAGCCGTCATATACACCATAAACTTCCAGGCCTTCTGACAATGCAGCACGAACAACACCGCGAACCGCCGCATTCATACCAGGTGCGTCACCACCACTGGTCAATACACCAATCTTTTTAATCATGGTTACCCTCTGACTTTGGGAATTGAAAAATCAAATCCGGCACGAGTTACCGAGGTTCCCCCTCTCGGCACCATAAGCCGACATGCCGGGCTTATGCTCGTGTAAACTGTAACTTTCCTACTAATGTAGAAGTATTACAATTTTGATAAAAAATTTTGTTGATTCATATCACGATCATCCCTGACTTCAGCCAGCAGCATGATATTTGCCTGATCCGACAACGGATATGAAACGAAACTGTTAGCGTTCTGGTTGACGACCAAGGAGATACCGCCTACAAGGCCTCATCATGCCTTAAGTATATATCCTGCCATCAGAGCCACCAGTTGTGCATCTAGGGAGAGTGATAACCGCGGGCGACTGTGCATTTTCATCCATGATAATCACACCTATTCATAGCACTCACTGGGCAATGTCACGCAGTATAGCTTTTTTACGGTGAAAATTAATAACAAAAATAGTAGAGAAAGGTAATTTACTGAGGGATTTATTGGTTTGAGTAACGAAATGCAAGCCGCAACCTAGGCTGCGGCTTCGTCAGTGAGAGCCAACTTACTGATTCTTTTCGGCCCAGCGAGCCTGGCACTGTTCTGCACGATCGGCCTGTAGCTGCTGGTATTTTTCTTTTTGCTCGGCGGTCAGAATGTTTAGCATTTCATGACGCTTCTTCATCATGGTGATCCGGCGTTCAACCTGCTGTTCTGACATCTGCTGAGCCAGTTCGCGGACCGCATTTTCGTCAAAATCAGCGGCCAGCAGCAAGGACTGCATTTTCTGGTGGTTCGCCTGCATTACGGCACGCTGCTCACCGAAACTGTCTTTCATCGCATCGCGGTTGGCTTCGCGCATATCCTTCATTTGCTGCTTCTGCTCATCGGTCAGGTCAAGCTTGCGGAAAACCTTGTAGCCCTCTTTCATACCGCAGCCACCTTTACCACCATGATAGCCACCATGATAGCCACCATGGTGACCATCCTTACCGCCGCCAAAAGCCAGCGCAGAGGCAGAACCGAGAGCCAGAGGAAGCGCGATTGCCATTATCAGTGTTTTCTTGAATGTAGTCATGATGTTCTTCTCCAAATGTCCGTCAGCGGGTATGAGTTAAGAATAACGACCACAAGGTAAACTGCTGTCTAAAGAACGTAAAACTGCGTAAAGCCAACTGACATTAACTTGGTTCCCGCAGCTAGATTAGCGATACTGAGGCTATCTCATTCATCCTGTCACGTATTTACCTACATAGGGCGAGACTGAAACAATAAGGTAGCTAACATGGCAAAAATTTTGCTGGTCGACGACGATACGGAGCTGACCTCACTACTCAGCGATATCCTCGAAATGGAGGGGTTCGAGATCCTGGAGGCCAACAACGGCGAGCAGGGCCTCAGCAAAGTCGATGACAGTATCGATCTGATCCTGCTCGATGTCATGATGCCGAAAATGAACGGCACCGAAATGCTGCGTAAACTCAGGGAAAGCTACTCGACACCGGTACTCATGCTGACAGCGAAAGGCGAAGAGATTGACCGGGTGCTGGGGCTGGAACTCGGTGCCGATGACTACCTGCCCAAACCCTTCAGTGATCGTGAGCTGCTGGCACGGATGCGCGCTATTTTGCGCCGGACACAAATTGCCGGTAACGACTCGCGCAATAATACCCCTGACTGCCTGACCTATCAGGATATTGATATCTATCCGGGGCGACAGGAAGTCTTCTGCAAGGGAATGCCGATAGAAATGACCGGCACCGAACTGGCCTTGCTGAGTTACTTTATTCAGCATCCGGGCAAAATCATTGCCAAGAATGAACTCAGCCTTGAGGTGCTGGGCAAGCGTCTGGCTCAGTTCGATCGTGCCATTGATATGCATGTATCGAACCTACGCAAAAAACTGCCTGAGCGTACTGACGGCAAACCTCGCATCAAGACCCTTCGCGGTAAAGGCTACCTATTAGTCGAGGAAATATAATGCAGCCCGGTACACTGGCAGTTAACCGACGCGGCCAACAAGGAGGCAGATAATGAAGCTACCTCGTTTTTCCAGCCTGTATGGCCGGATTTTCGCCGTATTCTGGCTGACCCTGCTGATTGTCGTCGTGACAGTTTTGTTGCTACCCAACCTCGATCCCCGGGCCCAGCATACGATACCGGAACGCCAGCAGAAGCGGTTTCAGGAGTCGGCACTGAGCATTGCCGAGAAAATCACCCGCGACAGGGGACCGCTCAAATACAGGTTACAGCGATTTACCAACCACGACCGACACAAGGGATTTCAGCTTTATTTCACCACCGAAGAAGGTGAAATTATTACGCCGGATGGCCGCAACAAGGCACTGCGTAATTTTATCACCATGGCCGATAGCCCTAGTTCGCCGAAACAAAAGCTTTACGGGCGCTGGATGATGGCCGGGCCGTTTGCCTTCAGCTACGAGCAACAAACCGTGCTGATGTATGTCGGCCGGGTCTCGCGCAAGCCTCCGCCATTTTTTGTTCAGATTCTGGATAAACCGTTCCAGCTGCTTCTCGTCACAATGCTGGTCAGTACGCCCCTGCTACTCTGGCTCGCATGGGCGATCAGTATGCCGGCCCGTCGACTGCAACAGGCCGCAGAGCGGGTGGCAACCGGGCAGTTCGAGGCTGATCCGAAGCTGGAAGCCGGGCCGAGGGAGTTCAAGCAGGCCGGGGCCAGCTTCAATCAGATGGTTCAGGCCATCAACCAGATGATCGGGGGTCAGCAGCGGCTGCTGTCGGATATCTCCCATGAGCTGCGCTCGCCGCTAACCCGCCTGAGAATGGCTACCGCCCTGGCCCAACGCAAGCAGGGAGAGAGCAAAGAGCTCAGCCGTATCGATACCGAGGCAGAGCGGCTGGAAAAGATGATCAGCGAACTGCTGGAACTGTCGCGAATGCAGGTCAACAGCCATGAGCTTCGCGAACACTCCGATGCACGCAGCCTATGGTATGAGATGTTGGAAGATGCCCGTTTCGAGGCCGAGCAAAACAACAAAGTTTTCAAAGTCAATGACCTGGGCGAATGGCCTGTCAGCGGAAATCCCAACCTGCTGATCAGCGCCCTGGAAAATGTCGTTCGCAATGCTATCAAATACGGCAACGATGTCATAGAGGTCAACTTCAGTGTCAGGGACCACACCCTCAATATCGTCATCGACGATAACGGTGAAGGGGTGCCCGACAATGAACTGGATGATATTTTCCGTCCGTTCTACCGGGTTTCGACGGCACGGGACCGCAGTAGCGGCGGCACCGGGCTGGGACTGGCCATTACCGAGAGCGCCATCCGCCAGCATAGCGGTACCATCATGGCCAGCCGCAGTCCACTTGGCGGGCTACGGATCACCATCACCCTGCCCCTGACTCTCTAATCAACCGGCATAACTGCATGGCTTTCAGACAATCTGCTGTCTGAAAGCCTGCTTTTTTCGCTACAATATGGCCAAATTTGCAAACTGACAGCCAGACAATGTTTGATATCGCCCTGTACGAACCTGAAATCGCCCCCAATACGGGCAATATAATTCGCCTATGCGCCAACTGCGGTGCCAACCTGCACCTGATCGAGCCGCTCGGTTTTGACCTGGAAGAAAAGAAACTACGTCGTGCCGGGCTGGATTATCACGATCTGGCGCACGTTCATCGCCACAAAAACTTCGATGCCTTCATGGCGGCGATGGAAAACCGTCGGATTTTTGCCTGTACCACCAAAACCACCAACTTCCATACCAACGCCAAGTTCGAAGAAGGGGATGTGCTGTTGTTCGGTCCGGAAACCCGTGGCCTGCCAGCCGAGCTGATTGACAGCCTGCCACTCGAGCAGCGCCTGCGTATCCCAATGCATCCGGACAGTCGCAGTCTGAACCTGTCCAATGCCGCCGCCATCATCGGTTACGAAGCCTGGCGTCAGCTTGGATTTAAAGGGGCGGTATAGATCAACCTCCCGATAAGAAACAAAAAAGCGAGAGCCGTTAAACTCTCGCTTTTGCTATCTGGAACCACAACACCGTACTTAAATACCGTCACCGGCCATAAAGGTTTGGCCGTTGCCGTTAAATTGCTGATCCATATCCATCGCAGGCTTCTCGCTACTTGGACGACCAACAATTTTCGCCGGCACCCCGGCCACCGTGGTATGCGAAGGCACCGGATTGAGCACCACCGAGCAGGATCCGATTTTCGCCCCTTCGCCGACTTCGATATTGCCCAGTATCTTGGCACCAGCACCGATCATCACGCCTTCGCGGATCTTCGGATGACGATCGCCGCCTTCCTTACCCGTACCACCCAGGGTAACGTCCTGAAGAATCGACACATCATTCTCGATCACGGCTGTTTCACCAATCACAATACCGGTCGCATGGTCAAACATGATCCCCTGGCCAATCGTCGCCGCAGGGTGCACATCTACCTGACAGGCGACCGAAATTTGATTTTGCAGATAGACAGCAAGGGCAACCCGCTTTTGTTTCCACAGCCAGTTGGCCACACGGTAGCCCTGCAGGGCATGGTAGCCTTTCAGGTATAGCAGAGGGATGGAATACATCTCTACTGCAGGATCTCGTTCAACCACAGCACGGATATCGCAGGCTGCCGATTCGGTGATCATACAGTCGGCAGCGAAGGCTTCTTCAATGACCTCGCGCACCGCCATCGCCGGCATCGACGGCGTCGCCAACTTGTTGGCCAGTATATAACTGAGCGCAGCGGCTAAGTTATCATGCTTGATAATGGTTGCATGATAAAAGCTGGCCAGCATCGGTTCTTGCTCTGACTGCTCCCGCGCTTCCCGCTTGATAGCCTGCCAGACCTCATATTGTTGACACTCCTTCACATCACCCTCTGTTCGTTTTGTCATCAAATCGGTATCTGTTTAACTTTAACGTGCTTGAAAAAAAAAACAACGCGGGCTTGGCAGCACGCGTTGTTATATTGCTCGTGATCCTGTACGCGGCAGCTATTTTGCCGTTATTCGTCTTTTTTCTCGCGAGCCAGCAGATCTTTGGCCGCTTCACGGGCATCTTTGCCCTGATAAAGCACCTGATAAATCTGTTCGGTAATCGGCATCTCAACCCCGTAGCGCTGGGAGAGTACCCAGACTTCCTTGGTGTTGCGATAGCCTTCGACCACCTGGCCAATGTCATCCTGTGCCGCATCAACCGTTTTGCCCTGGCCCAGGGCCAGACCAAAACGACGGTTGCGTGACTGGTTATCGGTACATGTCAGCACCAAATCCCCCAGTCCCGCCATCCCCATGAAGGTTTCCGGCTGGGCGCCCAGGGCAGCGCCAAGGCGACACATTTCCGCCAGACCGCGAGTGATCAATGCGGTACGGGCATTGGCACCAAAGCCAATACCATCAGACATACCGGCACCAATCGCAATCACATTCTTCACCGCGCCGCCCAGCTGCATGCCGATAAAATCGGTATTGCTGTAGACACGGAATGTCTTGCTGCAGTGAATTTTTTCCTGCAGCTCACGGACGAAGACCTCATCAGGAGAAGACACAGCGATCGCGGTCGGCATCCCCGCCGCCAGCTCTTTGGCAAACGTCGGGCCGGAAAGCACGGCCAGCGGAACATCCTCACCCAATGCATCGATGGCAACCTCTTTGAGCAAGCGCCCGGTGTCAGGCTCAAGCCCTTTGGTTGCCCAGCAAATACGTGAATCATCACGCAGGTAAGGCTTCACATTCGACAGTACTTCACCAAACACATGGCTCGGAACTACCACCAGCAAATCCTGACAGGCCTGAACAGCCGCCTCCAGATCCGCCGAGACAATCAGCGAGTCGGGAAACGGAACGCCCGGCAGGAAAGCCTCATTGGCACGGTCAATCTCGAGCTGCGCCATATGCTCAGGCTCATGGCCCCACAATATGACGTTAGCACCATTTCGGGCCAGAGAGATGGCCAGGGAGGTGCCGTAAGAGCCGGCACCCAGCACTGTCATCGTGATTGCTTTGTCTACGTTCTGATTCATAACGGCCACTTTAGCGATTAGGCTTCAGTGCTTTCAGGGTTAGCTTGCGCCTGGTTCTGAAGGTAGTTCATGAACAAAGCATCAAAGTTAACAGGTGCCAGGTTCAGCTGAGGGAAAGTACCTTTAACCACTAGGCTTGAAATAGTTTCACGCGCATATGGGAACAGGATATTCGGGCAGAATGCACCCAGGCAATGTGCAAGCTGAGGCGCTTCCATGCCTGAAACAGAGAAAATACCGCCCTGCTGAACTTCACACAGGAATGCCGTGTCATCGGCGTTCTTCACAGTTACAGTCAGACGAAGAATCACTTCGAAAACACCTTCACCCAACTCGCGGCTCTGGGTATCCAGGTCCAGTTTCACATCTGGGTTCCACTCTTTCTGGAACATATCAGGTGAATTCGGCGCTTCGAAAGAAACATCTTTCAGGAAGATACGCTGGATCTGGAAGTTCTGTTGTGCTTCGTTGTTTGCTGCTTCAGCCATTTTCGTGTCCTTTTCTCTCTCAATCTCATCACATGAGATCATAAATATTCGCAACCATGATAATTATCACACGCTGCACAAATTCGGTTTGCATCGGAGACACTGCCTAGTATGGCGCGTTCCGAGCGACAAGAGATTACTTCTTGCCCTTGCTGGATTTGCTGCGGATCAGCGGCAGATTGGCTTCATTCCAAGAAATCAGGCCATCCTTCAGCAAATTAACGTTCTCAAAACCGGCTTTATGTAACAGA
The DNA here is from genome assembly GCF_001939735.1 of Photobacterium proteolyticum. Taxonomy (GTDB): domain Bacteria; phylum Pseudomonadota; class Gammaproteobacteria; order Enterobacterales; family Vibrionaceae; genus Photobacterium; species Photobacterium proteolyticum. Next base: position 119,136 of record NZ_MJIL01000053.1, read on the forward strand.
TTGGCACTCTCTTGTGCTGTCTGGCCTGTCTTGCATACCACAATGATTGGGGCTGTTTTGTGCTTTTCAAGCTCTGAAAAGTTCTGTTCTTTAATTTGGCTCGGCAAAATGTGAAGGGCACCCGAAATATGACCCTGGCGGTACTCATCACGACTACGGATATCGATGAATACGCCGTCTTCACGGTTCACCATGACCGTCGCTTCATTGGGGGTAACAACTTTATAGCCCGCGGCCTTCTGTTTCACATAAGACGCGATGATTGCCACGACCAAACCCACCCATACCAGGGATAACATTGGATTACTTGTAACAAAATCGATGTATTGCTGCATGACTTTCGCTCTATTTTCCTAATACAAGACACCTGATAATCAGGGCCAGACTCCACCTCAAAGGAACCCGAGTATACCCGCGGCAACGTTGTTGTACAGCAGGCGTCAACAATTCCGCGTATTGGCTCACTCGATTCCGGCGATAATAGTATACGCCTTGAACAATCGTTTTCAGCTTCCACCTTTCAATGAAATAGAAAAAAACTCTCAATCAGGGCTTACACTCAAAGGCAGAAATGCATATATTTCTCGTAGGAAGATAACAATCCATTTACAGCATTGTTTGATCTTGCCCTACAGTTTTGGCCATGATTTGTAGTAAAATTACACACAACCAGACCAATCACCTTAGATACTTCGCAGATATTTAAGGTAATTGGTCTAAATTACACTCAGATTTCTAACTTTACGAGAGGACAGCATATGTCTGCTAAGAAGCCACTGGCTTTAGTTATCCTGGATGGCTGGGGTTACCGCGAAGACAATTCCGACAACGCAATTGCAAACGCAAACACTCCGGTGATGGACGGCTTGATGGCAAATGAAGCCAACACCCTAATTTCTGCTTCGGGCATGGATGTGGGTCTGCCAGACGGTCAGATGGGTAACTCTGAGGTTGGTCACACCAACATTGGTGCCGGTCGCGTTGTTTATCAGGATCTGACACGCATCACCAAATCTATTGCCGACGGCGACTTCTTCGAAAACGAAGCACTGGTTGCGGCGATGGACAAGGCTATCAATGCCGGCAAAGCTGTTCACATCATGGGCCTGATGTCTCCGGGCGGTGTTCACAGCCATGAAGACCACATTGCAGCAGCTGTTGAAATGGCAGCCAAGCGCGGCGCAGAAAAAATCTACCTGCATTGCTTCCTGGACGGCCGTGATACACCACCACGTAGCGCACAGGCATCACTGGAGCGCTTTGATGCCCTGTTTGCCGAACTAGGCAAAGGCCGTGTGGCGTCACTGGTTGGCCGCTACTACGCAATGGACCGTGACAACAACTGGGACCGTGTTGAAGTCGCCTACGACCTGCTTACTGCAGCGAAAGCCGAGTTCTCAGCGGCATCTGCCGTGGAAGGCCTTGAAGCAGCCTACGCGCGTGATGAAAACGATGAGTTCGTAAAAGCCACTGAAATCCGTGCCGAAGGCCAGGATGTTGCTGCGATGGAAGATGGCGATGCCGTTATCTTCATGAACTACCGTGCTGACCGTGCCCGCCAGATCACCCGTGCCTTCGAGACAGACTTTGCTGGCTTCGAGCGTGCTAAAGTGCCTGCGCTGGCTGATTTCGTGATGCTAACCCAGTACGCTGCTGACATTAACCTGGCTATTGCTTACCCACCAGCAACCCTTGATAACACGCTGGGCGAGTGGCTATCGAAGAAAGGCAAGAAACAGCTGCGTATCTCTGAAACTGAAAAGTACGCGCACGTTACTTTCTTCTTCAACGGCGGTGTCGAAACGGAGTTTGACGGCGAATCTCGCTCGCTAGTCGCTTCACCAAAAGTAGCGACCTATGATCTACAGCCTGAAATGAGTGCACCGGAGCTGACTGAAAAGCTGGTTGCAGCCATCAAGGGCGGTGAATTCGATACTATTATCTGTAACTATCCGAATGGCGACATGGTTGGCCATACCGGTGTTTACGATGCTGCAGTCCAGGCTTGTGAAGCACTGGATAGCTGCATTGGCCAAGTAGTTGAGGCAATCAAAGAAGTTGACGGTCAGTTGCTGATCACTGCCGACCACGGTAACGCCGAAATGATGATTAACCCTGAAACCGGTGGTATCCACACTGCGCACACCAACCTGCCAGTACCGCTTGTTTACGTCGGTGACAAGTCTCTTGCCCTGAAAGAAGGCGGTAAACTGTCTGATCTTGCACCAACTATGCTGGCGCTAACAGATATGGAAATCCCTGCAGAGATGACTGGTCAGGTGCTGTTTGATCTGAAATAATCTCCCTCATGCGGGATAAGATCAAACACCTAGGCAACATCCTCCGCGCCAGTGCATTATGCACTGGCGCTTTGTTATGTCTGACATTTTCACAACCAAGCCTGGCAAGCAACCAGAACCAGCTCGAAGGCGTCAAAAAGGAAATCTCACGCCAGCAGGATCAGCTAAGCACCAAGCAAAAAAAAATCAATACGCTGCAACAATCCCTAAAACAGCAGGAGCTTGCTATCGCAGCAACGGCCCAAAAAATCCACAAGGCCGATAATCAGCTCAAGCAGCTCGACCGCTCTATCAGTAAGCTTCAGCAAGAACAGCAACGCCTTCAGCAACAACAGCTCGGCCAGCAAGAAATGCTGAAAGAGCTGCTCAGCACCCAATACCGCCAGGGAAAAAACAGCCAGCTAGCCTCGTTGCTCAGTGGTGAAGACAGCACCGAGCTTGACCGAATGTCGATCTATGCCGAACGCCTCAGTGAAGCGCGCGCCAAGACACTGGATGAACTCGCCGCAACCACGACAGAGCTACAGCTGAAGGCACACCAGCTGACCCAGCAGCGTCAGCAGCAAAAAACATTGCTGACCCAGCTCAAAACCGAGAAAAGTACGCTGGAGAACGAGCAACGACAACGCCATAAAACAGTGCGTACTATCAGGGGCCAGCTAAAATCAGACTCTCAGTACCTGTCCGAGCTCAAGAGCAACGAACAGCGCCTGGTCAAAGAGATCGCCAAGGCCAAAGCGGCTGCCGAGGCAGCAAGACGCGTACCGATGGACGGGCTGGCAAGACACAAAGGCAAGCTGCCGTGGCCGGTCACAGGCGCAATCCTTCATCATTACGACACTCCTCAACAAGGCGAACTGCGCTGGAAGGGTATGGTGATCGGAAAAGCAACAGGCAGCCAGGTCAAGGCCGTGTATTCCGGCAAAATTGTATTTGCCGACTGGTTACGCGGATATGGCCTAATGCTGGTTATCGACCATGGCAAAGGCGATATGAGCTTCTACGGTTACAACCAGACCTTGCTCAAAAAAGTCGGTGATGTGGTACAGGCCAACGAAGCCATTGCACTTGTCGGTGACAGCGGCGGACAGGAACGTTCGGGACTATATTTTGAAATCCGCCGTAAAGGCAATCCCACTAACCCCAAAGGCTGGCTGAAAAGATAAGCTTGTACCGATAAGGACACCTGACATGCGATGGATTGCACTCTGGTTTTCTCTGCTCTTCAGCTTGGCGCTGCCAGGACACAGCCTCGCAGCCAAACTCGCCATAGTCATTGATGACTTGGGTTACCGGGCCATGCCTGCTGCACTGTCGACCCTGCCGCCGGAAGTCAGTATCTCTATCCTGCCGGACACCCCTTATGATCTTGCCACGGCCAAACAGGCCGGATTGGAGCAGCGTGACACCCTGCTGCACATGCCGATGGAGCCACAACGTACGGCACCGCTGGAGCTGACGACTCTTACCGGGAAAATGTCACAGGCCGAGCTTCAGCAAACCCTGCGCCATGCCCTGAGCCGGGTACCAAATGCCGTCGCCATGAACAATCATATGGGCAGCGCCCTTACCCAGAATACCGAGGCGATGGGCTGGGTCATGGATGTCCTGGGAGAGCAGGGAGTCAATTTTCTCGACAGCCGAACAACGGCAAAGTCAATCGCTCTCAAGCAGGCGCGCGCCCAGGGGATCCCTGCATTGCGCCGCCACATCTTTCTCGACCATTACCGTACCCCGCAGTTTGTTCGCCAGCAACTGGCTCAAGCAGTCAGGCGTGCCAAGCGTAACGGTTATGCCGTCGCCATTGGCCACCCCTACCCCGTTACACTGGCCACACTCGAGGAGCAATTGCCGGGGCTTGCTGAACAAGATGTCCAGCTGGTACGTATTTCAGCACTATACCCCTAACTCCCTATAATCAGATCTCAGCGGAAACCTCAAAGAGCGCCCTGACATATCCGTTCAGACATCTCAGAGCCGGGCTATCAGCACTTAGGCATTACGCTTTACCTGCTCGCAGTAGTGCGATTCAAGCAGGATCACCTGCTCTTTTCCTTTAGCCGTAGTCAGCGGCCGCACAATGCTCAGCATCTGCAACACGCCCTGATAGATCACCGCCTTGGTAATTTTTGCCCCTGCAGCCTGGGTGGTCTGGTAACAAATCCAGCTAGAGGCAACTAGCTTCAGGGTGTTGGCCAGGCTAAGCAGTTCATCATCATCAAGATCAAGCAACTCGCTGGCACGGAAGCTATTCATCATCCCCATAATGTTTTGATGCAGCCCTTCTTGCGCGGCCAGGTATTTTTCCTGTAGCTCGGGATCCCTGCGCAGGATATCGGGCAGATTGGCGTAGAAAAAACGATATCGCCACATCAACATAAATACCGCATCGAGATAACCCAATAAATTATCGGCAGTTACGTTAGATTCCCCTTGAGGCTGGAAACGAATACTCAAATCACGGGCGTATTCGTCAAAAATACTGTGTATAATCTCTTCTTTATTGCGAAAATGATAATACAGATTGCCGGGGCTGATCCCCAGATGAGCGGCAATGTGGTTCGTGGTTATGTTTGGCTCACCGCTTTCGTTGAAAAGCTCCAGTGCTGCCTGAATAATTCTGTCGCGGGTCTTCATTTGCTTCTCACTACTTCCGTCGCCCAATGGCAATAGTGTAATGTTATCACAAAGAATATTTATAGCGGTGGCAGTTATGCGGCCGTTGTCCCAATGTATTAAAGACTGGAATAACCATGATTATCGTAACTGGTGGCGCCGGCATGATCGGCAGCAATATCGTAAAGGCTCTGAACGAGCAAGGACGCAACGACATCCTGGTTGTGGATAACCTGAAGGACGGAACCAAGTTTGCCAACCTGGTTGATCTGGATATCGCTGATTACATGGATAAGGAAGACTTCATTACCCAGATCATGGCCGGTGACGAATTTGGTCCGATCGATGCCATTTTTCATGAGGGCGCATGTTCTGCAACCACGGAGTGGGATGGCAAGTACATGATGCTTAACAACTATGAATATTCAAAAGAATTGTTACATTACTGCCTTGAGCGTCAAATCCCGTTCCTATATGCTTCTTCGGCAGCAACATACGGCGGTCGCGATCATGACTTCATCGAAGAGAAGCAGTATGAGGGTGCGCTGAACGTTTACGGCTACTCCAAGCAGCAGTTTGACAACTATGTTCGTCGTCTGTGGCAAGATGCCAAGGAGCATGGCGAAACTCTATCTCAAATCACCGGTTTCCGCTATTTCAACGTCTACGGCCCTCGCGAACAGCATAAAGGCAGCATGGCCTCGGTTGCCTTCCACCTTAATACCCAGATCAACAAAAGTGAAAACCCGAAGCTGTTCGAAGGCTCCGATACATTCAAACGTGACTTTGTCTATGTCGGCGATGTCTGCCAGATGAACCTTTGGTTCTGGGAAAACAACGTCTCGGGTATTTTTAACTGCGGTACCGGCAATGCCGAGTCTTTCCGCGAAGTAGCCAAAGCCGTTATCAAGCATCATGGCAAGGGTGAAATAGAAGAGATCCCTTTCCCTGATCACCTAAAAGGTCGCTACCAAGCCTTTACCCAGGCGGATCTGACCAAAGTACGCGCAGCCGGATACGATAAGCCGTTCAAGTCTGTCGCCGAAGGCGTTGCCGAGTACATGTCGCTAATTAATTAGTAAGCTGACGAGATAAATCCAACAAGGCAAGCTGGGCATACCCAGCTTGCCTTGTTATCTCACTATAAAACAACGGATCTTCAACCGACGAAGCGAGTTGCCTGCCGGCACCCAAAGGTTTTTAAGTAATGTCTAACCAAGCAGTATTGCATATTTGTCTATCCAAGGGTTGGGGGGGATTGGAGATGTACCCAATTCGTACCGGCGGTCAGTTCAGGGAAAAAGGCTGGAAAGTACTTGGACTGTGCCTAAAAGGCACCCGGGTTGCCCAAGGGATGCGAGAGCAAGGCATAGAAACCTACGAAGTTGAATCAAAATTTGCAGTACTGAAGCAGCTTAAGCTTATTCATCAATGGCTTAAGCAAAACGATGTCAACCTGATCCATTGCCACAAATCCGGCGATTTAGTCGTAGCAGCGCTACTGGATACAATATCTTCGTACAGAGTTCTTTTTACCGAACATATGGGGGTCACTCGGCCCAAAAAAGATATTTATCACCGCTGGGTATATAGCCACGTCGATCAGGTACTGTCGATCAGCGAAGCAACCAAAAAGCGCAACCTCAAAGCGCTGCCGGTGCCAGCGAAAAAAATCCAGCGCCTATGGCTGGGGACAGAGATACACCCGGCAATTGACGATCCCAATCATGTCCTGAAGGTTAGAAAAGAACTTGGCATTCCTGACGATGCCATTGTCATCGGGACCGTAGGGCGGTTTAACCACGCTAAAGGGCAAAAAGAGTTACTTAATGCATTCATCGCCTTGGTTAACCAAAACCCCGATCAACCTTTTCACCTCCTGATGGTTGGTGGATTGCAAGCCGATCAGGGCTCTGATATCGAACTGGTAGAAGACATTCAGGCGACAATCAAAGACAGTGGCCTATCTAAACAAATTCACCTTCCCGGCTTTCGGAGCGATACCGAGAATATGCTTGCCGTCATGAACATCGTGGCAATCTTGTCACATAATGAGGCATTCGGGCTCACTGTGATTGAAGCGATGGCAGCAGAAAAGCTAATTCTTGGTGCAAATACCGGCGCAATTCCGGAAATTCTCGGGGAAAACTACCCATTTACGGTTAACCCCCTCAAGGTCAGTGACATTCAACACCAGCTTAATGAAATGAGCATTAACCTCATAGCATTCAGCCCATTAGCGCAACAATTAAAAAGTCGAGCAAAAGAGCTATTTTGCATTGAAGTACATAACGACAACCTAGAACAGATAATGAAGGTAGTTAAATAAGCAATGAGACATATCGTGAATATCAACTTTTTCGAGAAAGCCATCATTGCCTTCTTCGGGGTTTCTGTCTTTACATCAAAAGCCGGGTTGAATATCTCTATTGTTCTACTCTTGCTTCTGTTTATTTACTCATTTTTCAGTAACAAAACATACCGAGCACAAATAGCCAGCAACAAGGTATTTATATTATCAATAGCACTGTATCTAATAGGCCTGGTATCCACCGCTATATACCCATTCAACACAGTTGATACATTATATTTTGCCCGAAAGGCCGCCTTTCTGCTCGCAATCCCCTGTCTCTTCATGCTCAATATGAGCAAAGAAAACAAAGAATTAGCAATAAAATCCCTTTGTGTCGGTTTTATTTTTGCCGCCATATTTGCAGCCTATCAGGCTCTAAACCTTGATTCTTGGCGAGGTCAAAGGATTTCTAGCTTCCTGGATGTCGGCCGCTGGGCCGAAGTTCTCACCTACTTCATCGTTTTTTTGTTACCTCTTACCTTGGACGGCAAAGAAAAAAAGAACCGTCGAGTCGCTTTTTTATGCCTGATTGTTATTGCTTTTATTTGCCTGCTCCTTAGTGGTTCCAGAGGAGGAGTCGTAGCCTCGTTCACTGTCAGCATACTGTACCTAGTCGCATACAAACGAGATATGTTGCTAAAAGTATCCGCTGTAGTAATTGTTATTTTGCCGCTATTAATGTTTATGTTCCCATCGAAAGCGAGTGTGGTACAGGACAGAATTATCAGCATAACCAATACAACAAGTAACGAATCAAACTCGGCACGTCTTAAAATGTGGGAGTCAGGCTCTTTGTTTGCTCTAGAGAAACTGACCAACAACCCAAGCGCTTTCTTCTTCGGCAGTGGCCCGATTAATTTTGAAAAAGAATACACAGCATTCATCAACTCTACTAACGAAAATATAATAGGTCACTATTCAAAGTTTTCCTTTAGAGACACCCATAATGGCATTCTAGATGCGGCTAACAAGCTTGGTATTATCTATGAGTTGTTGTTTTTACTGCTTATTGCCCTGATAGCTAGGAGTATTCTCACGGCAAGTCCAAACATTAAGTATTCAGGCTTATGCGTTATTATGGCCTTTTTCATTATTGGTATATTTTATACCAACCAACTAGAGTATCAGACTATCTGTATGTTCTATTTTATATCTATCGCCCTTCCCCGCCTGCAGGAGAATACGCATGCTTAAAGCCAGCGTTATCATCGCTTTTTATAACAATGTGAAAAGTTTGAAGATGATCTTAACAGCGTTAAATAATCAATATGACGATAACTTTGACGTCGTCATCGCTGACGATGGCTCTAATGATGAAAATGTTAACGAAGTGAAATCGCTAAGTAGCAATTATCTCTTTGATATTCATCATGTCTGGCATGAAGATAAAGGCTTTCGCAAAAACAAGATCCTGAATCAAGCAATAATGAAGGCGACCAATGATTATCTTATCTTTATTGACGGCGACTGTATCCCTCAGGACAATTTTGTCAGCGATCACCTTAGTCAGTCCGAGCCCTGTACCTGCCTAAATGGAAGAAGAGCGGATCTCTCACCCACAGTCAGCGACCAAATAAGGGAAAAGGATCACGCAGAACCTAACAAGCTATTTAAGTCCTACCGCAGTGCAATCCTCAGTGACTACCTGCGAGGAAAGGGAAAAAATATAGAGAAAGGCTTTCGCATTACCCAGCCAACACTATCAGCCTTCCTCAATAGAAAAAATAAAGGATTAGTCGGCTGTAACTTCTCTGCCAACAAGGCGGATTTACTGAGCATAAACGGATTCGATGAAAGGTACGAAGCGCCAGGTATCGGTGAAGATAGCGATATCGACTATCGACTAAGGCTTGCAGGCGTAAAAGTCAAAAACGTATTTTTCATGGCCAACCAAATTCACCTCTATCATGTTGAATTACCTCGCTCTTCTGTCAATGAGGCACTGTTTGATAAGGTCAGGCAAGAGAAAATCGCCTACACACCTTATGGCATCAACAAGTCGGAGTAAGACAAATTAACAAGCATCCGTTCTAATTGTTTCGAGTGAAACAGTTAGAACGGAAGTCTTATAGCTAGCCGAGAGTCTTTTCATCCACCATAAGCTGCTTCACCCCAGCAACAACTTTGTCTATCTCGATACCATTGATATGATTCTCTTTCGAGAAAATCACTTCAAATCTGTCAGATTTCGGTGCCCACTCTTTATAATTGTTCATATCAGGATTATACAAGGCAACCAGTTTTTTATTCAGGCCACTGGCTATATGAATCATTGATGTGTCTACACTGATCACCAAATCAGCCAAGTTAATCAGCGCAATAGCATGATAAATAGAACGGCACGAGTCCAATAGAAAACAAATATCAGCATTTTCCTTTACCAGTGTTTCCACAGTACTCTTCTCTGAAGGCGAAACCGTAAAGGAAATTTTTACACCTAATTCAAGTTTTCTTATTTTATCAATTAATAAAGTTAAGTTTTCCTTTGATAGTTTTCGTGGCGTACCGCTACCAAAGGGGTTAATAATAATAAGCTTATCGCCTTTTAAGTTAGTTTCATCAGCCACATCATCATAACATTTAGGATTATTTGGAATAACATAAGAGTCATCGACATCAGTCACACCATAATATTCAAGCAGGGTTTTATATTTATAGGAAAAGTGCTGATCATCTGTTTTATTTCCGAGCTTAATATTGACCAGATTGACCTCATCATCCAAACCGGCAACCGCTTTTCCATTTAAACGTTTTAAAAAAAACAGATCTTTCATCTTTAATGATTTCGAAAAATGAACAACCAAATCAGCCCCTGCTACTTTATCAGCAAGCTTGGCGATCTCATTGTATGCTGGCCTTTTCTTCGAAATATATACATTATCCACACCAAAGTAAGTGCTATACATATCACTCATTTCAGCCGTTGTAATAACGTCAATAGTTACATTGGGGAAACGACGTTTAAATCCCTTGTAAACAAAAGAAGAAACAATAGAGTCACCGATTTTTGCATCTAGCCGAAAAATAACGATTCTATTTAGTTGACTTGCATCAACTGCATTTGTTTTTTTATTATCGAATAATAAAATGCCAATTCGCCTTCTTATTAAATCGCGGCTAAGGCGTATTTTATCTATTATTTTCCTAACACTCATTCAATCAACCCAAACGTAAATACTACTGATTATTGTACTGACAGAAATATTAAGCCGTATTCTGCCTTTCAGAATATTAGAAAATCATACACAACATATGCTAAGATTGGAAATCCGTGTAGACAAAATCTAATTCCTGGCATGCTATGAAAATTCTGATTATAGGTCCATCCTGGGTGGGCGATATGGTGATGTCCCAAGCATTATATATCAGCTTGAAACAACAACACCCTGATGCATCAATTGACGTCATGGCTCCGGCCTGGTGCCGACCTATTTTGGAACGCATGCCCGAGATCGATAATGCCATCGAGATGCCAATCGGCCACGGTGAGTTCAATCTCAAAGGGCGTTACCAGCTCGGCAAGAAGCTGCGTAAAGCGCAGTACACCCATGCCTATGTGCTTCCCAATTCGGCCAAATCAGCCTTGATACCTTTATTCGCAGGCATTCCGTCTCGTACTGGATGGAAGGGCGAGTCACGGTATGGGCTGCTCAATGATATCCGAACGAACAAAAAAGACTTTGGCCTGATGGTTGAACGCTACTGTGCTCTGGCCTATCAAAAGCAAGATATGGGTGACAGCAGTTGCCTATCCGCTATCCCCCAACCGAAACTACTCGTCGACAGTGCATCACAACAACGCAGTATCGAGCACCTTGCCCTTAATTTAGCCCGTCCGATAATCGGGATGTGCCCGGGTGCCGAGTTTGGTCCGGCCAAACGCTGGCCAGACAAGTATTTTGCGCAAGTTGCCAGCGAAATGATCCAAAAAGGCTATCAGGTATGGCTGTTTGGCTCGAATAAAGACCAAGCTGTCACATCAGATATCCAACAACAAATAGCCCCGGAACTGCGCCAGCACTGCGCAAATCTGGCAGGAAAAACGCAACTGGTTGAAGCCGTCGATCTACTGGCAAGCTGTCACATCGTGATAAGCAATGATTCAGGCTTAATGCATATCGCCGCAGCTGTCGGTACCAAGATTGTCGCTGTGTATGGCTCTACCTCACCGGATTACACACCGCCACTTTCACAGCAGGTAGAAATCGTTCATACCGATATAAGCTGTCGCCCGTGCTTCAAGCGAGAGTGTCCATTCGGCCACTTGAAATGCCTCAATGAGCTGCCTCCGTCACGTGTAATAGAGGCCATCGGCAAGCTTTCTTCATAATAGGTCCACACCCATGATACGTAGCCTGTATTCAATCTTACTGTATCTTGCGACACCATTCTTTCTGAAGAAGTTGTACAAATCGCAGGACGACAAACCGACTTACGGCTCACGCTGGCGTGAGCACTTTGGCCAATGTCCGCCTTTGCAGCACAACAACCCGGTTTGGATACATGCGGTTTCTGTCGGTGAAGTCATCGCGGCTACACAGCTCATCAAAGCGATTCAGCGCGACTTCCCTGAACAACCCATTTTGATCACCACAACCACCAGCACGGGTGCCGCGCAGGCAGAAAAACTCTCGGGGCGTATTGAGCATCGCTACATGCCCCTTGACTTTAGCTGGGCCATAAAAAGCTTCCTTCGTGTGACAAAACCCAAAGCTCTGCTCATTATGGAAACGGAGCTATGGCCAAATACGCTTGCCCAGGCCAAACAGGCCGGACTCCCCGTCTATGTACTTAACGCCCGGCTCTCGGAACGTTCCTGTCAACGATACAAAAAAGTGCAGCCACTCTTTGATATCGTCAAAAACAACCTTGACCACCTTCTGTGCCAGCACAAAGATGATGCAGAGCGTTTTGTGCAACTTGGATTGAGTGAAGACCAGGTTGCCGTTACCGGATCGATAAAGTTTGATATCTCGGTCAGCCAGGAGATACACGACCATGGCAACCAGCTCCGTCATATCCTCGGTCAGCATCGGCCTGTCTGGATTGCAGCCAGTACCCATCGTGGAGAGGATGAACAACTGCTCGACGCCTTTAGCCAAGTCAGAGCGGAAATACCTGATTCACTATTGATCCTAGTGCCCCGCCATCCCGAGCGCTTTGCTGAAGTCGCCGATCTCTGTCGCTCAAGCGGCCTGACGGTTGTTCGCCGTACCGAGGCAACAGATCAGGTACCCGATCAATGCGATATCTATCTGGGTGACACCATGGGGGAGATGTTAGTCATGTTGGCTGCTGCTGATATTGCCTTCATCGGCGGTAGTTTGCTGGGAGATAAAGTCGGCGGGCATAACCTACTTGAACCGGCTGCGATGAGCAAACCCATTATCACCGGCCCCAGCTATTTCAACTTCACGGATATCACCCAGCAGCTCCTCGAGAACAATGGATGTGTGGTTTGCCAGGACAGCAAGGAAATAGCCGCCCAGCTCATAACCTGGTTCAAAGACGAGGTATCACGAGAGGAAACTGGGCAACAAGCTTTGCAGGTGGTGAAACTGAACCAGGGAGCGATTGAAAAAACGGTAAACAACCTCAAGCCTGTGCTTACCCATTAACGAACAATGCTCAGTCCTTTCGCGAAGGACTGAGCATTGTTCCTATATTTCAACAAGTCGTTAATCTTTCGATTCTGTATTCTCGTCCTTGATCAAATCTTTTGGCGCAGTATGTATCCACTTGCCTCTTGGCTTATCAAGGTACTGGAAGTGTTCATTAGTAAAGCTACCCTGAATACAGGTATAGCGGTAGCTTCTAAATTCGACATCCTCTCCTTGTAAGGCATCACTCAGCACTTGCGGCCCGGTTGTCGAGTAGACACCTTGGGATTCGTCCCTGTTCTTGATATTGCGAACAATCAAATCAATTGTTTTTTGATAAATGGGGTTATTAGGCGCCGTTGCCAGAAAAAAATTGGTGATCTGGGTATCTTGCTTATTTGTAATAAACACATGGCGCTTGTCTTGGGTAATTTTTGATAATGGCCAGACGAGGTTGGCATCGATATCAAGATAAACACCGCCTTTCATATTCAAAACGACCAATCGCCACAAATCGGCCTGGGCTGCACCGTCATTGATCCTTTTGTAACACTCGTACACCTCTTGCGACGCATTGTCGCGAATAAACTCCAGTCTTTCTTCCGTACTGACATAGCGATAATCATGATCCAGCGACATCAGGCGATTAAACAGGTAATTGAGATAAACTGGCAGCGTAGACTTGTTAGAGTAATTGGTTTGCCAGATCACCCGTGGAATTTCAGAGTCACTATTTGGCCTTATCTTGGCCTTAGAATATGCCGGTATCGCAAATCGCTTTTTAGGTAATACATAATGAAACGGATATGCAAACAACTTGCATATATTGCCAATCACTTTGCTCAACCGATTAACTACTAGAATTATTGCGTTCATACTTTCTCTTTCTATCACTATTTCACGTCAAATGTCTGTTTTTCAGATTACACTTGGTTTTCTATATAGCCGTTATATAACCAATTCCATTCGCTCTCATCCCACAATATAGAAAAGCGCTTAACTTCTTTTATTAATGAGCGTTGCAACCGATCAAGGTTACCTTGTTTCCATTTATCACCCTTGCTCTGGTAACACTTGTCGAAGTCGATAAGCCAGAATTGCCCCTTATCATCTAATAATATGTTATGTATATTCAGATCGGTGTGACATACCTGCAGGTTATGCATTTTCCTAATTAACTGCCCGATACCTTGCCACTCGCTTTCAGACAGCTTTCTCTGTTGCAACACAGCAACCAAGTCCCTGGCGTTGGCAACCTGCTCGGTGAGAATATCGGCCCGGTATATCAAGCCACACCTTACCGCTCTGGCAGCCACCGGCCTTGGCACTCTGACACCGCCTTCGGCCAAGAGTTGCAATAGTTTGATCTCTTCGGCACAACGGGTCTTTTCCCAGCCGGTAAAGAAATACTGATCTTTCACCAGTTTTCCCAACAAACCACCGCGCCAATAGTGACGCAGAGCCACCGGCAATTGGGGGGTAGAAATAAAGTACGTAGTGCCACGACCGCTGGCCTTTCCGGTAATCGCATCCTGTTGCTGCCAGTAATTAGGATCAAAGCAGCGTTCTGGCTCTGTTTTAAGTAGCGAATCATCAAACCAGATCCGGCTTCCATTAAGTGACAATACTTGCATAATCGTTAAGATGAGTCGTTTTACAATTTTAAATCCCAGCTGCATAATGCAGGTTAATGAGTTCCAGAGCAATTGTATATGGCCCTATTTTCGTCCCCTCCGTCTTCATTATGTGTCCTCCGTCTTTCCGCTATCGGCGATGCGTGTAATACCTGCGCCATGGTTCAGGCGATACAGCGCCAATGGCCCACAACAAAAATTACGTGGATCATGGGCAAGGCGGAAGCGCAGCTGCTGGGTGATTTACCCGGAGTGCGTGTCATTACCTTTGACAAAAAGCAGGGATGGAAAGGTTATACCCAGTTATGGCAACAGCTTCGCGGCGAACGGTTTGATGCATTGTTGCATTTACAAACCGCACTAAGAGCCAGCATTGTCAGCCTGGGGATCCGGGCAAAATACCGTCTCGGTTTCGATAAAACCCGAAGCAGTGATCTGCAAAACTGGTTCATTAATACCCCGGTAATATCACCAGACTCTCCCCATGTGCTCGATGGGTTTATGGCCTTTGCCCAGACCATAGGCATTGAAGATAGCAATCCCCGTTGGGAACTGGAACTCTCTCAGGCAGATCAGGACTGGGCCAAGCAACACTCAGATTCAGCACCAATACTGGTTATCGTGCCAGCTGCCAGCAAAGCATTCAAAAACTGGACTGCCGATGGCTACGCAAAAGTTGCCGAGCATGCGGTCGCCAGGGGAATGAAAGTCATTTTGGCCGGCAGTCCGGCCGAGGTCGAAATACAGCTGGCCAAGCAGGTCTGCAAACTGAGCAGCGTGCCACTGACCAACCTGGTCGGAAAAAGTAGTCTGAAACAAATGCTTGCCTTGTTGGCAGAGGCAAAACTGGTCATTGCACCTGATACCGGCCCGGCCCATATGGCCGTTGCGACCAACACACCGGTTATTGGCCTCTACGCCCATCACAATCCGAAGCGAACCGGTCCCTACCGTTACCTGAATTACGTTGTCAGTGCCTACCAGGAAGCCATTGAGGCAGAAACCGGTAAGCCTTTAAGCCAACTGTCCTGGCGAAGCCGGGTCAAAGATCCTGATGCTATGCAGCGCATTCCTGCCGAAGCCGTTATTACCATGCTCGACAAAGCCCTATCTGATTTTCATACCCTTAAGGAGACACAATGAGTGCCACTAAGCCGACCCTTGCTGTTGCGCTGATCGTCAAAAATGAAGCCGATAACTTACAGGCCTGCCTGGAGTCAGTTTCAGGCTGGGTAGACGAGATTGTTGTACTCGATGCCGGAAGTACTGACAACACCGAGACTATTGCCCGTCAGTACACCGACAAGTTCTTCGTCAATGCCGAATGGCCGGGATTCGGCCCCCAGCGCCGACTGGCTCAGAGCCATGTCGAGTCTGACTACATCTTGTGGCTAGATGCCGACGAACGAGTCACTCCGGAGCTCAAGCAGAACATCATGGATGTGCTCTCATCACCAAAGGACAAGACGGTATACAGTATTCCGCGTCTGAGCTGGGTATTTGGCCGCTATATCCGCCATTGTGGCTGGTATCCGGATCGCGTCAACCGCCTCTATCCGACCAAGCTGACACAGTACAACCAGGATCTGGTGCACGAGAAAGTTGAGCTATCCCCGGAGATAAAAGTACAGCCGCTGCAAGGCGATCTGCTGCACTTCACCTACAACGACTTGCACCACTACCTGGTCAAATCGGCTGGCTATGCCAAAGCCTGGGCTGAACAGCGGGAAAAGCGCGGCAAACGCAGCAGCATCGGCCAGGGCCTGCTGCACGCTATTGGCTGCTTCCTGAAAATGTATGTGCTTAGAGCGGGCTTCCTTGATGGCAAGCAGGGCTTCCTGCTATCGATTCTATCGGCACACTCCACTTTTGTGAAATATGCCGATCTGTGGATCAGGAGCAGTACTGAGCCACCCAAGGCTTAGCGTCTTCCAGCACCGCCTCAATCTCAATCAGTCCCATGTCCGTCTCCTGCTCCTTGCCGGCAGGCGGACAGAATGCCAAGTGACGCCCTGCCGTGTTCAGTGTCTTCCACCGCAACGGGGTTGCTGAGCGCTTGCTCGGGAAGAAACCAATCGTCGGCACATCAAGGGCAGCCGCGATATGCAACGGGCCAGTCGATCCGGCCATAAACAGATCGGCACATGCCAAAGAACGGGTGAAATCTTGCAGGCCGTCATTTGTGTCATAGACATAGGCTGACACCTCTGCCTTGATTAATTCATATAGCGACGCCGCCATCACTTCCTCGCCCGGCCCGGCAGTCAGTACAAATTCACAATGCTGCTGTTTTGCCACGCCTTTAATCAACTCGGCATACTGCGCCAGTGACAGGTTATTAGCCGATCCGCCACTACCGACGTGGATAAAGCACCACGGCTTGCCGCTATCCAGAGCCAGCTGTACGACAAGCTTCTCTTTTTGGGCCGCCAGTACCTCTTCATCAAAAGCCAGATACGGTCCCTGTGGCTCGATGCACTCAATCTGGTTATCCGCCAGGAAGTAGCGGATCAAATCCAGGTTGTATTCAAATTCCGGCTTTTCCGAGCGGGAGCGACGCTGCTTCAGGCGACGGTTGAACAGGAACTGTGCGAGCTTGGTGGCCGGTGCCAGACGGTAGGGGATCCCAGCCTTCCAGAGCAATTTGGCATTATAGCCATTGGAAAACAGGCAGATTGCCGCATCAAACCCTCGTTGCTTGATATCTGAGACCAGCTCAGCCTGCTCTGCCTTGCTCGATTTTGCCGTCGGATCGATCATCACCTCGTCAATCCACGGGCAAAGTCTGGCAACCGGCGCAGTATAGTTAGGAACAAGAGCGGTCACCCGACACTCTGGAAGTGATTGCTTGAGCATCGCAAAGCTGGGCCAGGCCAGCATGAAATCACCAATTTTGTCATTTCGCACAACGAGAACTTTCTTCATAGCACCTTGTTCCAACTAAAACCAATCCGTCCGGATAATACAAGATAGGGAAAAATTAACCATAGCAATTGGCGTGAAAGATGGAGCTGCCAGCTGCTTTTTTGATAGCATAACGTCATCTTTGTATTGAGGATCTCCTTGTGAAGCACAATAAGAATACCCGTGTCATCTATCCCGGCACCTTTGATCCCATCACCAACGGGCACCTTGATCTCATCGAACGCGCTGCTGCGATGTTTGACCATGTCGTCGTCGGCATTGCCTTTAGCCCGAGCAAAAAGCCCCTGTTCGATCTCGAAGAGCGGGTTCGGCTGGCCAAGCGCATTACCCAGCACCTGTCCAATGTCGAGATTGTCGGCTTTTCCGGGCTGCTGGTTGATTTTGCCAAAGAATACCAGGCCAATATCCTGGTTCGGGGACTGCGGGCCGTATCCGATTTTGAATACGAATTCCAGCTCGCCAACATGAACCGCCGCCTGATGCCAGAGCTCGAGACAGTTTTTTTGACTCCGGCGGAAGAGAATTCATTTATCTCCTCGACCATCGTCAAGGAGGTCGCGCTGCACCACGGTGATGTCACCCAGTTTGTCGACCCGGAAATCACCGACGCCCTGCTGGAAAAGCTCCACGGCAAATAATACCAACATAACAAAGGAGGCATTTGCCTCCTTTGTTATCTTTCACCCTATCACCGAACACGGCACCGGCTAATCCAGATAAAACTTCCGATACCAGTCCACAAAGGCCTTCACCCCGTCTCTCACTGATACAGCCGGCTTATAGTCAATGGCCTTGAACAAGTCTTCCGTATCTGCATAGGTAGCGTATACATCGCCCGGCTGCATCGGCATTAAATTTTTTCTGGCTTCGATACCCAATGCTTCTTCCAGCGCCTCGATGAAATCCATCAGCTTCACCGGGCTGCCGTGGCCGATATTGTAGACGCGGTACGGAGCCGAACTGGTTGCCGGGGTGCCAGCCTCAACCGTCCATTCTGGGATCTTTTCCGGGATCACATCCTGAATACGGATAATCCCTTCGACGATATCATCAATATAGGTAAAGTCTCGCCGCATATCACCATGGTTGTAGACATCAATGGGTTCGCCATCAACAATCTTCTTGGTGAACTTAAACAGCGCCATATCCGGCCTGCCCCACGGGCCATAAACAGTAAAGAAGCGCAAACCGGTAGTCGGAATACCGTACAGGTGGGAATAGGTATGAGCCATCAACTCATTGGATTTTTTAGTTGCCGCATAGAGTGAGATAGGATGGTCCACGCTGTCTGTCGTCGCAAACGGCTTCTTCTGATTCAGGCCATACACCGAGCTTGAGGAAGCATATACCAGATGCTGGATATTATGCCGACGGCAGCCTTCAAGTACCGTCAGGTGCCCGACTAAGTTACTGTCAGCATACGCCATCGGATTGTCAATGGAATAACGTACTCCAGCCTGAGCAGCAAGGTGGATCACCCGATCAAAATGATGATCGGCAAACAACCCGACCATCCCGTCACGATCTGCAAGATCAATTTTGATAAAACGAAAAGCCGGGTGACGAATACGATCCAGCCGTGCCTGTTTGAGGTTTATATCGTAATAATCGTTAATATTATCAATACCGATAACCTCATGCCCCTGAGCACAAAGACGCTCCGAAACTGCACTGCCAATAAACCCTGCGGCACCCGTGACAAGATATTTCATACATTCCCTTCCCCGGCAGATATGCCGACACGACACATCATCAATCTATACAATCACCATTGAATCATAGTGATAGACTGACTGTTTCGCTATGGTACCAAGGTATGAATAAAGCCAACCGCTGACAAACACATCAGTTATGTCTGGCAGTCAGAGCAATAGACCGTTGCCCGCTGGCCAATTTTCATCTCGCTCAGTGTTTTGTCACAGCGCGGACATGGCTCGCCGCCCTTACCGTATACCAATAGCTCCTGGGCAAAATAGCCCGGCTTGCCGTCGGCATTTTTGAAGTCTTTCAGGGTCGTTCCGCCCTGCTCGATGGCAAATGCCAGTACGGCTTTCACCTCGGCCACCAAGACTGTCATCCGTTGCAAGGAAATCTTGCCCGCCGCTCTTTTCGGATGGATCCCCGCACTGAACAGGGACTCGTTGGCATAGATGTTCCCGACACCCACCACCACCTGGTTGTCCATCAGAAACTGCTTGATAGCCGTTCGCTTTCCCTGTGCCCTGTCAAACAGGTAATCAGCGCTAAATGCATCACTCAACGGCTCGGGACCGAGCTTGCTCAGCACCGTATGTTCTTCGTCGAGAGGCTGTTGCCACAACCAGGCGCCAAATCGCCGCGGATCGTTATATCTCAGCACCTCACCGCTCGACAGCACCAGATCCACGTGATCATGCTTTTCTGGCGGTACCGAGGCCGGCAGCACCCGCAGGCTCCCCGACATCCCTAAATGGACAATCGCATAGCCGATATCCGTTTCAAGCAGCAGGTATTTCGCCCTCCGGCTGATCCTGCGGATGACCTGGCCTTCAATCTGACGGATCTCTTCAGGCACCGGCCAACGAAGCCTGGGATTGCGGACAATGATTTCGGCCACACGGTGGCCCGTGACATGAGGAGTGATCCCCATTCTGCTGACTTCAACTTCAGGTAATTCAGGCATGATTCAATCCATAGAAACAATCAGTGAGGAAATAAATAAGATTCGTCAACAGAGATCGCCAGCCAGTTGCCCTGCCAGTTCTTTAGCAGCCAAAACTGCGGCAGCTGATAGACAGTTACCCGTACCGGTTCGTCAGCAGAGTGCAGCCATACCTCAACCGTCTCCGGGGCATTCAACTGCGGTTTGAGCTGAGCCATGGTACCGTCGTCGACAAGCGTACCGGTGATCGACTGCCAGTGCTCGACAATCGTCTGGGGAGCCCCCTCAACCAGGGGCTTGGCAGTCCAACGGCCATCCTCTGCGGTGAAGACATGCTGATGCAGGACCAATCGCGAGATGACAGCCTGCTCCGGCAACAAGGCCTGCACTTCCGGCGATGCCTGCGTTGCCTCGGGCTCAAACCGTGCCCGGATCAGCTCGGGAAACTGGATAGCAGCAATAAACAAAACGACGGAAATAATAATAACGTTGTTCCACCCCCGCCGAGACAGCTTAATCCCCATAATTCTTCCTCTGTGTTTCCAATCCGACTTCTCTATGAATATAACACCAAAGCCCGTTACGCACGGTATCGAACAAGTGCGCCAGCCAGTAAATCGCAGGCATAAAAAAACCCAGCATAATGCCGGGTTTTTATCAAAGAACAGAAAAAATCAATTACTTGATTTTAGCTTCTTTGTACATAACGTGCTTGCGAACTACAGGATCAAATTTTTTGATCTCGAATTTGCCTGGCATGTTACGCTTGTTTTTGTCGGTAGTGTAGAAGTGGCCTGTACCAGCAGATGATACTAGACGGATCTTCTCACGAATGCCTTTAGCCATTGTTCAAATCCTCTTAAACGTTCTCGCCGCGAGTACGCATATCTGCAAGAACGGCATCGATGCCTTTCTTATCAATGATACGCATACCTTTCGCAGAAAGGCGTAGTTTAACGAAGCGTTTTTCGCTTTCTACCCAGAAACGATGAGTTTGCAGGTTCGGCAGAAAACGACGCTTGGTGGCATTACGTGCGTGTGAACGGTTGTTACCCGTTACAGGACGCTTACCAGTTACTTGGCATACTCGGGACATTACTGTCTTCTCCAAATCGTTTCAGCTCGATATCTACCGTGGTTAATTCAATGCGAAAAAACTTTTCACATACAACCACAGCTATCAAAGGTCGCGCATTATACTAAGTCAAAACCAGTTGCTCAAGTCCCGAGCAGTCCTTTCTCAACTTTTTGATCGAATTTTGACTATTTTATAGCCAATTTCGTTCAGCGAAAGAAACTATCTCCCCATCGCCAACAACAAAATGATCTAGGATGCGAATATCGACCAAGGCCAGCGCATCGCTGATTCTTCGTGTAATTCGACGGTCTGCCTGACTCGGCTCTGCTACGCCTGACGGGTGATTATGCGCTAAAATGAGCGCGGCTGCATTAAGTTCCAGTGATCTTTTTACAACTTCCCGTGGATAAACGCTTGCAGCATCGATTGTCCCCTCAAAAAGGACCTCGCCGGTCAGCACCCGATGCTGGTTATCCAAAAACAGCACATAAAATGCCTCACGATGTCTGTCCCGCAACTTCTGGCTCAGGTAACGACGTGTATGCGCCGGGCTGGTCAGGGCATCCTCTCTCTTCAGTGTTTCTTCAAAATGCCGGTGACTCATCGCCAATACAGCCTGAAGCAAGGCATACTTCGCCGGTCCCAATCCTTTATGTCGACAAAACTCCTCCTTACTTGCCGCCAACAAGGCCCGTAGCGAACCAAACTGATCCAGCAGCGATGTCGCCAGTTCGATAGCATTCATCCCGGCAATGCCGGTCCGCAGGAAAATAGCCAGCAGCTCGGCATCCGTTAAGGCTTCCGGACCGTGCGACAATAGCTTTTCCCGCGGGCGGGAAGCCGGGGGTAATTGCTTCAAAGACATAAGCCCTCCAATCTATTGCTACAGAAAAGGGCTTTGCAGACATCAAAACAAGAGCCTCATATGGCTTGTGAGAAAACCTTCGCAAAAATATCCTCGGCTTGCATTACACCCCGCCGCCGGTTGTAGCTTGATCTCTAACGGTGAATCTCACGGCCTTTGGTGCTATCTTGTTGGCCTGATTGAATTGGCTCACAGAGACAGGCAGAACAATGGAAACACTGGCAGGAAAAAAAATACTTCTGGGGATCAGCGGCGGCATTGCTGCTTATAAATGCGCAGAGCTGACGCGCCGCTTGATAGAGCGCGGCGCCGAGGTGCGAGTCGTGATGACCCAATCTGCCCAAGAGTTTATTACTCCGCTCACCATGCAGGCAGTCTCGGGAAATCCTGTCTCTGATAGCCTTTTCGACCCTGCCGCCGAGGCCTCTATGGGGCATATCGAACTGGCCAAATGGGCCGACTTGGTCCTGCTGGCACCGGCAACTGCCGACCTGATTGCCCGCATCGCTGTCGGTATGGGCAATGATCTGCTCAGCACCCTGTGTCTGGCCACGGACTCGCCGATTGCCGTTGCCCCGGCGATGAACCAGCAGATGTACAGCAATATTGCTACCCAGGAAAACCTGACCACCCTGGCACGACGCAGCTTCCACATCTGGGGGCCAGCCAGCGGCGAACAGGCCTGTGGCGATGTCGGCCCGGGACGCATGCTCGAGCCGATGGATCTGGTTCACTGTGCCGAGGAGTTCTTTCAGCCTGCCGATTTAAGCAATATCAAGATTGCTATCACCGCCGGTCCAACCCGGGAAGCCATCGATCCGGTTCGCTACCTGACCAACCACAGCTCGGGCAAAATGGGTTACGCCATTGCCGAAGCGGCCGCCAAGCGCGGCGCACACGTCACCCTGATCAGTGGCCCGGTCAATCTGGCTACCCCTGCGGGCGTCGAGCGTATCGATACCGACAGCGCCGAGCAGATGCACCAGGCGGCGATGGACGCGGCAACCAGCCACGATATTTTCATCTCCTGTGCTGCCGTAGCCGATTTTCGTCCGGCAGAGATCGCCTCTCAGAAAATGAAGAAAAAGTCCGGTGAAGACGAAATGGTGCTTCGACTGGTCAAAAATCCGGATATTGTTGCCAGCGTTGCAGCTCTGGCACAACACCGTCCCTTCACCGTCGGCTTCGCCGCAGAAACCCAGGACGTAGAGCAATACGCCCGCGGTAAACTAAGCCGCAAAAACTTAGATTTAATTTGTGCCAATGATGTCTCCCAGCAAGGCCTGGGGTTTAACAGCGACAGCAATGCCCTGCACCTGTACTGGCCAGATGGCGACAAAGCGCTACCCCTGGCATCAAAGCATGACCTCGGCCAGCAGTTGATCAGCGAAATCATTGACCTGTTTAAAAAGAAGCAGAACTAAGAGAGCAAGCATGAAGAACATTGACCTGAAAATCCTCGACCCGCGCGTCGGTAATGAATTTCCGCTTCCAGCCTACGCGACAGAAGGATCGGCCGGCCTCGACCTCCGTGCCTGCCTGGATGAAGCCCTGACCGTCGAGCCCGGCCAAACGCATCTGATCCCGACAGGCGTCGCTATCCACATTGCCGATCCGGGCCTGGCGGCTACCATTCTGCCTCGCTCTGGCCTGGGCCATAAGCACGGTATCGTACTGGGTAACCTGGTCGGGCTTATCGATTCGGATTATCAGGGCCAGTTGATGGTATCGGTGTGGAACCGCGGCCACAGCACCTTTAGTATCGAGCCGGGCGATCGTATTGCCCAGCTGGTCTTTGTCCCTGTGGTACAGGCTGATTTCAACATAGTGTCGGACTTCGATGCCAGCGACCGCGGCGAAGGCGGATTCGGTCACTCCGGCCGCCAGTAAGTACGCTCCGGCAGTTCGCCCTCTTCTCGCGACTGATGGCGAATTAGTCGAAACAGATCAAATATAAAGCTCGCCGCTTCAGGTTGAGCTTTTTTTGCCGATAAAGAGATCAGTATCTAACGCCAGCGCTTTTCACGGCGCGGCTGCATCGCTAAGATAAGCGGGTTTGATCGGCAGGTTAGCGCTGTCGGCAACAAACTCATTTCGAAAAGGAACGGTTATTCATGGCTGGCAATAAAAAAAACAATCGCCGCGAAGAAATTTTGCAAGCGCTGGCGCAAATGCTGGAGTCTGCCCAGGGCAGTCAACGCATTACCACCGCCAAGCTGGCAGCACAGGTTGGTGTTTCAGAAGCCGCCCTGTACCGCCATTTCCCGAGCAAGGCACGGATGTTCGAAGGACTGATTGAATTTATCGAAGACTCAATCACCACCCGCATCAATCGCATCCTCGATGACGAGAAGGACACCCTTAACCGCCTGCGCATGGTCCTACAATTAATCCTCGGTTTTGCCGAACGCAATCCCGGCCTGACCCGTATTATGACCGGCCATGCCCTGATGTTCGAACAAGACCGCCTTCAGGCTCGGATCAACCAGCTGTTCGAGCGTATCGAAACCCAACTTCGCCAAATCCTGCGCGAGCGCAAGCTGCGTGAAGGCAAGGGCTTCCCTGTCGATGAAAGCATCCTGGCTGCACAGCTACTGGGCCAGGTAGAAGGCAGCCTCAATCGCTTCGTCCGTTCAAACTTCAAGTACAAGCCGACCGAGAGCTTTGACGACTACTGGCGACTGCTAAGTGCAGAACTAGGTTAAGTCCAGAGCCGAGTTCAGAGGCGCAAGTTTCGAGATAAAAAAGCGAAAGGCAGATACCTCTCGCTTTTTTTGTTTATACGACCACTGCAAACTCAATAGTACGCAATTTTTGCTCCTCCCACTTTTCAAGGGGGAGGCCGGGAGGGGGTTGATCTTTACCCCACCCTAACCCTCTATTACACACCGTACTCAGCACGGTATGCCTTCACCGCCTCAAGGTGCGTTTCCATGCCATCCTGCTCTTCCAGGTAGCTCACCACATCACCCAGCGACACAATAGAAATCACCGCACAGCCGAAATCGCGCTCAACTTCCTGGATCGCCGACAGCTCACCCTTGCCTTTTTCCTGACGGTCAATCGCCACCAGTACACCAGCCAGATCGGCACCGTTGGCCTTGATAATCTCCATCGATTCACGAATCGCCGTGCCTGCCGTGATCACATCGTCAACCAGCATAATACGGCCTTCCAGTGCGCTGCCGACCAGGTTGCCGCCCTCACCGTGTGCTTTGGCCTCTTTGCGGTTGAAGCAATAAGGCGTATCGACATCATGGTGATCAGCCAGCGCAACCGCGGTGGTTGTAGCAATCGGGATCCCCTTGTACGCAGGGCCAAACAGCACATCATACTCGATGCCTGCATCCACCAAAGCTTCAGCGTAAAAACGGCCCAGACGTGCAAGATCACGACCTGTATTGAACAGACCCGCATTAAAAAAGTACGGGCTCTTACGGCCAGATTTCAGAGTAAACTCACCAAACTTAAGAACACCTTTTTCCAGGGCGAATTCGATGAACTGACGCTGATATGCTTTCATGGTTTCTCCTATCTATAATCGGTATTTGTACTGTTACACAAAGTCCAAACCTGGCAGATTCACTCTCTCACCAAAATTTAGACAAAAAAAAGCGGCTCCAACAGGAACCGCTTCAAAATCAATTTTCCAACGCTCGCTTCTGAACGCTGATAATGTCGTCAATGCCGGACTTGGCCAGCGCCAGCATTGCCAGCAACTCTTCGTGGCTGAAGGCCTCGCCCTCCGCCGTGCCCTGGATTTCGATCATCTTGCCTTCTTCGGTCATCACCACGTTCATGTCGGTTTCGGCAGCAGAGTCTTCGACATATTCAAGATCGCAAATCGGCTCGCCGTTATAGATACCAACCGACACAGCGGCAACCATTCCCTTCAGCGGGCTTTCCTTCAGCAGGCCTTTCTCGATCATGTAGTTGATGGCATCAACCAAAGCAACCATCGCACCGGTAATAGAAGCCGTACGGGTACCGCCGTCAGCCTGGATAACATCACAATCAACAGTGATCATCTGTTCGCCAAGGGCTTCCAGGTCTACCGCCGCACGCAGGCTACGTGCTATCAGGCGCTGAATTTCCATGGTACGACCGCCTTGCTTGCCGCTGGCCGCTTCACGGCGGTTACGCGAATGGGTTGCACGTGGCAGCATGCCGTATTCAGCCGTCACCCAGCCCTGTCCCTTGCCTTTGAGCCAGCGCGGTACATTCTCTTCAACACTTGCTGTACAAATCACTTTGGTATCGCCGAACTCGACTAATACCGAGCCTTCCGCATGAGCTGTGAAGTTACGGGTGATCGTAATTGGACGTACTTGACTGGTGCTTCTTCCGCTTGGACGCATCGGGACCTTACCTTTAGCTGGGCTATATTAACCGGCGATTATAGCCAGTTCTCAGGCGCAGTGCACGTGAATCCCGATTCCGCTCTGTTGCCCACACAGTCATACCACCGCACTTCATTTCTTTTGTCCTGGATGGTGAGTATAATCAACACTATCCGGTAACTACGCACCGACGTTTTCTATTTCGCTTCCGGCCGCAGCGCCGTAAGCCAAATAAGTAGTTACATCCATCACCTTAAAAGGGCCATCAGCCAATGATCCATAGCATGACCGCCTATGCCCGTCGCGAAGTAAAAGGCGACTGGGGCACTGCCGTTTGGGAAATTCGTTCTGTTAACCAGCGTTATCTGGAAACCTACCTTCGTATGCCTGAACAGTTCCGCAGCTTAGAACCTGTACTGCGCGAGCGATTCCGCAAGCGCCTGGCCCGCGGAAAGGTAGAATGCAACCTGCGCTTTGAAGCCAACACCGCCGCCAGTAACGAGCTGAGCATCAACGAGGAGCTGGCCAAGCAGGTGATCAAGGCGGCCAAGTGGGTCAAGGATACCTCCGGCGAAGGCAGTATCGGTCCGTTCCAGGTCCTGAATTGGCCGGGCGTAATGGAAGCACCAGAGCAAGACCTGGATGCCATCAACAAAGACTTGCTGGCAGGGTTTGACGAAGCCATCAATGACTTTATCGCGGCACGCGCCAGCGAAGGCAAGAACATGAAGGACCTGATTGACCAGCGTCTGGAAGCCATCGCCGTTGAAGCAGCCAAAGTGCGTGAGCAGATGCCCGAGATCATCAACTGGCAGCGTGAGCGCCTGATGAGTCGCTTTGAAGAAGCCAAGGTCGAGCTGGACCCGGGCCGTGTCGAACAGGAACTGATCCTGATGGCACAAAAGAGCGATGTCGCCGAAGAGCTGGACCGCCTTGACTCCCATGTCAAAGAAACCCAGAAAATCATGAAAAAAGGCGGGGCCTGCGGTCGTCGTCTCGATTTTATGATGCAGGAGTTCAACCGCGAGTCGAACACCCTGGCCTCTAAGTCAATCAGCACCGATGTCACCGCTTCTGCGGTCGAGCTAAAGGTCCTGATCGAACAGATGCGCGAGCAGATCCAGAACATAGAGTAAAGTCCCACAAGGTTCTAACACGCCCATAACTCGAATAAAAAACAACAAGTTATGGGCAAAACCTTTCCTACTGAGTCCTAACAAACCCTATTACTACCCAAAAACTTCGGGGAGTAAAACGGGTAGACACCCCTCAAAATTCTTTCCAAATCAGCAAGACCACCACTTTACTACCCACCACTATCAGAGCTACTATTGGTATATCTTCTTTTTAATCAGCGTAGCGGTATGGGAAAACTAAAGGTAAACCAAGTTAAGTCTTTGGTTAGTAACAATAAAGTTGGCCGTCATAGTGATGGTAATGGCTTATACCTGATGATCCCTAAGTCTGGTCAAGCTTATTGGATGCTCAGATATACGATTATGGGTAAACGCCGTGAGATGACCATCGACAAAGTTAAGCACCTTTCTTTAGCCGATGCCCGATACAAGGCAATGGAACTAAAGAAGAAAGTAAGTAACGAAGAAGATCCGCTAGCGGAGCGCAAACAGCACCAAGCCATAACTATCAAGCTGGTCGATCACCTATATGAAGACTGGTATGCCGATTTAGCGACAAGACTGAAGCATCCCAACATCCCAAAGAGAATCTATCAACGAGATATCGGCCCGATTATTGGAAGAAAGAAAATCAATTCCGTATCTCCCCTTGATATCCGGACAATCATCCGAGGTGTTGCAAATAGTGGACGACCAACCGTTGCCAATGACACGCTAATGTATTGCAAACAACTGTTTAACCACGGAATTAAGCTAGGCTTAAGTGAGAATAATCCAGCATCAGCATTTTCTGTGAATGATGCGGGTGGTGTAGAAGAGAGTCGGGATCGAGCACTTTCTCTTGATGAGATTCAGAAAACCTTTGAAGTTTTCCAAGAGAACTTGCCAAGTTTTGGACGGGACAACTACTTAGCTTGCGCACTGCTGCTTTCTCTTGGTATTCGTAAGACAGAGCTGACGGAAGCTAAATGGTCTGAGTTTGATCTGAGCAACGCACTGTGGCATTTGCCTGATGAAAGAGCGAAGAGAGGTACAGGAATAACCATACCACTGACTGATCAGGTAGTTGCATGGCTTGAGGAGCTGCGTATCAGAGCGTGTGGTTCTGAATACCTGTTTCCTGCTAGAAGAGCAAGCAAACTACCTCATATGGGGAAAGATACCCTAAACAGAGCAATCTCTAAGCTCTTCGGACGAGAGCCCGGACGAAAAGTACAGCCACCTAACAAAATGGGAGATATTGAGCATTTTACCATCCATGATCTAAGGAGAACCTTCAGAACTCACCTCTCTATTTGTGGTGTTCCTTACCATATCGGGGAAAGATGCTTGAATCATCAGCTTGGTAAGCTGATTGAGACTTATGACACCCATGATTATCTTAATGAAAGAAAGGAAGCACTGAATAAGCTTTCAGCAGTGCTTAAAGAGTATATATCTTAAAACACCGCCAGAATTATTGTGATGGATAAATCGGTTCTGCCCCTTTCTTATTTAGAGCAGGAGCTCTTCACTAAACAAGCATAATCATATTGATCGATATTTTCTAATGTTAAAGCTCATATGCAGACGGTTTATGGAGGTTTACATGTGGTGAGCAAAATAATATTTCGGTAACTTACTAGACAAAGGGATAACTCTCTTACCCAGATTCAGTTTTTACTCGTTCGTATCAATTTATACTTTCAGCTATAAGAACATTCACTCATTTCTTATCAACTGCTTACCCAAAAGTTCCTATTGATAGCCAAACTAAATGTTGACCAGTAACACTTAAAAGGAGGTCAATATGAGAATGTCCTCTTTAGGCAGATGTAGTGGCATAAAAAGGCCATACAAGCTAAAAGAAATCTGGCGAATCAGAACTAGACTTGAGATTGAAAGCAACCTATCAGCGACTCATTCTATCGATCAATTATTAGAAATTGCGCTGTAAAACTTGGAATTAATGCGGACTAGCATGGTACTCATTCCATGCGCCAAATCAAAGCGAGTACGATATTATTTAGCTTAATGCTCAACTGTCGGGCTAATGGTATGAGCCGTACACTTATCTTCGTCAAGTTCTTACTAGTTGCCTCAACGTGAAGAAAATGCCGATCTTAGTGACCTGTGATTCTGTAGCAAAATACTTCATCAAGGTTACTGTGGGCCGAAATACCTGCTTATAGAAAGGTCATTCAGTTGGTCAGCCGAGAAACAGAGCTTCTGATCGAGAACTTGTCTTCATAACATAAAAATCCGAGTGCTGAGAAACACTCGGATTTTGACAGCTTCTAAGGATCGTTCAGCCGACTTATTGCTTAAATGATCATCATTAGCCAACAATGGTGAACTTTTATTTGAATCAAAGGTTAACGTTGTCTTCTCGTGCTTTTTCAATAAGCCACTCAACAAACACCTTAACTCTTGGGCTCTGGTTTATGTACGGGGTAATAGCGTAGTAGTCGTGCTTACAATCAAGTTCTAGGTCAGGGAATGGCTTAACCAAAATACCGCTTTCAATGTGCTTATCTATCAATCTTCGGCGTCCAATAGCCACGCCACCATGATTTATTGCTGAAATGATCGATAGGTCTGAACGGTCAAAGCCAACTTTACGACAATCATCCAACCAATCTATACCAAATGATTTGGCCCAAAACGACCATTCACTGAACTCGGACTTGTAATCCCAAGCCTGCTTGTCGTAAAGCAAAGTGCAGTTAGCAAGTGCGTCAACGCGGCCTGTTAGTTCGTGATCTTCCGCATATTGAGGGCTACACACAGCGACAATTGATTCGCCCATTAGCTTTTCGTAATGGATGCCTTCGGGGTTATTGTCGTCATAGTAGATAGCAACATCAACGTTGTACTTGTTGAAGTTTATGTACTCATTCCCCGTAAGAATGTTTAGGTCTATCAGTGGATACTTCTTGTAGAAGTCAGTTAGTTTAGGAACGAGCCAGCACTGAGCAATGGATGGTCGGGAGTATATGGACAGTTTGCCAGACAACTCGCTGCTTTTGATTTCACCAATCTCTTGGTTTATTGCTCGCAGCGAAGAATACAACGAAGAATAAACGCGCTCCCCTTCGCTGGTGAGTTTTATCTTTCGGTGGTATCGATGGAAAAGCTTAAATCCAAGCTCTTCTTCAAGAATATTGATCCGGTGGCTAATTGCGCTAGGAGTTAGAGAAAGTTCCTCTGCAGCCAGTGAGAATGACTGGTGACGGGCGGCAGCCTCAAAAGTATGAAGCTTTGATAGTTGGTGGCTGCTTACTGCCCAATCTTTGGTTAGGTTATTGTTGTTTGTGTACATGGTAGATGCGTCGTGAAAGTGCCAATTTAGTGGCGAGCAAGAATACTACCAGCAATAGTCAGAAACACGCAAAATGCTCAAGTTCTGACAAAAAAGGTCAATAAAGACAAAAAAGTGTGAAGTTAGCTCCTTCTTGTTTCAATCCAGCTCAACTTAGTTGTGAGTTTTGATCGTTTGACCGCTCCGCCGGATAACCGGAAAATTACACCCCATAGCAAACTCCAAAAGTTGCTTCACAACTTGATATACAGCCTTGCTCCTTAATCACAAACACAAAAGAGATAGAAATGAACCAGGAAAAACTAGCCGAGCTTACTTCTAGCTTCCCACTTCTTCACAACCTCATGAGCCTGGAAGAACTAGTTTGGTTTAATCCAAATGCGACAACTCTTGAGGCTGGCCTTCCTTACGTGGGGCTTGATGAAAATGACGTGCAGGACGCAAGTGAACGACTTAAGCGCTTTGCACCATACTTGTGCAAGGCATTCCCTGAACTAGAGGCCACCAGAGGCATTATTGAGTCTGAGGTTCAAGCAATCCCTGCAATGCAGGAGTATCTAAGCAATCACTATGGAGTGAAAATCTCTGGCAAGATGCTAATGAAGAAAGACAGCCACCTTCCTATCTCTGGCTCGATCAAGGCGCGAGGTGGTATTTACGAGGTTCTTAAGCACGCTGAAGAGCTGGCGATAAATGCAGGCTTGCTTTCAGTGGAAGACAATTACGAAAAGCTTTACTCGGATGAGCTGAAGTCGTTCTTCAGCGAACACAGCATTGCGGTTGGCTCTACGGGTAACTTAGGCATGTCTATCGGCATCATCAGTGCAAAGCTTGGTTTTCAGGTAAGTGTTCACATGTCTGCAGATGCCAGAACGTGGAAGAAGTACAAACTTCGATCTCTAGGCGTAACGGTTGTAGAACACGAGCAAGACTACGGCGTAGCTGTAGAGAAAGGCCGTGAAGATGCGAAAGATGATCCGAAGTGCTTTTTTATCGATGACGAGAACTCTCGAAACCTATTCCTTGGCTACTCGGTAGCTGGCGAGCGACTTAAGAAGCAGTTCGACGATATGGGTATCAAAGTTGATAGCGACAACCCACTGTTCGTTTACCTACCGTGTGGCGTAGGCGGTGGGCCGGGTGGCGTTGCGTTCGGTCTTAAGCTGGCGTTTGGTGACAATGTTCGCTGCATCTTTGCAGAACCAACTCACTCACCTTGCATGCTGCTTGGTGTTTACACAGGCCTACATGACGGCATTTCTGTTCAAGAGCTTGGCATCGACAACATTACTGCTGCAGACGGCCTAGCAGTTGGCCGTGCCTCTGGCTTTGTTGGCCGTGCAATGGAGCGCCTGCTTGATGGCTTCTACACCATTACGGATGAGAATATGTACAAGCACTTGGGCGAGCTTTCAGAGCTTGAGGATGTTCAGCTAGAGCCTTCAGCACTATCTGGCATGGTTGGCCCTGTTCACGTATCAAAAGGCAAAGAGTACCAAGATCGAATGGACCTTACTGAAGAGAAGCTGGAGAACGCAACACACCTTGTATGGGCGACTGGCGGCGGCATGGTTCCGGCAGCTGAAATGACTGCGTACCTAGCGAAGTCAGGCCGATAGCAAATCAAAATGGAGCGCTGCACGGCGCTCCTTATACGAAATTCCCAAAATTTCCAATAGCAAGGAGCACCCACAATGATAAAAGAAATAGAAAGCAACAAATCGATGTTCGCAGAGTGGCGACGTGAGTTCCACATGTATCCAGAGATTAGCTACAAAGAGCACGACACGGCAAAGAAAGTCGCTGAAATGCTTGATAGCTTCGGATTCGACGAGGTACACACTGGAATTGGTGGTACTGGCTTAGTTGGCGTCCTTAAGGGTAAGTATCCATCAAACAAGACTGTTGGCCTTCGTGCTGATATGGATGCCCTAGCAATGGAAGAGCTTAACGAGTTCGAACACGCATCAAAGAATAAAGGCGTAATGCACGCTTGCGGCCATGACGGCCACATGGCAACACTTCTAGCTGCGGCATGGTACTTATCGCAAGGTCGAGAGTTTAGCGGAAAAATCCACTTTATTTTCCAGACTGCAGAGGAAGAGCTTACTGGCTCAAAGACCATGATCGACGACGGCCTATTCGAACGATTCCCTTGTGGTGTGATTTACGGCCAGCACAACATGCCACACGTACCTGAAGGCCACATTTGGCTTCGTGAAGGTGCAATTGAAGCAAGCTGCGATCGATTCGATATTGAGATTGTAGGCAAGGGCGGCCATGCGGCTATGCCAGAAGGTATGATTGACGGCCCATTGGTGATGAGTAATATCATCATGGCGGCGCATACAATCGTATCTCGCAACGTATCACCACTAGAATCTGTGGTTCTTTCTTTTGCTGACGCGCATGCAGGTTCTGGCACTTACAACATCATGCCTAAAACGGCGACCTTAAAAGGCTGTGTTCGCGCATTCGATGAAGGCATTCGCCAGCTTACTCTTAAGCGACTAAAAGAGGTTGTTGAAATGACAGCCCAAGCGCACGGTGCTAAAGCAACTGTTACCGTTCGTGACGGAAGCTGCCCTGCGACGGTTAACAATCCAGAACAGGCCAAGCTTGTTGCTAAGGTCGCGGCCGACCTAATTGGAGAAGACAAGGTTAACGCTGACTGCCGACCACTATCCGGCAGCGAAGACTTCTCTTGGATGCTTCAAGATATTGAAGGTTGCTACTTCTTCGTGGGCAACGAGGGGTCATCTCTACACAACCCATCTTACGACTTTAACGACAGCATAATTCCACTTGGCGCATCGATGTTTGTGAAGCTAGTTGAGCACAACCTTCCTGCTCAATAACCAGTCATAGCCCCCGCATCCAGCAGCAGGAGGGGGCAAAATCAAATAAGGTCAATCTATGAAATCAGAAAAATACATTGTCGAATTTTTAATGTTCGCAGTTTATCTCGTGTTTGGCGCGAGTTGGAGTACTACTGGTGCAGTTGGTGCACAAATCATGCAGGACTATGGTATAGGCGTTGCCGACTCAGCAATGATGACCAATGCAATTCTTTGGGCAAAAATCCTTGGTGCGCTTGGCATTGCCGTTGTTACCTACAAGCTTGGGATCAAGAAGTCCTACCTTCTTGCACTACTTTTAGTTGGTACAGCTGTGTTCGTCCCATTCACTGATAACTTTTACACGCTTGTTCTAATCCGATTCCTAAACGGCCTAGGCGGAGCGATGTGCCTAGTATCAATGGTTCCGGTAGTGGCTCACTACTTTGATGCAAAGACGGGAGCGAAGCTTAACAGTATCAATGGTATTCCTAACGTTATCGGTTCTGCGATTGTTCTTATGTTTGCAGCGCCTCTAATCGAATTTGCTGGTGGCTGGAAAACCCTTCTAGCGTCTTACGGCTGGATCACGCTTGCATTCGCTGTTGCTTGGATAGTCTTCTTCAAGGATTTTAAGCAAGAGAAAGGCCAAGAGCCAACGCCAGAAGAGAAGCGTGCGGAGATCAAGACGGTTGTTAAGTCTCGCGTAGTTTGGAGCATGATCATTCAGTATGTTGGAGGCTTGCTAATGCTCCTAGTGCCATTCACATACCTGCCGACTTACTATGCAGAGTATGCAAACCTTCCTGCAGACAGTATTGCTTACCTTGCCCCTTCAATTAACCAGATTGGTATTGTTGTTGGTGCGGCACTATCTATTTGGCTGAAAGGCAAAGGCGTTCAATACCAGAAGCTATTTGCTGTCACATCAGTAATCATGGCGGTTACAACTTACATGATGTTCTTTGGCTCAAATGAGTACATTATTGTTGCTGGTGCGTTTGGTGCGGGGATGATGCTGTCTTCTTGGTTCAGTTTCATCTTCTCTCTACCTCGCGAACTTCTCAAGAACCCATCAACAAACACAATCATGTTTGCTATGTCTACGTTCTGGCTTGCGTCGTACATCTTGGCTACGGTAAACACTCAGATTGTTGGCTACTTAGTAGATATGACTGGCAGCTTTGTTAGCGCGTTCTACTACGTTCTTGTGATTCTGGTGGTTTGTCCTATCTTGGCTCAGATGATGTTCCCTAAGTCGAAAGCCGAAAAGCCGTTAGTAGCCAGCGAGGCTGTTTAAACTCTAATTGATAACCAAGCTCTCGAAAGAGGGCTTTTCTTTGGTACGTTCTCTATATGTCACTAATTTACTTCTTCGATATCTTCGGCACTGCAATTTTTGCGATATCAGGTGTGTTGGTTGCTTCACGATTCAGAATGGACGCGTTTGGCGCTCTTGTCCTCGGAGGCCTAACAGCCATTGGCGGTGGGACGGTTCGTGACGTTGCGCTTGGTGCTACCCCTGTATTTTGGATGAATGACAACACATACCTTTGGACAATCCTTATTACATGCATTGCTTCAGTCATCCTTGTTCGAAGTAAGAAGACCATACCGAATTGGCCACTACTAATCTGTGACGCAGTTGGCCTGGCCGTGTTCGTTGGAATTGGATTCGATAAGGCTATGCAGTTTCAAGATTCATACGTAGTCGCAACGACCATGGGTGTAATTACTGGATGCGGGGGAGGAATCCTTAGAGACTCGCTAACAGGTGAGGTGGCTGGCGTACTTCAACAGGAAATATACGCGACGTCTTGTATAATTGGTGGCGTGACCTATGCCATGGCTCTGAATGTTGGGGTAGACAACATGACGTCGTTCACGATGTGTGTGGCTGTGACACTTGTAATTAGGATGACATCAATGTTGTTTAACTGGTCATTGCCGTTAGCATGTTCAGACAAATAAACAAAAACCACCATCTTGAACTGGCCTCCAATAGTTGGATAACCAATTGTTGGGGGGCTTTTGATGTTCAAATATAGCCGCGATTTTAGGTACCTTGTTGCTAAGCAATGTTTAAATGGCTTGTCATTTCTGCACCTAGCTAAACAACATTCAATATCTTCTAGACAAATTAAATACTGGACTCAAGTCTTTGCTATAATTACAAGTTATGCGAAAAGTCAGAGTGTTCTATGGTTCGTAACTCGGAATTGTCCAGTTGTGAGTTACGATACCCGCAGGCCGACAGTACGATCTAGTCGTGACTTACCAGCGGATATGTATGATTGAGTATGAGCCACTACATATGAGGCTAACTCAACCTATACATTCTAATTGATATTGGCTAGATGGTAGATATTGCTTCTACCACCGCAGAAAGACTAGTGTTGTCAGGTGATTTTCATAGAAATAGCCTTTATATGCATCTATACCCCTCATACACTAGTCTATTACAACAGATAGCAGTTAAAAATTGGAATGTCTAAGCCAGACACTGGCTTTACGTCGAACTAAGAACTTCTTCAGTCCCATCTCATACATCCAGCAAAGATAGTTACAAAACAACCGCTCTTCGAGCCGGTATTTCTTAGTACGTCTTTTCCTATTTGGTGTTTTGAAGTCTCTGACTTCGTTAAATCCTAATTTATACAGGTAGCTAATCTGCTTCCGTGGATCCTGTATTTCCTGAACGAGAAATGGTCTAGCTATAACGTTGCTCTTGATATGCTCGGGATGTAATTTGCCAACTTTCCCAGATAATCTTGCTATGGCTTCCTCATTTCCTGACAACCTAGCAAACAAGTGATAGTGACCAAGCCATTTTTGTGGTGTCTTGTGAAAATCCATCTCAAATGCACCCAAAACTGGGCCAGTCACTTTACTGTTAAACAATAGCTTGCCAAGTCTAGTTTTATCCGCTTTGATGTCATAATCAACAAATCCATAGGCATCGACGGCGCGAGAATACTGGACAATATTCATTGCGCAAAAGCGAGTATCTGGATCTCTTTCTAGCTCATGCACAATTGAGCGCAAGATTGAACGATAGATTTCAATCTGAAACATGCGAACGCATCTTTTACAAGCAGGACTTTTACATGGTTCTTCATCCGTACAGAATTCCAACTTGTCCGCTAGTTCGTGCATATATCCAGTTGTGTACCTTACATATGGCTCTAAGTAGATACTATCTGCGGTCTTTCTTAGCACATCTACACGATACTCATCTTCTATCGCTGCATCGTAGTAGTTATAAATCCAGTCCCATTCTTCAATCCATGATTCGAATTGTAGCTCTTTCAAATTTAATTTCTTGCTCATGATTTGAACACCTTATTTACCTTGCTAATCAAGTTTACGGACTGCGCTCGTACGCTCGGTCTCAACTCAATCCACTCAATAATCTTCATCCCAACCAATCTTGCGGACACAACTGATGTAAGTTTTCTTTTAGCCATTATTCAGAATCTCCTACGTCAACTTCTGCACCATAAGAACCATTCATCCACTGCTTGATATCTGATACCCGCCAGAAAACAATTCGACCACACTTCTTTGTGTGCTCTGGAAACTTCCCTTGTGAGATCCACAGATACAATGTTGAGTTAGAGATGCAGAGCTGTTCCAAGATCATTTCACGTCTAATCAAACCTAAATCTGTCATGACATTCTCCTCAGTTTTTTGATGTCACAACTCGATTTACAGTTTTCAAAACAGCCCATTTCTCATATACCAAAGCACTTGTGAGACTCACAATTGAGTCTTTGGAAAAACCAAAAATCGTGAGGCTCACAGAAATTAAATTGTATGTTTACAATAAGTTATAATCACAAACATTTATCGAGCCTCACAAGAAACCCAAGAGAACACTTGATATTACGTGAGTCTCACACCATAGTATGACCAACACAAAATCAATGTGAGACTCACGGAATGAAGCTAAGAATCAAAAAGAAGACAGCGAAAGACATAGAAAAAGAAAAGAAAGAAAAGCAGAAAAGAGCAGCCAATGTCCGGAGAAGAAAAGCAGACAATCTCCGTAGAAATTCCGGACTTAAAATGAAGAAGGTTCATCTTCATCAGGAAACACTTACTGATTTAAAAACGCTTGCTAAGCAGCATGGTTTTGTCACTTCTGATGATGAGCTTGGCTATGATGACTTATCTTGTTTGATAACACTATTTGCCGATTATTTGTTGAACAATAACTCTTTTGAGGCTATAGACTATGAAACCATAATGCTAAAGCGGCTACATCTCACAGTTAAATACTGTCAGTATGAGGATGATTCGCTTGTTGCAATGGATGAGTATGAAATATCTGAACTGCTTCAGAACTACAACTACACACTACAAGAAGAAACGATAAAGCTCTTACTAGGCAGAGAGGCTTCAGAATCCGATTTCGATTGGTCAGATGATATTATCAACGCATTGTCAGATGAGGAGAAGGTAAAATCAACGATCGATGCTCTTACTTAGTAAGGAAACGGTAGATCAGTTCTTATATGGATCGTGTCTATTGAATTGAGTTTTGTTTGTGAAATCGTAGAATGAATTGAAACTGGTTTTATATTGATGCGATGTAATGGAACTAACACTCGACTGTGAAAAACAGATAAATGTCAAACTCGGCGATGGTAGTTATGGAATACTCTCGTTTGAAAGGGGCAGGTTTCCAACGCTCAAATGTGCAAATAGATTTGAGCCGTTTTTATCTCAGGATGCAGATGAAATCCTCGTTCATGATTACGTAAGTGGTGGTGAATCATCGTACTATTTATCAGGCCGTCATGGTTTTTCATACGATAATGAGCTGTTTGATCACGTATACACTGGATCTGCAGATAGAAATCAAATTACACAAGTCTCGTTTATCATGCCTCAGCTTTCTGTCTACTTTAATCATGAGATAAAAAGGAGGTTGAAGAAGGGTGGAGACGTATCAGCTCAAACCAACATTGAGCCACTGCATGCAGAGTTAGTTAACAGCAATAGTATTAAGAACGTTAATATCTTTCAATCTAAACACTTGAAGGACAATGATAATGGAGATGGTTTCGTATTCACTAGTACCCTAGACATCAATTTCACTTACGATACCCCTGTTTCAATGGAAGAGATTTCCAAACTAATGTTCAAAGTGACTAACCTGTTTACTTGGCTGTTTGGAACACCGAGTTATGTAACAAGAGTTGAGTTGTATGACGGAGACTCAAACAAGGGGTATCTATATGTCCCAAGTCATAAGGTTAAAGAGACCGAAAAGGTTTCTCAGCCCTACCCATTCATGCCTGCCGATCAACTAAGAACCTCATTTCAAGCAATCTGTCAGAGCTACTTTGTTGATAACAAGTTTATTTTCGACAAAATATGGTCGAAGACAATTCCATTGTTCAACATTAAAAATGTCCTTGAATATGAACTTATGCTATATGCATCAATACTTGATAAGTATTTTAGTTATAGAGTTGATCGGCATGAGCTGAGTAACGTGATGTCACAAAATGACTATGCTAAGTTCATTTCAAGAGTAACGTCTCTTGCAGAGAATGATCCATTGATAGCAGGTGTTATTGGTGAAGGTGCTGTGGTCAATATAGCAGATGAAACCACTCTCAAAAGACTCATACCAAATCGTAGTGCAGCAACTCTCAATAAGAAAGCTAAAACTTACTTACGTTATATCGGTAAAACTGTATCAGATGTGTTCATCAATGATAAAGATTTCTATCAGATCAAGGAGATACGAGATCGAGCCGCACACGGTGAGATGGAAACTCTATCGACTCAACAAGTCTACTTGTATCTGAACAAGATCAAGATGCTTACTATGTATTTGATATATAAAGACTTAGGTGTTTCAGAAAACAGTTTCCTTGAACTACTCTGTATTCCTTATAATGAAATGAAGCAAGGTTGCCGAATGGATTCATTTAAGCGTGATATTGCTTTAAACAAAGCAAATATAATGCAGGTCGACGAGTCCACATTTAACTTCTTGAAGAGCGAACGAGGTATCTTTAATTTCGTATTTTCTAGAGAACAGCATATCTATTACGTTGATAAGGAGTTAACTCATAGGCTAAAAGTAGAGTTCTTTGGTGAGCAAGCTACAAGTAAGCACAGGAATATCGAAGAGTTTGTACAATCACTTGTTTCTTATAGAAAAAAAGCTGCATATATTTCAGAGTCTTACGTTCAGTATGGCAAGCAGACGTATTTACTGAGAGGTATAGTTGTTATCGATAAACTCAGCAAATTACAGTCATTTAGAAAACCTCGGATCGCTGGTGAAAGCTGCGACAATACATAGTGTTTTTGTATTCTAATGGTGACATGCTACTTTTGCTAAGCTGAACATAGTGCGTTAGGACAACATCTCTAATGCGTCTATGACCAAGGGCGAGCCAGAACAATCTCATTAGTATGTGATGTTAAAAAACTAGTTGCTGTATATTATACATGCATGCACGAGCTACAAGATGGTTACTTGGGGGGTATATTGGGTAGTAAAAACTGCAAATCGGCCAATAATGACAACATAAGCAACTGACAAATAAACATTTATTGTCATTACCCAACATTAAGATCCAGAACATCGAGTAATCAACGCGTTCACTAAAAAAAGGCAGTGCTACCGCTGCCTTTTTTGATCACTTTATACAGGCAGACACAAGCGAAAAATCCATCTAGGCTTAAGATTACGGCCATAACGTTTGAAAAAGATGATTTTTCAGGCAACCAGATAATTTCAATTGTGCGCAGATCATGATAATCTGCGCGCCCTTCTATCACTGAGTGAAACAGGCAATGAGCAAAGGTACTCTATACATCGTGTCGGCACCAAGTGGCGCTGGTAAATCAAGCTTGATTAACGCCCTTCTTGAAACAAACCCGACCTATGACATGAAAGTATCCGTATCCCACACCACACGCGGCATGCGTCCGGGTGAGGAACACGGCGTTCATTACAATTTCATTAGTGTGGAAGAGTTTACTGAGCTGGCAGAGCAAGGTGCATTCCTTGAACATGCCGAAGTCTTTGGCAACTACTACGGTACTTCCCGTCCCTGGATTGAAGAGCAGCTAAATAAAGGCATTGATGTCTTTTTGGACATCGACTGGCAGGGTGCGCGTCAGATTCGCAAGCAAATGCCAGAAGCCAAGAGCCTGTTTATTCTGCCTCCGTCAAAAGAGGAGCTGGAGCGTCGTCTGAACGCCCGCGGCCAGGACAGCGATGCCATTATTGCCCGTCGAATGCAGGAAGCACGCTCGGAAATCTCCCATTATGACGAGTACGACTACGTTATCGTCAATGATGATTTCGACGTTGCGCTGATGGACTTTAAGGCCATTATTCGTGCAGAACGATTGAAGCAAGACAAACAAGCTGCTAAATATAACAGCATGCTCAATGCCCTACTGGCAGAACAGTAACAATTTTTGTACAATTTCCCATCTTTTATATATAACCACTGGAGTCCTCCATGGCACGCGTAACCGTTCAAGACGCTGTTGATAAAATTGGCAACCGTTTCGATCTGATCCAAATTGCTTCACGCCGCGCTCGTCAGATGCAAACTGGCGGTAAGGATCCACTGGTTCCGGAAGAAAACGATAAGTATACAGTGATCGCGCTTCGTGAAATCGAAGAAGGCCTGATCACTAAAGATATCCTGGATGCTCGTGAGCGTCAGGAACTTCAAGAGCAAGAAGCAGCAGAGCTAGCAGCTGTTAGCGCTATTGCAGGCGACCACCGTTAATTCAGGGAACCGGGCGAATTGTATCTTTTTGATAGCCTGAAAGAAGTCGCAATCGAATACCTGCCTGAGTCTCAAATCGAGGCGCTCAGGCAGGCGTATCTCGTTGCGCGAGATGCCCACGAAGGGCAGACCCGCTCAAGCGGCGAACCGTATATTATCCACCCGATTGCCGTAGCCCGCATCCTGGCGGAAATGCGCCTCGACTACGAGACGCTGATGGCAGCCCTCCTCCACGACGTTATCGAAGATACCGAGGTCACCAAAGACGATCTCGACAGCCGTTTCGGCTCGACGGTAGCCGAGCTGGTCGACGGGGTATCGAAGCTGGACAAACTGAAGTTCCGCGACCGCAAAGAAGCGCAAGCCGAGAACTTCCGTAAAATGATCATGGCCATGGCCCATGATATCCGCGTTATTCTGATCAAGCTCGCTGACCGCACGCACAATATGCGGACCCTCGGCGCCTTGCGTCCGGACAAACGCCGTCGTATTGCCCGCGAAACACTGGAGATATTCTCTCCGCTGGCCCACCGCCTGGGTATCCACAATATCAAGACCGAGCTCGAAGAGCTGGGCTTTGAGGCGCTATATCCAAACCGCTACCGGGTACTCAAAGAAGTGGTGGCAGCAGCCCGCGGCAATCGCAAAGAAATGATTAACAAGATCCACGCCGAAATCGAGGGACGTCTCGACGATGCGGGGATCGAAGGCAAGGTACTGGGCCGCGAAAAGAACCTGTACTCCATCTATAACAAGATGAAGAACAAGGAGCAGCGCTTCCACTCGATCATGGACATCTACGCCTTCCGCGTACTGGTCACCGATCTGGATACCTGCTACCGCGTGCTTGGCCAGGTCCATAACCTGTACAAGCCCCGTCCGAGCCGAATGAAAGACTACATCGCCATTCCGAAAGCCAATGGCTACCAGTCGCTGCACACCTCGCTGGTCGGCCCGCACGGGGTACCGGTCGAAGTGCAGATCCGTACCGATGACATGGATCAGATGGCGGACAAAGGCGTCGCTGCCCACTGGACCTACAAAGACGGTGAAAGCAGCGGCACGACAGCGCAGGTCAAAGCCCAGCGCTGGATGCAGAGCCTGCTGGAGCTGCAGCAAAGTGCCGGTAGCTCGTTCGAGTTCATCGAAAACGTCAAATCAGATCTGTTCCCGGATGAACTGTACGTCTTCACGCCGAAAGGCCGGATTGTCGAGCTGCCTGTCGGGGCAACGGCGGTCGATTTTGCCTACGCGGTCCATACCGATGTCGGCAATGCCTGTGTCGGAGCCCGGGTGGAACGCCAGCCTTATCCGCTGAGCAAACCACTGAAAAACGGCCAGACCATTGACATCATCAGTGCGCCGGGTGCACGCCCGAATGCAGCATGGCTCAATTATGTCGTAACCTCGCGCGCGCGGACCAAAATCCGCCAGGTACTCAAGACTATGCGCCGCGAGGAGTCCATCACCTTGGGACGCCGCCTGCTCAACCATGCACTGGGCGAGCTGAGCATCGACCAAATCGATCCGGATAACCTGCACCAGGTACTGACCGATTTGCGCCTCGAGACGATTGACGACCTGCTGGCCGCTATCGGCCTGGGTGAGTTGATGAGCGTGGTGATTGCCCGCCGTCTACTGGGCAATGTCGACGAGCTGACCGTAAAGGAAACCACCCATCGCCTGCCGATCCAGGGTGCGGACGGTATCCTGCTGACGTTTGCCAACTGCTGTCATCCAATCCATGGCGATCCGATCATGGCCCATGTCAGCCCGGGCAAAGGCCTGGTGATCCACCGGGAAGAATGCGCCAACATCCGTGGCTACCAGAAAGAACCGGACAAATACATGCCGGTCGAATGGAGCGAGGACTTCGAGCAGGAGTTCGTCACCAACCTGAAGGTCGACATGCAGAACCATCAGGGGGCACTGGCCGATCTGACCAATACCATCGCGGGCACCGGTTCCAATATCCAGGGGCTGGCCACCGAAGAAAAAGATGGCCGTCTCTATACCATTACGGTACGCCTGACAACCAAGGGGCGCATCCATCTGGCCAATATCATGCGCCGTATCCGGGTCATGCCGAATGTGGTCCGCGTATCACGCCAGAAGAACTGATGGCCAAAAGAACAACGGGTTAGCCCAGCTTTCCTATACTGAACATAAACGCCCGTTTTCGGGCGTTTTCTTTATTAAAGAACGACAAAGAACACTATGACTCCCGATCGTTTTCAACGTATTCAGTCTGTCCTGGCAACCCGCCAGCCAGATCTGACGGTATGCATGGAAGAAGTGCATAAACCCAACAACGTCTCTGCCATTATCCGTACGGCCGATGCCGTGGGGGTACACAAAGTCCACGCCGTCTGGCCAAAGGAAGGCATGCGAGTACTGAGTCACACCTCGGCAGGTGCCCGCAACTGGGTCGAGCTCGAAACCCATGACAATATGGTCAATGCCGTCAACACGCTAAAAGAGCAAGGCATGCAGGTGCTGGCGACCAACTTGTCGGATACCGCGATAGATTTCCGTGATGTCGATTACACCAAGCCTACCGCCATCATTCTCGGCGGCGAGAAAAATGGGATCACGCCTGAAGCCCTCGCCCTTGCCGATCAGGACATCATCATTCCGATGGTCGGTATGGTACAGTCACTGAATGTCTCGGTCGCCAGCGCCCTGATCCTCTACGAGGCCCAGCGTCAGCGCCAGAATGCCGGCATGTACGATCTGGAGAAAACCCAGCTGCCTGATGAGGTCGTTCACCGTATTCTGTTTGAGCGGGGTCATCCGGTACTGGCAAAAGTTGCCCGCCGCAAAGGGCTAGCATACCCGCCACTGGATGAGCACGGGCAGATTGCCGCTGATGACCAGTGGTGGAGCATCATGCAGGCCACCGAGCCAAAGAAAAAAGCCAAATAACAGCCACAATCGGGATAAGCGATGAGCGGAAAACTACTTGATACCATAGCCCTGACCGAACTGTCCGGTGTTGGTGCCAAAATGGCAGAAAAGCTGGAAAAGATTGGTCTGAACACCGTCCAGGATCTGTTGTTCCACCTTCCGCTCCGTTATGAAGACCGAACCCGGATCTGGCCGATTGCCAATGCCATGCCCGGCCAGTACCTGACTATTCAGGGCGAAGTGCTAAACAGCAATATCAGCTTTGGCAAACGGCGGATGCTGACGGTAAAAATCAGCGACAGCAGCGGCTCGGCGACACTGCGTTTTTTCAACTTCAACGCGGCGATGAAAAACAGCCTCAGCGAAGGCAAACAGGTCAAAGCCTACGGCGAGCTCAAGCGCGGTAAGTTCGGGCTGGAAATCATCCACCCGGATTACAAGGTCTTCTCCGAACCGACCGAGCTCAGCGTCGAGGAAACCCTCACCCCGGTCTACCCGACTACCGACGGCCTGCGCCAGCTTACCCTGCGTAACCTGACCGATCAGGCCCTTCG
The DNA here is from genome assembly GCF_001939735.1 of Photobacterium proteolyticum. GTDB lineage: Bacteria > Pseudomonadota > Gammaproteobacteria > Enterobacterales > Vibrionaceae > Photobacterium > Photobacterium proteolyticum. The sequence continues at coordinate 163,999 of NZ_MJIL01000053.1, forward strand.
CCTGCTCGACAAGGCAGCCGTCAGCGAGCTATTACCTGATGGCTTATACGATCGCCAGATGACACTGGCCCAGGCGTTGCACATCATGCACCGCCCGACCCCGGATGTCTCCCTTGATCAGCTAGAGGAAGGCAAGCATCCGGCCCAGCACCGGCTGATCCTCGAAGAGCTGCTGGCACAGAACCTGTCGATGCTGGCGGTGCGCAGCAAAAGCCAACAGCACGAAGCCTGGCCGCTAACCGCTTCCGATAGCTTAAAAACCCGGCTTCTCGACAGCCTGCCGTTCAGCCCGACCGGGGCCCAGCAACGGGTTGTCGCCGATATCGAAACTGATCTGGCCAAACCGCACCCGATGATGAGACTGGTTCAGGGCGATGTCGGATCGGGCAAAACCCTAGTCGCGGCGTTGGCAGCGTTGCGCGCCATTGAACACGGCTATCAGGTCGCCCTCATGGCGCCGACCGAGCTACTGGCCGAGCAACATGCGATTAACTTTGCCAACTGGCTCAACCCGATGGATATCGAGGTCGGCTGGCTGGCCGGCAAGCTCAAGGGCAAAGCGCGCAATAGCGAGCTAGCCCGCATCGAAAGCGGTGAAGCCAAAATGGTAGTCGGCACCCACGCCCTGTTTCAGGAGCAAGTGGTATTTAGCAACCTCGCACTGGTAATTATCGATGAACAGCACCGATTCGGTGTCCACCAGCGCCTGGAGCTGCGCGAGAAAGGGGCCAATGAAGGTCGCTACCCGCACCAGCTGATCATGACCGCGACCCCGATCCCCCGTACCCTGGCCATGACCGCCTATGCCGATCTCGAAACATCGGTCATTGACGAGCTGCCGCCGGGCCGGACCCCGATCCAGACCGTCGCCCTACCCGATTCGCGCCGGGCAGAAATTATCGAACGGATCCGCTCGGCCTGCCTCAACGAAGACCGGCAGGCATACTGGGTCTGTACTCTGATTGATGAATCCGAGGTCCTAGAGGCGCAAGCCGCTTCCGACACCGCCGACGAGCTCACCGCACAACTTCCCGACCTCAATATCGGGCTCGTGCACGGCCGGATGAAGCCGGCTGAAAAACAAGAAATCATGAAGCGCTTCAAGGACGGCGAGCTGCACCTGCTGGTTGCCACCACCGTCATTGAGGTCGGGGTAGACGTGCCCAACGCCAGTCTGATGATCATCGAAAACCCCGAGCGCCTCGGTCTGGCGCAGCTGCACCAGTTGCGCGGACGGGTCGGCCGGGGCAGTGTTGCCAGCCATTGTGTCCTGCTCTATCACGCCCCGCTGTCAAAGACCGCTCAGAAGCGTCTCGGTGTACTCCGCGAGAGCAGCGATGGCTTTGTGATTGCCCAGCGCGATCTGGAAATTCGCGGACCGGGAGAACTGCTGGGTACCAAGCAGACCGGTATCGCCGAATTCAAAGTCGCCGATCTGGTACGTGACCAACACCTGATCCCCCAGGTCCAGAAACTGGCCCGCTATGTCCACGACCGCTACCCGGACAATGCCAAGGCCATCATTGATCGCTGGCTCGGACAACGCGAGAACTACTCAAACGCCTAACCAACACAGTAATTCAGCCAGAGAAGGTAAAAAATCACCTTTCTGGCTGATAGCAATCGCTTGGCTGACACTATAATTCCGTACTGTGATCTTGGCAGCCTAGGATAAATAACGCCTCTGGCACATTTCTTACGTTTTCACCCTTCCTCAGTGTATTTCCTAAGCAAGCAAAAATAATCCAAAACAAAACACGCAAACGTTTGCTATTTACAGAAAGATAATTAAAATAGCGCACAAATTTCACCCACTTTCACTTCTCCCGGTGTCAGCTCGGATCTGAGTAACAGCAATCACAGATATAACCAGCTTTCACAACGCAGTGCCCATTCAGCGCATCGCAAAGGGATACCGAAGTAAGTCCAAGGAAAAAACGGCCATGACCCGCCAACATAGCGACATCGAAACACCACGTAATTCTGATCTGATCTACCGTCTGGAAGACAGGCCACCACTGCCACAAACCCTGTTTGCCGCCACCCAGCATTTGCTGGCTATGTTTGTCGCGGTGATCACCCCGTCGCTGATCATCTGTCAGGCGCTGGGCGTTCCGGCCAGCGATACCAATACCATCGTCAGTATGTCCCTATTTGCCTCGGGGCTGGCTTCGTTCATCCAAATTCGTACCTTTGGTCCTGTCGGCTCCGGTCTGCTGTCGATTCAGGGTACCAGCTTTAACTTCCTCGGCCCGATTATTGGTGCCGGTCTGGCGCTCAAAGCCGGCGGAGCCGATATCCCAACCATGATGGCCGCCATTTTCGGCACTATCCTGGTCGCCTCGCTGACTGAGGTCTTTATCTCTCGAGTCCTTCAGCATGCCCAGCGCGTAATCACCCCGCTGGTCTCCGGTATTGTGGTGACTCTGATTGGCCTGACCCTGATCCAGATTGGCCTGACGTCAATGGGCGGAGGCTACGCCGCAATTGAAAACGGCAGCTTCGGTAGCCTCGACAACCTGATGCTGGCCGGCACTGTGCTGGGGTTAATCGTGCTACTCAATCGGGTCAAGAACCCATACCTGCGTGTTTCATCGATCGTTATCGCGATGGCTGCCGGCACCGTGCTGGCATGGCTGACCGGCATGATCGATACCTCGCGCGCCGCCGATACCGACCTGATAGCCATTCCGCTGCCGATGCAATATGGCCTGGGATTTGACTGGTCACTGCTCATCCCGCTTGTAATAGTCTTTGCCATCACCTCACTTGAAGCCATCGGCGATATTACCGCCACCTCGGAAACTTCAGAGCAACCTGTAGCCGGACCGGTCTACATGAAACGCATTAAAGGCGGGGTACTTGCCGACGGTATCAACTCGGCACTGGCCTCGGTATTAAACAGTTTCCCAAATTCGACCTTCAGCCAGAACAACGGCATCATCCAGTTGACCGGCGTCGCCAGCCGCTATATCGGTTACTTTGTTGCCGGAATGCTGGTACTGCTCGGGCTGTTCCCGGGTGTCGCCAATCTGGTGCAGCTGATCCCTGAGCCAGTCCTGGGCGGTGCAACCATCGTGATGTTCGGTACTATTGCCGCCTCAGGGGTCCGCATTATTTCCCGCTGCGAGCTCGACCGCCGTGCCATTCTGATCATGGCCCTGTCCTTTTCGATGGGACTGGGTATTGCCCAAAAACCGGAAATCCTCCAGTTCATGCCTGAATGGATTAAAAGCATTTTATCGTCGGGGATGGCCGCAGGTGGTATTACGGCAATCGTTCTGAATCTGGTGCTGCCGGAAGAGAAAAAATAGTCAAAAAGTGTCGCTAACGGCATAAGCAGTATGCAATCGAGTAGGAGGAGGCCTCGCGGCCTCCGTCCTCTCACACCACCGTACAAGCGTGGGTCGCATACGGCGGTTCCGAAT
>NZ_MJIL01000054.1 GCF_001939735.1 Photobacterium proteolyticum
GCCGGATGCGTCCAGCACCGCCGACATCACGGTGAATGTGGCCGCCAACGTGGCCAGCGATGCGGCAGGCAATAACAACACTGCCGCGACCCAGAGCATGCAGCCGGTGGACACGGCCGTGCCGACGGTGGCCATTACCGATGACACTACCGGGACGGCGACGGGGGATGTGACCTACACCTGTACCTTTAGCGAAGACGTGACGGGCTTTACCGCGGACGATATTAGCGTCAGCGGCGGCACGAAGGGGACCTTCACTGCCGTGAGTGGCAGCGTGTATACGCTTGTGGTGACGCCGGATGCGTCCAGCACCGCCAACATCACGGTGAATGTGGCCGCCAACGTGGCTAGCGATGCGGCAGGCAATAACAACACCGCCGCGACCCAGAGCACGCAGCCGGTGGACACGGCCATACCGAGCGTGGCGATCAGCGATGACACCCCCGGGACGGCGACGGGGGATGTGACCTACACCTTCACCTTTAGCGAAGACGTGACGGGCTTTACCGCGGACGACATCACCGTCAGCGGCGGCACGAAGGGCACCTTTACTGCCGTGAGTGGCAGCGTGTATACCCTGGTGGTGACGCCGGATGCGTCCAGCACCGCCGACATTACGGTGAATGTGGCCGCCAACGTGGCTAGCGATGCGGCAGGCAATAACAACACCGCCGCGACCCAGAGCACGCAGCCGGTGGACACGGCCATACCGAGCGTGGCGATCAGCGATGACACCCCCGGGACGGCGACGGGGGATGTGACCTACACCTTCACCTTTAGCGAAGACGTGACGGGCTTTACCGCGGACGACATCACCGTCAGCGGCGGCACGAAGGGCACCTTCACTGCCGTGAGCGGCAGCGTGTATACCCTGGTGGTGACGCCGGATGCGTCCAGCACCGCCGACATTACGGTGAATGTGGCCGCCAACGTGGCTAGCGATGCGGCAGGCAATAACAACACCGCCGCGACCCAGAGCACGCAGCCGGTGGACACGGCCATACCGAGTGTAGTGATCAGCGACGACACCACCGGGACGGCGACGGGGGATGTAACCTACACCTTCACCTTCAGTGAGTCGGTGACGGGCTTTACCGCGGACGATATCAGCGTCAGCGGCGGCACGAAGGGTACCTTCACTGCCGTGAGTGGCAGCGTGTATACCCTGGTGGTGACGCCGGATGCGTCCAGCACCGCCAACATCACGGTGAATGTGGCCGCCAACATGGCTAGTGATGCGGCAGGCAATAACAATACCGCCGCGACCCAGAGCACACAGGCGGTTGATACCGTGGTGCCAAGCGTGACAATCACCAGTGACAAGACCAGCCTGAAGACGGACGAAACCGCAACGATCACCATTGAACTGAGCGAGGCCAGCAGCGACTTCAACATTGGTGGTATCAGCGTAACGGGCGGCGAGCTGTCGAACTTCGTGTCAACCAGCGCTACCCACTACAGCGCGCTCTTCACGCCGACGGCTGATTCAGAAACCAATGCGACGCTGGACATCAATGCCGATAGCTTCACTGACGCGGCGGGCAACGGCAACACCGCGGCCACCCAGCTGGTACTGACGGTGGATACACAGGCGCCGAGTGGTCACAGCGTGGTCATCGATCAGGCGCTGATTAACCGGGGTAACGAGGCAGCGCTCAGCTTTACCTTATCAGGCCTTGAAAGTGCAGGTTCATTTACTTATCAAATCAGTGATGGCACCAACAGCGTGTCTGGTGCTTCGCCGGTTGCTGTTGATGCTGTGAGTGAGCAGGTGACCGGGCTCGATGTAAGCTCGCTGGACGAAGGTACCCTGACGTTGTCGGTGGTGGTTTCGGATGAAGCGGGCAATGCTGCCGCGAGCATTTCTGCGACGGTTGTGAAGAAATATAATGTCGCGCCGCAGTTATCCGGTTCGCCTGCAACGACAGTCAATGAAGATGTCGCTTATAGCTTTACCCCGACCCTGACCGACCCGGATCAGGGAGATACACATACCTATAGTATTGAAAACAAACCGGACTGGGCG
>NZ_MJIL01000055.1 GCF_001939735.1 Photobacterium proteolyticum
CAGTTTCATTGATATAATCTTTTTTGACTATTCATTTCACGAGTGCCCACACAGATTGCATGGTCAAATTGTTAAAGAACAAATCCGATACGTTGCTGGCTTAAGTCGCCGTGCTCCGTGTCGGTGAGGCGGCATTATAGAGACTTCGATTCCGTTGGCAAGGCTATTTTTAAAATAAATCACTAAAAACAGCCCAAGCGAACAATTTATGACCAATAAGGCCTATTTGGTACAATAAGCCACCAATATTGACGCGGTGATTTATAAGTTAGCCTGCTCTTGTATACGTAGAGCCAGCTCTTGCGGCAGAGAAAGCGCACTCGCCAACTGATCTAGATATGCCTTCTCTAAAAAATGATCGACATCGATTGCCAGTAGTGAGACCAAGTACACTTCCGATGCCTGATCGAGGCTAGATACCTCAGAAGCAATCACTTGTGGGTCAAGTGGTTCATTTATCCAACGGTTTATCAGCCCTTCCACATCTTGAGCGATATTCTGCTGTTGCAACCATTGCGAAATGGCTTCCTTTTCATTGCTATCAATATGCCCATCAGCTTTCGCCGCAAAAACCATGGCTTTAATCAGTATTAGTGGATCAACTATCGACGTATGGTTATAGGACAGCGACTCATATGGTTGGCCTTCCTCGTTGTTTGAGGCCGGCTTCCATTCAACGTTCTCTCCCTGCTGCCATTTTTTATACGCCTGATAAGCCAGCGTACCAACGACAGCTGTCCCTCCGAGAATGGCGGCTTTCTTTCCATATTTAGTCGCCAGTTTGCGGCTTTTTTTATTACCTAATACCGCCCCCATTAGCCCACCAGCAGCAGCCCCTTTTAGCAAATCAGTTTTACCGGATGACGACTTGGAAGAACTATCGACATATTTACTGGCCTGGTTCAACAGTTGATCCATAAGGCTTTTCATAGACTCTCCTTACTATTCGCAGACTCCACAATGCTCTCAACCCGCTGAGCGATAATGACAACATTGTGGCAAAAGAAACCTCCCCAGAAATCAAAAGCAGACTAACGCAATCAAAATGAATCGAATATGAATCTTAAGTAAAGCTAGGTAAAGGAGCATAAACGCTACCGCACCAAGCCCCATTTAACTTTCTTCTCATTCAACATGCAGAATTACGGTTGGCACTGTGAAATATCTATAGAAACATGCCCTTTACTGTTCATCAATTCGGTCATGGCGTCATAAGAACCTAAGTACTCACTACTCAGAGTGATCACTAACTGTTCCTCACTATCAGAATCAGCATAATAAGAAAGGCTGACATTGACTGCCGATCTTTCTTCAAAGGCACCACTGGCCATTATCCCCTTCAGGTAATCGACTTTTTGTTTAACTATTTGTCCAGCACTCGACCCTTTTGCATAGTCCTCCAAATAAATTAACGTGACATGCGCTCCCGAGGCTAAATCACATTTAGCAGTCCAGCCTGTTACTGGCAGCATCCCTATAACAACGGTAAAGCAACATAACCACTTACTAACCATACTAATGGCTCTCCCTTCGGAACTTTTAACTTTGTTTACGACAATAAGAGTGAGCAAAGTTTCTACGGGTTTAGTGCTTTACAAAAGAACGGCCAGTTATTGTTGCGAGATGATTCCCTTCGCCTTGAAGATTTATATAAGAAATTTCATGAAAACTGCATAGCACATACAAGATCGCCAAAGAATGAATAAACCATACGGTACAGCTATATTCTTCAAGTAAATTGAGTGTATATACCCAAGCTAGCAATAAAAAGCCCTCGCTTTAACTTAAAGCGAGGGCTTTAGATCTCAGTAACGTTCGATATCCATCGAACCATCAGCAGTTATTGCTTGGCTGTGATCCGATCGTTTTCAGCAACCAGATTAATCACTTTCCCCGTTACGAACTTACCCGAGAGGATATCTTGAGCTAACGGGTTCTCGATATAATGTTGGATAGCACGTTTTAGCGGTCTTGCTCCATAGACAGGATCAAAGCCCGCCTTGGTAATCAATTCCAACGCACTCTCTTGCAACGCAAGCTGATAGTCTTTCTCTTCCAGCCGCTTAATCAAACGTGTGACTTGAATATTTGCGATATTCTTGATGTGCTCTTCACCAAGCGGATGGAATACCACCGTTTCATCAACCCGGTTAATGAACTCGGGGCGGAAATGATGGCCGACCACTTCCATTACAGTATTTTTTATCCCCTCATAATCAAGCTCACCAAAGTGCTCCTGAATGCGATCAGAGCCAAGGTTAGAAGTCATGATGATGACGCTATTTCGGAAGTCGACAGTTCGCCCCTGACCATCGGTCAGGCGCCCGTCATCAAGTACCTGCAACAGAATATTGAACACATCCGGATGAGCCTTCTCGACCTCATCAAGCAAAATCACAGAATATGGCCGACGGCGAATAGCTTCTGTCAGATAGCCACCTTCTTCATAGCCAACATACCCAGGAGGAGCACCAACCAGGCGGGCGACGGAATGCTTTTCCATAAATTCGGACATGTCGATCCGCACCATGGAATCTTCACTGTCAAACATAAAGTGAGCCAAGGATTTACAGAGCTCTGTTTTACCAACCCCGGTCGGGCCAAGGAATAAGAAAGACCCGATTGGCCGATTTGGATCAGACAGCCCGGCACGGCTACGACGGATCGCATTGGCAACCGCTTCAACCGCCTCATCCTGACCAATCACGCGTTTATGTAGCGCCTGCTCCATTCGCAGTAGTTTGTCTCGTTCGCCTTCCAGCATCTTGGCCACAGGAATCCCTGTTTGACGCGATAACACTTCGGCAATTTCCGCATCAGTAACCTTGTTTTTCAACAAGCTCATCTCTTGCATCTCTGCCTGAGCTGCCAGATCCAACTGTTTCTCCAGTTCAGGGATTTTGCCGTACTGGAGTTCTGACATCCGGTTGAGATCGCCGGCACGACGCGCTATTTCCATATCGGTACGCGCTTGCTCCAACTCTGTCTTGATATACTGGGTACCTGAAAGAGCGGCCTTCTCGGCATTCCACACCTCTTCCAGTTCAGCATATTCTCGCTCTTTGGTATCTAGCTCTTCGGACAAATCCTTTAATCGTTTCTGGCTTGCCTCATCACTTTCTTTTTCCAGCGCCTGCTGCTCGATCTTAAGCTGGATAATCCGACGATCAAGTCGATCCAATGACTCTGGCTTGGAATCAATCTGCATACGGATACTGGAGGCGGCCTCATCGATCAGGTCGATTGCCTTATCCGGTAATTGCCTGTCTGAGATATAGCGGTGTGACAGACCGGCCGCAGCGACAATAGCAGGGTCAGTGATTTCAACATGGTGGTGAAGCTCATAACGTTCTTTCAGACCACGTAAAATCGCAACGGTATCTTCGACTGTCGGTTCATCCACCAGCACCTTCTGGAATCGTCGTTCCAATGCTGCATCTTTTTCGATGTACTGACGATACTCATCCAGCGTCGTGGCGCCCACACAGTGCAGCTCGCCTCGCGCCAGAGCCGGCTTGAGCATATTACCGGCATCCATCGAGCCTTCGCCTTTTCCGGCACCGACCATGGTGTGCAGTTCATCGATAAATAATATGATGTTGCCTTCTTCCTGAGAAAGCTCGTTGAGGACCGATTTTAGTCGCTCTTCGAATTCACCGCGGTATTTTGCCCCGGCAATTAACGCTCCCATATCCAAAGACAAAACACGTTTATGGCGAAGTCCTTCCGGTACCTCCCCATTAATAATTCGCTGCGCAAGCCCTTCAACAATCGCGGTTTTACCGACACCTGGCTCACCTATAATCACCGGGTTATTTTTGGTACGACGCTGAAGCACCTGGATTGTACGCCGGATTTCATCATCACGACCAATCACAGGATCGAGTTTGCCCTGCTCAGCCCGTTCAGTCAGATCGATGGTGAACTTTTCCAATGCCTGACGGTTTTCTTCGGCATTGGGATCATCGACCTTCTGACCACCACGAACTTGCTCGATGGCCTTTTCGACCTTCTCGGCTGTCAGCCCTTTTTGTTTCAGCAACTGCCCCAACGGACCTTTGTCGTCAACGGCAGCCAAAATGAATAGTTCAGAAGAAATGTATTTGTCTTTACGCTTTTGGGCCAGCTTGTCGCACATGTTCAGGAGCATACCCATCCCATGAGACAACTGCACATCACCACCGATACCACTGACTTTAGGCAAGTGATCCAGTAGCTCGGACAAACCAGAGCGTAATTGGGAAATATCGACATTCAGCATTGTCAGCAACGGGCGAATCGTACTGCCATCCTGATTTAGTAACGCCACCATCAGGTGGGTCGGTTCGATATACTGATGGTCTCGCCCTAAAGCCAGCGACTGTGCATCAGATATCGCCATTTGAAACTTGCTGGTAAATCGGTCAAGACGCATAAGTCCTCCATATATCATCCTTTCTCTCGATAGATATGGTGGTACACAAAACACTTTTCAACCAATGAATCATTTCATTCTTTCAATGTTACGCAGAAATTCACGAACCTAATTCTTTACTGATATCAGTGTGTGGGCCAGCTCTCCCACAGAAACAAAAAGCCCCCGTATCACTACGAGGGCTTCATTATCTTGCCAAAACTCAGGGCATTACAATTCAAAATCAGGCTATTGGCTTTCAATCCAAATCAGCGAGGCCTGCCTGCCAGTCACTCCGTCTCGCCGGTAGGAGTAAAAACGCTCCGGCTCATTGAATGTGCAGAAATCACCGCCATAGATCTTGCTAACCCCGGCTCGTTGCAACCGTTGGCGGGCCAGCAGATTAAGATCAGCCAGCCACTTGTCACCGTAAGGTTTAAAGGCCTGCTCAGCCTGAGGCAACTCAGCCATAAACTGCTCACGCACCTCGTTCCCCACTTCAAAGGCATCCGGACCAATTGCCGGCCCGAGCCAGGCTAGGATCTGATCAGCCGGTGCATGGAAGGTATCCAGAGCAGCCTCGATGATCCCATCTGCTGCACCACGCCAGCCGGCATGTACTGCAGCAACCTGAGTACCTGCACTATCACACAGTAAAATAGGCAAACAGTCGGCCGTCATCACTGCACAAACTATATCTGCAACACGGGTATAACTTCCGTCGGCATCCGGTGTTGCCGCCAATGGCGCATTCACCCCGATAACCGTCGTGCTATGAGTTTGGTTTAGCCAAGCCGGCGATTCTGCCAGCCCGAGTTCTTGCTGTAATTGCGTGCGATTACACTGAACGTGTTCAATGCTGTCCCCGACATGCGAGCCTAAGTTCAGCCCCTGGTAAGGCTGTTGACTTACCCCTCCCTCACGAGTGGTCGAAACGGCTTTAATATTGGCCGGCACCGGCCAGTCAGGAACAATAAACACCTTAGTAGTCGTCCTCGTGATGCTCTTCTTTGTCTTTGCGCAGAATATTGATCATTGCAACCATATCGATAGGAAGCGGCGCATGCCATTCCATCAATTCACCCGTGATTGGGTGATCAAGACGCAACATACGCGCATGCAGAGCCTGACGATCAAACGCACGCAGAGCCTGGATCAGCTCGTCAGATGCATGACGAGGCGGACGCGGACGACCACCGTAAGTTGCATCACCCACCAGCGGATGCGTCAGGTAAGACATATGAACACGGATCTGGTGAGTTCGCCCCGTTTCAAGACGAAGAACAATACGCGTATGCTCACGGAAGTGTTCAGCAACCCGATAATGCGTAATCGCCGGCTTGCCCAGTTCATGGACAGCCATGCAGGTACGCTTGGTCGAATGACGGCCAATCGGCTTTTCTACTGTACCGCCTCCGGTCATTTTACCCATCGCAATCGCTTCATATTCACGGGTAATTTTACGCTTCTGTAACGCGCGAACCAGACGGGTCTGAGCTTGAATGGTTTTAGCGACAACCATCAGGCCTGTCGTATCTTTATCCAGGCGGTGAACAATCCCCGCACGAGGTACTTCAGCCAGCTCAGGGCAATGATGCAGCAAGGCATTCAATACCGTACCATCTGGTGTACCAGCACCCGGGTGGACAACAAAATCACGCGGCTTGTTGATCACCAGGATATGTTCATCTTCATAAACAATATCAAGCGGAATGTCCTGGGCTTCCCAGCGCACTTCGTCCTCGACTTCTGCCTGAACGAAAAGTGCTTCACCGCCCATCATTTTTGTACGTGGTTTATTAACGACTTTGCCGTCAACGGAAACCATGTCATTCAAAATCCATTCTTTGATCCGCGAACGCGAATAATCCGGATATAATTCAGCGAGAACCTGATCAAGTCGAAGACCTAGCTGGCTCTCATTTACTGTATTTGTTAACTCAATTTGCTGTGCCATAGCGAACTTTTTCAAAAAGCGTGGGACTAAACGTCAAACGCTGCGTAAAATAACCTAATAGTGTCATTGTATCTGTTAACGGCTCCGTCCGTAATGGATCCACAGAAATAAAATTTTTATCAAGGAAACAGACACCGCAATGAAACGCCTGACAATTACGACTTTTCTTGCCGTTGCCATTCTTTCAGGCTGTTCAAGCACTGAAGAAGTAGTGCCAGATGTACCGCCATCAGAGCTGTATGCAACTGCTCAGCAGGCACTACAAAGTGGAAGCTGGATAACTGCAATCGAACAACTGGAAGCATTAGATTCTCGCTATCCGTTTGGCGCCTACTCAGAACAAGTGCAGCTTGATCTGATTTATGCCTACTACAAGAACGATGATTTAGCGCTTGGTGAAGCTACGATTGACCGCTTTAACCGTCTGAACCCTGCCCATGAAAAAGCAGATTGGGTTCTGTATATGCGTGGCCTGACCAATATGGCACAGGACCGCAGCTTTATGCACGACCTGTTTAGTATCGATCGTCATGACCGGGATCCCGAGCCGTCACGCAAGGCTTTCCGTGACTTCAAGCGCCTGCTCGAGCGCTATCCAAATAGCCACTATGCCGCTGATGCCAAAGCACGAATGACCTACCTGAAGAATCGACTGGCCGATTATGAGCTGGCAACTGCCGACTTCTATATTCGCCGCGAAGCCTGGGTCGCCGCAATCAATCGTGCCCAGCTTATCCAGCGCCAGTACCCGGACACCCGAGCAGCCCGCCAGTCTCTGGAGCTAATGGTTGTTGCCTATGAACAGCTCGGCCTGCAAGAACCGCTTGAGCACACCAAGCAACTTATTGCCCTCAACCCGCAATAAGCAAATACCATCACCGAAATGAAAAACAGCAGCCTAATGGCTGCTGTTTTTTTATCAATATTTTTGCGTGATGTTGGGCTCAAGCCATGAAGAGGCATTTATTAACACTATAAAAAAGCGGACAATTTTCACCCAAGCTATTGTTATAGTTCGAATTTAATCCCTAGTTAGCACCAGCCACCAGCGTTCCTAATACCTTCATACTGCCTTAATTAATTCATCCTCGACAAGCACTTTCGTCAAACTTTTTTGCAACAAGCAAAGCCGGATCACAGAATTTTTCTAGACATTATCGCAAGCACCCAAGTGTGACTACCGTCACATTATTAAGCCGGAATTTTAGTAATCTGAAGTTAACCCAACGAAGGGTAGCAAAAGAGGAAAGATAATTATGACAGTAAACATCACCGGCAAAAACCTTGATATCACCCCTGCTATCCGCGAACGTATTGAGTTTAAATTCAAGAAGTTAGAAAAGTACCAAGTTCCACTAATCAGTAAAAATGCAGCCATCAGTACAGAACCTGGCAAACAATTCAAAATTGAAGCATCTGCTGCCATTCCAGGAGGTCAACTAGTCGCCTCAGCAGAGCATGACGATATGTACGGTGCCATTACTGAGGTTTACCAAAAACTGGAACGCCAGCTGAAGAAACAAGCTCATAAGCCAACAGCACGTCGCGCCAGCCATAGCAGCAAGCCCGGGGTTGAAGAAACAGAAGAAGAAGCTGAAGCATAATTATTTAAGAGGATTACAGCGTTGTTTACCTTCTAGTATGAAAGGGTAAACAATCCCAAGCAGCCCTGCCCATGCAGGGCTGTTTACTTTCTGCTTGACAAGGCCTTACCGGCTGAATAATGTTGAGTCATATTCATCACAAAATACACCGTTATTACCAATGCGATTACTTAACCTGTTTTTCTTTAGCTTCTTTTTTATGTCACCTTAACGGGGGCTATTCGTTACGCGAGAAATAAGCTAAAGACGAACAGACAGCCTCCTTCCCGGGAGGCTTTTTTGTATCGGTTGCAGTTGCAGACAGACAGGGACTAACAATGACAGAGCAACAGTATTCACTGGACGACATCAGAAAAAATGTCAGCCGTATAGACAATGAAATTATCAAGCTACTGGCCGAGCGCCGCCAGCTAAGCCTGGAAGTCGCGAAAAGCAAAATTGAGACAGCCAAGCCTGTTCGCGATCAAACCCGGGAACAAGAACTCTTGCTAAGGCTGATTGAAACGGGCAAACGCGAACAGCTCGATGCCCAGTATGTTACCCAAATCTTCCATGCGATTATTGAAGATTCCGTCTTGTTCCAGCAGGCCTACCTGCAAAAACTCACCAACCCGGACAGCTTGCAGCCCGTCGCCCGAGTCTCGTTTCTCGGTGCCAAAGGCTCCTATTCAAACCTTGCCAGCCGCAACTACTTCAGCAAAAAGCAAACCAAGCTGGTCGAAATCAGCTGCTCGACGTTTCGGGATGTCCTGAGCGTGGTTGAAACCGGCAATGCCGATTACGGTGTCCTGCCAATTGAAAACACCAGCTCAGGCTCGATCAACGAAGTCTACGATCTGCTGCAGCACACCAGCCTGTCGATTGTCGGCGAGATCACCCAGCCGATTGAACACTGCTTGCTGACTGCGGTAGATACCAGCCTCGATAATATCGACACCCTGTACTCGCACCCACAGCCACACCAGCAATGCAGCGAATACTTGCACTCGATGGGAAATATTACCCAGGAGTACTGCTCCAGTACCGCCGAGGCGATGAAAATGGTTGCCGAACTGAAGCAGCCTAATGTAGCAGCTATCGGCAATGCCTCCAGCGGTGAGCTTTACGGCCTGACGCCGCTCAAGACCAATATTGCCAACCAGCAGGAAAACTTCACCCGCTTTATCGTCGTTGCCCGCAAGCCAGTGGAAGTGACATCGCTGATCCCGGCCAAGACCACGCTCATTATGTCGACGGCCCAGAAGGCCGGCTCACTGGTGGAATGCCTGCTTGTTCTGCGTAACCTCAACATCAATATGACCAAGCTGGAGTCCCGTCCGGTGATCGGTAACCCTTGGGAAGAGATGTTCTATGTTGATGTCGAGGTAAACCTGAAATCGGACGTGATGCAGGAAGCCCTCGAAGAACTCACCCGGCTAACCCGCTTTATCAAGGTGCTTGGATGTTACCCGAGTGAGAATGTTAACCCGACAGAAGTCGAGATAAACGAGTAACGCCCCTGAGGCTATCTAGTTGCTGTCATGCAAAAAGCCCACGATCGTGGGCTTTTTTCGTTCAAGTGCTCGGGCTTCTGAGCTTGGACTTCAGCCCCCGGCACATGTGTTATTTTCTATGCGTTGAATCGTTCGCCTGTCTAAGCAATCCCTGGCTCTCGATTAAAAAATGCTGTGCATAGTCTCCAAACCAATGTTCAACCTGGCCAAATGCCTG
This sequence comes from Photobacterium proteolyticum, assembly GCF_001939735.1. Classification (GTDB taxonomy): domain Bacteria; phylum Pseudomonadota; class Gammaproteobacteria; order Enterobacterales; family Vibrionaceae; genus Photobacterium; species Photobacterium proteolyticum. The sequence continues at coordinate 9,665 of NZ_MJIL01000055.1, forward strand.
CTTGAAGGTTTGCTTATCCTGGCTATCGAGCATTTCTATCGCTTCGCCGAAGCGCTGATGGAAGCGCTTGATCATCGCCAGATTCTGCGGTGAGGACATAATAATATCGGCATACAACTGGGCATCCTGGGCAAACAGGCGCCCGACCATCGCCAGTTCCAGACGGTAAATCGGCGAGCTCAGTGACAGTAGTTGCTCCAGCTTCGGATCCTCTTCGGCCAGGTGCAGGCCGTAGACAAAGGACGTAAAGTGGCGCAATGCCTGAATGAGCGTCATTCCCTGATCGTGCTCAATCGCACTGATCCGGTTCAGGCTGGCTCCCCAGATCTGCAACTGCTCCAACAGCCACTGGTAACTCTCGGGGTTGCGACCGTCACAGTAGGCAATCACCTGTTTGGCCAGGCTGGCAATGTCAGGCCCAAACATCGGGTGCAGGCCAACAACCGGGCCATTGTGGACTTCCAGCATCGCCTGAAGCGGACCGCTTTTAACCGACGTCAGGTCAGCCAGAATACAGTCCTCCGGCAGGTTTCCTAACTTGGCGATCACCGCTTCGGTGAGGTTAATCGGCACCGACACGACCACCATACCGGCATCAGCCAGCAGCTCATCGGCCCGATCCCAATCCTGGCTGCCCAGTTTACGAACTTCATAGCCCGACAATTCAAACAGTCGGCAAAACAGGCCGCCCAGCTGGCCATAGCCGCCGACAACCACTACCGGACGTAAGTCCGGCTTCAGGCACTTAAAGCCAGAATCATTTTCACTGGCATAAGACTCTCGCATGGTACGGCGTAAAATATCTTCAATAAGATCAGGTGGGACCCCTTTGTTTTCCGCCTCCTGACGGCGTGAAGCCAGCATGGCTGCTTCACGATCCGGCGCATAGATCGGCAGGCCATGCTGACTTTTGACATGACCCACTTCCTCGACCAATGCCAGACGGCGGGCAAGCAGCTCGACCATCTGCTGATCAACATCATCGATTTGATCTCGTAATTTACTTAGTTCGGCAACCATGATTTTGCGATCCGTATTAATTCTGTATTTGTTCCGCCACAGCTCCCCAGCAACTATCCAGAGACAAGTAACCGGTACAGAACTGACTGTACCGGTTAATCTGCCTAAATTACTGGTTGAGCACTCCCTCAAACAACTCCGTCGTTACCGGTTAGTTTCGCTCGGCCAAAAACGGCTCCAACTCTTGATGAGTATGGCGAAGCAATGTTTCCGTTGTCTCCCAGCTGATACAGGCATCGGTAATAGAAATGCCATAGGCCATCTCATCACGCGACAAGTCTGCACTCTGGCTGCCCTCGTTCAGATGGCTTTCCAACATAAGACCGATGATTGACTGGTTGCCTTCGCGGATCTGGTGGATCACATCTTCGGCCACCAGCGGCTGGCGACGGTAGTCCTTTCTGGAGTTAGCGTGGCTACAGTCTATCATCAAGGACGGAGAAAGGCCTGATGCTGCCATCTCGTTTTCACATTCCGTCACTGAAACAGAATCATAGTTAGTCTGCTTGCCACCACGTAGGATCACATGCCCATCCGGGTTGCCCTGAGTATTAAGCAAGGCCACCTGTCCCTCGCGGTTAATCCCCATAAAACGGTGACCCGAAGCAGCAGCCTGCATGGCATTGATTGCCGTTCCCAGGCTGCCGTCAGTACCGTTTTTAAACCCAACCGGCATCGACAGACCACTGGCCATCTCGCGGTGAGTTTGTGACTCGGTGGTACGGGCACCAATCGCCGCCCAGCTGAACAAATCTCCCAGGTACTGAGGGCTGATAGGATCCAAGGCCTCGGTAGCCAGCGGGATCCCCATCTCCACCAGGTCGATCAGCAGCTGACGGGCAATATGCAGGCCTTCCTCGACTTCAAACGAGCCGTCAAGGTGCGGGTCATTGATCAACCCCTTCCAGCCAACGGTAGTACGTGGTTTTTCAAAATACACCCTCATCACAATATACAGCTGATCACTCAGCTCGTCTGACAGCTGCTTAAGCTTTACAGCATAACTTTTTGCCGCTTCGATATCGTGAATCGAGCACGGTCCGCACACTACCAGCAGACGGTGGTCACGCTTGTGGATAATATCGGCAATTGTCTGACGGGACTGACGCACGAAATCCAGCCCTGCATCACTGACAGACAGTTTGCTGCGCAGCTCTTTCGGCGTGATCAGGACAGATTCATCTTGAATATGGACATTATTCAGCTGGTCTTTTTGCATATTGGCTTCCCTGTAATTTTAAAATATTCAAATTATTCTGATGAGGTTAAAACAGGATTGCCCTGCTACATGGCGTCACAATAGCAAGGGATTTCGCCCCTTGGCAACACCGTGTAAAGAAAAAACACCACTCGTAAAGAAAAATTTACAGTTAAGTGTTTTTGGCCATTGGCATCAAACCCAGTTACCATAATTGCAATGCCCACTCGCACTCCCTAATGGCAATGGAACTTATATTTTCTCTTCTTCAGCAGCTCAGCGTGTATCTGGTTATTGCATACCTGCTCAGCAAAACGCCGTTATTTATGCCAATCACCACGGTATCAGGACGGCTGTCGCAACGATTTTCGTGCTACGTTCTGTTTACCCTCTTTTGTATTTTAGGCACTTACTTCGGACTTCACATAGAAGATGCTATTGCCAATACCCGGGCAATCGGTGCAGTCATGGGTGGGTTGCTTGGTGGACCGGTGGTCGGTTTCGCCGTCGGCCTCACCGGCGGCATGCATCGCTACAGTATGGGTGGCTTTACCGATGTCGCCTGTGCGATCTCTACCACCGTTGAAGGCTTGATAGGAGGTTTAATGCACAGTTACTTTGTCCGCCGCGGGCAGAGTGACCAGATCTTTAAGCCATTCACCGTTTTTACCATTACGCTGGTTGCCGAAATCATCCAGATGTTCATTATCCTGGTGGTCGCCGAACCATTCGACAAGGCGCTTCACCTTGTCAGTGCCATCGCGTTGCCTATGGTTATCGCCAACTCCGTCGGTGCCGGCCTGTTTATGAGCATCATTCAGGATCGCAAAACCATCTACGAAAAATATTCCGCGGCCTTTTCCAGTCGGGCACTCAAGATCGCCCAGCGCTCCGTCGGGATCATGAGCCAGGGCTTTAACGAGGAAAGCACCAAAAAAATCGCCAAGATTGTGTATGAAGAAACCGGGGTTGGGGCTGTCGCCATCACCGATCGCGATAAAATCCTGGCGTTTATCGGGATTGGGGATGATCACCACCTACCGGGAACGCCTATCTCTTCCGGCTATACCCGCCGGGCTATCGATGGCTGCGAGCTGGTCTATGCCGACGGCTACGATATCCCCTACTGCTGCTCGCTGCACCAGAAATGCAAGCTCGGATCGGCACTGGTGATCCCGCTAGTCGGCGGCAACAACGAGGTACTAGGGACAATCAAGCTCTATGAACCAAAAAGAAAACTGTTCTCGACCGTCAACCTCACTCTCGGCGAGGGGATAGCCAAGCTGCTGTCAAACCAGATCCTGACTGGCCGTTATGCCCAGCAGCAGGCTCTGCTGACCCAGGCCGAACTGCGACTGTTGCAGGCACAGGTTAATCCTCACTTTCTGTTCAATGCGCTCAATACCATTAACTCTGTCGTTCGTCGCGATCCGGACAAAGCGCGTCAGCTGATCCAGCACCTTTCCCAGTTCTTCCGCCGCAACCTGAAACAGAATATAGAAACGGTAACACTCGAAGAAGAGATCCAGCATGTTAATGCCTACCTTGAGATTGAACTGGCCCGTTTCTCTGACCGGCTCCAGGTGGATATCTGTGTGGCTCCGGAGCTCATGAAAATCAAACTACCGACATTTACCCTGCAGCCGCTGGTTGAAAATGCCATAAAACACGGCACCTCTTCACTACTGGAAGATGGTAAAATAATGATTCACGGATACTGCGACAAAGCATGCATCGTGCTTGAAGTGGAGGACAACGCCGGTAACTACGTCCCGGTTGGTGAAGAAAGTGGATTAGGTATGAAGATTGTAGACAAGCGCCTGAAAAACATGTTTGGCAAGCAATACGGACTGACCATGGCCTACCAACCCCGGGAATGGACCCGGGCAACGATTACTATCCCCGCAGATACCCAGCAGCCTAGCCACGCCAACGGAACGAATGGAGAAACCGCAGCATGATCAAGGCACTCGTTATTGACGATGAACTGTATGCCAGAGAAGAGCTCATCGACCTACTGCATGACACCGATGAAGTGGAAGTCATCGGCAGTTGCAATAACGCTATTGAAGGACTGAAAAAAATCAACACCCTCAAGCCTGATGTCATTTTTCTGGATATCCAGATGCCGCAAATTACCGGCATTGAAATGCTCAGCATGCTTGATCCCGATACCATGCCCAAGGTGGTCTTTGTCACCGCCTATGATGAATATGCCCTCAAAGCCTTTGAGGACAATGCCTTTGATTATCTCCTCAAGCCAGTCGAAACATGTCGCCTGGCAAAAACCATCAAGCGACTGAAAAAAGAGTGTCAGGAACAGGACTATTCACCGCTGGTCAACGAGATGCTGGAACTGATCCCGTGTACCGGCCACAACCGGATCCTGCTTATTGCTCCGGCCGATATTGAAATCGCCTATAGCGATCTCTCCGGGGTCCATATCGTGGCCAAAGACACCAAGGCCACCACCCAGCTAACACTGAAAGTGCTGGAGGAAAAAACGCCGCTGATCCGCTGCCATCGCCAGTACCTGATCCACCCGCAGGCGATCCGCGAAATCAAACTGCTGGAAAATGGCCTGGCAGAAATCACCACTCAGTTCGGCCACCAGGTCCCGGTCAGCCGCCGTTACCTCAAAGAGCTAAAAGACCGATTCGGTCTCAGCTAAGGCAGCCTCTCGCTGATCCTTGTCACAGGCAAGGATCAGCGACCAGTGACGCCGTCAAATGCCATACTACGGTCGAATCCCTGCTGCCAAAACATCTTATACAGCCCGCCGTCGTCACGGCGGAATTCACAAACGCCCCAGTCCGTTTTCATTTCCATGCCCATTTGCCTTAACTGCTCAAGCGTGCAATATGATTCCAGGCCTTTCTGGTACCCACGGAGGTAGGCATCATAGTCCAGTGCCATGGTGGCATCCACCTCCGACGCCTCAGCCTGCAGGGTTGGCTCTGCCGTCGCCTTTTCTCCCCATCGCCCCTTATTAAAACCCAGCTTGAACCAGTTGCCATCGGCTATTAACGCCTGCTTGGTACTCGTTGTAGAACATCCCGCCAGTAGCACAAGCAAGGTGACAGCGACAATTATCTTCTTCAGCATCATACGCTCCTTCGATAACAGTTCTTAATTTACAATAGGTTAAAATACTTAACCTGCACTGAACCCTCTACACCAACAACAGATATGCCTAGCAAAGACACAAAATTTCTCATCGAACCGCTAATTTTTGTCTAAAACCACTTAGTCAACTCATCGACCGCTTACCTCGCCATAGAACCACTCACTGGTTTATCGCGTGCATCTGTTTCCCGACGCTTTAACATGGCAACCAATAAAAGAAGTTTTGCGAGTGTTTAGCCGAGGGTGAAATGGCCGATAGTCGCAAAGCTAGAAACTGGAAGTCCAATCTTAAAAGAGAGACAAGAGTATGACCTGGTTCCTGATGTGCGTAGCAGCGCTAGTAGGTGGCTACTTTATCTACGGTGCGTTTATCGAAAAAGTTTTTGGCGTTAACGAAAAACGTCAAACCCCTGCCTATACCAAGCAAGACGGCGTTGACTATGTGCCGATGTCAAACAAGAAGGTATATCTGGTACAGCTGCTGAATATCGCCGGTGTCGGTCCGATCTTCGGTCCGATCATGGGGGCCCTGTACGGCCCGGCCGCGATGTTGTGGATTGTACTGGGCTGTATCTTTGCCGGTGCAGTGCACGACTACTTCTCCGGTATGTTGTCTGTCCGTAACGGCGGTGCCTCGGTACCGACGATCACAGGCCGCTACCTGGGTAATGGTGCCAAACACTTTATGAACATTTTTGCCATTATCCTGCTGCTGCTGGTTGGTGTGGTCTTCGTATCGGCTCCTGCCGGCATGATCACCAACCTGGTCAACGAGCAAACCGGTATGGGCATGTCGATGACGACGATGGTTGTTATCATATTCGCCTACTACATCATCGCAACCATTGTCCCGGTTGATAAGATCATCGGCCGTTTCTATCCGCTATTCGGTGCCCTGCTGATCTTCATGTCAGTTGGTCTAATCACGGCGATTGCCTTCTCGAGCGAGCACTCGCTGCTGGGTGACTACGAGATGAGCCAGATGTTTACCAACATGAACCCGAATAACCTGCCGCTATGGCCAGCCCTGTTCATTACCATTGCCTGTGGTGCTATCTCCGGCTTCCACGCAACCCAGTCGCCGCTAATGGCCCGTTGTATGGAAAACGAGAAGAACGGTCGCTTCGTGTTCTACGGTGCGATGATTGGTGAAGGTGTTATCGCCCTGATTTGGTGTGCACTGGCCCTGTCGTTCTTCGGTTCGGTTGACGCACTGAAAGAAGCGGTTGCCAACGGCGGCCCGGGTAACGTGGTATACAGCTCTTCAATTGGTCTGTTGGGCGTCTTCGGCGGTATCGTTGCCTTCCTGGGCGTGGTTATCCTGCCTATCACTTCAGGTGATACCGCTTTCCGCTCTAGCCGCCTTATCCTGGCTGAGTACTTCAACATGGAGCAGAAGACACTGCGCAACCGTCTGCTAATGGCCATCCCGCTGTTCGTTATCGGTGGTATCCTGACTCAAGTTGACTTCGGTATTATCTGGCGCTACTTCGGCTTTGCCAACCAGAGCACAGCCGTAATGATGCTATGGACGGCCTCGGCCTACCTCCTTCGCCACAACAAGCTACACTGGGTTACCACAGTACCGGCTGTATTCATGACCACGGTATGTATTACCTTCATCCTGAACAACAGCCAGCTAGGCTTTGGTCTGCCGATGACAGTATCGACCATTGCCGGTGTAGTTGGTGCCCTCAGCATCGCAGGCTATGTTATCAAGCGTTCAAAAGGCAAAGGTGAAACCGAACTGGCTGACGAAGAAGAAGCAAAAGGCAAGCTAGAGACAGCTTAACAACCGCCTCTTCGGCCCCGCGATTACGAAACCAGCCATCCGGCTGGTTTCTTTTTATCTGATACAAATAATACCAATCTAGCTGCCACCCTGGTACAGCATGCAGCGACACCTTTTTCTGCTAATGCCAGCAGCATCCGCTTCTCATACAATGAAGCGATTCCGTTTTCCTGTAAACAACAAGACAGCAAGAACAATAGCTGAATGGCTATAACGATTATTTTCACCCAGGCCAGGCTAGAGGTTATGGGGTAGCGACATAAAAAAAGCCCACCTTGCGGTGGGCTTTTTCAATAAACGTCTTACGCTTAAGATTACTTGCGAGCAAGCTTCTCTTTGATACGTGCTGCTTTACCAGAACGCTCACGTAGGTAGTACAGTTTGGCACGACGTACTAGACCACGACGCTTAACAGTAATGCTGTCAACTAGTGGAGAGTGTGTCTGGAATGCACGCTCAACACCTTCACCGTTCGAGATTTTACGAACTGTGAATGCAGAATGTAGACCACGGTTACGCTTAGCGATAACAACGCCTTCGAACGCCTGTAGACGCTCACGGTCACCTTCTTTTACTTTAACCTGAACAACAACAGTGTCGCCCGGTGCAAAAGTAGGTAGGTCTTGTTTTAGTTGCTCGTCTTCGAGCTGCTTGATGATGTTACTCATTGGTATACCCTAGAATAAACTGATACTAAATTAATTAATTGCTTGCTTTATATTCGCGTATAAATTCCGCGAGCAAGAATTCCTGATCGTCAGTCAGAGCTAGGTTTTCCAGGAGCTCTGGTCTTCTCAGCCAGGTTCGGCCCAGCGATTGTTTCAACCGCCAGCGGCTAATGTCCTTGTGGTTGCCAGACAACAAGACCTTAGGGACTTCCTGCCCGTCCAACATTTCGGGACGCGTATAATGCGGACAATCTAGCAAACCATTGGCAAAAGAATCTTCTTCTGCAGACGCAAAGTCACCCAGTACACCCGGTACAAACCGGACGACTGCATCGACTAGCGTCATGGCAGGCAGCTCGCCCCCAGTCAGCACAAAATCCCCGATAGACCATTCTTCGTCTACCTCTTGCTGGATAATGCGCTCATCCACCCCTTCATAGCGGCCACAGATCAGAATCAAATTCTCATTCTGTGCCAGCTCCTCAACACCGGCTTGATCAAGCTTACGGCCCTGAGGCGAAAGGTAGATGACTTTAGCCTGGCCTTCAACAGACTGCTTGGCAGCATGGATAGCATCGCGCAAAGGCTGTACCATCATCAGCATGCCAGGTCCGCCACCATAAGGTCGATCATCAACCGTACGGTGTTTGTCATGGGTAAAATCACGGGGATTCCATGTTTCTACCGACAAAAGGCCTTTTTTTACCGCCTGGCCTGTCACCCCAAAATTGGTAATGGCATTAAACATGTCAGGAAACAGGCTGATTATGCCTACCTTCATTTGTTCACCTATTACCGGGGATTAAAATCCAGGATCCCAGTCAACTTCGATCCGCTGAGCAGTGCGATCAATCGACTTGATGACCTGCTCATCGAGGAACGGGATTAGTCGTTCCTTCTGTCCAAAAGCATCTTTCAGGTTAGCCTTAACCACCAGGACATCGTTTGAACCTGTTTCCAGGATGTCTGTGACTTTACCCAGGTCGTAACCTTCGGTTGTTACCACAGCCATACCAAACAATTCGCGCCAGTAGAATTCTTCATCTGACAACGCCGGTAGTTTATCGGCCTGTATAGCAACTTCTGCGTTAGTAAACATTTGAGCGTCCTCACGAACGTTCAGGCCTTCTAACTTCGCCACCATACCCTGACCATGACGTTTCCACGACTCAACGCGGAACTCTTTCCATTCACCCTTAACTTTCACAAGCCAAGGCTGATAGGAAAAAATGCTTTCGGAATCTTCTGTGTAGGAAAAAACTTTGAGCCAACCCTTGATACCGTAGGAGGCACCCAGTTTACCGACAACAATGTAGTCTTGGTTATTTGAACTCATCGCTTCTTTGCTACCAGACATGCTAATTAAGCCGCTTTAGCAGCGTCTTTGATTAGCTTAGCTGCGCGGTCAGACACAGTTGCGCCTAGACCAACCCAGTGGTTAACACGGTCAAGGTCTAGACGTAGACGCTCTTCCTGACCCTTAGCTAGCGGGTTGAAGAAACCAATTTTTTCGATGTTACGACCGTCGCGTGCACAGCGAGAATCAGCAACAACGATTTGATAAAATGGACGCTTCTTAGCGCCGTGACGTGCCAAACGAATGGTTACCATATCGTCCTCTTTGCATTACTGTAAATTAAAGTGGCCCCGCTTGAAATAAACGGGGCCCGTGCCAAATTAAGCTCGGGAATTTTACTCTTTAAACTGACGAATGCAACCGCTTTAGCTACTTTTTCACCAGTTAAGGAAAAATAACCCGGCCTTATAGTCGTTAACTATCGACCTGGGAACATGCCGCCACCCGGCATCATGCCTTTCATATTGCGCATCATGTTCTTCATTCCGCCCTTCTGCATCTTCTTCATCATCTTCTGCATCTGGGTAAACTGCTTAAGCAAACGGTTAACATCCTGCACCTGGGTACCTGAACCCATGGCGATACGCTTCTTGCGCGAACCCTTGATGATTTCAGGACGCTCACGCTCTTTCGGCGTCATTGAGTTAATGATAGCTTCCATCTGGACGAACATCTTGTCGTCGACCTGATCTTTGACATTGTCAGGCAGCTGGGACATACCCGGCAGCTTGTCCATCATGCCCATCATGCCGCCCATATTTTTCATCTGCTGCAACTGGCCGCGGAAATCTTCCAGGTCAAAGCCTTTCTTCTCTTTGAATTTCTTCGCAAGCTTCTCGGCTTTTTCCTTATCGACGTTACGCTCAAGATCTTCGATAAGGGACAGAACGTCACCCATACCCAGAATACGCGAGGCAACACGATCAGGGTGGAAAGGTTCCAGAGCATCGGTTTTCTCACCCACACCCAGGAACTTGATTGGCTTACCGGTAATATGACGTACCGATAGCGCCGCACCGCCACGGGCATCACCGTCAACCTTGGTCAGGATCACACCGGTCAGCGGCAGGGCCTCGTCAAACGCCTTGGCGGTATTGGCCGCATCCTGGCCGGTCATGGCATCAACCACAAACAGGGTTTCTACCGGATTGATGGTCTGATGGACGTCTTTAATCTCGCCCATCATTTCTTCATCGACATGCAAACGACCAGCGGTATCGACAATCACCACGTCGTAGAACTTCAGCTTACCGTGGTCCAGTGCGGCCTTGGCAATATCGACCGGCTTCTGATCCGGTGATGACGGGAAGAAATCAATGCCAATGTCGCTAGCCAGGGTTTCCAGCTGTTTGATCGCCGCCGGGCGATAGACATCGGCAGAAACAACCAGAACCTTTTTCTTCTGGCGCTCTTTTAATAATTTACCCAGTTTACCGACACTGGTGGTTTTACCTGCACCCTGCAGGCCCGCCATCAAGATCACAGCCGGTGGCTGGCATGACAGGTCGAGATCTTCGTTGGACGCTCCCATCACCGCTTCAAGTTCAGCCTGAACTATCTTGATGAACTCCTGCCCCGGCGTCAGGCTTTTCGATACCTCGGTACCGACAGCGCGCTCTTTGACACGCTTAACAAAGTCACGGACAACAGGAAGCGCAACATCGGCTTCGAGTAACGCCATACGTACTTCACGCAGCGTATCCTTGATGTTGTCGTCCGTCAGACGACCACGGCCGCTGACATTCTTAAGCGTTCGCGATAAACGCTCCGATAAATTTTCGAACATGTGCTACTCGCTCGTTACGCAACAAAATCTGAGAGATCTGGCTAGTATACCGCATAACCCCGCCTGCTTTCATGTTATCGCAGCCACTTTAGGCCCAGTTCTCTACCGAACTGCGTCATGTCCCACAGATTCAGGTGGGCATTACATTGGCGGCGAGACATTGAGCAAGGTATAATTGCCGATTCTAACCATCTTAAATAGCTAAGTTTACTATGGATATGTTGATAGCCTTAATGGCTGCTTGCTTATATTTCCTAGCCCTCGGGCTGGTCGTGCCAGGACTTACAAACAGTAATGGTATTAAAACCAAACCAGTATTCCTGTGTGCGCTGGCAGCTATTGCCCTGCATATCCTGCTCTTAAAAGACTTAATTCATGGCGGTCCGGGCCAGAATTTAAGTATTTTGAATGTGGCATCTTTGATCAGCCTGATTATTTCGCTGCTGACCACGCTGGCAATGCTGCGGATACGGGTTTGGTTCCTGCTACCTGTCGTATACAGCTTCGCGGCGATTAACCTCTCCGCGGCCACCCTGCTTCCGGGCACCTTTATCACCCACCTGGAAGCCCACCCGCAGGTGCTTCTGCATATTTCGCTGGCACTGTTTTCGTATTCAACACTGATGATTGCCACCCTGTATGCCATTCAGCTGGCCTGGCTCGATCACAAACTAAAAAACAAGAAAAGCCTGCTGATCAATCCGAACATCCCCCCTTTAATGATGGTCGAGAGACAGCTTTTCAAGATCATTCTTGTCGGAAACTCGCTGCTGACCGTGACACTGATCACCGGCTTTGCCTTTATTCAGGATATGCTGGCGCAGGGGAAACTCCACAAAGCCGTCCTGTCATTGCTGGCCTGGGTGGTATACAGCGTCTTGCTATGGGGGCACTACCAGCTCGGTTGGCGAGGACGCCGGGTAGTATGGTTTAGCCTGGTAGGCGCCTTCCTGCTCACGCTAGCTTATTTCGGCAGCCGCTTCGTCAAAGAGATCATCATTGGGGCATAAAAAGTGCCCCTTTTATTGCCATGCTAACATTGACACCTACCCACTCAGGGTACAAAGTACTTGTAACAGAAACGTTAAGGAAATAGTTTTTTGGACGACATATCCACGGGAGTCTTATTCTCCCTCCTGATATTACTACTCGTCATTTCCGGATACTTCTCCGGTTCTGAAACCGGCATGATGTCACTCAACCGCTATAAGCTGAGACATCTTGCCAACCAGGGACACAGGGGAGCCAAGCGGGTTGAAAAGCTGCTTTCGCGTCCCGACCGCCTGATCGGTCTTATCCTGATCGGCAACAACCTCGTCAACATTCTCGCGTCGGCGATTGCGACCATTCTCGGCATGCGCCTGTACGGCGATCTGGGTGTCGCCATTGCGACCGGTGCCCTCACCCTTGTCGTCCTGGTCTTTGCCGAGGTCACACCGAAAACCCTTGCCGCCCTCTACCCGGAACGCGTCTCCTACACCAGCAGCGTCGTGCTGAATATTTTGATGAAGCTGCTGTATCCGCTGGTCTGGTTCGTCAATGGCATTACCAATAGCTTTCTGATGTTGCTGGGACTCAGGGTCGACAACATGAACGACCCCAAGCTCAGCTCAGATGAGCTGCGGACCGTGGTGAACGAGGCCGGCGGACTGATCCCCCGCCGTCACCAGGATATGCTGCTGTCTATCCTGGATCTGGAAAACGTCACGGTCGAAGATCTGATGGTACCGCGCAGCGATATCGCCGCCATCAACATCAACGATGACTGGAAGTCGATTGTCCGCCAGCTGAGCCACTCTGCCCATGGCCGGATCGTGCTGTATCGGGACACCATTGACGAAGTCGTCGGGATGTTACGAGTGCGCGAGGCATACCGGCTAATGATGGATAAGAACGACTTCAGCAAAGCGAACCTGCTGCGTGCCGCCGACGAGGTATACTTTATTCCGGAGGGCACCCCGCTCAATATTCAGTTGCTGAAATTCCAGCGTAACAAAGAGCGTATTGGCCTCATTGTCGATGAATACGGCGACATTCAGGGACTGATCACCCTCGAAGATATTCTTGAGGAGATCGTCGGCGAATTTACCACCTCGATCACCCCGACCCTGGCAGAAGAGATCACCCCACAGGCAGATGGCAGCCTGATGATAGAAGGCAGTGCCAATATCCGGGATCTCAACAAGAGCCTGAACTGGAGCCTGCCAACCGATGGGCCGCGTACCCTCAACGGCCTGATCCTGGAGCACCTGGAGGATATCCCGGACAGTCAGCTCAGTATCAAAGTCGGCGGCCACCAGATGGAAATCATCGAGGTCTCCGAGAATATGATCAAACTGGTCAAAGTCCTGCCGACGCCGCTCCAGAAAACAGGCTAGAGCGACGCTAGCCACCAATAACGTTCAGAAACAACAAAGCCGGCATTCGCCGGCTTTGTTCTTTTCAATGCGCACTGACTGTATGCTGTTACTTCACGCTCAGCTCGTTGAGCATGGCTTCCGGCAGCGCCAGATCATCATTCTTATTGACATCAATGCCCTGCTCAAGAATAGATTTGGCAATCTGCTTGGCATCATCCAGTGAGTGCATGCTGTAGGTACCGCACTGGTACTCGTTCAGCTCGGGGATTTTCTCCTGTGACTCCACCTTCAGCACATCTTCCATGGCCGCCGTCCAGCTCGCTGCCACTTCCTGCTCGCTCGGGGTACCAATCAGGCTCATGTAGAAACCGGTACGACAGCCCATCGGTGAAATGTCGATGATTTCGACATTGTCCGAATTAAGGTGGTTACGCATAAAACCTGCGTAAAGATGCTCAAGAGTATGGATACCGCGCTCGCTCAGAATATCCGCATTGGGGCGACAGAAGCGCAGATCAAAAACAGTGATGGTATCCCCTTTCGGAGTCTGCATCGTTTTGGCCACACGCACAGCCGGTGCATGCATGCGGGTATGGTCAACGGTAAAACTATCTAATAATGGCATTACATCCTTCTCCTTTGCCAAGTCTTCTCACTAGATTAATCATAGCCCAGCCGCTGACACAGTCAGCGCTGGCTAAAACGGCCACCAGCTACGGTTATCTTCCAATTCCTGCCGGCACTGCTTGAGTTGCCAGCCATAGTCCTTCGCCTGCTGCTCAACCTTGCGCGATATTTTCATCAGGGTCGGTTTGGTTCGGTAGGTGCCTCGGCTATAGCCACCGCGCCCGTCATGGTAGGCCAGGTACTGATTGTAGGCATCCCACTTGGATATTCCCAGCTGCTGCTGGGTCTCACTGGTATACCAGCCAACAAACATCATCGAATCAGCAAAGTCGGTACGCGAGCCGCCATTGCCCGTTGCCTTCTGGTAGTCCTCCCAGGCGGGATCCTGGGCCTGGGCGTAACCATAGGCGCTGCTGACCCTGCCCCAGGGAATAAACCCCAGGACATAGTCCTTCGGTGGGCGGGCGTCATGACGGAAGCTGCTTTCCTGCTTGATAAACGCCATGGCGACATGCATGGGTGTCCCCCACTCCTCCTGCATATCAAGTCCCGCTTCATACCAATCCGGCTTTTCACGGAAAATACTACACAGGTTAGATTGATCTTTGGGAGGGGGCGTCGCGCAGCCGGCCAGCGAGATGGCCAAGCCTGAACAGAGTATCAAACGGGAAACAAAACGCATTTTTTCATCCAAGCTGGAACCAAACGACAAATTAACGGTCAGAACCTATGACTGACAGCCGTGCTGTCATCATCCCTGCGAAATTATATTACCGGGCAGCAAGGTAGCTGCCCATTTTTTTTATCTCAAATTGAGACCGACCTAACCCCTATTTCAGGTCGGCAAAGTAATCATCCAGAAAATCCTCAAATGACAAAGTGTCACTTTGTTCTATCTCTGTCTGCCTACTATTCGATGCCTCAACTTCCTGCTCAAACTCATGCTGCGAATAGAACGCAAAGTCACGCTCTTTTATTGCACTAGCATGGGCATTAGCCAAATCCATTCCAACCCGGCCAATACCTTCCTGTTGTTTGATTTGATTCAGCAACTGGGCAGACAACGTCAGCTCGGGATCGTCAATCCAGGTTTTCAGGCGCTGGATAGTCTGCTGGTAGCTGTCATTGCCGGCAGCCTCGTCCATCGCCAGAGCAACCTGCTCCAGTTCGGCAAACACACGCTGGCCCCATTCCTGAACAGTCAGACGTTCACCATTACAGCCAATCTTGAGCAGCAACTCAGGGTTACGACCATCAAGCACCACGCGGTTCCAGTTATCGCGCCAGCATTCCAGCTCGGCATCGTCCATCTTATCCGACGGTGACAACACAGCCCAGGTCAGGAACAAGTCCAGGAAACGTACCTGATCTGCCGTTATCCCAATCGGGCTGAACGGGTTCACATCCAGCGAGCGCACTTCAATGTACTCAACACCACCACGGCTCAGCGCTTCGGAAGGTTTCTCCCCGTCGGCAGCAACACGTTTAGGGCGGATTGGCGCATACAGCTCATTTTCGATTTGCAGCACATTGGTATTGAGCTGACGGTACTCTCCGTCGACTTTCACTCCAATGCTGGCAAATTCCTCGGACGGGGTACGAATCGCTCTCTGCAACCCCTCCAGGTACTGGTCAAGACTGTTGAAGCCAATCTTTAACGAGCTTTGTTCATGGTTGGTGTAACCAAGATCACTCAGGCGCAGTGCTGTTGCATTAGGCAAGAAATACGTTCCGCCGCCGACCTGCTCAAAATTCAGTTCAGAGGCGCTCTTGTTGAGGAACGAGCCGCACAGTGCCGGAGAAGCACCGAACAGGTACGGGATCAACCAGCCAAAGCGGTAGTAGTTGCGGATCAGGCCGAAATACGCATCCGACACCGAATCACGGCGTGCCTGCTCGGCCTGATCGCCAAACAGCTGTTGCCAAAATTCATCCGGGAACGAAAAGTTAAAATGCACCCCGGAGATCACCTGCATCACACTGCCGTAACGGTGCTTCAGCCCCTCACGATACAGCGTCTTCATCCGGCCGCTGTTAGAGCTACCGTATTGCGCCAGGGTGATATCGTCTTCCTTGCCGACAAAACACGGCATCGACATCGGCCACAGGCTTTCCTGTTCTAACTTGCTGTAGGTAAACTGATGAATATCACTAAGTTGCGTCAACAGGCTGTCAACATCATGCGACACCGGCGTTATAAACTCCAACAATGACTCGGCAAAGTCTGTCGTTACCCATTTGTTGGTTAATGCCGAACCCAGTCCGGCAGGGTGCGGCTGTGCAGACAGGCCTCCTTGCGGTGTAATACGTAGCGCTTCTCGTTCCAAGCCACGCCCTATCTGAGTCAGTGCATCAGGATTCGCTGAAATCTGCTGCAACCTTTGTGAAAAATCCATCAAGGCCATTCTCAATCATTAACTTAATAAGTGAGCTAGAGTAATCATTATTTTTTACGATTACCACGATTATTAGTGCGAAACAGTTTTACAGGCCAGAAACAATCCTGCCCATCCGCACTTTGCTCTTTGTTACATAAAAGCAGTAAAAAGCCAGCACTTGTCGTGCTGGCTTTCTTCAGGCTAAGGCCACTATCACCGCTATTTCTGCGGCTCCAGCGCCTTAATCGGGATCCCCAGCGTTTCAAATTGCGGCGTCAGCGACTTGGCATCACCGACTACGATAATTTGATAATCATCTGGATTGAACCAGGTCGCCGCTAGCTCGTTCAGTCGCGACTTGCTGATACTGGCAACAATATCGTTACGGGTCTCAACAAAGTTCTCCGGCAGTGAATAGGTCAGGATCTGTCCCAGCAGCTGGGCCTTCTTACCCGGCGTTTCATAGTTCAGGGCATCTTTCTGTCCGACAGCCAAACGCATAAAGGCCACTTCCTCATCAGTGACTCCCTCCGAGCTCATTTTCTCCAGCTCTGTCAGAAACTCCTTGAGCGAGGCCAGACTGGCATCGGCACGAACCTGGGCATAGTAGACTGACAATCCAACTTCCTTGCCGCCACTCTGGTAGCCGCCAGCCCCATAAGTGTAGCCCTTGTCCTCACGTAAATTGAGGTTGATACGGCTATTGAAGTTACCGGCAAGGTTGAAGTTCGCCAGCTGAGTTTCAAACAGTTCACCGGTTGCATCAAACGGCAGTCCCTGACGCACCAGACGGATCACGGTCTGTGGCGCTCCCGGCTTGTCGACCATCCACAGCGTCTGCTGAGGTAACTTCGGTAGCACCTGCGACGTATAGGTCGGCTCCGGCATACCCTGCCAGTCAGCCAGGAAACCGAGCTGCGAGGCATTGATATCACCCACCACGACAATATCGGCCCCGTTCGGGGTGTAGTAGCGACGGTAGAAGGCTTTGACATCATCTAGCGAAATCGCTTCCAATGAGCCCTTGGTACCTTCCGGCGGCAAGCTAAAGCTGGTTCCGCGGAACAAGACTTCACGGGTTGCCTGGCCGGCAAGCCACGACGGACGCTGGTGCTCATAAACAACGCCTTCAAGGGCCTGCTGTTTGAGGCGCTCGAAATCGGCCGGATCAAAAGCCGGACTGAACAGGCGCTCCTCCATGATGGCCAGCGTCTGAGGCAGGTTCTTCTCCAATGAAGTAACAGACACAACGGTGCCATACAAACCGGCACTGAAGCTCACCGTACTGCCCAGGCTATCTAGCCGTGATGACAGCTCCTCGGCAGACGATTTTGTACTGGCCTCACCCATCATCGACGCCGTGAGCTGCGCCAGCCCGGTTTTCCCGGCAGGTTCAAAACGTCGTCCGGCAGGGATCACCATTTGCAGTTCTACTGTCGGTGTTTCACGGTATTTGGTTCCCAGCACCTTGATCCCGTTTGCCAGCTCGAGCTGGTACAGCTCCGGCATCACAGACTCAACTGGCGAAGATGGCTGCGGCATCACCGAGCGGTCGAAGTCATCAACCGGTTCTCTGAGCAGCAACTCATTATCCGCCACTTTCTGGTGCTCGCCGATTATCCGAGGCGGCAGCGTATAGTTTGGCTTGGCAGCCTGAATCGCCGTTTTGCCTCGCGGAACAACACTCAGGGTGACGCTTGGATTACCGTTGATATAGCGCATGTAGGCCTGCTCCATACTGGTGGTAGTCACCGCCCGGAGGTTACCCAACTCGACACTCAGGTAATTCGGGTTATCAAAGAAAGTCTGGTAGGCCGCCAGCTGAGAAGCTTTGCCTCGGACACTCTGCAGACCAAAGATCGCATTGGCCTCGACCATTCCCTTGAGCTCATTTAGTTCTTTGCTATTGATACCGCGCTGCTCAAGCCCGTCCAGTACCGTCGTGACTTTCTGGCGCAAATTTTTCAGGTTATCTTTGTTGCCGCTCTGTCCCATCGCATAGACATACATGGTACAGGCCAGCTCGGCACAGTCATGAAAGGCACCGGCATCGACCACTTCGCCGGTCTTGACCAGGTTCTGATACAGCAGGCTGTTCTTGCCGCCACCAATAACCCGCGCCAGCATATCCAGCGAGGCTTCGTCCTCAGCACCGTTATAGGACGTCGGCCATGCCATCAACAGCATTGGCTGCTGGATTCTGTCTTCCAGCGTCAGGTAGCGATCAGCATCAATCGTTACCGGCCGCTTAGCCGGTTTCTCGACTTCGGGCCCACGCGGGATCGAACCGAAGTACTTATTCACCCAGGCCAGGGTCTGCTCGACATCAATATCACCACCAATGGTCAGCGTGGCATTATTCGGCCCGTACCAGCGCAGGAAGAATGCCTTTAGATCGTTAACATCGACCCGGTCTAGATCCTCGGTATAACCGATAGTCTGCCAGGAGTAAGGATGGGTGCGAGGGAACAGCGCTTCTCCCATTCGCTCATAAACCAAACCGTATGGCCGGTTCTCATATCGCTGGGCACGCTCGTTTTTGACCGTCGAGCGCTGGATTTCAAACTTACGCTGCGAGACAGCCCCAAGCAGGAATCCCATCCGATCCGACTCCAGCCAGAGCATTTTTTCAAGCTGGTTGGCAGGTACCGTCTGGAAATAATTGGTCCGGTCACGGTTGGTGGTGCCATTAAGGGTTCCCCCCGCCTCGGTGATCAAGCGGAAATGCTCTTGATCGCCGACATGCTCGGAGCCTTGGAACATCATGTGTTCAAAGAAATGGGCAAAACCGGACTTGCCCAACTCTTCACGGGCCGACCCGACATGGTAGGTCATGTCGACATGAACCAGCGGATCGGACTTGTCTTCGTGCAACAGCACTGTCAGCCCATTGTCGAGAGTATATTTGGTATAGGGAATAACAGGCTCGTTTGGCTGTCCGCCTGTCACCTGTTCAATCAGCGTTACCCCTTCAGGCAACTCGGGAGCCGCGTCTCTCTGCGCCAACTGGGCTCCACACCCAGCAAGAGAAAATAGCGCAACGCCTAGAATCCACTTTTGCACGTAAGCATTCCTTATAATAAACCTTGTACGATCAGAGCCAGTACCGCATAGCGTATAGCCTTTCCGATCATGACGATCAGAAAACTCAACCAATGGCGCATACGCAACCAGCCTGCCGCCAAACACAAAGGATCCCCGATAACGGGTAACCAGCTGAAAAATAATGACCAGTAGCCATATTTTTTCAGCCATTGCAGGGCTTTATGACCATGTTTTTCGTCAGAAGTTTTATCTGGCAGTAATCTTCCCAGCCAGTAGTTCGTCATTCCCCCCAGGGTATTGCCCAACGTCGCCACCACTACGACAAGCCATACCGCATTATCACCGAGCTTGAGGGTCGCGATAAGGCCCGCTTCCGAGCCGCCGGGGAGCAGGGTGGCACTCAAAAAACCTGTGGTGAACAGCACCCAAAGTGCCGATTCACCATTCAATAACTCTAGCATTGAAACAACTTATTAATAATCAGGCAGATTTCATTCTACCTTTTGAGAAAGTCACTGTGCGGGTTTTACTCGCTACTACCCACAGCCAGTACAATCTTGCCTCGGGTATGACCCGCTTCTATGTCGCTATGAGCCTTCGCCCCGTCAGACAGCGGATATTGTGCAGCAATATGCAGCTGAAGCTGCCCGGCCTCCAGCATGGCCATCATCGCATTATTCTGCTCGACAGACGGCGACACCAGCATACCTTCGGCCTCTAGACCTTGCAGCTGTGCCTGCTCACACACGGCATCCGCGGTTATCGTCGGAATGGTCACCACCCGTCCTCCGGCTTTCACGCAGTCTAATGCCGCAATACCGATATCACCGCCCATCAAATCTATCAGTACATCGACCGGCTCTATCTGCTCGGCCAACGGCGCCTGGTGATAATCCACCGCCGTCGCCCCTAGCCCGCTGACAAACGCCATATTGGCCGCCGAGCAACTGGCCATCACATTGGCTCTACGGGCAACCGCCAGCTGGATCGCAATATGACCGACGCCACCGGCACCGGCCAGGATCAACACCCGATCATTTTCGTCTGCCTGTCCCTTATCGAGCGCCTGCCATGCCGTCTGCCCGGCCAGCGGCAACGCTGCCGCATTCGCCAGAGGGACGCCTTTCGCAACTCGGCTCAGCGCATCGGCCTCGACAGCGACATACTCACTGTAGCCACCACCTGCCAGGGGAAAGCCGACAAACCCCGCCACACGCTCTCCAACAGCGAGCTCCTGTACATTCGCACCTACCTTCACCACCTTACCGGCAATGTCATAGCCCGGCACCCAGGGAAGGTTATCTTTGTTCTGCTGCGCAGCCCACCCCAACCCGGCACGGGTTTTGGCATCTATCGGGTTCACACCGGCATAGGCGACCCTGACCAACACCTGGCTATCAGACGGTACCGGTATTTCGGCAGTTTGCATCGCCAATACCGAAGGCTGACCAAACTGGGTTATTGCGAGTTGCTGACAAGCGTTCATTCCCTTTTCCTTTTTTATCTGATTTATATCGGTAAGCGATCATTCTTGTAAGAGAGCATATACCTAATTGCCACCATAAAAAAACGGGTAGCATATTGCTACCCGTTTCAATTTGTTTCAAGCCAACAAGGTTATCTGATATCCAAGCGGCTTCTCACCGGCATCTTGCCTGGTCGATATGCTGTTAGCCAACCAGAGCCAGCAGAATACCGGCCGCAACTGCCGAACCCAGTACCCCGGCCACGTTAGGGCCCATGGCATGCATCAGCAGGAAGTTGTGCGGGTTAGCCTCAAGGCCGACCTTATTCACAACCCGTGCCGCCATCGGTACGGCTGATACGCCCGCCGCACCAATAAGTGGGTTGATATCTTCCTTGCTGTAGCGGTTAAGCAGCTTGGCCATCAGGACACCGCCACCGGTACCGACACTGAATGCCACCGCACCCAGCACCAGGATCCCCAGGGTTTCGAACTGCAGGAACTTGTCTGCTTCCAGCTTTGAGCCGACACCCAGGCCAAGCATGATCGTCACAATATTGATCAGCTCGTTCTGAACCGTGTTGGACAGGCGATCGACGACCCCGGACTCACGCATCAGGTTACCCAGGCAGAACATACCGACCAGCGGTGTCGCCGAAGGCAGGAACAAGATTGTCATCAACAGCACAGCCAACGGGAAAAGCACCTTCTCGGCCTTGCCGACATGGCGAAGCTGCTCCATCTGGATAACACGCTCTTCCGGTGTGGTCAGCGCCTTCATAATCGGCGGCTGGATGATCGGCACCAGTGCCATATAACTATAGGCCGCTACCGCAATCGCACCGAGCAGATCCGGTGACAGGCGACTTGCCAGGAAGATGGCCGTCGGGCCGTCGGCACCACCGATAATCGCGATAGATGACGCATCTGCCAGGGTAAATTCCATCCCAGGCACCATGTTGAGCAGGATTGCCCCGAACAGGGTGAAGAAAATACCAAACTGGGCCGCAGCACCGAGCAGCAAGGTTTTCGGGTTCGCTATCAACGCCCCGAAGTCCGTCATTGCCCCGACGCCCATGAAGATCAACAGCGGGAAGACCCCGGTTTCGATCCCGACATAGTAAATGTAATAGAGCAGACCGCCCGGCTCGGTAAAGCCGGCATTCGGAATATTCGCCAGTATTGCACCAAAGCCCATCGGCAACAGCAGCAAGGGCTCGAAGCCCTTGCGGATCGCCAAGAAAAGCAGGCCGGCACCGACCAGGATCATCACAAGCTGTCCGAACTCGAAGTTCGCAATCCCGGTCTCTGACCAGAGTTTCAATAAACCGTCCATGGTACCCTCTTACGCCAGGCTCAGGATCGGAGATCCCACCGCTACTGAGTCGCCTTCCTTGACATGCAGATCCTGCACCACACCACTGCGGGCAGCCCTGACCTCAGTCTCCATTTTCATCGCTTCCAGCACAACCAGCACATCACCTTCAGCAACTGTATTGCCCGGCTGAACATTGATTTTGAAAATATTACCGGCCAGCGGTGCCGAGACAGGTTCGGCAGTCCCAGACGCTGCAACCGGAGCCGCCGCCTGAGCAGGGGCCGCAGCAGCAGACGCTATCGCCGAGACTTCACCCGCCGGACCCACTTCGACATCGTAAACCTGACCGTTCACACGTACGCTGTACGACTCGCTGCCGCCAGCAGAGGCAACCGGAGCAGCAGCAGGAGCCGGTGCTTCCTCGGTACCCGGAACTGGCTCGAAAGCCTCTGGGTTATTTCTGTTCTTCAGGAAGTTAAGACCAACCTGAGGGAACAGGGCATACGTCAAGACGTCATCAACCTGATCGGTCGCTAGCGTGATCCCATCCGCTTTGGCCTTGGCCACCAAATCGTCAGTCAGGCTTGCCAGCTCATCCTCGATCAAATCAGCCGGGCGGCAGGTTACCGGCTCGGCACCGTCGAGTACTTTTGCCTGCAGTTCGGCATCCACCGGCGCAGGTGCTGCACCATACTCGCCTTTCAGGACACCCGCCGTTTCCTTGCTGATGCTCTTATAGCGTTCGCCGGTCAATACGTTCAGTACCGCCTGTGTACCGACAATCTGCGACGTCGGCGTTACCAACGGAATAAAACCGAGATCCTTGCGAACGCGCGGGATTTCTTCCAGCACCTCGTCAAAGCGATCCGATGCACCCTGCTCTTTGAGCTGGCTTTCCATATTAGTCAGCATACCGCCCGGTACCTGAGCCAGAAGAATACGGGCATCGACGCCCTTCAGGCTTCCCTCGAACTTGGCGTACTTTTTACGCACATCGCGGAAGTAGCTGGCAATCGGTTCCAGTTGCTGCAGATCCAGGTTCGTATCACGCTCGGTACCTTCCAGCATGGCGATCACGGTTTCCGTCGGAGTGTGACCGTAGGTCTGGCTCATCGACGAAATTGCGGTATCCAGAATATCCAAACCGGCCTCGACCGCTTTCACCGCTGTCGCCGTAGACAGGCCAGTAGTCGCGTGACAGTGCAGCGCCAGTGGTACATCACAGGACGCCTTAATACGTTTGACCAGTTCCTCTGCCTCGTAAGGCTTGAGCAAACCGGACATATCTTTGATACAGATAGAGTGACAGCCCAGATCTTCGAGGCGCTTGGCCAGATCAGTCCAGGTATCCAGGTTATGAACCGGACTGGTGGTATAGGAAATGGTTCCCTGGGCATGGGCACCGACATCAACGGTTGCCTTTACGGCTTTTTCAAAGTTGCGGACATCGTTCATCGCATCGAAGATACGGAACACATCCATACCGTTGGCATGTGCACGCTCGACAAACTTCTCCACGACATCGTCGGCATAATGACGGTAGCCGAGTAGGTTTTGACCACGCAGCAGCATCTGCATCGGTGTTTTCGGCATCGCCTGCTTGAGGGCACGCAGACGCTCCCAAGGGTCTTCGCCCAGATAGCGAATACAGGAATCAAACGTAGCACCACCCCATGTTTCGAGAGACCAGTAACCGACGTTATCCAACTGTTCGGCAATAGGCAGCATATCTTCAATACGCAAACGGGTCGCAAAAAGAGACTGATGGGCATCACGTAACACAACGTCAGTGATCGCTAAAGACTTGGACATGCTCACAAACTCCTTGTAATAAAAATCGTCCTGGAAATCACAAATTATGCATTACGGTTACGATACTGATGTATCGCAGCGGTAATGGCAGCCACGACATCGGACTGAACACCATTGTGATTTGAAGCAACTGTTGATGCAGGCTGTGGCTTTATCGCAGGTAACTCTTCCTTCGGCGCCAGTTTTGCTAACAGTTGGACTAAATAGATCAGGGTGCTGAGAAAAACAAAAACCACGACCATACCGGTGGTCATGATTGTTGCCGCTTCCCATAGCAAACTACCTAAATCTGCCATTATTGCTTCCTTTCATTCATATTGTGATTGGCAAACTAAGAATTATCATGACAAGCCAAAATATGTCAAATTGATTAACAACCGAGACCAAATTACGGTCACTTTGTCTTTTCTTTTTCCAATTTAACCAAAAAATGTTAACTAACGCAGTAATTTATCACAACTGACTGAAAAATAACCAGCTAAAATCATTATCCAGCTCGCAGCAAACTAATAAAAACACTGAGTTATCAAGTTTTCCGGACACTAATATTACGCTTACGTAAACGTAAGCAAAATAATCTGTAATGACGTCTTTTGGGTTAAAGTAATGACATATCAGTTAGTTATAAGAGGTGAGAATTTATTCACGAGCTATTCGATAATTTTGTGGTTATTTCTTATAAATAGACGCGGTTGACAGCAGCATTCACCATAATGAGGCCAGAAGGTCAGCCCTTTGTTACTACATGACTATACCGCGACAGAACACGAGGCATACATGATTTCCATTCGTAAATTCAGTATTGGCTCAAACAGCATAGAAGCGCCGTATCAGAAACAATTACACCTCGCCAGGGGTATATCTTCATACCAATCTGGATAAGTAGTGGTTCAGAGAATTGGGTAGTAATAGGCGATTGTAACCAGCAAGAAGGGAAGGGTAAAAACGAAAAAAGCCCAGCCGAAGCTGAGCTTTAAATAATGGCGCGTCCGGGAGGATTCGAACCTCCGACCGCCTGGTTCGTAGCCAGGTACTCTATCCAGCTGAGCTACGGACGCGCAGGCTTTCTTTACGCTGTTTCTAATGCATATCAGAAGCAGGAAAGAATGATACCGGTTAAAACCCAAACGGTTCTAATTGATACCTAAAATAATGGCGCGCTCGGGAGGATTCGAACCTCCGACCGCCTGGTTCGTAGCCAGGTACTCTATCCAGCTGAGCTACGGACGCGCAGGCTTTCTTTACGCTGTTTCTAATGCATATCAGAAGCAGGAAAGAATGATACCGGTTAAAACCCAAACGGTTCTAATTGATACCTAAAATAATGGCGCGCTCGGGAGGATTCGAACCTCCGACCGCCTGGTTCGTAGCCAGGTACTCTATCCAGCTGAGCTACGAGCGCGCAGGATTTCTTTGTCGCTCTACAACAACATAATGGCTGCTGTAGTCAAAATATGGCGCGTCCGGGAGGATTCGAACCTCCGACCGCCTGGTTCGTAGCCAGGTACTCTATCCAGCTGAGCTACGGACGCGCAGGCTTTCTTTACGCTGTTTCTAATGCATATCAGAAGCAGGAAAGAATGATACCGGTTAAAACCCAAACGGTTCTAATTGATACCTAAAATAATGGCGCGCTCGGGAGGATTCGAACCTCCGACCGCCTGGTTCGTAGCCAGGTACTCTATCCAGCTGAGCTACGAGCGCGCAGGATTTCTTTGTCGCTCTACAACAACATAATGGCTGCTGTAGTCAAAATATGGCGCGTCCGGGAGGATTCGAACCTCCGACCGCCTGGTTCGTAGCCAGGTACTCTATCCAGCTGAGCTACGGGCGCGCAGGATTTCTTTGCGCTGTTTCTGATACATATCAGGAACAGGAAAGAATGATATCCGTTAAAACCCACACGGTTCCAACTGATACCTTATATAATGGCGCGCTCGGGAGGATTCGAACCTCCGACCGCCTGGTTCGTAGCCAGGTACTCTATCCAGCTGAGCTACGAGCGCGCAGGAATTGCTTTATACCGAATCGTCAATCCGATTCGGTTATCAATAAGTAACATTCCATGATACTTAGAAAATATGGCGCGTCCGGGAGGATTCGAACCTCCGACCGCCTGGTTCGTAGCCAGGTACTCTATCCAGCTGAGCTACGGACGCGCAGGCTTTCTTTGCTCTGTCTCTGAACAATATCAGGACAGGAAAGAATGATACCCGTTAAAACCGAAACGGTTCCAACCGATATCGAGAAGAATGGCGCGCTCGGGAGGATTCGAACCTCCGACCGCCTGGTTCGTAGCCAGGTACTCTATCCAGCTGAGCTACGAGCGCGCAGAAATCTTTGTAAACCGAAACCAAATAAAGGCTCCAGTTATTGTCAGTAACAGTCCGTTGGTACTTAAAAACCATACCTTAATCATCTCAAAAAGAGATGGCGCGTCCGGGAGGATTCGAACCTCCGACCGCCTGGTTCGTAGCCAGGTACTCTATCCAGCTGAGCTACGGGCGCGCAGGTTTTCATATTCAAAGAACTAAGACTAACTTACTTCAAAGAAGAGAAAGAATGGCGGTGAAGGAGGGATTCGAACCCTCGATACGGGATAAACCGTATACTCCCTTAGCAGGGGAGCGCCTTCAGCCTCTCGGCCACCTCACCACACAAATTAATGGCGCGCTCGGGAGGATTCGAACCTCCGACCGCCTGGTTCGTAGCCAGGTACTCTATCCAGCTGAGCTACGAGCGCACACTTAATTCGGTTTTACTGCACCGTATCTATTTCGATACCATGCTTTTCAATAATGGCGCGTCCGGGAGGATTCGAACCTCCGACCGCCTGGTTCGTAGCCAGGTACTCTATCCAGCTGAGCTACGGACGCACAGGCTTTCTTTGCTCACTCCTGATAAATTTCAGGAACGAGAAAGAATGGCGGTGAAGGAGGGATTCGAACCCTCGATACGGGATAAACCGTATACTCCCTTAGCAGGGGAGCGCCTTCAGCCTCTCGGCCACCTCACCACACAAATTAATGGCGCGCTCGGGAGGATTCGAACCTCCGACCGCCTGGTTCGTAGCCAGGTACTCTATCCAGCTGAGCTACGAGCGCACACTTAATTCGGTTTTACTGCACCGTATCTATTTCGATACCATGCTTTTCAATAATGGCGCGTCCGGGAGGATTCGAACCTCCGACCGCCTGGTTCGTAGCCAGGTACTCTATCCAGCTGAGCTACGGACGCACAGGTTTTCTTATTCAAAGAACTAAGACTAACTTACTTCAAAGAAGAGAAAGAATGGCGGTGAAGGAGGGATTCGAACCCTCGATACGGGATAAACCGTATACTCCCTTAGCAGGGGAGCGCCTTCAGCCTCTCGGCCACCTCACCACACAAATTAATGGCGCGCTCGGGAGGATTCGAACCTCCGACCGCCTGGTTCGTAGCCAGGTACTCTATCCAGCTGAGCTACGAGCGCACACTAATATCTTTTTATCAATACCGCCAACTTGGGCCATATTGTGAATAACTGGCGCGTCCGGGAGGATTCGAACCTCCGACCGCCTGGTTCGTAGCCAGGTACTCTATCCAGCTGAGCTACGGACGCGCAGATAATCATTGCAAGAAATGGCGGTGAAGGAGGGATTCGAACCCTCGATACGGGATAAACCGTATACTCCCTTAGCAGGGGAGCGCCTTCAGCCTCTCGGCCACCTCACCGTCTTGCGGGGGCTCATATTACTGCTAGCCGAAAATAAGTCAAACACTTTATCGTCAAAAAACGACATTCACGGCGCAGGTGCACACTTAATAGCCAACAAGACAATTAAACCTGCGTAAACGCAATAGTATCTTGTCTTTTTTCAAATAAATGGCGCAATGAGCCAAATAGATCCGGGCATATTCCAGAGACAAAAAAGGCCAGCAATAGACTGACCTTTTTCGATTTAGAAGTTACCAGAACCCTGAGAGCCGGTTTCTTTTTCCGCTTGAATTCGCATGTAGATTTCTTCACGGTGAACAGATACTTCCTTTGGCGCGTTAACACCAATGCGAACCTGATTCCCTTTAACGCCAAGTACAGTAACAGTCACTTCGTCACCGATCATTAGCGTCTCACCTACGCGACGTGTCAAAATTAGCATTCGTGTGCTCCTTGAGTAATCTCAGTCTATTAAGAGTTAAAGTTTATTATCCAACAATATTTATGCCTCCGGTCACGAAGGCATAAATGGTCACTGCTCAAGAAACAGCGAGAAGTGATCGATTATCCAGACTTTCTGGCTCAACCACAAACCTTTTGTGGACGATATCTACAGCTAATTGATGATCATCCTCATTTATCAACAAAGAAAGACAATGAGTCGACCGTTTATTTTGGCGCACGCGGATGCCAGCTTCCGCCAGCACGGCACAGATATTATCTGCCAGATCAGAGACATCCTCCCCAATAACGGATAGGGTCGACACCGTCGCGATCGGGTGCATTTTATTACCCAGCACGAGCTTTAATCGTGCCAAATCTTCATTTGCTGTAACAATTTGTGTTGAATCAGCAGCAACGGCCTTACACCAACACTGCATGCCGAACAGGTTTAGCTGCTCCTGCAACTCAGGCAGAGGCATATCGACATCAAGCAGCGTCTGCTGATTCTTTAGCGCTACCCCCACAACATTCGCTGCGGCAGAGGAATCAAAACTAACCAGCGTCCCCTTCCCCTCTTCGAACGAAGACAGGACCCTCAGTGGGACTCTATGCTGTCGAGCATATTCAACTGACTGTAATTGTAGCACTTTCGCACCGTTTCGCGCCATGGATGTCATATCATCAAAATGAACGACATCCAGGCGTCGAGCTTGCGGTACGAGCCGCGGATCGCACGTATAGACGCCGTCCACATCGGTGAAAATCTGACATTCGTCTGCGCGTAAAGCACCTGCCAGTGCAACTGCCGTGGTATCTGAGCCCCCACGGCCAAGGGTGGTTATATCCCTTTCATCATTAATGCCTTGAAAACCAGCAACTATCACTATCTGGTCTTGTTCGAGCAATTGCTGAATGTAGCTAGGGTCAATATCAGTGATCTTCGCATCATTGTGCTGACAGCTGGTTTTAATCCCTGCCTGCCAACCCGTTAGCGATATCGCTTTATGCCCCAGCCTGTTCAACATCATTGCGAGCAAAGCCATAGAGACTTGTTCACCCGCTGACAAGAGAACGTCAAGTTCTCGCTCTGCAGGCACAGCATCAACTTGCTGTGCAAGGCCTAGTAGACGATTTGTCTCACCAGACATGGCAGAAACAACCACGACCAGTTGCTTGCCCTCTTCTTTAGCTTTAATGACTCGCTCGGCGACAGCCTGGATACGCTCTATCGAACCTACAGACGTACCACCAAACTTTTGCACTATTAGCGAATTACGCGCAATCTGCGTCACTTTACTTCACCTTCCTGGGGCTAATACCCCGTTACCTAACTTTTTGATAAAGAGCGCCTTACAGGCGCTCAGCGATCCATGCTTGTGCCGACTCTAGCGCAGCTGGCAATGCACTTGCATCCGTACCGCCAGCCTGTGCCATATCCGGGCGACCGCCACCTTTACCACCAACTTGCAGGGCGACCATGTTAACAAGCTCACCGGCCTTCACTTTACCGACAAGATCCTTGGTAACACCTGCAATCAAACCAACTTTGTCACCATTGACGTTACCCAATACCACGATACCGCTGCCCATCTGGTTTTTCAGCTCATCAACCATACCGCGCAGGGCTTTGTTGTCAGCGCCGTCTAGCTTGGAAATCAAGACTTTGACACCGTTGATTTCTTGCGCCTGATTGATAAGACCGGCACTTTCCTGCGCTGCCAGCTTATCTTTCAGTTGCTGAATTTCTTTCTCTAGCTGCTTGCTATGTGCAACCAGTGCACTTACTTTGGTTGCTACTGATGCCGCATCAGACTTCACCAGCGTCGCTGTTTCAGACAGCAGCGCTTCTTGCTTGTGCAGTGCCTCGATAGCTGCTTCACCCGTTACCGCTTCAATACGGCGGATACCGGCGGCGATACCACCTTCAGAGACAATTTTGAACAGGCCGATATCACCGGTGTTGTTGGCGTGAATACCGCCACACAGCTCGGTCGAGAACTCGCCCATGCTCAGTACGCGAACTTCATCGTCGTACTTCTCGCCAAACAGTGCCATCGCACCTTTTTCTTTCGCCGCCTCGATATCCATAATGTTGGTATCGATAGAATGGTTCAGGCGGATCTGCTCGTTCACAACACGCTCGATTTCACGAAGCTGCTCAGGCTTCACGGCTTCCAGGTTCGAGAAGTCAAAACGCAAGGACTCAGGCTTAACCAGCGAGCCCTTCTGCGCAACATGCTCGCCCAGAAGATTGCGAAGTGCCGCATGCAACAGGTGCGTTGCCGAGTGGTTCAGGCTGATTGCCGCGCGACGCGCCGCATCGACTGTCGCAGTCAGCTTGTCGCCCACTTTCAGCGCACCTTCCGCCAGCGTCCCTTTGTGGCCGATAGCATCACCGAACTTCTGGGTATCAGCTACGTCAAACTGGATACCAGCCGCTGTCATGACGCCGGTATCACCGCACTGACCACCTGATTCGGCATAGAAAGGCGTATTGTTCATCACCACCAGCGCTTCTTCACCGGCACTGATGCTATCCACGGCTTCGCCGCCGCGATACAGAGCAACCACCTCGCCTTCACCGTCGGTACCTGTGTAACCACAGAACTCGGTGCTGGCGTCAACCTTAATCGCTTCGTTATAGTCAACACCGAACTGACCCGCTTCACGGGCACGCTGGCGCTGGGCTTCCATTGCATTGTTGAAGCCTTCTTCATCGATAGAGAAGCCACGCTCACGAGCAACGTCGTTGGTCAAATCAGCCGGGAAGCCATAGGTGTCATACAGCTTGAATACTGTCTCGCCGTCCAGCACTTTGCCGTCTAGGCTATCGAGCGCGTCGTTCAAAATTGTCATACCACGGTCAAGAGTACGGCCGAAGTTATCTTCCTCGATCTTAAGAACCTTCTCGACCATCGCCTGCTGTTTCTTCAGTTCTTCACCGGCTGTACCCATGATCTCTGCCAGCGGCCCAACAAGCTTGTAGAAGAAAGCACCTTGGGCACCTAGCTTGTTACCATGACGAACGGCACGACGGATAATACGACGCAGTACATAACCACGACCTTCATTTGACGGCATTACACCATCGACAATCAGGTAGGCACATGAACGGATATGGTCAGCAACCACACGTAGCGACTGGTTCGATAGGTCTTCGTAGCCAATCACATCGGCGGCTTTTTTGATAAGGGTCTGGAAAATATCAATCTCGTAGTTCGAGTGAACGCCCTGCATGATCGCCGCAATACGCTCGATACCCATACCGGTATCAACTGACGGCTTAGGCAGTGGCTCCATGGTACCGTCGGCTTGACGGTTGAACTGCATGAATACGTTATTCCAGATCTCAATGAAACGGTCACCGTCTTCTTCCGGAGTGCCCGGACGGCCGCCCCAGATGTGCTCGCCGTGATCGTAAAAGATTTCGGTACACGGACCACAAGGACCGGTGTCACCCATCTGCCAGAAGTTGTCTGACTCGTATGGCTTGCCCCCCTTCTTATCGCCGATACGTACGATACGATCCGCCGGGATACCCATCTCTTTGTTCCAGATGTCGAATGCCTCGTCATCGGTCTCGTAGACAGTCACCAGCAGGCGGTCCTGAGGAAGCTTAAGCACGTCGGTCAGAAATTCCCACGCGTACTTGATCGCGTCTTGTTTGAAGTAGTCACCGAAGCTGAAGTTACCCAGCATTTCGAAAAAAGTATGGTGACGGGCGGTAAAGCCGACGTTTTCTAGGTCATTGTGCTTACCACCGGCACGTACACAGCGCTGAGCTGTTGTCGCTCGAGTGTAGCTGCGCTTTTCCAGACCTAAAAATGTATCTTTAAATTGGTTCATACCTGCGTTGGTAAACAACAGTGTTGGGTCGTTAGCAGGTACAAGAGAAGAGCTTTCTACGATCTGGTGACCTTTGCTCTCAAAAAACGCAAGAAACGCACGGCGAATCTCATCAGTGCTCATGTACATTGGCAAATCCTGAATAAATGCTTTTATAAACCGAAAAATCGCACTTAAGCGATGATGTAACTGCTTTGAATATGCATCCGGGCCACACGGCTCGACGCTTATGTCAGCAGGCTTTAATCGAACTAAGATAAATTCTTTGGGGGCTATTGTAAAACAACGGCAGGCGCTACGGGAAATGTTATGTTAAGAATTAACGGAATTTATATAGGGCAGTGCTGCCAAGCCAGACATGTTGGCAGCAAGAGGCTAGTTGAGACTGGTGAGATTATTCGTCGTCATCGGTATCCAGCGCGTATTTGATCTGCTCGAAATCAAAGCCGCGGTACTGCATAAAGCGAAAACGGCGAGCTTTTTCCTTGGGGGTGTCCATCTCGCTATTACCGAACTTGCGCCGGGCGACATCACGGGCTTGCTCATACCAGTCCGTATCATTTTCTTCGAAGATCTGGCTGACAATGGTACCGTGCACCCCCTTCATCTTCATTTCCTGCTTGATCCGCAGCTCCCCCCATCCCTTGGCAATGCCGCTGCGCATCATCATGCCCGCATAGCGAGCATCATCAAGCCAGTTGTAATCCTGACAAAAATCAATCGCCTCGGTAATATCCGACTCGCAATAGCCACGCGTCTTTAATTTCTGTCGCAGCTCTTTCTCGGCATGGTCCCGGCGTGACAGATAACCGATGGCCGCCTCTTTGGCGCTTTGCTTTGGTGTTTGCTTTTTCATTGCTCTCAGGCCTTACATAGACAAAACGGGCCGAGTACTCGCGTACCGGGCCCGTCGCTGTCAAGATTCTAGATGATCAGAGTGTTTAGAATGCCTGATCTTTCTCAGCATCTTTCTCTTCTGCCGCATCTTCCTGTTCGACTGGTGTCGTTAGCAGTAGTTCACGCAGCTTCTTGTCAAGCTCTTCGGCAATCTCTGGGTGCTCAGCCAGGAACTTACAGGCATTTGCCTTACCCTGGCCAATCTTGTCACCCTGATAACTGTACCAGACACCCGCCTTTTCGACCATCTTGTTCTTCACGCCAAGGTCAATCAGCTCGCCCAGGCGGTTAAAGCCCTGACCGTAAAGGATTTGGGTTTCAGCCTGCTTGAACGGGGCAGCAATCTTGTTCTTAACAACCTTAATACGCGTTTCGTTACCCACAACTTCGTCACCGTCTTTGATGGCATCGGTACGACGGATATCAAGACGAACAGAAACGTAGAACTTCAGGTCATTACCACCTGTAGTCGTTTCCGGGTTACCGAACATCAAACCAATCTTCATACGGTTCTGGTTGATGAAGATACACATATAGCTTGATGCTTTCAGGTTACCGGTGATCTTACTCATCGCCTGCGACAGCATTCGTGCCTGCAAGTTCTATTGAGTTATCCACTTACGAAGTGTTGGCCTTGAGATTCCACAACGACGGCAAATCAAGCCTGCATCACCGCATTCTTGGTAGAGTTTTACCCACTGTAATCTTTGTTGAATTTCTCTGTCCATAGACACCCAGTATAGTGAAAGTTTGTCTATGAATCAAATACTTATTGGATTTCGCTCTCAAAATACCCCAGTGCGTATTCCGGCCCATACTGAACACTCACTCCAGTTCAATGTGAACACCTATTATCGAAGTTAAGTATTAACTTTCAGCTGAGGGAATAAGAGCTCAACTTCACCTGAATATATACAAGTCAATAATTACAACAAGATAAAAATAAAGCCAGATCTCACTTGTCATCAAGTAGGTGATATCACCAACCAGCTTATGATTCGCATCAGTGCACAGCAATAAAATATTGTTCTAAAAGATTAATCGCAACGAGCAATAAATGGCTACTTGTTATCCAGCAATCACTGTGCACAATGCCCAAAATAAGACTTCAAACAGGCAATAAGTAACTTTTGCGCTTTGACGTTGATAATTATTGTTTAAAAATGTTCTTTGAAGCGTTAAATATACATAGGGTTCTCATGAAAAAGAGAGTATATAATTGCAACTAAATGTGAACGTTAATTTGATCATGCTTTAGCTAAAAAATATTCAACATATCACTCTACCCTTCAAACAATTAATAAATTATAAATATAAAGTATTTTTACCAATCACATTAATGATAAAATTTTGACGTGATAAAATTCGCATCTAAAACACAACAAACTGCAATATAACATTAAATTCTCTCTTCTTATTTTTATAGCCTTAGTTAATGAATCAGTTCCATGTTAGCATTCACAACTCTTATAAAAAGTGATAACCTAAAAGTTTAGTTAATGTTATTTAATATAAATGAGGACTGCTGTTATATGAAGACAAAGAAAATGAAAGTATTTCTTCATGCTGGTTTGCATAAAACTGGTAGTACAGCCATACAAAGCTATTTAAAACTCAATAATGACGAGCTTAAGTATAATAATATCTATTATGACAATGAACTATCAGGTAGAAGTCAAGTAGACATTAATTTCTGTATTGATATGGATAGAAACATAAGAGAAGCTTATAGTTTGGGAGCAGTAAATTATATCATTAGTAATGAAAGGCTTTTGGGAACTCCAAGGAATGGATATAATACAGCCAAAGATAATGCTACTTTAATAGTAAACACTCTGCAGTCAATTGATTTTGTTGAATTCGAACTGATCATTTTTGTTCGGCGTCAAGACGATTTTTTCAAATCATCTTACATTCAACAAATAAAACAAGGGGAATCTTTATCTTTTGATGAATACTTTAACAAAAAAGTAATAGATTCTTTTGATTGGTTGGAGTTATACAGAATTCTGCATATTATATTTGATGGTCGAATTAACTTCCTGGAATATTCAAATAAATTTGAATATAATCCTCACCACATCTACAATGAAGCAGATAGAGTATTTGAACTCCCAAGTGAACTAACTAGAGAGAATAAAAACTTCAATCCATCTTATGGTGATTTGGCATTAAATATCGCTCTACAATTTAATCAAAAATTTAATGGTAAGGAAAAAAACAGAAACAAATGGTTAAGAGAAATATTACAACGTGAACTAAACAACGTTAATACATCGAAAGTTCACATTATAGATAATTCTCGTTTGTTAGAAATAACAAAAAGATATAAGGCTAGTAATATGGAACTCGCAAAAATGCTTGGGTTCAGTGACACGTTTTATTGTTTTGATGATTTAGACAAGCTCCCTGAAATATATAATGATCAAATAATAATGAATGCCGCCATATTGAATGAGTTGCTAAATTCCAAACAAGAAATAGCACAACTAAAAAAATCCATTAAAAACATGGACTTAGAATTAAAGGCATTGAAATCTGTTTGTAATAATAAAAACAAGCCGAAAGAAAAATTAATCAAAAAGATTAAGAGCTTGTTTTTGAAAACAAAGAGATAGTATACAAATCATATTATTACAGCCTATATACATAATGAAGTTCCTTTTAACCAAAAATAATTAGGTCAATATAATAATCTACGATTGTAAAGATCCACCTTCTAAAGAAGGTGGCTTTGCATGAGCCTCCTCTAAGGGAGCCTTTGTTTAATTCCCTGTTCTTGACGCTCAGCATTATCCTGGTGCCTTACATATCGTCGAATTATTTCTTCATTGATTCCAACGCTATCGAAAAAACAGCCTTTATGCCAAAAGTGATTTCCCCACAATTTATTCTTCCTTAAGCACGGGAACTTACTAAATATCTTCAAGGCTATTTTGCCTTTCAACACCCCCATTAACTTGGATATTGATAACTCTGGCGGCACCTTCACTACTAGGTGTACATGGTCAACTTGAACGTTCAATTCAACGACTTCACATCCAGTTTATTTCAAAATCCTAAAGCGATACTTAGGTGTCCATACTATGTGATATTGACATCTCCAATAAACGTGGGAAGCTTGGTTATTTGTCCTCTCTGACTTCGCTAAAAATCAAGGGAACATTTAGCATGGGTAGAACTTCAGGCAAAGCCTCGCAGGATAATAACCACCTACTGAAGTAGGTGGTTTAGGGCTGAAAATAAAAAAACCCAGTTAAAAACTGGGCTATAAGTAAACGAATATTATTTAGAAGGCTTGATCTTCTTCAGTGTCAATCTTCTCTACAACTTCATCATTCTGAGGAGCTGTATTTAACAACAATTCACGCAGCTTCTTGTCAAGCTCTTCGGCAATCTCTGGGTGCTCAGCCAGGAACTTACAGGCATTTGCCTTACCCTGGCCAATCTTGTCACCCTGATAGCTGTACCAGGCACCCGCCTTCTCAACCATCTTGTTCTTCACGCCAAGGTCAACCAGCTCGCCCAAGCGGTTAAAGCCCTGACCATAAAGGATTTGGGTTTCAGCCTGCTTGAACGGGGCAGCGATTTTGTTCTTAACAACCTTGATACGCGTTTCGTTACCCACAACTTCGTCACCGTCTTTGATGGCACCGGTACGGCGGATATCAAGACGAACAGAAGCGTAGAACTTCAGGGCATTACCACCTGTAGTCGTTTCCGGGTTACCGAACATCACACCAATCTTCATACGGATCTGGTTGATGAAGATACACATACAGTTTGATGCTTTCAGGTTACCGGTGATCTTACGCATCGCCTGCGACAACATACGAGCCTGCAAGCCCATGTGGCTGTCACCCATCTCACCTTCAATTTCGGCTTTTGGTGTCAGGGCGGCAACGGAGTCGACGACCAGAATATCAACCGCGCCTGAACGTGCCAGCGCATCTGCAATTTCCAGTGCCTGCTCACCGGTATCTGGCTGAGACACCAGCAGATTATCGATGTCCACACCCAACTTCTGGGCATAGATTGGATCAAGGGCGTGCTCGGCATCGATGAATGCACATGTCTTGCCCTGCTTTTGGGCCGCGGCAATCACTTCAAGCGTCAGTGTCGTCTTACCAGATGATTCAGGACCATAGATTTCAACGATACGTCCCATTGGTAAGCCGCCTGCGCCCAGCGCGATATCAAGCGACAGGGAGCCAGTCGAAACCGTTTCAATATCCATGGTACGGTTATCGCCCAGCTTCATGATGGAACCTTTACCGAACTGCTTTTCAATCTGGCCTAACGCTGCGGCAAGAGCCTTCTGTTTGTTGTCGTCCATTCGACTCTCCAACGGATGCTTAAATTAAGTACTGATAATGATGATTAGTATACTGTCTATTCATACAGTGTCTAGCACTGTATGAAAATTTTTTTGCCCGGTGCCACTCTCACGCTGACGTCATTCTTCGCTCAGCCCAGCAGCCGCAGGCGTTGCAACATACCTGACAGGGCTTTTTGGCAAGCTTGCTGTCTTACCGCATTGCGATCACCATCAAAAAAACAGGTTTCGCACTGTATCCAGCCGGAGGTATCCGCCCAGGCAAAACACACCGTGCCGACCGGCTTATCTGGCGTCCCTCCTCCCGGACCGGCAATACCGCTAATTGCCACACTGATCGTCGCAGCAGAATTTCTCAACGCGCCCAGTGCCATCTGCTCGGCGACAGGCTCGCTCACTGCGCCATTCGCTTCAAGCACGTCACTTCCAACACCGAGCATCTGCTGCTTCGCTTCATTGCTGTAGGTAATAAACGCACGATCAAACCAAGCTGAGCTACCGGCAATATCAGTAATAGCTGCAGAGACACCGCCACCGGTGCAGGACTCTGCCGTGGTGGCGACGCCCCCGTGCCGGCTCAGAGCCGTACCAAGTTCCCGAGACAATTGCTGGATATCCGTCATCGCTTCCTCCCGTCGATTATTCCAGCCCAACCATACTCTGCCACGCCTTCGGCGGCAACTCTACCCAGCCTTCAGCGGCAAGGAAATTGTTCGCAAGAGAACCAATTGCGACTTTGCTCCCTGAACCGATTCACGTATCCTTAGCCTCCAGAAATTTACCCGGTACGTTTTCAATTCCGGCATCAATAAGCAGGCAATATCGTGACAGTAAAAGGTTTAGAAAAGCACACCCCCATGATGCAGCAATTTTTGAGGATCAAGGCAGAAAACCCTGATGTTCTGCTGTTCTATCGTATGGGCGACTTCTACGAACTATTTTTTGACGACGCCAAACAGGCCTCTCAACTACTGGATATTTCCCTGACTAAACGCGGCTCCTCCAACGGCCAGCCGATCCCGATGGCCGGTGTCCCCTACCATGCGGTCGAAGGCTATCTCGCCAAGCTGGTCCAGCAGGGCGTATCGGTGGCGATCTGCGAGCAAATCGGCGATCCGGCCACCAGCAAAGGACCGGTCGAGCGCCAGGTGGTGCGTATCGTGACACCGGGTACGGTCAGTGACGAGGCGCTGCTCAATGAACGCCATGACAACCTGATTGCGGCGATTTACCAGAATAACGACGGGTTCGGCTATGCCACGCTGGATATTACCTCCGGCCGCTTTATGCTGACCGAACCTGAAACCGAAGAAGCCATGCAGGCCGAGCTGCAACGTACCAGCCCTGCCGAGTTGCTCTACCCTGAGGATTTTGCACTGCCGGGCCTGCTGCAGTCGCAGAAAGGCACCCGCCGCCGTCCGGTCTGGGAGTTCGATTTGGACACCGCACGCCAGCAACTAACCATGCAGTTCGGTACCCGCGATCTGGTCGGCTTCGGGGTCGAAACAGCCGAACGTGGCCTGTGCGCTGCCGGCTGTCTGCTGCAGTATGTCAAAGATACCCAGCGTACCGCGCTACCGCATATCCGCGCGATCACTCAGGACACCAAAGATCATGCTGTTATCTTAGATGCAGCTACCCGCCGCAACCTGGAACTGACCCAGAACCTGGCTGGCGGGTTTGACAACACACTGGCCTCGGTACTGGATCAGACCGCGACCCCAATGGGAAGCCGATTGCTCAAGCGCTGGCTGCACCAACCGATCCGCGATCCGCAGCAGCTCAATAACCGCTTTGATGCCATCGCCGCCTTTAAGGATACCGGTTTCTTTACCGATCTAGCCGGTGTCCTGCGCCACATGGGCGATCTGGAACGTATTCTGGCTCGCCTGGCCCTGCGCTCAGCCCGCCCGCGAGACCTGGCACGCATGCGCACCGCCCTGCAGCATCTCCCTGAGCTGGCTGAACTGCTGGCAGAAATCAACCAGCCACGGATCGGCGAGCTGGCCCATTCAGCCGCACCGATGGACGAGCTGTGCGAGCTACTTGAGCGGGCGATTATCGAAAACCCACCAGTGGTGATCCGCGACGGCGGAGTGCTGGCACCGGGCTATAACGCCGAACTTGATGAATGGCGCGATCTGGCTGACGGCGCATCAAAATACCTTGATGAGCTTGAGGCCCGCGAGCGTGAACACCATGATATTGACAGCCTGAAAGTTGGCTTCAACCAGGTCCACGGCTTCTTTATTCAGGTCAGCCGCGGCCAGAGCCATCTGGTACCGAGCCATTATGTACGCCGCCAGACACTGAAAAATGCCGAACGCTATATCATTCCCGAGCTCAAGGAGCACGAGGACAAGGTACTGAACTCCAAGTCCAAGGCGTTAGGACTAGAGAAAAAGCTGTGGGAAGAGCTGTTTGACTTGCTGCTGCCTCACCTGGAGCAACTGCAAAATGCTGCCAATGCCCTGTCTGAGCTCGACGTGCTGGCCAACCTGGCCGAACGGGCCGATACCCTAAACTACTGCCGTCCGGAGCTCACCACTGAAACCGGGGTTGAGATCAATGCCGGCCGTCACCCTGTGGTCGAGCAAGTCCTGAGCGAACCATTTATCGCCAACCCGATTTCCCTGCATCATGATCGCCGGATGCTGATCATTACCGGTCCGAACATGGGCGGTAAGTCGACCTATATGCGCCAGACGGCACTGATCGCCCTGATGGCGCATGTCGGATCGTTTGTTCCGGCCGAGTCGGTGAAAATGGGGCCGCTGGATCGCATTTTTACCCGTATCGGTGCCTCGGACGATCTTGCCTCCGGTCGCTCAACCTTCATGGTGGAAATGACCGAAACCGCAAACATCCTCCACAATGCAACCCAGCATAGTCTGGTATTGATGGATGAAATCGGTCGCGGTACCAGTACCTACGACGGCCTGTCACTAGCCTGGGCCAGTGCCGAGTGGCTAGCCGAGAAAATTGCGGCCATGACCCTGTTTGCAACCCACTACTTCGAACTGACCGAGCTGCCGTCGATGATGGAAGGACTGGCCAATGTCCACCTGGATGCTGTCGAGCACGGCGACGAGATCGCCTTTATGCATGCCGTACAGGAAGGCGCTGCCAGCAAGTCTTACGGTCTGGCAGTTGCCAGCCTGGCCGGTGTACCGAAGTCCGTGATCAAGCGTGCGAAGATCAAGCTTCAGCAACTGGAGGCCAGCGGTCACCAGCAGGCGAGCGCTCCAGCCAGCATCGCGCCCAAAGCCGAACAGCAACTGAGCCTGATCCCCGAACCGAGTGAGGTGGAAGAGGCGCTGGCGAACGTCAATCCTGACGATATGACCCCGCGTCAGGCACTGGAAGAGCTCTATCGCCTGAAGGCTCTGCTATAACAGAGCAACACCAGGAACGAAAAAGGACGCATCATGCGTCCTTTTTCATTCTATATATCTGTAAGCCAAACTAGGTATCGTACTCAATAGGTATATCGGCTTACATGAGTTGTCTACATATCCTGATTAAACAGCGACTCGATGTTCAATCCCTGATGCGTCAGCATATCACGCAGACGACGCAGACCTTCAACCTGGATCTGGCGTACACGCTCACGGGTCAGACCGATTTCGCGACCAACATCTTCAAGGGTTGATGCCTCATAGCCCAGCAGACCAAAGCGACGAGCCAGCACTTCACGCTGTTTCGGGTTCAGCTCCTGCAACCAGGTCACAATCGAGGTTTTGATATCGTCATCCTGAGTCGATGTCTCCGGGCCGCCTCCTTTCTCATCCGGAATAATATCGAGCAGGGCTTTTTCCGAATCACCGCCAATCGGGTTATCAACCGAACCGACACGTTCGTTCAAACGCAGCATGCGATTGACATCATCGACAGACTTATCCAGTTTCAGGGCAATATCTTCCGCCGTCGGTTCATGATCCAGCTTCTGGGCCAACTCACGGGCAGTACGGAGGTAAACATTCAGCTCTTTGACGACGTGGATAGGTAAACGGATAGTTCGGGTTTGGTTCATGATAGCCCGTTCAATGGTTTGACGGATCCACCATGTTGCGTAGGTAGAAAAACGGAAGCCGCGTTCCGGATCAAATTTCTCGACGGCGCGGATCAAGCCAAGGTTACCTTCCTCTACCAAATCCAGCAAAGCAAGGCCACGGTTGCTATAGCGACGGGAAATCTTCACCACCAGTCGCAGGTTACTTTCAATCATTCGCTTGCGGGCCACTTCGTCGCCACGCAATGCCCGGCGGGCATACAGAACTTCTTCTTCCGCGGTCAGAAGCGGAGAAAACCCGATCTCCCCCAGGTAAAGCTGTGTCGCATCAAGGGCTTTCTGCGTGGCCCCATATTGCGAAATATCGACTTCATCACTCGTTGTTTCCGTCGATGCGGCTTTTGCCTCAACCTCTGCCGAGTCTATTTCCACATCATCAAAGTCAAAGTTCTCGATATTTGTAGCAGTATTGCTTCTACTCATAGCGCCTCCCAGATGGCGAGTTAGCAAGACATTACAACTTCACTATGCCATGTTGTCTATTTCGGCAAGTACCGAAGCGGATTAACCGACTTACCTTTGTAACGGATCTCGAAATGTAGGCGAACACTGTTGCTACCGGAGCTTCCCATTGAAGCAATCTTCTGCCCCGCTTTTACCTTCTGTTGCTCTTTGACCAGCACTTTCTCGTTGTGGGCATAAGCACTGAGATAATCATCACTATGCTTAATAATCACCAGGTTGCCATAACCGCGCAGGGCGTTGCCTGCATATACAACCGTTCCTCCAGCTGATGCCTTGACGGCCTGACCTCTTTTTCCGGCAATATCTATGCCTTTGTTACCGTTTTCTGCGCTGGAGAACTTAGCAATAACGCGACCTTTTGTCGGCCATGACCAGCTAGCCACCTTGTTGCTATTATTCGCCTTACTTGTAACAACTTTGTTACTATTTGAATTTTGAGAGTACTCTTTTGTGCGAGCAGGATCAACATTTTTATTGGCTGTTTTTTGTTCAGCCGGCTTCGGTTTTGGCACCGGTTTGACTACCGGCGGTGGGGGTGCTTTAGGCTTGGCAGCATTAGTCACTGTTTTTACTGGGGGTTTAACAACTGCGACGGTACCGGCCTTTCCGTATGCAGGGGCAACATACTTCGGTTTCCAGAGCTGGAGGGTCTGCCCCGGGTAAATGGTGTAAGGAGGAGAAAGCTTATTACTGGCAATAATATCTTTTACTTCACGACCGGTTATATAAGAAATGAAATACAGAGTATCCCCTTTCTCAACCTGATAATAACTGCCGCGAAAGCTTCCTCGCTTCAAGCTGTTGTAATCTTTTTCAAGACTGGTTACAGGCGCAGGTATATGGGTGCTACAGGCTGACAGCAGTAGACATGCGACTGCCATAGTCGTTGCTCGCCAGTTCGATCTATTCACCATCACACCCATCGGAATTTACGCCAGC
The DNA here is from genome assembly GCF_001939735.1 of Photobacterium proteolyticum. Lineage (GTDB taxonomy): Bacteria > Pseudomonadota > Gammaproteobacteria > Enterobacterales > Vibrionaceae > Photobacterium > Photobacterium proteolyticum. The sequence continues at coordinate 52,313 of NZ_MJIL01000055.1, forward strand.
TCTCCTGCGACCAGAGGAACAAAACGAACTGCCTCAATGTCCTGGGAAAGGTATTGCTCACCGTTACGTACAATCTGCTTCAGTACCTGATACTCGTCACCGACCGGAATGATCAGGCGACCGCCATCAGCCAGCTGAGCCAGCAACTCTACCGGGATATCATCGGCAGCAGCCGTTACGATAATCGCATCAAATGGCCCTTTGCTCGGCCAGCCGAGCCAGCCGTCACCGTGCTTAGTCGAAATATTGTGGAGATCGAGCTGTTTGAAACGGCGCTTTGCCTGCCATTGCAAGGCTTTGATCCGCTCCACAGAAAACACGTGTTCAACAATATGTGCCAATACCGCGGTCTGATAACCCGAGCCCGTCCCGATTTCCAGGATCCGCGAATCCGGTTTGAGATCCAGCAGCTCTGTCATTTTCGCCACAATATATGGCTGCGAGATCGTCTGTCCGCAACCAATAGGCAAGGCGTTATTCTCATAGGCTTTGTGGGATAAAGCCTCGTCGATGAACAGCTCTCTGGGAACAGCAGCCATCGCCTGCAATACGTTATCGTTACGGATACCCAGCTGATGCAAAAATGTCAGCAGACTATGTCGTTCTTCCGCATAGCGCATCCTTAATTTGTCTCCACTTGTGTTAGCCATTGTTCAATGCCGTTAATCGCATCATGTGCAGTCAGATCAACCTGTAGCGGCGTGATCGATACATGGTTGTGCTCTATGGCGTAAAAATCCGTCCCCGGGCCGGCGTCCTGACATGCCCCCGGCGGGCCCAGCCAGTATATCGTCTTACCGCGCGGATCCACGGCCTTTTCCATTTTCTCGGCACGATGGCGGGCACCCAGGCGAGTCACCTGCCAGTCACCCAGCTCAGAAAAGGGGACATCAGGTACATTAATGTTGAGTATCTTGTTGGTCGGCAACGGCTGTTCCGTCAACTTGCCGACAATATCTTTGATAACCATAGCCGCGGTATCAAAGTGTTGCGAGCCAACCAAAGAGACAGCAATCGCCGGAACACCCAGAAAGTGACCTTCTGTCGCCGCGGCAACCGTACCGGAGTAAAGCACATCATCACCGAGATTTGCACCATGGTTAATACCGGCCACAACAATATCCGGACGATACTCCAGCCATTCGTTCAGCGCAAAGTGAACACAGTCTGTCGGTGTGCCTTCAACCGAGACCCGGCGCTCGCCTTCCTCGCGAATACGCAGCGGGTTATCTAACGTGAGGGAGTTCGAGGCACCAGAACGGTTCCGATCCGGCGCCACAACGGTCACCTCGCCGATCTCTTCCAGCGCTGCTGCCAGCGTGTTTATTCCATCGGCAAAAATGCCATCATCATTACTGATCAAAATTCGCATGGTCGCCATCCTCTAGCTCACGCTCAATCATTAGTTCACGCACCACCGCAGTCGCGAAACAGCCAGCAGGCAGCGAAAACGACACAGTCAGATCATTACCATCCTGCTGCCACTCCATCTGCTGGGGTTTTAACAGCAAGGTGCGACGCTCATGGCGCATCCGGTTATCACGGATCAGCTTGAGCAACAGCGGCTCCTGCTCGACAACAGCCATCTCAAACGCCTCGGCATCCGCGGTAGTTGGCAGGGCATTATCCCCCATCATCGGGGCGGTGATTGCCATACTGCCGTCATCTACCTGCTGCTGCAGCTCGGCAGAGACCGACTCAACAATTTGACCTCGCTCGTCACCGTCCTGCTGCAGGCTATCGCCCGCCATCAAGGTATGTACCTTGCCTTGTTCTATACGGGATGACAGCACCATATTAAACAACCAGGAACGTGCTGCAGACAAATAGAAGCTGCGCTTGCTCTTGTCACGAACGCGGAATTCGTCGTTGCCCCAGCTGCGCGCCTTAACCACATTATTACCGTTGTGGCCAAACCGTTGCTCACCAAAATAGTTAGGCACCCCATGCAGGTTAACCTGCTCCAGACGGGTGATGACATCCTGCGGCATGTCCAAGTCAGTCAGGCGCAGTTGAAACCAGTTGCCGACAAGATCACCCGGTCGTAATTTTTTATCATGGCGGGCTGTTTCCAGCACCTCGACGCCAGGGTGTTCGGCAACAAAGTGCGTCAAGTCAGGATCCGGCTTGCCCGGCAGATGAACACTTAGCCACTGCTCGGTCACGGCATGGCGATCTTTCAAACCAGCCCAGCTGACATCCCGGGACTTAACTCCGCAGGCCTTGGCCAGTTCATTGACAACATATTTGGTGTTCTCGCCCGTTTTGCGGATCTTCACCATAAAATGTTCACCGCTTCCGGCAAAATCAAAGCCTAAATTTTCTTTAACCACAAAATGTTCAGGCAGGACTTTGATTCGCCCCTGGCAACCAGGCTTACCGTATAACCAGTTAAAATTGTCCATTACGTTAGACATAAATACACCGTTTGTTAGCGGCAAAACACTTGCCGCGAAACCTGCTGCTAACTTGCAGACTAAACGAGCAGCAGGGAAATAATCTTATTGTTTGTTAAGGAGAACAACTGCCTCACAAGCAATCCCTTCTTTGCGCCCGGTAAAACCCAGACGCTCTGAAGTCGTTGCCTTTACATTAATATTATCAATCTCTGTTTCCAGATCATCGGCAATGGTCTGACACATCGCCTCAATGTAAGGCGCCATCTTCGGTGCCTGGGCAATAATAGTGACGTCCAGGTTACCCAGGCGATAGCCCTTCGCCTTCACTTTACTATAGACATCCCGCAGCAGAAAACGGCTATCGGCCCCTTCCCATTCAGCATCGGTATCCGGGAAATGACGGCCAATATCACCGGCCCCGATCGCTCCAAGCAAGGCGTCACAGACGGCATGCAAGGCCACATCCCCGTCAGAATGCGCGATCAGCCCCTGCTCATAGGGGATTGCCACACCGCCAATGATCACCGGCCCTTCACCACCAAACTTGTGTACATCAAAACCGTGTCCAATTCGCATCATGGCTAATCCTTCGTTATTTGTTGTAAATAAAAACCGGCCAGAGCCAGATCCTCGGGCTGGGTCACTTTCAGGTTATCAGCCCGCCCTTTTACTAATTGCGGCACATATCCGCAAAACTCAAGGGCCGATGCCTCATCGGTGATCACTGCCCCCTTCTCCAGCGCATACCGGAGCGAGTCGCGGAGTTGTCTGACCTTGAACATCTGCGGCGTCAGGGCATGCCAGAGGTTCTCGCGATCCACGGTTTCGCGTATCCCCTGCAGGTTATCACCAGCGAGCACCACACCTCGTTTCATCGTATCCCGTACCGGTGCCGCCAAAATGGCACCGCTCTCGCTCTGCAGCGCGGCATTAATCAAACGATCCAGATCGACGAGCTGCAGACAAGGCCGGGCGGCATCATGAACCAGCACCCAGCTGTCTTCATCGTCGATAGCTGCCAGCCCTGCAAACACCGAATCAGCCCGTTCCGCGCCGCCGTCGACACGAGTGATCCGCGGATCACTGGCTAGCGGCAGCGCCTCGAAGTAGGGATCATTATTGCTGATCGCAATGATCACACGCTCTATTGCCGGATGGCAAAACAAACGATCAATGGTGTGTTCTAAAATTGTCTTTCCTGCTATCTGCAGGTATTGCTTCGGACGGTCTGCTGCCATTCGGCTGCCAACTCCAGCAGCAGGTACAACTGCGGTGATCTTTTCGGTCATGAGTAAGGTGTTTACGCTCAGAGTTAAAGTAATACCAGTTACATTATCAATGCCAATGCCTGTGTTCAGGCGTATTGAGCAAGGCGGGGCTATTCACCCACAATTCGAAAGAAGGTTTCTCCCGGCTTTATCATGCCAAGCTCATTGCGCGCCCGCTCTTCGACAGCTTCCTGACCGCGATGGAGATCATGAATTTCAGCATACATTTGCTGATTCCGCTGCTTTAGCTCGGCATTGGCCTGCTGCTGGATGGCAACATTATCTCTTGCTGCCAAATAATCCATCATGCCATTTTTACCAAGCCAAAAATCATACTGAAGCCAGCACAGTACCGCCAGCAGCAAGACAGTTAACAAGCGCATGCCGCTCCCCGTTATTTCATGCAATTAGTTCAGTGACGGCAATTTTCCTAACTAATAGTACTTATTTACGCCAGATAGAATAGCGCAATTAGTTAATAAAATTGCAATTGAGTAATAATCCCATAAAGCGCAAGATGTGACTAGCGCCGAATGCCAAACTCATCATGTATTCGGACATAAAAAAACCGCCTCACTAGGAGGCGGTTCGATAACTCAGAGTGATAGCTTCACTCCAGAGGCAAGCTAATGATTAAGCTTGGCCCTTAACTTCTTTAAGACCGTTGTAAGGTGCTTTTTCACCTAGCGCTTCTTCGATACGAATTAGCTGGTTGTACTTAGCAACACGGTCAGAACGGCTCATAGAACCAGTCTTGATCTGGCCAGCAGCAGTACCTACCGCTAGGTCAGCGATAGTTGCATCTTCAGTTTCACCAGAACGGTGAGAGATAACAGCTGTGTAGCCTGCGTCTTTAGCCATCTTGATAGCAGCCAGAGTTTCAGTTAGAGAACCGATCTGGTTGAACTTGATAAGGATAGAGTTAGCAACGCCTTTCTCGATACCTTCAGCTAGGATCTTAGTGTTTGTAACGAACAGGTCGTCACCAACTAGCTGAAGCTTGTCACCTAGAAGTTCAGTCTGGTGCTTGAAGCCAGCCCAGTCAGACTCGTCCAGACCGTCTTCGATAGAAACGATTGGGTACTGGTTAGCAAGGTCTTGTAGGTAGAAGTTAAACTCTTCAGAAGAGAAGATTTTGCCTTCGCCTTTCATGTTGTAGTTGCCAGCTTCTTTGTCGTAGAACTCAGATGCAGCACAGTCCATTGCTAGAGTAACGTCAGTACCTAGTACGTAGCCTGCAGCTTCAACCGCTTCTTTGATTGCAGCAAGTGCAGCAGCGTTTGATTCTAGGTTAGGAGCGAAACCACCTTCGTCACCAACAGCAGTGCTTAGGCCTTTAGCCTTAAGAACTTTAGCTAGGTTGTGGAATACTTCAGCACCGATACGTAGACCTTCTTTCAGAGTCTTCGCGCCAACTGGCTGAATCATGAACTCCTGGATGTCAACGTTGTTGTCAGCGTGCTCACCACCGTTGATGATGTTCATCATTGGTAGAGGCATAGAGAACTGACCAGCAGTACCGTTTAGCTCAGCGATGTGCTCGTAAAGAGGCATGCCTTTAGCCGCTGCAGCAGCTTTAGCATTCGCTAGAGAAACAGCTAGGATAGCGTTAGCACCAAAGTTAGACTTGTTTTCAGTACCGTCTAGGTCGATCATCACCTGATCGATTGCAGCTTGGTCTTTCGCATCTTTACCAACAAGAGCTTCAGCGATAGCACCGTTCACAGCTTCAACAGCTTTAAGAACGCCTTTACCTAGGAAACGAGACTTGTCGCCGTCACGTAGCTCAAGAGCTTCACGAGAACCAGTTGATGCGCCAGATGGAGCAGCAGCCATACCTACGAAACCGCCTTCTAGGTGAACTTCAGCTTCAACAGTTGGGTTACCACGTGAATCGATAATTTCACGACCTAGAACTTTAACGATCTTAGACATTATGTTTCCTCTTGCTTTATCTTCAATTTAAAAGCTAAAAAAATAGCTGCAGCCATAACCGCTACAGCTATCCGTAATCCTTACTTATTCAGTTCACCACGCTGGTTTGCACCAGCCGCTTTCACAAAGCCTTCAAACAATGGGTGGCCATCGCGAGGCGTTGAGGTGAACTCAGGGTGGAACTGAGCAGCCACAAACCATGGGTGGTTAGGGATCTCGATAATTTCCACCAGCTTCTTGTCTGCAGATAGACCAGAAATCTTCAGACCTGCCTTCTCTAGTTTCGGCAGCAGGTTGTTGTTTACTTCATAGCGGTGACGGTGACGTTCGTGAACGGTTGCATCACCGTATAGTTCACGTGCTTTCGAGCCGTCCGCTAGGTGACATAGCTGAGAACCAAGACGCATAGTGCCGCCTAGATCCGAGTTTTCAGTACGCTCTTCAACTTTACCTTCACCGTCAACCCACTCAGTGATCAGGCCAACAACCGGGTTTTTCGTTTCAGCATCAAACTCTGTTGAGTGCGCGCCTTCAAGGCCTGCAACATTTCGTGCAAACTCAATCAGTGCCACCTGCATGCCCAGACAGATGCCCAGGTATGGGATTTTGTTCTCACGGGCGTATTGTGCAGTCAGGATCTTGCCTTCTACACCACGACCGCCGAAACCACCAGGAACCAGAATAGCATCAAGCCCCTGAAGCGCTTCTGCGCCTTTAGACTCAACGTCCTGAGAGTCAACGTACTTGATCTTCACAGACAGGCGGTTTTTCAGGCCTGCATGCTTAAGAGCTTCGTTGACAGACTTATAGGCATCCGGCAGTTCGATGTACTTACCAACCATACCGATAACCACTTCGGCCGTCGGGTTGGCTTCTTCGTAGATAACCTGTTCCCACTCAGTCAGATCCGCTTCTGGCGCTGTAATACCAAAGCGCTGACAGACAAGATCATCCAGACCCTGTGCCTTGATAAGCTGAGGGATTTTGTAGATTGAATCTACGTCTTTCATTGAGATAACTGCTTTTTCCTGTACGTTACAGAATAGCGCGATCTTCGCACGCTCATTAGCAGGGATCATACGGTCAGAACGACATACCAGGATGTCAGGCTGAATACCGATAGAAAGTAGTTCTTTTACCGAGTGCTGAGTTGGCTTGGTTTTTACTTCGCCGGCAGCGGCAAGGTAAGGAACCAGCGTCAGGTGCATGAACATCGCACGCTCGCGGCCTAGCTCTACTGCCAACTGGCGGATAGCTTCCATGAACGGCAGTGATTCGATATCACCGACAGTACCGCCCACTTCCACGATAGCCACATCATGTCCTTCTGCACCGGCAATCACACGCTCTTTGATAGCGTTTGTGATGTGTGGAATAACCTGAATCGTTGCACCTAGGTAATCACCACGACGCTCTTTACGCAATACGTCCGCATAGACACGGCCAGCCGTAAAGTTGTTGCGTTTCGTCATCTTGGTACGAATGAAACGCTCGTAGTGACCTAAGTCAAGGTCGGTCTCTGCACCGTCTTCCGTAACGAATACTTCGCCGTGTTGAATTGGGCTCATTGTGCCTGGGTCAACGTTGATGTAAGGGTCTAGCTTCATCATAGTCACGTTAAGACCACGTGCTTCTAGAATAGCCGCCAGAGATGCAGCAGCAATACCTTTACCTAGTGAGGATACGACCCCGCCCGTAACAAAAATATAATTCGTTGTCATGTTTAACCTGGAAGATTGGTGTAGAGGATTAAAATGTATCTGGACGGGAAATTAGTATACCAGACACAGTTTATCGCCACAACGTGAAATCTATCACAGCATTGGCTGTTTTTTTTTGTCTCAAATCAAATATACCCAACAGCATGACTTGCTTAGCGTCGCTGCACGCTGCCAATGTACCTGGGCAGAAGTGCCAACATGACTGGTACGGCTAGCCTTCCCGCTGCTTCACTTTCTCCCACTCGCTATCGAGCATTTCCAGCGAACAATCGTCAAATTGCTTTCCTTGTTCTAGCACACTTTTTTCAACTTCGCGAAACCGACGCTCAAACTTTTTGTTTGCTCGCTGCAGGGCCGACTCCGGTTTGACCTTGAGATGGCGACTCAAGTTGACGACAGCAAACAGTAAATCCCCGACTTCTTCTTCGATCTTATCCTGATCAGGTGACACTTGGATGACTTCCTCCATCACCTCATCAATTTCTTCTTTCACTTTTTCGACAACCGGACCGACCGTATTCCAGTCAAAACCATGCTTGGCACAACGCTTCTGAATTTTATCAGCCCGTGTCAGCGCCGGGAGGGCCTTGGGAATATTAGCCAGAAGGCTGGTATCTTCCCCTTTCGCCGTCCGCTCTTTGGCCTTCTCAGCCTCCCAGTTGGCATTGATAGCCTCGTCATCTGCAAACTCGGCCTCGGCAAAAACATGGGGATGACGACGGATCAGCTTGTCATTGATGCCGGCAACAACTTCATCAAAATCAAATAGTCCCTGCTCTTTGCCCAGCTGGCTATAGAAGATCACCTGAAACAATAAATCACCGAGCTCTTCACGCACGTCATTCCAATCCTGCTGCTCGATGGCATCGGCAACCTCATAGGCCTCTTCGATGGTATGGGGCACGATAGAAGCAAAGTTCTGTTTGAGATCCCACGGACAGCCTTTGTTCGGGTCTCGCAATGTTGCCATTATTTCAACCAGCTGCTCGATAGGGGTGTGCTGTTTATCACTCATAGTCACTGTTCTTCTGTTCTTTAATGTCCATTAAAAAACGGGCGGCATCAGGCCACCCGCTTTTGGTATTAGGTTCTAGGTTCTAGGTTCTAGGTTCTAGGTTCTAGGTTCTAGGTTCTAGGTTCTAGGTTCTAGGTTCTAGGTTCTAGGTTCTAGGTTCTAGGTTCTAGGTTCTAGGTTCTAGGTTCTAGGTTCTAGGTTCTAGGTTCTAGGTTCTAGGTTCTAGGTTCTAGGTTCTAGGTTCTAGGTTCTAGGTTCTAGGTTCTAGGTTCTAGGTTCTAGGTTCTAGGTTCTAGGTTCTAGGTTCTAGGTTCTAGGTTCTAGGTTCTAGGTTCTAGGTTCTAGGTTCTAGGTTCTAGGTTCTAGGTTCTAGGTTCTAGGTTCTAGGTTCTAGGTTCTAGGTTCTAGGTTCTAGGTTCTAGGTTCTAGGTTCTAGGTTCTAGGTTCTAGGTTCTAGGTTCTAGGTTCTAGGTTCTAGGTTCTAGGTTCTAGGTTCTAGGTTCTAGGTTCTAGGTTCTAGGTTCTAGGTTCTAGGTTCTAGGTTCTAGGTTCTAGGTTCTAGGTTCTAGGTTCTAGGTTCTAGGTTCTAGGTTCTAGGTTCTAGGTTCTAGGTTCTAGGTTCTAGGTTCTAGGTTCTAGGTTCTAGGTTCTAGGTTCTAGGTTCTAGGTTCTAGGTTCTAGGTTCTAGGTTCTAGGTTCTAGGTTCTAGGTTCTAGGTTCTAGGTTCTAGGTTCTAGGTTCTAGGTTCTAGGTTCTAGGTTCTAGGTTCTAGGTTCTAGGTTCTAGGTTCTAGGTTCTAGGTTCTAGGTTCTAGGTTCTAGGTTCTAGGTTCTAGGTTCTAGGTTCTAGGTTCTAGGTTCTAGGTTCTAGGTTCTAGGTTCTAGGTTCTAGGTTCTAGGTTCTAGGTTCTAGGTTCTAGCATAACGTTAGTACAGGCGCTTGGCTTCAGCGACATCCTTCACCTGCTCAATACGCTTGAGTACCCGGCTCAGAACTTCAAGATCCGTCAGTTCCAGGTCAAAGTCCATGATTGACATCTGCTTTTTGAAATCAATCCGGCTCTTCATGCCCGAGACCTTGACTTTCTCGTTGGCAAAGGTGTTCGTCAGCTCCTTGATCAAACCATTACGCTCCGATGCCGTCACTCTGACCGTGATATTGTAGTTGCCGACAAAGCCACCGCCCCACACCGTATCAATGATTCGTTCAGCAGCAACATGACGCAGCTCCTCAAGCTGCTCACAATCACTGCGGTGCACGGAAATGCCGCGGCCCTGGGTAACAAAGCCCTGGATATCATCGCCCGGGATCGGCTGGCAGCAGCGGGCAAGATGCGTCATCAGGTTATCGACACCTTCCACCACCACTGCATCACGCTGCGGCTTCTTGCTGGTTTCAACCTTGGTACTGGCCTCGGCCAGTTTTTCCAGCAACTGCTGATCTTCTTCTTCCGCCGTCGGTTTGTTGACCAGGGCATTGATATGGTTGATCACCTGGTTGATACGCAAGTCACCGCTACCGACCCCGGCATACAACTCAACCGCGGAGTTGACGTTAAAACGCTTCAGCGCATAGGCTTCGGCGTCTTTCAGCGTCGCCCCGATTTTCACCAGCTCGGCTTCCAGGATCTCGCGTCCGGCGGCAATGTTCTTGTCACGGTCCTGCTTGCGGAACCAGGCATGTACCTTGGCACGGGCACGGCTCGAGGTGACAAAACCCAAGTTCGGGTTCAGCCAGTCCCTCGACGGATTCGGCTCTTTCTGGGTAATGATTTCTACCTGATCGCCCATCTGCAGGCGGTAGGTAAACGGTACGATACGTCCTTCCACCTTGGCCCCGATACACCGGTGCCCAACCTCAGAGTGAATGTGGTAGGCAAAATCAAGCGGGGTCGCATCGAGCGGCAGATCCACCACATCGCCCTTCGGGGTAAAGGCATAGACACGATCGTCAAACACCTGGCTGCGCAGCTCGTCAAGCATTTCGCCGGAGTCTGACATCTCCTCCTGCCAGGCCAATAGCTTACGAAGCCAGTTTATTTTCTCGTCGTAGGCCGACTTGGCCCCCCCCGAAGAACCTTCCTTGTACTTCCAGTGCGCCGCAACCCCAAGCTCGGACTCTTCGTGCATTTGCTTGGTGCGGATCTGGATCTCAATGGTCTTGCCTTCCGGCCCCAGCACGACCGTATGAATCGACTGATAGCCGTTTGGCTTGGGGTTGGCGACATAGTCATCGAATTCTTTCGGCAGATGGCGATACTTGGTGTGCACGACACCCAACGCTGCGTAGCAGTCCTGCAACTGATCCGCAATGATACGTACCGCCCGGACATCGAACAGTTCGTCAAAGGCCAGGCTCTTCTTCTGCATCTTGCGCCAGATGCTGTAGATATGCTTGGGACGACCGTGCACCTCCGCCTTGATATGCGATGCTTTCATTGACTCGTCGAGATCGGAAACAAAATGGTCAATGTACTGCTCGCGGTCTATCCGGCGCTCGGAAAGCTGTTTGGCAATTTGCTTGTAGGTATTCGGGTGGTTATAGCGAAATGCGTAGTCTTCAATCTCCCACTTCAGCTGACCGATACCCAAGCGGTTGGCCAGCGGTGAGTAGATGTTGGCACACTCTTTCGCCGCCGCACGGCGAACCTCATCCGGCTCGTCTTTCACCTCACGCAAATTACAGATACGTTCGGCCAGCTTGATCACCACGCAGCGGAAGTCATCCACCATCGACAACAGCATACGGCGGATATTATCGACCTGAGCCGACTGTGCCGCTCCTTCGGTGGTTGCATTTAACTGACCGATGGCAGCCATCTGGCCCACCCCGGTCACCATCTGCAAAATCGTATTGTTATAGTCTTCCTTCAGCTGTTCCGGATCGTAGACTCCTGCCTCGACCAACGGGAACAACAAGGCAGCTACCAGAGTATCCTTGTCCATGCTCAGGGTAACAAGGATCTCCACCATTTCGCGGCCGCGCCATAACAATAACGACGCGGACTCTTCCTCTGACGTTAATTCGATACATCGCTGGTAGGTTTGCGTAATGCGTTTCGCCACTTTGGCGTCTTGTTGCAAACTCTCGACCCAAGATGAAAGCTCAAATGTATCATTTTCCTTTAAATGCGCACCGCGAACTGCGACCATTTCTCTATCCTGTAAGTTCTCTTGTTAATGTTGAATAAACACTACTTTTTGCTGCCCAGACTATTTTTTGTAAACAGGGCCATAGACTCTAGATGCCCGGTATGCGGGAACATATCCAACATACCCAGACGCTCCAACTGATAACCTTGCTTCAGCAACACCTGACTGTCTCGTGCCAGCGTGGCAGGGTTGCATGAAACATACACGACCCTTTCCGGGTTCAAATTGACTACGTGCTGCATGACCCCGGCTGCACCGGCACGTGCCGGATCAAGCAGAATTTTATTAAAGTGTTCTTGCGCCCAAACCATCGAGGTAACATCTTCCTCCAGGTTAGCTTGATAGAACGAGGCATTGTTTAACTGGTTTATCAATGCATTATCACTAGCACGGTGCACCATCTCGTCGACACCTTCAACACCGACCAGCGCCTTTGCCCGTTTTGCCAGGGGCAGACTAAAGTTACCCAAACCACAGAACAAATCCAACACCCGATCTGTCGGCCCGACATCCAACCAGTCAAGAGCCTGACGGACCATCTGGCTATTCACATCCCGGTTAACCTGAATAAAGTCTTTCGGGGAAAAATACAACTTCTGGCCGTCTAGCTCATAATACGGAGCCTGACCCGAAATTCTATCGATTGAATCAGATGTTGGGGCTAAATACAGAATAACATCGTATTGCTCGGCAAACTGACGCAGCAAGGTCATATCTTTGTCATTAAACGGCTGCAGGTGACGGATCAGCACTACCCTGCCATTATCCGCTTCCACCAGCTCGACATGACCAAGGTGCTTTTGCCCCTTCAGCCGAGTTAACAGACTGCGTAACGGTGGCAGTAGTTCATTTAATGATTGTGCCAGCACCGGACACTGCTCGACATCGACGATATCCTTGCTCTGCTTTTTGCGAAAACCGAACTGCAGCTTCCCGCCTCCCAGCTTCAGGCTAAAGCGAGAACAGCGACGGTAGTGCTTGTCACTGCCGACAATCGGCGCCGCCTGGTTGAACGCCAGCTCCCTATCCGGGATCGCAAACTTACTCATCAGCTCGCTCAATGCCTGCTGCTTGGCTTCAACCTGTCCTGAATGGGACAAATGTTGCAAGTTGCATCCGCCACACTGGTCATAGATAGGACAATGCGGTTTAATACGTGCCTGACTGTCAGCCAGACGTTTTATGACCTTGGCACGCGCGAACTGCTTCTTGTCTTCGGTAAACTGAACCAACGCCTTTTCACCCGGCAACAGGCCATCAACAAAGACCGGTTTTCTGTTGATATGACCAATACCGGCGCCAAGGTGATCCAGGCGACTAATTTCAATTTCTTTATGCTTGGTATCAGTTACTTTTCGTTTTTGAGGCTTAAAAAAGCGTGCCATAGTGTTTTGACTCACGGAGCAGATAAACCAAACTGAGTGATATTGTCGGCAGTTTGGTATTAGTTGATTGTCGAATAGCCATAGTTTCATTAAGCTAACGGCCACAGATGGACGACAATTCTCCCACAGAATCGCTTTCTTGTAATTAAGAGAACCATGACCAAATATGGACTTCGTGCCAGGGTCTTCACCCTGACATTAGCACCGACACTGATTATTGGCCTGCTATTAAGCGCATTTTTTACCATGAGCCGTTATCGGGATCTCGAGCATCAGCTGATTTCGACCGGTGCCAGTATCATCGAACCCCTTGCGATTTCAACCGAATACGGAATGACAGATAAGAACCGCGAAGCCGTTCGCCGTCTGATCAGCTATGCCCACCGCAAGCACTCACAGATAGTCCGCAGCATTGCCGTTTTCGATGCCGACAACCAGCTGTTTGTCACCTCGAACTTCCACCGCAATTTTGAAACCCTGATGTATCCGGACGATCAGCCGATCCCGATGCTGCTTGATACCCGGCTCAACGAGAACTCACTGATCCTCCGCGCTCCGATATTGAGCGAAGGCCAGTTTTCCTCGATATCCGCGCCGGGCTACCAGGCGGAGGCACTGGGCTATATTGCATTAGAGTTGGATCTGAGCGCCCTGCGCCTGCAGCAATACCAGGAAGTCTTTACCGCCCTGATGGTACTTCTGCTCGGGCTGACATTGTCGTCCCTGTTTGCCTACCGCCTGATGAAAGATGTTACCCGCCCAATTTCCCATATGGTCAGCGTGGTGGACAGGATCCGCCGCGGCCACCTTGATATCCGAATCGAGGGTGAGCTGCTGGGAGAGCTCGATACCCTGAAAAACGGTATCAATGCCATGGCTATCTCGCTGTCTGAATACCATATAGAAATGCAACAAAGCATCGACCAGGCCACCTCGGATCTGCGCGAGACCCTGGAGCAGTTGGAGATCCAGAACGTCGAGCTGGATATTGCCAAAAAACGCGCCCAGGAAGCAGCCCGCGTGAAGTCAGAGTTCCTAGCCAATATGTCGCACGAGCTGCGAACCCCGCTCAACGGGGTCATTGGCTTTACCCGCCAGATGCTGAAAACCCGCCTCAGCACCAGCCAGCAGGACTACCTGCAGACCATCGAGAAATCAGCCAATAACCTGCTGACCATCATCAATGACATTCTCGACTTCTCGAAACTGGAAGCTGGCAAGCTGTTGCTGGAGAACATCCCGTTCGACTTCACCGAATCACTGGATGAAGTGATGAAGCTGCTGGCACCGAGTGCCCATGAGAAGGGGCTTGAGCTGACACTGAAAATCGACAATCGGATTCCGACCGGACTGATCGGCGATCCGCTACGGATCCAGCAAGTACTGACCAACTTGATTGGCAACGCGGTGAAATTTACCGAACGCGGCAATATCGATGTGTCGGTCGAGCTCAAAACCGACCGCGACGAGAACATCGAACTACAGTTTATGGTGCGTGATACCGGGATCGGGATTTCCGAACGCCAGCAGGCGCAGTTGTTCCAGGCCTTCAGCCAGGCCGATGCCAGCATTTCCCGCCGCTACGGCGGTACCGGGCTGGGACTGGTGATCACCCAGAAACTGGTTACCCAGATGGGTGGCGAGATCAGCCTGACCAGCCGCCTTCACCAGGGGTCGACGTTCTGGTTCAGCCTGCGTCTGACCAAAACGGATCTGCCTGTCTCCCAGCCGATTGATACCTCGTCGCTAAGCGGCAAGAAACTGCTGCTTATCGAGCCTAACATGCAAGCCGCCTCGGTGATCCAGCAGCGTCTGATCAAGGCCGGGATCCATGTTACCTACCGCTCGACCATGCCGGAAGATGCCGAGCATCACCACTTTGCCCTACTCAACCTGACGCCAGGCGAGCAGCCGCCGATCGCAAGCCTACTGGATATGGTATTCAAGGCCGAGCAGCTGACCGACAAGGTGATGGTCTGTCTGCCGACCACCGAACTGGCCCTGTCAGAGCGTCTGGTCAATGCCGGGGTATCCGCATGTCTGCCTAAGCCGCTGGCTCACCGCAAGCTGCTTGAAACCCTAGTCAGCGAGCCAGATATGCTTTCCGAGCCGGCACCGCAACTGTTGCCGGAGCCAAGCGAGAGCATCCAGCCGCTGACAGTG
The DNA here is from genome assembly GCF_001939735.1 of Photobacterium proteolyticum. GTDB lineage: Bacteria > Pseudomonadota > Gammaproteobacteria > Enterobacterales > Vibrionaceae > Photobacterium > Photobacterium proteolyticum. The sequence goes on from NZ_MJIL01000055.1 coordinate 67,351, forward strand.
ATGGCCGTCGATGACAACCCGGCCAACCTTAAGCTGATCTCCGCCTTGCTTAGCGAGCGGGTCGAGACCGTGATCACTGCCACCGGCGGGCGCAAGGCCGTCGAATATGCCCACCAGAAGGGCTTCGATCTGATCTTCATGGATATCCAGATGCCGGAAATGGACGGCGTCACGGCCTGCCAGGAGATACACAAGACCGAACTGAACCACAATACCCCGGTTATCGCCGTCACGGCCCATGCCATGGCCGGTGAGCGCGAGCGCCTGATCAATGCCGGGATGGATGACTACCTGACCAAGCCAATCGAGGAACATATCCTGCAGCAGATCCTGGCCAAGTGGACCCGTCCGCATGATGCTGACACCAAGCCGCAAGCCAGTGCAGAATTGATTCCCGAGCCAGAACCTACACCGCCCGTTAACCACAATGTCAGCTGGGATTGGGAGCTGGCCCTGAAACAGGCAGCCGGCAAGGAAGAGCTGGCGAAAGACATGCTGCAAATGCTGCTCGACTATATGCCGGAAGTCGAAATGCTGGTCAACGAAGCGCTAGACGGCAAAGATATCGAGCTCTGGCCGCCTATCCACAAACTCCACGGCAGTTGTGCGTACAGCGGGGTGCCGAGGCTGAAAAACCTCTGCTATACCATTGAAACGGCGCTGAAAGCCGACGCGAAGACAGAGGATATCGAGCCGGAGCTGTTCGAGCTGATCGATGAAATGAATAACGTGGTGAAGGCGTCGAAAACGTATCGGCACTGATTGCTAGAGACGTGAGCCTAGTTCTGGGCTCCTAGAGGAAGCACTAAAAAGGAGAGCGTTGGCTCTCCTTTTTTATAACGGTTCCTGGGACCTTGTCGGCAACTTATCCAACCTTAAACTGGGTCAAGCATCTGATCTTCCTTGAAGCTAGGGCCTGCTTTTCCTAGGAACTAGGATTCGAGGATCACCGTCGCAACCGCATATTTTTTCTCGTCGGCAATCGTGAGGTGAACATGTTTCGCCCCCATCGCCTCGGCCAGCTCGGCTGCCTTGCCCGACAAGGTCAGAATAGGCTTGCCCCGCTCGTCATTGCTGACGGTAAAGTCGTGGAAGGTTACCCCGCAGGCAATCCCGGTCCCCAGCGCCTTGGAAGCTGCCTCCTTGACGGCGAACCGCTTGGCCAGATAGCGCCCCTTCAACTTCAGACTATGAAATATAACCAGCTCGGAAGGCGACAGCACCCGCTCGGCAAACGCATCACCAGAGCGGGCAAAGACTTTTTCGACCCGCTCAATATCGGCAATATCAGTGCCAAGGCCCAAGATGGCCATTAACGACGGGCATCCAGCATTTCAACTTTCATATCGGCAACGGCTTTTTGCAGACCATCGAATGCTGCACGACCAATGATTGAGTGGCCGATATTGAGTTCATAAAGCTCTGGCAGTGCCGCAATTGGCTTCACGTTGTGGTAAGTCAGGCCATGGCCGGCATTAACCTTGATACCCTGATCGTCAGCATAGCTGGCCGCCGCGGCAATTTTCTTCAGCTCATCCTGTTGCTCTTCTTCCGTTTCGGCATCGGCATAATGGCCGGTATGCAGCTCGATATACGGCGCACCACAGGCTACCGCTGCGTCAATCTGCTCACGGTCGGCATCAATAAACAGGGACACCTTAATGCCAGCCTCAGTTAGCTTGGCTGTCGCAGCCTTGATTTTCTCCAGCTGTCCGGCAACATCCAGACCGCCTTCCGTTGTCAGCTCTTCACGCTTTTCAGGTACCAGGCAGACAAACTCCGGCTTGGTGTCCAGCGCAATCTTGACCATCTCGTCAGTCACGGCCATTTCCAGGTTCATACGAGTCTGGATGGTTTCGCGCAAAATTCGAACATCCCGATCATTGATATGGCGGCGGTCTTCACGCAGGTGAATAGTGATGCCGTCGGCTCCCGCACGCTCGGCTACCTCTGCGGCATGCACCGGATCAGGGTATCGAGTACCTCGGGCGTTTCGCAGTGTTGCAATATGATCGATATTCACGCCGAGTAAGATGTTGTTCATTTTCCGGTACTCCTTCCTCTAGGGATAAACAATTCCCTGCTTTTTAATGGTTTTCCGCCAAGATACGGCTTTAATGCTATACGTGTAAAGCGTTTTGCTGCCCGGAGCTGGTCCGGGGTTTCAAAATGCCTCGCCGCAATGGCTTTTAGCTGGCTACCGGTAAACGACAGCTGGCCTTTCACCATCGAGGCAATAAAGCCGCGCTGCTCACGGTAGTTATAAGTCATGGTGTCTTCGACAGGCAGGCCGCTACCGGCACAGTGAAGAAAATCAATGCCGTAACCAAGATGGTGCAGTAAGGCGAGTTCAAAACGCCGCAATGCCGGCTCTGGATTATCAGCCTGTGCCAGCTCCCGCAGCACATTCAGATAATCCAGAAACAACACCGGATAAGGCGTGTCATTTTCCAGTACCCGGGCCAATACTTCATTGACGTACATCGCAGAATACAGAATATAGCTGCGCATCGGCAACCCGATACTGATCGGCTCGGCATGGGTCAGCACAGGCATTGAGCCCCGGCCAGACCATTTCATAAACAGCGGAGTGAAAGGCTGCAATGTGCCTTTGAGATTGGAGCGCTTGCGGCGCGCTCCTTTCGATAGGACAGTGACACGGCCTGATTCTTCACTAAATACATCAAGGATCAGGCTCGTCTCACTATAAGGACGAGTATGAAGGACAAAACAGCGCTGTAGTCCTTCCATGGTGTCCCTTACAGGTCGTCAATATAACCTAGGCTTCGCAGTGCACGTTCGTCATCTGCCCAGCCCGACTTCACTTTGACCCACAGTTCCAGGTATACCTTGCGCTCGAACAGCTCTTCCATATCAATACGGGCTTCACGGCCGATGACTTTCATCTTCTCGCCATTTTTACCGATCACCATTTTCTTCTGGCCCTTACGTTCAACCAGAATCAAACCATTGATATCAAAGCCATTGGTGCGCGGATTATAATCAAAACGCTCGATTTCAACCGTCACCGAATACGGCAGCTCGTCACCCAGGAAGCGCATCAGCTTCTCACGGATAATTTCCGACGCCATAAAGCGCTGGGAACGATCGGTCACATATTCTTCCGGGAAGTAGTACTCCCCTTCCGGCAGGTGCTGGCGAACGATTTTTTCTACCGCATCGACATTGGTACCGTGCTTGGCCGATACCGGCACCACATCGACAAACTCCATTTTGCGAGAAAGTTCTTCCAGATGCGGGAACAGCTCGTGCTTATCCTTGACGTTGTCGACCTTGTTGACCAGCAGTACCGTCGGCAGCTGACTCTTCGCCAGCTTGTTCAATACCATCTCGTCATCGTTGGTCCACATCGTACCGTCTACCAGAAACAGAACCAGCTCGACATCCGTCAGAGAGCTGCTGGCCGCACGGTTCATCAGCCGGTTGATCGTACGTTTCTCTTCGATATGAAGTCCCGGCGTATCCACGTACACAGCCTGGTAACCGTCACGGGTATCAACCCCCATAATGCGGTGGCGCGTAGTCTGTGGCTTACGCGAGGTGATTGACAGCTTCTGGCCAACCAGACGGTTTAATAGGGTCGATTTGCCGACATTCGGTCGACCGACGATGGCAATAAAGCCGCAATGCTGTTTATCTGTCATGATTCCAACTGCTTAAGCGCAATCTCTGCCGCTGCCTGCTCTGCCTTGCGCCGACTGCCGCCCTTACCGATAACAGGCTTATCCAGGCCCGTCACTTCACACTGTACCGTGAACTCTTGATTGTGAGCCTCACCGTGTACCTTAGTTACAGTATATGCTGGAAGCGGCAAGCGACGCCCCTGCAGACACTCTTGCAGACGTGTCTTCGGATCTTTCTGGTTGATACCCGGTTTGATGGTATCCAAACGCGACTGATACCAATCCAGCACGATCTTGCGAACCACTTCGATATCGCTGTCGAGGTAGATGGCACCGATAATCGCTTCCACGCAGTCAGCCAGAATGGAATCACGACGGAAACCACCACTTTTGAGCTCGCCCGGACCAAGCAGCAAGTGATCACCCAGATCAAACTCACGACCAAGCTCAGCCAGGGTCTTGCCACGAACCAGGGTGGCACGCATGCGGCTCATGTCACCTTCATCCACATTCGGGAAACGGTGGTAGAGATCATCTGCGATAACGAAACTCAGGATTGAGTCGCCCAGAAACTCCAGGCGTTCGTTATGCGTCCCGTTGGCACTGCGGTGTGTCAGTGCCAGGGTCATTAAATCAATATTCTTAAATTGGTAACCCAGCTTACGCTGAAGTCTATTTGCAGGAGATGTCATTTTATCCCGATCAGTTTATGCCACCGATGCGGCTAAAGCGCACACCGGTAGGAATCCAAGATGGAAGTGCACTATCAGCACCTCGTTCAAACTCAAAGCTGATCCAGATCCCGACCGCCTTGCCAACCAGGTTGGCTTCAGGCACAAAGCCCCAATAACGGCTATCTGCACTGTTGTCGCGGTTATCACCCATAACGAAGTACTGTCCTTCAGGTACAACCCACTCGCTGACACCCGGACGCGGCTGATAAGCCAGCGTACGATCACGCTTCAGTGGATGCACCAGGATCTGATGTTCATGTTCACCCAGCTTTTCGTTAAATTGAACCAAACGCGTCATGCCCTGGCTGAACTCGCTGTCCGTCATATTTTCCAGCGGCACCGGCTTACACTCGGTCGCCCCTTTGGGTGCCACACAAATCTGTTTGTGGGCACTATAACGCACCGTGTCGCCCGGCATACCGACTACGCGCTTGATGTAGTCAATTTGAGGTTGAGGCGGAAACTTAAAGACCACAATATCACCACGCTCCGGCTCGCCCGTTTCAACCAGCTTGTGACGGAAAACAGGATCACGGAGACCGTAGGCATATTTCTCAACCAGGATGAAGTCACCAACAAGCAATGTCGGCATCATCGAACCGGATGGGATCTGGAACGGCTCATAAATAAAAGAGCGAAATACCATAATTAGCGCAATCACCGGAAACATCGAGCTGGCTGATTCCACCCAGCTCGGTTGCGGTGCTACGGCTTGCAGGGTTTTAGCATCGACTTGATCGCCGGCATTTGCGGCGGCAGCTTCAATTTTCAATTGGCGCTTCGGCGCCCAGATAAATTTATCCAATGCCCAAATGATCCCGGTTACCAGCGTCGCCAGTACCAGAATTAGCGAAAAAGTATTAGCCATTTTAATCCCTAATAAATGTAACAGTGCAGCAAGAAACCCTTGCTGCACTGCTCATTGACACTTGCTTCAGAACACCGGAGTTGCCTCCGGCCATTGGTATGCTTTCTGAGGCAATGACAATGAGTAAAGTAGTTACTTACTTGTCTTTACCTACATGCAGAATCGCCAAGAATGCTTCCTGAGGCAGCTCGACGTTACCGATCTGCTTCATACGCTTCTTACCTTCTTTCTGCTTCTGTAGCAGTTTCTTCTTACGGCTTACGTCACCACCGTAACACTTCGCGATTACGTTCTTACGTAGCTGCTTTACAGTCGATCGCGCAATGATGTGGTTACCGATGGCTGCCTGGATCGCGATATCGAACATCTGGCGAGGGATAAATTCCTTCATCTTCTCAACCAGCTCACGGCCGCGGTACTGGGCATTATCTTTATGGGTGATAATGGCCAGTGCATCGACACGGTCACCGTTAAGCAGAATGTCGACACGAACCATGTCAGACTCTTCATAACGCTGGAAGTTATAATCCAGAGATGCATAACCGCGAGATGTTGATTTCAGGCGGTCAAAGAAGTCCAGTACCACTTCCGACATCGGAATATCGTAGGTCAGGGCAACCTGGTTACCGTGGTAAACCATATCCACCTGAACACCACGCTTTTCAACACACAGGGTGATCACATTACCCAGGTATTCGCTCGGTACCAGAATGTTACAGCGGGCAATCGGCTCACCCATGACTTCGACGTCGTTGACTGCCGGTAGCTTGGCCGGGCTATCAACATAAATCTGCTCGCCGTTGGTCTTCTTAACCTCGTACACCACTGTCGGTGCCGTGGTGATCAGATCCAGGTTGTACTCACGCTCCAGACGCTCCTGGATGATTTCCATGTGTAGCATCCCGAGGAAGCCACAGCGGAAACCAAAGCCCAGTGCCGCCGAGTTTTCCGGCTCGTAGAACAGTGACGCATCGTTCAGGCTTAGCTTGCCCAGCGCATCACGGAAGTTCTCATAGTCATCAGATGATACCGGGAACAGGCCGGCATAAACCTGAGGCTTCACTTTCTTAAAGCCAGGTAGTGCTTCTTCGCTACCGTGCTTGGCGTGCGTCAGGGTATCGCCCACCGGCGCGCCCAGGATGTCCTTGATACCACAAACAACCCAGCCAACCTCACCGGTACGCAAGATATCGGTATCAACCTGCTTCGGCGTGAAGATACCAATACGGTCTACACCCCAAACCTGGCCGGTACTCATGACCTTGATCTTGTCGTTTTTCTTCAGTTCGCCGTTTTTGATACGAACCAATGAGACAACACCCAGGTAGTTATCAAACCATGAGTCGATGATCAGTGCCTGTAGCGGCGCGTCAGGATCACCTTCCGGTGAAGGGATCGCCGAGACGATATTCTCCAGAACATCCTCGACACCCAAGCCTGTTTTCGCCGAACAACGGGTCGCTTCCAGTGCATCGATACCGACGATTTCTTCAATTTCTTCTGAAACACGCTCAGGATCGGCAGCCGGCAGGTCGATTTTGTTCAAAATCGGCACGACTTCCAGTTCCATCTCAATGGCGGTGTAACAGTTGGCCAGCGTCTGGGCTTCTACCCCCTGACCGGCATCGACCACCAGCAGCGCACCTTCACAGGCTGCCAGAGAACGTGAAACTTCATAGGAGAAGTCAACATGTCCCGGGGTGTCGATAAAGTTAAGCTGATAAGTCTCACCATCTTTCGCCTTATAGTCGAGCGTCACGCTCTGGGCTTTGATGGTGATACCGCGTTCGCGTTCAAGGTCCATGGAGTCCAGAACCTGCGCTTCCATTTCACGATCGGAAAGGCCGCCGCAGACTTGGATTAGACGGTCAGATAGGGTCGACTTACCATGGTCGATATGTGCAATAATCGAAAAGTTACGAATGTGCTTCATGAATTGGCGTGACTAACTCGTGATTAAAAATGAATGGGATCTACAGATCAAGTTGACAGATTCTACCGAATTTAACGGCTAGTCGCTATCTTTCGATGCGGCATTTATTGTGCTGTCGGCAGATATGGGGTTGCCCAACACCCGAATCAGGTTCGGTTTATAGGCCGAATTGCCTTCCAGGCGCTTTGCCAGACGACGTGCCAGCAACAAGCCTGCGGCCGCACTCAACACTGCCGTCAGGATCACTCCCAGCTCACCACCACCGGCCAATTCAACAAACCACCACTGCCCGAATACTGCTCCCAGCACTAAGGATAGCAAAGGCAGCACATAAACCAGTACTGCCGAATGCAACATACTTTGCTCAGGCAAGCCGATTTCGACGACTTCGCCAATCGATACCCGAGTCCGGGTCGCTATTTGTACCAGATGACTACGTCCCGGCACCGCCTTGCTGACGATACCGGTTCCGCAGCTATCACGTGACGCACAGTGGCCACAACTGGTCTGCTGCTGACAGGTCACCGTAATGACACCGGGCTCGACGGCTATTACCGTCGCCAATGAGCGCATCATGGCGTCGTTTCTCCGGCAGCATTGGCCTTACCGCTCAGAAACGCGACAGACTCAGCCACACGACGGGCTGTCGCCGGTGGAATATCACCCACCACCGTCACTTCTTTATCCTTGAGCAGGTAGCTGTGCAGGGTTCTGCGCCCCTGACGTACCAGTTGCTCCCTGACAGTAAAGCTGTCGGCAGACGAGACATAGATAGAGAAGCTAAACAGGCCATCACTGTACATTTTGCTCTCGACCGGACGCTCGGTCATCATCAGGCGATGACGATTACGGGATACCGATTCAAACCCCTGAGGCAGCCAGTTGGCATGCCAGCTCAGCTCCGCCTGAGGCTGCGGAGGCAATTTGACCACCGCTGGCAGCTCGACGGTTTTCAGGCTTCTCAATACATCCCCGACTTTCGGGTTCACGACATAGGAGACGGCACGATACTGCTCAAGCGGCTCACCGTCGCGGTCCAGCAGATCGGCCCGCATTACCAGCTTGCTCCGGGTATCAATCCATATCAGATAGGAATAGCGCGCCCCGTCTTTCGGCGCAATACGAACGACATCACAGGCCACGCCCGCTTCCCGGGCCCGCCCCATTGAAATGAAGTCATAGAACTGCGCCAGCTCCTCGATATCTGACTTCATGATCGGCGGCAGAGGCGCAACCATCTTGTTGCTGTTGATGGTGAACGGATCGAGACCCGGTTCAAAATAGCTCACCTCGCTGCCCCGCTGGATAACCTCTCGCGGCGGACCGCTCAGGTAAACCAGGTGCGCGTATGTCTCGCCGTCTTCAAAGGTATGGCGATAACGTAACGGCTCAATACTGTTTTTCTTGATAAGTATGTACGACAGCTCATAGCTGAGCCCACGGCTAGCCTCATCCATTTGATGCAACAAAGCCTCTGCAGAAGAAACTGAGTCTTCCGCAGAGGCTTGCAATGGCATCATAAGGCTGACCAGTGTCACTACACCGACCAGAATCTTTCTCATTTATCCGCCAGATCAGTTTGTTTCTAACAAAGTTTTATCAATACTGCCGTCTTCGGCATTCAAACGCAGCTGGAGTTCATAATCCTGAAGCATCGCATTAATACGGCGTCGCTGCTCCATCACTTGGGCTTCACTCGGCGCGGCATGGCTATTACTGCGCACAGAATCTCGGGTCAGACTAACAGGTTCGGCCGTACCGGCAAAAGGAATGGTCTGTAATACCGGGAGCTGTGAATCAGCAGGGTTGCTGACGACGCCATCGTCACCACCGTTGTACTGCTGAACACCGACAATCACTGCCAAAGAGACACAGGCTGCGACAGCCACCTGGCCAAATTGAGTCAACCAAGCTGGCAGGGTGCGTTTTGCCTGTTGCGGTGTCGGTTGCGGCTCGGCCGTTTCACGGACCGTGGCAAGCTGAACCACTCGGGCAGGCTCTGCGCTGGCTTCTGAGACACCGGTATGTGCCGGCTCATTTTCCAACGCCATCGCGACGCTCGCAGCAATATCCCAATCCTTGTTTTGCGGCGCTTCCCCCCGCATTACATCACCGATCAGATTAAAGTGCTGCCAAGTTTGCTGGCTGTCATCATCAACGGCCAAGGCATTAATAATGCTCTGATCCAGTTCTTCACCATCTAATAGTGCCGAAATCTTTTGTTTATCAGCCATTTTTTTCACCGTATTGGCTTAACATTTATCGCTGCATTAGAGGACGAATCCGTTTTTCGACCGCCTCTCGTGCACGGAAAATACGTGATCTTACCGTACCAACCGGACATCCCATGACTTCGGCAATTTCTTCATAGCTCAAACCTTCCAGCTCGCGCAATGTGATTGCTGTTTTGAGATCATCCGGTAATGCTTCAATGGTACTAAAGACTACCCGCTTCAATTCATCTGACAACATTTGGTTCTCAGGGTTCGATATTTCTTTCAAGGCATTTCCACTTTCGTAGTATTCAGCCTCTTCTGCATCGACATCTGACGCCGGCGGACGGCGTCCCTGGGCAACCAAATAGTTTTTCGCCGTATTGACGGCAATTCGGTACAGCCATGTGTAAAACGCACTTTCCCCACGAAATGTCGGCAAAGCGCGATACGCTTTTATAAACGCTTCCTGAGCGACATCCGGCACGTCACCGGAGTTGCTGACATATCGGGCAACCAGGCTACACACCTTATTTTGGTATTTAACCACCAGCAGATTAAATGCCTGCTTGTCACCTCGCTGTACCCGCTCAATTAATACCTGATCAGTTTGCTGCTCGCTCATTCGAGCGTGTACTCCTATATCCGTCTTTCACTCGCGATTTCTAACTCGCCTGCCAACTGTGGGAGCAAAGCCCCAAAACCGTGTAAATTAAACCTAAACGCGCTTGGTTACACAGTTTAAAGCTCAGTCAAAACAGGGTTGTATGAAAAATATGAGCATGAGCACTATCTAAGACTCGGCGATAAAAGCAAAGTTCCCCGTGCGAAAGAAATAATTTCTCATTAATAGTGCGCGATTTTTTATCCGCAATGAAGCAGTATACCCAAGCTACCTCAAGATGCTTGGGTATATAACAATTGCTATTAACTGAACATTATACCGCGTCAAGACGATAAGTGGTTAACTAACAGTCAAAAATGACCAATTGAGATGGAATTTGGTAACATAGGATGATTACCACAGGGATATGATATCGATATGAACGAAAACCGTGAACATCAGTGTGATGTGCTAGTCATTGGTAGTGGCGCTGCCGGACTATCGCTGGCATTACGCCTAGCGCCACTAGGGAAAGTCATTGTCCTGAGCAAAGGACCACGCAGCGAAGGTGCCACCTATTATGCCCAAGGCGGGATTGCAGCCGTCTTTGACGAATCGGACAGTGTTGAATCTCATGTCCAGGACACTCAGGTAGCCGGTGCACACCTTTGCGATGAAGAGGTCGTTCGCTTCATTGCCGAAAACGCCAAGCACTGTGTCCAGTGGCTGATCGACGGCGGGGTGCCTTTTGACCGCGAGGAAAGCGACAGTGACGATGCACCTCGCTACCACCTGACCCGCGAGGGCGGCCACAGCCACCGCCGGATCCTGCATGCTGCAGATGCCACCGGTATGGCAGTACAAAACTCACTCCAGGACAATGTTCACAACCACCCGAATATTGAGGTGTTAGAGCGCCACAATGCGCTGGACTTAATCACCAACCAGAAGTTAGGCCGTTGCGACGAGCCAAACCGGGTGCTGGGTGCCTACATCTGGAACCGTAATCAGGAAGTGGTCGAAACCGTCCGGGCCAAGTTTGTCGTTCTGGCAACAGGCGGCGCCTCGAAGGTCTACCAATATACCTCAAACCCCGACGTATCTTCCGGCGATGGTATCGCCATGGCCTGGCGAGCAGGTTGCCGGGTTGCCAATCTCGAGTTTAACCAGTTCCACCCAACTTGCCTGTTCCACCCGGAAGCGCGAAACTTTCTGCTGACCGAGGCCCTGCGAGGCGAAGGAGCCTATCTGCGCCGCCCTGACGGCAGCCGCTTTATGAAGGATTTCGACGAGCGCGCCGAACTGGCTCCCCGTGATGTCGTAGCCCGTGCCATCGATTTTGAAATGAAGCGCCTGGGTGCAGACTGCATGTACCTGGATATCAGCCACAAGCCGACCGACTTTGTCCAGAAGCACTTCCCGACAATCTACGAGAAGCTGCTGGGGTTCGGTATCGATATCACCAAAGAGCCGATCCCGATTGTCCCGGCTGCCCACTATACCTGTGGCGGCGTTATCGTAGACAAGGAAGGACGCACGGATCTCGACGGTCTCTATGCTATCGGCGAAGTCAGCTACACCGGTCTTCATGGTGCCAACCGTATGGCATCGAACTCGCTGCTGGAGTGCGTAGTCTATGCCTGGGCGGCTGCCGAGAGCATTACGCACAAACTAGACCATGTCAGCCTGCCTTCAAGCCTGCCTAGCTGGGACGAGAGCCAGGTTAACTGCTCAGACGAAGAAGTCGTGATCCAGCACAACTGGCATGAGCTTCGCCTGTTCATGTGGGATTATGTCGGTATCGTACGAACCACCAAGCGTCTCGAACGTGCCATGCGCCGTATCCAGTTGCTCAACGAAGAAGTGAACGAGTACTACAGCAACTTCAGGGTCTCCAATAACCTGCTAGAGCTACGTAACCTGCTGCAGGTTGCCAAGCTGATGGTACGTTGCGCGCTGGAGCGAAAAGAGAGCCTCGGCCTGCATTACAACCTCGACTTCCCGGAACAGCAGGAAAGCTCGCAGCCAACCGTCCTCACCCCGGATCAACCGTGTTGAGGGGCTAGTTCCTAGGACCCGTACCCAATTCGAGATAAAAAAAGCGAGAGGTAGAAACCTCTCGCTTTTTAGTGGCCCAGGGTCCAAAAGTCTAAGAGAAGTGTCAAACTCTTGCTCTCCCTAAGGCCTGCTTGTCCCGCTCTACCTAGGATCTCGTACCTGCTATTAAACCTTAAATTCCGCAATAGCCTCATCAAGAGAAGAAGCCTGATTAGCTACCGCGTTGGCTGCCAGGGCATTCTCATGCGCCACCGAGGAGTTGAGATTGGTAATATCACGGATCGAAGTGACGTTCTGGCCAATTTCATCTGACACCAGGCTTTGCTGCTCGACTGCTGCCGCAATCTGCGTACTGGTATCCATGATCAGCTGCATATCGCTCATGATCTGGTTGATCCGAACTTCTGCACTATCTGCCTGGGTCACACTCAGGTCACCCTGCTCACGGCAACGCCCGATATGGACCACCACCTGATCGGTTTGCTCCTGCAACGAAGCGATGATCGTCGTGATTTCCTCCGTCGATTGACGGGTGCGCAATGCCAGAGAACGTACCTCGTCGGCAACGACAGCAAAACCCCGTCCCTGCTCACCGGCCCGTGCCGCTTCAATCGCTGCATTCAGTGCCAGCAGGTTGGTCTGCTCAGCAATGGCCATGATTACATCCAATACCGAACCAATGTTTTCAGACAACGTCGACAGGCTGGCTACCTCGTCGCTGGTCTGTGAAAGGTCGTCAGACAGGGCCCGAATACGCTCTTTGGTTGCAATCACCTCATTCAGGCCTTCCTGCGCCCCGTTATAGCTCTGGTCGGCATTGGCTGCCGCATTTTCGGTATTCGAAGCTATTTCGCGGATCGTTACCCCCATTTCGGTGATCGCGGTTGCCACTGAGTCCGTTTCAGACGGCTGCTGCTCCATCGCCTTTTCCGACTCCTGGCTACGACTCTGAAGCTGTTCTGATGCAGCACCCAGCTCGGTCACGGCTCCCTGCACATTACCTACCAGATTACGCAAGCTTGCCAACAGGCCGTTAAAGTTCGTCGCCATTTCACCAAGCTCATCATTACCGCTCTCATCGGCGATTTGGGTAAGATCGTTGCTCGCCGCAATATTCGCCATCAACTGACTCAGTGTCTGCACCCTACGCTGGATCGACTGACTGATAAACCATGACAGGCTGACCAATGCGATAATCACCACCAACACAGCAGCTATGGTTAGCTGGCTGATCAAGCTCCGCTCAGCAGCAACCTTTTCTTCAAGCTGCTGGACAACCTCTGAAAAGACTTCCTCAACCATATGGGATTGCTTACGAATTTCTCCTCGCAACCCGAGATTATGGTTCAAGCCAATAGTCTGTTGTTGGGTAATGATTATGTCGGTCGTATCGGCAAAGCGGGTATAGACAGGCCCAAAATCGTCGGCTAGCTTTTGGCTATAGCGGGCAGAAGCTGCCTGATAGTCCTCGAGATATTCCTTTTTACCCGTCACAAGAAATAGCTTGGCTGCCTCCTCAAGACTATAGGCTTCCAAAATGTCTCGATCCTGATCGCTGGCGGCATTAACCAGTTGCTCTGAAGATTCAAAAAACTCACGGAACAGGCCATCAGAAGACGTTAGTCCAAGCTGCTGATAGCCCTTGATCAGGGCCATCATTCCTACCTGGTAGTTCTGCATCGCACCCGGCAAGGTTTCAAGGCTCGGAATAGCAATAGACAACGACGCTAAGTCGCCTTTCAACACAGTCAGCTGGGACTGAAAGGCATCATAGTTTTTCTGGTACTTGCCCTGATACTTCATATCCATCCGCATCAGGAAATCTTTCTCGTTACGGCGCAAGTTAAGCAAAATCACCTCTAGCTGGCTAACTGCCGCACTAGAGTCATTGATCTTCATCACCCGCTCATTTGCCTTCCAGGTCATCCCCAATACAGCCAATAGAGCGACAACCGCCAGAGCGGTAAGTCCTAATAATTTATATTTAATTTTCATTTCTACATCGTCCTTGCCTAATCACCTGCGCCAGGTATGGGCAGATAACCGTGTTTCGGCAGTACTATTACGAAAAAGATATCGGCCCTGAAGGCAATACCTTTAGGGAATGAAGGTTATGGCGAATGGCCACAAAGCGCAAAATAAGGAATAAAACACTGAAAGGTAATTAGATTTCGATAAAATCAACCGTAAAAATAAATTTTATATTTATTATTTACTGGCCGAATCAATAACCAAGTGATGGCATATCAAAGACAGCGAACGATATTCCGCTTCTTCACATGCATCATGACAAATCAATAACCAACATCGCTGATCATTCTGACGCAGTCGCCAAAGCAGCAGATAGCGAGAGCGAATTTTAACCTGATCAACCACCCACGATTGCTGCTGCCACTGCAGTTCACCAGACGATTTGACCACCAGCCTTCCCTGCATCAGACGGCAGTCAATAAGACGCTGCAGCCATTCGAACCATAAGAACTCCAGGCAGACAATGACCAGCGGAAAAGGAAGAGTGTTACGAAACCAGGAAAGCAATAACAGGCTTGCCGCACCAACATAGAGGAGTGTCAGTGCGACAGCCATTAATCGAGATGGGGTTATATCAAGATCAGCGAAGCTTGCTGTTGTTGTGGGCGACAATTCTGTCCACCATCGCCGCATGGGCAGGGTTGTCACTCCTACCGTGCTGCATAACCCATGTAAACAGATCCGGATCATCGCAAGTCAGCAAAGAAATAAAGTCCCGCTGCTCCTGCTCGGGCAGATCATCAAAGCACTCTTCGAAAAAAGGCATGATGATCACATCCAACTCCAGCATACCGCGTCGGCATGCCCACTTTACCCGTGCTTTTTCATCTGCACTCAACATATACAACCTCAACGTTCAATATGGTCGTTTTACAATTTGCCCAATACTAGCAGCCAAGGCCCGGGCCGACTATGCGCAGGAACAAGCAATGCACTAAGATGAGACCTATGATCCATAATAATCAGCCAAACTAATCAGGTGTATACTCAAGCACTTTGCCGTAGCTTGGGTATATATGCTGACAAATGCCTGCCGGCGATTTAACATAGCAGAAACAGAGATATTCACCCAACCAAAGTAACTCGCCGCCCTTGCTCTGCCAATTCTCAGGCCGAGAAGAGCAAAGCCTCCGGCAAGTTACCTGCACATCATGGAAATCCTATGAGCACCTGGTCAAACGTTCTGAATTTCAAACCTATTGCTTTATCTTCCCAAGACAGCCTACCGGAGCTGGCGCTGGTCGACCTCACTGACTGGGGCCTGATCACCCTGGTTGGCGAAGACAAAAAATCATACCTGCAAGGTCAGGTTACCTGCGATGTCGTCGGCCTCACTGCCGAGCAGTCTACCCTGGGAGCCCATTGCGATGCCAAGGGCAAGATGCGCACCGTATTTCGCTTATTCCACCACCGTGATGGCTACGGTTGCTTTCAGCGTCAGAGCGTTATGGCCACCCAACTGCCTGAACTGAAAAAATATGCCATCTTTTCCAAAGTCGACATCGAACAAAGCAACGATGTTCTGCTAGGCCTGACCGGTAGCAAGGCTGGCGAGGTGGTTGAGCGTGAGTTTGGCGGTGAAGGTGATGTCCGCGCCATTCCTGGCGGGACCGCAGTACAGATTGATAAACAGCGCTGGCTAATTGCCGTTGCGGCAGATCAGGCTGAAACCATCGCCGAGAAGCTGGCAGCAGACGCAGAGCTGTCCGATAGCACACTGTGGGATCTCTACGATATTCAGCACGCGATCCCGCGCGTCGAGGCAGCAACCGAGCTGGAGTTCATTCCTCAAGCAATGAACTTGCAGGCCGTCGATGGTATTAGCTTCAAGAAAGGCTGCTATACCGGTCAGGAAACTGTGGCACGGGCCAAATACCGCGGGACTAACAAGCGGGCCATGTATATTGTTCATGGTGAAGCAGAGCAATGCCCGCAGCCCGGGGATGCCCTCGAGCGCAGTATCGGCGAAAACTGGCGCAAGGGCGGAACGATTATCGCCGCCTATAAATTTACCGACGACCAGGCTATCGCACTTGTTGGCCTGCCCAATGATTTGGATGAAGACAGCCAGTTCCGCCTTGCCGAACAGACATCGATCTGGCACAAACAGCCGCTGCCTTACTCGCTGGAAGATGATCAATAAGCAATGCAAACACCTGTTACCTTTTATTTGGAGCAAGAAGGCGTCGAATACCGGCTCCTGCCCCACACCAAACCAGCCAAAACCGTTGATGAAGCGGCCCATGAACGTGGAGTGAACCCCGAGCAGATGGTCAAATCTATCCTGCTAAGAGACATGGGCGGATTCCACGTGCTGGCCTGCGTACCGGGTCCCGCGCAAGTTGACCCGAAAAAAGTCCGTGCGATGTTTGGCTGCCGCCGTATGACGTGCGCCGATGCCAGCGATGTCGAAAAAGTCACAGGCCTGGTGATCGGTACCGTGGCACCGGTCGGACTGAAACGTCCGCTGCCGGTCATTTTTGATCACAGCATCAAAAAGCACCACAAAGTGAATATCAGCAGCGGTGATCGTATGGCCGGCGTCGAATTAGAAACCGAGGATCTGCTATTGCTGTGCGATCCCATGTTTGCCGATATCTGTCGCTGATCAGGGGAATAGGAACAAACGTGAACAATATCAACTGGCGGGGGGTAGATCTTAACCTCTTAATTGCATTTTCTGCCCTGATGGAAACCCGGAGCGTCACCAAGGCTGCTGCCAGGTTATCCATCGGACAGTCTGCCATGAGCCATAACCTATCTAGGCTGCGGGCACTGATCAATGATCCGCTGTTCGAACGTCAGGGGCACCAGATGATTGCGACCGACAAAGCTGTCGAGCTGGCCCCTGTCATCGACAACATTCTTCACCTTGTCACTACCGAGATCCTCCAGCCGAGCGATTTTACCCCCCAGGACTATCAGGGCAGCTTCCGTATCGGCCTTACCGACTATGCCGAGCTTCTGTTTGCTCCGGCCCTATTCGATGCTATTACTGTACAGGCTCCCCAGTGTCAGCTCAGCTTCTGCAATGTGGATCGCAACAACTACCAGTCCGCCATTGAAGAGCAGAAAATCAACCTGGTTATTGGATCCATGAAGGATCTGCCGAGGGCGTTCGATAGCCAGCATCTTTATACCGAAGATCATGTCTGCCTGTTCGACAGCCAGGCCACCGGGTTATCAGTACCTGTCGATCTGGCCCATTACATCGCAACGCCGCAGGCGCTTGTGACTCCCGACGGCAAGCTCGCCAGTGCTATTGATAGTCAGCTGCTACAACAAGGAGTTAGCCGCCATATTGCTGTCGGCTCGAGTAACTTCATGACAATTCGTCACTTGCTAACAGGACGGAACCTGATTTGTGTCGTGTCGACCCTGATGGCTCGTGTCGATATTTTTCATGATAACCTCACCCAGTGTCCGCCACCGGTGAAGATCCCTGATTTTGATATCAACATGTTGTGGCTGCGCCGAAATGGCAGCCACCCGAGAGTCGAATGGCTGCGGCAGATAGTCAGCGAGACTATCACCAAACGCGTTGCCGTGCTGCGACAACACAGCTAAGTGATCCCGGCCGGGATCACTTTTTCTCAGGCTCGCTGATCTGATATAGCTTGTGGCTGTCACACGTCTCGTCGCAGTTACATTCCTTTTCGACCCCGACTCCGGCCAAGCCGCCACAACTGCCCTTAATTGTTTTTTTCTTCACGACCCAGCCTATCGCCATGGCGACAATAACCAGCAGAAAAATCATCACTGTCAGCAAGAAAGTCATAACTTAAGTCCTCCTACCTTAGTCAGACCCGACAATGACAGTTTAGTATTCATTGCTGTACCAATTTTGACTGGTGCCGGTTTCTTCTTACTGCCACAACCACAGCCACAATCTCCTTTCTCTCGTTTGCACGGCCGCCCCTGCTCAGGCGATGTCAGCAGCTCTCCGACAATACTACCGCCCAGCACCGCAGAAACCTGACTCCGTACAGGCACACGGGTTACCGAGAAACCAGCCTGTAGTAACCTGGCCAGTGAGCGCTTGCCTACATTTCCCAGCGTTATTTCGCTCACACCCAGATCGCTGAGCTGACGCTGAAGACGCTTTTTGTGCTTACAGCCAATCTCACGGCTTCCGGTATTTTCCAGCGTAGTAACCAGTTGCCCTTGCTTATCAAAAACCAAAAAAGCAGCAGCTTTACCAAAATGCCCCGCCACTTCATTACGTGGCGTAACTGCAATTGCTCGCGACATATTAACGCTCCTTTTCTTTGTCCTGCCGCTTATCAACCGGCTGTGAAATGTTAGATGGTGATGAGTCAGGCTGAAGCTCCAGCGCTCTCCCTTTTACCAGGGCTTGCGCAACTTTATGCCGTGCCCGGGCAACAATATTGCCCAGTGTTTGCCGCGACACGCCGAGCTTCTCGGCAGCAGCCTGCTGTTGCAGACCGTCAAGATCCACGAGCCTGATGGCTTCAAGCTCATCCGGTGCTAACGCAATACTTTCCAGCTGCGACATCGGCACACCGTTAGGTTTAAAACAACTGTAGGCCGGGCGACAACCGATCCGGCGATGTATTTTTGGTCTGGGCATGACGTCCTCATTTCTGGCATATGCCAACAATGGCCATATTATTGGCATATGCTAAAAATCAAACCTTGATCCTGAGCAGAAAACGGAAGAAAACAGCAAACAACTCAGACCAGCAAGAGGATTTAGCACAAAACACTAAATAATCTGGAGGGGAAGCTGATCTCCGCCTAGAAGCGCGGATAAAAAATGACGCGAAACAACCAACTGAGCATCTTGATGCATATAAGGAAGATCTGTAACACCATAATATACAAACAATAATTAGCAGCTATTACCGATCTCATTAAATGTTACAATTCAACGCACTTATTTATCGATACAAACAAATAGAATAATCATCTAAAAAGATGGTAGTAGCACAAAAAAATACATCGCTCAGTTAAATTTAACATTATTATTATGCTGTAAACATCACAAAACTTTCATAGCCTCTATTTTATAATTCCTGCCGTTAGGAACCCATAGAAGGTTGGCTTTATATGCGCATGTTCAAACGCTACGTGCCAAAATTAATAGCAAAACACGTAAGCCGTTTATTTAGTGGAAGGATCTATATTGATGGCCGAGGAGGCTATGAATTCAACAATGGAATGTTGCTTGTGCCCATAAAAGCCCAGCAGCGGCATTTTCAGACCGTCAACGAGGTAAATCAGGAAATAAAACGCCTAAAAGAATGCTCTTTATAGCAAGCCGTTGACAATAACTGCCCGAACAACCCAAAGCCCACCCTCGCGTGGGCTTTATTGCCTTGGTGACTCGCTATTCCGATTCATCAATCAAGTCCAGATAGTTATCCGCATCCAGCAGATCCGCAAATTCACTCTCATCTTCGACTTTTATCTGAAATAGCCAGCCATCGCCGTAGGGATCGCTATTGACCAGCTCCGGCGAGCTTTCCAACTCTTCATTAATGGCAACGACAAACCCTGTCAAAGGGGCATAGATGTCTGACGCCGCCTTGACTGACTCTGCAACGGCACAGTCTTCCCCGGCCTCTGTGGCGGCATCAAGCTCAGGCAAATCAACAAACACCATATCACCCAGCATCGACTGGGCATGATCAGTAAGACCTACGGTATAGACACCCTCACCTTCCGGACGTACCCACTCATGGGTATTGGTAAACTTCAACTCAGAGGGAATATAGCTCATGGTGATACTTCCTTTTGAAAGCCTGCCTATCGCCTTTAACTCAATGCGACAAAGCAGATAAGTTAAAACCCAGGTACAGCACTTCAACTAACATGGCTGCCGTCAGTCTCGAATTTATTCAAATTCCTGTTATTTACTGTAGGAGAAAAAATCAAAATGTGATCAAAAAAATCCCTACGAATTAGCGACAAACAAAAACCGCCTCAAACGAGACGGTTTATTCTGCTAGCAATACCGGCATGGAATCAGTTAGTGCCTGGCTAAGTCCGGTAACTCTCCGGATAATCCCAGCGCCCGGCGCATAAATTCATCTTTCACCCCCGGCGCTTTATCGGCGATAAGCATACCGATGTCACGCACCAGTTTCTTGGCCGGGTTACTGCCATCAAACAGATCGCGGAACGCCTGCATCGCGGTGATCATTTTAGCCGCCTCGGCCTTGCGCCAACGCTCGTACTGACGCAGGTTCGCTTTCTTGCCGATATCCTGCTCTTGCAGCCACAGCGCCTTCAGTTCTTGCGCCAGACTGGCCGCATCAAGCAAGCCCAGGTTGACTCCCTGGCCGGCCAGCGGATGAATGGTATGGGCCGCATCACCAACCAGCGCCACCCGTTCACGGACAAAGTCGCGGGCATAGCGCATTTTCAGCGGAAAGGCCTGACGATCACCCTCCACCTTGCACAAGCCTAACCGGTGATCAAAGGCGGCGGTCAGGGTCTTGTTAAACTCCTCATCAGACAGCGCACAAAGCTGCTCGGCATCCTGTGGGGACACTGACCAGACAATTGAGCACAAGTCACTGTCCGGCAACGGCAGAAAGGCTAATGGTCCCTGTGGACGGAAGATCTGACGAGCCGTTTGCTCATGGGGTTCTGAACATCGAATATTGGCAACAATGGCACTGTGGCCATAGTCCCAGTGAGTCAATGGAATATCGAGCTGCTGCCGCAGCCACGAATTGGCACCGTCGGCACCGACAACCAGCTTGGCCGTCAGGCTCTGGCCCGACTCGAGACTCAGCCAGGCTTCACTTTCGCCAAAGGCAATATTCTGACAGCGCTCGGGAGCCAGTACCGTCACATTAGGCAACTGCTGTACTCGTTCTAGCAAGGCCAGCTGAATCACCCGGTTCTCGACAATATGCCCCAGGTTTGGCTGGGCCAGACGTTCGGCATCGAAGTCGATGCTGGCAAAGCTATCCTGCTCCCACACCTGCATCTTGCTATACGGGCTCAGGCGACGTGCTTCAATCCCCGGCCAAGCCCCGACGCGTTGCAAAATACGCTCACTGGCCCGGCTGAGGGCTGAAACACGCAAATCCGGTAATGGTTCAAGCGTCTGCTCCGGCAATCGGCCTTCAATGACCGCCACTCGCAACTCTGTGTCAGCGAGCGCAGCGGCCAGCGTCAAGCCAACCATTCCACCGCCAATAATGGCAACATCTACACTTTGCATCATTATACCAATTCCATAAATTATCTAACCATTCAGAACACCACAGGGAACCTAGTTCAAGGATAGCGATTGATAGAAGAGTGGTTCTCTTTTGAAATCGCTAGACACAGAAATTGGCTTCCTGTGGTGTTCCCTTTGGGCGAGTTTAAAATACTTTTATACTGCGTTAATAAATTTCAATTTAGAGCCACTAGATTTTCAATTTATCTCCTTGTCTAAAAGCATTTTAACTCTCGCTGAATTAATCAGATAATTAATGGATTTGGTATTTTATCTTTCTACCTGTCCCATAGCCCGCCGTACCAGCGGAGCTTTTAATGTATTGCATAGGCTCATTGCCATCAGGCCGCTATTTCTCCCAACAACCAGAGGCAAACTGCTGTTGGCAAAAAGACTGACCAGGCCCGCCGTCATAGTGACGGTCGCTTCCCGGTCTGGAGTGCGGCGCTGACGATATCGGCTCAACACCTTCACACTGCCGGGCTCTTCCCCGGCCTCAAGGCCATTGGCGATCTCTTCGGCCAGTGTCATCACATCTCGTAGCCCGAGATTAAACCCCTGCCCGGCAATCGGATGGAGTGTTTGCGCAGCATTCCCAACCACGGCTACGCGATGGGAGGTTAGCTGACGTGCCTGACGCAGCAGCAGCGGATAAGCACAGCGGGCGCCAGTTTTGACCAGCTGTCCGAGTCGCCAGCCAAAGGCCTTCTGCAATTCAATCAAAAACTGCTCATCGCTCCAGTCCATGACCTTGCGCTGATCTTCTGGGCGGATACACCACACCAGCGAACTGCGACCTTCAGACATCGGCAACAACGCAACAGGCCCATAGGGTGTAAAGCGCTCAAACGCACGCCCCTGGTGGGCTTCCGCCGTGGTGATATTGGCAATAACCGCAACCTGCTCAAAATCATATTCACTACGCCCGATCCCCAACATGTCACAGCACGCCGACAGAGCACCGTCTGCCGTGACCAACAGTTTGCCCGTGATCTTATCGGCCTGATCCAACGTCAGCGAAACCGTCTCCTGGCTGCGTTCGATGTCCGTGATAACCGCCGGGCAGAGCAGCTCAACCTGCTCCAGCTCACCCAGCTGCTTGTGCAGTAACGCTCCGGCATCTGCCAGCTCTATCACGTAACCAAGTGCATCCACAGCTTCTTCGCTGGCATCGACATGAACTATACCGGCATGCCCCTGATCAGAAACATGAATATGCGAAATCGGTGTTGCAACTTCTGCCATCGGCGACCAGACACCAATATCCTGCAGAATATTGGCCGATCCTAACGATAGCGCGATGCTCCGGGCATCGTAGCCCGGGTGTTGATCCAGTTTTGGTGCAACCGCTTCGACGACTGCTATTTTCAGCTGGCTCTTGCTCAGTGCATTAAGTGCAATTGCCAGTGTTGCGCCAGCCATTGCCCCACCAGCAATGACCACATCATACTGCTTCACATCCAGCCCCTTCGCGTATCAAATTAATGCAGTGTTGGCTTATCACCCTGGCCGATCCCCGGGATAGCAGGCTCTTCAACCGCACCTGGTCGCTGGCTAAGCTCAACCAGGCAGGTCAGTACACACTCCGGCACATAGGCAACTACATTATCAAACAACTGTGCCTGCTCGGACATATCGTCGTCTTCGTCGATACCAAGCTGGGAGATCTCCTCCAGTACCGATACCGCCTCGGTAACCTCAGGTGACAGTTTGGCTTTCTCCAGCCCCATCAGCCCCAGTCCCGAGATAAAATTGGTTGTCCACTCGCTCAATGCCTCGGCACGCACCATAAGATCAGCGTCACCAGCAGGGAGCAGCAGCGACACAGAAAACTCGGCATCAGCCAGCTCCGCAGCCGTTGAAGTAAACAATGTTTTAGCCAACAGCCCCATTTCAGCAGACACGGCATCAAACACGGCGCGAACTGCCGTTTTTGCACCATCGGTTAAAGGTGCGCCCTCGTTGGCGTAGTCACAGACCGGTCCCACCCAGCTTTCATCATCCACCGCCATACCGCCGCAGACCATCCCGCTCAGCAAACCGTGAAGCTCTGATGGCGTCACTGCCAGACCGTGATCTTTCAGTGCTGCTTCAACAACATTATATGCAGGTAATTTAACATCGCTCATGGGTCTTTCACCTTAATTTCATTGGTGCCAATCTCAATTGTGTTATGCTAACACTTAGCCTACGAACAGGCTAATAACCTGATAACAATTCAATAGATCGCCTATGCCGACTGGATACAATAACGCGGGTTGGCGTTTTTGGCCGGACATTTCGCGATATCAGTTCCAGATCGCTTCCCGTTATACGAGCACTTGGTGATGATCTGGCTAGTCAGTAACCATTTGCGGCAAAGCGTGATGAGCAAGCTTGCATGTTGAATAGGCTTTTTCTATATTTAGCCACCTATCGCGTATCGCAAGCGGAATGCCATATTAGCTATCTGGCACGGAGCAGATTAGAAGTTTATGAGTACTCAGGCAGTTGAAATTCAAGTAATGGGCCGTATCCTACGGGTAAACTGCCCGACCGGTCAGGAGGATGCGCTTCGCGAGGCGGCAAAAGATTTTGACCAGCGCCTGAAGGATCTCTCCGAACGAACCAATATTAGTAACATCGAGCAGCTGTTGATGTTTACCGGACTGAATATCTGTAACGAGCTGCACAGCGAACGTAAAGAACAACAAGGCACTGATTCAAATTTATCCAATCGAATCAGTGAACTAGCAGAAAGTTTGGATAAAGCATTGCAAAATCAACCAAAGCGTTGATAATAAATTGACCCTGGGGTGTACGTCAGTGAATTAACGTCCCCGAGCCGATAAGCAAATACCCAGGATCAGCTTTTTATTAGCTATTGAGCATGCTCAGCCCGTACTGAGAAGCCTGCGGTTAATGTTGCTGATCCACCTTGAACGTCTGGTTCAAGGGCCACAATTCGCAACGGCACCTTGGGGCATACCTTCTCCAGATTATGAGAACCGAGTTAGCAGCAACTCGTCTGTCACCAACTCGCTTCTTCTATACTCAGAACACCCTCAGTCATTGGATGACCTATGAGACTACCTGTTCAGCCATCATCTCCACGTCAGCACATTCGTCAACACGTCCGTTTGCTTCGCCGTGCCCTAAGCCCTGAACAGCAACAACACGATGCCCAGGAACTGCTCGTCCGGTTCCAGCAACTACAAACGGTTATTGATGCACACCATATCGCCCTGTATTTATCCAATGACGGCGAAATAGATACCCAGCCCCTGATTAACTGGCTATGGGAACACGGCAAGCAGGTTTACCTGCCCGTCCTGCACCCTTTTAGCAAAGGACACCTGCTGTTTCTCCATTACACCGCGGCCACCCCTATGGCGCTAAACAAATATAAAATCCAAGAGCCCGTGCTGGATATCCGCCTGGTCAAACCCGCCAACGAACTGGATCTGATCTGTACCCCGCTGGTTGCTTTCGACAACACTGGCCAACGCCTGGGCATGGGTGGCGGCTATTATGATCGCACGCTAAGCCGCTGGCACTATGAAAAGCAGGGACCGCGCCCGCTAGGCTTGGCCCATGACTGCCAGCAAGTCAACAATCTGCCCTTTGAAGCCTGGGATGTCCCCCTGCCGGAAATTCTCACCCCGTCTTACCACTTTACCTGGTAGACGATACCTTCAGAAAAATTAACTGGCTGCTGCCTTTTTCAGCAACTTCCGCCTACTTGCGCAAACGTTTGGCTTTTTGCGTGCCACAACGATCAATGCTAACCTTATGTTATTAATAGCTTTATGTTTTATGATGTTACGAACAGCGAACTTCGTCAAAGAATTGGCCTGACGCAGCAAGCCCAGTTAGCTATAATCAGCGCTTCGCGCAACGTGATACCAAACTGAACAATCATCTGGCCGATCAGATAATTGTTCAGTTTGGTATTAGTCATCACTAGGAGAAAGGCATGACACAAGATGAAATGAAAAAAGCTGCTGGCTGGGCTGCTCTGGACTACGTAAAGAAAGGCAGCATTGTAGGTGTAGGCACAGGCTCAACCGTTAATCACTTCATCGATGCTCTGGAAACCCGTAAAGAAGAAATCAAAGGTGCAGTTTCAAGCTCTGTCGCTTCGACTGAGCGCCTTGAGCAAATCGGCATTCCGGTACTGGATGCAAACGAAGTCTCCAGCCTAGACGTGTATGTCGATGGTGCTGACGAAATCAACGGCGAGTACGACATGATCAAAGGCGGCGGTGCTGCCCTGACTCGCGAAAAGATCGTTGCCGCCATTGCCAAGAAGTTTATCTGTATCGTTGACGATACCAAGCAAGTCGACGTGCTGGGCCAGTTCCCGCTACCTGTCGAAGTGATCCCGATGGCCCGCTCATACATTGGCCGCGAACTGGTGAAACTGGGTGGTGATCCGGTATATCGCGAAGGCGTGGTGACCGATAACGGCAACATCATCCTGGATGTACACAACATGCAAATCACCAACCCCAAAGAGCTGGAAGACCAGATCAATGCCCTTCCGGGCGTAGTCACTGTTGGCTTGTTCGCCCACCGTGGTGCAGACGCACTGCTGGTCGGTTCTCCTGACGGCGTGAAAAAGTTCGAAAAATAAACCTGTTAGCGTAATTGCTTCGCTGGTTTATGTTATTTGATTACAAAACGGCATAATTTATGCCGTTTTTTATTATCTATATTGTAATATTCTTACCCTTACTGGTTATTTTTTGATACTTTAATATCAGCATGTAGCAATCGTTTGAGTTAACGCCAGGCCTTATCAGCATGCAGGAAAATAGCCTCACTTCATCTTTCCTGCCAGAAAGCTGGTTTCCCGCCTGTATGCCTAGACTCATGTTTTTAAGGATGAGAACCCAATGGCTAAAGTTTCACTGGATAAAGAAAAGATTAAAATTCTCTTGTTAGAAGGTGTTCACCCTTCTTCAATTGAAGTTTTACAGCACGCTGGCTATACCAATATCGAATACCATAAAGGCTCTCTGGCGGGAGAAGAACTGCTGGAAGCAATTAAAGATGCCCACTTTGTTGGCATTCGATCCCGTACTCAGCTGACAGAAGACGTTTTTAGTGCTGCAAAGAAACTGATTGCCGTGGGTTGTTTCTGTATCGGAACCAACCAGGTTGACCTGCAAGCCGCAACCAAGCGAGGGATCCCTGTTTTCAATGCCCCGTTCTCGAACACCCGTAGTGTTGCCGAGCTCGTTCTGGGCGAAATCCTGCTGCTTCTTCGCGGAATCCCGGAAAAGAACGCCAAGGCACACCGCGGCGAGTGGCAGAAATCAGCAGACCATTCCTTCGAGGCCCGCGGCAAGCGCCTGGGTATTATCGGCTATGGTCACATCGGTACCCAGCTGGGTATCCTGGCAGAAAACCTCGGTATGAAAGTCTATTTCTATGATATCGAGAACAAGCTTTCGCTGGGCAACGCCACTCAGGTTCGCTCAATGACCGAACTACTGAACAAGTGTGACGTGATCAGCCTGCATGTACCCGAAACACCGGAAACCCAGGATATGATGGGAGCCGAAGAATTTGCCCGCATGAAACCCGGCGCCATCTTCATCAATGCAGCCCGTGGTACTGTGGTTGAAATTGACTCGCTCTGCAGCGCGCTGGAAAGCAAGCACATTGCCGGTGCTGCGATCGATGTGTTCCCGACCGAACCAAAAACCAATAGCGACCCGTTTGAGTCACCGTTGGCGAAGTTCGATAATGTGCTGCTGACACCGCACATCGGTGGTTCGACCCAGGAAGCTCAGGAAAACATCGGGGTTGAAGTGGCCGGCAAGCTGGCAAAATATTCTGACAATGGCTCAACGCTATCAGCCGTCGGCTTCCCGGAAGTGTCCCTGCCGGAGCACCGTGATTGTTCCCGCGTACTGCACATCCACGAAAACCGCCCGGGCATTTTGAATCAGATCACCACTATCTTTGCCTCAGAAGGTATCAACATTGCCGCCCAGTACCTGCAGACAGGCCCTGAAATCGGCTACGTGGTTATCGATGTAGAAACAGAGCGTGCCGAAGAAGCACTGACAAAGCTCAAGGTCATCGACGGTACGATCCGCGCACGTCTTCTGCACTAATAATGACAGCGCAGCTTCAATAACGAAAAGGAGAGCACTCGCTCTCCTTTTTGCTGCTCAAAGCACAGAGGAAAGGACTTATTCCTCCAGCTTAAAGACGACTTCGACACGGTCTCGAATAGTGATCTGCGCATCCTGATAGGTCGCAGCAGTCTCGGGCGCAGCATCCATCGCCATACGCATCATCACAGGCCTTGGATGGCTCACCTGATAGGTAATTCGCCACACTCCGTCAATTTTTTCACCAAACCCTTTCGCCAACGATTCCGCCTTCTCCTTCGCATCTTTTATGGCTGCCTGTCGCGCCTGCTCGACATATTCAGCTTCGTTGCTGACCTTAAGCTGGATGTTGTTGATCCGGTTGATACCGTCACCCAGCGCGTTATCAAGATAGGTATTCAACTGCTCAAGATCACGTACCGTAACGGTAATATGGCGGCTGGCACGATAACCGGTAAGCTCAGGCTTTTTATCTTTCGGATAGTGATATTGCGGCTGCAAACTGATATTGGCACTCTGAATATCGCCTCGCTCGACGCTCTTGGCCTGCAAACGCTCGACAAATGCCGTAACGGCTTTATCGACGGCCAGCTTGGCTTCTTTTGCCGTACCGCGTACCTCTTCAACCGCAACCGAAAACTCAGCCATATCAGGTTGTGCCGTTACCTCGCCACTACCTATTGTTTCGAGGTGTGGCACGGTTACATTGGCTGCGGCCGTACCAGCAAAACCCAATGCGCTACATCCTAATACCACCGCTAATAGTTGCTTTTTCATAAGGCTACCCTAGTTAGTTATACCGTCTAATCTGACCGTTGTTCTGTTTCGACAACAAGGTGGGGAAAAATATCCCCCAAAGCTCAAAAATTTTGCACGTCGTTTTATTTTTATATTTATCAGCATCCCTGACCAGCTCCTAACTATCTACTGCGGCAGTACATTACGGGCACACGCGGTTAGCTGCTGCGACAGTTCGGTCAATAGACCGCTTTCCAGAGCCCAATGATGCCAGTACATACGGCGGGTCAGAAATATCTCCGGCGTCACATTGACCAACATGCCACTATCCAGCTCCTGCTGGATCTGGATCCTCGGGATCAGGCAGTAGGCAATGCCCTCTACCGCCATTCTGACAAACGCCTCGGACGATCTCACCGTGTGCGTCACCACGCTGCCAAGCGGCAAGTTAAAATGCTGATGGACGAAGCGTTCATGCATGTCATCGTGCTGATCAAAGGCCACTCCCGGCGCGGCCAGCAACCTGTCCCGGGTTACCCCGCCAGCAAAGTATTTATTGGCAAAGTCCGGGCTGGCCACACACAGAAAGTCGACCCGACCGAGGTAATCGGCCATACAGCCCGGCAGCGAACTGGCCTCCATACTGATCGCACCGACCACCTCGCCGCTACGAAGTTTGTCCAGGGTTCTGGCCTCATCCTCCACCAGCAAGTTGAGTGCTATCCGGCGCGATTTCAACAGCGGACTCAATGCCGGTAGCAACCAGGTCGCCAGACTATCAGCATTGGTGGCCAGCGAGACTGACAACGGCTGGCTGCTGTCATCCGGAGTGATCTCCGGCAACAGCTCCTGTTCCAGCAACCGTACCCGGCGATAAAGGCCAAGCATTTTCTGCCCTGCCGGTGTCGGTCTCGGCGGTTGCTCGCGCACCAACATAGGCTGGGCCATCAGCTTTTCTAACTGCTTGATCCGTTGAGATACCGCCGACTGGGTAATACACAAATGCTCTGCCGCCCGCTCAAAGCCCCGCTGTGAGATCACTGCATCCAAGGCTTCGATCCAACGGTAATCCAACCCACGCATTGTCACTCCTTGCCTTCATTAGAAAGTCTAATAATAGATAAATTTTATTAGTTGTACTTAATCCTACTGCCAAGAGTAAGCTGGCGCCATCAGAAACCGCCGTTAATTAATCTTTTAGGAACAAGAACAAATGAGTATGTGGGTGTTATTACAAGGATTTGGCTTGGGTGCTAGCATGATCATCCCGATCGGAGCACAAAATGCGTATGTATTAAACCAAGGCATCAAACGCAACCACCACCTGACAACGGCAACAGTCTGTAGTATCTGCGATGTTATTTTTATTAGCCTGGGGATCTTCGGCGGTGGGGCACTGCTATCAAGCAATGAAACCTTGTTACTAGGTGTCACCTTAGGAGGCATAGCCTTTCTCACCCTGTACGGCACCATGTCGTTAAAAAGTGCCCTTGCATCAGCCGATCATCAGGAAAAGCAGGCTGAAATGATTGCCCGAGGCCGGCGCGGAGTCATTCTCGGTGCCCTTGCCGTAACGGTACTTAACCCACATTTGTACTTAGATACTGTGGTTATACTGGGGTCTATCGGTGGCCAGTTCGAGGGGCATGAGCGTATCGCGTTTGCCGCCGGCACTATCATGGCGTCCTTCGTCTGGTTCTACAGCCTATCGATTGGCGCCGCCAAGCTTGGCCCGACACTGTCAAAGCCCCGGGTAAAACGGACGATTGACTGTCTGGTTGCCGCTATGATGTTTTTTATTGCAGCCCACCTGGCTCACGGTTTATGGGAGACTTACCTTGGCTAACGCATCCGCCGCTTCCCTGGAAGCAATTTATCAACAAAACTTAACTCTATTCAGCCAAACCGGCGTGGACTATCAGTCATGGCAACATGCCCCTATTCTCGACTTCGAAACTGACGCCCGTATCGCCGAAGAGCTGGGCTGGACAGCTGCGCCAACCAAAAGCTTATTTATGAAAGTCAAAGGTGGCGGTTACTGCCTGCTGCTGACACATCGTGACAGCCGGCTCGACAGCAAACTGGTCAAGCAGTTACTGGGCAAGCGGGTTTCTGTCTGCAACAATGAAGAGATGGTCGAAGCTATCGGCTGCGAACCCGGCGCAGTATGTCCGTTCGCCCTGCCGGAAGACGTTAAGATCCTGGTTGACCAGGTTGTGTTCAGCTATCCGGAGCTGATGTTCACACCGGGTAAACCTGATTTCACTTTTGCTTTTGATTCCTCATCCCTGATGAGGCTGCTGGAAGCATTGCCAAACACGGTGATCATGCTGCCGGAACGAGAAACCGAGCAGGCATAACTAGGCTACAGTCCCCTCGCCGCGATTAAAACGCTGTTATCTCGAACAAAACTTAACCACGAAAGATCAACACGCCCTAGCAGTTTTTCGGATTAAAAACGCGAAGAGAGACGCAGATAAAGAAATGGAGCCATGAGGCTCCATTTTTATGTTCGGTCAGTTTGATTAACTGCCGATTTTGTTGAGATGCACATCCATCTGTGGATATGGAATGCCGATATTTTCCTTATCCAGCTCTTCTTTGATTGCTTGCAGCAAGTCAAAATAGACTCCCCAATAATCATCTGTCTTCACCCAGGGGCGCACAGCAAAGTTTACCGAAGAATCAGCCAGTGTCAGTACACCAATTGTTGGTGCCGGATCTTTCAAAATACGGTCTTCGGCTTCAATCACCCGGGTCAGTACGGCTTTGGTATGTTTCAGATCTGCGTCATAAGACACGCCAATCACAAGGTCGATACGGCGGGTTGCATGCCGCGAGTAGTTAGTGATGGCACCACCAATGACAGACGAGTTCGGGACGACAACCATCTTATTATCCGGTGTATTCAAAATGGTTGAGAACACCTGAATAGACTCTACCGATCCGGAAACACCGCCGATTTCGACAAAATCACCGGACTTGAACGGACGGAAAGCGACAATCAACACACCGGCGGCAAAGTTTGACAGCGACCCCTGCAGGGCCAGGCCGACAGCAAGACCTGCGGCACCGATCACTGCAACAACAGAAGCAGTCTGCACCCCAATTCGCCCAAGAGCGGCAATCAGCACAATCACAAACAATAGATAGCGTACTAGCGAGTGCAGAAACTCGACAACCGCTTCATCCATGTCTTTCTTACGCAGCACCTTGGCTACACCATTGGCAATCCCCTTCGTGATCATGTTACCAATGAACAAAATCAGTAAGGCGGAAAGAATATTCACCCCATACTGGATCAGCAGCTCCTGGTTATCGGCCACCCAAGTACCCGCATTCAAGACGCCGTTGGTTAACTCATTATCCTTAATAGTTTCGACAACGGTATCCGTCACGGTTTCAGCCACACTTTCACTCATACTTATCTCTTCCTGCTAATGCTGTTTCTTATTCCACAATGGGTTACGGATGCATAAATAAACTTAGCCCCAAAGCAAATCCCTCTGCCGTCACCACTATAACTGCGTTTTTTAGTGTGAGGCAATCGTCTGCGGGCAGGATAATACTCCTAACGATGTCCGGCACCAACAGAAAATAGCTCTGATAAACAAAGTCCCACAACGAAAAAAGCCCGCTAATGCGGGCTTTTCAATCATTGTGACTTTAGCGTCAGACGTTAAATTATAGTACGTCGATTGCGTTAAGGTCAGCGAATGCTTTCTCAAGGCGAGCAACCATAGAAGCCTGGCCAGCACGTAGCCATACGCGTGGGTCGTAGTACTTCTTGTTTGGTGCATCTTCACCAGTTGGGTTACCAATCTGGCCCTGCAGGTAATCAAAGTTGTCTGCAGAGTAAGCACGGATACCGTCCCAAGTCGCCCACTGAGTATCAGTATCGATGTTCATCTTGATTACACCGTAGCCGATTGACTCTTGGATTTCAGCTTCAGTTGAGCCAGAACCACCGTGGAATACGAAGTTTAGCGCGTTAGCTGCTATACCGAATTTCTCTGCACAATGTGCCTGAGAGTCACGTAGGATAGTTGGAGTCAGTACAACGTTACCTGGCTTGTATACACCGTGTACGTTACCGAAAGATGCAGCGATAGTGAAACGGTGGCTAACAGCGTTCAGCTTCTCGTATGCATAAGCAACATCTTCTGGAGAAGTGTATAGCTCAGACTGATCCATGTCAGTGTTGTCTACGCCGTCTTCTTCACCACCAGTACAACCTAGTTCGATTTCTAGTGTCATACCCATCTTTTCCATGCGCTCTAGGTACTGAGCACAGATTTCGATGTTCTCTTCCAGAGACTCTTCAGAAAGGTCAATCATGTGAGAAGAGAATAGAGGCTTGCCAGTTTGAGCGAAGAACTCTTCACCGGCAGTTAGTAGACCGTCGATCCAAGGAAGCAGTTTCTTAGCCGCGTGGTCAGTGTGAAGAATTACTGGCACACCGTAAGACTCAGCGATAGCGTGTACGTATTTTGCACCAGCTACAGCACCTTTGATCTGTGCTTCCTGACCTTCAAGTTTCAGGCCTTTACCAGCGAAGAATGCAGCACCGCCGTTAGAGAACTGAACAACAACTGGCGCTTTAACTTTAGCAGCAGCTTCTAGTACAGCGTTGATAGAATCAGTGTTAACTACGTTAACCGCTGGAAGAGCAAATTTGTTCTCTTTTGCTACTTCAAAAACTTTCTGTACGTCATCGCCAGAAATAACACCAGGTTTTACGAAATCGAAGATCTTAGACATAACAATAGTCCTATTTACCTTGTTGTCTGTATTAAATATAAATCTTTGCAAACGTTTGCTACTGGGCAAGTATTCTATAAAAACTTGATCTAATTCACAATCGTTTATCGGCCGGGAGACAGGCTCCCGGCCCAAATTAATTAAGCTTTTGCACGCTCTTCTAGCATAGCAACTGCTGGTAGTACTTTACCTTCAACAAACTCAAGGAATGCACCGCCACCTGTAGAGATGTAAGAAACGTCAGCCTTGATACCGAACTTGTCGATTGCAGCTAGCGTGTCACCACCACCCGCGACAGAGAAACCTTCAGATTCTGCGATTGCTTTAGAAATACCCGCTGTACCTGCTTCGAAGTTCTTGAACTCGAATACGCCAACTGGACCGTTCCAAAGAATAGTCTTCGCGTTGCCGATAATTTCAGCAAGCGCTGCAGTTGAATCTGGACCTAGGTCGAAGATCATGTCGTCGTCAGCAACTTCAGAAACGTGCTTGATTTCAGCTTCTGCGTTTTCGTCGAATGCTTTCGCACATGCAACGTCAGTTGCAACTGGTATAGAGCACTCTTTCATTAGTTTTTGAGCAGTTTCAACTAGGTCTGCTTCGTACAGTGATTTACCAACGTTATGGCCTTCAGCTGCAATGAAAGTGTTCGCGATGCCGCCACCAACAACCAGTTGGTCAGCAACTTTAGATAGAGACTCAAGAACAGTCAGTTTAGTTGATACTTTAGAACCACCAACGATAGCAACTAGCGGACGCTCTGGGTTGTCCATTGCTTTACCTAGTGCTTCAAGTTCAGCCGCAAGTAGAGGACCTGCACATGCTACAGGGGCGTAAGTACCTACACCGTGAGTAGATGCCTGGGCACGGTGAGCAGTACCGAATGCATCCATTACAAAGATGTCACAAAGTGCAGCGTACTTCTTAGATAGTTCTTCTTCGTTCTTCTTCTCGCCTTTGTTGAAGCGAACGTTTTCAAGAACAACCAGCTCACCAGTGTTTAGTTCAAGGCCGTCCAGGTAGTCTTTCGCTAGTTTTACGTCACAATCCAGTGCGTCGTTTAGGTAGTTAACTACAGGAGCTAGAGAGAACTCTTCTGCATATTCGCCTTCAGTCGGACGACCCAGGTGAGAAGTAACCATTACTTTAGCGCCAGCTTCCAGGCAACGCTTGATAGTTGGCAGAGATGCAAGAATACGTGCATCAGAAGTTACTTTACCGTCTTTTACTGGTACGTTCAGGTCAGCACGGATAAATACGCGTTTACCTGCTAGTTCCAGGTCAGTCATCTTGATTACAGACATGGTTTGTCCTCTCAACATTGATTAATTTAAAGTCAAAGTTTTGTCGGCCCGGCGTCACTGCCAGGCCCAATAATTCTTACAGCTTTTCTGCTGTCGCCACGCAATGTTCGGTTGCGTGCATGGCCAACGCGGTATCTAACATCCGGTTGGCAAATCCCCATTCGTTATCACACCATACCAGCAGCTTGAGTAAATGCTGGTTACTGACACGGGTCTGGGTGCCATCAACAATCGCGCTATGGGGATCGTGATTGAAGTCTATTGAGACAAGTGGTGCTTCGGTGTAATCCACGATAGAGGCTAATGTACAACGAGATGCCTCTGCCAGTGATTGATTTACGTCATTAACTTTCACATTTGTTTTAACTGTGACACTTAAATCCATCGCCGTGACGTTAATTGTCGGTACGCGCACAGAGATCGCTTCAAATTTGTCAGAAAATTTCGGAAAAATACGACCAATTCCAAGATGAAGTTTAGTATCGACTGGAATAATTGACTGACTTGCTGCGCGGGTACGGCGTAAATCGGAGTGGTAGGCATCAATGACCTGCTGGTCATTCATTGCAGAGTGGATGGTAGTAATTGTGCCGGACTCTATGCCGAAGGCGTCATCCAGTACCTTGATAACCGGGACAATACAGTTGGTTGTACAGGAACCGTTGGAGACAATGCGGTGCTCTGGCTTGAGCGAATCCTGGTTCACACCATAAATAATGGTATTGTCGATGTCATTATCGGCCGGATGGGAAAATAACACCTTGCCGGCCCCCGCCTTAATGTGCGCCTCGCCATCAGCGCGAGTGCCAAAAATACCGGTACAGTCGAGGACGATATCAACATCGAGATCCTGCCACGGTAACAGGTGTATCTCGGACTGGTGCAGAATGCGGATGCTGTCCTGTTCGCCATTTTCATGGGCAATAAAAAGGTGCTCCTGGTCATGGCTGACAGGCTTTTGAAAGCGTCCATGGCTGGTGTCATATTGCAGCAGATGAGCCATTGCTTCTGGCTCAGCCAACTCGTTGACTGCCACGACTTTAATCTGGTGATGTTTGCCGCTCTCGTACAATGCGCGAAGCACACTGCGACCGATACGGCCAAATCCATTAATTGCGACTTTAAGTGTCATATCCGTGCTACATAATTACTAAGCCGCGTTAGTGTATACCAAGCTTCGTTCAGAATCACCCTAATTGTGACAGCTATCACCACACAGACAAAAAACAGATTAAGATCATATAGATAATTAGAAAAAACAGCCGAAAAAAGCACTGATTCATGCCATCAGATAGCATTTTTTACCTGTTTTAAACACAAAAAAGGCCTCCAGAGGAGGCCTTTTTTTCATTCTTCGAAATTAATCACTATGTGGTGTGATTCTTGTGCGTAAAGCCACAGCTCGAAAAATAATGCTCGTCGCTCTTGGTTATGCCAAAAGCTCTTTCGCTGTCTCTACAACATTGTCGACCGTAAAGCCAAACATCTTGAACAGCTCACCAGCAGGTGCAGACTCGCCGAAGGTCGTCATACCGATAATACGGCCGTCGAAACCAACGTACTTGTACCAGAAATCAGCAATACCCGCTTCAATCGCGATGCGTGCTGTTACATCTGATGGCAGAACGGCTTCACGGTAAGCTGCATCTTGCTTGTCGAATGCATCTGTTGACGGCATAGAGACAACACGTACTTGCTTACCTTCAGCTGTTAGCTGTGCTGCAGCTTCTACTGCTAGCTCAACTTCAGAACCGGTTGCAATCAGGATCAGCTCAGGCTTGCCTGCACTGTCTTTCAGGATGTAGCCACCCTTAGCAATGTCAGCAACCTGCGCTGCGGTACGCTCTTGCTGAGCCAGGTTCTGGCGCGAGAAGATCAGTGATGACGGGCCGTCTTTACGCTCGATAGCCAGCTTCCAGGCCACTGCAGATTCAACCTGATCACATGGACGCCATGTGCTCATGTTCGGCGTCAAACGCAGAGAAGCAATTTGCTCAACAGGCTGGTGAGTCGGACCATCTTCACCCAGACCAATTGAATCGTGCGTGTAAACCTGGATGTTCTGCACTTTCATCAGTGCCGCCATACGCATAGCGTTACGTGCGTACTCCATGAACATCAGGAAGGTTGCGCCATATGGTACGAAGCCGCCGTGCAGCGCAATACCGTTCATGATGGCTGTCATACCGAACTCACGTACACCGTAGTGGATGTAGTTGCCCGATGCATCGTCCGCTGTCAGTGACTTCGAACCAGACCACATCGTCAGGTTAGAAGGCGCAAGGTCAGCAGAGCCGCCCATGAATTCTGGAAGCATTTGACCAAAGGCTTCCAGAGCGTTTTGGGATGCTTTACGTGATGCGATGTTCGCAGGATTTGCCTGAAGATCAGCAATAATAGCGTTCGCTTTCTCTTCCCACTCGGCTGGCAGATCGCCGTTTACACGACGCTTATACTCAGCCGCCAACTCTGGGTGAGCTGCCGCGTACGCGTCAAATTTTGTGTTCCATGCCGTTTCTTTCGCAGCACCGGCTTCTTTGGCATCCCACTCTGCTGCGATGTCAGCCGGGATTTCAAACGGACCGTGGTTCCAGCCCAGGAATTCGCGTGCCGCTGCGATTTCGTCATGACCAAGAGGCGCACCGTGACAGTCATGCGAGCCCGCTTTGTTTGGTGAACCAAAACCAATGATGGTCTTGGTACAAATCAGTGTCGGACGACCTGTGTCTGCTTTCGCCGCTTCGATTGCAGCATTGATAGCTTCCGGATCGTGACCGTCAACAGCCGGGATTACATGCCAGCCATAAGATTCGAAACGCTTAGGCGTATCGTCAGAGAACCAGCCATCCACTTCACCGTCAATTGAGATGCCGTTGTCATCCCAGAAGGCAATCAGTTTGCCAAGACCAAGGGTACCGGCAAGCGAGCACGCCTCGTGAGAGATACCTTCCATCAGACAGCCATCGCCCATAAACACGTAAGTGTGGTGGTCGACAATGTCATGGCCTTCACGGTTGAACTGTGCCGCCAGTGATTTTTCTGCCAGCGCCATACCTACGGCATTGGTAATCCCCTGACCCAGCGGACCCGTTGTCGTCTCAACACCCGGCGCATAGCCATATTCAGGGTGGCCCGGTGTTTTTGAATGCAGCTGACGGAAGTTTTTCAGATCGTCGATAGACAGATCATAACCTGTCAGATGAAGCAGAGAGTAAATCAGCATTGAACCGTGGCCGTTTGACAGAACAAAACGGTCGCGATCAGCCCACTGTGGGTTCTGTGGGTTGTGGTTCATGTGGCCACGCCACAGGACTTCAGCGATATCTGCCATCCCCATAGGTGCACCAGGGTGGCCAGAGTTGGCTTGTTGAACACCATCCATGCTCAGGGCGCGGATTGCATTAGCAAGATCTTTACGAGAAGACATGTCTGCTCCAGAAATTCGTAGACTGTTGTATTGTAGTTATTTACCAATCTGTAACTGCGGTAAATTAACCTAGATTCGGCGGGCGGGTATTGTCGCAAAGTCTGCCCCCGGACTGCAAACGTTTTCCTGAAGAAAATGAGCTCTATTTCAATAAGCTGCCATCCTCTACATTTGCAATTTTGACGTTAAGACCCTGAAAAGGTAAACGATTGCCTTTGCGATACATCTATCACCTTACTATTCACAGTGTTGATTTTAAGTCTGATATAGGTATTATGGCCGTCTAGACGGAGGTAGCTCTATACATTCAAACGTATATCCATATGCGTTTTTCTTATGAAAGCCTTTTATTTCAGAGCACCTTGTTATCAATATTCAGCCAAATAAGAGTGAGTGTACGCATGTCAAAGCACCTGTTTACTTCTGAGTCCGTATCAGAAGGTCATCCGGATAAAATTGCCGATCAGATTTCTGATGCAGTACTGGATGCGATCCTGGAACAAGACCCAAAAGCACGTGTTGCGTGTGAAACTTACGTAAAAACCGGCATGGTTATGGTAGGCGGTGAAATTACCACCTCTGCCTGGGTTGATATCGAAGAAATTACCCGTCAAACAGTGCGTGAAATCGGCTATGTCCACTCAGACATGGGCTTTGATGCCAACTCTTGTGCCGTACTGAGCGCTATCGGCAAGCAGTCGCCGGACATCAACCAGGGTGTTGACCGTGAAGACCCCCGCGATCTGGGTGCTGGTGACCAGGGCATCATGTTCGGCTACGCGACCAACGAAACTGACGTGCTAATGCCAGCACCGGTTACCTATGCTCACCGCCTTGTAGAGCGTCAGGCTAAAATCCGTAAGAACGGCACCCTGCCATGGCTACGTCCGGATGCAAAAAGCCAGGTAACTTTTGCTTACGACCAAGGCAAGATTGTTGGTATTGATGCCGTTGTTCTTTCTACCCAGCACTGTGACAGCATCGAACTGCCAGTTCTGCAGGAAGCGGTAATGGAAGAAATCATCAAGCCGGTACTGCCTTCTGAGTGGCTGAACAAAGAAACCAAATTCTTCATTAACCCAACCGGCCGTTTCGTTATTGGTGGCCCAATGGGTGACTGTGGTCTGACGGGTCGTAAGATCATCGTTGATACCTACGGTGGTGCAGCACGCCACGGTGGTGGCGCATTCTCTGGTAAAGATCCATCGAAAGTTGACCGCTCTGCAGCCTACGCGGCACGCTACGTAGCGAAAAACATCGTTGCGGCTGGCCTTGCTGATCGTTGTGAAATTCAGCTTTCATACGCTATCGGTGTTGCTGATCCAACATCTATCATGGTTGAGACGTTCGGTACCGAGAAAGTCTCTCACGACGTTATCGTTGAAGCGGTACGCCAGCACTTCGACCTACGTCCATACGGCCTGATCGAAATGCTTGATCTGCTACAGCCTATCTACCAGAAGACGGCAGCCTACGGCCACTTCGGTCGTGAAGAGTTTCCTTGGGAAGCTACCGACAAAGCAGAAATGCTACGCGACTTCGCTAACATTAAGTAAGCGACAACGCACTGATTCTAAAAAGGAAGCTTCGGCTTCCTTTTTTGTTGTCTGTAGAACAGGGGTTCTGCACTTATTGTCGCCCTCTCCCAAACTCTTTATACTTCCCCCCACTCCACCAGCCACACACAGCAATTCATGTCATCACTCCAGTCCCAAGTTATCGCCAAAGTCGAGCACTGTATCGCGTATGCCAACCAAAGGCTCAACAAGCGCCTGCCCATGCCGGCAGTCAGTTTTAAACAACGGGGAAAAATAGCTGGCAGTGCCCGCTTACAGAGCTGGGAAGTGCGCTTTAATCCCGTTTTGCTGGAAGAAAACCCTCAGGCATTTCTCAGCGAAGTGGTTCCCCACGAAATTGCCCACCTGGTGACCTTCAGGCTATTTGGCAAAGTACGCCCGCACGGCCGAGAATGGCAAATCATCATGACCGAGGTCTTTGGAGTACCGGCACGAACTACCCACAGCTTTGATGTCTCTTCGGTGCAAGGGGCCATCTACCTCTACCGATGCGGTTGCAGCGAGCACCAACTCACCATTCGTCGTCACAACAAAGTACAGCGAAAACAGGCGACCTATCACTGTCGGCGCTGCCAACACCCACTACAGGCGGTTTAACAAAGGCACCAGCTTCTAAGCAAGAATGTAATTTTCTATTTTAAAAAGAGTGAACTGCTTCTAAAAACTACATTCAGTGATAGTCTTGTCAGATAGCGTTCTAACACTAAGACATCACATGCAGTGTAATTTTAAATGGCTTGGCATCGGGCTCCTGTTTCCGGCCGTCGTAATGGCCGCTCCCCCTTCTTCATTTAGCAAAGCAAAGAAACTCGCGGTGGGCATTTATCAGGATCACCCTGTCAGCTTCTACTGCGGCTGTGACATTGAATGGCACGGTAAAAAAGGTATCCCGGACTTAGAGAGCTGCGGCTACCAGGTACGCAAACAGCAAAAGCGAGCCAGCCGTATTGAATGGGAGCACGTGGTTCCGGCCTGGCAGTTCGGACACCAGTTGCAATGCTGGCAAGATGGCGGACGCAAAAAGTGCGGTAAGGATCCGAGGTTTCGTACTATGGAGGCCGATCTTCACAACCTAACCCCGACCGTCGGAGAAGTTAACGGCGACCGCTCGAATTACAACTTCCGCCCCTGGAACGGGCAAAAAGGCGCTTACTATGGCCAGTGCGAAATGAAAGTTGACTTTAAAGGCCGCCGTGCCGACCCGCCCGCTTCGGCACGAGGGGCCATTGCGCGGATCTATCTGTATATGAGTGACGAATACCCCTTCCGCCTGTCGAGCCAGCAGCGCAAGCTCATGGAAGCCTGGAACCGGCAATACCCGGTCACAGCCTGGGAATGTGAGCGGGACAGAAGAGTTGCCGATATTCAGTATAACAACAACCCTTATGTACTGAGGGCCTGTCAAAACCAAGGGCTATAATCACTTACTTCTTTATCAATAAAAACAGTATTACCATTTATCTGGTAATACTGTTTTACCGATAAGAAATCCTCCCCCAACCTTGTATTTTCCCCTCCCTGCATCCATGTACTAAATAGCGATACAGAACTCACAACTGCATTCACAACCAGAGTTGATATAATGCAACGAGATAATGACTAACAGGTTATTGAGATAGCCATGAGAATCCCACGAATTTACCACCCAGAGCGACTTCCCGAACAAGGAAAGATCATGCTCAGCGATGATGCAGCCAACCACGTCGGCCGTGTCATGCGCATGCAGACAGGTCAGGAAGTGCTGCTGTTTGACGGCAGTGATGCCGAATTTCCCGCTGTGATCACCAACGCCAGCAAGAAAAGCGTTGAGGTCGAGATTCAAAACCGCCGCGAGAACAGTGTCGAGTCTCCGTTGAATATCCACCTTGGCCAGGTTATCTCGCGGGGTGAAAAAATGGAGTTCACCATCCAGAAGTCGGTCGAGCTGGGAGTAATGACCATCACCCCGCTGATTTCCGAGCGCTGCGGGGTCAAGCTGAACGCCGAACGCTTTGAGAAAAAACTGGCCCAATGGCAGAAAATTGCCATCAGTGCCTGTGAGCAATGCGGCCGCAATACCGTACCGGAAATTCGCCCGGTCATGAAGCTGGAAGACTGGTGTGCCGAAGAGTATGACGGACTAAAACTGAACCTGCACCCACGTGCCAGCTACTCGATTAACACCCTGCCGGAACCCGTGACCAAAGTACGTTTGCTCATTGGGCCGGAAGGCGGCCTGTCTGCAGAAGAAATCAGCATGACAGAGCAATACAAATTCGATGAAATATTACTCGGACCGCGAGTTCTGCGTACCGAAACCACGGCGATGACTGCAATCACCGCACTACAAGTCCGCTTTGGCGACTTAGGCTAACCAAGCCAACGACTGACTAGGAGAACGAAATGATCAAACTGGGTATCGTGATGGATCCGATCGAATCCATCAACATTAAAAAAGATTCCAGCTTTGCCATGATGATGGAAGCGCAGCGTCGTGGCTGGGAAATCCATTATATGGAAATGAACGACCTCTCACTGGAACAAGGCAAGGCCGTTGCCCGTACCCGTGTGGTTAGCCTGAAAGAAGATCCAAATGGCTGGTACGAATTTCACAACGAGCAGGAAATCTCCCTGTCCGAGCTGGATGCCGTACTGATGCGTAAAGATCCGCCTTTTGATACCGAATATATTTATGCAACCTATATTCTTGAGCGTGCCGAAAGCGAAGGTGCCCTGATCGTCAACGAGCCCCGCAGCCTGCGCGACTGCAATGAAAAATTGTTTACGGCCTGGTTCCCGGATCTGACGCCGACCACTGTCGTCACCCGCCGTGCCGACAAGATCAAGGCCTTCCACCAGGAGCACGGCGATGTGATCCTGAAGCCACTTGACGGTATGGGCGGCTCATCCGTCTTCCGGGTGATGAAAAACGATCCGAATGTATCTGTGATCATCGAGACACTGACCAACCACGGCCAGAACTACTGCATGGCACAAACCTTTGTGCCGGATATCAGCAACGGTGACAAACGCATTCTGGTGGTTGACGGCGAGCCAATGCCATATTGCCTGGCCCGGATCCCGGCCAAGGGCGAAACCCGCGGCAACCTGGCAGCAGGTGGTCGGGGTGAAGCCCGTCCAATCAGCGAGACCGATCGTAAAATTGCAGAAACCGTTGCCCCGGTGCTAAAAGAAAAAGGCCTGATTTTTGTCGGTCTTGATGTCATCGGCGACAAGCTCACCGAGATCAACGTCACCAGTCCGACGTGTATTCGTGAAATCGAAGCTGCCTTCGATATCTCAATCACCGGCAAACTGATGGATGCCATTGAGCGCCGTGTAAACGCTTAATTAAGCACGTTAATATAAACGCAGCCTGTAAACTGGGCTGCGTTTTTTTACGTATCCCAAAATGTTACGTATAAGACGTAAATACCATTTCTAACAAATAGTCGGCATACTGTAAGTAACAGGATATGTTGTAGGTGCACACGAATGAATCTGACTAATCATTTTCTGGTTGCCATGCCCAGCATGCAGGATCCGAACTTCAAGGGCAGCGTTGTCTATGTCTGCGAACATAATGACGATGGTGCCATGGGCATTGTCATTAACCTGCCTATCGATATTTCTGTAGGCAATATGCTTGAGCAAATTGAAGTTGAGCGTGAGCTACCGGTAAACAACCCGGCAAGCCTTGAACAACCCGTATTCAATGGGGGCCCGGTGTCCGGCGATCGCGGTTTCGTCCTTCACTTGCACCTGCAAGAAGGTCAGTTCGACTCAAGTATCAACATTACCGAACAGGTATCGGTCACCACCTCCAAGGACATCTTGCCGCTACTCGGTACCAGCGAGGCGCCGGAGAAATTTCTGGTCGCACTCGGCTATGCCGGATGGACAGCCGGACAGCTTGAGCAGGAGCTGGCTGAAAATACCTGGTTAACCACTGAAGCCGATCCGGACGTTGTTTTCAACACCCCGGTCAACGAGCGCTGGGATAAAGCTGTTGCCCAGCTCGGCATAAATTCGGCCCATCTTTCTATTGATACAGGACATGCATGAGTAACTCACGCAGCGTATTAGCATTTGACTATGGCACCAAAAGTATTGGTGTCGCTATCGGCCAGGAGCTGACAGGCACAGCCACTCCCCTTGCCGCACTAAAAGCCAAAGACGGCATCCCGAGCTGGGATGCTATCGAGAAGATCCTCAACGAATGGCAACCTGATCTGGTTGTCGTCGGCCTGCCGCTAGATTTGGAAGGCGGCGAACTTGAGGCCATCACCCCGCGGGCGAAAAAGTTCGCTAACCGCCTTCATGGTCGTTTCGGCTGCCAGGTTGAACTTCATGATGAGCGCCTGAGCACCGTTGAAGCCCGCTCCGAGCTGTTTGATCGTGGCGGTTATCGCTCGCTCAGCAAAGGCAATATCGACTCTCAGTCAGCTGTCGTGATCCTCGAAAGCTGGTTTGAACGCCAGTACGGATAACGCTCTCTCTCCCCATTACACGGGGAGAGCTTTTCCCGGTACACTTCCCTCTGTACACCTTTTTCATCTCTATACACCAAATTACTGCCACCTTCTTCGCGAAAAAGATCCGGCCAGATCTCACCCCGCGTTGAATAAGGCCTGATCAGCCTGTACAGCTTTTGGACACTTTGAACCTAAAAGCTCAACAAGCTGTACACCAACATTGCGAATCAACCATAAAAGTTTTTAATATCAAACAAGTAGAGATCTTATAAAGTAAAAAAAGCATTAGGACCATAGGAACCCCAATGCTTTTTCTACATAGTGTACTTTTTGCTACCAGGCGTTACCTCATATCGACAGTCACTCCATCAAGGGTATTACTGCCCTGCTGGTTCTTGCAGCCGACCTTGATCATCAGACGCAGATCGTTGGCCGAGTCGGCATGGTGAAGCGCATCCTGCTCGGTGATCTTGCCCTCTCGAAACAACTCGTACAGCGACTGATCGAATGTCATCATGCCGGACTCGCTGGACTTGGACATCGCCTCTTTGATCTCATGCAATTCACCCCGGCGGATCAAGTCAGCAATCCGAGGGGTATTGATCAAGAGTTCAAAAGCACCATGGCGGCCGATACCCTTGGCATCCGGGATCAACTGCTGGGCAAGAATACACTTGAGGTTCAAGGACAGATCAAACAAAAACTGCTCCCGACGCTCCTTGGGCACCAAATGCAGGATCCGCTCCAGGGCCTGGTTGGCATTGTTGGCATGCAAGGTTGCCATACACAGGTGCCCGGTTTCAGCAAAGTTCATCGCATATTCCATGGTTTCGGGGGTCCTAATTTCACCGATCAGGATCATGTCTGGCGCCTGGCGCAAAGAGTTCTTCAAGGCGACATCATAGCTTTCGGTATCAAGCCCCACTTCACGCTGGGTCACAATGCAACGTTCATGCTTATGGACAAACTCAATCGGATCCTCGACAGTCAATATATGCCCGCTGCGATTTTTATTACGATAACCGGTCATTGCCGCCATCGAGGTCGACTTACCCGATCCGGTTGCACCGACAACCAAGACCAGGCCACGCTTGGCCAGCGCCATTTTCTGCATATCCATCGGCAGGTTCAG
This sequence comes from Photobacterium proteolyticum, assembly GCF_001939735.1. Lineage (GTDB taxonomy): Bacteria > Pseudomonadota > Gammaproteobacteria > Enterobacterales > Vibrionaceae > Photobacterium > Photobacterium proteolyticum. The sequence goes on from NZ_MJIL01000055.1 coordinate 112,134, forward strand.
CGAGAATAGATCAGGGATATCTGTCTCTATCCGCCGCACAACCATACCCGGTAGCTCACGCTGCCAAAAAGCACTGACACGAAAGCGCCACTCACCGCGCACCAGGGCAAAATTTGCCTCCCGGCTAGTGGTGAAATCTTGCCTCTGTTCCGGATCCATCGCCTCGTCAAACAATCGATCAACAGCGTCGCGATCCAGACTTTCTCCCAGAGGCTGAAGTTTTCCGTCCACCCGCAGCAAGCACGGGGAGTCCACTGTAATGTAGAGATCAGAGGCCTTGCAACGTACCACTTCCTCAAGGATCTGCTGTAAGTTCATTACCTTTCCTTTTATTTCGCTAATACGGACGCGCTAGGCGAGACTACTGTCGACAACACGACGTCCTTCTTCAGACTCTACAATTCCCTGCGCGACCAGCATTTTGACACTCTGCTCCATCGTCTGCATCCCCATCGCAGAGCCGGTCTGGATCATTGAGTACATCTGGGCAACCTTGTCTTCCCTGATCAGGTTGCGAATCGCCGGCGTCGCCATCATCACCTCGTGGGCCGCCACCCGGCCGCCGCTGACGCACTTAAGCAGGTTCTGCGATACCACCGCCCGCAGTGACTCCGACAGCATCGAGCGCACCATGGCTTTGTCATTACCGGGAAAAACGTCAATGATCCGGTCCACCGTCTTGGCAGCCGAGCTGGTATGCAAGGTCCCAAGTACCAAATGCCCGGTTTCGGCGGCTGTCAGCGCCAGGCTGATCGTTTCCCTGTCCCTCAACTCCCCGACCACAATAACATCGGGATCTTCTCGCAACGAAGACCGCAACGCATTGTGGAAACTATGCGTATCGCGGTGAACCTCACGCTGATTGATCAGGCAGCGCTTGCCGCTGTGCACAAACTCCACCGGATCTTCAATCGTCAGAATGTGCCGGTTGTAGTTGGCGTTGATATAGTCGACCAAGGCTGCGATAGTCGTAGACTTACCCGAACCTGTGGCTCCGGTCACCAGTACCAGGCCCCGCTGGCACTGGGCAATTTTGTAAAACACCTCGGGTACATTAAGCGAGTCCAGCGAAGGAATATGAATTGGGATGGTTCGAAATACCGCCGCACTTCCCCGGGACTGCTGAAACGCATTAACACGAAAACGGCCGACTTTCGGCAGCTCGAACGAAAAGTCCACTTCCAGCTTCTCTTCGTACTCCCTGCGCTGGGCATCAGTCATGATATCGAACACCAAGCGGTGTACCTCTCCATGCTCCAATGCTGGTAAGCTTAGTTTTCTGACTTCACCGTCAACCCTGATCATTGGCGGAACACCCGCAGAAAGGTGCAGATCAGAGGCATTATGCTTTACACTAAAGTCCAGTAGTTCGGTGATATCCATAAATTTTCCCCACAGAATCGATTATGAGTAGTATCAAACAAAACATTGAGCAGGTCATCTCCCAGATAACCTCGGCAACAGAAAAATGCGGCCGGACAGCCGATTCCGTGCAGTTACTGGCGGTAAGCAAGACCAAACCCATTGTCGCTATCGAAGAAGCCATCGATGCGGGACAATTTGCGTTTGGCGAAAACTATGTCCAGGAAGGTGTCGAAAAGGTACAGCATTTTGCCACCAGCCCGCAGGCTGACAAACTTAGCTGGCATTTTATCGGTCCTATCCAGTCAAACAAAACCCGGCAGATTGCCGAGCATTTTGACTGGGTGCACTCTGTCGACCGGGCAAAAATCGCCCGTCGTCTCAGTGAGCAACGCCCGGAAGATATGCCACCATTAAATATACTATTGCAGGTCAATACCAGCGCTGAAGCCAGCAAATCCGGCGTCACCTTTGACGAGTTAGCCACACTGGCCGACGAAATTGCCGCCATGCCCAACATCTTGCTGCGCGGCCTGATGTCAATTCCGCAAAAAGCGGACGACTACGATAGCCAATATGCAGCATTTCATGCATTGGCCGAGGCCCAGAAGGCATTAAAAGGCAAGCATCCGCAGCTCGATACCCTGTCAATGGGCATGAGCGGTGATATGGAAGCCGCCATCGCTGCAGGCAGTAGCATTGTCCGTATCGGCACCGCGATCTTCGGCGCGCGTGACTACGGCACTAAACAGTAAATGGCTCTTAGGACTATTTGACAAGGACTCTACATGGAACAACGTTCAATCGCTTTTATCGGTGCCGGCAATATGGCCCGCTCTATCATTGCCGGGCTGGTTTGCAGCGGCTACCCTGCCGACAAGATCACCGCCACCGCACCGGGCCCGGCTCGCCGTGAACCGCTTGCCCGCGACTACGGTATCCACACCGGTGACGACAACCTGCTGGCAGCCGAACAGGCCGAGGTAATCGTGCTGGCCGTCAAGCCACAGTTGATGGAAGAGGTCTGCCGCCCGCTACAGGGCATCGACCTGTCCGGTAAGCTGGTGATCTCAATCGCAGCGGGCATCTCCGCCCAGCGCCTTAACGAAATGCTCGCCACCGAGCTCAACCTCGTCAGGGTTATGCCCAATACGCCGTCGCTTATTGGCAAAGGAATGAGCGGTATGTATGCTTCAGATTTAGTCGCAGCAGCTGACAAGGCCTTTGCCGAAAACTTAATGCGAGCTGTCGGCGAAGTGTGCTGGGTAGAGCAGGAGTCGGGAATTAACGGTATTATAGCGGCAGCAGGCAGTGCCCCGGCCTATTTCTTCCTGTTTATGGAAGCGATGCAGACTGAAGCTATCAGGCAGGGCTTTGATCCGCAGACAGCCCGTCTGCTGGTACAGCAGTCTGCAGCGGGAGCTGCGGAGATGGTGGTTGCCAACCCGGATACCGAGCTGGCCACCTTGCGCGAGCAGGTAACATCCAAAGGTGGAACCACGGCAGAAGCACTGCGGACGTTTAACGAGCACCAACTTAGTGATACCGTAGCCAAAGCAATGCGTGCTGCGATTTCCCGCGCTGAAGAAATGGAAAAATTATTTTAAGGTTTAGTTATGAATTCAATTGGTTTTCTGGTCAGTACCCTGTTTGACCTCTACATCATGGTTGTATTGCTACGGATCTGGCTCCAGTGGGCTCGGGCAGATTTCTATAACCCGTTCTCCCAGTTTATCGTCAAGGCAACCCAGCCGGTTGTCGCGCCGCTGCGTCGTATTATCCCGTCGATTGGCTCGCTGGATCTTGCCACGCTGCTGTTTGCCTATGTTCTTAGCATTGCCAAGTTTGTCATTCTCCAGCTGGTACTGACTGGTGGCGGCATGGCATTCACCCCTGACTTCTTGTGGGTTGGCGCCCTGGCGCTGCTAAAAGCTGCCGGTGGTCTGCTATTCTGGGTACTGCTGCTACGCGCAATTCTGAGCTGGGTCAGCCAGGGCCGCAGCCCGGTTGAATACGTCATGCACCAGCTAACCGAGCCGATGACAGCCCCTATCCGTCGTATTATTCCGGCAATGGGCGGCCTGGATCTAAGTGTTCTGGTTCTGTTTATCGGCCTGCAATTTGCCAACTTCCTGATGGGCGATATCATCGGTCCGATCTGGCACCAGCTATGAGTCTGAATGCGATAACTCGCAGCGGAGACGATTTGGTGATCCGGCTGTATATTCAACCCAAAGCCAGCCGGGACCAAATCGTCGGCCTTCATGGCGACGAGCTCAAAGTTGCCATTACCGCCCCGCCGGTCGACGGCAAAGCCAATGCTCATCTCACCAAATACCTGGCCAAGCAGTTCCGGGTTGCCAAGGGACAGGTGGTAATTGAAAAAGGCGAGCTCGGCCGCCACAAACAGGTACGTATCGAGACCCCGCGGGAAACGCCCGCAATCGTTTCTGACCTGCTGTAAACATTCGCAGACTCAAGTACTCAAAAAATCAACAGCTCAGCCGCCTGGCTGGGCTGCTACAACAATCATCAGCTGACTATACTAAAAAGAATGAAATACCCACCAGGCTATAGGGGTCGTATAAATAACCGGTGAGTATCCAAAAGGATAAAATCATGACTCGTATTTTATGTTTATTATCAGCACTACTCTTTACCGCCCTTCCCGTTAATGCTGAACAGTTAACCAATATCGGTAACCTTGAAGTCCATTACTCCAGCTTTCCTTCTACCTTCCTGACTCCCGAGGTCGCCAACACCTACCGCATTCAGCGCAGCCGTTACTCGGCTGTGGTCAATGTCACCGTGCTGGACAAAACCCAGGCCGGCAAACCGGCAGTCACTGCAGTCTTGTCCGGACAGGCTAAGAACCTGCTTGGTTCAATCAAGAAACTTTCCTTCCGCGAGGTTCGCGAAGGCTCTGCCATCTACTATATTGCCGAGCTAAGCCATGCCAACGAGGAGAGCTTCAGCTTTACCATCGATGTCTCTCAGGGCGGAAACAGTGGCCAGATAGCATTCAAGCAGACATTTTATGTCGACTAGGCAGCCGCCACGCATACCCGGAAGGAGCCAGTGGCTCCTTTTTTATTATCAGGAAACTAAGCAGTAAAGCTATCAGAAAACAGTCCGCGCTCAATTGAGTGGTGGCAGAGCAAGATTGGTATTATCATAGCGCCCCGTTATTACCAGTCCGCACGAATTCACCGAGGAACAATGATGAGCAAACTAGTACTAGCCACTGGCAACCAGGGCAAAGTAAAAGAAATGGCAAGCCTGCTTGCAGACTTTGGGTTTGATGTCGTCGCCCAGAGCGACTACAACGTCTCTTCGGTTGCCGAAACCGGCACAACCTTTATCGAAAATGCCATTATCAAAGCTCGTCATGCGGCGAAGGAGACAGGCCTGCCGGCAATTGCCGATGACTCCGGCCTGGAAGTGGATTACCTCAAGGGCGCGCCGGGTATCTACTCAGCCCGCTTTGCCGGCGAAGATGCCAGTGATCAGCAGAATCTGGAAAAGCTACTGAAAGAAATGGAAGGCGTTCCTGCCGAGCAGCGTACTGCCCGCTTCCACTGCGTACTGGTTATGATGCGACACGAAAATGATCCGACACCACTGGTTTGCCACGGCAGCTGGGAAGGCACCATCCTGAACGAGGCCCAGGGCGAGAATGGCTTCGGTTATGATCCCGTCTTCTGGGTACCGGAAGATCAGTGCGCCTCCGCCGAGCTGGAGCCTGCCCGCAAGAAGCAGCTTTCACACCGCGGCAAAGCCCTGCAGAAACTATTTGCCGCCCTGAAGGACGCCTAATGCTAGTTCCACCGCCACTCAGCCTGTATGTCCACATTCCATGGTGTGTACAGAAATGTCCCTACTGTGACTTTAACTCGCACGCCCTGAAAGCGGAGATCCCCGAGCTCGATTATATCGATGCCCTCATCGAGGATCTGGACACCGATCTGGCCACCTATCGGCTGACAGAAGACAGCCGTTCGCTGCATTCAATTTTTATCGGCGGTGGTACACCGAGCCTGATCTCCCCCGAGGAGATCGGCCGTCTGCTAAAGGCAATCGAGGCCCGTATTCCGTTCAGCGAGAATATTGAAATTACCATGGAAGCCAACCCGGGTACCGTCGAAGCCGGGCGTTTTACTGCCTACCGCGAGGTCGGTATCAACCGGATTTCTATCGGAATCCAGAGCTTCCAGGATGAGAAGCTAAAGCGCCTTGGCCGAATCCATGGCAGCGACGAAGCAACCAGGGCAGCCAATCTCGCGACTGACGCCGGGTTGAACAGCTTTAACATTGACCTGATGCACGGGCTGCCTGATCAATCGATAGACGATGCCCTGTCGGATCTCAAGCAGGCTATCGCCCTCAACCCACCGCACTTGTCCTGGTACCAGCTCACTATCGAGCCCAATACCCTATTCTACTCCAAGCCGCCGACACTGCCGGATGACGACGACCTGTGGGATATCTTCGAACAAGGCCACCAGTTGCTGACCGAAGCGGGTTATGTCCAGTACGAGATTTCCGGCTATAGCAAACCCGGCCTGCAATGCCGTCACAATCTCAACTACTGGCGCTTCGGTGATTATCTCGGAATTGGCTGCGGCGCCCATGGCAAGATCAGTTTTGCCGACGGTACGATCACCCGAACCGTCAAGGTCAAGCACCCGCGTGGCTACCTGAACCCGCAGAAACCGTATCTGGATCAGGAAACACAGGTTGAGGATAGCGAAAGGCCATTTGAGTTCTTCATGAACCGTTTCCGCCTGCTGGAATCCTGCCCCAAGCAGGACTTTGTCGAGCGTACCGGCCTGCCATTAGACGCTATTCAGTCTTCGATAGACTGGGCTCTGGGGAAAAACTACCTGACCGATAACGGCAGCGAGTGGCAGATCACCGAACAGGGCAAGTTGTTCCTCAATGACCTGCTGGCCGCCTTTGTCGACGAGGAATAATTTACTCCAGAGTCACGCTCTGCCATTGCCTCAGCGCCGGGATCAAAGACTGGATCTCATGTTCTTTTTTCTGGCGCCTGGCAACCCGATCACACAGCTCCTGATCAATAAACTGGGAGTGGGATAGCACATAGGGCAGATCGTCGGTCATCATGCGATGGTAGGAGGCCAGCACAGCAAGCTGCTGGTCATTGAGCTTAACCTTATGGACCCCGTAATAGAGCTGCCCGCTCGGTTTGACCAGAAACGTATCAGCACCGCTTTCAAGCCGTATCTCGCTATCTTGCAAGGTAATCGCATTATGCCACTGTGGTTGGCACAGTGGCGCCGATAGCGCGGCAGTACTGACGAACAAGCCGAGAAAAATACACCACGGACTTATTGTGTAACAATGGCTCTTACGCATATGCATCCCCCATGAGTCAGGGCATGCACCGCTCATCGCAAGCTGCCATCACCCGTTAAAAAATAGAACGTCCAATTCTCTCTGCCAGCAACTCCAGTGCCGCAGTTCCAGCCAGTGAGTTCCCGGATGGGTCCAACTCTGGCGACCATACCGCAATCGACATTTCACCCGGTACGATCGCGATAATACCGCCACCGACTCCGGACTTGCCCGGCATGCCCACCCGATAGGCAAACTCACCGGCACCGTCATATAACCCGCAGGTCGCAAGCAAGGCATTGGTTTGCTTACTCTGAGTCTGACTGATGATCGTTTTTTTCGCGCCTAAAGGAAGCCCTTTATTGGCCAGATAGCTAAATGTCCTCGCCAAATCAACGCAACTCATCTTCAAAGCGCAATAGCTGAAGTAGTTGGTTAGTACCGGCATCACTTCATTTTCAAAATTGCCGAACGAGCGCATCAGGTAGGCAATAGAAGCATTGCGATCACTGTGCTGCATTTCGGAGCCCGCAACCTCCTTGTCATAGACAATATGCGGGTTGCAGGCCAGTTCACGTACCTGTTCCAGCATCCGGTACTGGGGAGCAGAAAGCCGGCTATGCAGCAGATCCGACACCACCAAAGCCCCGGCATTGATAAACGGGTTGCGCGGAATGCCGTTTTCCAGCTCAAGCTGGATCATGGAATTGAAGGCGTGCCCCGAAGGCTCCTTGCCGACGCGCTGCCAGATCTCATCAGGCTCGTACAGGGTCATAGCCATCGTCAGGCTCAATACCTTGGAGATAGACTGGATCGAGAAGCCTTCCTCGCTGTCACCGGCCTGAATAATTTCACCATCGTTATAGCAGACTGCAATCCCCAGCTTATCAGCCGGTACTTTGGCCAATGCCGGGATGTAGTTAGCGACTTTACCCTGGCCAATCAATGGCCTGACTTCGTCTAAAATCTCACTGAGCAACGTTTCTGTTGGCTTCATTATTTTTTCTCCAAGGATAAAAAAGCCAACACGAGGCTGGCTTTTCTTCAATTGCATTGGATTTTCGTTGTTCCCGATTCGAATGCCGAACCGTCAACGGGGAAATTATTCAGTTCGTTCGAACTTCATATCCCATACGCCGTGGCCCAAACGGTGGCCACGAGCTTCAAATTTAGTCAGAGGTCGATCTTCCGGACGCGGAATGTAATCACCGTCAGTTGCCGTATTGCGGTAACCTAGCGCCGCGTTCATCACTTCAACCATGTGCTCGGCATAGTTTTCCCAGTCTGTCGCCATATGGAAAATACCGCCGATTTTCAGCTTTTTACGCAGCATTTGTGCAAATTCAGGCTGAACAATACGGCGCTTGTGGTGACGCGCCTTATGCCAAGGGTCAGGGAAGAACAGCTGAACCATGTCCAGGCTGCCATCCGGGATCATATGATCAAACACTTCGACACCGTCATGGCACATAACGCGCAGGTTTGTCAGGCCGGCTTCTTCTGCTGCCATCAGGCATGCACCGACACCCGGGCTGTGTACTTCGATACCGACATAGTTCTTCTCTGGCGCATTCTTCGCCATTTCAACCAGAGAGGCCCCCATACCAAAACCAATTTCCAGTACGACCGGTGCTTCGCGGTTAAACACTTCTTTCCAGTTGATTAGTTCCTGAGCGAAGTCAATACCCATTGTCGGCCAGTTGTTTTCCATCGCCAGCTCCTGGCCTTTGGTTAAACGGCCTTCACGACGGACAAAGCTACGAATTTTTCGTACCAGTTTGCCGTCTTCGGTAAATTCAGTCATGGTCACTTCACCTGACTTTTTTGAAACTTCGCTCATGCTTACTATCCAAACAAAAAAGAAACGGAACGGCATTATCCAAAGTTATAGGCTAAGTTCAAGTCTATCGATTGCGACAATACCCAGTTTGTGGTGCAATCTCGCTCAATAAAACCCAATAATAACTTTCGCCGCTGTGCGAGTTGCACGGTGTCAGGAAGTATAAGTGATTGCCAGATCTGACTCAATTTTAACCGATAGAGGCCATCAGCATCACCAGGCAGACACACTACAAGTAAAGTGAGCGAATTTCTGTGACTAATACCTTTTCTGAGGCCATTTTGACGTGGTACGACAAATTCGGCCGCAAGACACTGCCTTGGCAGCTCAACAAAACCCCTTACAAAGTCTGGCTGTCGGAGATCATGCTCCAGCAAACCCAGGTTGCCACGGTGATCCCGTATTTCGAACGTTTTATAGCCCGTTTCCCGACCGTTCAGGATCTCGCTGTTGCAGAGCAGGATGAGGTACTGCATTTATGGACCGGACTCGGCTACTACGCCCGTGCCCGCAACCTTCACAAAGCCGCACAGGTTATTGTGACCGAGCACAAAGGGGAATTCCCGACCGATATCGACAGTGTTATCGCCCTACCGGGGATCGGCCGCTCGACCGCCGGTGCCGTGCTATCCCTGTCACTCAACCAGCACCACCCTATCCTCGACGGTAATGTAAAACGCACCCTGGCCCGCTGCTATACAATTGAAGGCTGGCCAGGGAAAAAGCCGGTTGAAAATGCCCTGTGGGAAATTGCCGAGAAAAACACCCCGGCAGCAGGTGTCGAGCGCTATAACCAGGCAATGATGGATATGGGCGCAATGATCTGCACCCGCAGCAAGCCAAAATGCGAGTTATGCCCGGTAGCCGAAATGTGTCAGGCCAAGGCACAGCAGCGCCAGATGGACTTTCCCGGCAAGAAACCGAAAAAAACACTGCCCGAAAAACAGGCCTGGTTTGCCATTTTTCAATGCGGCGAGGAAGTCTGGCTCGAGCAACGGCCACCGGCCGGGATCTGGGGAGGGCTATGGTGCTTTCCACAAAATGATCATCAGGATCTTGACGGTATTATCGAGCAGCGCCTTGGCTCTTCTGGCCAAAAGATCGAGGCCACCGAGCAGTTGAATGCATTCCGCCATACATTCAGCCACTACCACCTCGATATCGTGCCAGTTAAAATCACGCTAAGGGCAATGCCGGATATGATTGGCGAGTCCGGCAAGGGCCAGTGGTACAACCTAAACCAGCCACCAAAAGTGGGCCTGGCAGCGCCAGTCCAGCAGATCCTTGAAAGCTTGCACTACGAACTTATTAATGGTGCGTAACCTTAACTATGAAAGGGCTATACAGCCCTTTCAGTGTGATATCTAGAAGCATACGCTGCACTCTGGTATAACTAGCAGCGTACTCATGAAGGTTAGGATTAAGGAGCCACTCGATGAGCCGTACTGTATTTTGTGCCCGTCTGAAAAAAGAAGCAGAAGGTTTGGATTTCCAACTTTATCCGGGCGAGCTGGGTAAACGTATTTTCGACAATATTTCGAAAGAAGCCTGGGCGGAGTGGCAAGGTAAGCAAACCATGCTGATCAACGAGAAGAAACTGAACATGATGGATCCGGAGCACCGCAAGCTGCTGGAAACAGAAATGGTCAACTTCCTGTTTGAAGGTCAGGATGTGATCATCGACGGTTATACGCCGCCGAGCGAGTAGTTATCGCCCTGACTTCACGAATAATCGCTTCTCCGGGATAAAAAGCTTACCCGGAGTGCCAGATAATGACATCATTTGCCAATAAACAAGTGATGTCTTTTTTTTACCGGGAACTATGAAAAAACGCGCTCTTATACTGTCACTTCTGCTGCTGAGCGGATGCAGTCGCGAATTTGTCGAAAAATTTTACGACGTCGACTACACCACAACCAACCGCTTTGCCAAAAACCTCGCCCCGCTGCCGGGCCAGTTTACCAAGGATTCTGCGGCCCTTGATCGCCTGATGAACAATTTCAGCGGCCAGGTAAAGCGCTACTGGGGGGACAACGACTCCCTGGTGGCAGGCAAGCGCCAGTACGTCAAATATACCGATGGCTACAAAAGTCGAGCCCATGTCGATTTCGTACGCGGCGTCGTGATTGTCGAGACCGTTGCCACCACAGAGCCGGAGAACCATCTCAAAGAAGCCATAACAACCACGCTACTCACCCCGGATAACCCGGGCGGCGTTGATTTGTATTCAGACTCGGGCATTGATTTCAACGGCAAGCCTTTCCTCTACGGCCAGGTTCTGGATCAGGATGGCAAGCCTATCGAGTGGTCATGGCGAGCGAACCAGTTTGCCGACTACCTGATTAATAACGGACTGAAAAAACGCAAGGTTCGTTACCAGCAGGCCTATTATGTCGAAATACCCATGGTTGCCGATCACGCCAACAAGCGAAGCTACAAGTACGCCAGCATTGTTCGTGATGCCTCAAGGCGCTACGGTATCCCCGAGGATCTGATCTACGCCATCATCAAGACCGAGAGCAGCTTCAACCCCTATGCCGTCAGCCATGCCAATGCCTATGGCCTGATGCAGGTCGTTCCCAACACCGCGGGCGCCGATGTTTTCAAGCTGGTAAAGAACAAATCAGGCAAGCCCTCGCCTGAATACCTGTTTGATCCGGCAAAGAACATTGATACCGGTACCGCCTATTTCTATATCCTGCGAAACCGCTACCTCAAAGAGGTCCGTGACCCGCTATCGCTGCACTACAGCATGATTTCGGCCTATAACGGTGGTACCGGTGGGGTCTTAAAAACCTTCCACCGTGACCGGAAACGGGCAATGAATGATCTCAACAGCCTAAAACCTAACCAGGTTTACTGGGCGCTCACCAACAAGCATCCCAAAGCCGAGGCAAGGCGTTATCTGCAGAAAGTGACGACTTTCCAGAAGGAATTCAATCAGGGAAAAATCTGATGCGATGACAATGAAATAGCCGCCAATGCCGCCCATGTATAAAAAGCGAGCAAGCAGGCATTTTTATTAAAAAAGTTGTTGACGAACAGGCTGAAAACCCGTTTAATAGCGCTCCGTTGCCTCGATAGCTCAGTCGGTAGAGCAGAGGATTGAAAATCCTCGTGTCGGTGGTTCGATTCCGCCTCGAGGCACCATTCTTCTTTTTTGAATAATGGTGCAAGCAACGAAAGCGATTCCCCCTTAGTTCAGTTGGTAGAACGGCGGACTGTTAATCCGTATGTCGCAGGTTCGAGTCCCGCAGGGGGAGCCAAATTTAGTTTTTGAGCCCAGGCTTGAAGACAACAAGAATAAGTGTGCCGACTTAGCTCAGTAGGTAGAGCAACTGACTTGTAATCAGTAGGTCACCAGTTCGACTCCGGTAGTCGGCACCATTTATTGCAAAGCAGAGACTTAACCATCCTGCTTTTGCCTCGATAGCTCAGTCGGTAGAGCAGAGGATTGAAAATCCTCGTGTCGGTGGTTCGATTCCGCCTCGAGGCACCATACAATTCCCCCTTAGTTCAGTTGGTAGAACGGCGGACTGTTAATCCGTATGTCGCAGGTTCGAGTCCCGCAGGGGGAGCCACATTGAAAGCCCTAGCCGCAAGGCTGGGGTTTTTCTTTATCTGCGCCATGCTGATTGCTTCGCAATCATTGTCACAGGCGGAAGGCCGCCCCGATCGAGTCCCGCAGGGGGAGCCACATTAAAGAAAGCCTTGTCTTCGGATGAGGCTTTTTTTATATCTGTCTGTTACCGCTTTGCGCTAATTGTCGCAGGGCTGGCCTCTCCCCTCTCTCCTGTAAATCGTAAAAAACATCTTGGTACTTTGCGCTGGCTGCTTGTTTTAGGCTACGTTTATATTCATGCATCCTCATGAATTATCAAGGAAGACAGAGTGATCACCCTATACGGTTACCCTCGGACCCGCTCGCTACGTGTATCCTGGCTACTGGAAGAGCTCGGACTGGAGTGGCAATATCACTTGATTGATTTTGCCAAAGGAGAGCATAAATCTGCCGACTACCTTGCCATTTGTCCTCAGGGAAAAGTACCTGCTCTTAAAGATGACGAAACGACCCTCACAGAATCAGCGGCTATTTGCCTTTATCTGGCAGAAAAGTATGGCAAACACTGGCTTCCCAAACCCGCAACGCCTCAGGCGGCAAAGCAGTTAGAATGGGTAAGCTTCATCATTACCGAGCTGGAGCAACCACTTTGGTCGATGGGAAAGCACCGCTTTGCCCTACCCAAGCAGATACGCCTGCCTGAAATGATCTCAGTGGCAAAGTGGGAATTTAAAAAAGCGGCACAAACCGCCGAAAAATGGTTGCCCGATACCGAATTCCTCGCCGGGCAGTTTCCTAGTGTTGCCGACATCTTGCTAACTCACACCCTCAACTGGGCGGTCAAATTCGACCAAAAACTCCCACCAAGGCTTGAAACATACCGCCAGCACATGAGCAGACGTCCGGCTTTGCTGCGTGCATTAAACCAGGAGCAGCAAGCCTTGGCTGACAATACGCAGCGATAATATCCCTCCTGAACCACACGATAAAGTTCAAAATACGAGCAATCAGCGTAAAAAAACAAAGGTTGCACTTTTTTTATCAAAAAATCGTTGACGCAAAGGCTGAAAACCTTTTTAATGCGCCCCGTTGCCTCGATAGCTCAGTCGGTAGAGCAGAGGATTGAAAATCCTCGTGTCGGTGGTTCGATTCCGCCTCGAGGCACCATTCTTCTTTTTGGAACAATGGTGCAAGCAACAAAATCTATTCCCCCTTAGTTCAGTTGGTAGAACGGCGGACTGTTAATCCGTATGTCGCAGGTTCGAGTCCCGCAGGGGGAGCCAAATTTTGTTTTAAGCCATAGGCTTGAAGCGTAAAAGATACAGTGTGCCGACTTAGCTCAGTAGGTAGAGCAACTGACTTGTAATCAGTAGGTCACCAGTTCGACTCCGGTAGTCGGCACCATCTCTTAGCAATTGTTGCATAAAGCAACATTGCAGAAGTTAAAGCCTAACCGCTTTTACTTTTGCCTCGATAGCTCAGTCGGTAGAGCAGAGGATTGAAAATCCTCGTGTCGGTGGTTCGATTCCGCCTCGAGGCACCATATAAAATTAGAGATTGATTTCTGTTACTGCGTTGCAGTAATGTGTCGGTCCCTAGCCGGGCGCGGTCAATTCCGTCCCCGAGCACCATACAATTCCCCCTTAGTTNCTCTTAGCAATTGTTGCATAAAGCAACATTGCAGAAGTTAAAGCCTAACCGCTTTTACTTTTGCCTCGATAGCTCAGTCGGTAGAGCAGAGGATTGAAAATCCTCGTGTCGGTGGTTCGATTCCGCCTCG
>NZ_MJIL01000056.1 GCF_001939735.1 Photobacterium proteolyticum
CCGAGTGGCCAAAGGGATCAGACTGTAAATCTGACGGCTCCGCCTTCGATGGTTCGAATCCATCTCCCTCCACCATCATTTATAAGCCAGCTGCGCAAGCAGCTGGCTTTTTTTGTGCTGTTTTTTTGCCTGATTAGCTCAAAAAAAGACTACCATTTAACAAGAATCTCTTTTTTGAGACTATGCCGATTCAACAAATCACGCTAAGGTAAAACCAAGTGCATATTTAATGCTAACGCAAGGGTGTGTAATGGCCCAGATCCTGAGCAGCAATTCTCAGTCAATTGATATTGACTTCAGTAAGTTAAGAGTTCTGATTATTGATGATCAGCGTACCGCTGCGGCCATGTTAAAAAGCCTGCTGAATAACCTTGGCCTTCGCAATATCGACGTCTCGCTCACCCATCAACAAGCTATCGAAAGCTGTAAAAAGCACCATTACGACCTGCTGCTAACCGACTACCATCTTGATGCGATCCTCAATGGCTTTGAACTGCTCTGTTTGCTGAGAAAGCGTAAATATATCTCGGCAGATTGCGGCATAATAATGCTCTCCGGTGATGCCTCTACCGAGGTAATTTTGACCTCGATGGCGGTTGAGCCCGACAGCTTTATGACCAAACCCGTTACCCTGTCAGGGCTCAAGAAGAAACTGGCTGAAGTGCGTGCAGCCTGCATCGAGCGCAAACCGGTTTACGAAGCGCTGGAGGTACATGGGATCAATGAGGCCATCGAACTGTGCAAAAAGCGGTTGAGAGAGCAAGGGCATAACCATCGAATTGAAGCTTTATTGTTAGATTTGCTTATAGAATCCGGGCAATGGGAACAGGCAGAACGGGTTACCACTATTTTAAAACGAGACAACCCTACTCATCAGATTTCCCTGATTGAAGCTCGCCTTCTGCACCATAAGGGCATGCTAGCCGATGCTATTGCGGTACTTGAGCAGCTTATTAAACGCTCTCCGCTTATCATGGATGCCTACGACTGCCTGTCTCATTACCAGGAAGAGGGCCAACACTATTACGAAGCGCTCACGACAGCCGAAACAGCCTTGGGCTTCACCCCGAGCATCAGTCACCGGGCACTGAGAGTTGCACAACTGGCCGCCGATCTGAATAAATCTGAGAACCTTATTACCGCAGGGAAGACACTTGCCTCACGGCTACCCATTATTGATATCGGCTGGATTATTCGCTTTGCCGAATTTACCGCTATTTTTGAACAGCTTTACTTTGCTCAATCGTCAAATAAAGGCCGCAGACTTCTTCGGCAAGAACTGAAAGCGATCCACCATCGTGCCCATTCAAGGCTACTGCCTATTCAGCAACCCTTCCTGGATTGCTTTGGTCATATTACGCTTGCCAGACTCTACCTGGCTCAAGAACAGCCCCTCAAGGCCAAGCGGCGACTCATGCTCGGTTTGTCGACCTACTTCGATTCTATTACCAAGCTGCCCTCGGTGATTCTGGCCGATGTACTGCCCGCCTTGGTTAGCCTTGGCGAAACAAAGCTGATTGGCGAGATAAACCGCGCCCTGAAACTACGCGATCAGTTTGACGGCCATAGCCAAAACCGCCTTGACGCTCTGAGAAGCAATGAAGCAATGATACAGTCAGTAAGAAATCTCGAAAGCACCCTCGCCCATTGCTATCAGCAACTTGATATTCATCAGGCAGACCAGGCCCTGCTTCTCTACGAACAAATTCTCATTGATTACCCCTACTGCAGTGAAGCACACATTGGGCGGCTGCAGTGCCTGTATCTCCTGAAGCAGTTTGATGAGACCAAGGTTCGGCAAAGCCTGAAAGCAGTTTCTACCATGCCATTACCGGATGATCTGGCACAATGGCGCGATAATGTGCTGAGTCTGATGAGTGAACCGCAACAACCCCCTCGCCAGATGCGCCTTGCACTGGCTTACAGGAAGAGAGTCAGCCACTACCTACCCGCCAGTAGCCAGACGCCACTTGCCAGCTAGTCTGGCACGAGAGTACGAAGGAATTACAGTTGATCGCGACCATGAGAAGACAGCAAGTCCAGTTCAGGTCCTAGCGGAACAACGCCAGTCGGATTGATCATGGTATGACTAAAATAGTAATGACGTTTGATGTGGTTAAAGTCCACCGTTTTCGCCACTTCTGAATATTGATATAGCTCTTTGAGATAACCTTGAATATTCGGGTAATCAGCAATCCGTCTGAGGTTACATTTAAAATGGCCAACATAGACGGCATCAAAACGCACCAAGGTTGTAAACAAGCGCCAGTCTGCTTCTGACAATGTATCACCAACAAGGTAGCGATTCCCTGCCAGGTGATTTTCCACCTTATCTAGCGCTGCAAACAGCTCTGCAAATGCAGCCTCATAGGCTTCCTGCGTGGTCGCAAAGCCGCAGCGGTATACACCGTTGTTGATGGTTGGATAGATATAATCATTCCACTCATTGATATCGGCATGCAATGCCTGCGGATAATAATCATCATGGTTGCCAGTGATGCCATTGAATGCCGAGTTAAACATCCGGATGATCTCTGACGACTCATTGCTGACAATGGTGTGGGTTTGTTTGTCCCATAATACGGGAACCGTTACCCGGCCAGTATAATCCGACTTGGCTTTGGTATAGAGCTGGTGCATATGTTGAAAGCCATACAACGGCTCGGGCTCACTGAATACCCAGCCTTGCTCCCCCATATCCGGGCTCACCACCGTCACATCGATATGTGGCTCCAATCCTTTAAGATGACGGAATATCAAGGTTCGGTGCGCCCAGGGACAGGCCAACGACACAAAAAGGTGATAACGTCCAGATTCAGCCTTGAAGCCCTGCTGCCCTTCTGGTCCATTACTGCCATCGGCCGTTAGCCAATGGCGAAAACCAGCATCTTCACGCACAAACTCACCGTCACTTGATTTGGTGTCATACCAGACATCCTGCCACACTCCGTTTACCAGCTTACCCATCACAACCACCTCACATCGATTAATTGGCTTTGAGTATAAGCGCTTCTTTAATGAAGATCGGCATCAAAGGTTTGATGATATTGTTCGAAGTTTCTGAATGAACGGTCGTGGCTAGCCACAGGCCGATACAGGTCTAACACCAATAGTGTTTAGAAACCGCCTCCGAGGCTATACATTGCAGTACACCCTGGTATGAAAGATGAAATTGCAGGGGCTCACCAATTTTATAGCAGGTATTGGCATCAGTGATATCAAGAATTAACACCTTATCCGTAGCCCCGATAATCACAATGCCATCATCAGCAGGCGTTAGCTGTCGGACATCGACATCTCGCTTCCCGATAGCACACAGGGCCCTTAACCTGAATCCGCGTTCGTTGAACTGCAACTCGTGATTAGGCTGCTCTGCATAAACGGAGTACATGTAAACAGAAGACTTTTCTTTTATATCAACGATTTCTGCCTCAAGGCTGATTGCGGACTGGGGCATATCAGGGATTAAGGTCGTATTTAAACCGAGCCCCATGATTAAAGCACTCCCCATACGTAACTGGGTCAGGCTGGGCGAGCTGTTTTTTTCAGGCATCCTGAGTACAACGCCTGCAATGTCGGCCCCGGACAGGCTCTCGACACTATGGCTGCCTGCAAAGTCAGCAGAGCAGATCGAATAAGACGAATCGTCGGTTGTGCATCCGGTTTCCACCACGCCCCTTTCATAGTCTTCATAACATGCCAGCTGGCTGCAGATTCCGCCAAACGTCAGGCCCGGTAGCCTCAACACTTGCTCGACCAGTATTTCCGTACCGAAGCCATTAGCCGGAGTATCAGGCAAACTGTCGAAGTTATGGATAAGAATAACCTCATGAGTCTTGTTGGACGCGACAGCCGCCCTCGACAACGCCTCAAGTACGACGCCATTGGTATGCAAAGAAATATCTGTATACTCAACAACATCTGCAACATCCGACAACAACACTCTTCGTAGCAACATTTTCCGCAAAGGAAGATCGGCGAGCTTCATCAGGTTTTGCAGCTGTGTATCCCCAATCGTTTGGATACCGCCTAGTATCATCGCACGTACGATAGGCTTCGTACCTGCTATTAGCTTGGAAATCCCAACGGGAATAACTCCTTTATCGCAGCAAAGACGTCCCAATATCCGGGCATTATCTTCAATTACACGAAGGTCGAACGATAAAGAAGGGTGTTGCATAAGTGGAGCCTCAAAATAACTGCATCGAAGAGAGCGTAGTTATATCTATTTAGCACCAATATAAAATAGCTATTTTATTATATTCACTTGGCTTTTTAATAAAGTAAGGAAAAGACGCCTAACCAAGACATTACTATTATATATGCCTTATTAAAAGTACAACCAGTTTAATATTATCACCACAAAATATTAAGCCAACAATAACACTTGTTACTGTTAATGTTAATTAACTGTCGATATTAACACTATGAGCCTCTTTGATAGCAGAAACCAAGGCTTTCGCTGCACAGGACAAATCTTGCTGCTCATTCATCGTCAAATAAAAATTTGGCTTATATTCCAATTCGGGAGTTATCGGTATTTTTACCATTTTCTGACGTTCTATCCATATTTGAGCATAATGCTCTGGAAGATAACCAATAAAATGCCCTGAGAGAATCATATGTGCTGTTGCTTCCATGTTCGTCGTTTTCGATTTATAAGCCTGCTCTTTAATGTGATTCAACGGTGTTACCGGGTGGGCCAGACCACGGTCAACAACAGGGTGAGCCAGGATATCATCAGCAGTCACTGTCCGCCCCAAACTCAGGATAGGATGCAAAGGGGTGCAATATAAATACTGTTGCTCATTAAAAATATAAATATACTTGAGGCCACTTTTAAACACTTCTGGTGATGTAATACCAACATCAAACTTACTGTCTAACAAGTTTGTTTCGATCATTGTCGTATCAAATATATGGGTATTGATATTTACTTTTGAATATCTTTTACAAAACTCACTGATCGCAGTCTGAATGTGGCAATGATTATTTGTGGCCAGATTATCGGTTAAACCTATCTGAATATTTCCACTTGATATATTACGTATATCATTAATTTTACATTGAAAATCATTGATATGCTCAAAAAGTTTCCTACTGGCTTCATACACCTTTAAACCATCAGCTGTTAAATTAAACCCCCCTCTTCCGCGTTGGCATAGTGTCATTCCCAATCGCGTTTCCAAATCACTCATTTTTTACTTATGCTAGATTGGTGCATATTTAATTGATATTGAGCTGCAGAAAAACCACCACTATCGGCAATTGCCAAAAACAGCTTTAGCAACCGAATATCGATATCATCTATTGGTTTCATTTTTGTTAGGCTTGATAAATAGATGAATGAAAATTATCACACCTGTAAATATATTAACAGTAAGAACTTGCTTGTCTCAAAACATTTAGCTCCATCTATTTCCCCAATATTAAACCCGCGACCAACAAGAGTTCTTTCACCGCCTCCTCGGTTGTATGATAAAATCCAACAAATGCCAGTTAACAGCCTGATAATATTTGGGAATAATTAAAATGAAAGTCATCTCATTCAACATCAATGGCCTCCGGGCTCGCCTTCACCAGCTTCAGGCTCTGATCGACAAACATCAGCCTGACGTGATCGGCCTTCAGGAAATCAAAGTTCACGACGAAGCCTTCCCGCTCGAGGATGTCGAGGCGATGGGCTACAAAGTCTACCACCACGGCCAAAAGGCGCACTACGGTGTTGCTATGCTTTGCAAACAAGAGCCTGTCGAGGTGAAAAAAGGCTTCCCGACCGATGACGAGGATGCGCAACGCCGTATGATTATGGCAACCTTCGAGCAGGCCAACGGCAAGAAAGTCACCGTCCTCAATGGCTATTTCCCGCAAGGCGATAATATCAGCCACGAGACCAAGTTTCCGGCGAAAGAAAAATTCTATGCCGATCTGATGGGTTACCTGAACGATTACCACAACAATGAAGAAGAAGTGATTGTTATGGGTGATATCAACATCAGCCCTATCGACCTGGATATCGGTATCGGACCTGCCAATGCCAAGCGCTGGCTGAAAACAGGAAAATGTTCTTTCCAACCAATTGAACGCGAGTGGTTGAAAACATTAATGGACTGGGGGTTTGTCGACACCTTCCGCCAGCTTCACCCAGATGTTGACGACAAGTTCTCGTGGTTTGACTACCGCTCCAAAGGGTTTGTCGATAACCGTGGCCTGCGTATTGATGTGGTACTGGCTACCCCGTCACTGGCAGAGCGCTGTGTCGAAGCAGGGATCGACTACGAGCTACGCGGAATCGAAAAACCGTCTGATCATGCGCCAATTTGGTCGACCTTCGAGTAATTACAAGCATTCGTTACACCAAGAGTCACCGCTATAAAACAAAAAGCCCAGAAATCTGGGCTTTCTTGTCTTATCAGCAGGCAACTCTATTCTATACCAATGCGATATCCATCAAGTCAGCGGGCGCAGATGCTTCATCCAGTGGCCTTCCAGCTTCCTGAAGCCCCAGATAATGATAAATGTCAGCACCATATAGCACAGACCCGCAAACAAGAAAGACTCAAACGGCGCATAGTAGCGCGAGTTAACAATTCGGGCGGCCCCGGTCAGATCAACGATAGTTACAATGCCGGCGACAGCCGAGCCATGGACCATAAAGATCACTTCGTTACTGTAGGCAGGCAGCGCACGTCGCAAAGAGCTGGGTAGTATCACTCGGCGAAACGCCTGCGGCGTGCTCATTCCGTATGCCTTCGCCGCTTCTATCTCGCCTTTAGGCATACTATTGATCGCGCCCCGAATGATTTCAGCGGTATAGGCCGCCGTATTCAGAACAAAAGCCACCAGCGCACAGAACCAGGCTTCCTGCCACAGGGTATCCTGTACCACAATCAACTGACTTAATCCGTAATAGATCAGGTACAACTGGATCAGCAACGGTGTACCGCGGAAAAAGTAAATAAACGCCCATGCCGGCCCGGACACGACAGGCAGTTTGCTATTTCTGGCAATCCCAATCGGAATCGCAATGAGCAGTCCGATAATCAGGGCAACAAACACCATCCATACCGTGGTATAGAAGCCTTCGAGGTAAAGTGGCCAGCTCTCGATAAGAATACTAAAGTCCATCACTTACCTCGCATGAATACTGAATTTACGCTCTACCCACTTAAGTGCCGTGGTGGAAAAAGAGGTAAAGATAAGAAAAATAACAGCAACCGTCATATAGAAGGTAAATGGCATCTGGGTTGTTCCTGCAGCCAACGCCCCTTTTCGCACCATGTCATCCAAACCGATGATCGATACCAGGGCTGTCGTTTTGAGCAATACCAGCCAGTTGTTACCAAAACCCGGCAGGGCATGGCGGATCATCTGTGGCAACAAAATGCGGCGGAAAGACAGGAACCCACTCATGCCGTAGGCTTTACCGGCTTCAAGCTCACCTTTGTCGACCGATAGAATCGCCCCGCGGAAGGTTTCAGCCATATAGGCACCGAAGATAAAACCAATTGTCAGGATACCGGCGACAAACGGGCTGATCTCAACATAATCAGGTAGGTAATCCGTCCATTCATGGTTCGGATCCGATGAAGAGAAGTAATTATTGAGCCATTCGTTAATGCTGTACAGACTGTCATTTAGCAGCATCTGTCCGCCGAAGAAAATCAGCATCATCAGTACCAAATCAGGGATCCCACGGATCACTGTGGTATAAACGGTGGCAATGGCCCTTGCCCAGCGATACGGAGAAAGCTTCGCCAAGGCGCCCAGCATACCTAAGATCATCGCCAGTACTAACGATAGCAAAGCTACCTGCAGGGTAATCCATGCCCCTTCGACCAGCGACCATTCATATCCTTTTAAATCTAACAAAAGGTTGCTCCTTTATACTGCAAAGGGAAAGCAGGAGGCGCTCTCTTCCAGCTTCCGGACATATGCCCCCAGGCCACGAAGACGACATCAGGCCATCTTCGATTCTTGAGAGCATAGTCCGCTTTCGGCTCTTTGCCAGAAACTGGATTCTGAGTGCTTGCCTCCGCTCTTAACTCTTACTGACCGTAGACATCGTAAGCGAAGTATTTCGCGGCGATTTCCTGGTAGATACCTTTTTCACGCAGTGACTTGATAGCCTGATCAAGTTGCTTGGTTAGATCTTTGTCTTGCTTACGCACAGCAATACCGAAGCCGTCGCCAAACCACTTAGGATCAGTCAGTGACGGGCCGATAAACTCATAGCCATCACCACCGCTCTTGTTCAGCAGGCCTTCCTCAAGCGCCGAGGCATCACCAAGAATTGTCGCAATTCGACCAGCCTTAAGATCCAGGTACGCATCATCGAAAGAGCCGTAACGTACAATAGAAACAGAGCCACCATAGTTGTCTGTCAGGTATTTATCGTGAGTTGTTGCACGCTGAACACCCACCTTCACGCCTTTGAGTCCCTCTTTGGTAAACTCAATATCCGTTCCCTTCCTGGCTACAAACTTGTTTGGAATAAGGGCGTACTTGCCAGTGAAGTCAACTTTCTTTTTGCGCTCTTCGGTAATCGACATCGCCGCAATAATTGCGTCATATTTACGGGCTAGCAGCGAAGGAATGATGCCGTCCCAGTCCTGGGCAACGATCTTACATTTTGCCTGCAGTTCCTTACAAAGCGCGTTGGCCATATCAACATCAAAGCCTTTCAGTTCACCATTTGGCTCTGTCCAGCTAAATGGAGGGTAGGCACCTTCGATACCAAAACGTACAACCTTCCAGTCCTTTGCCTGCACCGATGTTGCACCAAGTGCTGATACCATGGCAGCTGCCAAAATCCATTTTTTCATCTTCTACTCCTGTTGTGTTTGCACCTGAACCGGCCTGTCCCCAAACGAAGCCGACGCAGTGATATAAAAACCGAATACTGAGTTTAGTAAATCGAAGAAATAAACTGCTGTAACCTTTCTGATTCAGGGTTGGTAAATAATTTGTCGGGATGCCCCTGTTCTTCAACCAATCCCTGATGCAAGAACATCACCTGGTTAGACACATCACGGGCAAATGCCATCTCATGTGTGACCACCAGCATGGTTCTACCCTCTTGTGCCAAATCCTGCATAACACCCAGTACCTCGCCCACCAGCTCCGGATCCAAAGCAGATGTCGGCTCATCAAATAGCATGACTTCCGGATCGACTGCCAGCGCCCTTGCGATTGCTGCCCGCTGCTGCTGACCGCCAGAAAGGTGGCCCGGGTAGTAGTTACGTCGTTCGTACAGGCCTACTTTTTTCAGCAACTCCTCGGCCTTTTCGATAGCTTCGGCCTTGGGAACCCCCAACACATGAATAGGAGCCTCAATGACATTACCCAGCACTGTCATATGCGACCACAGATTGAACCCCTGAAAAACCATCGCAAGCCGCGAGCGGATTCGCTGAACCTGTTTTTCGTCCACCGGTAAAAACTCTCCCCGGCGATTATTTTTCATTTTTATCAGTTCGCCATTCACCCAGATTTCACCCTGAGTCGGGGTTTCCAATAAATTGATGCAGCGAAGAAATGTACTCTTCCCTGAACCGGAAGAACCAATAATTGAAATAACATCGCCACGGTGAGCCGTCAGCGAAATTCCTTTTAGGACTTCGTTCTGACCAAAAGACTTATGCAGTTCCTTTACATCAAGCGCCACTACATCTGCCATGCGCGCTAACTCCTGTTGCTCCGTGAATCGGGAAATTACGCTCTTTAACAACTCTCATCTGACCGTTTCTTAGCCTTCTGGCACATGAATTCAGTTATAGAGATATAGTCTGTTTTCCGAGCACTTCATCGAAGGTATCACCACGAACCACAATTGGCAACATTTTGTTAACCTAAAAACCTCAAGAATCAACAGTTAAATAGTGTGCATAATTAGTCATTTATCAGCCCAATCTGGAGATTTGATAATAGCCCCAACTTAAGGTAGGTTATTGCGATAAAATCGTCATAGCGTAAGTCGGGCCGGGTTGGTATATGTATAGAGCCTATTTTGATCAAGTAACTCACTATAGCATTAGGCTGTTACTCGTTGGTTTGATAGTGCTTTCCTGTCAAGCAGGCGTATTGGCCCAAGAGCAGGAAAATCGCAGTGTTCTTACCGTAGTCCCGGCCTACGTCGATCAGATCACTGCCAATTTTAACCCGTTCTCCAAGGCAAGCATGCCTACGACGCATGAGTTTATCTTTGAGCCTCTCATTGTTTTCAATACCCTGCAAAACAATAAGCCGGAATACCGACTTGCTACAGGTTACCAACTGGATTCTGATCTGAAAGGGATCACTTTTACTCTTAGAGAAAAAATATCCTGGTCAGATGGAAAATCATTCACCGCTGATGATGTTGTTTTTTCATTTTATCTAGCACAAAAATATCCAGAACTTGATTCACATGGCATAAATCAATGGGTAGAAAGTGTAAAAAAACATGGCCCGCATAAGGTCTATTTCAAACTTAAAAATCCCAATGCACTCGTTGCCTATAACCTGGTGCTATTGCCAATTGTTCCCAAGCATCAGTGGGAAAAAGTTCCCGATCCCGTTACCTATGCCAATGCCACGCCTGTGGGTACTGGCCCCTATACCCAAATAGAATCACTTAGCGAAGCAGGTTATCTGCAATGCAGCAACCCATTCTACTGGCAGGCGAAAGAGCGTCACATCGACTGCCTTCGTTATCCCAAAATCACCAATAACGATGACTTTATCGCGCGGATATCAAAGGGGGAGTTCGACTGGGCTGGATCGTTTATTCCTGATATCGAGCGCCAATATGCCTCCTACTCGCCGGACTTTAAGTACTGGCTACCGCCATCCAGTCCTATCAGCCTGCTATTTAACTTCAAGGCCGCGGAGCCGGAAATCAGAGCCGTCTTTGAGGAAGTCGATTTCCGCCGGGCAGTATCAATGTCGGTACAACGCCAGCAACTGATCAATATCGCCGCCTTTGGCCAGGGAGTACCCTCAAGATTCGCCTCGGGGATGAGTCAGCGCTTTGAACATTGGGCCGATCCGGTTGCGACAGAGAAATACCTGCCCTATATGACATACAACCCCGAACTGGCAAAAGAGCAACTGTCATTGCTAGGTCTCGAGGATAAGGATGATGACGGCTGGCGAGAGCTGCCATCCGGCAGCACGCTGGAGCTAACGCTTCTGACGCCAAGAGGCTGGTCTGACTTTAATACCACCGCCCTGCTGTTGGCGGAAATGCTGGAACAGGTTGGATTGAAAATTCGATTGGTCGAGGCAGATTTTAATCACTTCGTCGATCGCCTGACAGGTGGTGAGTATACCTTGGCCCTGACCAACTTTCCGCAAGGCCCGACCCCGTTCAAATACTTTGATACGGCATTTAATAGCCGTTACCAGGCTCCGCACTACCCGCGCTATGCCATGCATTTCTATAAAAATGCCCAGGTCGATAGCTTGCTGGCACAATTTCCGACCGTCTCTACCGCCCACCAACGGCTGGCCATTATTCGCGAGCTCAACGAAATTATTGCCGGTCAGCAAGTAACGGTACCGCTCTACAATACCGTACAGTTTTATCAGTACAACACACAGCGCTTCACCGGCTGGTTCGACGAAAACAACCCGGTTGCCAGCCCGCTTATCTGGCCACAGACCCCGGAACGGCTGCTGCATGTTCTCGCCCTGCGGCCAAAATCATAACACGATTGGGCGTTTATTCCTTTTCGTCTCCCGGTGGCTGGCTGCTGCAACACTCATCTTGCAAAAAGCCCACCACCCCATCGAGCATGTCGTACTGGGGGATGCAGTAAAGGGTTCTGCCGTCACGTTGTTGCTTGATAAGCCCGGCCGACACCAGCCCTGAAATATGGTGTGATAATGTCGAGCCCGGAATATCCAGCTCTTCTTGCAACTTACCGACAGGCAGGCCGTTATAGCCTGATTTCACTAAATGCTTATATACCCGCAAACGCGTCGGATGACCTAGCTCTTTCAAAGCCTTGGCAACAATCTCTAGTTCCATATTCAATTCCGTCAGATTTTATATTTCGATATTATCAGAAATAACAAAGCAGCCCTAGTGTTTGTCTCAACCGGCCATAAAGCAAAAAAGCGAGCCCGACTTAACATCGGACTCGCCTTCAATTGCTACTTTCGGCACCTCAACCCAAGGTTAACCCAGACCAATATGCCACCTGTCAAACACAGCGTTAAGCCATCGCAGCTCCGGCAAATAGCGTTACCACAGTCACTGCCAGTACCATAATCACAAACGGCATTACCCATTTCAGGAAGCGCTCGTACGGGATCTTGGCAAGAGCCAAACCGGCAACCAGGTGTCCAGCTGTTGGGGCAAAGATATTGATCCAACCACTGGCAGACTGGTAGGCGGTAATGATCAAATCACGGCCGATACCCGAGAAATCAGCCAATGGTGCCATCAACGGCATTGAAACCGTCGCCAGACCAGAGGTTGAAGGAATGAAGAAGCTCAATACGATGTGAACAAAGTATGTCACGACAACAAACACACCCGATGACAAACCGGTTACCACACCTTCAGCCCAGTTAAGAATGGTGTCGATGATCACGCCGTTATCCATCACCACATAGATACCACGGGCAACGGCAACCACTAACGCAACGCCAATCAGATCTTTGGCCCCTTCAAGGAAGGTTTTGATAAAGTCACCTTCAGACATACGGTTGATCAGGGCGATCAAAATGGCTGATGCAAGGAACAGGGTCGACAATTCATCAAACCACCACCACAGCGTCGGAATAGCCGTGATGCCCATGTCTTCCCAAGGAATAACGCCATAAATCATGACCAGGAAGGCACCGAAGAACACACCCATTGTCAGCTTCTGCTTGGTGGTAAACTCGCCGGTATCTTCTTTTACGTGAGAAAACTCATCGTTAAACTCAATATCGGCCAGCACTGAATGGGATTTGTCTGCCTTGACCTTGGAGGCGTAGCGCATAACAAACCATGATGCCAGTACAATCAGGATGATCAGCTGGATCACACGTAAACCAATACCCTCACCAATTGGCAGGCCGGCAAACCCTGAAGCAATACCGGTAGCAAACGGGTTAACCGTCGAGGCCAGTACGCCCACTCCCGAGCCAAGCAGAATGATCCCCGCCGCCACCATACGGTCGTAGCCGGCCGCCGCCATTACCGGCAAGATCACCGCCCAGAAAGCCACGGTCTCTTCCGCCATACCGTAGGTCGATCCACCGAGTGCGAACAAGCTGATCAATACCGGGATCATCATCTGCTCGCGACCATGGAACTTACGTACAATCGCCGCCACCCCGGAGTCCATGGCACCGGTTCGCATGGTAACGGCCAGGAAACCACCAATTACCAAGACAAACAGCGCAACGTCTACGGCTTTGTGGAAGCCCTTGATCGGTGCCATCAGCACGTCAATAAAGCCCTGTGGTGACGGTTCCAGTTCCTGGTAGGAACCTGGGATCGGCAACAGTCTTTCGCCACCGTCATAGTCGAGCACTTCCGCCGCCGGGATCACCTGATCGGTGCCGTTGACGATATAGTCATACTTGCCTGCCGGCATGATCCATGTCAGCAATGCCACCAGAGCAATAATAATAAAGAGAATGGTGTAAACCGTTGGCATCTTGAAGGATTTCTTCGCTTTGCCAGCCTCTGTTGCTGTTGTCATAGCTCTACTCCCTGCAATTGATAAATCGCATTTGCATACACGTTCATCGCTTTAAGCATGTCATCAATAATGAGGTACTCGTTGGGCATGTGCTCAACTTTGTCGCGACCGGGAAAAATTGCCCCAAAGGCCACACAGTTAGGGATAGCACGCGCATAGGTTGCTCCCCCGGAGGTCATAGGCTGGCTTTCCAGATCACCGCTTACTTCCTGATAGGCTGCCATCAAGGTCTGGATAACCGGACTTTCAGCCGGCATATACAAAGATGGCAACACATCAAACTCTTCATATTGAAGATCATACTGCTCGCTGACAGCCATCATATCGCTGTCAAAATTCTCTTTGCTAAAGGTCACCGGCACCCGGATATCAATACCGAGCTTACTATGTTGTGGGTCAATACATAGCTGAGCCACATTGAAGGTCAACCGACCGCTCACATCTTCAACCGGTCCAAAAATCTCTTTGGCATTGGCATCCTGGCCAACCTGCTCGGCCACAAACCGTATCGCAGGATGCGTCACACCAAGCTCACTCAGTGCCATACACAGACGGGCAATGGCATTAACCCCTTTGATATCAGCAGCCGCAGAGTGCGCGGCTTTACCAAATACAGTTACCTCGGCATCTTCGGCTGTAAAGTCAAAGCCCAGCTCATCTAGCTTGCTTGCCAGTTCTTCCCAAAGCGGCCCTTCATATTTCGCCAGCTCAGGAACGGCATTCAGGGCACCACCACAATCCAGTTGTAATAATTCATCACCCGGGCCATGCAACCAGGACTGGATCAGCATTTTTTCCGCATGGATCAGCGGGAACGCAGAATCAGGAGTAAAGCCACACTGCGGCACTTCTTCTTTTTCCAGATAGCGGTCGATACAGCGCCACAAGGTTTCTTCATCGGTGCCAAAAATAAACCGGATCCGTTTATTTAATTTTATTCCGCTATCAATCAATGCTTTAACAGCAAAGATGGCAGCCAGGGTTGGACCTTTATCGTCCTGAGTCCCGCGGCCATAAAGTCTGCCATCACGAATTTCCGGCTCAAACGGGGCAGAATCCCAGGCTGATAGTTCACCGGTAGGCACAACATCCAAGTGCCCCAGTACACCAATCATTTGCTCACCGTCACCAATTTCAGCGTAACCGTAATAGCCTTTATGGTCTTTATAAATGGCAAACCCCAGCTCATGACAAAGGTTCAGGGTTTCCGTCAGGCAATCATCGATAGGCTGACCAAATGGCGTACCGCTATCGTCATCCTGGTAAACACTGGGAATGGCAACTAAACGCTTCACTGCGGCAATATAGTCATCACGCATCGCGTTTATAGTTGATGCTATTGTTGCTTTCATCGTACCCCTCATTTTCTCATCTATTTTAGTCTGAATATTCGATAAATATTGGACTAAAGTAATGAATAATCATTAGTTATCAGAGATAAGTATTTAAAATCCCTCATCCGACCAATTCATTCTGCTACAGAGAGAAAAAGAGAACTGTGATTACTTTCACTTGGTGCTATTTCAATATGGGATGACGGTCAAAAAGTCAGCATTAACTTACAACACTGATGAGTTTTCTCTCAGAAAAGAGCAAAATAGTGCCTGCACTGCATCTTTATATGCCGAACCGGAACAGATGTAACAGGCTTGAAAGGCTATAGGGAATAATGCGTAGCCAAATGAAATGATTTAATACACCTAGATGAACAGCAGGCAAGCTCTTATATTTAATAATAAGATTAATTGATTATTCGGTTTTATCTTTATTAATTACCGCCACATAATAAAATATATATAAGAATATTAAGCTTTATTTCAAACAATCACACTTCAACACTTTATTATTCATGACGACATCTTTACAGACAAATATAATAAGTCTATTAAGTTAACCTCACTGGATATATAATGATGGCAACTCGGTTGCTTACTCCGATCTTATATCAATATGCAACGATAATTCTAATTACTATCACTGGCTTCATTATCATATGAAGCCACTTTTCGACGTTGATTAAACATGCTAAATACAATTAAAAACCTTCCTTTGCGGATACTGCTTTCGTTATCGTCAGCCTTTGCCGTTCTATGTTTTATTATTACTATCATTATTAGTCAAAATCTATTATCAGAAGTTGAGGCAAACACAAATAAAGTCAACGACTTTATTGCTTTTAACAGCACGATGAAAGAATTTCAGGATTTACAAGATGTCAGCCGCATGAAGTCTATTTATGCGCTCGGGTTTTATGACCGTCTTGATGAAATGGTACAAGTCAACAATGACAATCTGGCCAAGGTACAGCGCAGCTACAACACCCTGATGCAATCAGACAATCGCGGACTCACCCGGCAGGCGAAGCAGTCGCTGGATAACTTTATCAGCAACTACAAATCATATGTCCAGGCATCCGAGCAACTCAGAGCCCAGCGTCAGAACATCATCAAACTATATGATGCAACCAGCTGGATCACCACGGATATTACCGCCGCGGATGCACTGATCGCCAAAAATAGAAGCATGGAAGACATTGACCGTTGGACAATGAACCTCTCCGATATGTCGGATACTGCCGGTTTGATGCTTTACCATGTTGCTGTCGGGGTAAAAGGACAAAGCCAGCAAGATACTCAGACGACACTAGAATATACAAAAAAACTGAATGCTTACCTGAATGAATTTAAGCACTGGCCAGAAGCACAAACAGTCATTAAAAATACCCAGCTTTGGGAACACCAGTTATTGGAGATTATCCAATTACAGAAGGACAAACAGGCAACGACCAATCATATGATTGAGCTGGGTGATAACAACACCCAGATCATTACCGCCCTGGCAACGGCCTCGCTGCAAAAAACTGAAGAGTTATCGGACAAAACCACTGAGCTATTAGCCTCGGTGACAACAAGCCAGTTAACGGCAACGGCTATTGCAACCGTACTAGCCTTGACGATCAGTATCATCTTATCCAACGCGATTAGCAGCGTAATGGGATCACTGTATCTTGCCGTCAAGGCACTGGCAGAAGGCAACCTTAACGTCCAGACAAACATCAAGGGAAAAAATGAAATTGGCCTGCTAGGTGCCAGCCTTGATGATGCCATTTCTCAGCTTGCCGCTACCATTCGCTCGCTGCGCGGTGTCAGTGACGAAGTCGCTACCTCCTCGACAGAGCTTGCTGCAGTCATGACCCAAAGCGAAGTCAACGGCCGGGAGCAGCAACAGCAGGTGGAGCAAATTGCTGCCGCGGTTACTGAGCTGTCTGCCGCCGCCACCCAAGTGGACGGTTATGCCAAGACCGCCGACGAAAGTGCCCAGCAAGCTCTGGCAATGGGCGCCGAAAGTACCGAAATTGCCCTGCACTCCCGTCAGCTCACCGAGGATTTAGCCACGCAACTCGATGAAACGTCGACCCAGGTTATCGATCTCAACGAGCAGAGCATCAAGATCAGCGAGGTCATCACTGTTATCGATTCAATTTCGGAGCAAACCAACCTACTGGCACTTAACGCAGCAATCGAAGCCGCCCGTGCTGGCGAAAGTGGTCGCGGGTTTGCCGTGGTTGCCGACGAAGTCAGGGTGCTTGCCGCCAAGACCCAGGACTCAACCCAGCAGATCCAAACTATCATCGAACAGCTGCAACACAAGTCCTCTGCCGTTGTCGATGCCGTCAACAACAGCTTGAACAAGGTCAGAACCAACAGCGAAATTGCAGAACAAACCAGTAACCAGATTGAATCCATTACCCAGGCGCTTGAGCATATTAGTCAGGTCAACGGCGATGTTACCGCATCGGTTGACGAGCAAAGCCGGGCAATTGACGATATTACCCGCAATATCACCACGATTAATGACATCATCAGCCAGAACGTGGCCGGTATTAGCCAGACGGCCGAGGCCAGCAGCCACCTGTCACAGCTGGCTGAGAATCAGAAAAACCAGCTGGGTGAGTTCCAAATCACCCAGCGGTAAAGGGGTGCCAGTGACATCGTACAACACCGCTAGTCACTAAAAAAGCAAACAATCAGTAATTTTATTACAAAATTGCAACTTTGACGCCAAAAAAGCCAGCAACTCAATTGCTGGCTTTTTTTTATGACTATTTTTACAGCCCAATCACTCTGGTCATAAAATGCACGCATTACTGCCTCTTTTGGTGTAGACTCCCCTGTAGAACACAGATTATGGGCTGCTATAAATCAAACCATTAAAAATCAACAACTTATACCAGAACAAGCTATTTGCGACCTCGTTCACAGTTTTACTTTAGTTATATAATCTCTTTCATTTTTCATAACAAATGCACTTCTCGCTCAATTTTTTTTGGTTTTTTTCCTACATTTTTTTAAGCGTAGTGATCGAGATCAATTCCCTTTATCGGGCCAAGCGGTACACTTCAGTAAAATTTGGTGAAATATAATTACACATAGAACAGCTTGCACCTGAGGGGTTATTTCCAGGTCGCGCTCAAAGTTAGATACACTAAATACAAAAATTATTTAAACGTAGAACGAGGCACTTATGTCATCTGAAGAAAGAAGTTATCAGGAGCTGCACCGCCCTGCCTCTGACTTCTCAAGTCGCTCTGACTATCTTGATCATGAGCTGAAAATCATGAAGCCACGCCGCTTCGGCCTGAACCTGCCGGGTCGTGACTTCCGTTTTGAGCTAGAAGATTTAGTCCCAGCCCTGGCCGGTACTATCGGTATTATCGCGATGTACTCTGCGGTAATGATGTCTTGGGCCGACGGCCTGACTCAAGCCTGGGATCACATCAATCTGGGTAAAGAGTTCGCTATCGAAGTTGCTCGTGTAGAGATGCTGCTTCCTGCGCTTCTTTTCTGTGTCTTAGCATCCGGATTTATCAACCCCCGCGCCAACCTGGCCGGTAACCACGGTCCGATGATCCCACTTATCGGTGCTATCGCCCTGGCCGGTGCCCACCCTCTTGCTCTTGCTATCCTTCTTGGTGTATTCGGTCTTCTGCTTAGTTACTTCAAAGGCGGTTCCAAACTGGTGAACCTGACCTCGGAAGGTACCGCCGGTGGCCTGCTGATTTTCCTTGGCTTCACCGGTACCATGAGCCAGATCGGCTCAATCCAGACCTGGGCGACGGGCCTGCAGTCAGCTGATATCGCAGCGGGCAGCATGGGCTATGTCGGCCTGATTGTACTGGCCGTCAACATTGTTCTTTATGCCTACCTTGCTCGTATCAACAAGCGTTGGCTGGCTATTCCTGCCTGTGCCATTACGGGCCTGCTTGTAGCCCTGGTTCTGGGTGCCGGCTTCGACCTTAAGTTTGAAACTGAAATGGGTCTGCCTAACCTGAACCCTGTGTACTGGTGGGGCAGCACAGAAGAAGGCTGGATGCTAGGTCTGCCGACTATGCAGCACTTCATTGCATCACTGCCGTTTGCCATCCTGGCTGTTGCTATGTGGTCACCAGACTTCCTGGGCCACCGTATTTTCCAGGAACTTAACTACCCACGCGGTACTGACAAAGTACTGATGGATGTTGATGACACTATGACTATGTGTTCTATCCGCCAGATGGTCGGTACAGCACTGGGTGGTGGTAACATCACATCATCTTGGGGTACCTACATGATCCCGGCCGCTATCGCCAAGCGTCCTATCCCTGGTGGTGCGATTATCCTGGGTCTTCTGGTTATGTTCATCGCCATCCTGGGCTTCCCAATGGATGTAGCTGTATGGCCGCCAGTAATGCGTGTAGCACTACTTGTAGGTGTATTCCTGCCACTGCTGGAAGCAGGTGTGCAGATGGTTAAAGAAACAAAAGATTCACAATCTGCTGGTATCTGTATCTTTGCAGCTGCAGTTGTTAACCCGGTTCTGGCATGGGCACTGACTATGCTACTGGATAACAACGGCCTTATCGGTGACAAAGAGCGTGCATCGAAGCTATCTTTCGCAGACAAAATTATCATCCCTGGCGGTGTATTGGTTGTCTGTCTGATTGCGATGCTGGCAGTTGGTATGCTTGAAGGCAAATACGGCATTCCGGCATTACTATAATGAAAATTGGGGCAGTATGTTATGCTGCCCCAGCTTAACTTGGGCATTAATAAATAGCGTTAATACGAATAATGAAATCATCACGATACACGATTCGATTTGAGTTGATTATCCGTATTATTGTTAATAAAAGTGTACTGTGCACCATCAACCGGTGGTGATGAGCTCAACGGCGATTAAACCAGTACGTGTTTTTTCTACTAAAAAGGTAGGTATGTCATGGCAGAGCAATTTGCTAAAGCTTGGGAAGGGTTCGCTGCAGGCGAATGGCAGAACGAAGTAAACGTTCGCGACTTCATCCAGAAAAACTACGCACCGTATGAAGGTGATGAGTCTTTCCTAGTATCTGAAGGTACTGAAGCGACTAACAAGCTTTGGGATCAGGTTATGGAAGGTATCAAGCAGGAAAACAGCACTCACGCTCCTGTTGACTTCGATACTTCTGTTATCTCTACCATCACTGCTCACGACGCAGGTTACATCAACAAAGATCTAGAGACTATCGTAGGTCTTCAGACTGACGCTCCGCTTAAGCGTGCAATCATCCCTAACGGTGGTATCCGTATGGTTGAGGGTTCATGCAAAGTATACGGTCGTGAACTAGATCCAATGGTATCTAAGATTTACTCTGAGTACCGTAAGACGCACAACCAGGGCGTTTTCGATATCTACACGCCAGATATCATGAAATGTCGTAAGTCTGGTGTTCTGACTGGTCTTCCAGATGCATACGGCCGTGGTCGTATCATCGGTGACTACCGTCGCGTAGCACTATACGGTATCGACTTCCTAATGAAGGACAAGTTCGCTCAGTTCTCTTCTCTACAAGAGAAGTTCGAGAATGGCGAAGACCTACAGATGACTATGCAGCTTCGCGAAGAAATCGCTGAGCAGCACCGTGCGCTAGGCCAGATCAAAGAAATGGCAGCGAAATACGGCTACGACATCTCTGCTCCTGCAACAACTGCACAAGAAGCAATCCAGTGGACATACTTCGGCTACCTAGCTGCTGTTAAGTCACAGAACGGTGCTGCTATGTCTCTGGGCCGTACTTCTACGTTCCTGGATATCTTCATCGAGCGTGAT
This sequence comes from Photobacterium proteolyticum, assembly GCF_001939735.1. GTDB lineage: Bacteria > Pseudomonadota > Gammaproteobacteria > Enterobacterales > Vibrionaceae > Photobacterium > Photobacterium proteolyticum. The sequence continues at coordinate 20,808 of NZ_MJIL01000056.1, forward strand.
ATTGCTGCTGGCAAGATCACTGAAGAACAAGCTCAGGAAATGATCGACCACTTCGTAATGAAGCTACGTATGGTTCGCTTCCTACGTACGCCTGAGTACGATGAGCTATTCTCTGGCGACCCAATCTGGGCAACAGAGTCAATGGGTGGTATGAGCCTTGACGGTCGTACGCTGGTAACACGTACAAACTTCCGTTTCCTAAACAGCCTGTACACCATGGGTCCTTCTCCAGAGCCAAACATCACTGTACTTTGGTCTGAGCAGCTACCTGAAGGCTTCAAGAAGTTCTGTGCGAAAGTATCTATCGATACTTCTTCTATCCAGTACGAAAACGACGACCTGATGCGTCCTGACATGAACTCTGATGACTACGCGATCGCTTGTTGTGTATCGCCAATGGTTGTTGGTAAGCAAATGCAGTTCTTCGGCGCGCGTGCGAACCTGGCGAAAACTATGCTTTACACCATCAACGGTGGTGTGGATGAGAAGCTGAAGATCCAGGTTGGTCCTAAGATGGACAAGATCACTGATGAAGTGCTGAGCTATGACGATCTAATGGAACGCATGGATCACTTCATGGACTGGCTAGCTAAGCAGTACGTGACTGCGCTAAACAGCATCCACTTCATGCACGACAAGTACAGCTACGAAGCATCACTAATGGCTCTTCATGACCGTGATGTTATTCGTACAATGGCTTGTGGTATTGCTGGTCTGTCTGTTGCTGCTGACTCACTGTCTGCAATCAAGTACGCAACAGTTAAACCTGTACGTGACGAAGACGGTATCGCGATCGATTTCGAAATCGAAGGTGACTATCCTAAGTTCGGTAACAACGACGCACGCGTTGATGACATCGCTTGTGAACTTGTTACAACGTTCATGAACAAGATCCGTAAGCTGAACACTTACCGTAACGCAATCCCAACTCAGTCTATCCTGACTATCACATCTAACGTGGTATACGGTAAGAAGACTGGTACTACACCTGACGGCCGTAAAGCTGGTGCTCCTTTCGCACCGGGTGCAAACCCAATGCACGGTCGTGATGAAAAAGGTGCGGTAGCATCTCTGACTTCTGTTGGTAAACTGCCGTTTGCTGATGCGAAAGATGGTATCTCTTACACTTTCTCTATCGTTCCTAACGCGCTAGGTAAAGAAGCTGAGACTCAGAAAGCTAACCTTGCAGGCCTAATGGATGGTTACTTCCACCACGAAGCCGGCATCGAAGGCGGTCAGCACCTGAACGTTAACGTTCTTAACCGCGAAACTCTAGAAGACGCAGTTAAGCACCCAGAGAAGTACCCACAGCTAACTATCCGTGTATCGGGCTACGCTGTGCGTTTCAACTCTCTGACTGCAGAACAGCAGAAAGACGTTATCGCGCGTACTTTCACTGAATCTCTATAATTGAGAGCCAGTAATGCTCATCTGCTGGTTCGCTAGCAGGTAAGTAATAAAAACCGACCTTTTGGTCGGTTTTTTTATATCTGCGAAAAATGACACTCCAATAACCGAGCTACACCTTAAAGTGCTGTAGCTGGAGAGCAAGCTCTTCCGAGGCTTCTGCCAGCGCCTGGCTCTGGCTCGCCAGATGCTGGGCAGCCGCATTCACTTCATTCGCCGATAAATGAATACTGCTGACATTACCGTTGATGTCTTCCGACACCGTGCCCTGTTGATCTGCCGCTGCCGCGATCTGGGCTACCCGATCCGTGGACTGATACAATGCATCAAGCATATGCTTCAGCTCGCGCTGGCTGTCCTGAGCATTCTCGACGCTGTTCCGGCTACTATTATGGCTTGCCTTCATCGCCGTCGCCGCCTCCAGCGCTCCGCGCGTCAGCCCGTCAACCGTCACCTGTATTTCCTCAGTCGATTTCTGTGTACGCTGAGCAAGGTTACGCACTTCGTCAGCCACGACAGCAAACCCCCGCCCCTGCTCACCGGCACGTGCCGCTTCAATCGCCGCATTCAGGGCCAGAAGGTTAGTCTGTTCAGAAATTCCCTTGATCACCTCGGCGACCTCGCTGATCTGCAAGACGCCCTGCTTAAGCTCCTCCACCCGCTTGTCGGCCTCTGCGATTTGGCTGGCGACCTGCTGGATATTCAGGGTAGTATCCTCCAGCCGTTCACTGCTGGCTGTTGCCTTATGGGACATGTCCTTGGTCATGGTAGCCGTTTGCTCTGCATTTTGCGCTACATCGGCAACCGTCGCCGTCATTTCATTCATGGCCGTGGCTAGCTGCTCTAGCTGCATATGTTGCGACTGGATACTCTGAGCACTCTCTTCGCTGGCAGAAGCAATAGTACTGGCCATATCTGTTGACTGATGGGCGGAGGCGGCCGCAACCTTGAGGGCATTGCGAATAGCACTTATCGAGGTATCCATACGACGCGACAGCTTACCAATTTCATCGAGTCGTTCAGAGTGGCAATCAACCCTAAGATCACCGTCAGCAATGGCATCAAACTTACCCACCAGCGCCTCAAGCGGGTCGGAAATGTTGTGGCTGATAAAATAACCAACCACAAGCAGTACCAGCATCGCAGCCGCAGCCATCATGCCTGTTTTCATCGAAGTCAGCATAAACTCATCTTCGATATCTTTGACATGGACGCCAGTGCCTACAATCCAGTTCCATTGAGGAAAGCGTTGTACAAACGAGAGCTTGGGTTTGATTTCGCCCTCAGGAGAGCGCCAGCGATAGTCGAGGTAGCCAGCACCGCTTTTCTCACTGGTCGTTACCATCTCTTGCCAGTGAAACTTACCATCGGCATCGGTAAGCTGGCGGGCATTGGTTCCGTTGAGCTTGGGCTTGAGCGGGTGGGTAATAATCTCAAGCTCAGGAGTCGTCACCCAAAAATAATTCCCTTTGCCATAGCGTTGGGCATTTATCATCGTAATGGCTTGCTGCTGCGCTTGCGCGGCCCCCAATACCTCCTGCTGCGATGCATAAAATTCAAGTGTGCTGATAGCCAGCTCGACCTGGCTTTGCAACGACGCCTTTCGTTCTTGATACGCGGCCTGCCGCTGTTCCAGCGCATTATAAACGCTGACACACAAGAGCAGACCAATAGCAGTAGCGACAAAGGCGATTAACTTCTTCCTGACGGTCAAGTTGCTTAAACTGAACATAAGTCTCCTTGTTTATTATTATCTTGCCTGACTGCGGCCTCTTTTCTGCCTCTGCCTTCCCACTCCGAATGCCTTGGTTGGGTCCCCTTCAGCAGCAATAAATTGTTAAGCGAAATGAAACGAGATCATTAAGCAAAGAGTGCATAGGCACTTTGGGGCGTATAGTGCTGGGATTTTCACCGCACTTCAAGCGATAGATGTAACAATTTTGTGGTTTGTATGCATGTTTTTCGCATCAATATGGTTATCACTGTGAAACAAAACAATAGTGAAGCTGACATCAGTGACTAAGCCATAGCAGCGAGGTAAGAAATGGAAAAATGGACGGAGAAGGAAATGTATTACCCTTACAGGTATAACGCTTTTTTCGCTATTTTAGCCTGTCATTTTGTAATAAAATGACAGGTAAACACGCACCATGCGGAGAAATAAAGCAATGTCAGTAAAAGGCCGAATTCACTCTTTTGAATCCTGCGGTACCGTGGATGGACCCGGCATCCGTTTTATCGTATTTATGCAAGGCTGCTTAATGCGTTGTCAGTATTGCCACAACCGTGATACGTGGGATCTCCACGACGGGCGTGAAATCACTGTTGACGAGATCATGAAAGATGCCCTTTCGTATCGTCACTTCATGAAAGCCTCCGGGGGCGGTGTCACAGCATCTGGTGGTGAAGCCATGTTGCAACCTGAGTTTGTCCGTGATTTCTTCCGCGCCGCTCAGGCTGAAGGGATTCATACTTGCCTTGATACCAATGGCTATATCCGCAAGCATACCGATGTCGTTGATGAAGTGCTTGATAGTACAGATCTAGTGATGTTGGATCTCAAACAGCTTGATGACAGCATCCACCAGAATTTGGTCGGCGTACCGAACAAGCGTGTGCTGGACTTTGCCCGCTATCTTCATCAGCGTGGCCAGAAAACCTGGATCCGCTACGTTATCGTACCGGGCTTCACCGATGACGAACGCTCAGCCCATCTGCTCGGCGAGTTTATTCAGGGAATGGACAATATTGAGAAGGTCGAGCTGCTGCCTTACCACCAACTGGGCGAACATAAATGGGAAGCACTCGGTTTTGAATATCAGCTAGCTGATGTTAAGCCGCCATCGAAAGAGGTCATGGAAAAAGTCAAAAGCATTATCGCCAGCTACGGTCATAATGTAATGTACTGATCCGCAGCGATCTATCTTGTCTAATGGCAGGAGCAAAATGCCCTACTTTGCTCCTGCATTAAAATCAATATGTAGCAACGATATTCCCCCGTGTCTGATTACGCTAGTCAGTAACTAACTGGCAGCTTGGTCGTTATCGGTAGCCTTGCTCGTGATAGCCTCGCCGGTTGTCTGGCAAAGCTGTGATGCCGTATCACTAGAACATGCCTTCTTCACAAGGTCACATTTACCGCCGACACCACCATCTAAGATCGTACATTGTGCATTGGCCAGACAGAGATCTTTACGCGTTGCAAGCTTAGGTACTGAAGCAATAAGCGTTTTATCCGTAATACAACTCTCTATTTCGCTTCTTACATTTGCGCCAAACGCATTTAGCTGCCGCTTAAATGCCATTTCTGCGTCAGGCTCGAAACGCCCGAGAGTGGCAACCGAAAGAATATCGTCAAACTTCTCGACCTTTAACGGCTTACAGGCAACATCCCACTTATTTTTGAAGCGGTTGCGGCTCAGCTCAACCGGCTTTTTGGTTCCGTTAAATTGATGGTAGTTGGCTCTGTCATCCTTGAAATAACCATGAACGCTATATCTTTGGTTTAAAAAGTCGTAAACCAGATCAATAATGAATGGTTCTCGCTCACGGGCAAGGCCCATGGCATTTTTGGCCGCATAATAGCCACATGTTGTTAAATTAAGGACGTTGTCTTTATTCTTTACTGTCGCCGGGCTAAACATCCAGTTTTCACTGCTGGCCAGACTATAAAACTCAACCGAGTTAGGGAAATTAAACTTATTGGCAAAGCGTACCAGTGCGGCCTCTCTCAGCTCGACCACCTCGTCTTCGAAAGTTACGGTTTTCTCTTCGATCGGTGCTTTATCAGCCAGCGCTGTTTCTGCTACAGCAGGCTCTGCCGCCTCTGCCACAACCGAGGCTTTGCTACCTGGCCCCATCGCCGCCGTTAGCTTTTGAAGCGACAGGGCTGAGTTGGAAAGAGTATCTGTAAGTGAATGTAAATTAACTAAAAAAAGCAGAAGCAACAGGCAGCCTAATCCGCGAAACAAGGTGTTAAGCTTTAAGGACATATCCCTTACCGGCTTTCCTTTGATGATCATTTTATCGTCCCTAGCAATATCAACTAAGGCCGGATTTTAAAGATAATCACCACCTTGTCCAGAGATCAATCGCTCAAAAACTAACCAGTTATTGATGCGATAAATGAAATCAAATAGATGTATCTCACTTTTTTTCAGGCTTTGGGAGCAACCTCTTTTTACAGCCACAACAGGAGGGCGGTTTGGCTTTCTCTGTCTCAAATTGACGTTGCTTAAATGGGTATGCCTGTCATCAGAAAGACTAATGACAAGCCTTACGAAGGGAAGAATATAGTGACGCTACGCGAAACTTGTACCTTATCTAGCTTGATCCTATCAGGCCCTATTGAGAATCAATTGAAACCAACGCTGGAATAACACTTTTTTGCTTATAGATCATAAGGATGAAAAAAATCTAATATAGTTCTGTTCCTTTGGTATTAAAATAAGCGCTAAGTGGCATATAACAAATACTGCCCATATTAATCATTAATATTGATATGAAAACCAACAAGATCCTTAATCGCGAATACTCTGTTGCAGTATCACAACAGCAAAAATGTAGTAATTAGCCGAAAAGATCAGCAAGAATACCAAATTAAAACCAATGATCGCCCAATTTTTCATCATTGCGCAAAACGATATGCACGCAAGCACTTATAAATTTAGCTTCTTAGTTTCATCAAATTTACTTATACAATCTACATTTCCATTTTTCGGTCTTTTATCATCCGGATTGCTTCGCGGCGGATACAGTCGCGAAGCGGGTTTTCTATCGCATCGGCACGCCAGATAAAAGAAAGCGTTCGCTTCATGTTCAGCTCAGGAACATTCAAGGCCACCAGCTCACCGCGATCGATATATTTCACCACGTCCAGATAGGGTAAACAGCTAAGGTAAGGCCCATTGGTAACCAGAGCGCGAAGAACCGGGATCTGTTCATACTCCCGCCAGACATCCAAATCTTCAATCACCCCATGCAAGGCGCTCTCAAAACTTTGCCGAGTACCGGCCCCCTGCTCCCGAAGTACCCACTTGGCCTGCTCTAGCTGTGCAAAGCTCACCGTATCCAGTTTGGCGTAGGGATGGTGCTTGGACGCAATAATCACCAGGTGGTCGTGGCACCATACTTCCTGATCCAACCGGCTGTCATCACAACGGCCCTCGATAATCCCCAGCTCGCACTCATAGTTTCTCACTCTATCAATGACTTTCTGGGCATTCTTCACGACCAGCTGGATGCGTAACTCTGGAAAATCTTTATCAATAATACTGATAAGCTCTGGCAAAAGGTGTTCAGCCGCCGTCTGACTGGCTGCCAGGCTGATTTCACCACTGACCAGGTGCTGGTCATAAAAACCCAATTCTATTTGCTGGGCATCAAACAATAGCTGCTTGGCCCTGGGACGGAGCCATGCCCCCCAATAGGTCAGTGCCATTTGCTTCCCCTGCCGCTCAAACAACGGCCGTCCCAGCAGCTTCTCGAGCTGGGACAACGCCATGCTCGCTGCAGACTGCGTCAAAGCCAGGTTTTCCGCGGCTTTACTGACACTGCGCGTGCTCGCAACCTCCTCAAACACCGAAAGTTGCTTCAGTGAATAACGCATTAAAACTCTCCCCGATAAATGCAATTGGTTTTCTATTGCCAAGAATATCAAGTTTAGTGATTAGGGTTAAAGAAATTATCAATTTTACTCAATCATTTTCCCAGCCGTATGCTGAATGCCAGTTACCAGTCACGACAGGAGGAAATGTGACGTTATCCACCCCCAATGTAATCACAACAACCGGCCGGCATACCGGACTACACACAGGAGACGCTTGAAATGGCCACGGCAATGGCATCCAACAACAGTAACTTCACTCCCAAAGAGATGATGAAGCAGGCAGAAAAATACGCGGTCGGCAAGGCATCCAAGCCAACCCGTACCACCATCGCACTGGCAATTACGGCGGGCGTATTTATCGGGCTGGCGTTTGTCTTCTACATCACCGTCACCACTGGTGGCAGCAATATGAGCTGGGGGATCAACCGCTTATTTGGTGGCCTGGCGTTTAGCCTCGGACTGATCCTAGTCGTGATTTGCGGTGGTGAACTCTTTACCAGTACCGTGCTGTCCTCTATCGCCCGAGCCAACAAACACATCACCTCAGGCAAGATGCTCACCACTTGGCTGAAAGTTTACTTCGGCAACTTCCTCGGCGCGATGATGCTGCTGGCACTGGTGTCGATGGCAAGCCTGTATCAGCTTGACGGCGGTCAGTGGGGACTCAATGCCCTCAACATCGCCCAGCACAAGCTGCACCATCAACCGATGGAAGCCTTTGCTCTGGGCATTCTATGTAACTTACTAGTTTGTTTAGCAATTTGGATGACATTTTGTTCAAACAACATGATGACCAAGATGGCGATGATGGTACTGCCCGTGGCTATGTTCGTCAGCACCGGCTTTGAGCACAGTGTCGCCAACATGTTTATGGTGCCACTGGGTATCACCATTCAGAACATCGCACCGGAATCGTTCTGGCTTGGTTTGGGTGTATCACCAGAGCAGTATGCCGATCTGAACATCCATAACTTTATCTTTGCCAATCTTATTCCCGTCACGCTGGGCAATATCGTTGGCGGCGGGGTACTGGTCGGCCTGAGTTACTGGGCAATTTTCAGTTCGCCGAAAGAACACCATGCCACAGCAACCATTATTAAACCCGACTTCTCAAATACGACCGCTTTAACTAAGGACAACACCATGCTTCAGGAAAATCTACTTGTAAACGACCATATGCGCCCGGCTACTACGACCCTTCTACCAGGCATGCCTGTAGCAGAAGCACTCGATATCCTAATCAAGGAGGGCCTGTCCGGTGCACCGGTGCTTTCCAGCGATCAACGACTGGTTGGCTTCTTCGCAATTCACGACACCCTGGTTGATCTATGGTGCAATGACTACATGCCGGAAGCAGAAGACAAAGTTCAGGATCTGATGCGCCACGAGATCCAGACTGTCAGCCCTGACAACTCAATTCTGGAAGTGGCTGAGTACATGTGTATCGACAAAAATATCCTATACCCAGTCAGCAGCGGCGGCATTGCTACCCAGCTAACCACCCTGTCTCTGAATGAACGTGCCCGCACAATGGTCGTTAACCGTCCACACAGCTACCCGGTCGTCAAAGATGATCAGCTTGTTGGTATCATCAGCCGAAACGACATTATCAAGGCCGTTCGTCCGGTCTACGGCAACCTGGTTTCTGTAACTGGAATCAAGGATGACCAGAAGAAAGCCGAGATAGCATAATCCAATAATAACCTGCCGACATGGTCGGCAGGTTATTAATCCCAACAGGTATAACTAGCCACGCGCATTCGCTCTAGCCATTATTTAACCTCTGATCAACAGAAAATTAACCACACTTATATCGGATTTTTTCTACATATACGTGATAAAATTATGGTATAAACCAAGAGCAAACGATTGCGCGACCTGCAAATGCAGCTCTATGCAGTATATCTTTATTGCTACCGATGCGAGGTTATGGCCACCATGAAAAGTGATATTCAAATTTGCCGTGAAACCACACTCACTCCAATTGATCACATCGCTCAACACGCTGGCATTTTGCCAGACGATCTAACCCCACAGGGTACGCTAAAAGCAAAAGTAAAACCCTCTATCCTTAAACGCCTGAACAACAACAAAGAGGGCAAACTGGTACTGGTTACCGCCATCACTCCTACCCCTCTGGGAGAAGGTAAAACCGTTACTACCATCGGCCTTGCACAGGGACTGGCCAAAATCAATCAGCGCGTCATGGCCTGCATCCGACAGCCATCCATGGGCCCTGTTTTTGGCGTCAAGGGCGGCGCAGCAGGCGGTGGCTACAGTCAGGTGGCCCCGATGGAAAAACTCAACCTGCACCTCACCGGCGACATCCACGCCGTCACAGCTGCACATAACCTGGCAGCTGCCGCACTGGATGCCCGGCTATACCACGAAGAGCGCCATGGCTACGAGGCATTTGCCGAAAAGACCGGCCTGACACCGCTTCGGATAGATATCCAGCGCATTTGCTGGAAGCGGGTGATGGATCACAATGACCGTGCCCTGCGGATGATCACTGTCGGCAACAACGAGCCGGGAAAAACCATTAACGGGCTCGCCCGTGATGACGGCTTCGATATTTCTGCTGCTTCCGAGCTGATGGCCATTTTGGCCCTGTCCAAAGATCTGGCCGATATGCGCCAGCGTATTGGCCGCCTGGTATTGGCATACAACATCAACGGCCAACCAGTAACAGCCGAGGATCTCCAGGTAGCAGGCGCTATGGCCGTGACCATGTGCGAGGCTATCGAACCGACCCTGATGCAAACTCTGGAAGGTGTCCCCACGCTGATCCATGCCGGACCGTTTGCCAACATCGCCCACGGCAACTCGTCGATCATTGCCGATCGCATTGCATTGAAGCTGAGTGATTACACCATCACCGAGGGTGGCTTCGGCTCGGATATGGGCTTTGAGAAAGCCTGTAATATCAAGGCCCAGCAAGCAGAGCGCGGCCCTGACTGTGCAGTTGTCGTCGCAACCTTGCGAGGCCTGAAAGCCAACTCCGGCTGTTATGATTTACGACCGGGTCAGGCTCTGCCCGATGCGATTTTCTCCCCGGATGAAAAAACCCTGCAGGGCGGCTTTGAAAACCTGAAGTGGCATATTCGCAATGCAGCGAAATACGGCATTCCGGTGGTGGTGGCAATAAACCGCTTTCCGCAGGACACCGATGCCGAACTTAACTTGCTCAAGACCTGGATCCGTGAGGAAGACTTCGGGAGCTATGTCGATGTCGCGATCAGCGAAGCCTTCGGCAAAGGTGGCGAAGGGGCTACCGAACTGGCGCAAGCTGTTGTCAACGCCTGCCAGACGCCGGCACAGTTCAAGCCGCTGTATTCACTGGATCAACCCCTGGAAGAAAAGCTGATGACCGTTGCCGAGGTCGGCTATGGCGGCCGTGGTGTCGAACTGTCACCACTGGCCAAACAACAGCTGGCCGAACTGAAAAGACAAGGTCACGACAACCTCGCTGTTTGTATGGCCAAGACGCCACTCTCGATCACCCATGATCCGAGCCAGAAAGGCGCACCTTCAGATTTCATTGTCCCGGTCCGCGAACTGCGCTTATGTGCCGGAGCCGGCTTTGTCTATGCGCTGTGCGGCAATGTCATGACGATGCCGGGCCTACCTGAAAAACCAGCCTACATGGCATTGGACATTGATGACGCCGGGAATATCGTTGGACTGAGCTAAACCGTTCGTCGGTTTTCAAACTAAGCTTTAAGCACAAAAAAACGCCAGCAAACCGTCTGGCGTTTTTTTATTCCACGCATCTTATTTATCTTTCTTATTAGAGGGATAAATATAATCACGATCAGCAAAGGTTCTCACCCATTCCGGCTTATAGACAACCAATAGGGTAATAGCCATACCGTTTATCAAAGCTTCGGGGAACAGCAGCAACGGAAGCAGCACCAAATAATTATCGACGATATAGTCCCACGAATAGCCATAACCAAAATACATCCAGCCGCTAGTCAGCAGCAGATGAACGACCATGGTCAATGCGCCGTTAAAAAAAGCGGCAATGAATATATAGATAAACAAATGCCTTGCCATATAGCGGTAGCTAAATAGAAAGACACCGTAACTGAATATGGCAGGCAGCATCACTCCGGTTAACGCATATAAGCCGGCATCGGGCCACTCGACCACTCCCACAGCCACCAGCAATATAGTCACTACAGAACCTATCAGCCCGGCAATCTGCCAACCGTGCGACAACACCAAAACTGTCAAGGCGAGAAAATGCACTTGCAGCCCCTCGGCAATTCCCGCCCTGAGACTCCACAACAGAAACAAGCCCACTATCGTTGCCAGTACCAGGTGCTGATAATCTTTCTCCGCTCGAAACTTGGGCCAGAATTCTCGAGGAAAACTCAACACCATAATCAGCAGCCAAATCAGATAGCCAATCCACTGTAGCATCGTCACCCTTGCAGTACCTTCTATACCAAATAAGCTAAAGTTATATCAACAGGATAGCCCGCCAATAACCTTGTAAAAAACAGGGATAAAAAATTGTTAAATATCGACACCAAGCCTGATTGCACAAGCTTTAGCCAGTCAATTTTATTTAACAAAAAATCACTGGCAAGGCGGAGTCAGATCAATTTTTTTTGCCTTCAACCTGATAATCTCAATGCCAGCTCAATACAATATTAAAGGCCTACCATTATGGAAATGACCAACGCACAACGTCTTATTCTATCTAACCAGTATTATCTGATGTCGAAAATGAATCCGGAGAACGCTGCAAAGTACCGCCGACTGCAAACGATTGTCGAGCGCGGCTATGGTCTGCAGATGCGTGAGCTGGATAAAGACTTCGGCTGCCTGGAAGAAGAAGACTGCCGCAACGTAATTGACTTTATGGAAATGTATCACGCGATGCAGGAATCATTCAAAATGCTTAGCGAGGACAACCAAAACCAGGTTGATCAGCGCCGACTGCAATTCCTGGGATTTGATGCAGCGACAGAATCTCAACTTGTCCATTACGTTCGTTTCCTGACCGACGAAGAAGGCCTGTACCCACAGTTTGACAAGTCAGAGCACATGTTTAACAGTCAGGTGCCGATGCTGGAAAAATACCACCGAATGCTTCAGACATGGCGTAACTGCCCACGTCAATATCACCTGTCGGCGACAGAAATCCAACAGATTCAAAATGCCTAACCGCTAACGTTAGGAGTAACTAAGCCGGAGGAAAAGCTCCGGCTTTTTTATTTGCCAGGCCTGATGCGATTTAATTTACGCCATAACTATTTACCTAGCTCCGACTTCTATTCAACAACCAGCAACGTTAACTCAGTCCCCACGCTAACGCTGCTTGTCCTCTTGCCATAACAGCAATAAAATGTGACATCCAACAAACCTTAACACCAAGATGAGTCACTATTGACCGAAAGTTAACCTGTATAACTATAAAATCGATAGCATCTTAGAAATTCATTCATCGCCTCGTTTAATTCACTACAATCCTGCAAAGTAACCTTGTATACAAGGGCTCTCAATACAAGGTAAATAGTAAAGATCATGATTCGATTTATTATATTAATGCTATCTTTTTCATCAGCCTGTATTGCTGCACCTACGAAACAGTTGATTATTTTGACGACTTTTACCGAATCATCGATCACCCCAATCACTCAGCAGTTTCAGCAACACTACCCAGATGCAGTCATAAAAGTCCTCCACCGACGGGAAGAGTCAGGCCTTCGCCTACTGAGCAAAAACGACCATGATATCGACATTGTGATTTCATCGTCTCCCCTGCTGTTCATGCCGCTTATTGAAAATAACCGGCTACTTCCCCTGGACTCGCTTAGCCTGACCCCAGATAACAACTGGCAGTCCTTCCTGCCGGGTTCAGCCTCTTCTATCGCGGTTTTCGGCTATTCAGGCTACGGGCTAATGTGGAATAAGGATTACCTGATCAAGCACCGGCTCGATATTCCTCAGACCTGGGAAAGTCTGGCCGAACCACAATATTTCCGACACCTGATTATGAGCAGCCCCGGCCGATCCGGTACCACGCACCTGATGATCGAAAACATCTTACAGCAATATGGCTGGACAGATGGCTGGAAGTTATTACTCCAAATTGGCGGCAACCTTGCTTCCGTCTCGGCCCGCAGTTTTGGTGTCAGCGATGCCATATCTCGCGGCTTGACCGGCGCTGGCCCTGTTATAGACAGCTTTGCCTTTGAGGATCAAAAACAGTTTCCATTTATCGGGTTTCACTACCAGGACCAAAGTCCGCGGCTACCTAGCTATATAGCGGCGGTTAAAAACCGCCACCAGGCCCGCCACTGTCTGGATTTCATCAACTTTCTACTGTCTGACAACGTGCAGCAGAGCCTGTCCACCAGCTCTCTGAACAAGTATGGCCTGCACCAAAAACCCAGCCAGCCTTTCACCGTGCTACCGATTGATTATGAACAGATGCAGCGTCGCACTATCTTAGTCAAGCTGCTGTTTGACCAAATCATCAACCATCAGCTGGATTTGCTCAACCAGGCGTGGCGCCACATTCATCAGCTTGCCCGGCAGCCGTCGTTAACTGATGCGCAGCAACAGCAATATCAGCGCGCCATCAAGCTTGCTTCAACGCCTCCCGTTAGTGAGGCACAGGCCAACAGCACCGCCTATAACCAAGCCCTGATCCACTCTCAGACAGATGTGCATACCGCCAAGAGCGTCAAGCGCTGGCGACAGGTAATGAGCAAACAGCTGGAAGAGTCAATTCTTATCTCCGAGCAGATCCTCGCAGCTATCAAAGAGGTGAAGTGATGTTGCTGAGAAATACCATTGGCAATCGCCTGGTCGCCTCCATCGGTTTTATGGCCCTGCTCACCATCAGTGTGAGCCTGATTGCCGTTGTTAACTGGGAAAACCTGAATACCCAGGTTAACACCATCATCGAGAAAAACATGCCGACCCTACGGGTCAGTTACCAGCTGGAAAGAAATACGGCTGGGCTTCAGGCCGCTCTCAATATGCTCAGCAATAATACCGATCCGATTTTACATGCCGAGCTCAAGCAAAATATCACCACCAAGCTAGAACAGATATCGGCCGCTATCAAAGAAGCGGCGAACTTGAAATTCTATCCGGCAATCAAGGCCGAGCATGAAACCCTACTGACAGACATTTCAGCCTATGTCGGGCTGCTATACCGACGCAATACACACATGTACTCGCTGGCCCAAACAGAAAATGCCATCAAGTGGCTCCATCAGGATCTGGTCGATGAGCTTACACCGCTGCGCCAGGAGGTTGAGTGGCAGGTCACCCGAATGCTGCCCAACGCGATCAATACCGAGGCGATCACCGACGTGATGGCGGAGTTTTCGTTTATCCAGTCAATCACTATCAAAGAAAATGAACTGCACCAACTGGTGCAGGAGATCATCCAGCAGCGGAAAAACCGGGATCTTGGCAACGCCTTTTACTTCATCGGCTACAAGACCGAAGAAATCAGTAAAATGAGCCAGAACCTGAACCATTACCCGTCAACCATCTCATACCGGCAACTACTGCAGGAACTGATCACCCTCGTCGAACCGAAAGGCGTACTGGAGGAGCAGTTAAGGCTTGATGTCGAGCTGCACAACGCCATCAGGCTGTATGAAGGCCAGATCCAAACGCGGCTGGAATATCAGGAAGAGCTGATCCAGGCCATGGTTGAACAGGAGAATGCCTCCCTCAAGCAACTCAACGAGCAGACAAACCACTCGATCAAGATCAGCAACATCGTGCTGTTCGGCGTCGTGCTGCTGTCTATATTCCTGACAGTGACTCTCTCTATCTACCTTGTCGGCCGCGGTATCGTCAAACGACTCAACATGCTGTCGCAAGATTTGTATTCTGTCGCCAACAACCAGCTCAACGCCAATATCCAGGTCACCGGCAATGACGAAATCGGCATGCTGGGCGATAACCTCCGCTACTTCTGCCGCCAGATGCAGGAAATGCAGCAAAGCAATGCACTGAACCTGATCAACAATACCCAGGCCAGTATTATCACCTGCGACCTGGACGGCGTAGTCGAATCCGTCAACCCAAGCGCGCAGGCCTTGTTCAACTACGATGCATCACCGGTAAAACACACAATCTGGACCCTGTTTAGCGATAACATGCAGCAGCGGCTTCAGGCCCTGTTTGCCAATACCAGCCCACTGCTCAGCAACCGGGCCTGTAACCTGACCCTGATGCACAGCCACAGTGGTGATAACAAGCTCTATCTGCGGCTGGACTTTCGCCTGTTCAAACAGGGGAACAACGACAAAGTCATTGTCACGATGACCGATATCACCGAACAGGAAAACGCCGCCCGCTGGCTGGAAAACATGGTCCGGGAAAAGACCCAGTCTCTCACCAACCGTAACCGCCAGCTAAAAGCCGAGGTAGAGGATCGGAAACGGGTCGAGGCGGATCTGCGGGCGACCCAGGATGATTTGATTCAGGCCGCCAAAATGGCCGTCGTCGGCCAGACAATGACCTCGCTGGCCCATGAGCTCAACCAGCCTCTGTCAGCCATCTCTACCCATGTCTTTGCGACCAAAATGGCAATCAACAAGGAAAACTACACCCAGCTGCCGGTCAGTCTGGAAAAAATCGACAACCTGACTTCTCGCATGGGGCGGATCATCTCGACCCTGCGCAGTTTTTCAAAAAAACAGTCGGCCAACAGCTCACTGACAGCAGTTGATATTCAGGCTTCATTTCATCAGGCCATGCTGATTGTAGAAAGCCGGGCCAAGGTACAAAAGACCACCATTTCCAGCCAGCTTAACAGCCCGCTCAATGCCCTTGCCGACCAGGTGCAGCTTGAGCAGGTGCTGGTCAACCTGCTGGTGAACAGCTGTGATGCTGTCGCGGGAAGCGAACGACGCGAAATAACTATTTGCGATCTGAACAGCAAAGACAACCTTATCCGTATCGCTGTCAGTGATAGCGGAGGCGGATTTGCAGCCGGTATTATCGAAAAACTATTTACACCTTTTACCACAACAAAGGACGTCGGGCTTGGCCTCGGGCTAAGTATCTGCCGTTCAATTATGACCCGCTTTGATGGTGATATCTTTCTCGCCTCGAACCTTCAAGGTGGTGCAATGGTCGTATTGGAGCTAAACCGCTATGATAATGAATAATGATATCGAAGTTGTCATCATTGATGATGACCAAGATGTACTTGATGCCTATCAACATTTGCTTGAAGTATCTGGCTATAAGGCGCACGCCCTAACCGATCCTACTGCTGCAATCTCCATGCTGCATAAAAACTGGCCTGGCGTTGTCGTGACCGATATGTACATGCCGGGGCTCAGTGGCATGGAGCTGCTAGACAAAGTCAAAGAACTGGATCCCGAGTTACCGGTTATCATGATCACCGGCCACGGGGATATTCCAATGGCCGTAGACGCCGTCAAAAAGGGTGCGCTGGACTTCTTGCAAAAGCCTCTCCAGCCCGCCGAACTCATCACGCTGCTGGAAAAGCATTTACCAATAAGAAAACAGAAAATCGAGCAGCGCACCAATGTTAGCTACTCGGCAGCGGAGGTGTTGCTGGGTGAAAGCCCACTGCTCATTAAAATCCGCGAACAGATCGCCCAAACCGCCCTCACCACCAAGGACGTCCTCATTGAGGGCGAGAACGGAACAGGGCGCCACACTATTGCCAAACTACTGCACCAGGAAAGTGAATTACGCGATCAGCCTTATGCCAATGCCATCGGCCAGGCGATCAGTTGTACTGCGGATCTGCAGCGCAGCATGATCTCGGCCCGCGGCGGCAGCCTGTGCCTGAGCAACCCGCAAGATATGCCAATAGAAACCCAGCAATGGCTATGTCGCTTCCTGCTGGAACAAGAGCGCCAGGGCAAAAAAGAAGTCCGCGTGCTGGCAGTGCTTGAAGGCGCACCGGAGGCGAAGGTTGAGCAGGACAAGCTGCTGCCTGAGCTGTTCTACTTCCTCAGCCAGGTCCGCTTCAGCCTGCCGCCACTGAAACAGCGCAACTGTGATATCACCCCGCTATTCCGCCATTTCCTGAAGCGAAGCTGTCAAAAACTCAACAAAACCGTACCGGCCGTGGACAAGGCGTACATTAACACGCTCAACCGCCACGAATGGCCAGGCAATGTCCTCGAGCTGAAAAATGTCGCCGAGCTCTACGCCATCGGCATTGTCAAACTAACCGGCCAGGAACGGACCAAACCTCTCGAGCAGATGAGCAGTCCGCTCGATGATCTGGTCGACAGCTACGAAAAGCAGGTTATTGAGGATGCCCTTTACCTGTTTGCCGGCCGGATCAACGAAGTCTCGAGTTACCTGCAGATCCCGCGCAAGAAACTGTATCTGAGAATGAAGAAACACTCTCTGGACAAGGCGGAATACAAGGTAAGGACAACCCACTAACCACCGACAGAACCCGGAGAGCAGAGCCTGCTCTCCGGCCTCCCTGTCTCGCCGGCTTGCAGCTGTATAAGGGGATGTTTACAATACCCGCTGTCTTATATCATCCGGTTTTCACCATGTCCTACCAATGTCCACTTTGTCATTCGCCGCTCAGTCTTCAGGCTAACTCATGGCGCTGCGAAAACAACCACCAGTTTGATCAGGCCAAAGAAGGCTATGTCAACCTGATGCCGGCCCACCATAAAAGCTCGAAAAATCCGGGTGACAATAAAGAAATGATGCAGGCTCGCCGTCTGTTTCTAAATACGGACCACTACCAGCCGTTACGTGAAAAAGTGGTCGAAAAACTGGATCAATATCTGCCGGCAGACTCACAGCACCTGCTCGATATCGGCTGCGGTGAAGGTTACTACACCTCTGAGTTTGTTCATCTGAAACAGGCCCACCCGGCGCTTTGCATCCACGGACTGGATATCTCCAAAGTCGCTGTCCGTTATGCGGCCAAACGTTATCAAGCGTGTCATTTCTGTGTTGCCTCCAGCCACCGGCTGCCGTTTTCCGACGGTGTGCTTGATGGCGTGGTCCGGATCTATGCCCCTTGCAAGGACGAAGAGCTTTACCGTGCCATCAAGGCCGGCGGTATTTTGGTAACGGTAACTCCTGCGGCCCGTCACCTGTACCAGCTAAAAGCCCTCATTTACGATGACGTACGTCTGCATGAGATGACAGCAGAAAGCATCGAAGGCTTCGAATTGGTTGCCGACCAGCAGCTGCATTACGACATGAGCCTCTCCGGTGAAGAAGCGACAGCATTAATGCAAATGACGCCGTTTGCCTGGAAAACCTCCGAAGCCGTGTGGGAACAACTCCGTTCGGCCAACGAATTTAGCTGCGAAGCAGACTTTTCAGTTCGGGTGTATCGCAGGCAATAGAGTCAGCGCATGGCAGCACCTGTCCGGTCTCGGCCTCTGGCTTGGACCGGGTTGAGCACTTAGCAAACAGAAATCTCAACGCTAATTGAAATTAATTCTTATTTTCATTGCCAGCTAATTTCATCTCTCTTATCATTTCGCACCGTCTACAGTTATATCAAGTGATTATCTCAAGCAGCTATTAGCAATAGCTTCTGTGGCTAACACTTCATGCTTGGTATTTTCGAAGATAAATACGGTTTTAACCTGTAATTTCTCAGAGCACAGTGGTGAATGAATGAAAAATTGGCTCTCCCTCGGATTGGTCAGCCTGCTAATGGGATGCGCGACCCAGCCTGCCACAACACAATCAGACTCGGTTCCCGCCCCACTTCCGACAACTTTTTATGATTACACAATCACCTCTCCGCAAGGCCAGGCCTTAAGCATAAGCGAGCTAGCCCAGGCTTTGCAGAGTGCCGATATTGTTCTGGTCGGCGAGTGGCACGGCCACCCCGGTACCCATCTGATGCAGGCACAGCTGTTTGCCCAGCTCTATCGCCTGAATCCGGATATGGCCCTGTCAATGGAACAGTTTACCCGGGAGAAACAGAATGTGGTCAACCAGTACCTTGACGGGGAGATTGGTGAGAAAACATTAATCAAGGAAGGCCACGCCTGGCCAAACTACGCCAGTGACTATCGTCCGCTGGTCGAGTTTGCCAAGCATAATAAACTCGACGTCATTGCGGCTAACGCGCCCAGACCCATTGTCCGCTGCATTGGTAAAAACGGGGCTGAGTACCTAGACAAACTACCGGCTACTGAGCGCAACTGGGTAGCCGAATCGCTGACTTTGGACAACGACGCCTACCGGCAAAAGTTTATCGCCTCGATGCATCACGGCGATGAAGCCAAAACCCAGCGCCAGTTTGCCGCCCAGACAACCTGGGACGATACGATGGCTGAAAGTATGGTGAATTATCTTGCCCTGCACCCCAACAGGCAGATCATCCACGTTGCCGGTCGCTTTCATGTGGCAGGAGGACTCGGCACCGCGTCGCGCATCCGTACCCGAAACCCGGAACTGAATGTCATGATGGTTACCCCGGTGACTGCCAGCTCGACGCTGGCCGAATCGGCTCCTGATTATCGTGTAGAGGTGATGGCACTGCCGCAAAGCTACATCGACAATGACAAGATGATGGCAGCCATGAGCAAAATACACGGAAGGAACAAGACGTTGAAGTGTTACCCGTAGGGCATTTGAACAGAACCCCACCGGCGGCCAAGCTTGTGGGGTTCTTTGGGAGAGATACAGCTAATATCTCCTAGATGGCATCATATTGCCTGATAGCTGTCTGGTGGCTGAACACATACCGTTATGAAACTAACGATCAGAGTGCGTTATCGGTTTGTCACCCATGAATGCCAATTAAGAATATAAATCTAGCAGCTAACCACCCGCTCGAAATTTAGCCCATTATTTACACCCCACTCAGCCAAACCACCCATACCAAAGCCAAAAGCCAGCATATCTAACCTGTAATTTGTTTCACTATTGTTAAAATATAGATGTTCTTTCTTTCTCTGTTGCGATAAAACATTATTCCGGAGGGTAAACAATAGCCGACTTGTCGCCCTCATACTGACCATAACTATTGGCAAGGAGCTTGTGACATGGAATTCAAGAAAATCAAAAACAATAAACTGCTTACCGCAGCCTGCGTTGCTGCCTCTCTCGCGCTCTCATCCCCTTCTGTATTGGCTGATGTCGCCAAAGTTGCCGTCTCGCAAATTGTAGAGCACCCGGCCCTTGATGCCGCTCGACAGGGGCTGCTGGATGGCCTGAAAGAAAAAGGGTATGTCGAAGGGAAAAACCTCGAATTTACCTACCAAACTGCACAGGGTAACCCCGCCATTGCCGTTCAGATTGCCAAGCAATTCGTCGGCGAGCGCCCTGATGTCCTTGTCGGCATTGCCACTCCTACTGCCCAGGCTCTGGCTGCGTCAACACGCTCGATTCCGGTCGTATTTACTGCGGTAACCGATCCTATCGGTGCCAAGCTGGTTAAAAACATGGACAAGCCTGGCCGCAATGTCACCGGCCTTTCCGACCTGTCTCCTGTCGCCCAGCATGTTGAACTCATGCAAGAGCTGCTGCCGAACGTGAAAAGTATCGGGGTCGTGTTCAACCCCGGTGAAGCCAATGCCGTCGCCCTGGTTGAACTGCTGCGCGAAGCGGCCAACGCCAGGGGCTTGAACGTTGTAGAAGGCACGGCACTGAAAAGCGCCGATGTACAGGCTGCCGCCCAGATTGTCGCCTCCAAGGCCGATGTAATTTATGCCCCGACAGATAACACTGTTGCCAGTGCCATTGACGGCCTGGTCAATGCAGCCAACCAGGCCAACAAGCCAATTGTCGGCGCCTCGACTACGTATATCGAAAACGGTGCCCTGGCGGCGCTGGGCTTTGATTACTATCAGGTCGGTGTTCAGACTGCTGACTATGTTGATGCACTGCTTAAAGGCAAAAAAGTTGCTGACCTTCCGGTGAAAGTTGCCAAAGGCTCTGATTTGGCCCTGAACCAGAAAGCGGCTAAGAAGCTGGGGATCACCTTCCCGGCATCCGTGCTTGATCGCGCTACGTCAGTCACCGAATAAGCGCCAGACAAGGGCTAGCCTGAGGGACGAGAAAAGCTTCTCGAAAGCGCGTCCCTCAGGTTACGCCGCTGACTCATACCAAAGACAAGGAGTGTTTTAGATGTCTTTCTTTGCCTTTCTGGGCACACTGGAAATCGGTTTGGTTTACGGCCTGGTTGCCCTCGGTGTGTACCTGACTTTCCGTGTTCTGGATTTTCCAGATCTTACCGTCGACGGCAGTTTCCCTATGGGTGCAGCTGTTGCCGCCACCGCCATTGTAGCCAGTGTTAACCCGTGGGTTGCCACCCTGCTGGCTATCTTTGCCGGTGGCCTGTGCGGGCTGGTAACGGCTTTTCTGGCTATCCGCTGCGGTATTCTCCATCTGCTCGCCAGTATCCTGACCATGATTGCCGCCTTCTCGATCAATATTCGAATCATGGGACGGCCTAATCTGGCCTTGCTGGGTGAAGATACCATCCTGACTCCGTTTGAGCTGCTGGCAATGGATATCGGTATTGATTCGGGGATCATGCGCCTCGGTGTTGTCCTGCTGCTTGTTGTCTTCAGCGCCTGGTTCATCACCCGTCTGCTCGCCAGTGACTTCGGCCTCGGGCTGCGAGCTACCGGGGTCAACAGCCGAATGGTCAGTGCCCAGGGCGGTAATACTGCGTTGTATACCTATTTCGGATTGGCGCTATCAAACGGTCTTGTCGGTTTTTCCGGTGCCTTGTTTGCCCAGACCAATAGCTTTGCCGATGTCACCTCGGGGGTCGGTACCATTGTTGTCGGACTGGCGGCCGTGATCCTCGGACAGACCCTGATCCCGGGACGCAAAATCTGGGTGGCCGTGGTTGCCGTGATCCTTGGCTCGGTCCTGTACCGTCTGGCTGTTGCCTTCGCATTAAGCAGCGGTATGTTCGGCCTGCAGGCCTCGGATCTCAACTTGATCACCGCGTTGCTGGTTGCCGTCGCACTCATTGCGCCGAAGATGAAAACCACCATTCAGCGCAAGAAGAAACAAGCCAGCACGGCAAAAAAGCTGGCTTGAGCCGCTCAGAGGGTAAAAATAGATGATTGAATTAAATGACATCCGCGTTACCTTCAATGAAGGCACAATATTGGAAAATCAGGCTCTTCGCGGTGTTTCGCTTGCGGTGCCGGAAAAACAGTTCGTTACTGTTATCGGATCCAACGGCGCGGGCAAGTCAACGCTGCTGGGCGCCGTTAGCGGGGAGACCCCAATGGTGGGCGGCCAGGTGCTTATCGACGATATTGATGTGACCCACAAATCCGTCCATGAGCGCGCGCAGTATGCCGCGCGTGTTTTTCAGGATCCGCTGGCGGGCACCTGTGCCTCGCTAACAATCGAAGAAAACATGGCACTCGCCTACAAACGCGGCAGCAAGCGAAGCTGGAAGCTGGCCCTTTCGTCACAGCGCCGCAAACTCTTTCAGGAACGAATCAGTATTCTTGGCCTCGGCCTCGAAGACCGCCTGGGTGACCATATCGGCCTCCTTTCCGGAGGTCAGCGCCAGGCAGTCAGTCTGGTTATGGCCTCGCTGGCCGACAGCAAGCTTTTGTTGCTCGACGAGCACACCGCCGCCCTGGATCCACGCATGGCAGCCTTCGTGCTGGCACTGACAAAAAAAGTGGTCGAAGAGTTTGACCTGACCGTCATGATGGTTACCCACTCAATGAAGGATGCCCTTGCCTACGGCGACCGAACCGTAATGCTGCACCAGGGCGAAATCGTGCTGGATGTCCAGGGACAAGAAAGAGAGAACATGGATGTGAAACAGCTGCTCGAAATGTTCAGCAAGGTTCGCGGTGAAGAGCTGGCGGATGATAGCCTGCTGCTTGGCTAATACGTGACTTGAACGCCTACAAAAAAGCGCCGTGGTGAGCTTCTATGTAAGACGGGGGAAGCTCCGGCGCTTTTAATTGGACATTAAGTTGATATGACAGTGAATGCCCCTCCCCCTTTTCAAGGGGGAGGGGGTAAGCGTAACCAATCACCCCCACCCTAACCCTCCCCTTAATAAGGGGAGGGAATAAATTAAAACCACCGCTCCAGCGATGTCTTATCCAACTGCTTAAACGCCCGGTTCAGCACCTGCGCCAGCTCAAGATAACGCGGTCGAGGCTTTATCGGCTGCAGCGCATACCCTTCGCTGGTGATCTTGTCATGGATCTCGCGATACCAGGTCGCCAGAGAAGGCGGCAAATCCGTCCTGCTGCGTTTACCCAACCACCACAGCCCTTGCAATGGCATGCTCAGTGCGAAGAATGCAACGGCAATCGCCTGCGGCAAGGCGTCATAGTTATTAAACGCCATCTGGCTCAATACGCTCATCACTGCCACGGCCGGCATCACTCGGGTCGCAAACTTCGTCGCCTTAATGTAACGAGGCTCCGGGAACATCATTGCCAGCTCTTTCCGCATCGGCCAGGTAGCCATGTACTGCTGACCATTTTTGAAAGACTGCCAGATCGATTTGTTTTGACTCATAAAGCACCAAACTTCAAAAAAAACAGTAAAAATTCAAATTAAGGAATAATAAACTTGATTCAAATTAAATTTTTCTAAAAATCTTTTTGTTATATTGCTTAACAATCGCTATCCTAGACGCGCCTAAAGTAATTGTTGCCTGTAATCATCGTTCTGGCAACCTAAGGCAGCCTCCAGGGATGGCCCAGGATTGTGGGTTTCTCAATTCTCTATTATACGGACATAACTCGAATTTGACCCAGATTGGATCGGCATATTCAAAAGTCGTCTATCCTATGGGTAATTTTTCATCAGTTGAATATCAACTTTCAGACAGATTATAGGTAGTCACTCTCATGTCTAAGCTGGTTTTAGTTCTTAACTGCGGTAGTTCTTCTCTTAAGTTCGCTGTTGTTGACGCGGTATCAGGTGAAGAACACCTGACAGGTCTTGCAGAATGTCTGCACCTTCCAGAAGCACGTATCAAGTGGAAACTTGACGGTAAGCACGAAGCACAACTAGGTAACGGCGCTGCTCACGAAGAAGCGCTTGCGTTCATGGTTGACACTATTCTTGCTTCTAAGCCGGAACTAGCTGAAAACCTAGCGGCTATCGGTCACCGTGTTGTACACGGCGGCGAGAAGTTCACTCAGTCAGCACTAATCGACGAAGCTGTTCTTAAAGGTATCGAAGACTGTGCAACACTGGCACCTCTTCACAACCCTGCTCACATCATCGGCATCAAAGCAGCACAGAAATCTTTCCCAGCACTGAAAAACGTTGCTGTATTCGATACTGCTTTCCACCAGACTATGCCTGAAGAAGCGTACCTATACGCGCTACCGTACAACCTATACAAAGAGCACGGTATCCGTCGCTACGGTATGCACGGTACTTCTCACCTGTTCATCACTCGCGAGACAGCGAACATCCTTGGTAAACCAGAAGATGAACTAAACATCATCAACTGCCACCTGGGCAACGGCGCATCGGTTTGTGCAATCAAGAACGGTAAGTCTGTAGATACGTCTATGGGTCTGACTCCACTTGAAGGTCTGGTAATGGGTACACGTTGTGGCGACATCGACCCTGCTATCATCTTCCACCTGCACGACAACCTAGGTTACTCTGTTGAAAAGATCAACACGATGCTAACTAAAGAGTCTGGCCTTCAGGGTCTGACTGAAGTGACTTCTGACTGCCGTTTCGTTGAAGACAACTACGGTGAGAAAGAAGAAGCAACACGTGCAATGGACGTATTCTGCCACCGTCTGGCTAAGTACGTTGCTGGCTACACGGCGTCTCTGGAAGGCCGTCTTGACGCAATCACTTTCACCGGCGGTATCGGTGAAAACTCTGCTCCTATCCGTGAGATGGTTCTGAACCGCCTTGCTATCCTGGGTGTAGAAGTTGACGGTGAAGCTAACCTTAAAGCACGCTTCGGCGGCGAAGGTGTTATCACTACTGAAAACAGCCGTGTACCTGCAATGGTTGTTTCAACTAACGAAGAACTAGTAATCGCAGAAGATACAGCGCGTCTGGCTGAAATCTAATCTGGCGATACTTTGCTGCGCACCTGGCGCGGCAAATAATGGCTGGCTTAGGCCGGCCATTTTTTCATGGCTTTATCGTCAAAGACGAAAGTTGTGACCTTTTTTTGTGGTGCTGCTCAATAACGGTTAACCAATCATTATTGAACAGCACTGTATTGTTCAATAGTTGAGGAATCCATAGTGTCCCGTACTATTATGCTTATTCCGGTTGGTGCCGGAGTTGGTCTTACTAGCGTTAGCCTTGGTGTGCTACGCGCAATGGAACGCAAAGGTGTTCGCGTTTCTTTCTTCAAGCCTATCGCCCAGCCACGTCACGGCGGCGGCCAGCCAGATCTGACAACCAACATCATCACTGCTAACAGTGACATGAAAGTTGCAGAACCTTTCTCAATGGCTTGTGCCGAAGAACTTATCCGTAATGATAAGAGCGATGTACTGCTTGAAGATATCGTTGCCCGTTTCAAAGAAGCGACCGCTGACGCTGAAGTGGCACTAATCGAAGGTCTGGTACCAACTCGCAAGCATCCGTTTGCAAACCAGATTAACTATGAGATCGCAAAAACACTGGATGCAGAAATCGTATTCGTTGTTGCACCGGGTACAGACAACCCAGCTCAGCTTAAAGAGCGTATCGAAGTAGCATGTTCTAACTTCGGCGGCATCAAAAACGAGCAAATCTCTGGCGTTGTCGTTAACAAACTAAACGCACCAGTTGATGCTGAAGGTCGTACTCGTCCGGACCTATCTGAAATCTTTGACGATGCAGAAGCGACTGTCCCTTCTCACGTTGAAGTAATGCAGGTATTCAACTCAAGTCCAATCCGTGTACTAGGCTGTGCGCCTTGGAGCTCTGAGCTGATCGCGACTCGTTCACGCGATATCGCCAAGCACCTGAACGCTGAAATCATCAACGAAGGTGATATCGATACTCGCCGTATCAAGAGCATTACTTTCTGTGCGCGTTCTATCCCGCACATGGTTGAGCACTTCCGTCCGGGTTCTCTGCTTGTAACTTCTGCCGACCGTCCTGATGTTATCGTTGCAGCATGTCTGGCTGCAATGAACGGCGTTGAAATCGGTGCCCTGCTACTGACAGGCGGCTACGAGCTACCTAAGCCAGTAATGGATCTGTGTGAGCGCGCATTCGAAACAGGCTTGCCTGTAATGACTGCACAAGGCAACACCTGGCAGACATCTCTGAACCTTCAGAGCTTCAGCCTGGAAGTACCAGCAGACGATAAAGAGCGTGTTGAGCTAGTTAACGAATATATGGCTAGCCATATTGACGGCCAGTGGATTGAATCACTGACTGAAGGTTCAACCAAAGAACGTCGTCTGAGCCCGCCGGCATTCCGTTACGAGCTAACAGAACTTGCCCGTAAGGCAGCTAAGCGTATCGTACTTCCTGAAGGTGATGAGCCACGTACCGTTAAAGCGGCAGCTATCTGTGCTGAGCGCGGCATCGCGGAATGTGTGCTTCTTGGTAACCCGGAAGAAATCAAGCGTGTTGCAGAACAGCAAGGCGTTACTCTAGGTTCTGGCGTTACTATCATCAACTCTGAAGAAGTCCGTGAGAACTACGTTGCTCGCCTGGTTGAGCTTCGTGGCGCGAAAGGTATGACTGACGTTGTTGCTCGCGAGAAGCTGCAAGACTCTGTTTTCCTAGGCACAATGATGCTTGAAAACAACGAGGTAGACGGCCTGGTTTCTGGTGCTGTTCACACAACGGCGAACACTATCGTTCCTCCGTTCCAGATCATCAAGACTGCACCTGATGCGTCAATCGTATCATCTGTATTCTTCATGTTACTACCTGATCAGGTACTGGTATACGGTGACTGTGCAATCAACCCAGATCCAAATGCCGAGCAACTAGCGGAAATCGCTATCCAGTCTGCAGACTCTGCAAAAGCATTCGGTATCGAACCACGCGTTGCAATGATCTCTTACTCTACCGGTACGTCTGGTAAGGGTGCAGACGTAGATAAAGTACGTGAAGCAACTCGCATTGCTCAAGAGAAGCGCCCAGATCTAGTGATCGATGGCCCTCTTCAGTACGATGCTGCGATCATGGAAAACGTTGCTGCTTCTAAAGCGCCTAACTCGCCAGTAGCAGGTAAAGCGACTGTATTCGTATTCCCTGACCTAAACACAGGTAACACGACGTACAAAGCGGTACAGCGTTCAGCCGATCTTGTTTCTATCGGTCCAATGCTTCAGGGCATGCGCAAGCCGGTTAACGACCTGTCTCGTGGCGCACTGGTAGACGATATCGTATACACAGTGGCACTGACTGCGATTCAGGCGAAACAAGCCGAAGAAACTAACGCTTAATCGTTATTAACGACTGAGAAATAGTTTGAACGCCTCCGCCATGCGGGGGCGTTTTTATATATAAAGAAAATCAAAAGTTTGAAACCAGACGCAAATATTTCCTTAATGTCGTTTATCAATTTCTATACCAATATGACACTTTACGCATAACGTTCATTTCCACTTGTTTTCATCTTGATGTTTAAATAACTGATGTAAGAATTATCTCAAATATATCAAAAAGGAAATACCATGAAACCAACAATTAATGATTTTCCTTATCCAAATATTCCGATAACACTTCAGGGACAATTAAATAAACTTTCAGATACTATTGGTATTCGAAGAAATCTACTTATTGATGCTGGAGAAAAAGAATTACAAGCCATGTGCTATGTGGTTCTTTACCGCCACCTAACTCAACAGCAAAGACAAATGGCCATGAAGACAATTCACTCAATTAAGAAGCGAGCATTGATCGGTGCCTTAATAGACAAAACACTGGATACTACGTTTGTAAACCCTCAATGGGGTGTTTGGTCACTCACAAATGATGAATTAATACAGGATATTGCATCACACGAACAAATTCAGTACCTTGCTGGGCTTATTGGGGTAGGTGCTAGCGGAATGAGCATCTGGGAGCTAGTTCAAAAAGTAGTTAAAGCACGAGCTGTCGGTTATAAGCAACTCGCTACATTAGTGATATGGGGATTCGTTATCTGGAATAACAAGGAACTGAATAAATCTAGGAATGAGTTAAAAAATAGAACTCAAATTAATACATCTAGGTTTTATTGAATATGAAAAATAGGATCAAAGCAATTTTAATGCTCATTATCCTTCTTTCTTGTATTGTATATACTTGGGAAGAAGCAGATGAAACAATGAAAGATATTATGTTTTATGGTTTACTTTTTTCTTTCATTCTTTCAGCTTTTTGGGATGCTTTCAAAAACAAAAAAAGCTCTCGGAAAGATGATGATAGTAAAGAATAAAAAGCCGCTGCGACAACCGCAACGGCCAATTAAATTAAACCTAATAAGACTAGTTAATAGTCTCCGAACTCTTAGTTACTTACCGCGCAGGTAGATAATCCAGTATCCCATCCCGACGAATACACCACCGCCGATAATATTGCCGATAGTCACCGGAATAAGGTTATTGACGATAAAGTTGCTCATGGTCAGATCGACAAAATCTGCCGGATTCATTCCGCTCATCTGCCAAAACTCCGGGGAAGCCAGATTTTTGATAGCGATTGCCATCGGCACCTGGAACATGTTTGCAATACAGTGCTCGAAACCCGCCGAGACAAACATTGCAACAGGCAATACCATCACGATGATTTTATCCGTCAGGGTACGACCGCTAAATGTCATCCATACCGCGACACACACCAAGACGTTACACATGATCCCCAGCGCAACAGCCTGGAAGAAACCATGATGCAGCTTGTGCTGGGCAATTTGCATAGTATTGATCCCCAAAGCGCCATCTGCTGACAGATACTGCTTGCTGACCAGCATAATCCCCACCAGCAGCAAGGCACCGATTAGGTTGCCGATATAGACAACGCCCCAGTTCAGGCACAGGCTTTTCCAGCTGATTTTACCGCTGGCACGGGCGACCAAAGTAAGCACCGAACTGGTAAACAGCTCACCACCGGTAATCACCACCAGGATCAATCCAAGGCTAAATGCCAGCCCGCCGACAAAACGTGCCATCCCCCACGCCATGTCACCCGAACCAGTAGTCACCGTAGTATAGAAAACGAATGCAATGCCGATATGCATCCCAGCAGTAATGGCCAGCAAAAGCGATTTCACCGGATCTTTTGTTGCTTTGCCTACCCCTACCTCAGCGGCCTTCTCGGCCATCTGCGGCGGTAAAAGAGAATCAAACTGCCCCTGACTCATAATCTTGTACCTGTACCTACTGAAACACATAAAAAACGATGCCGGATAGTGAACCTAATCTAGGTGAAATACAAGACTCATTAGCAACAAAAACTCGATAAAAACGAGATTATACCTCGAATATTCCGAATCAACATATTTAGTAAACATCACTCAACATTTCAGTAATCCAATCGTTTAATTCGATCAAACTCGCCCTCACATTCGACGCAGAAGAGCGTACGGTTATGCCTGATGCAGAGCCTCTGTGAAGTTGATAAGATGCAGGCTCTTGCAGGGAAAGGGAATCACCTACACATCATGGATTTATTGAATACTATCGGGCTGTTTATTGGCTCACTGCTGTCCAACACCCTGGCCTCTTTGTCCGGAGGCGGCGCGGGTCTGATCCAGTTTCCGTTACTTATCTTTCTCGGCCTGCCCTTTGCCGTTGCGCTGGCCACCCATAAAGTCGCCAGTGTCGCCCTCGGACTGGGGGCTGCTATCAAGCATATAAGAGCCGGCAGCCTCAACTGGCCGCTGACCGTCTATGTGATTGTGGCCGGCATGCTGGGCGTGATACTGGGTGCCAATGTGATCTTGTTCGTGCCGGGCAGAGCCGCCGAAGCGATGCTGGGACTATTGATTTTGGGGCTAGGCATATACTCGCTCACCAAAAAAGAACTAGGTCAGTACGACCAGCCTCGCAACCGCCACTGGCAGGGGATGGTAATTGGCGGTCTCGGGCTGGCCCTGATAGGAATATTAAACGGCTCGCTCACTGCCGGGACAGGATTGTTCGTGACCTTGTTTTTGATCCGCTGGTTCGGTTTCGACTACAAGCAGGCTGTTGCCCTCACCCTGGTCAGTGTCGGCCTGTTCTGGAACGGCATCGGCGCTACCACCATGTATGTGGCCGGTGCCAATATCTTCTGGCCCTGGATACCGGTACTGCTTCTCGGCTCATTTCTTGGCGGCTACCTCGGTGCCCACCTGGCCTCCCAGAAAAGCAATAGCCTGATTAAGCGCAGCTTCGAGATACTGACCTTTCTCATCGGCTTCAAGCTGCTTACCGGCTTTTAGCAACGCTCCTGCGTTACTCGGTCAGATAAAACTCGATACGGGTCACGACACGCACATCTTTTTCTATCTTGTGCCGATCGCCATACTCCTCACCAGCATCCGTGATCGAGAAGTTCCCCTGCCGGGCCGAGCGGATCCCCCCCACGGCGACACCCGCGTTGGCAGCAAACTCATTGGCGGCAATACGCGCATTGGTCGTGGCGGCTTTGAGCATCTCAGGCTTGATGTCATTTAGCTGGGTAAAACGGTAGGTCGGTGCATAGTTGGTAATGTTGTAGCCCTTGGCAACCAGCTTGTTCACTTCACCTCGTACGGTAGCAACATCACGAACTTTCGTTGTTTCCAGGCTTATCATTCCTTCAAGCTCATGATCTTGATCGACGACCGTCTGGCTATCGTTGCGGTATTCATAATACTTGTATTCAATCAACCCGATTTCAATCTCATCACCGGTAAAGCCATTGGCCTTGAGAATCGCCATGATTTCCTGCTGCTGGGCTTCAGCCTGCTGATAGAGTGCCGGAATATCTTGTTTATTTTTGGAACTAATAGAAAAGCGCAGCTGCCAATTGGCGATATCAGATTCAACCCGCTGCTCTGCCAGTCCCTTCACCTCGGCAATGTTCATCGCCACTTTGGCGTTATACATTGTCTGACCGATAAAATAGCCACAGCTTCCTAACCCAAGGGCAACCAGTACCCCGCCGAGCACAATGCCCAATACCTGTTTATTCATCCTTAACACCTTATTTTCATTCCGATATTTATCTGTATTTAGTGTGGCAGGCGGGAAACTGGAGTACTAGAGGGAAAGTGTCAGTATTTTGTCAGAACAACAAAAGGTTAGCGGTTGTTGCAAGAAATACCAGTAGGAATTAAAGAGCGCACAAGTTGTGCGCTCTGCCAAGTATCTATGCATCGACAATCAGGAACTAGCTCAGCCCAACCGAACAGATCGTCGCCCCATCAAAGCTCACAACTTTCAGCGTATTGTCTTCCAGCAGGCCGTAACTCGCCTGATACTCACCACGCGGAATAGTAACAGAGCCCGGATTAAACAAATACAGCTCTTCTTTCTGCTCGGCTACCGGCAGATGGGTATGGCCGGAGACAATCACATCACCGGCACGCAGGCGTGGATGCTTGTCGCCATTGTACAAATGGCCATGAGTCAGAAACAGGCGACGACCTTCGGCAAGTAGCACCAGGTTATAATCGGCCATCATCGGAAACTCGAGCAGCATCTGATCGACCTCACTGTCACAGTTACCCCGCACAGCTGTAATTCGGTCGGCATACGGATTCAGCAGCTCGGCAACCTCAATCGGCGCATAGCCTGCAGGCAGGGCATTTCTCGGTCCGTGGTTAAGCACGTCACCCAGCAGGATCAGATGGTCGGCACCGCTTTGCTCAAACGCTGCCAGCATGGTTTTGGTGCTCTCGGCGCAGCCATGAATATCAGAGGCAAAAAACAGTTTCATCAGGAAATCACTTACCAAAACTTACTAGAACAGAATGCCGAGATACTACACCGAACTATTCAACATTACTAATAACACTTGGCCACCGGCAGCCCCCATTTCTAGAGCCGTTAATCATCCCGCAACATACCGTTAAGCACGATATTGTTATAGCTCACCATACCGAGTACCTGCCCGTTCTCAATCACCGGTGCCCGGCTGATACCGAAGCGCTCAAACAGGCGGGCACAATAACGAACGTCCATGGTCGCACTCACTGACAGTGCTGGCTTGGTCATGATTTCGTAGACATTGGTTCGCTGCGGCGAGCGGTTGATGGCCAGCACTTTCTTGGCGATGTCATTCATCAGCACAATGCCGTACTCGTCATCGTCATGACGTTTATTGACAATCAGCGCCTTGACCTGACGCTGCTTGGCAATTTCTACCGCCTCGGCGACCGTGGTCAGCCCCTCGACAATCGCATAGGTATTCATCATCACATCTCTTACTTTGACCACTTTTTCAGCGCTCATAGCTTGTCCTCCACAACCTTGGTCAACGTCTCTACCTGGTGAGCCACGCCTATTGCATCCTCGATATCAAGCTGTACGGCTATCCCCTGTCCGGGACCGGAGTCAAACTCGCCGACTTGCTCTATAGTCTCAAGGATCGAGCGAGCCAGATGCTCCTCCACAACCAGCAACAGCACATCACGCTGTACTTCCAGGCTCAGCCCCAAAAAGGTTTTCTTCTTGTGCAGCCCTTCTCCGCGAGCATTGTTGATAACGGTTGCCCCGGTGGCACCGGCCTCGCGAGCCGCATCCAGAACGGCATCCGTTTTTGTATCTTCAACAAAAGCCACTAATAACTTAAATCGCATTAGTCTAACTCCTTACGGCCTTTCCACACCGACAACTGGGCATAGCCCATTACCGTGATCATCGGAAATAAACTGGCAAATGCTATCAATCCAAACCCATCGAGCATCGGGTTACGCCCCGGAACCGTAGATGCCAACCCGAGCCCCAGCGCCGCCACTATCGGCACTGTCACCGTTGACGTAGTTACCCCACCCGAATCATAAGCAAGCGGTACTATCATCTTGGGGGCAAAATAGGTTTGGACAACCACCACGACATAACCTACCAAAATGTAGTAATGCAGCGGATCCCCGACAACAATTCGGTAGCTACCCAGAGCAATACCGAACGCTACCCCCAGCGCAACTGAAATCCGCAGCCCGTTAACCTTAATCGTACCACCCGATACCTGATTAGCCTTAATCGCAACCGCAATCAGAGACGGTTCAGCCACAGTAGTACTGAATCCGATAGCGGCAGAAAACAAGTACACCCAGTAGTATTCCTCCCAGGGAACCTGCTCTGGTATGGCCTCACCGCTATCAAACAGAAAATCCAGGGCTGTCAGCTGGGCAGCCATCGACTCCCCGAGTGGGAATAGCGCCAGTTCCAGCCCCATTAAAAAAAATGACAGCCCGAGCACCACATAGACAAAGCCCAATACGACCCGGCTCCAGTTGGCGACCGGGCGTCTGAGTACCGCCAGCTGAAAACCAAAAATGATGATCACAATCGGCAGCACATCACGCACTGTTGAGCTCAGTGTATCGAAAAAATGAGATAAAACGGACGATAGCTCGATCATGCAACCTTCACTTAATGCACCAGCATGCCGTAACCCATAACAAAAATCATCGGGGTCAGGGAGGCAAAGGCAATCAGCCCAAAACCGTCGACCATCGGGTTTCGACCTTTGATTGACGAAGCGAGTCCGACCCCCAGAGCCGTGACCAGAGGGACAGTAATGGTCGATGTTGTCACCCCGCCGGAATCATAGGCAATACCGACAATACTCTGAGGGGCGAACCAGGTCATCACCATTACCAGTACATAGCCACTGATTATCATCCAATGGATAGGCCAGCCTTTGAGAATACGGATCACCCCCAGCATAATGGCAATCCCGACAGACAGTGCCACCGTAAGCCGCAGGCCGTTGGCATAGTCATCCATCATTTCTTCATCTTGCGCTATCAGGCCCCCTTCGGCAGCCACTTCAGCGGCCTCGGCGGCAACCGCTGTCAGCGCCGGCTCGGCAACAGTTGTGCCGAAGCCAAGACAAAATGCAAAAATCAGCAACCAGACGACACTGCCTTTACTGGCAAACGACCTGGCCATCGACTCCCCGATAGGAAACAGCCCCATTTCCAATCCGAAGATGAACAAAGTCAGACCTATGACGACCAGCACCAGACCAAGCAAAATCGCCCCCCAGTCCGGCAAGGGCTGCTGGAGTACCACCAGCTGAAAAAAGCCAATCACCACAATGATCGGCAGCAAATCACGCAGGCTGGACAGCAGTGCCTTAAACATTGCCAGAATCGATGCCATGCTGCCTCCTGTACCACTTTCCTGTTACTAATACATTACTGGTCATTTACATTTGGAAACAAACTTTATTCCGTAAGTCGAGAAGCTAGGCACATTATTGAATATTCATTGTAAAAAACCTTGCATTTACCATAGGCGCAGCAAGCTCCGGACAGTGGGACTTTTCTCTTTTCCACCACTCTGTCAGCCGCTCTCAAGCCGTTGATTGAAGTACTATTCCCTAAATCGTTTATACTTGTAGTGAGTTGAATTCTTTCAGCTAGGTCGTGTTTTGCTCTGATTTTTCGGTAATAGGACAATGGATGGAATGAAGATATTAGTTACTGGTGGTACTGGATTTATCGGAAAAGCACTCCTTCCGCACTTTAACCATGAACATTTAGTGGTACTCAGTCGAAATCCCAACCGTGCCTACCAGCAACTCGGACACCATATCAAGGTCATTACCTGTCTGGACGAGTTGCCAGACTTTAATGATATTGATGTTGTCATCAACTTGGCGGGCGAGCCAATTGTCAACAAACGCTGGAGTGACAGGCAAAAAGAGGTGATCTGCCAGAGCCGCTGGGATATCACCCGCAAGCTGGTCGAAAAAATCAAGGCCAGCACTAACCCGCCCCACACATTTATCAGCGGATCGGCCGTCGGGATCTACGGCGATCAAAAATCAGCAAGTTTTGATGAAAGCCTGGAGGTAAACAACGCCGATTTTGCCCACTTGGTTTGCCGGAAGTGGGAAGAAGAGGCACTTGCCGCCCAGTCGGAAAAGACCCGTGTCTGTCTGCTCCGAACAGGGATAGTCCTGGCCAAGCAAGGTGGCGCACTGGCGCGAATGCTGCCCGCCTATCAGCTAGGGTTAGGCGGACCTATCGGCTCCGGCGAGCAGTATTTTCCCTGGATCCATATGCAAGATATGGTCAAGGGGATCTTGTTTCTGCTCAAGCATCCCGAAGCCAGCGGGGCCTACAATTTTACCGCCCCCAACCCGGTCACCAATAAAGAGTTTAGCCAGACTCTGGCGCGTGTATTACATCGCCCCCACATTCTCAAGACGCCGGCATGGTTGCTTAAAATGGGACTGGGCGAATCCTCGACGCTGCTACTCGACAGTCAGCGGGCGTTACCGGGCCGCCTGCAAGAGCAAGGGTTCCATTTTAGCTTTCCCAAGCTCGAGCACGCATTAGAAGAGACACTGAGTTAACACATCAGTCGATGAAAATGATAAGCCTAGGTTATCAACCCAGGCTCTTGTTTTAGTGCGTGTTGACCTAACCTTTCAGCGGCATTAGCAGGCGCTTGATCATCGAGCGGATAATGATCACCACCAGCCCTAACGATAACAGAGGCAGCATCACCCATAACCACGGGTGTCCAATAACCGGCAGCTCAAATCCCCACTTCAGCAAGGCCGCAACCACGGATTCAGCCCCGGCAGCGGCCATTACCCCGGCAATCAATGCCATGAGACCATACTCGCCCCACACTGTCGCCGAGATCCGTTTCCGGCTTGCCCCCAGAGTGCGGTAAAGCTTAATTTCCTGCTCACGTTGCGACAGGCTGAGCCTTAGCAAGGTTAGCACCAACAACAAACCGCTACTGACCCCGAGTACCGCCAACACGGAAAGCGACAGAGAGACCTGCTGCAAGATAGCTTGGATTCGGGTAGCCATGGTTCTCAGATCAAGCAGGGTCACTGTCGGATAGTCTCGTCCCAGCTGGTTGATCAACGCGTTCTGATCAGCGTCGATCCTGTAGCTGACCAACCAGGTAGCCGGCAGCTCTGCCATGACATCCGGGGTGAAGATAAAATAGAAGTTCGGCCGCATATTACGCCACTCAACCAGGCGAATACTGGTCACCATGGCGCTAAACGGCTGGCTACTGACATTGAAGGTCAGTTCATCCCCCAAACGGATCCCGAGCCGCCCCGCAATCCCTGATTCCACGGACACTCCACGGCTATCGCTCCATTCCCCTTCAAGCAATGTATTATGTACCGGTAAGGTGTCACGCCAGGTAAAGTTAAGCTCTCGCCGGAGCGATTCATCCCGCTCCTCACCCTGACTCGTCCCAGCCAGCAAGTCTTGCTGGTTAATCTCAATCAGACGACCGCGGATCACCGGGTAGCCCTCAGAGCGCACGACCTGATTGCGGTCGAGTTCATCAAGGTATGCCTGTTGCTGCTCAGGGCTAATATTCAACGCGAAGACGTTGGGGGCATCAGCTGGCAGGGTTTGTTGCCAGTCAGCCAGCAAGTCGGTTCTCAGCAGCCAAATCACCGCCAGTAACATCAGCGAGCTGGTCAAAGCGGCCAATTGCGCCCCGGTTGCCAACGGGCTCCGGCTTATCCGGCTCAGCGCCAGTTTGATCGCCGCGCCCCATTTCCCACGCCGAAGCAGAGCAACCACCAATAATCCCAGCAGTGCCAGGATCCCCAGCAAGGCCGCCAGTCCGGCCAGTGTCAGCCACATAAACTTGTTGCTGCCGAACCATATCAGGGCCGCAACCACAGGCAACAACACCAGGGCATTGCCCTGACGTTTAACCGGCCAGTCGACCTGCTGCTGGATCACCGAAATAGCCGGCGCATCTACCAGCCGCAACAAAGAGATCCCCAGACCGGGAATCGCGACCAGCAACGCAACGGTCAGGCTGACAAACACCGGAGTAAAACCACTCTCCGGCAGCGGATCGGGCAGCACATCCGACAGCGGAAGCCGCAACAAAAACTCGAGCAGCCAGCCGATGGAAAGCCCGGCAACGGCGGCAATTGCGAACAGCAGGCTTAACTGCCGTGCCAGCCACTGCCACAACCATCGCTTGCTCGCCCCGAGGCTTTTCATCATCGCAACCGCCTCAATGCGGGTTGAGGTGTAGTGCCAGCAAGTCAGCACCAGGGTCGCTGTCGCCATCAAAATCACCAGGATCAGTGTCAGGGACAGATACTGCCTGGCTCGCTCGATCATATCTCCGGTTCGTCCCTGCGTGGTCTCGCTGATCCAGCGCTGACCGGGCTGGAGCTCAACAGCCTGCTGCAGCTGCCTAAGCTTATCGTCCGGACCGTTGAAATAGGCGCGAAACTGTACCCGGCTTCCCGGCTGTACTGCCCCGGTTTTAGCCAGATCGCTGTTATGAATTAACACCGCCGGCATCTGGCTGAACGGATTGAATGAAAGCTCCGGTTCCTGGGTGATCTTTCCGGCTACCGTAAGCTCGGCATCCCCGATGGTGATCAGATCGCCGCGCTTAACCGCCAGCAAGGAGAACAACCGCTCTGCCAGCCACAGCTCCCCCGGCTGCACCCGGTGACGAACACCTGCGCCTTTCAGCACCAGCTCGCCGCGGAGCGGAAAGTCACTGCCGACGGACTTCACGCTGACCAGCTGCATTTCCTGCTCACTAAAGGCCATGGTGCCAAAGCGAGTTTGTTGTGACATCGTCAGCCCCAATGCCTTTGCCTGCTCAAGCAGCGGTGGCTCCAGCGGATTGGCCGAGCGAAAGACCAGATCGGCAGCAATCATAGTTCGCCCCTGATCAACCATAATTTTCTCAACCCGCACCACCAGCGCCGACAACGCAAAGACACAGGCAATAATCAAGGTTAATGCCACCGCAACCGGCCATAGTTGTCCATGCCACAGCTCGCGCCAGCTCCATTTCAGCAACAAAGGTTGCTTACGTGGTCTCGCCACCTGGTTCGCCTCACTCAATTCACTCATGCTGCCTCCACACTTCCGCCCTGGATACGTAATATACGATCACAGCGTTGTGCCAGCTGCGGGTCATGGGTCACCAGTACCAGGGTGGTGCCGTGATCACGATTGAGGGCAAATAGCAGGTCAATCACCGTCGCGGCAGTATGCTGATCGAGGTTGCCAGTCGGTTCATCGGCAAACAACACCTGAGGACGAGTCATAAACGCCCTTGCCAATGCAACCCGCTGCTGCTCACCGCCAGAGAGCTGTGACGGCAGGTGGCTCTCGCGCCCTTCAAGCCCAACCTGGGACAGTAGCTCCGCTGCGCGAAGCTCATCCCCGTCCTGCCCCTTGATGATTGCCGGTAGCATCACGTTTTCCAGTGCGCTGAGCGACGGAATAAGCAAAAAACTCTGAAAAACAAAGCCTATCGAATCACTACGCAATGCCGCCCTGGCCTCGTCATCAAGTCGGGACAGAGGCCTGCCGAGAAGTTCGATCTCACCATCGGTTGGTACATCCAGTCCCGCCAGCAGCGTCATCAACGTAGATTTACCTGCACCGGAGACGCCAACTAACGCAATTGCCTCTCCTTGCTCGACCTCAAGGGAAACATCCTGCAAAATGGTGAGCGACGATGATGCCGTCGTCACCTGTTTGGATACAGATACAGCCTTAATCACGGAAGTTGACATGATGCGATTCCTTTCAGTTTTATTGTTCGTTGTTTTCTCGCTAAACGCCTACAGCAACACTTTGCTGGTTGTCGGCGATAGTCTGAGTGCCGGGTACCAAATGCGTGCTGAACAGAGCTGGCCGGTTCTGATGGAGCCGGTTCTGGCGCAGCAGGGACACTCAATAAACGTTGTAAATGCCAGCATTTCTGGTGATACCACGGGCAACGGCCTGGCGCGGTTACCCAATTTATTACAACAACATAATCCAGATTACGTCATTATCGAGCTGGGCGCGAATGATGGCCTGCGCGGTTTCTCTCCCTCTACTATACGCAATAACCTCGGCCAAATGATCACCCGGATCCATGACGAAGGTGCAACCGCCCTGCTGATGCAAATCCATGTGCCGCCCAACTACGGCAAGCGCTACAGCGAGATCTTCAGCAAGATATACCCCCAGTTGAGCAAACAATACAATGCGCCGCTACTGCCTTTTTTCCTCGAAAAAATCATTCTCAAGCAAGATTGGATGATGGAAGACGGCCTGCATCCCAAGCCGGATGCCCAGCCATGGATAGCCCAGTTTGTGGCATCTGAGCTTACTCCGTATCTTCATTAAAAAGTTTGAAATTTTATTGCTGTACATTTTTATTGACTAAGCTTCTTACTGTTTACAAACAAGAAAGTAAGTGAGTGGATATGTTGAAGGGAAATAGCTTAATTTTTGCAGCCATCGCAGTTGCTTTTGGCATCAGTGGTTGTCAAAGTGCCGATCCGGGTACCTACGGACTGTATAAAGACTACCGTTTGCAATCAGACAACAAAGCCTACGCCATTGGCACCAATAAAATCGCCGGTGCGGCCTGGGGAGCCCGAGATATTCAGGAAGCGCAGAAGCTTGCCATCGAGACCTGTGTCAAGCTGGGCGGAAAGAACTGCAATATCGTTGATATCAACGGCTCATCAGTCGCGAACTAAGACATTCAGCACCCGGCAGCTAAGGGGTGGACAATGATCACGCGCTCAAATCCAAAATGAACAGCCAGGTAGCAGCCCCTGGCTGTCCTTTTTTATCCCCCCCCCAATAACCTCAAGATACTTTTTCAGCGAGAAATCCTTGGTTTCTAGGCTAGGCATCGAGGGTATGAACCTTTATTCTCAATACCATAGATTTCGGGACACGCGCTAAAGGAACAAGAATGAAAGAGACCATCCTAATCACCGGTTGCAGCAGCGGCATAGGCCGATTCTGTGCTGAACAGCTCCACAAGGACGGCTATACCGTTGTTGCCAGTTGTCGGAACCCAGATGATATTACAGCCCTTCGGCAACAGGGATTGAACTGTATCCAGCTTGACCTCGACGATACGGATTCGATCAAACAGGGTATTGAGGCTTGCCTGGCATTAACCGGAGGACGTATCGATGTGTTATTCAACAATGCCGCCTATGGCCAGCCCGGAGCCCTCGAAGACCTACCGACACAGGCCTTGCGACAACAGTTCGAAACCAACTTGTTCGGCTGGCACGAGCTCACACGAGCCGTGATTCCGATCATGCTCAAACAGGGCAGCGGAAAGATTGTCCAGAACAGTTCGGTGCTTGGATTGGTAGCGATGAAGTATCGCGGAGCCTACAATGCGAGCAAGTTTGCCCTCGAGGGTTATACCGACACCCTGCGCCTCGAATTACAGGATACGCCACTTCATGTCAGCCTGATCGAGCCAGGTCCTATCGAAAGTCATTTCAGGGAAAATGCCAAACTCAAGTTCGAACAACACATTGATATGGCAGCCTCCCGCCACCATGTCAGTTACCAGCAAACCCTCGACAGGCTGGGCAAATCGTCGCCATCAAGCAAGTTCACCTTGGCACCAGACGCAGTTCTGAGTCCCCTGCAGGCAATCATTGACAGCAAACGCCCCAAGCCTCGTTACTATGTCACCCAGCCAACCCATATTTTTGGCTTCCTGCGCCGGGTCCTGCCTGTCTCCTGGCTGGATCAGCTGCTAAGCAAAAGTAATTAAAGAAAAACCCGTCTATATACCGGCAACGTCGATAAAACGGCTTCGATATGTCGGTATTTGATCCTTTCCTGCTTTGAAATATGAAATAAAACACACCTATCACAGATCAAAAAAGCCACGATTCAGCCTCCTCAAATAGCAAAAACATTGCTTAGCGCCCTAAATTGAAGAAATTGGCCAGAAAAGACAACTAACGTAATATTTGTGTCATATTAAATCGTTATCTTAGTCAGGTAAGTTGAAAGAGGCCCTTGCAGAGCCTACTCATCGCCTTGAAATACCAGAATAGATAACCAGGTTCCGTCATGACTTTGCGTCAAATTAATATTCTCTGTGTCTGTGTGACACTTGCCCTATTGTTGACATTACAACCCTAAAAAGGAGAGCGCGGCTCTCCTTTTTTATTGCCTGCCTGTCGCGATAAACATAATACCTCTTGATTTTTCAGCCATTAACCCCATAAATAACTACAGAGGCCACTAAAATAAAGAGCAGCAACATGTATGAAAAACTAGCGATCGAACTTAACGAGCAGAATCTGCAGCAGGTTATCGAGCAATCTATGCAGACGCCGGTTGTGATCAGTTTCTGGGCGCCATCGATGCCTGAAACCGCAGAAGTTAACAACATCTTAGAAAAAATCGCAGCGCAATATCAGGGACAGCTTGTCCTTGCGACGTTAGACTGCGAAAGCCAGCAGATGGTTGCAGCTCAATTTGGTGTTCGCGGTTTGCCAACCGTTGCATTGTTCAAAAATGGTCAGCCGGCTGACGGTGCCGCCGGACCACAGACTGAAGAAAGCCTGCGCACCATGCTGAGCAAGCACCTGCCAAGCCAGGAAGAGCTACAGCTAAAACAGGCGTTGGCGCTGGTTGATAGCCAGCAATACGACCAGGCCCTGCCTGTTCTGCGTGAACTGTCAGCCCATTTCGGTCAAAACAGCATTATTTCTCTGGCTATTGCCGAGTGTCTGGTTGAAACCTCGCAACACGACGAGGCAGAAGCCCTGCTGGAAACTATTCCGATGCAGGATCAGGATGCCAAGTATAAAAGCCTGATCGCCAAACTCGAGTTGCATAGACAAGCCAGTGACTCACCAGAAATCCGCCATCTTGAA
Source organism: Photobacterium proteolyticum (assembly GCF_001939735.1). Classification (GTDB taxonomy): domain Bacteria; phylum Pseudomonadota; class Gammaproteobacteria; order Enterobacterales; family Vibrionaceae; genus Photobacterium; species Photobacterium proteolyticum. The sequence continues at coordinate 62,524 of NZ_MJIL01000056.1, forward strand.
GAGCAGCTTGCTGCCGCTCCGGAAAATACCCAGATAGCCTACGAGCTGGCTGTCCAGTACAGCCAGGTAGACCGCTCACAAGATGCTCTGGAGCTGCTGATTAACATTCTGCGTAAAGACATGAACTTTGCCGACGGCAATGCGAAAAAGAGCATGATGGATATTCTATCGGCGCTGGGTCAGGGCAATGCAGTTGCCAGCCAGTACCGCCGCCAGCTTTATTCGCTACTGTACTGATCGCAAAGAAACAACGCTTCACACCACAAAGCCGCGATAATCATCGCGGCTTTGTCATATCTCCCCAAGCTACCGTTTATTTTGTGTGCTGGCACAATCCCTCAATGATCGGACAGCGGGCGCTGTCGTTGCCAGGGCATTGCTTCGTCAACGCCTCAAGGGTGGTTTTCATCTCTATCAGCTCGGCGATTTTATCGTCAATCTCAGTAAGCTTTTGCTCGGCCTTGGCTTTCACATCTGCACTTCGTCGCTGGGGATCCCGTGAAAAATCCAGTAACTCACGGCACTCATCCAAGGTAAACCCGACCAGTCTTGAGCGGCGGATCAGCTGCAATTCATTGATGTTATTCTGGCTATAACTGCGATAACCGTTACTGGCCCGTGACGGCGCCGTAATGATCCCTTTGTCTTCGTAGAATCGAATCGTTTTGGCGGTCAGCCCGGTTTGCTTGGCAACATCACTAATATTCACATTTCATCCTTACAGTTTCTGGAAGGTTATAATTCTATTATTCAGCCATTTCTCAGGCAAAATCAAGCTCTGGTACAGTCGCTCAATCAAGGGGCCACATCAAAGTCAAATAGCCTTTGACATTCCACTTGATGGAAGGTTTATTCTCAGGGCATCATTAAATGAAATGACGAAATAGACCGCCTGTTGGTTGTTGTCTGAATCATCGCTAAGGAAAGACACATGGCTGAATTTACCCTCCCGCTAGGCAAGGTTCGTTGCATGAACTGTGCGGGAAAAATCAAGGCATCCTTAACCGCCCTGCCCGGCATTGAATCTGCCGATGTTGATACCCGGCGAGCAATTGTTCGCGGTGACACCGAGCTTCTCCCTCTTATCAGTGCGATCACAGCACTGGGCTACGAAGCCGGTTACACGCACTCGCTGCCTTTAGCAGGGCTGTCATGTGGCAAATGCGTAAAAAAAGTCGAATCTGAGTTTGCCGCCAACCCGCAAATTGCAGATTTCACCGTCAGCAAAACTGAGGCAAGAGTTACCGGAGCCATCACCGAGCAGGCCTTAACGGCTGTGATCGAGAACCTCGGCTACCAGGTTGTTGAGCGCCAGCATCATACCCTGCAGCTAAGTGGCCTTTCATGCGGAAAATGCGTGGCTAAACTTGAAGCCGCTTTCTCTGACAATCCCCTGATAGACAGCTACTCAGTCACTAAAACACAGGCCGAACTCACAGGCTCTCTCTCAAGAGAAGCGGCCATTGCTATCATCGAGCAAACGGGTTACCGCGTACCTGACGCGCAAGTCGTCGAACTCACCTTGTCTGGACTTAGCTGCGGAAAATGTGTGGCTAAAGTAAACAAGGCACTGGACGCACACCCGCAGATCACTGCGTATGAGGTAAGCAAAACACGGGCAGAAATCACTACCTATGCCGATTCAGATACGCTCATCGCCATTATTGAAGAACTTGGTTTCTCGGCACAGCAGGTACAGGCTGATGATAAACGGACGCCAGAACCAGTTGTACCATCAGATAAACCAATAGAAAACATGGCCCCCATAGCCTACAGCAAACATGCTCCAGCCAATGAGGGCAAGACCACCCAATTGCTGCTTTCCGGCATGACCTGTGCCAGTTGCGTCGCTTCTGTTGAAAAGGCGATTCTCGCCGTTCCCGGTGTAGACAGTGCCAATGTAAACCTTGCTGAAAGAATGGCCCTTGTTTCAGGGCAGGCTCAGGTAGAAGACGTTATTACAGCAATTACCGATGCCGGTTACGGTGCTGAGCAGAGCGAGGATGAACAAAGCCGCCGTCAGCGGCAACAGCAGCAAAACGAACAAACCTTCCGACGCCACCTGCGCAATGCGTTTATTGCCCTCGGTGCCGGGATCCCGATGATGGCCTGGGGAGTCTTTGGTGGCAGCATGATGATCACGTCCACCAGCAGCCAGATCAGCTGGGGGCTCGTCGGCCTGCTGACACTCTTACTGTTGTTTACCATCGGACGGCATTTCTATACCAATAGCTGGAAAGCTTTTAAGCACCATCGGGCCACCATGGATACCCTCGTCGCCCTCGGCACAGGCTCAGCCTGGCTCTACTCGATGCTGGTCGTCATCATTCCGGATATCTTCCCGATGCAAGCCCGGCATGTCTATTTCGAGGCATCCGCGATGATCCTCGGCCTCATCACCCTAGGCCATGCCCTCGAAGCCAGAGCCCGGAGCCGCACCTCGAAAGCCCTCGAGCAACTGATTGATCTTCAGCCTCAGACAGCCATTGTCGTGAGCCAAGAAGGTGAGCAGGAAGTGCCTCTTGCTGAAGTGCAAACCGGTATGTTGCTTCGCCTGTATCCCGGTGCCAAGGTTCCTGTCGACGGCACCATCGAAAGCGGACAGAGCTACCTCGACGAATCGATGCTGACCGGTGAACCGCTTCCGGCCAACAAACAGCAAGGCGACAAACTTCACGCCGGTACCATCAACCAGGACGGCAGCCTGCTATTTCGTGCCGAACAAATCGGCAACGACACCATGCTGGCACGAATTATCAGCCTAGTGCGTCAGGCCCAGAGCAGTAAACCCGCGCTTGCCCGCCTGGCAGATACCATCTCGGCGATTTTTGTCCCTGCAGTGATGATCATCGCCATCTTAACGGCCATGGTTTGGTATTACTTTGGCCCGGCACCATCCTCTATTTATATGCTGGTCACAGCAACTACGGTGCTGATCATTGCCTGCCCGTGTGCGTTAGGATTAGCAACGCCAATGTCGGTCACCGTCGGGGTTGGCAGAGCCGCAGAATACGGTGTGCTAATCCGTGATGCTGAAGCGATGCAGGTTGCTGCCGGTATCGATACGGTAGTCCTCGATAAAACAGGTACATTGACAGAAGGCAAGCCTCAGGTCATCGACTGCCGTAGCTACGGCACCAGCGAAAATCACCTGCTTGCCCTCTCTGCCAGCCTGGAGCAAGGCTCCGAGCACCCGCTTGCCAAGGCGATCGTCAATGCAGCCGCAACTCGTGAGCTGCCTCTGTCAGCCCAGTCCGAATTCAAGGCAATGCCCGGCTTCGGCGTTGTAGGAACTGTCGACGGACACCAGCTAGCACTCGGTAACCAAAAGTTGATGACGAAAAACAACCTAGATATTGGTCAGGCAGCTGTGGATGCCGAAGCCATTGCCAGCCAGGGAGCAACCCCTATCTATGTGGCCATCAACAATCAGCTGGCAGGAATATTGGGCGTCAGCGATCCGCTAAGAGCGGATTCCGTCGCGGCTATCAACCGACTGAAAAACATGAAGCTCGATGTGGTTATGTTGACCGGTGATACCGAAACCACCGCCAGGGCAATTGCTCGCCAGGCAGGTATAGATACAGTGATCGCCGGTGTATTGCCTGACGGCAAAGCCGCAAAAATTGCCGATCTTCAACAGCAAGGCAAACGCGTTGCTATGGTCGGTGACGGTATCAATGATGCCCCGGCGTTGGCGCAGGCCGAAGTCGGTATTGCGATGGGCAGTGGTAGCGACGTGGCCATTGAAAGTGCCCAGTTGACACTGATCCGCCACTCTCTGCATGGGGTTGCCGATGCACTTCAGCTATCTGCTGCAACCTTAAAGAACATGAAACAGAACCTGTTCGGCGCATTTATCTACAATACCCTGGGGATCCCGGTTGCCGCAGGCATACTATTCCCGTTGACTGGTGCCTTGCTCAGCCCGGTTATTGCCGGAGCTGCGATGGCATTATCCTCTATCACGGTTGTCAGCAATGCTAACCGGCTACGGCTATTCAAACCCGACAATCAGGAGAACTAATATGATTGCCCTTATCGGCTTGGCTGCCATCGCTTTTATTGTCTGGTGGTTCTGGTTGCACCCTGCCACCAAGAGCTAACGGCTGGATTTTATCGGCCAACCCCGCATCCACTACCTCTGCTGTTAGCCATAATTACAGATAACTGATATAACCCAATCAGTTATCTGTCTCATTTCGCTACGGTGATCATGTTTAAGTCTATTTTATCCAAAGCGCTGCTCTTACTGCCTTTTATAACGACCAGTGCAATCGCTGAACCCTTGGCCTGGCTGGCCAAGGATTCACAGCGTCAGTTTGTTCTTTTAGGCTCAATTCATGCCGGGGAACAAGATTTCTACCCGTTACCTCAGGCATTTCTCGACTACTGGCCCGAAGCTGACGGCTTGGTTGTCGAGGCAAACATTCTTGAATCCAGTGATGTCACTATCAATCGGGATATTCCGACATCAGGTAGTCTGCTCGACAATAATGATAAAGAAATACTGTCTGATATCGCCAAGCAGGCAAAACTCCCCTACCTGTCACTGATTCATAGCCCGCCCTGGTTGACAGCCATGAACCTGCAAATGGCCATGGTATCGCAGGCAGGACTGAGTCCGCTCCAGGGTGTTGATGTCGTCCTTCTTCAAAGAGCACAGCAACAGCAGCTTCCTATTCTGGAACTCGAGAGCGTCAACCAGCAAGTAGCCCTTATGGAAAATTTGCCTGATTATGGCGAGGACCTCCTGCTCAGTACTATCCGTGAATGGAGTGCAATGCAAACGGAGCTCAATTGCCTTGTCTCAGCGTGGAAAGCTGGCGATCTCCAACACCAGTTGTCCTTGATGGAAGAGAGCCAATATTCAGACGAAACCGAAGAGAAACTGATTTTCGAGCGCAACCGTGACTGGGCAAATCAGCTGACCAACAAGGCAAGCTACCAAAAGGGGACCTACCTTGTCGTTGTCGGTGCGATGCACATGCTCGGTGATCAAGGCTTACCAACGCTACTGGAAAAGCAGGGCTTTACCCTCAAGCGGCTGACAGAAGGTGAAAAGTCCCAATGTGAATGAGGAAATTAAGGGCTTGAGATGCGCTACCAAACTGCGCTATTCACCATCAATAAATAGATGCAAAAAAGCCCGGCTACGCGCCCCGGTCAAATGACGAGGCTTTAGAAGAGTGGTCGGTGAAAAGCCAATTCAAGATCCCAATCAAGGTCTTAGGGAACCCCCGACCCTCTGGTCCGCTATTCCAAAGAGCTTGGATGCGCTGCCAAACTGCGCTATTCACCATCAATAAACAGATACAAAAAAGCCCGGCTACGCGCCCCGGTCAAATGACGAGGCTTTAGAAGAGTGGTTGGTGAAGAGCCAATTCAAGATCCCAATCAAGGTCTTAGGGAACCCCCAACCCTCTGGTCCGCTATTCCAAAGAGCTTGGGATGCGCTGCCAAACTGCACTATTCACCACCAATAAACAGATGCAAAAAAGCCCCGTCAAATGACGAGGCTTTAGAAGAGTGGTCGGTGAAGAGGGATTCGAACCCCCGACCCTCTGGTCCCAAACCAGATGCGCTACCAAACTGCGCTATTCACCGACTAAATTGGCTTTTGGTGTACCCCGCCGAGGGTCGCCCTCTGGTCCGCTATTCCTAAAATCAGGATGCTCTGCCAAAGTGCGCTATTCACCGAATGTATATATTTAACATCGTATCCGATGATTCTGCCCGGTTGTACCCAGCAGATTGAAGAGTGGTCGGTGAAGAGGGATTCGAACCCCCGACCCTCTGGTCCCAAACCAGATGCGCTACCAAACTGCGCTATTCACCGACTAAATTGGCTTTTGGTGTACCCCGCCGAGGGTCGCCCTCTGGTCCGCTATTCCTAAAATCAGGATGCCCAACCAAGGTGCGCTATTCACCGACTGTATATATTTAACATCGTATCCGATGGTATCTGCCCGGCGATGCCCAACAGATTGAAAAGTGGTCGGTGAAGAGGGATTCGAACCCCCGACCCTCTGGTCCCAAACCAGATGCGCTACCAAACTGCGCTATTCACCGACTAAATTGGCTTTTGGTGTACCCCGCCGAGGGTCGCCCTCTGGTCCGCTATTCCTAAAATCAGGATGCTCTGCCAAAGTGCGCTATTCACCGAATGTATATATTTAACATCGTATCCGATGATTCTGCCCGGCTGTACCCAGCAGATTGAAGAGTGGTCGGTGAAGAGGGATTCGAACCCCCGACCCTCTGGTCCCAAACCAGATGCGCTACCAAACTGCGCTATTCACCGACTAAATTGGCTTTTGGTGTACCCCGCCGAGGGTCGCCTCTGGTCCGCTATTCCTAGAATCAGGATGCCCTACCAGACTGCGCTATTCACCGACAATCATCAGCAGTATCATTGCTGAGGCCGCTTATAATACTCGCAAGTTAAATTTACGCAAGTATTACGCCGGATTTTTTTCCGTTCTCAATTCGTTTGCTTATCTAAGCATCAAAACCCAGGAAAAACTAACAGTTAAGTGATCTCAGACTCATCTTTAGAACAGTTATTAAACAATGCGCCTACCATTGATCCAGATCATCATAACATTTTTGTTGCATTAGGTATCGTGTAGCCACTATCCCACGACTTAAAGGACTTAACATGGATTTTTGGCTAGATCTCCTATTTGGCAATGCCGTTGGACTGTCTTCAATGATCGTGATCTTCGGAGCCTTGGGATTAATGTTATTTTTCGGTGGTTACTTTGTCTACAAAGCACTATCGGCACCTTCTCCTCACTAGAGCCAATTAGCAAACTAATTTGCTTGCACCAGGGTCAAAGTGTCGGTCTTGACCCTGGATTTCTTTTTGTGCCGGAGTGAAATGGTTATAATCAGTTTAACCATAGTCAAACTCCGTACCACCATGTCAGATTCCGATGAACTCGATCTCTTTCGTGAGATGATGGCCGATGTCTCGCCAATCAAACAAGACCAAGTAGAAACTGTTCATAAACATCAGGTTACTGATGCGCATATCGCTCGCCGACTTGCCGCTCAAACCCTGTCGGACAGCGATCCCGAATATCTGTCGCTCGATTACGCCAAAATGCTCAAGCCAGATGATATGGTTGAATTTAAACGTGATGGCGTTCAGGAAGGGGTCTTTCGCAAGCTTCGCCTGGGTAAATACGATCTCCAGGCCCGGTTGGATTTACATCGCAAGACACTCAAACAAGCCCGTGATGAAATCCTGCACTTTCTCAAGCAATGCCAGCGCATGGATATCCGCACAGTGATCATCGTCCATGGGAAAGGTGAACGCTCAAATCCCCCAGCTCTTATGAAAAGCTATGTCGCTACCTGGCTGGAGCAAATTTCCGATGTTATGTGCTTTCACTCTGCCCTGCGACAACATGGCGGGAATGGAGCCTTGTACGTCATGCTCAAGAAAAGCCCGGAACGCAAGCTAGAAAACCGTGAACGACACCAAAAGCGGCAGAACTAGCCGGTAGGCCATTCACTCCAAGGGCAAAGAGGAGCCATTGGCTCCTCTTGCTACGACAAAATCCAATTACGCCATTACAACGACCCGCACAGCCAGCAAAATCAGCACCACGCCTGACAACCGGTCGATCAACTGAGCCTTCGAACGCAACTTGTCCAGCACCTTGGGATTAGAGAGTACAAACGCTATCAGGGTATACCAGAGTCCATCTACCAACAGTGGTGTGGCAACAATCACCGCCCGGCTGGTTACCTCGGTGCCGACTGCAACAAACTGGCTAAACAAAGCCAGAAAGAACAAGGCAAGTTTAGGGTTGAGCAGTGAAATCATCAATCCGTCACGGGCAGCTGTCTTGAGGTCAACCTGTTTGCCTGCCGCCAGTTTTGCGGCAACGCCGCCTTTGGAACGCAATGCGTTCACGCCCAAATACGCAAGATATGCAGCACCGGCATAGGTAATCACCGAAAATAACATCGGTGACTGCTTGAGCACCACGGCCAGGCCCAGCAAGGTCAGCAAGGCATAGACGCCAACCCCCAGGGCATGCGACCAGGACGTCACCACACCATGCAACCGTCCTCCGGCCAAGCTATGCTTTGCGACCACGGCCAAACTCGGCCCCGGCGACATCGCCCCAAGCATGCAAATCATTAATAACGAAAGCCAAATACTGAATGTCATCTTTTACTCCTTAAGCTGACATTCAAGGTAACAGCCAAATGCTATTACCTGAAATCAAAATAAATCATCACAGTTATGATTTTAAGTCATACTGATGGAGTACATCGAACTGCGCATCACACCTAACACCTGCTCTCTTAACCAGCTGTGAGCAGGATCGCTATCAAACCTCGGGTGCCACAACAGCCAGTATCTATGCTCGGGAGCGGGAATCGGCAGCGACACATAGGTGATCGGGAACAGGCGCTTCATGTTTATGGCAATATGCTCGGGGATCACCATCAGCATGTCAGTGCGGCAAATCGTATGAAAAGCAGAACCGAAAAACGGAACAGAAAACTGAATATTCCGGGTAAGCCCCTGCTCGGCAAGATTGTGATCGACAAAGCTGTCCTTGTCTCCCCCGCCAGACACCCTTAGGTGGTTATATTGCACAAACTCATCGACAGTCAATGAGGCTTTTGCTGCCAGCGGGTGATCACTGCGCATGACACATACCGGGTAGTCCGCGCCGATAGATCGGCCGCACAACCCTGACGGGATCTCGGGCAACATCGTAGAGACCAACTGAATATCCAGGTCAGCCAACCGGGCGAACAGCTCCGGCGACCAAAGCTGATAGGCAAGGCAAAGCTTTGGGGCCCGCAGCTCAAGTTGCTCCACAATGTCAGGTAAAATATATTGAGCCACATAATCTGATGACGACAGTACGACTTTTCCCTGCCACTGCGCCGGATCAAAGTCATCGCTGGCAAACAACGACTGGCAATCGGCCAGTACCCCATCCAGCTTTTGCTTAAGCTGCTCGGCCTTGGGGGTCGGCAGCAGGCGGTTTCCGTCTCTCACCAGCAAGGGGTCATTAAATAACTCCCGCAACTGGTTGAGCTGGCGACTCACTGCCGACTGAGTAATATAGAGCCGTTCAGCCGTGCGGCTGACATGGCACTCATCGAGCAAAACCTGAAGAGTACGAAGCAAATTGAGATTCGTGTGCTTATCCATAACAAAGCCTGACTACAGTAGACTAGCCGTTGGTGGTTTTGGCTATCGGTGCAAAGCTACCCCGGGTCAGAGACAGCAGATCAGCCGGTGCCAGCTCAATCTCCAAGCCACGTCGCCCGGCGCTCACACAGACAGTGTCGAACTGCTCGGCCGATTTATCAAGAAAGGTCGGCAGGCGCTTTTTTTGCCCCAGCGGACTAATGCCTCCGACAATATAACCAGTCGTCTTCTCGGCTATTTGAGGATCGGCCATATCTGCCTTCTTGCCACCTGCGGCCTTGGCTGCCGCTTTCAAATCCAGCATACCGGCAACCGGTACAATCGCGACCGCCAGCTTCTTCGGATCACCATTCAGCGAAAATAACAGCGTCTTGAACACCCGGTTAGGATCCTGACCGAGCACCTCTGCCGCCTCCAGGCCAAAGTTCGTGTTGGCCGGATCATGGTCATACTGGTGAACGGTGTAATTGATTTTTTGCTTTTTCGCGAGGTTGATTGCTGGCGTCATCGTTTTCTCTGGACGGTTAACACATAGGGGATCAATATATCCAACCTATCTACAATAAAAAAGCCCCGGTACACGACCGGGGCTTAGCGTCATAACATATCTCTAAGACATGTTAGCAAGAGGGGTTACTTGTAAACCATCTCGCCCTTAGGTGCGTATTTGTTCACATCAATCGGGCTGTTGGCCTGCAGGTACTCTTTCAGAACTTCAGCATCCACAAAGCCGGTGTTAACGTGGCCTGGGTGACCAGTTACTTTTGGATAGCCGTCACCACCTGCCGCGTTGAAGCTAGGAATAGTGAAACGGTAGGTATCAGTCAGACTTAGCGGCTTGCCACCAATTTTCACATTGCTTACCTGACCGTTCTGAACAGTCATAGAAATGCCGTAGAACTGCGCGTAGGCGCCTGAATCAACAGGCTTAGTCGCAACTACATTCAGGTAGTCCATGATTTCTTTACCGCTCATATCCGTATAGGTCACGATGTTGCCAAACGGCTGTACAGTCAGAACGTCTTTATAAGTGATATCGCCAGCTGGGATTGAATCACGTACACCGCCAGAGTTCATTACCGCAAAGTCGGCTTTCGCACGCTGCATGTGAGAAGCGGCAATCAGGCGGCCCAGGTTAGTCTGCTTGAAGCGAACGACGTTACGATCACCTTCCAGCTTGCCGTTTGACTCAGAAATCTTAATGTTCAGCTGAGCCTGACCGCGCTCCTGGTAAGGCTGAAGGAATGTTTTCACTTCTTCGTTCTGAGCAATCTCGTCTTCAATGAACACGCGCTTCTTACTGCCGTCTGCCAGCTTCACTTTCTTCTTCAGGTTCACAGGGATCAGATCATAGCTGACCATCTGTAGCTCGCCGTTCTTGAACTCGAAATCAGCACGGCCAACGTATTTGCCCCACTCGTGCGCCTGAACAATCCAGGTGCCGTTCTGCTGATCCGGCTGACACTCATCACCCGGATTGAAGTTCTTGTTGTACATGTTCGGACCTTCCATGCAGACAGGCTCTTGCGAGTGGCCGCCTACAATCATGTCCAGATCGCCTTCTTCAAGGTAACGAGCCAGCGCAACATCACCCGGCGCATTCACGCCGCGGTTACCATTTTCGTAGTGACCCATGTGAGTCGCCGCGATGATAACATCTGGGTTTTCAGTCTCTTCCAGCTCAGCAATCAGCTTTTTCGCTTCTGCTTTAGGGTCGCGGAAATCAACGCCGCCAATGTACTCAGGGTTACCAATCTTGGCAGTATCTTCCGTTGTCAAGCCGATCACGGCAATCTTGATGCCCTGCTGCTCGAAGATCTGATACGGCTGGAACAGACGCTCGCCCGTTTCTTTATCGTAGATATTCGCCGACAGCATCGGGAACTCTGCCCACTCTTCCTGCTTGCGCAGTACTTCCAGCGGGTTGTCAAATTCATGGTTACCCAATGCCATTGCATCATAACCCAGCATGTTCATGCCTTTGAAATCAGGCTCTGCGTCCTGCAGATCAGACTCAGGAACACCGGTATTGATATCACCACCAGATAGAAGCAACGTTGTACCACCCTGAGCCGCCACTTCGGTACGGATCTGGTCAAGCAGTGTCTTACGCGCCGCCATGCCGTATTCACCGTATTTGTTCTGCCAGAAGCGACCGTGGTGGTCATTGGTGTGAAGAATGGTCAGTTTATACGTTTCGTCAGCCTGCCAAGACGGAGCCGTACTGTCGGCCAGGCTTGCGCAGCCAGACAATGTAGCCAGTACCGCAGCTGTTAATGCTGTTTTGGCAAATAAGCGTTGCTTCATGGGGATCCCCTTAACCAATAATATTATTATGATGCCAAGCGGTGCGGGAGCTGTCCTTTCGCGACAAGTTCAAAAGGGCTTTTTTACTCTTTCGCTTAGCATTACCACTCGCTACCACTCATCCTTGGGAAGGTATAAGTAGCTGTTTATATTGTTTCAATAAGCGCAAGTTTAAATTAAACGATGATCAGTTTTCTGTTGATTTCATAAAACTGTTGACCAGATCACCATACAAGCAATAAATTTTCACTAACACCTGATAACGCGCCAAAAAATACCTCGCAGTTGCGAGGCATTTGATACACTTTTGGGCTTTTTTTATAGCTTTATCATTTACATAGCCCGATAATCAGGCATTAGCTAATTGACGAGATTGATGTTTGACAAACACGGCAACGATAGCGGCAATCGCCAGGAAGAAACAGTAGTACGAATGGCTGACTACCTCTAACGGCGACAAGCCGAATACCGAGCCGAGCAATAGCGCCTGTGCGCCATATGGCAGCACGCCCTGGATCACGCAAGAGAAGATATCCAGCAAGCTAGCCGAGCGGCGCGGTGTCACACCATTTTCCACAGCCAGCTCTTTGGCCACACCGCCAGACACAATAATGGCGACAGTGTTGTTGGCCGTGCAACAGTTAGTCAGGCTGACCAAACCGGCAATACCCAACTCACTGGCCCGCAGGTTCTGCCCTTGCGTGTGCGCTTTGCTAAATACGCGGATAATACGGCTAATCAACTGGGTCAGGTAAGCCAAGCCACCCTGTTGGCGCATTAATTCACTAATGCCGCCAATGAGCATCGAGAGCAAGAAAATTTCCTGCATGTTGCCAAAACCGGCATAAATATCCTTGCCATAAGACGCCAGGCTATACTCAGGCGTAGCAAACAACCCGACACCACCCGCCAGCAGAATACCAATACTCAAAACGACAAAGACATTCATCCCCGAAACGGCCAGTACCAGGATAGTGATATAAGGCAGCACCTTCAGCCACTCAACCTCGGTTGCTGCCGGTACTTCTGTTGCCGTACTGCTGAACATGAATAGCACAACGGCAATGATGGCAGCCGGAAGTGCAATACGGATATTCTCACGGAACTTGTCTTTCATCTGACAGCCCTGCGAGCGGGTTGAAGCAATCGTAGTATCCGAAATAATCGACAGGTTATCACCGAACATCGCACCGCTCAGTACCACACCAGCCGTTAACGCCACATCCATACCGGCGGCCTGAGCAATGCCCAGAGCAACTGGCGCAACAGCCGCAATGGTGCCCATCGAGGTCCCCATCGCTGTCGCGATGAATGCTGATATAACAAAAATCCCAGGCAGGATCATGCTGGCAGGCAGCATCGACAAACCCAGGTTAACCGTCGCGTCAACGCCACCGGTAGCTTTGGCGACCGAGGCAAACGCACCGGCCAGCAAATAGATCATACACATCGCGATAATATCGCTATGACCGACACCGCGCAGGAATTGTTCAATGGCCTTGTTGAGTTTCTCTTTGCTCAGCAGCAAGGCCACGATAACAGCAGGCAGAGCCGCAACCGGAGCAGGCAGCTGATAGAACGCAAAATCTACCCCCTGCATGGTCAGGTAGCTTCCGACCCCAATAAAAAGTGAAAGAAATACCCCAAGCGGCAGCAGCGCCAGTGCCGACGGCGTATTAACAGAATTATGTGATTGTGTTGTGTTCGACATGATGACTACAGGACATCTATTTTAGAATTTGCCCTAGACTAGAGTGTCACTCTGGATGTGTCAACATCTAGACGTCTAAACATCTAGATATAATCATAATCTCATTACTATCACTCGCCCTTTATATATGCAAAAAATTTGTATGCAATCACAACAATTTGGATGGCGTTTTCACCCCATAAATATATCATATACAGTCTACCGTACTATAAATAGACAGCCTCAATGAATCTAACACTAAAACATAAATTACTCGGATGTGTTTTCTCCGCCATCATACTTATCGCCGGAGGGCTAATATGGCTTGCCTCCAATGAACTTTTCTCCCAAAGCCGGAGCGGTATCTATGCCCGCGCCACCAGCCTGACCAATATCGCCACCGACGCGGTCGGCTACTGGCTGGAGGAACATAAAATTATCATCAGTTCTGCCGCCCAACTCTCCAGCCTGGAGCAACTTCCCACTGTCATGGAGCAAGCCCAAAAGAATGGTCAGTTCAACGACGTCTTCTTTGCTGATCTAAAGGGAAACCTGTTCATCGCGGGCAACCATACGACTGCGTTAGAAAGCTTCGATGCTCGCACCCGCAACTGGTACCAACAGGCCATGAACACATCATCGGTCAGTACATCAGCGCCCTACAAAGGCACTGCAAATGGCAAGCCGATGCTGACCTTCTCCGCCCCGATCATGCTCAATGGTCAAACGGTCGGTGTGATTGGTGCAGACATCACCTTGGATTACTTACAGAAAACGATCACCGGCTATGATGTCGGAAAGAACTCCAATGCCATGCTGCTCACTCGCCAGGGCAATATTCTGGCTTACTACAAAAGCCAACTTGCGCTACAGCCGCTCGCCGATATTGCCCCTGAACTGACTGTCAGCCAAATACACGACGCCATGGCCGAGCAAAGCATTCAGATCTTTGAACAGAACAATCAGCAAAAACTGATCTACTTCGGCGGGATTGATAATAGCGACTGGATTTTTGCTGTTGAAATGGATCGAGCCACAGAAGAAGCCAGCCATAACCAGTTGCTAAAAAGCCTGATTGCCACAGGCATTATCGGCACATTGATTGCCCTGCTGGCCGTATCCATGCTCGTCAACTACCTGTTCCGTGATTTAGGCAAGGTTTCCGTCGCTTTGGCCGACATCGCCAATGGGGAAGGCGATTTAACCCAACGTCTGCAGCCTCACAGCAACGATGAAATAGGTCAGCTGGCCAATAACTTCAACCGCTTCCTGGATAACATGCACGGCATGATCAGCCGCCTGAGTCATATGTCAGGTTCACTGGCCGAACAAGCCCATGATACGGCCAACCATGCCCAGCAACGCAGCCGGCGAATCCAGCAACAGCAGGATGAAATCAATATGGTCGCGACAGCCATTACCGAAATGGCCACAGCCACCCAGGAAATTGCCAACAACGCCGAAAACACTGCCCAAACCTCAGAAAAAACGGTCTCCCATGCCCAACTTGGTGCTGGAGAAGTGGACAAGAGCCAGCACTCAATCAGTAACCTGGCCCATGAAGTTGATAATGCTACCGAGGTGATCAAGGCACTTGATCATCATGCCCAGAATATTAATAGCATTCTTTCCACCATTCAGGACATTGCCGAGCAGACCAACCTGCTGGCACTGAATGCGGCAATAGAGGCAGCCCGTGCCGGAGAGCAGGGCCGGGGCTTTGCCGTTGTCGCCGACGAGGTACGGATCCTCAGCCAGCGCACCCATTCCTCGACTCAGGAAATCCAGCAAACTATCGAGACGCTGCAACAGACAACCAGCGAAGCGGTATCCATCATGGGTGACAGCAAACTGCTGGCCGAAACCAGTGTCACCGATGCAGCATCGGCCAGCAACAGCCTTGGCCACATTACTCAATCGGTCAACCAGATCAGCGATATGGCCACCCAAATCGCCTCAGCAGCCGAAGAGCAGTCGCTGGTAACATCAGAAATCACCCGCAATACCGAAGCTGTCAGGGAGGTCTCTGATCAGCTCGCCCATGAGGCAAATGAAGCCAGCGAACAAGCGATTCAGCTTTCGGAACTCTCGGCAAGCCTACGCAAAGAGATTGCCCGTTTTAAGCTTTAACAAATAAGTACTGAGTTTAGCAAACAGCCAGTTTCTGCCCCGAAACATGCCGTCATTGCCACCAGCACTGGCGGTATTTTTTTGACGCGTCTACCATAAAGGCGTCATAAAAAACACACCAATATTCAACTAGTTACCCATCATATGATGCACGTCACTTTTTCGTGCATATTGATTAAAATATCTATAAAATTCCCTCCAACCAATCCCCCCTATATTCTGCCTTTAAGACTGAATACGAATGAAATTATCATTAAAACAAAAACTAATAGGAGCCAGCTTGTCTGCAGTGGTTGTTATGGCAACTGCCCTGACCTGGCTAGCTGCCGATCGGCTTTTTGAGCAAACCCGCAGTGGCATCTACTCGCGGGCCGAGAGCCTTTCTGCAACCGCAACCGAAGGTATCTCAGACTGGATCTCTATCCGTAGCGACATTGCCAAAGCGTTCAATGACTACAGCACCGAGAGCAATGTTGTTCCATTTTTGCAGCAGGCCCGAAAAGCCGGCGGCTTTGATGATATTTTCCTGGGTACACCAGCAGGTGGCATGTATCGCTCACATCCGGAGCGTAACCGTGCCGACTACGACCCGCGTACCCGTCCTTGGTATCGTGATGCCCAAAATGCCGGTACCCAGATCATTACGACGGCCTACCAAGATGCCATTACCAACGCGCTGCTGGTCACCATTGCCGAGCCGGTAATGAAAAGCGGCACTATGGTGGGGGTCGTCGGGGCCGACGTATTGATCGACCAGCTGATCAAGGATGTGATCAACCTGGATGTCGGCCAGAACGCCTACGCAATGCTGCTGAACAAACAGGACAATACCTTCCTGGCCCACCCTGATGAATCGCTGCTGCTTCAGCCGATCAACAGCTACAGCAATGAACTGAACATGGGCCGCATTGAGTCGGCAATTCAGTCAAACCGCATTGAAGTCGTCACGATTAACGGCGAGGAAAAGCTACTGCACTTTGCCGATGTACCCGGCACCAGCTGGATCCTTGGTCTTGAGATGGACCGTACAACGGAAGAAGCCAGCCACACCAGCCTGCTGCGCCAGCTTATCATTACCTCAATCATTATTACCCTGATTGTCGTCAGTGCCGTTGCCTGGCTAGTCGGCTTCCTGTTCCGCGATTTGGGCCGCGTATCCCAAGCTCTAGCCGAGATTGCAACCGGCGAAGGCGACCTGACCCAACGTCTTGACCCACGCAGCGACGATGAGGTTGGCCAGCTGGCACACAACTTCAACCGCTTTGTCGGCAACATGCACGGTATGGTCTCGCGTCTGCAGGAAGTGTCCAGCTCGCTGACCCAGCAAGCCCACATTACCGCTTCGCAGGCCGAAGAGCGCAGCACCCGTATTCAGCACCAGCAAGACGAAATCAACATGGTGGCAACGGCTATCAACGAAATGGCTGCCGCTACCCAGGAAATTGCCGGTAATGCAGATAACACTGCCCGCACCTCGAGCGAAACAGTCGAAGTCTCGGAGCACGGTTCGGTACAGGTCGGCCAGAGCCAACAGTCGATCACCGGCCTTGCCGGTGAAGTTGACACCGCAACCGATGTGATTGGCGAGTTGAACACCCACGCCCAGAGCATCAACACCATCTTGTCAACGATTCAGGGTATTGCCGAGCAGACGAACCTGCTGGCACTGAATGCTGCCATCGAGGCCGCACGTGCCGGTGAACAGGGCCGCGGATTTGCCGTGGTTGCCGACGAGGTACGCGTACTGAGCCAGCGTACTCACGCCTCGACGCAGGAAATCCAGCAAATGATCGAAACCCTGCAGCAGACGACAGGTCGCGCAGTCGGTATCATGGAAGACAGCCGCCGTCTGGCTGAAACCAGTGTTGATGATGCCAATGCCGCTTCTGCCAGCCTGTCGCAAATTAACAGCGCCGTGACCAACATCAGCGATATGGCCACTCAGATTGCCTCTGCCGCTGAAGAGCAGTCTTCGGTAACGTCCGAAATCACCCGCAATACCGAGGGGATCCGCGACGTATCCAACGAGCTGGCAGTAGAAGCCGACGAAGCCGCCAAGCAGGCAGCTGAGCTTTCTCACCTGTCTCACGAACTGCAGCAGGAAATCAACCGCTTCAAGCTGTAACAGCAAGAACGGTGATAAAACAAAAAAGGCTTGCCACAATGGCAAGCCTTTTTGTTTGTCATTCTGTTCCGTCCTGACTAGAACAGGCTAAACACAATCGCCGAGACGGCCAGCAGCCCCACCAGCAAAATAAAGTAGGTACTGAACCTGCCGCGATAACACTTCAGGCTCTCCACCTTATACACAGCCAGCATCGGCATGATAAACAGGATCATTGCAATCACCGGGCCGGACAAGGCTTCCATCATGCCAAGAATGCTCGGGTTCATCACCGCAGCAAACCAGATTGCCAGGAACATGAATACGATCCCTAGCTTGTCCAGTTTTGCCGGTGCCAGGCTGAACTGTTTCTGCAGCATGCCATTCAGGCTTTCCCGTGCTCCCATGAAATGGCCAAGAAACGACGAAGAGATGGCAATAAAGGCGATCAGTGGTCCCAAGGCAACAATGAACGGGCTATTGTGGACGTTGGCCAGATAAGACAGTACCGAGACATTTTGCGCCTTGGCTTCCAGCAGCTGTGTCGGGCTCAGGCTCAATACACAGGAAAAGACAAAGAACAAAACGAACGAGATCAGCATCACCGAGGTGCGCTTGAGGATCTGTTCGGACTTTTGACCCGCCTCGCGACCATAGTGGCGACGCTGGGCATTGGCAAAACTGGAAATAGCAGCCGCATGGCTAAAGGCGAAAACCGTCACCGGTACCGCAAGCCACAGCGTAACAGAAAAGCTTCCCCACTCTGGCAAAGTGGAGAGATCCGGCATCTGCCAGTTCGGGATCAGGTAGAATGACAAGCCCGCCAGGATAGCTGCCAGCGGATAGACAATCACCTCAAACGCTCTCAGCATCACTTTCTCGCCCGCCATCATAATAGCGATCATGGCGAATACCAATACACCCGACAGGATCACCCGTGACGGTGCCTCCATGCCCAGTTGGTTAACGATAAAGCTATCAACCGTATTGGTCAGACCCACGCCATAAATCAGCAGGATCGGAAAAATAGAGAGAAAATACAGCAGAGAAATAAGGCGCCCGGCACTGGCTCCGAAATGCTCTTCCACCACATCGGTAAAATCGGCATCAGGCTTGGACGACGACAAAACGAAGCGGGCCAGACCGCGATGGGCAAGGAACGTCATCGGCCCCGCCATCAGGGCCATAATTACCAATGACCAAAAACCACCCACGCCGATATTGATCGGCAAAAACAAAATACCGGCCCCTACAGCGGTACCAAACAGGCTCAGCATCCAGCTGGTATCGTGTTTGCTCCAGCGAGAAACCGACTCCTCAGAATGACTCAGAGGTATATCTTGAGATAATGACACGTAACACCCTACTTCCACGAAATTTTACTCGGCAGAGAGTATACAGATGCAGAATAAAAGTCTCACAAAGCAAACGGCAAACTTCCCGCTCTCATAGCGGCTTAAGGGCAGGGGTATTCGCTATCACTATCAATATGAATAATCGATATCACCATAAGATGGGGATATATCAGATGGATTCACTAAATTTTTACAAGTTATATTTTTTTTATCAACGCAATAATCGCACAAAAAAACAACGGCCCAGCAGGAAAACCTGCCGGGCCGCATATTATTCGAGCCAGTATCGGTTATTTGATCTCGATAGGTTCGAAGCCCTTGATCAGATCATCAAGCTGCTTGATTTGTGCCAGGAACGGCTCTAGCTTGTCCAACGGGAAGGCAGACGGGCCATCGCAACGCGCCTGATCCGGGGTCGGGTGAGCTTCCATAAACAGACCACCGATACCGGTCGCAATACCTGAGCGTGCCAGATCAACCGTCTGCTCACGACGGCCGCCGGAGGCTGCACCTTGAGGATCGCGGCACTGCAGGGCATGGGTCACATCAAAGATAATCGGGCTGCCTTTTGACGCCTTTTTCATCACATCAAAGCCCAGCATATCAACCACCAGGTTATCGTAGCCGTGCAGTACGCCGCGCTCGCAAAGAATAATGTTTTCGTTGCCGCACTCGGCAAACTTCTCGACAATATTCCCCACCTGGCCCGGGCTCATGAACTGGGGTTTTTTCACATTGATAACAGCACCGGTTTTTGCCATCGCCTCAACCAGATCAGTCTGGCGGGCAAGGAAAGCAGGTAACTGGATCACATCAACAACATCAGCAACAGGCTGGGCCTGGTACTGCTCGTGGATATCGGTAATGATCTTCACGCCGAAGGTATCTTTCAGCTCCTGGAAGATCTTCAGGCCTTCTTCCATGCCCGGACCACGGTAAGAGTGAACGGAAGAGCGGTTTGCTTTGTCAAAAGACGCCTTAAATACATAAGGAATACCGAGTTTGTCAGTCACTTCCACGTATTTCTCACAGATCTGCATAGCCATATCGCGAGATTCAAGTACGTTCATGCCACCAAACAAGACAAACGGCTTGTCATTGGCAACATCGATATCACCAACTCGAACAACTTTCTGTTCCATCATATTCTCTCTTTCATTCAGAATGTTGAAGTAAACGCCACACTATACCCCGACGCCTACCTCCGAATTTTTGCCGCTCTACCCTGCCAACCTTAATGCAGCGTAAGAGGCTCTTCATTGAGTGCCTGCACCTGAAGCTTCAACAACTCAGCAGCCGGGTCTTCCGGACATTGCTCGATGAAATACTCATAGTCCATTGCCGCCACATGGCTGCACTCCAACTGCTGGTAAATATAGCCGCGATCGCGAATTTCATGTGGATCGCCCGGGCTGAACTCCAGTGCCATGTCACTGCAGCGAAGGGCATCAGCGAAATGCTCTTCCCGAAGCAGGGCACTTTTCATGACTGTCAGCCAGCGTGTCAGAATATCGGCATTGTCAGCCTCGTCCAGGTGCTCCTGGCGCAGCTCGGTAAACGGACCGCGGTGACCTTTCAGCCAGGCGCCCATTGTCCGCTTGCTTAGGTACTCACCGTCAAACGGGTTGATGTACTGCTGCTCACCGTCATACCAGTCAACCTTAAGGATAAACTGGGTGGGAAAGCCCACACTGCTAACCGGTAAGTCAAGATGTTGGGCAAGGTAGAGGAAAATAGCTCCCAGGCTGACCGGGATGCCTTTCTTGCGTTCCAGGACCTTGTCGAGAAAAACATTTTCCGAAGAAAAGTACTGCTGCTGATCACCACAGAATCCCCACTCGCGGTAAAACAGCCGGATTAACCCTTCCAGTCGCAAGTGCGGGTTTGGCTCATCCATCAGGGCATGCTCCGCTTCCTGAGCCAGCTTATTAAGCTGCAGTCGAACCCAGCCGGTAGGAAATGCAGGATCAATTGCCGCTGTCATTTCCAGGGCGCCTTCAACCAGCGCCATCTGCTCTAATTCTTCATCAGTAAAACGTAACATGATTACCCCAGGAATGATGTCTTAGTCGTTGCAATGTTTGCAGCCGCCACCACCCAACCCAGCGCTCCCAGAAACGCAAAGGTCTTAAAGACTTTGTTCTTGCCGT
Organism: Photobacterium proteolyticum; assembly: GCF_001939735.1. Taxonomy (GTDB): domain Bacteria; phylum Pseudomonadota; class Gammaproteobacteria; order Enterobacterales; family Vibrionaceae; genus Photobacterium; species Photobacterium proteolyticum. The sequence goes on from NZ_MJIL01000056.1 coordinate 83,450, forward strand.
ATTTCAGAGTGAAGAAGCCCAGTGCGATGTAGGCCAGAACACAGCTCAGCTTCTGGGTCATCCAGTTACCCGCTTCGGTAAACGGAATAAAGCCGGTAATGAAAATCAGCACGACACCGGTAAGCAGCAGGAAGGTATCAACGACATGCGGCGTGATCTTGAGGAACTTTTTCTCGAGCAACGAGGAGTTTGCCATCAGCAGGCAATAACGAACGACAAATAGCAAAACGCTCAAGGCAATTGCCAGCATGTGGAGGTGTTTAAACGCAGCGTACATATAATTTTTCTCTCTTCTATCCTTGCCAACAGCCCATGGTTACCCGATCGAGGCCGGCATAATCCTGTGCTGTTGATACCTGGTTATATCCCAGTTCCAATAAAATTGACCTAACCGCCTCACCCTGCTCAAAGCCGTGCTCCATCAGCAGCCAGCCGCCGGTTTGCAGGTATTGGCGGCCCTGCTCGCTGATAATGCGAATATCAGCCAGGCCGTTTTCTTCTGCCACCAAGGCGCTCTTTGGCTCAAAGCGCACATCGCCCTGTTCGAGGTGAGGATCGGTTTTATCTATGTAGGGAGGGTTACTGACCACGACGGCAAAGCGCTCGTCAGATGTCAGCGGGCTGTACCAGCTTCCGGACAAGAAGCGGGTATTGGTTATCTTCAAGTTTTGGCTGTTTTCCAGTGCCAGCTGGGCCGCTTCCGGGCGCAGGTCGATACCGGTGACACTCAGCTCAGGCCGTTCCGAGGCGATGGCCAGGGCTATCGCGCCGGTTCCTGTTCCCAGATCCAGCACCGAGCAAGGTTCTACCGGCACTTTCTCCAATGCCAGCTCAACCAGCCGTTCCGTATCGGGACGCGGGATCAGGGTATGGGGTGCCACTTTCAGCGGCAACGACCAAAATTCGCGCTCGCCGACAATATAGGCGACCGGCTCGCCCGCCAGACGGCGGCGCAACACAGTGTCGAACGCAGCAGACTGCTCACTGTCTAGTGTTTTTTCCGGCCAGGTCAGCAAGTAGCTGCGCGGCTTGTCCAGCACAAAGCAAAGCAGTACGGCAGCATCCAGCTGCGGGCTGTCTGATCCCGCCTCGGTAAGCTGCTGCACTGTCTGCTTCAGCAGCGCTTCGATGCTCAGCGGCATTAGCTTTGATCAGCCATGGCAGCCAGCTGATCAGCCTGGTGTTCCTGCAGTACCGGCTGGATCAGGGTATCCATATCCCCTTCCATCACCTCGTTCAGACGGTAGATAGTCAGGTTGATACGGTGATCCGACACTCGGCCCTGCGGGTAGTTGTAGGTACGGATGCGATCCGAGCGATCGCCCGAGCCCAACAGGTTACGTCGGGTGCTTGCCTCTGCTTCGTGGCGTCGTTCTTCTTCAGCTTTAATAATACGCGCCGCCAGCACTGACATTGCCTTGGCCTTATTCTTATGCTGTGAACGCTCATCCTGACACTCAACCACGATGCCAGTTGGCAGGTGGGTAATACGGATAGCTGAGTCGGTGGTGTTAACGTGCTGACCACCTGCGCCCGAGGCACGGAAGGTGTCGATTTTCAAATCGCCAGCATTAATTTCAGGGATCTCAGCTTCCGGGATTTCAGGAAGCACCGCAACCGTACACGCCGAGGTATGAACGCGGCCCTGAGATTCCGTTGCCGGTACACGCTGAACACGGTGACCGCCGGATTCAAACTTCAGCACACCATACACACCCTCGCCGTTCACTTTGGCGATCATTTCTTTGTAACCGCCATGCTCGGCATCATTGGCACTCATCACTTCGATACGCCAACCGCGGCTTTCAGCGTACTTGCTGTACATACGGAACAGGTCACCGGCAAAGATACCGGCCTCGTCACCACCGGCACCGGCACGGATTTCGATAAAGCAGTTGCGCTCATCATTCGGATCTTTCGGGATCAACAGCACCTGAAGCTCATCTTCAAGACGAGTAATTTCGGCTTTCGCTTCTTTTACTTCTTCCTGCGCCATTTCGCGCATTTCCGGATCATCTTCTTTCGTCATTTCTTCAGCAGTTTCAAGATCCTCTTTCGCCTGCTGATAAGCCTGGAAACACTTGGTCACTTCTTCCAGCTGAGAATATTCACGGGAAAGCGCACGGAATTTATCCTGATCACCGATCACGTCAGGATCGCCAAGCAGGTGCTGGACTTCTTCGTAACGCTCAACCAGCGTTTCTAATTTCACTAAAATTGAAGATTTCATAATCGACTTAACTATTGTGTTCCGGTCATGGCAGAGCACGATGGCCCTGCCTCATATTAATTTTTGAACGACTCCAACCCCAGCGTCTCGCGGATCACCGCTAATTTTTCCGGTTCGCCATTATGCGCAGCCTGCTGCATTGCCCGGGTTGGTGCGTGGATCAGTTTGTTGGTCAGTTTGTTGCTTAGTTCCGCCAGTACTTTTTCTGGCTCACTGCCATTGGCTATAGCCTGCAGGCTTCGACTCAGCAGCTCGGCCTTGATATCCTCGGCATGACAGCGATACTGTCGAATACTGTCAACCGCCTCCAGGGAACGCAGCCAGCTCATAAAGGCTGCACTTTCCTCGCTGACAATGGCCTCGGCCTGAATCGCGGCAACCTTGCGCTGCTCGCGGTTCTTCTCGACGATACTGTGCAGATCATCGACCGTATAGAGGTAGGCATCGTTCAGCTCGCCGACTTCCTGCTCGATATCGCGCGGCACGGCAATATCCACCAGCAGCATCGGTTGATGACGACGCGCCTTAATTGCTTTCTCGACCATGCCCTTCCCGACAATCGGCAGCGGGCTGGCCGTCGAGCTAATCACGATATCGGCGCGCGGCAGGTAGTCGGGAATATCCGGCAGGCTGATCACCTCGGCACCAAACTCCCTGGCCAGGTTATCGGCGCGTTCTTTGGTCCGGTTGGCCACAATCAGCTTATTACAGCCCTGCTCGACAAGGTGGCGCGATACCAGTTCAATCGTCTCGCCTGCGCCAATCAATAATACCGTGGCCTCAGACAGTGACTCAAAAATTTGCTTGGCCAGGGTACAAGCCGCAAAGGCCACCGATACAGCATTTCCACCAATATCGGTTTCGGTACGCACCCGCTTTGCTACCGTAAAGGACTTGTGGAACAACTTTTCCAGCATGCCATGTACGGATTCATAATCACGGGCGTCGGAATATGACTGCTTGACCTGCCCCAGAATTTGAGGCTCGCCGAGCACCAAGGAGTCCAAGCCACAGGCGACCCTCATAAGGTGCCTCACAGCAGCCTGCTCTTCGTGAAAATACAGGCTAGGCATCAATTCTTCGGCCGTGAGCTGGTGAAACTTGGTCAACCAATCAATCAGGATTCCCGGCCCGGCCTGGGTCACGTCACAATAGAGCTCGGTGCGGTTGCAAGTCGAGACAATAACGCCACTTGTTACCTCCGGGTGTGCTTCTAACTGCTGCAATGCCTTGGTCAGCTTGTCCGGGGAAAACGCAACACGCTCGCGTAAGTCCACAGATGCCGTTTTATGATTTATTCCTAATGCAAGCAATGTCATGGAGACGGTGTACCAACTTCGCCGGTGAAAAAGATCCAGGGCGGGATTTTACTTGATGCCCCAACGTAATTAAAGAAAACTAACGCAATCAATCTGGCATTCCTGAGCAATTGTTGAAATTTAAATACCATTTATTGCCCAGATGCCTTAAGCAATTCCTTGTTGCAATTGGTATTATGGCCCAATTCTCGCTATTGTTTGCCTAAACCCACAAGTTAATCACAAACTATGCCATCGATTTCATTTGTTCGATTGTATTTACACTCGAAACGGTACTTGCTCGCCGCCATTGTGCCACTTTCCCTACTATCCGGTTGTGCCAGCCAGGCACCAGTTTCCCCTCTAGTGGACTGGGAAACCCATCAGGCGTCGCTCCAGCAACTGAACCATTATGAGGCCAAAGGCCGGTTGGGCTATAAAGGCAAGCAACGTTTTGGTGCCAACCTGCTGTGGCGTACCGTCCCGCAGGCCGATCACCTGCTGCTGACCAACTTCCTTGGCAAAACCCTGCTCAAGCTTGATGCAACGCCAGTCAGTGCTACCTTGATTTCCCACGATGGCCAGACCTATCAGGGAACCAATGCCTCGCGCCTGATCCAGGAACTGACCGATATTAATCTTCCCGTCGAGCAAATGCGTGACTGGCTGATAGGCCTGCCAACAGCTGCCGATACCTACCAGCTCAACAACGAAAACCGTGTGGCCTACCTGGCGAAACAAATAGACCAGCAACTTTGGCAACTCGACTACAACGAATATGACAACTCGGTGACCCCAGCCCTGCCGAGTCGAATGATTCTGTCACAAGGGGACGTCCGTATTACCCTCATCATCAACGAGTGGGAAATCACCGAAAGCCAACAGCCATGAATACGAGCCACACTATGATTACCCGTACGACTCGCTGGCCCGCGCCAGCCAAGCTAAACCTGTTCCTCTACATCACCGGTCGCCGTCCCGACGGTTACCATGAGCTGCAAACCCTATTTCAGTTTCTGGATCACAGTGACACCCTGACGATTACCGCGGACGACTCCGGTGATATCACCCTTTCGCCAGCCATCGAGGGCGTTGCAACCGAAGACAACCTGATCTATCGCGCCGCCGATGCCCTGCGACAGGCGGCTGGCATCCGGGCCGGGGCAGAGATCCATATCGATAAAATCCTGCCGATGGGCGGAGGCCTGGGTGGCGGTTCATCCGATGCGGCCACCACCTTGGTTGCCCTGAACTACCTGTGGCAAGCCGGGCTCAGCGAGGATGAACTGGCCGAGATCGGCCTGAAGCTCGGTGCCGACGTGCCAGTTTTTGTCCGCGGAATGAGTGCGTTTGCCGAGGGCGTAGGGGAAAAACTTCAACCGGCAGAGCCGCAGGAAAAGTGGTATTTGGTCGCCAAACCGGATGTCAGCATTGCAACTGTTGATATTTTCACCCATCCGGAACTAACCCGGGATAGCAAAAAAATGACGTTGGATGCCCTGATGGCGGGGATTTACGAAAACGATTGCGAAAAAATCGTCAGAAGACTGCACCCCGAGGTTGATAAGGCGCTTTCGTGGCTGTTAGAATACGCGCCGTCAAGACTGACCGGCACTGGCGCTTGTGTGTTTGCTGAATTTAGCACTCAACAAGAGGCCAATGCAACACTGAATAAATTACCTGACTGGCTCCAAGGATTCGTCGCAAAAGGTGTCAACACATCTCCCCTTTTGACAGCCTTGAACGCACATTCTACGGATTGTCAGTAACTACAACTTGGACGCAACCTGAGGTTTCCACCGTGCCTGATATGAAGCTGTTTGCTGGTAACGCTACACCAGAACTAGCCCAACGCATTGCTGACCGTCTTTACATCTCTTTAGGAGACGCAACAGTTAACCGTTTTTCCGACGGTGAAGTCTGTGTTCAGATTAATGAGAACGTTCGTGGTAGCGACGTTTTTATCATTCAATCTACTTGTGCGCCAACCAATGACAACCTGATGGAACTGGTTGTTATGATCGATGCCCTACGCCGCGCTTCTGCAGGTCGTATTACAGCTGTAATCCCTTACTTCGGTTATGCTCGCCAAGACCGCCGCGTTCGTTCTTCCCGTGTGCCAATTACTGCCAAAGTGGTTGCAGATTTCCTTTCTAACGTAGGCGTTGACCGCGTTCTGACGGTTGATCTTCACGCTGAGCAAATTCAGGGCTTCTTTGATGTTCCAGTTGATAACGTATTCGGCAGCCCGGTTCTGCTAGAAGACATCCTGGCGAAGAACCTGGAAGATCCAGTGGTTGTTTCTCCGGACATCGGTGGTGTTGTACGTGCCCGTGCGATTGCCAAGCTGCTTGATGACACTGATATTGCGATCATCGACAAGCGTCGTCCACGTGCCAACGTTTCTCAGGTTATGCACCTTATCGGTGAAGTTGAAGGCCGTGACTGTGTCATCGTTGACGACATGATCGATACTGGCGGTACGCTGTGTAAAGCAGCCGAAGCCCTGAAAGATCGTGGTGCCAAGCGCGTATTTGCCTACGCAACTCACCCGGTATTCTCTGGCAATGCGCCTCAGAACATTCGTGAATCAGTGATCGACGAAGTTATCGTGACTGACTCTATCCCACTGTCTCAGGCAATGGTTGATACAGGCCGCGTATCGGTACTGACGCTATCTGGCATGCTAGCTGAAGCGATTCGCCGCATCAGCAACGAAGAGTCAATCTCTGCGATGTTCGAGCACTAATCGCTCCCTATACCGAACAGTTCGGCATAGCGATCAAATTCAAACGCCCCGCACCATGCGGGGCGTTTTTCGTCCGGACATATCAATCTTGCTCGGTTTGGTATAACATAGCGCGCGTTTTAAGCCCCTAAGACTTGAGAGACTAGCGTGAGTAACAATATTCGTCTATTAGTCGGCCTGGCTAACCCTGGTGCCGAGTATGCTAAAACCCGCCACAACGCGGGTGCATGGGTCGTAGAAGAACTGGCCCGGGTCCATAACATTAGCCTACGAGAAGAGTCGAAATACTTTGGCCAGACCGGCCGGATCCAGGCCAACGGCCATGATCTACGCTTGTTGATCCCTTCCACGTTCATGAACCTCTCCGGGAAGTCCGTGGCAGCATTGGCTAATTTCTATCAAATCAAGCCGGAAGAGATCTTAGTTGCTCATGATGAGCTGGACCTGCCACCGGGGGTGGCCAAGTTCAAAAAAGGCGGCGGCCACGGCGGACATAACGGCCTGCGCGACATCATCAGCAAAATGGGCAATAACAAAGATTTCTATCGCCTGCGTGTCGGTATCGGCCACCCTGGCGACAAAAATAAAGTGTCCGGCTTTGTACTGGGCAAAGCGCCGGCCAAAGAGCAAGGCAACATTGATGCAGCCGTTGACGAAGCCGTCCGCTGCATGGATGTCTTGCTAAAAGACGGCCTGAATAAAGCGCAAAACCGACTACATTCATTCAAAGCCGAATAACTGTAGTTGCTCTAACTTGTTCCTGCTTTGCGCATTGTGTTGTCGTGACACTGCAATACGCAGGGCTGTTTCACCGAATAATCACCAAAAGGGTTTCCAACCATGGGTTTTAAATGTGGAATCGTCGGCCTGCCAAACGTAGGTAAGTCAACACTATTCAACGCCTTAACGAAAGCGGGTATCGAAGCGGCAAACTTCCCGTTCTGTACTATCGAACCAAACACCGGCGTTGTACCTGTGCCAGATCTTCGTCTGGATGCTCTGGCGAACATTGTTAATCCTGAGCGCGTGCTTCCAACCACAATGGAATTTGTCGATATTGCAGGCCTGGTTGCCGGTGCGTCCAAAGGTGAAGGCCTGGGTAACAAGTTCCTGGCGAACATCCGCGAGACCGATGCGATCGGCCACGTTGTACGCTGCTTCGAAAACGACAACATTGTTCACGTTGCCGGCCAAATCAACCCGCTGGACGACATCGAGGTGATCAACCTTGAGCTGGCACTGTCCGATTTGGATACCTGTGAGCGTGCTATCCAGCGCCAGGCTAAGCGCGCCAAAGGCGGCGACAAAGACGCTAAATTTGAAATCGCAGTACTGGAAAAACTGCTGCCGACCCTAACAGAAGGCGGCATGGTTCGCTCTGTCGAGCTGGCCAAAGAAGAAACCGCAGCGATTAGCTACCTGAACTTCCTGACCCTGAAACCGACGATGTACATTGCCAATGTGAGCGAAGACGGTTTCGAGGACAACGAGTTCCTGGACATGGTGCGTGAGCACGCAAGCAAAGAAAACGCCGTTGTAGTACCTGTTTGTGCTGCTATCGAGTCTGAAATTGCCGAGCTTGACGATGCTGATCGCGAAGAGTTCCTGGCAGACATGGGTATCGAAGAACCAGGTCTGAACCGCGTGATCCGCTCTGGCTACGAGCTACTGACACTGCAAACCTACTTCACCGCCGGTGTGAAAGAGGTCCGTGCCTGGACGATCCCTGTGGGTGCAACCGCGCCACAGGCTGCAGGTAAGATCCACACCGACTTCGAAAAAGGCTTTATCCGTGCCGAAGTTGTCGGCTACGACCACTTCATCGAGTTCAACGGCGAAAGCGGAGCAAAAGAAGCAGGTAAGTGGCGCCTGGAAGGCAAAGATTACATTGTAAAAGATGGTGACGTGGTTCACTTCCGCTTCAACGTCTAATACCGGCGCGAATAACGCGCAACAATGATAGCAAGATGAAATAAGCCAGCACTATTGCTGGCTTATTTTTTATCTCCCTGACAATTTTGGAAAATTCTGACAAGCCTTTCAGCCTAGCGGCAAGGGGCTAAAAATCGGCATTCCAGTGTGGCATTCGCCCATTTCGTCCAAATAACCATCGAACACACGGGTTTTCGGAAGATATTAAAAAAAACTGTTGACGCTTTTACCTGGTATGAGCATAATGCGCCCCGTTCCCGAGACAGCGCCCAGTAATTGAGGGCAGTTAAAGGATACAAAATGGCTACGTAGCTCAGTTGGTTAGAGCACATCACTCATAATGATGGGGTCACAGGTTCGAATCCCGTCGTAGCCACCATCCTCCCTCTACCGGGATGATGTAAAACTTGTGATGCGGAAGTGGCGGAATTGGTAGACGCACCAGATTTAGGTTCTGGCGCCGCAAGGTGTGAGAGTTCAAGTCTCTCCTTCCGCACCATTCTCTCCTCTCTTAGAGACGCGAGAGACAGTTCTTAAGTGAACATCCTGCAGGTCTATCGCCAAGCGGTAAGGCAACGGGTTTTGATCCCGTCATTCCCTGGTTCGAATCCAGGTAGACCTGCCATTATTTAAAGCTGTTGAGCAATCAGTTTGGTCAGCAACTTAAAATTGGCTACGTAGCTCAGTTGGTTAGAGCACATCACTCATAATGATGGGGTCACAGGTTCGAATCCCGTCGTAGCCACCATCCTCCCTCTACCGGGATGATGTAAAACTTGTGATGCGGAAGTGGCGGAATTGGTAGACGCACCAGATTTAGGTTCTGGCGCCGCAAGGTGTGAGAGTTCAAGTCTCTCCTTCCGCACCATTCTCTCCTCTCTTAGAGACGCGAGAGACAGTTCTTAAGTGAACATCCTGCAGGTCTATCGCCAAGCGGTAAGGCAACGGGTTTTGATCCCGTCATTCCCTGGTTCGAATCCAGGTAGACCTGCCATTATTTAAAGCTGTTGAGCAATCAGTTTGGTCAGCAACTTAAAATTGGCTACGTAGCTCAGTTGGTTAGAGCACATCACTCATAATGATGGGGTCACAGGTTCGAATCCCGTCGTAGCCACCATCCTCCCTCTACCGGGATGATGTAAAACTTGTGATGCGGAAGTGGCGGAATTGGTAGACGCACCAGATTTAGGTTCTGGCGCCGCAAGGTGTGAGAGTTCAAGTCTCTCCTTCCGCACCATTCTCTCCCCTCTTAGAGGCACGAGAGCAGTTCTTAAGTGAACACCTGCAGGTCTATCGCCAAGCGGTAAGGCAACGGGTTTTGATCCCGTCATTCCCTGGTTCGAATCCAGGTAGACCTGCCATCTTTCAATGCTGTTGATTATCATGTATAGTCAGCAACCTTGTGAGGCTACGTAGCTCAGTTGGTTAGAGCACATCACTCATAATGATGGGGTCACAGGTTCGAATCCCGTCGTAGCCACCATCCTCCCTCTACCGGGATGATGTAAAACATATGATGCGGAAGTGGCGGAATTGGTAGACGCACCAGATTTAGGTTCTGGCGCCGCAAGGTGTGAGAGTTCAAGTCTCTCCTTCCGCACCATTCTCTCCCCTCTTAGAGGCACGAGAGCAGTTCTTAAGTGAACACCTGCAGGTCTATCGCCAAGCGGTAAGGCAACGGGTTTTGATCCCGTCATTCCCTGGTTCGAATCCAGGTAGACCTGCCATCTTTCAATGCTGTTGATTATCATGTATAGTCAGCAACCTTGTGAGGCTACGTAGCTCAGTTGGTTAGAGCACATCACTCATAATGATGGGGTCACAGGTTCGAATCCCGTCGTAGCCACCATCCTCCCTCTACCGGGATGATGTAAAACATATGATGCGGAAGTGGCGGAATTGGTAGACGCACCAGATTTAGGTTCTGGCGCCGCAAGGTGTGAGAGTTCAAGTCTCTCCTTCCGCACCATTCTCTCCCCTCTTAGAGGCACGAGAGCAGTTCTTAAGTGAACACCTGCAGGTCTATCGCCAAGCGGTAAGGCAACGGGTTTTGATCCCGTCATTCCCTGGTTCGAATCCAGGTAGACCTGCCATCTTTCAATGCTGTTGATTATCATGTATAGTCAGCAACCTTGTGAGGCTACGTAGCTCAGTTGGTTAGAGCACATCACTCATAATGATGGGGTCACAGGTTCGAATCCCGTCGTAGCCACCATCCTCCCTTTACCGGAATGATGTAAAACAGTAGAATGCGGAAGTGGCGGAATTGGTAGACGCACCAGATTTAGGTTCTGGCGCCGCAAGGTGTGAGAGTTCAAGTCTCTCCTTCCGCACCATTCTCTCCCCTCTCTTTGAGGCAGTGAGAGCGGCTTTGTAAAAAGCCTGTTGTGAGAACAACAAATTGTAGGGCTATCGCCAAGCGGTAAGGCAACGGGTTTTGATCCCGTCATCCCCTGGTTCGAATCCAGGTAGCCCTGCCACCTTTTCAAGGTGTTGATTATCCTGTATAGTCAGCAGCCTGTAAAAAAATGGCTACGTAGCTCAGTTGGTTAGAGCACATCACTCATAATGATGGGGTCACAGGTTCGAATCCCGTCGTAGCCACCATTTTCTTTTACGAGAAAATGACACCATGTGCGGTGGTGGCGGAATTGGTAGACGCGCTAGCTTCAGGTGCTAGTGTCCGCAAGGACGTGAGGGTTCAAGTCCCTCCCTCCGCACCAAGTTACAAGTTCAATGCTTACGGGCGTTGATTAAAAAGAAAAATGCGGAAGTGGCGGAATTGGTAGACGCACCAGATTTAGGTTCTGGCGCCGCAAGGTGTGAGAGTTCAAGTCTCTCCTT
>NZ_MJIL01000057.1 GCF_001939735.1 Photobacterium proteolyticum
AAATAAGGGTAGAGAAAAAGAGGGTAAAAAGGTGATCGAAAAAAAACGGAATCCTAGATCACAATCGCCGGAATACGCATCAGCAAATCCGTATACCGCAGATTGACTAGCTGTTGGGTAGTTAATGATTGCAATTTCAATTTTTTCCATCTTAAGAGCATTGTCGCATTTGCCTTCTAATGTGTCATTTTAGACTCTCGTTATGAGAATTCAAATTGAACATAATGAGCACATCAAAACGAGACACCTAGAGGAAAAAACATGACTAAACAAGCACTAATTGTAATTGACATCCAAAATGACTACTTCGAAGACGGTAAATATCCTCTTTATCAACCTAAACTCACAACTGCAAAAAACTTAGAAGCTATGGCGATTGCGAGCGAGAAGAACATTCCGATCATCCATGTTCAACACCTCGTATCACCAGAATTAGGCGAAGGCCTGTTCTTTTATGACGACTCGGAAGGTGCTGAAATCCATAAAGATATCATGGCAGCAGCTCCTAGCTCTCCTGTAATTATTAAGCGTCATGCTGACTGTTTTGAGAAAACAAACCTTGAAGAGCTATTACAAGATATGGGAGTTGAAGAGATTCTATTAACTGGCATGATGACTCACAATTGTGTGACTCATACAGCGCTATCTCCAGCAGCAGCAAAATACAACCCGAAAATCATTGAGGAGTGTTGTTGTACAGTTGATCCTATTGCTCATGCATTAGCGGTAGATTCGATGCAGGTTCGCGGCATCGAAATGCTGAGTATTGAAAACGTATTCGCATAATTCACTATCGTTTCATGTAGCAATCTTCAAAGCAGAATGCCAGTCAGAAACCTGATTGGCATTTTCTTCGTATCACTCGAATGCCTTGAGTTTGATTGCATACCCATTCAAAGTCTAACTAGCAGAGTACACATAGTGTTCTGCTCACTTTGGGGAGATTCCGCTCATCAGTGTTTCGCGGTCTGCCATTAGTAAAAATCTGGCTATTATCTGGAGGGGCTTACCAGTGTTCTGTTGCGCAAACTCGGAAAGGGGCATAATCGTGCCAGATGAAGAGGTTGGCACGAAGCTGGAAAGAAATGAGTCAGTAACTGTTCTAATTTAGCTCCCCCTGAATAACTTGCGTATCCCTAAACCTCAAAGCCCCCCATTGTCAGCGGTGGTCGATTTGCACGGAAATGGACAATTTCGTTCACAATAATCTTAAAATAACGATTTCACATATGCATTTAAACCGCTATTTTATGCGCTAAAAATGCAAGCGTGGCATAACAATCATGCGCATTTAGTCAATTGAATGGAGGTAAGCGAAAGGCACTCCGTGCGGCGTATTATTCCTTCCCTCCACTTTGTGAAAGCCGAAGCTTTGAACAATTTGTACAAAACTATCCATGTTTATCTCTGACAGCATAGCCAATATGGGCTTTAATTGACGTTTATCATCTGAGAAACATTGCTCTAGCTTTTTCTGCGAAACATACAGGGTATTTGGTTGATACTCGACAATCCCTTCACTTAAGTCAGCTCTAATCCCGTGCTCCTCACGAAGATGCTCAAGTAGATAGTGAAGCTTGTGCATATCGTTGAGTCTTCCCCTATAGCTCTGAGATAACTCTCGTAATTCACAAAGACGTTCTTCAAGCAAGCTACCACTAGCTTTCCCTGCCAAAAAAATCGACTTTAGCTCTTTCTTAATGAGTTTGTACTTGGCTTGCTTGATTTTGGGCTTAAACCATCTCACCAATATCTGATTACGGACTCCTCTAGGAACATAACACCCTGAGCTTGCCACTGTGATCCAAAGGTGTAACAACGCATTATCTATCGTGATTGATAGTAGTCGCTCATACTTGAAATTCGACATCGTTCTTTGTCATTTTTTACTTACTCAAAAACAAAAATGTAAGCATCAGAGACACTCCCTGACACTTACGTTTCTTTTAGAACAGCACACCTATACCTTGAAGAAGTCTAGTTCGCTCTTCTGCGTCTCTGCTAACTTAGCTAATTCAGATGATGCTTGAAGGGTTTCATCAATGCCTGAAACGTTTTGTTGAACGAGGTCAAATGCCAAGGTTGTGTTTTTCGAGATATCTTCCGTCACATTAAATTGCTCCTGAGCGGCAGTGGCAACTAGTGTGTTTATCTCTGAGATGGACTCAACCGAAGTAGATATATCCTCAAATGAGGCCTTTACACTGTCGGCGAGTTGAACCGATTGCTCAATTAGTTCAACGTTTTGAACCATATTATTTTGCGCTCGCTCTGATTGTTTTTGCAGCTTTTCAATGATTTCTTGGATACTAACGGTTGATTCCTGCGTTTTGGAAGCGAGGCTCCTCACCTCATCTGCAACCACTGCAAAACCGCGTCCGTGTTCGCCCGCTCTTGCTGCCTCTATAGCGGCATTTAGCGCAAGCAGGTTGGTTTGCTCTGAAATCGAGTTGATGACCTCTGTCACCGAGCCAATTTCAATGGCAAACTGCCGAAGTTCATCGACAATACTTGCACTCTCATTCACTGAGGAATCAATAGAGCCTGTCAAGGTAATGTTTTTCTCTAGCGTTTGCTTCCCAGATTCAACATTCTCTTTGGCTTTCTTAGCTTCCTCTTCTGCAGCTACTGCTTGCTGACTGACCTCTTGAGAAGTGGATGAAAGCTCATTGATGGCAGTGGAAATCTGCTCCACTTGAGAAAGTTCTTCCTGTGCATTCGACTTTGTATCGTTCATAATCACGTTAAGCTCTTCCGAAGCAGACGATACACTCTCTGAGATACCATGAGTATTTTTGATTAGCTCTGAAAGTTGGTTAGACAGTTTCATGAGTGACAGGTAAATTCCCGTTTCTGTCCCTGACTGGTTAATGCGCTGGGTAAAATCGCCACCTGCCATCTGCTCCATCAAACCAGCAATCTCATTTGGCGTACCGCCTACAGGCTTTAGTACCAGTCTATCGACAGTTGTCAGCAATATAACTAATGCAATCAACAAACTCACCGCACCTACAATAGCAGAGGTGATAAGTTGGGCGTCTGCACCCTTCTCGATTTGAGAGTCCTTGATAAAGCTGACAAATTTCCAGCCAGTAATATCTAACTCTGTCCAAAATGCAGTGAACGCAATGTCATCGCCATTCACTACCGCACTATAGTGTAACTCTGGGTTACTAGCGCTAAAGCCTTTATAAAGAGGACGCTCTTGGTAAATGTTTTTGCCTCGCATTTCTGCATATGGCGCAACTAAGATGGTGCCATCTTCTGCATACAAGAAGATATCTTTACGGTCTGCCACCGCTTCTAGTAGCGAATCCAAATACACAGATGTAATGACCGCAACGTTACTATCAATTTTGTACGCCATTACAACAATTTCTTTATTGGTTACGGCGGAGACAAACGGTGCAGAAAAGAAGAATGTCTTACCTTCGTTGAAAACTGCCTTGTAGTAAGAACGCCCTAAGTCTCTGACATTAAAACCTAGTTTCTCTCCCTTAACATTATAGATACCGCCCTCAATATCAATAATGTAAGCGCCTTCTATAAACTGAGTTTGAGTCCGATAAAGCATCTCTAGCTGGGTAATCGCCTTGTCAGAAAGTCCATCAGCAGTTATATCGGCTTTACTGGCTTTAACCCCTGAGAGGACGCTTCTATAGCCATTTACTTTTTGAGATAGATTTTCCTCAATAGTGGCATTTTTCTCGTGCAATACCTGTTTGCTTAGCTCAACACTTTCCTCTTTGAAGGAAAAGAAGCTAATCGTTATTAGAGTGACAACTATAATCGCAATAATTGCCCCAATTGTTCCTGAAATTCTTACCTTAAATTCGTTCATAAACACCACTCACACAACCAGTTATTTATCATAATAATGTTTTGCCCCAATCAGCCTAATGACAAGATTAACAATAAAAATTTGAAGTTTAGCCAAAACGAAGCTTATTCCATTGATTTCGGTCAGTTTGGAGGTTTCTTTATATCAGAGATAAGCGTGGGTGTGATCAACCCTTAACTTTGTGACCAATGGCATAAACATGCACAATTGGGCCGGGGCTATACCTGAAGAAAAATGAAAGGTTCTGGGAAAAACCATTCATTACCAGAGTTCGGCCTGTCATAAGGAAAAGTCAGGCAAACTTCTGACGAGGAGAGACAACCATTCTGTTGCGCAAACTAGGAATGGGGCATATCCTTCTTTCGTCCCCCTTGAAAACCTTTCTTAATGCCCATATATGCATACATGCAATGTTGCATAACTTAAAAGAGGTTTTTCCGATGAACGATTGGGATTACGTGAACTTTAGCGAAGATCATGAAATGAATTATCATTTAGGGCTAGTTGGTAAATCGAAATCTGAATACAACAGAAAGTACCTAAGAGATAACACTCAATGGACAGCAAAGAACAAGTTGGACAAAACACGTATTACACACACTGAGTTTAAGCCCTTTGTTGTAACCGATAAGCCGTATTTACAAGATCCAGCTTAACGCGGAAATGAAGATAGAAACGTCTCCCATGAGGAGGCGTTCTTCGTTACGACACCGCACTACTTGCTAAGCGTTTTGGTTCTATCGAGTCACATCCCCCATAAATACCACTTTAAGTCTTGTACATTTTGGGGCTCATCTGAGTTAGCTCAGCTTTAACACGCCTCTGGACAAAAGCATGTCAATGATATTGCTAATTTAGCAAATAATGAATTAACTCAAATATCGCAAAATACTCTTACCTAACAACCCATCGCCGAACGCTATGATCGTTCCTGGTGCTAACTAGTCAGTAAAAACTTCGACCAAGTAGCTGAAAGTCTAGAAAAGTCTTCTGGGTAAGTCACATCGCCCGANAATTAAACTATTCACTATTAATGACAAGAATACTTGTAACGCTTTTGGGGCATGAGTATGAAGCTTTGGCTCTAACTAAGAATGGGCACAGGCTTTTCAGCACATTGAAAAGCCTGAATTGCCACCTCTAGCAGTCGGTTTGTTCTGAAAGCCTCAGAGCGTCTTCCAACTCAACGCCAAGGTAACGAATAGTGTTATCTAACTTAGAATGACCCAACAAGAGTTGCACAGCCCTGATGTTCTTTGTCCTAGCGTAGATTAATGTGGCTTTAGTGCGACGCATGGAGTGCGTTCCATAATAATCTGCATTCAACCCCAGTTTGCTTGCCCAATTCCTGATAATTGAACGATAAAACGAGTAGCTTATATGTTGCCCCTTTCGACGAGCACTTGGGAAAAGGTAACTGCTTGCTTCTAGAGATGCTGAAAAAATCCATCGACTGATACTTTGCTGCGTTCTGGGCGTGATCTCGTAATGCACATCAGTACCAGTTTTCTGCTGTACGCATTGCACCCTCTCATAAATCACTCCTTGAGATGAAACATCGTATACATGAAGTTTTAGTAAATCGCTTGATCTCAGTTTACTATCAATGGCCAGATTAAGTAGCGCAAGCTGCATCAAGTCATTTTCAAGTTCTAATCGAGTTCTGATTCGCCAGATTTCTTCTAGTTTGAATGGCCTTTTTATGCCGCTACATGCCCCTGATGATTGCTTCCTCATGTTGACCTCCTTTCGAGTGTTATTGGCCAACTAGGATTTTAGGAAAGCGAGCATGACGTCCTAGGCAGGACAGTCATGGACAAAAGCGTGTCAATGATATTGCTAATTTAGCAAATAATGAATTAACTCAAATATCGCAAAATACTCTTACCTAACAACCCATCGCCGAACGCTATGATCGTCCCTGGTGCTAACTAGTCAGTAAAAACTTCGACCAAGTAGCTGAAAGTCTAGAAAAGTCTTCTGGGTAAGTCACATCGCCCGACTCAATCGAATGAGCCAGATGAACCCTGCAGACTAAAGGTTTAAGGCGTAGTCCAGGTGATGGACGAGCAGGTCATTCTTTCAACGCAATACGACGAAGATAAAGAACATAATAAGTGTCGGAATCAGTGCGCCCTTCAGGAGTCCCAGCGGCGAAACCCCGTCTTTGAAGCAGTCCTTGAGTATCGACTGACCAGCCGGATTCGGTGCATTGGCAATCACGGTCAGCCCTCCACCTGTGACGGCANACATAATAAGTGTCGGAATCAGTGCGCCCTTCAGGAGTCCCAGCGGCGAAACCCCGTATTTGAAGCAGTCCTTGAGTATCGACTGACCAGCCGGATTCGGTGCATTGGCAATCACGGTCAGCCCTCCACCTGTGACGGCACCAGTGAGCACGGCGTATTTCAGCTGCGGAGTGAACTCCGGAACCAGAGTGGCCAGATAAGTTATCGCCGCGTTATCGTTGAAGGCAGTGAGCACCGTAGAGATGAGCATGAGGGGAGTTTCCCCCAGACCTCCCAGCACGGGTNACCAGTGAGCACGGCGTATTTCAGCTGCGGAGTGAACTCCGGAACCAGAGTGGCCAGATAAGTTATCGCCGCGTTATCGTTGAAGGCAGTGAGCACCGTAGAGATGAGCATGAGGGGAGTTTCCCCCAGACCTCCCAGCACGGGTTCGATCCACCACCCCTGCACGCCGCCAAGCGTGACCAACCCGCCGAGAAAGAAGCCCACGAGCAGCGGCGGCACCAGATTGATGGTATTCTGATAATTGGCCGTGACAACGGAAAAACCCAGGAAGAACAGCAATCCCGGCAAGAAAAGGGCAGGATGGTGCGCATTGACAATGGTCCAGCCCATAAATAGCACGTGCACGATGGTAATCCAAGGGGGAACGGTGTCTTCGCGCTGATCCCAGTTCGGATCCTGGAACGGCGCTCGCTGCGACTTGGGAAGCGCCATAGGGACCTCACGCTGCAGCCGGGTCAGCTTGACCGCTGAAAATTGCTCAGCGAACGCGCTCTTTGCCAGACCCACGTCGATAGCCCTGCCAGATAGACTCTTGAGGTAGCGCTCCTTGAGTTGCCCCTCTACCCTCTGAGCGTATTTTTCCAGCAACAGCCTGATCCGTTCATTGACCTCTTTCAGTTCACCGGTTTCTTTGGCCACGGCAGAGAGTTCCGACTCCATCTCCTCCCGTGAGAAGTATTGTGTGAGAATGTCCTGACGGAGACGACCGATTGCGAAGGATTCTTCAAGTTGCGACAGTTCCTTTCGAAATATCATCAGGAACAGCGCATTCGAGATGAGAATGCCCAAGAGCGCCTTCCAACCGAAGTGACTGAACATGAACGCG
The DNA here is from genome assembly GCF_001939735.1 of Photobacterium proteolyticum. Lineage (GTDB taxonomy): Bacteria > Pseudomonadota > Gammaproteobacteria > Enterobacterales > Vibrionaceae > Photobacterium > Photobacterium proteolyticum. Next base: position 7,202 of record NZ_MJIL01000057.1, read on the forward strand.
GTGTCCCAGCCCCACGGCCCCGTCACCATCAACACGGGGGGCGCGGCAAAATGGGTGAGCGTACCCCCCACTGATATGTTGACGAACAGTAAGCCCAGTGTTGCATATTTCAAGCTGTCGCTGGGATTGAGCGAATAGAATCTGCGGCTGAGCAAAAGCGCCGAAATGGTCATCGCCGCAGGCTCGGTAATGAAAGAACCGAGAATGGGTCCGAGGGTGAGGATCGACATCCACCACGACTTGAGCGAGCTGCCGAGCAAGTCCGCAACCTGTTGCAAGGAAGCTTCCGCCAGCTTCAGGATCGGCCGGGTAGAAGCGAGCACCATGATCACGAAGACAAATATGGCCTCCGTGTAGTTAACCTTGTGACTGACGTAATCGACTGCAGTAGGCCAGTTGAAGAAGAACACTACAGTGATCAGCAGCAGCACCGCCCACAGGCCGAAAACCACTTCGACCTCTCCCAGAAAGCGCATCAGGCGGGCCCAGTGTGAAACCGATGACCTGGGAAGTTCACCTTTTTCCTTCTTCAGTTCATGCTGATGTTCAAGGCCACGGGCCACTGCTGTAAATTTGCTGCAGAGAAAGGT
>NZ_MJIL01000058.1 GCF_001939735.1 Photobacterium proteolyticum
AGAAGGGAGTGATGTCAGTGATCTCTTGCCTTATAGCAATACGCCCGTTCAATAGCTAGGTGGGTGGGAACACCCGCTTACTTTTATCTAGCTCGTGATTTTTATAAATAACTATTTTTTTACTGTTTCATATTGAAATGTTTCGCCGCTCAAACGATAATGCTCCTGAGAACAATAATGATTATCGGTTTGGTGTCTATGAAAAAACAAATAACTATCTAGCCGTTTGTGTATTTACAGCATTAACAGCTTGTCAGTCAGATGAAGTGAAAGAAAATATTTCTAATGGGAATGACTTTAATGATGGTGTTGGGCCTAGAATTGAAGTTGACCTTTTAAGAAATGGTCGAAGTGTTAAATCTTCTATTATTCATGTTCAAGGTTTCTCAGATGATGATGATGGTATTAAATCTCTAGTTATTAATGCAAATGGAATTCAGAGTGATATAATTCTTAATGGCGTAGAATTTGATACAAAACTTGAGTTAATTGCGGGATTAAATAAGTACGAAATTATAGCAACTGATAATTTAGGAAATATATCGTCCTTTTCTGACTCTGTATATTTTGGAAAGCAAGCTACAGCAGGCGGTGCGCACTCTGGTGTAATTGTTGATGAGCAACTATGGACTTGGGGGCGTAATAACTATGGTCAATCTGGTCTAGGTTTCACGAGTACACTAGCTGATGATTCACATCCAGATACTCCTCATGTGTTGAATATTAATGATAATGGTAAGAAAGTTTCTTTTGTCTCTTTGGCTTTTAATCAAAATAGTTCTTCTGCCCTTGATAGTAATGGAAATGTATGGACTTGGGGCTATGGTAAATATGGACAGCTAGGGTTAGGGGAAGATGATGGCGTTTTGGAAGAAGGGAATAATTATTCACCACAAAAGATTAATGGCTTAGATAGTATAGTTGCCATTGTGCGCGGTTATTATCATATGTTGGTATTGGATACTAACGGTAATGTTTATAGCTTTGGACGAAATAATAAAGGACAGTTAGGCAATAGTTCATCAGATAGTTTTGATTCTCCACAACTCCTTACACTTACCAAGACATGGGCTTAACATCCAGCTTTCATCCTGAAGAGCCCTGTACTGAGAGCCAGGGTATATGTACGCTTTTAGAATCTGGAGGTGAACCAGAAGTTTCTGACTCAGTTTTAGACGCTATAGATGACTTTTTGGTTGCTCTTGCTGTTCCTTCAAGGCGTATTGATAACCTTGAAACTTTTAATCAAGGTTCACAGATATTTAAGGATATAGGTTGTGAATCGTGCCATCGTGAAACTTTATCAACAGGCACCTTTGAACGTTTTCCTATTCTGAATAATCAGAAGTTTTATGCGTATACTGACTTACTATTGCATGATATGGGAGTAGGCCTTAGTGATGGAGCTAAAGAAGGAAATGCAGAGCCTACTGAGTGGAGAACGCCGCCGCTTTGGGGTTGGGTTTAATTGAAGGTGATGGCCAAAGCCGTTTTCTTCATGATGGAAGAGCACATAATATTGAAAGTGCAATATTATGGCATGGTGGTGAAGGAGCCAGTTCGAAAGAAAACTTTATTGCTTTAACTGATAAAGTGTTGCTAATCTCATTTTTACGTTCAATTTAGTAAATATTAACAAATAATGGAAAGTAAAAATATTTAGCGAGCTTTATATATAAATAAAATGAAAGAGATAGCATAATGAATTTGTATGTTATCTCTTTTTTTTAAGGTAATGATAAGTTTAAGCTTTGATAAATAGAGTCAATACAGGTAAACACATCCTCAATATCAGTGTCTTTTTATTGTTAACAATAACTATTATAAAGCTAAATCTACTTTGCTTAATAATTTATCTTATAAAGACTTTTTTGTATTGCTATAAATGACCATAAGTTGAGTTTTTTGGTGGTTACCAAAGTTAAATAAAAGATATCAAGACTAAATATTGATTATTTAAAAAAAAGCCGTTATGATAACGGCTTGGAAGATTCCAAAACAAATTTAATGCTAGTATACACAAACCTAAAGCTTATGTAACATTTAATATATTGCCTTTCGTGTGAAAAAAAAGTGAAACAAAGAGTAAAATATTCATTACCACTGTATAATTTAATAATTATTATTGCTCTTCTGACTATTACTTAGCCATGCAGATTTTAGGGTGTTGTTGCATATGTGTGGGGTGTTAATCTTGTTTGGCTATTTATTTTCTCAATCTGGTAATCACTATTTTTACATAAATTTCACCTCCAAGGCTTGATAATGATTAATTGTTAATTGTTAATTGTTAATTGTTAATTGTTAATTGTTAATTGTTAATTGTTAATTGTTAATTGTTAATTGTTAATTGTTAATTGTTAATTGTTAATTGTTAATTGTTAATTGTTAATTGTTAATTGTTAATTGTTAATTGTTAATTGTTAATTGTTAATTGTTAATTGTTAATTGTTAATTGTTAATTGTTAATTGTTAATTGTTAATTGTTAATTGTTAATTGTTAATTGTTAATTGTTAATTGTTAATTGTTAATTGTTAATTGTTAATTGTTAATTGTTAATTGTTAATTGTTAATTGTTAATTGTTAATTGTTAATTGTTAATTGTTAATTGTTAATTGTTAATTGTTAATTGTTAATTGTTAATTGTTAATTGTTAATTGTTAATTGTTAATTGTTAATTGTTAATTGTTAATTGTTAATTGTTAATTGTTAATTGTTAATTGTTAATTGTTAATTGTTAATTGTTAATTGTTAATTGTTAATTGTTAATTGTTAATTGTTAATTGTTAATTGTTAATTGTTAATTGTTAATTGTTAATTGTTAATTGTTAATTGTTAATTGTTAATTGTTAATTGTTAATTGTTAATTGTTAATTGTTAATTGTTAATTGTTAATTGTTAATTGTTAATTGTTAATTGTTAATTGTTAATTGTTAATTGTTAATTGTTAATTGTTAATTGTTAATTGTTAATTGTTAATTGTTAATTGTTAATTGTTAATTGTTAATTGTTAATTGTTAATTGTTAATTGTTAATTGTTAATTGTTAATTGTTAATTGTTAATTGTTAATTGTTAATTGTTAATTGTTAATTGTTAATTGTTAATTGTTAATTGTTAATTGTTAATTGTTAATTGTTAATTGTTAATTGTTAATTGTTAATTGTTAATTGTTAATTGTTAATTGCGTTTGTGGTTTTTTGCCCTCTTTGTATGTTTTTAAGTTTGGTGGTTTTATGCTTGTTATAAAGGATTTTTTACGCAAGTTTGATAAGTGGAGAAGAGTGAAGATGTCAGGGTTGGAGCCTGGCTTTTATCATCTTTTCAATAATAAAAATGATTTGCAGGACACATTGGTTAGCGAGGAAGACATTAAATCAATATTAATAATAAGAAACAATAAGCGTATTGGTAATGTCCTATTTATGATCCCATTTGTACGCCAAGTAAGGAAAGATTATCCTAATGCCAAAATTACTTTGATGTTAAACGAAAAATGGCAAGGACAATTTTTTGATAATATTGGTGTTGACAATATATTCTATTCAGAACTGTCTTTTGTAAAAATATTATCGACATTGAAGCTAATATTAAAGCTTAAGAAAGAAACTTTTAGTATGATACTTTTACCCAACAGCTCTGCTGGTGATACTGTATTAGCGGCAATGCTGAGATCTAAGAATAAAATCTCACCATATAATGAAAAGTGTAAAGGTGTTTTTTCTCATAGCGTCAAACTTAAAAAAACCAGACCACATTCAGCCTTAATGTCACTTGAGATCATTGAAAGTCTTCGAGATAAAGGGATTAGTAATTATTGCCATCAGTTATCATTTAGTGATGATGAGTTAACGTTTGGGCTTGAAGAAAAAAAGAAACTTGATATAAAGGGTAGAACACTAACTATAGCGTATTTCCGAGGGGCAAGAGGCATTAAGGTATTACCTGACTCTTACTGGGAAAAATTATTGGAAAAGTTCAATGCAGCCACAGATGATAAAATATGTTGGGTTGAGATTTTAAGTCCGGATATTGAAGAAGCTCTTACATGTTCAAATAAGTCATATTCTTCAACTGATATTAGGTTGTTAGGAAGTGTGCTCAGGAGTTGTGATGCTTTTATTAGCTGTGATACCGGGCCGCTTCATCTCGCCGATGCGTCCGGCGCGACATGCGTAGGGCTTTTCAATATAACAGACCCTGCAGAATTTGGTGTGTTGGGGAATGACTGCTTTAATGTTACTGATATCTATAATGTTGACTGTAAGAGCATAATTAGTGACATTAAAGATAGAAAACTAAAGCCTGATAATTACAGTGAAGTATTGTATAACTCAAAAATAAGCAATGGCGATATCATCTCTAACCATGACGAAAATCCTATAGAAGATCTCATTTCTGTTTAGCTCCATACATTAAAGTAACTGTAAGAATCGTATCTATGATTGAGTTGACAAAACTAGGTTGGTTATTTGGTTATTTTATAATATGCACATGTTCTTGGGCTGATATAAGTATTCCAGGGGCTCCAGTTTGGTCGACACCAGTAATAGGTGAGAAAGTTGCGCATGATGATCAACTGACTCTAAAAAGAATTACAGGTAGTCCAATGGTCTATCTGCAAGAAGAAGTTGATGATAGGTTTAGCGTACCAGACTGGTTCCCAATGCAGCATGAACCTATGCCTAATATTGTAAAGTATGGTAAGCGGCCAGATGTGTGGGCTTGTGCTTCATGCCACTTAGTATCGGGGTTTGGCCGACCGGAGTCCTCATCACTTGCAGGTTTGAACAAAGAATACATGTTACAGCAATTGGAGGATTTCGCTTCGGGGCAGAGGCTTGACTACACCGGGTATATGAATCGTATTGCGTCGTTATTAAGTGAGGCAGAAAAAAAGGATGCTGCAAAGTGGTTTGCTAGTTTAGTATCCGCCTCATTCATTGTCGTAAAAGAAGATACTTTTGTACCTAAGACCTTCACCGATAATAGTAGGATGCGGCAGATAACGGATAACTCGAACCTGGAGTTGCTGGATTACAGAATCATAGAGGTGCCCGAGGACATTGAACAAGCCAGGCTTCAATCACCAAAAGCAAAGTATATTAGCTATGTGCCAGTTGGTAGTCTTGCCCGCGGCAAGGAGTTGGTAGAAACAGGGGCAGGGCGAACTAGCGTTTGTTTTGATTGTCACGGTCAAACACTGTCCGGAACAGAAAGTGTGCCGTCAATTGCGGGTAATTTTGGTATCTATACCTTAAGGCAGCTATATGGATTTAAATCAGGCACGCGGAAAGGTAAGCAGTCCGCAATTATGCAAGCGAGCGTTGTTAAGTTATCTGATAGGGATATGGTTGATATTTCAGCGTACTTAAGTTCACTTAAACGGCGATAATACAAATATCCGGCGATGTGTTCTTGTTTTATGCGTGTGGCGTTTTTTTACTAAAAAGGCCTTTACAAGAAATAGTGAAATCCGTATTATTCACCGCACTTACGGAGAGATGGCTGAGTGGTTGAAAGCACCGGTCTTGAAAACCGGCATACGTTTGTAGCGTATCTAGGGTTCAAATCCCTATCTCTCCGCCACATTTTAGAAATTGGGCACAAGCCGGGTTTCACACAGAATTGGAGCGGTAGTTCAGTTGGTTAGAATACCGGCCTGTCACGCCGGGGGTCGCGGGTTCGAGTCCCGTCCGCTCCGCCACTGATTTAAGCCTGATGCGAAAGCGTCAAGCTTTTTTCGTTTAACGCACCAGAAAGTGCTACGCACTTTTCGCGGACCGGAATGCCGGACCATCGAGTCCCCGCTTGAATGCAAGCCCAGCCGTTCCGCCACTACACTGAAGCCTCGTCAGAAATGACGAGGCTTTTTTGTTGTGCGCCGAGCATNAGCTTTTTTCGTTTAACGCACCAGAAAGTGCTACGCACTTTTCGCGGACCGGAATGCCGGACCATCGAGTCCCCGCTTGAATGCAAGCCCAGCCGTTCCGCCACTACACTGAAGCCTCGTCAGAAATGACGAGGCTTTTTTGTTGTGCGCCGAGCATGGCGTTGTTCTAGGAGGTGAAAGTCCTCTACGGGCTCAGTCGAGCGAGAACCGTTAGCCTATGCA
>NZ_MJIL01000059.1 GCF_001939735.1 Photobacterium proteolyticum
TGCATAGGCTAACGGTTCTCGCTCGACTGAGCCCGTAGAGGACTTTCACCTCCTAGAACAACGCCATGCTCGGCGCACAACGAAAAAAGCGAGAGTCCCTACTCTCGCTTTTTCTATATATCTAATCTACCTCAAGATGTTCGTTTCTACGACGCGCCTGTTATCCCCCAATCTGGAAGAAATTGCGTATCCCGTCCAAAAACATCTGGGTCGACATCATGATCAGCAGCAAGCCCATCAGGCGCTCGACGGCCTTAAGCCCCTTCTCACCCAGGAGGCGGTTAAAGACTTCATAGAACATCAAAATGACAAAGGAAGCTCCCCATGCCAACAACACAGCCAGAACCCAGTCCCCGGTTCTGCCCGGCTCCTGGTTAGACAACAGCAGCAAGGATGCCAGCACCGACGGTCCGGCAATCATCGGTATTGCCATAGGTACAATAAACGGTTCCTCACCAGCTGCCAGCCCTGTGACACCACCCGGCTGAGGGAAAATCATCCGGATTGCAATCAAGAACAAGATAATGCCACCTGAAATGCTGACCGTCTCCGCCGAGACATGGAGGAAATTCAGCAGGCTCTGACCACCGAATAAAAATGCCAATAAAATAACCAAGGCAATCAGCAGCTCACGAACCATAATGATTCGTCGCCTTTTCGGCTCAATATGCCGCAGGATCGATAACATTACCGGCAAATTGCCGAGCGGATCCATGATCAAAAATAGCATGACCGCTGCAGAGATTATTTCCACAAAGCAGACCTCAGACAGAGATTAATCGTAAGAAGATTAAGAAAAATAACGGTGTCAGCCAGAAAGCTGACTAGAAGCGGGAAAGTATAACAAACGAACAAAAAGGTGGCGATAAATTTACCACCTTTAACGTAATCTATTTTTTGGGTAGGCGCTTAGTGGCTACACATCCGTTCACGATTGGCCGTGATAGTATCGCCATCTTGAATCACCTTGCGACGATCAAGCAAAAACGTTAACAGCGCATCAAAGGTCAAATCCTGCTGACTACAAGTATGAAAACGCACCTCTTCACCGTATTCGGCAATAACGGCTTGTTTTAGTGACTCAACCGTATAGGGGGTCTCTGCGTCCAGCAGCATATTTAAGACATTGTGAGCATGGGTCTGGGTCATAGGATCTCTCGCAGCCATTGGGATATATGCCAGTATTAAACCACAAGCACAACGCGCGGAGTTGACTCAGGACAACTAAGAGCATTTAAAATATATGTTTAGGGTCTATCACATCCGCACTGCCAGCAAATTTCAAACTGGCCTTCGTTATGCTCGGCGCATTGCGGGCAGTTCCAGCTGCTGGCAGCAGTGTGTTCATATTGCGCCAGCTGCTGCCTTGCCAGCTGCACCTGCTCTTCCCTTACCCAGACACCAACCTGCAGCACGTCTGTCGGCAACTCCCCCGTCGCCGATGACAGACACTCACCACTGAGCTGTACCTCGATATGCTCGCTCTCCAGCATACCCTTGAGGCTATATGCCTCCAGATTATTGGCAGCATCATATACCTTGATCCATGGTCCGCCCATCACACACTCCTTATGGCTGGTTTCGGCCCCGGTAACATCACAGACAAAGACCTTCCTACCAATGGTTTTCTTTCATACCGCCCGGGTTGCTAGCCTTGAATCAATAGCGTTGCCACAAAGAGTGACTGCGCCAGATAGTAACTGGGCATAATGATCGCCGTCGAGGGCTTGAAAGGCCCCCGGAAACGATCAACGGCCAGGACCGTGTCGGAGACTATAAAGACCAGGGCCCCAATAAACGCCAGCAATCCAGCTGTTGAGCCCACGGTTAACCAGAACTCCCCTGCCGCCCAGGTCATCTGAACAATAACCGCAATATAAACGGCAACCGGTACGATCATCTTTCCCAATGACGGTAGCAACAGCAAAAATACGATAACACCGCCACCGACCAACATCGCTGGCAACCACCACACCATGTTACCAGCCAACTGACTCCAGAAAGCCAATGAATAGGCGAGGTGTGCTAGAAGAAAGCTGATCAGGCCAGGAATAAATCGGTCTTTAGGTAACATCAGAAAAACATCACCGACAACAGACAGCCCGAGTCCGACAAAAATGGCCTGGTGGTACACACTCTCGAGCCCAGTTTGCCAGGCCAGGAGTAACAGCAACACCATGGTAAATGGCTTGAAAAAGTAATACTGCCACTTGGGGCCATGGTACGCAGCTGTAACATGTAATAAAGCAGATAAAGATATGGCTAACCAAACCCACATAACATCACCGGTATCATTATAGTTATAAGCAGGGACAGTTTAGAAACCCAAACAGGATTGTCTAGCAGGGATCCCCGAGAACTAGACCCCGCTTATAAAAACACTAAGACATCAGTCGCTAAAGCGTTCAGTATTGGAAATTCACTAAAGCTTTGTTGTGAAATACTTCACGCCATGAGCGATAAGCCTCAGGATAGCAAAACACAAATAGCAAACGGTTGCCCTGCATCAAGGTAATGAATAATCCCCTCACTCAAATTACTCAAACCTATCACAGCCTTTTAGGCGGTAATCCCAACATCACCACGCAGTCAATCTCACACAAACACCCCAACAATATCAACAAGTTAAATGTAAATATTTCAATAAAATACAGAATATATAGCGCAGGACTTTTACACTGCTAATTTCATTAAAAACCAGACATAAACAATATAAGCAGCTGAGCAAACAGCATAATTATCTAATTACCACTTCGCCTTATCGATCCCAATATCACCACCATTTACCAAGACCACATAAAAGCAATCACAGACGACGCATAACGACATATGATCGACAAATTATAAAAAACTCAAAAAAAGACAATGAAAATCACCATCTCACACATTAAAATAAATAAAAAACAGACACTTACAATCATAAAAAGCAAAAACAAGACAATGCGCACACAATTTAATCCACGCAAAAAACACAGTTTATTTAGCCAATAAGCACCATTAAAAGCACCTTAAACTTAACTTATCCTGACAATTTTGCAGTCAAGCTTGCCTAAAGGCCAAAAACAATGCTATTGTATTTATCAAGACATAATCAGCAGCAACACGAGGATCTTACCTATGTTCACAACATCTCAAAAACAAGGGCTTATGATGATCGCAGTGGTTGTCGGTTTAATGACGCTGCCTGTTATCTACTAAGCAAAATACAAAATTCAAAAAAAAGGTGCCTATTGGCACCTTTTTTCGTTTTAGCAGGTAACGGCAGGTAGATTCAGCCCGCAACATCGGGCAAACAGCGGAAAGGGGTAAGCAATTAACCGTTGGTGTTCACTATTCGCGTCAGGGCGTAAGGTTGATACGGTGCCAATGCTCTGAATAGAACCAGACAGCCAATGCGGTAAACCCCAACACGACCAAGGCAGCAACCGTCCAGACAAAGCGGCCGCTGCGGGGTGTCAGTTCATCTTCGCAATCCCGGCAAGCAGCCAGAAAGCCCGGCTTGTCATCCAGCTGATACCCTTCTTCATGTACAGTTTTATTCCGCACCGATGCCACAAAACGGAGTTTGGGGATAATTTCATGAGGCAGGCGTTCCTCACAGCTGGTAATAAGCTGGTGCAGGCCCTTGCCTTCAGCATGATAATGCTCACGCAGTAAGTGCTCAATCCGCCTTGAGCGCGTAACAACTAACTCAATATTGGCCATACGCCGATCTCCTTTCTGCTCTTTCTACTTACCTTATCGTGACTTAAAGTCCTTGCAAAGCCTGCTGACACTGATTTACTCCGGTTTCCTTACAGCAATAACTAACTAATTGTATTGCCTCAGGGAATAACCGTTTCTTTCCCTACAGAGAAAACCCTGTTGCAGTCACGATTTATCACTTCGGATGTACTGCCGGACACGGCATTCCATAATAATACTCTCACCCGGATTGTCCGGCTAACCAAGGAGTACATTGATGCCAATAGGGATTGTGCTGGCTGTTGCCATCCTGTTCGTGATTTCATTTGTTTATTTCATTCGCTTCTATCGCCGCCACGTACAAGGAGAAAACGCCCCCGAAAAGAAAGTTGAGGTCGAGATCCTCGCCAAGCAAAGCGTGCCAGTTATCGGGGCCCAACCCGGTGATGACAACGAAGAGTACTGGATTTATGTTCAGCCGACCAAAGGCGGACCCAAACGCGAATTTTTGGTCGGCATACATTACTACCATGCACTCAACCCGGGCGATCGCGGTATCATGACCTATAAAGGGCTGTCATTCATACACTTCGCCCTGACCCGAGATTAGTTCTGCTACCACCTGGCAGGAGGCTCTAGGGCACCAGCCAGGCTGTTTTAGTGCTCTTTGCCAGCATCCAGCTGGCCGTCAGTGCCAATCCGGTACAAATCAGGGTCCAGAACGGGATCATCATCAGCGGATGGGCAAAATACAGGTCGTATTCACGTACCGGCCACAAAAAAATCGGATGCAACAGATAAATGCCAAGGCTATAACGACTCATGAATGCAATGCGCGTGAGCCAAGCCTGACTTAAGCGATCACAATAATGACGGCACAAGGCAAAAATCATCGCCGCAATACAGGCGGTATTGAGTGTCTTGTAGGACATCCAGCGGCCAACGGTATACTCCCCGGCCGAGAAGCTGTTACTCACCACCATATAGTCGGTCAGCAGCAGTCCCGCTCCCCCCACAACAACCAACCATTTCAATGCCGGCCACTGGAACTGGAACAAACAGTAACCAAGAAGTAAGTACCCGCTATACAAAATCAGCTGATGGCTCCAGAAACCATCAACCCTAACCAGGAACAAAGTGGTCAACACCAGCCAGACAAGGGTAAGTGCGATAGTGCCCGTCCGATCGGTTTGCCGGACATAGTATTGAAGAAACGGCACCACAAAATACAACGGGATAAAATAATAGAAAAAGCCAAGGTGATAGTAGGTTTCGTGCTCAGGCAGGGCTGTCAGCGTCTCCATTGCGGTCGCACCATCATAGCCAGCCGAAGTCAGGCCTGATAACAGAGCATAAAATACAGACCATACCAAGAAAGGGACCAACACCTTGCCAAGGCGCCGTTTGACATAATATTTCGCATCAAATTCACGGGTATCGCTCAGCATTAGCGCGCCGGTGATCATAATAAAGACAGGGACAGCCCAGCGGCTGAAACTATTAAAGCTCGTGGCAGTGATCCAGGCACTGTCGGATATCACACCCAGCTGATCACGGTAGGGTCCAAGAACATGGATAACAACAACCGCAATTGCCGCAACACAACGCAGTAAATCGAAAAAGACAACCTTCTGCCTCACCCGTTGGTCTCCTGTAAGTATTAAGCCAGCTTCTCATCTTGAGGCTAATGGCTTGCCAATACTGTCTAATATAGCAGTCAGCCGGAGTAAGTACCTGAACTTACTCCGGCTTTCATCAATTACTCACAGAATGCTGACATTATGGCTGCTGGCGTGTCGCGGCCAGAACAATCTCGCGGATACACAAGTTCTGCGGCTGCTGGTAGGCAAAACTGATGGCATTGGCAATATCTTGCGGTGCAATCACCCCACCCATGCCGTCTTTCCACTCTTCGTAGCCCGCCTTGATCTCATCATTGGTCGTGTGGCTTAGCAGTTCTGTTTCAACCGCACCCGGTGCAATCGTGATGAAGCGTACGTTGTCGTCGGCAACCTCTTCACGGATATTCTCTGTGATGGCATGAACAGCAAACTTGGTGCCACAGTAGGCAGCGTGGCTCGGGAAAGTCTTGCGACCGGCAACCGAACTGATGTTGATCACTGTGCCGTGCTGGCGCGCCTTCATATCGGCCAGTACCGCGTGAATGCCGTTAAGCAGTCCCATCACATTGACATCGAACATGGTTTTCCACTCAGCCGGATCCTGCTCATGGGCCAGGCCAAGCAACATCACTCCTGCATTATTGATCAGGCAGTCTACCGGCCCGAACTGTGCTTCGGCTTCTTTGATCGCAGCAGCGAAGGCCTCAGCATCTGTGACATCCACCTGACGGCACAATGTATTTGGCAGCAGCAAGGCTTCCAGTCGTTCAATACGACGAGCCAGTAACAATAGAGGATGGCCTTCTGCAGACAGTTTACGTGCCGTTGCTTCGCCGATACCTGAACTTGCACCTGTGATCACAATTAGAGACTTAGACATAATGAAACCCTTTGCTAGTAGATAGTAGAGATGTCATCAACGGCCGGCATTCAGTTGATGGCACTACTATATCGGGCTGTGCTGCTCAGGAAAAATATCCTTTTTTTCTGCTTATCATAAATTTTAGCTATGGATAGATTGCGCTATGCTGTCTGGTATCATGACCATCTGATCCCCAACGAGTTTTCCCTTATGGACTTACGCCTGCTGCGCTTTTTTGTTGCCGTCTACGAAGAGAAGAACATCACTCTTGCAGCCGAACGCTGCTTTGTCTCGCAACCTTCTATCTCCAACGCCATCAAGCAACTGGAAGCCGAGCTCAACACCCCACTGTTTGTCCGCCATAAGAAAGGGGTCGATCTGACCGACGAGGCTCACTACCTCTACCCGCTGGCGATCCGGCTGCTGGGTGATATCAACCGCCTGCCGCAGCTGTTTCAGCAGCGCACCGAGTGCCTGCCACTCAAGCTGGCCAATTTCCCCGATCTGAGCCAATCGCAGCTGGCCGGGGTACTAGCCCAGCTCAAGCAGCAGATCCCGAACTTATTGCTGGAGCTGGTTGATCACGATGCCCCTGCCGATGCGCGTCTGACGCTGGATATGTTCAAGGCCGAAGACGAAATCTTCCTGCCGTTGTGGGATGAGGACTATGTACTATGCATGCCACCAGACCATCCGCTGGCAAGTATGGAAAAGGTGCCGCCGGAGCAGCTCCACCAGCATGATTTCATCGAATGTCCGCCTTGCGAAGCCCACCAGCAGACCATCGGCCTGCTGGCCTGTGACGGCCTTGCCGTAAACCTGGTTGCCAAGGCCGAGCACAAAACACAGGTGATGCATCTGGTACAGGCCGGGCTGGGAATCTCTTTTCTGCCGACCGGGGTGCTGGAAACGGCCAACCAGCTAGTCACCGTCCCACTGGACGGGCCGCGAATGTTCCGCCGCCTTGGGCTATGCTACCCGTCTAACAAAACCCTCAACCCAGCACTGACGGCTGCTGTCAAGGTGCTGAGTCAATATGCCGTGGAAAAGCGCTAGTCTCACCGGTTAGCGAAGACTAACTAACGCAGCGACACTGCAACCAGCCCCAGGCACACCAATCCGGCACCGACCAACCGGGGCCGGTGTGCCGGCTCGCGCAACAGCCAGATCCCCAGCCCGACGCCAACCGGGATGCTGAGCTGACGCAGGGCAACCACGTAGCTGACATTCTCGGTCAACGTCATCGCCAGCAATACCAGCCCGTAGGTGCCACCCATCATGCTCCCGGTCAGCAGGGCAACCCTTCTGTCCTGCCAACCCTGCCTCAACTGCCGGCGCCCTGCATCACTGCAGCACCATAGCAACAACCACAGGCCCGTTACAATAAACTGCATACCCAGATAACCAAACGCTATCCACAATGACGGCAAGGCATGCTGATAATGCCCCGTCATCACTGCCAGCGCGTGGTTATCCAGGACCGAATAGCCAGCCGTGCCCATCGCAGCCAGCAGTGCCCACAGACACCCGCCCTGCCAATAGGCACGCCACTGCCAGCGACGAAAGCTGACTACCGGCACCATCAGGCAACCTAAGGTCACCAGCACCATCCCGGCCCAGGCCAATAAAGGCATCGACTGCCCGAGCAAGGTACTGGCCACCGCCACCATCAACACCGGCAGCGCCCGCGCTATCGGGTAAACTACGCCGACATCCGCCAGCTGATAAGCGCGCGCCAGGCTGGCCATATACACCATCTGACAAAAACTACTGACCGTCAGCAACAGCCAGTACGTAAAGGGAAGCGGCGAGGCCGAGGTCAGTACCACCCAGATCACCGGTACCAAAAGCAGTCCGGCACCGAGGCTGGCAACACAGAAGAACGCCGGTGTCGGCGTTCGGGATTTTCCCAGTAGATTCCAGCTGGCGTGGATAACGGCAGAAAGCACGACCAGCACAAGGGCAAACACAGACACTGTCGATTTATCTCCTGCGGAGTTGTGAAGTTTGGTCTAGTCCCAAAAGACCCAGTGTAAACAAAAAGGCGGTAGCACATCAGCAATGCCACCGCCTTTTCAATAATGATTCATCAAACAGCCACAATCAGGCAGTTGAATCCGGGTTGGGAGAAGTATCAAGGTACAGGGAAGACCACTGCAGGGCATGCTGATAGCTTTTCGCCACCAGCTCCTCACCTATCCCCAGCACCTG
Organism: Photobacterium proteolyticum; assembly: GCF_001939735.1. GTDB lineage: Bacteria > Pseudomonadota > Gammaproteobacteria > Enterobacterales > Vibrionaceae > Photobacterium > Photobacterium proteolyticum. The sequence continues at coordinate 8,380 of NZ_MJIL01000059.1, forward strand.
GCAATAAGCACTGATCTTCTCCCAGTCAGCCTGCTCGTAGGCATCAAGCAAGGCTAGAATCTGGCCCAGCGCTCCCTGATGATTTAGCAGGGCTTCCCGCACATCCGGCTCAAGCGGCAGCAGGGTCAGCAGCTGCTCCAGCGAGGTATCCAGCAAGGCATCGAGTAGCGAAAACAGACCGGTCAGAAACGCCTTGTCCTTTTCAACAGCCAGTTGGCTACTAACCGCCAGCATCTCGCACATTCTGGCCCGCTGCAGTGACAGCGAGTACAACTCTTTCGGCTTATCGATCGCCGCATGCGCCGTTGCCACGGCACTGACAAAGATTTTGATTTTATCCTCACCAAGATAAACCAGTGCCTGCTTAAACGAGCTGATAGGTTCAATGGTGCGATGAGTGGCCGCGTTAACGTAGCGCAGCAGCAGGTAGGACAGCGAAACATCACTGATGATGATCTTCTCGACCCGGTTAAAGTCCACCGGCTCACGGCAGATCTCCTGCAGCAGGCGCACAGTAGTCAGCTTTTCCGGTTCGACCTGACGATTTTTGAGCATCTCCGGCTTGCTGAAGTAATAACCCTGGAAAAACTGAAAACCGGCCTCATAGGCGGCGGCATAATCTTGATGAGTTTCTACTTTTTCGGCCAGAAACTTAAGCTTGCGGTCACGGTGCTGATTGACGAACTCACACGCCTGCTCGATGCCGATTTTCATCAAATCCAGCTTGATGATGTGGACATAAGGCAAGAAACGCTGCCACGGCGGCGACATCTCGAAGTCATCCAGGGCGATCACATAGCCCTGGCGATAGAGGTACTTGATCGCCACAAACAGCTCTTCATCCGGCGCACAGCTCTCGAGCACCTCAATGATCACTTTTCGCTTCGGCAGAAGCATCGGAAGCAGGCGGATCAGGCTCTCATAGGGAAAATTGATAAACGTGCGCTGACCGGCAGTCGCCGGGTTATCACCAACTGCCATGTAATTTTCCACCAGCAGCCGACACGTCGCCTTGTTCGCATCGATAACAGGAAATGCATTGCTCTCCCCGTCGCGAAACAGCAGTTCGTACCCGACGGTCCGTTGCTGACGGTTAAAAATTGGCTGGCGTGCGACATAGGAATACATGATGCCTGCGTGGTTCCTTAATGGTTTGAAATATAATTAAAATATCTAATCTAATTATAACAGTCCCAGACCTGTGGGCTGAATAGTCACGCTTTGGCCGAGGCGAGCAAGGCGCCGCAGCCAATAAACATCGAACCAAACAGGCGATTTAACCCGCCCATTACCCTGGCAGAGCGAATATACATTGTGAGCTTTGACGCCAGAGTGACATAAAACAACATCACAGCGGTATCAATCACCAAGGTTGTGATCCCCAGCACCGTTAATTGCAGCATCTGCGGCTCGGCCGGGTTCAGGAACTGAGGAAACAAGGCCACCAGAAATACGATCGTTTTGGGGTTGGTCAAATTCACCATGACAGCCTGACGAAACAACTGCCAGGCTGATACCTGGACAACATTCGCCTCAACGTTCAGCGATGCCTTCTCCCGCCACTTCTGAATACCAAGCCAGAGCAGATAAACCACCCCAACCCATTTGATCAGAGCGAATGCCGTTGCAGATTTGGCCACAATCGCGCCCAATCCCACGCCCACCAGCAAGAGGTGAAACGCCAGGCCGACCTGCAACCCCAGAATTGAAGCCAGAGACTTGCGCCAGCCGTAGACCATGCCGTTGCTGATTGAATTGACCGTACCTGAGCCCGGGGCCAAACTAAATACTATCGCCGTCGCCAGATAAGCCAACCAAACTTCGATGTTCACTCTTGCTCTCCCTACCCTGTGAAACGCCTATTATGCAAAATAATTGCCCAGCTAATCAGGCATTATTCTTCTCTAATGCATAAAACGGCTACAAGTTAACAGTAGTTCAATCACTAAAGCAACTCACACTCGCTTAAAGAAGGCGAGCACTTTACGTTATACTGAACGTAGATTTGCCATAAGCCCTGGCGATTGACCGCGCGCAACACCCTATTTTCTATTTTCATTACACTGAGAAAAGCCATGACTGTTCAACCACCGCACTACTTTAATTTTTCACAGGAATCTCAGTTCTGCGATACCATGGCAGGTCCCGTTGCCGAACTCTGGCAACACCGCCTAGAGGGCATGTTTCAGGGGGTTGATCAGCTTAACGTCGGCTGGGTCAGCCTGACCGGATACAATCACGACAAGGCAATTATCGTGGTAAACGGCCGAATCGAAAGCTATTGGAAATACCAAGAGCTTTTTTATGATCTGGTTCAACAGGGCTATGATGTTTTTGCCCTTGATCATCGCGGTCAGGGCGTCTCAGACCGTTTGGCCGAAGACACCGAACTGGGCCACATCGAGGAGTTTGACGACTACGTCAGCGATCTCAAGACCTTCTTTGATACAGTGATAGCCCCCAAAGGCTACCAGCAGCACTGTATGCTGGCCCACTCAATGGGCGGCACCATCGGCAGCCTGTTCATGGCCAAGTACCCTTCCCTGATCGACAGTGCGGTACTCAGTGCCCCGATGCACGGGATCAATATCAACAACTGGATGAAACCCATCGCCTCGCCACTGGCCCGTGTCGTCGAACAACTCCAGCGGCAACCTGACTATGCCCCCGGACAAGTCCCGTATTATCCCAAGCCATTTGCCGACAACCCGCTTTGCCAAAGCCAGATCCGCTATCAGTGGTTCCGCGATCTGTATGAACAAAAGCCCGAGCTTAAAATCGGCGGTCCGAGTGCCCGCTGGGTTTGGCAGGGGATCGCTGCCGCCAAGCAGTGCATCGAGCTGGCTCCCAACATCACCACCCCGATCCTGCTGCTGCAGGGAAGCGACGATTACATTGTCGATAACCAGGCGCACAACCTGTTTTGCCAGGCGATGCAGCAAGCCAACCGCTCCTGCCAGCTAACCGTTATCGAAGGAGCGCGCCACGAACTCCTGTTCGAGGTCGACAAATACCGTCACCCCGTTCTTGCGGCAATTATCAACCATTTTTGGAAGGCGGAAGAGATTGTAGGATAAATTAACCCCTTTTTTCGCAGGCGATCTGGTTTAATATGAATCTTATTACTCCCTATCCCCAGGGGTGGTGAGAGTCCTATTCATTGTTCCGAGAGTTTCCATGTATAAGATAGTTGCTTCAGATCTAGACGGTACCTTACTCACCCCCGAGCACAAAATTGCCCCTTTTACCAAAGATGTTATTAACCAGCTTCATCGTCAGGATAAAGCCTTCATCTTTGCCACAGGCCGCCACCATATCGATGTCGCCGATATGCGCGAACAACTGGGGATCCCGGCATATATGATCACCTCTAATGGTGCCCGAGTGCATAACTGCAAGGGTGAAGTCATTTATAAGCAGGATCTGGAGCCGAGTGTAGTCCGCGATATTGTTGCCATGGCGAAGCAGGATCCCGAGCTGAAAATCCATATCTACCGCAACGATGACTGGCTGCTAAATATCGACTGCGAATACCTGAAAGATTTTCACGAGACATTCCAGTATCAGCTGTTCGATGTCGACAACCCGCCGCTAGAAGGCGTTGCCAAAGTCTTCTTTATCCGCGACGACCAGGATCACGACAAAATGGTGGAATGGGAGGAGCGCTTCAACACCGCTTTTGGCCAGCAGACCAACATCGTCTTTTCGACGCCGTGGTGCCTGGAAGTGATGGATGTCAATGTATCGAAGGGGCATGCCCTTGAAGCGGTGGCGAAAGAAAAAGGCTATGAGCTGAAAGACTGCCTCGCCTTTGGTGACGGCATGAATGATGTCGAAATGCTCAGCATGGCCGGCAAAGGGGTGATCATGGAAACGGCACATGACAGGGTCAAGCAGGCTCTTCCGAACCATGAAATCATTGGCCCTTGCAGCGAAGAGGCCGTAGCCCACTATCTTGCCGACAACCTGCTGTAACCCAAACGTACATCCAACAGGCTGCCTGGCAGCCTGTTATGTTCAGCCTTACCTAGAACTGCCCTGTCATCTGCAGGATTTCCTGCCACTGCGCGTCAGTTACCGGCATAATGCTCAGACGGTTACCGCGCTTGACCAGCGGCATCTCGGCCAGCAACGGGTTGGCCTTCATCCGTTTGAGCGACACCAGACGCAGGTGGCGACGGTATTCAATATCGACCATCACCCAGCGCGGATTATCGGGATCGGACTTGGGATCATAATACGGCCCCTCCGGATCAAACTGGAAATGATCCGGGTAGGCTTCCCTGACCACGGTCGCAATACCAACCACCCCGACATCCTTGCAGGATGAGTGGTAGATAAACACCTGATCGCCGACTTTGATCTCGTCCCGCATCATATTACGGGCCTGATAATTACGAACGCCTTCCCAGCAGGAAACTTTTTGCTGTTTCAGGGTGTCTATCGAAAATGTATCCGGCTCTGTTTTAAATAACCAATTGGCCATAATCGTTCTCGTTATAGTTATTGTGCTGCGCTATCACCCGAGTCCTATCTGGACAAACCGGATGCCCCTGCGAGCGGTATAATGACTTTACGACGGCTCAGCCTAACATACCGAGGGAATCGAATGACACACTTGAGACAGGCTTTACCTGCAGCAGCACTACTGGCAGCTCTAGCTGGCTGCACCACCTCATCACCCTCGTCAACTTCCGGGCCGATTGAGATCACACCTGACGCCAGCCCCCCGACAGCCACCACCGAGCAAGGAAAGGTGCAGGCCTTTATGCTCCGAGGCAATGTCGTCCTTGGCCATGAGTCCAACAGCATCCAGCCCTGCGGCAGCAGCCAGCAATACTGGCTCAATACCCCGATAGCCGCTCGCCAGGCGATTGCCCAAATCACCCGTCCTGGCTACGAGCCGATGTACGGGGAGTTTATCGGCTATCTCGAGCCTGCTCCCGATGAAGGCTTCGCGGCCGCCTATGACGGCCGCTTCCAAGTCAAGCAAATTAACCTGATCTCGGCCGAAATGCTCGGCGGTTGCCAGCGGCCCCCGCATGCTACCCGGGCCTTCGGTAATGAGCCAGGCTGGGTGATCGAGCTGGACGGCGACAAGGCCAATCTGATCCGCCCCGGCCAGCAGCGTCAGCAACAAGTTATTACCAGTAAAGAAATTGTTGCCGGCAGGCAGCATTATCAGGGCCAGGGGTTCTCGTTGACCCTGACCAAGGGCCAGTGCAACGACACCATGAGCGACTCGTTGTTTGGCTGGCAGGCCACGCTAAACTGGCAAGGCAGCAATTACAACGGCTGTGCAACGCTGGGAGCGACAGACATTACCCTGAGCTGGTCCGGTCGCTACCAGGGAACATCCTATATCGACAATACCCCGGTGCTGACCACCACCGTCACCCTTAACCCGGACCATTCGGCGACCACCCGCTATGACTACCCATCCGGCGAGCCCAGCCTCAATGAGGTCGGATTCTGGCAACAGGCCAGTGACAATACCGTACAGGTTGTCATGACCCAGCATCAGGGACGACGTCTGATCAGCGAGCGGGTATTTACCTTCGATGACAACCGGATCACCGTCAAGGAAGAGACAGTCAATGGTCAGACTTTTAGCCTCGGCGGTGACGGGCTAAGTCTGGAAAGGCAATAGCCGGATCACCAGGCGCGAAGATAGCTATCATAGTTATTTGACATAGTTGTTTGGCATAGTTGTTTTGGCCGGCAGGGATATGTCACACTCCCGCCAGCCGAAAACAACCACGAGTACTTTCTATGTCCTGTTCCCGCTGCGGCTTTCAGCACAACTGCATCTGCCATGCCGAGCCCCGATTAGACAGCAAGGCCCGCTTTATACTGCTGACCCACCCCAAGGAGCTTGGCAAGGACACCAATACCGGAGAGCTTATGCTCCGTACTCTGCCTGACAGTCAGCGCTACACCTGGGATAGGGTTAACCCGCCCGCCGCACTGCTTGACGAGCTCCGGGCACCCGACAATCAGCCATGGCTGCTGTTTCCCAGTGACGAAGAACACCCGGCCACAGCCTACTGGCCCGAATCCGACAGACAACCGCTGTTCATCCTGCTTGATGCCACCTGGCAGGAAGCGAGAAAAATGGTACGAAAAAGCCCGTGGCTTGCCCAGCTGCCACGCCTTAGCCTGAGCCCGTCATCGGCTTCCGCCTACCAGCTCCGCCGTAACCAGCAGGCAGGCAACCTCTGTACCTGCGAAGCCGGCATCGCACTGCTAGAACTGCTTGGCGAAGTGGATCAGGCCGCACAGTTAAACGAGTATTTTCAAGCTTTTATCGATACCTTTCATGCCGATAAAAGCGGCCATGCCAAACACACCCAGAGTTAGCTCCCGAGCTCGCTCTCAGCGCCCATCGAACCATTGGCATTCCCGGTTACGCCCGGTTCAGATTCTTCGGCTATACTAAAACCGACTGACTAGTCGGTTTTGTTGAAATAATTATCGATCGTCCGGCAGGACAATAGAGGAAGGGAGAGAGGCAATGACAGCAATTGAAGAGATCAAGACACATCACATAGATAGTGCCGTAATGGAAAAGACCTTACAGTCTCAGCGAGACAAATTCCTGGCCGATCCCATGCCGTCTCTCCAACAGCGCCTCGATAAACTTAACGCCTTGAAACGTGCCCTGCTCAGCGCAACAACGCCACTGTGCGAGGCGCTCAGCCAGGACTACGGCCAGCGCAGTACCCACGACAGCCTGATGGCCGATATCCTGCCGTGCGTGACCAATATCAACTACACAGTCAAGCACCTGAAGAAATGGATGAAGCCCTCCCGCCGTCATAGCGGCCTGATGCTGGCCCCGGCCAAGGTCGAGGTCATTTATCAGCCCCTGGGTGTCGTCGGAATAGTGGTGCCGTGGAACTTTCCGGTCATGCTGAGCCTCGGCCCGCTGATCACCGCGCTGGCGGCCGGCAACCGGGCCATGCTCAAGCTGAGCGAGTTCACCCCGAACACCAATAAGGTCTTGCGAGACCTGCTGTCGGACACCTTCAGCCACGATGAAGTCGCCGTCTTCGAAGGCGAGGCCGACACCGCTGCCGCCTTTACCGCCCTGCCGTTTGATCATCTGCTCTTTACCGGCTCCACCACGGTCGGACGCCATGTTATGCACGCTGCAGCCGATAACCTGACCCCGGTAACCCTGGAGCTGGGCGGCAAGACACCCGCCCTGATCGCCCCGGATATGCCTTTAGAACTGGCTGTTGAGCGAATGATATACGGCAAGAGCCTGAATGCCGGACAGATCTGCGTCGCACCGGATTATGTGCTGGTTCCCGAGGAGAAAGTCGATGACTTTGTTGCCGAGTACCTAAAGCAGTTTGGCAAAATGTACCCGCAGGGCGTGGCCAGCCAGGACTTCACCTCGGTAGTAAACACCCGACAATATGAGCGCCTTACTCAGTGGCTGGACGAGGCCAAGGAGCAGGGAGCCAGGGTGATCCCCTGCCACAGCCAGGCCCGAGATGATCAGCAGCACCGGATGATCACCCATTTGCTGCTCAACACCACAGACACGATGACCCTGATGCAGGAGGAAATCTTTGGTCCACTGCTACCGGTGCTCCCGTATCAGAAAATCAGCCAGGCACTGGACTACATTCGCCAGCGCCCTCGCCCGCTGGCCCTGTACCTGATGAGTTTCGATGCCGAGCTGCAAAACGAGGTCAAAACCACCACCCACTCCGGTGGTATGTGTATCAATGACTCGGTACTGCATGTCGGCGCGGATGATGCGCCCTTCGGCGGTATCGGCCCGTCAGGCATGGGGCATTACCACGGCAAGGAAGGGTTCCTGACCTTCTCCAAGGCCAAGACGGTACTTAGCCGCGGCAAGTTCACCACCACCAAGCTCGCCACACCGCCTTATGGCGGCTGGATTCAAAAGTTGATGCTGGCCTTCTTCCTGCGCTAATCCCCTTCCTTCCGGCCACCTGCCTCGGGTGGTCGGGTCTATCCTTGATACAGTGACAAACAATAATTAGCGAATCGCTAAACCTAAAGTAAACCCAGTATGGCCAAAACCAAACAGCAGAACATTCTCGACACAGCCCTTAGCCTATTTGTCCGCAACGGCATCCAGGCAACCTCGACCGCCAGCATTGCCAAGCAGGCCAATGTAGCCACCGGTACCCTGTTTCACCACTTTGCCAGCAAACAGGCCCTGATCATTACCCTCTACAGTAATATCAAAACCGAACTCGGCCAGGCCATGCAGCCTCAGCACCACCATGATGATATTCAGGCGCAGGTCCGGCATTTCTGGCAACAAGCCCTGCAATGGGCACAGGACAACCCCGACAAACTGCATTTCATGCAGCAAATCGCCCATGATCCGGCGTTTGAGATCAGTCTGCATCAGGAACTCATGGCCGTATCAATGGGCTTTATGATTGATCAGGTTCAGCAGGCACAAGCCCAACAACAACTGGCACCACTGCCGCTGGAGCTGGTCCTCAATTTCTGCCACAGCCACTTTCTGGCAACCGCCAACCTGTTTGCCGAACGCCCGGACTTCGCCTGTCAGCCCGACTACCAGGAAGGTGCTTTTCAGATTTTATGGCGGGGGCTGGCACCGACTGCGCCGTAAGCCAATTTAACGCCGCAAAAACAAAAAACGGGATCCCAGATCCCGTTCTATGATTCACCCTATCCAGCTGGCAATACCGCCTACCTAGGCGTATACCTGAATCCTATGCCTGAATACGGGCATACTGGTTCAGCTCGTCAATGCTTACCGCTGTGACGAATTCGCCATCCAGATAAAAGTTCACCGCGTCACCGGCTTTCTCGCCACGCAGTACTGCACGCTCACCATTCGTGTAGGCCACGTTCATCTCAAGTGTTTTTTCGTCCAGCTGGCGGAAACTTGCCGCTTCGATATTACTCTGACGAACGCTTGCCAGTGGCGCTGAGGTCATCGACTTGTCCAGGCTGCCGTTCACCTTGAAGATTGCCTCCACAGGCTGATCTGCCACCGCCGGCGACTTGCCGGTAATTGGGTTTTTGCCGGTCCAGAACTCGATGGTATTGAAGATAAACAGATCGGCGGTTGCCGCCAGGCCATATACCGGGCTCATCAGAACAAACAACCCGGCTCGGCCATAGCGGTTGTCCACGGCACTCAGGTTAGCCTTGGTAACCAACTGAGATGTGCCCATCTGACCAATACACCCTGTCAGCGACGTCGCCAGTACCGCCATCGCCACAACCTTCAGTGCTGTCTTTTTCATTTCCGATAAACTCCGATATTTTGTACAGATAAAAAAGCTCGCGGATTATAGGTTTTTTCTCTGCGCTGGCTAGGCCTTTTCCGCTGAATTTTTCTAAAATCTCACCGACATTTCTCGGCTGTTAGGGAAAGGTAACATCTGGGTAATCGGTTACTTGTTTGCCCTGATCGAGCGGACTGTTTTTATTGACGGGGTAGATATAATAAACGGCGCGAGTGCGCCGTTTATTAGTCGAGTAATATTTCTTAATCAGACATGCTGGCCGGCAACAAAGCCCGAGCTCCAGGCCCACTGAAAGTTGTAACCACCGAGCCAGCCGCTAACGTCCATCACCTCGCCGACAAAATACAGCCCGGGAACCTGCTTGGCTTCCATGGTCTTCGACGACAGCTCGTCGGTATCGACCCCGCCGAGCGTCACTTCGGCAGTACGGTAGCCTTCGGTGCCGTTCGGGGCAATCTGCCACTGGTGGAAGTAGGCAGCCATCGCGGCGATTTCTTTCGGATTAAACTGCTTAAGCGGCTTGTCCTGAATATCCCCGCGCTCAATCAGCACCTCAATCAGGCGCTTTGGCAACAGGCGGGACAGTGAATTCTTCAGGCTCTGGTTCGGGTGCTTCTCACGCATCGCTGCCAGGGTGTCAGCCAGTTCCAGATCCGGCAACAGGTCAACCGTCACCTTTTGTCCCGGCGTCCAGTATGAGGAGATTTGCAGGATCACCGGGCCAGATAAGCCGCGGTGGGTAAACAACAGGTTCTCTTTAAAAGTGGTTCCGTCTTCGGCCTCAACCACCGCCGGGATCGCAATTCCTGACAGCTCTGCATAGGCTTCCTTCTCTTCCTTGTGCAAAGTGAACGGCACCAGTCCGGCTGTTGTCGGTACCATCTTAAGGCCAAACTGCTCTGCCACCTGATAGCCAAACGGCGTCGCCCCTAATTTCGGCATCGACAGGCCACCGGTAGCAATCACCAGCGACTCACACTCTACCGTTGTCGTATTTAGCTTGAGGCTGAAGCCCGTTTCTGTCTTGGCTATATCGTGGACATCGCAACGGTAACGCTGTTCAATCGTCGGCTGGTCGCACTCAGCCAACAGCATATTAACGATGTCCTTGGCGGAGTCTTCACAGAACAGCTGGCCGTGATCGCGCTCTTCATAGGCAATCTCATGCTTGGCCACCATAGCAATAAAGTCCCACTGGGTATATTGCGACAGCGCCGACTTAACAAAGTGAGGGTTACGGCAGACATAGTTGTTGGCTGCAACATCGTAGTTGGTAAAGTTACAGCGACCGCCACCGGAAATCAGGACTTTTCGTCCCGGCTTTTTGCCATGGTCCACCACCAGCACCGAGCGACCGCGCTTTCCGGCCTCTGCTGCGCACATCAGTCCTGCAGCGCCTGCCCCTATCACCACCACATCAAACTTGTCTGCCATGTCAGTACCGCTCTTCACTCACCCGTTATTGCGCTTTGCAGTTTCTGCAAAGCAATGAAAAAGGGATGCCAGAGCCAAGCAGCCTGCATCCCTCAAAACCGGTGCTATTCTACCTACCCCGGTACTGAATACCAAATTGAATCTATGTCGTACAGTTCACCACGCTTCGCGTCATAAGGACAGCAGAGTGGTATCGCTAAGTGACGCGGCGGCTAGATCCCCAGGTAGGCCACCACGAAAATGGCAATAAAAAATACCATCAGATAGGTACTTGCCAGAATAAACAGTTTGCGGACTTTAACGCATTTTTCCATGAATACCGGATCGTGATGATTCTGATATTGCTGACTGCGTATATAGTGAAATAGGCGAATTTGCTTGGTGACATTGCCTTGGGAAGAGAAAAACCCCCGGCCGTCTACCTGTTGGTAGAGAAGCGGATCACACTCGCGCATCACCGCCAGCAGAGTACGTAGCGTACTGATATAGCGAGATATATTAACGACTGCGACCAAAAAGAGAGCGAATAAAAGTGCATCACCACTAATGATCATAATAACCCCCGAACAACTTTCTCAGATGCTGGCCGGGCGATTCAAGGGCGTGTCAGGCACGCCCTCGGCCATTGTTAGCCAGCCTGAGTATCCATTACCGATGTAGACTCAGCTTTTGCCATCGCGGCAAGATCTTTATCGATGAAGAACAATGCCTTACCGTCTTCACCCACCAGCTCAATCTTATCCAGAATACCTTTAAACAGTTTCTCTTCTTCGTGTTGTTCTGCAACATACCACTGCAAGAAGTTAAAGGTAGAGTAGTCCTGGGTCGTAAACGCGACATGAGCCAGTTTATTAATTTTGTCAGTGATTAGCTGCTCGTGCTCATAGGTTTCGCGGAATACGTCTCCCAACGATGAGAACTCGTGCTTAGGTGCTTCAATCGCACCCAGGATTGGCATGGCACCCGTTTCACTCACGTAAGTGAATAGACGCTGCATATGTTCCATTTCTTCGACAGCATGGGCGCGCAGAAACTCAGCCGCACCTTCAAAGCCCTTGTCCTCACACCAGGCACTCATCTGCAGGTAAAGGTTAGAGGAAAAGAACTCCAAGTTAATTTGCTCGTTAAGTTTTTCAACCATAGCGTGAGCTAACATCGCACTACTCCTATCTATTCTAGTGTATACCAATCTCACCGATCGGTTTGAAATCGCCGATAACCCATTGTCACAATGCATAATTGAGAATGCAACTCAAAGGAATCCATTTATCGCGTCCACCGTGTATCCAGGCCTGCCAGGATGGGATCTGGCCGATATTTTTCCGTTATACTCAGTGCTAGCATGGAAAAAAATATGATAAGGAGTTCACTGTATGGCGTATAAACATATTCTGGTCGCAATCGACCTCTCTGATGACAGCTACACTCTGATAAGCAAGGCTGCCCAGTTAGCCAAGTCACTTGATGCCAAACTATCCCTTATCCACATTGATGTGAACTATGCCGAGCTCTATACCGGGCTCATCGATATCAACCTGTCCGAAGCCCAGCACCGTATGGCCGATGACGCCCAAAAGCAGCTGCACTCCCTGGCTGCCAAGGCCAATTATCCGGTATCGCATACCCTGGTCGGCAGCGGCGATCTGAGCGATGAAATTTGCCACGCCATCAATGATATCGACGTGGAGCTGGTGGTGTGCGGCCACCATCAGGATTTCTGGAGCAAGATACTGTCTTCTGCCAAGCAGCTGATCAACCACACCCCGGTCGACCTGTTGATGGTACCGCTAAAATAAGCGCCATCGTTACCCGAGTGCTCACGGCGAGTGGGCGCTCTGAACCTAATCCCACACAAATTGGCGATATTTCATTCCGCTGCAATCAGTTACACTAGCTGCATTATTCAATGAAACTTCGTTACTTATTCATATGGGATATCTATCTGCTATCACCCTGCTATGGGCATTTTCCTTTAGCCTGATCGGTGTTTACCTGGCTGGCCAGGTCGATGCCTGGTTTTCCGTTTTGACCCGGGTGGCCCTTGCGGCACTGGTCTTTTTACCGTTTCTGCGCAAGCAGCACCTCTACCCTAAACTGGCTGTCAAGCTGATGGTTGTCGGAGCCTTCCAGCTGGGATTGATGTACTGCTTCTACTACCAGTCCTTCCTGTATCTCAGTGTGCCGGAAGTCCTGCTGTTTACCATATTCACCCCTGTTTATGTCACCCTGATCTACGATCTGCTGCACCGGCAGTTCTCGGCCTGGTACCTGATCACCGCCGCCATTGCCGTTTTGGGCGCAGCTGTCATCAAGTTTGAAGGGATTAACGAGAACTTCATTATCGGCTTTTTCATCGTACAAGGCGCCAATCTGTGCTTTGCCATCGGTCAGGTCGGCTACAAGCGTATCATGGAGCAGGAAAAGGCCGAGCTGCCGCAGCACACCGTGTTCGGGCTGTTCTACCTCGGGGCAATTTGCGTTGCCCTGCCGATGTTCCTGCTGTTTGGCAACCTCGACAAGCTGCCGACCACCAACACCCAGTGGGGCATTCTTATCTACCTGGGCATCATCGCGTCCGGTCTGGGCTATTTCATCTGGAACAAGGGCGCCACCCTGGTCAATGCCGGTGCCCTGGCCATTATGAACAATGCGCTGGTTCCAGCCGGGCTTATCGTCAATATCGTCATCTGGAACCGTGATGTCGACTACCTGCGCCTGATCATCGGCGGAGTCATTATCATGGCCTCGCTGTGGGTCAACGAGGCCTGGGTTAAACGCAAGGTCGAGCTGGCGAGGCTCTAACGCCCGCATTAAGCGCCTCGGTTTAAGTAACACGCACTAAAAAGGCGAGACATCTGTCTCGCCTTTCTTGTGACGGAATTTCGCCCTGACGTTAGATAAAGGCAAACGCGTCGGCAAACATACGATCGCGCTCGGCCCCTTTCTCTGCCGTAAACTGCTCTCGCGCAGCCCCGGCCATCTCAAAGCGGCCACACAGGTAGATGTCGTAAGCCGACAGGCTGATAAAGTCATTGTCGACCGCTTCCAGCACATTGCCTACCTTGCCCTGCCAGTTCTCCGTTGCCGTTTCGACCACAGGCACATACGTCAGGTTGGTGTGTTTCTCAGCCAGTGCCTGAAGCTCATCATGGGCATACAGCTGACAGGCGTCACGGCCACCCCAGTAGACAAAAATAGGCTGGCTCACACCGCGGCTCAGGCAGTTGTCCAAAATGCTGCGCACGTAAGAGAATCCGGTGCCACCGGCAATCATCAGCATCGGCTTGTCGCTGTCTTCGCGCACCCAGGCCTCGCCATGCGGGGCTTCAATCTCAAAAGACTGGCCCTTTTCAAGCGCAGCCTTCATCGCATCAACCACTTCGATCGCATACGGGTTATGCTCGGCGGCGCCGATATGCAGTTCCAGTTCGCCCTCACGGCAAGGGCTGCTGGCAATAGAAAACGGGCGCTTGTCTTTCTCGCCCATCACGGCCAGCAAATACTGACCCGCTTTGAAATCTAGTTTTTGCTCTGGCTGAAGCAGAATACGGTAGGTATTGCACGCGAGCGATTCAACTGACTTTACTTCACATTTAATAGACATTGTTTTCCTCTAGTCTAACTCTAATACCAAGTCACTTTTGGCTGTGGCCTGACAGGTAAAGATCCAACCTTCGGCTTGCTCTTTCTCAGTAAGCATAGGCTCAAGCTGGTAACTTATCTCGCCAGATAGCTTGCGACACAGACACATGGCGCATGCCCCGACCTGACACCGGTTAGGAAAAGCGACACCTGCATTGAGCGCAGCCTGCAAGACAGTTTCCCGCTCATCGGCAGTAAACGTAATATCATGAGGCAACAGGCGTACTTGGTGCATATGATTTCTCTCAAAGTGGCTAACACCCGGCTAGCCACTCATTCTCTTTGGGTTATTTCAGAATACCCAACTCACCCCAGATAGCATCGACTCTGGCAACGATTTCCGGGTCTTTGCTGATAGGAGTTCCCCACTCGCGATCCGTCTCGCCCGGTAGCTTGTTGGTGGCATCCATCCCCATTCTCGAGCCTGAAGGCACGCTGTCGATAAGCAAAGTATCACGGCTTGGATCCATCCGGGTCGTGACCGCCCAGATGACATCATTCCAGTCACGAACATTGACATCATCATCGCAGACTATCACGAACCGAGGATCAGTAAACTTATCCAACAATGCCCAGACACCATCCATGGCTCGCAAGGCCTGACCGGCAGTCTCTTTGCGAAGACTCACAATAGCCATTTTGCTGGCATCGGCTTCCGGCGGCAGATAAAAATCGACTATCTCAGGATACTCCTGCATCAAAGCAGCGATACCCGCCTTGATATCGAAGCTACCATCAAACGGACGCTGTTCTGCAGACGAACTAACGGTTTCAGCCTCCCACTTAATGGTGGCATCCAGTCCCATTTTCGAGCCAAGACCAACCACCGGCGAGGCAAAGTCCAGCGAGTCGATAGGGGTATGCTCGATCATCACCGTATCACGCGCCGGCGCCATACGGGTCGTCATCGCCTGAATCACACTGTTCCAGTCCCGGGCGTTGACATCCTCGTCACAGACAATCACAAACTTGGTATACATGAACTGGCGCAGGAACGACCACACTCCCATCATCACCCGCTTGGCATGCCCCGGGTACTGCTTCTTCATGGTAACGACAGCCATCCGGTATGAACACCCTTCCGGCGGCAGGTAGAAATCAACAATTTCCGGGAACTGCTTTTGCAAGATAGGCACAAACACTTCGTTCAGTGCCACCCCCAGTACCGCGGGCTCATCGGGCGGACGACCGGTATAGGTACTGTGGTAAATAGGATCATTACGCATTGTAACGTGCGTAATCGTGAACACGTGGTGACGCTCGACCTCGTTGTAGTAGCCGGTGTGATCGCCATACGGCCCCTCATCGGCAAACTCGTCGGGATCGATATAGCCTTCCAGCACCACTTCGGCACTGGCCGGTACTTCCAGATCATTGCTGATACTTTTCACGACTTCCGTTTTGCTGCCTCGCAGCAAGCCGGCAAAGGCATATTCAGACAAGGTATCCGGCACCGGGGTCACCGCGCCCAGAATCGTCGCCGGATCGGCACCAAAGGCTACGGAAACAGGAAACGGCTTGCCCGGATGGGTTTCCATCCAGTCACGCAGATCCAGCGCCCCGCCGCGGTGGGCCAGCCAGCGCATAATGATCTTGTTCTTGCCCAGCTTTTGCTGGCGGTAAATCCCCAGGTTCTGGCGTTTCTTATTCGGGCCCCTGGTCACCGTCAGCCCCCAGGTCAGTAGTGGAGCAACGTCACCCGGCCAGCAACTCATCACCGGAATTTTATCCAGATCCACCGCATCGCCTTCCCAAACCACCTGCTGGCAAGGCGCTTTGCGCAGCCGTTTGGCCGGCATATTCAACACTTGTCTGAACACAGGCAGCTTATCGATGGCATCACGAAATCCGCGTGGCGGCTCGGGCTCTTTCAGGTAAGCCAGCAACTTGCCGACTTCACGCAGCTCTTTGACATCCTGCCGGCCCATTCCCATCGCTACCCGCTCGGGGGTACCGAACAGGTTGCCCAGTACCGGCATGCTATAGCCAACCGGGTTTTCAAACAGCAAGGCCGGGCCGCCGGCACGTAGCGTACGGTCACAAATTTCTGTGATTTCCTGATCCGGATCGACAGGCTGCTTAATTCGCTTCAGCTGGCCGATTTGCTCCAGATACGCAATATAGTCTCGCAGATCTTTGAATTTCATAGGCTCAATGCTATCCACTATCCAAAAGGCATCAAATCCCGATCTGGTCACCTTACCAGACGGGATCTGCAATTAAAGTGGCAACATTATAACGAGTTGTTAACTTGAACACACTGGAAAATCAGTTAACTGAGGTATCAGGGCAACCTCGCCATCGCTGCCTTGAGGTTGTTTTTTACCACCTGGTTGCGACTGTCGGAGGCCAGTTTTTCCAGCCACTGCACGTAACCTTGCCGGGCCAACTCATAGGCAACCATCTCGCCGTCATCCACTTCGTCCAGCTTCTCTTGCAAAAATGCTCTGGCTTCAACCGGCAGGGGCTTGAGAGTCACGAGGGCTTTGTAGGCGATAGGCTTCAGGGAAGGGTTCATCGTTGCGGCCATCAGTTGCTTAACCGCTACCGGGGCCGGTGCCAAATCAGCCAGTCGGTTCACCTCTGCCAGGCTGTATCGATCCGTTCGGCGTAGCCATAACAGGTGATACATTTGCTCATCACCGGAAACCGCCGCCAGCCGGGCGATAACCCCGTTATCCGGTAGCCACATTAGCTTGCTATCAGAGGTAAACTGGCGTACCAGTTGCGCGACCGCCTGCTCGGATAGCTCAGGGAGGTGCTTAAGAAACAGATCCCGGCGTTTCTTCTGGCTGCGCAGATCCCCGACCAGCCAGCTCGATAGCACCAACTCACCGACCTCGGCATCACGGACCATCTCCTGCGCCAACAAGATCTGTCGCCACTCCATCACCAGACTGCGTGCCTGGACACCGTAATGAAAGGCCGACTGGGTAACAAGGTAGCCATCACCCTGCTCGACCACGGTAAAAGCAGGCTTTCGTTCAGCCTGTGCCTGGAGCCAGGAAGCCTTCGCCTGATCCAGCTCGCCGCTATCAAGCGCATGCTGCACCAGCTGGGAACGGACTGCTTCCTGCTGCAACAGGGCCAATTGGGAAAGATTAAACTCCAGAGCGCGAAAGTCACTCCGGTCATAGAGGGTTGTCAGAGCCGCAACCCGGGTTTGTACCTGGGGCGAAGCCACTACCTGTTTTACTTCCTGTTTCGAGACTTCAACGGCGACGGCAGGTTTCAGGCCGCCCGCCAGAAGTAACAACAGCATGCACAATCCTTGTCGCATGTCACCTCCTCACGGTGAAGAACGCATTCCATTTTAAGCGCTGCAGCCTGTTCACCTTCCTGGTGCACAATCAGCTGCGAAGCCAACGCCTACAGTACCTCAATACAGTGATCAGCATCTACAATGAAATGTAATCGAATACTGTTTGATAGGATTATGCAGGATCTCTGCCCAATAAAAAACGCCACACAAGGTGGCGTTTCAGAAAACTGTGAGTTAGGCAGCTAAATTATTACTTCTGACGGCGCATCGCGTCAAAGAACTCATCGTTGGTCTTGGTCATCGACAGTTTATCGATCAAGAACTCCATGCTGTCTGTTTCACTCATCGGGTGAACAATCTTACGCAGGATCCACATCTTCTGTAGCTCATCCGCTTTCGCCAGCAGCTCTTCACGACGGGTACCAGAGCGGTTGAAGTCAATCGCAGGGAAGACACGCTTCTCGGCAATCTTACGAGACAGGTGCAGTTCCATGTTACCTGTACCCTTGAACTCTTCGTAGATAACTTCGTCCATCTTCGAACCAGTATCGACCAGCGCGGTAGCGATGATAGTCAGGCTGCCACCTTCCTCAACGTTACGTGCCGCACCGAAGAAACGCTTAGGACGATGCAGGGCGTTTGCATCAACACCACCTGTCAGTACCTTACCAGATGAAGGCACTACGGTGTTGTAGGCACGCGCCAGACGGGTAATTGAGTCAAGCAGGATAACCACGTCTTTCTTGTGTTCAACCAGACGCTTCGCCTTTTCGATAACCATTTCTGCCACCTGTACGTGGCGAGATGCCGGCTCATCAAACGTAGAGGCAACCACTTCACCCTTAACCAGACGCTGCATCTCGGTCACTTCTTCCGGACGTTCGTCGATCAGCAGTACCATCAGCTCACACTCAGGGTGGTTGTAGGCAATGCTCTGGGCAATATTCTGCAACAACATGGTTTTACCCGCTTTAGGCGGTGCCACGATTAGACCACGCTGACCTTTACCGATTGGTGATGCCAGATCAAGAACACGGGCCGTAATATCTTCCGTCGACCCGTTACCACGTTCCATACGCATGCGATCATTGGCATGCAGCGGAGTCAGGTTTTCAAACAGGATCTTGTTACGGGCATTGTCAGGCTTGTCGTGGTTAACTTCGTTGACTTTCAGCAGGGCAAAATAACGCTCGCCATCTTTCGGAGGACGGATCTTCCCGGCAATGGTATCACCAGTACGTAGGTTGAATCGGCGAATTTGGCTAGGAGATACGTAGATGTCGTCAGGGCCGGCAAGGTAAGAGCTGTCTGCAGAGCGAAGGAAGCCGAAGCCATCTTGAAGGATCTCTAGAACACCATCGCCAAAAATGTCCTCACCACTTTTTGCGTGCTGCTTGAGAATAGAAAAGATGATGTCTTGTTTTCTCAAACGCGCCAGGTTTTCTAACCCTAAGCTTTCGCCAAGCGCAACCAACTTCGAAATAGGTTGGTTTTTCAGTTCTGTAAGATTCATAGTGGTGGGTTTCTTGTCAGTCAAAATCGGGGTTCTATGTTAGTTGAGAGAGTGTTGACCAATGGGGCTGGTCAAGGAATGAACAAATGTACAATTTACGTGCAATAAGTTAGCACTAAACACGCCATCCGTCTAGCATAGTCGGAAGTCAAACCATGCACAACTGAGAAATTGCGCACGGTTCGGGCAAGAAGCTGCTTACAGGTTCGCGTCCAGGAACTCTTTAAGCTGGCTTTTAGATAGCGCACCTACCTTGGTAGCTGCCACACCGCCGTCTTTAAACAGCAGCAGTGTCGGAATACCGCGGATACCAAATTTAGGCGGCGTACCAGCATTCTGATCGATGTTCAGTTTACCGATCGTCAGCTTGCCTTCGTATTCGTCCGCGATTTCGTCAAGAATTGGGGCAATCATTTTACAAGGGCCACACCATTCTGCCCAAAAATCGACTAATACAGGGCCCGCAGCGTTAATCACGTCGTTATCAAAACTTGCGTCTGTCAGCTGCACAATCTTGTCGCTCATCTTCCACTCCAATGGTTGATTTTGTTGGCTGATTTCATTTTAACCAGCAAATCGATGCTCTATTTGAATGGAATCCGTTTCGTATTGCAACCCTAAGCTGATATTCTATACGAATGAAGACGACTCACATCACAGAGCAGAAATTTGCCGACCTGGGGTTAGACCCTCAGGTTTTACAAGGATTGGAAGCCAAAGGTTTCCATAATTGTACGCCGATCCAGGCGCTGGCATTGCCGGTAGTGCTCACCGGCCGAGACATTGCAGGTCAGGCTCAGACTGGTACAGGGAAAACCCTGGCCTTCCTGACTGCGACTTTTAACTACTTGTTGCTAAACCCGGCAGCGGAGGACCGCAAAACCAACCATCCCCGTGCCATCATTATGGCACCTACACGCGAACTGGCAATCCAGATTTACAACGATGCCAAACCATTGCTTGAAAGCACGGGCCTGAAAGCCGGCCTTGCCTATGGCGGTGAAGCGTACGAGAAACAGCAAAAAACACTGGAAGCCGGTGTGGATATCCTGATCGGTACCTGTGGCCGTATCATCGATTTCTACAAACAGCGCGTGATTGATCTGCGCTCGATTCAGGTTGTTGTGCTTGACGAAGCCGACCGCATGTTCGATCTGGGCTTTATCAAAGACATTCGCTTCTTGTTCCGTCGTATGCCGGCACCAAAGGCACGCCTGAACATGCTGTTCTCGGCTACCTTGTCATACCGGGTAAAAGAGCTGGCGTTTGAGCATATGAACAATCCTGAAAGCGTGATTGTCGAACCAGAGCAAAAAACGGGACACCGTATTCAGGAAGAACTGTTCTACCCGTCAAACCAGGACAAAATGTGTCTGCTACAGACCCTGATTGAAGAAGAGTGGCCAGATCGTGCCATCATTTTTGCCAACACCAAACACCGCTGTGAAGATATCTGGGCGCATCTGGCAGCCGACAAGCACCGCGTAGGCCTGCTGACCGGCGATGTACCGCAGAAAAAACGTGTCCGTATTCTGGAGCAGTTCACCCAGGGTGAAGTAGATATCCTGGTTGCAACCGATGTCGCAGCCCGAGGCCTTCATATCCCTCAGGTAACGCACGTATTCAACTACGATCTGCCTGACGATGCAGAAGATTATGTCCACCGTATTGGCCGTACAGGCCGTGCCGGTGCCAGCGGTCACTCAATCAGCTTTGCCTGTGAGCAATATGCGATTAACCTGCCGGCTATCGAGACCTATATCGAGCATGCGATCCCGTTATCCAAATACGATGGCGATGCCCTGCTGGACGATTTGCCAGCGCCGGTAAGCATCCCGCGTTCACCACGCCAGGGCGGAAACCGTCGCAATAATTCATCTCGTCAGGGTCAGTCGCGCCAACGTAACCGTCGCCGCCCGCAGCACCAAAAACAACAGTAAGATATGTCTATGGAAAGAACAGTATCACCTCTGTACGCCGCGATAGATTTGGGGTCGAACAGTTTTCATATGTGGATTGTGCGGGAAGTCGCCGGCAGTGTGCAGACACTGGCCAAGATCAAGCGCAAGGTCCGCCTCGCTGCAGGCCTCAACAGCCAGAATGAGCTGAGTGAAGAAGCCATGCAGCGCGGATGGGACTGCCTGAGCCTGTTTGCAGAAAGACTGCAGGACATCCCCGACGACAACATCCGCATCGTCGGCACAGCTGCGCTGCGTACGGCCGTAAACTCAGATACTTTTCTTTCTAAGGCCAAAGATATTCTTGGCCATAGCATCGAAATCATTCCCGGTGAGGAAGAAGCCAGGATTATCTACCAGGGGGTCGCCCACACCTCAGGCGGGTGCGGCAAACGCCTGGTAGTTGATATCGGCGGCGCCAGCACCGAGGTTATTATCGGTGAAGGTTTTGACGCCAGTGCCCTGACCAGCCTGAAGATCGGCTGTGTCACCTGGCTAGAGCGCTACTTCAAAGATCGTTACCTGACGGCAGAAAACTTCGACGCGGCAATCAACGCGGCAAAACATGCGATAGAGCCAATCGTCGAGTCCTACCACAAGCTGGGCTGGGACACCTGTGTTGGTGCCAGCGGTACCGTTCAAGCGCTGCAGGAAATCATGCTGGCCCAGGGGATGGATGAAATCATCACCCTGCAGAAACTCAAGCGCATGCAGCGTCAGGCCATGCAGTACGAACGCCTGGAAGATCTGGATATCGAAGGGCTGACCCTGGAACGCGCCCTGGTATTCCCGAGCGGCCTGTCAATCCTGATTGCGATTTTCGAGTCACTGAATATCCAATCGATGACCCTGGCCGGCGGTGCCCTGCGTGAAGGTATGGTTTACGAGATGATGAGCCAGATGCGCCATCATGATGTTCGTGAGCGTACCTTATTGAGCCTGCAGTCACGCTTCCAGCTCGACAGCCAGCATGCCGATGCCGTTGCTCACACAGCCCTGTCGCTCCTTGGCAGTTGCGAGCAGGCATGGCAGCTAGAGCCGCAGGCCAGATACCTGCTCAATGCCAGTGCCACCCTGCACGAGATTGGTACCAGTATCGAGTTCAAGAAAAGTGGTGACCACGCCGCCTACCTCATCAACAACATCGATCTACCCGGTTTTACCCGCGCCCAAAAGCACCTGATCGCCGAGCTGCTACGCCGCTTCCGTGAACAACTTACCAGTTTACCGGAACAGCATGCCCTCTCGGCCCAAAGTGCTGCACGGATCCTGCGCCTGCTACGTCTGGCCGTGATCCTGTGTCACCGTCGCGACCATAACCACCAGCCACCGTTTACGCTAACCGTCGATGACAACACATTGACCCTCACGCTGCCTGCACACTGGCTCAGCACCAACCCGCTGACCAAGGCAGAGCTGCAGCAAGAAGCCGTTCGCCAGACCGACATGGGCTGGCCGCTGGTTATTGTCGAAAGCAAGTAAAACCACAACAACAAACCGTTCGATCAAAAAAGGCTCCCCAGGGAGCCTTTTTATTCTTTTAGCATGCGTCTGATTTAGCCCTGATTCAAAGAGAAAGCGCGGAGTTGATGCTAATCAATGAGCACTTTCGATACTGAAGCAGGGCTAAATAACCAGTTTGAAATTCAATTAGCCGGTGATGCCAGAATGACGCAGTAAAGCATCAATCTTCGGCTCCCGGCCACGGAAGCGCTTGAACAACGCCATCGGCTCCTCGCTGCCGCCACGCTCGAGGATACAATCAAGGAAATCGGCACCGGTCTCGGTATTGAAGATCCCCTCTTCCTCGAAACGCGAATAGGCATCAGACGACAGCACTTCTGCCCACAGGTAGCTGTAGTATCCGGCGCTGTAGCCACCGGCAAAGATATGGCTAAAGCTGTTCGGGAAACGGCCCCACTCCGGACTTGGCACAACCGAGACGCGAGATTTGATATCCGCCAGGGTATCGAGTACCTGAGCGCCGACTTCCGGATCGTAGTTGGTGTACAGGGTAAAATCGAACAGGCCGAATTCCAGCTGGCGCAGGATGCCCATCGCCGACTGGAAGTTCTTGGCATCCAGCATCTTGTCCAGCATTTCTTTCGGCAGAGGTTCACCGCTCTCATAGTGGCCGGAGATAAACGCCAGCGCCTCTTCTTCCCAGCACCAGTTTTCCAGGAACTGGCTCGGTAACTCGACGGCATCCCACGGCACACCATTGATACCGGACACGGCAGGTGCATCGACCTGGGTCAGCATATGATGGATACCGTGGCCGGTCTCGTGGAACAGGGTGACTACCTCGTCATGGGTAAACATGGCAGGCTTATCACCAATCGGTTTGTTGAAGTTACAGGTCAGGTAGGCTACCGGCTGTTGCAGGCTCCCGTCAGTACGGGTACGACGTACCATACACTCATCCATCCACGCTCCGCCACGTTTGTGCTCACGGGCATAGAGATCCAGATAGAAGCTGCCACGCAGCTCGCCCGACGCATCGAAGATATCGTAGAAGGTCACGCTGTCGTCCCAGACATCGACGCCGTCACGCGGTTTTACATCCATGCCGAAGACACGCTTCAGGACCTCGAACAGGCCCGAGACCACCTTGTGCTCAGGAAAGTACGGACGCAGTTGCTCGTCAGAAATACTGTAACGGTGCTGCTTCAGTTGCTCGGCATAATAGGCAAAATCCCAAGGCTCCAGCGACTCGGCACCGAATTCAGAGGCCGCATAGTCACGCAGCTCGGCAACTTCACGCTCGCCCTGCGGCTTGGCGCGGGTTGCCAGATCATTCAAAAAGCCCAGCACCTGATCCGGCGTTTCAGCCATCTTGGTCGCCAGGGATTTCTCGCTGTAAGTGCTAAAGCCCAGCAGTCGGGCCAGTTCATGGCTCAGCTTCAGCTTTTCTGCAATGATATCGGTGTTATCCCACTTGCCGGCATTCGGGCCACGATCGGAGGCACGGGTCACAAACGCCTCGTACATTTCCTGACGCAGCTCGCGGTTATCACAGTATGTCATCACCGGCAGGTAAGACGGAATTTCCAGGGTAAACAAATAACCGCTCTGATCTTTAGCCTCGGCGGCCGCCTGAGCCGCCTGCAGTGCTGATTCCGGCAAACCGCCCAGCTCGTCAGCGTTGCTCACCAGCTTGCTCCAGCCCATCGTGGCATCAAGCACGTTGTTGCTGAACGTCGAGGCCAGCTCCGACAGACGCTTGCTGATCTCGCCATAACGGTGCTGATCGGCCGCTGGCAGGCCGATGCCCGACAGTTCGAATTCTTTCAGGGCATCGGTGATGGATTTTTGCTGCGCCGGGGTCAGTTGCTCGAAACTCTCATCGGCCTTAATCGCCTTATAGGCTTCGTATAGACCTTTGTGCTGACCCACCCAGGTTCCGTAGTCGGAAAGAATCGGCAGACAACTCTCATACGCCTCGCGCAGCTCGTTGCTATTTTTCACCGCATTCAGGTGGCCAATTGGCGACCAGATCCGGCTCAGACGATCATCGGTCTCGGCCAGCGGGGCACAAATCGTCTCCCAGCTTGACGCGGCTTCATTTGCCAATACCGACTCGACATGGGCACGGCAGTCGGCGATAGCCTGTTCAACAGCGGGCTTGATATGTTCAGGCTTGATTTGGGAGAACGGAGGCAGATCCGTCATGGTTAATAATGGGTTCGACATGCGCTAATCCTTAATTCTTCTATCCCTTATTAGATGTGTCTTCGGGCTTGTAAATTCAATCCCTTAATCGCGGTTTGTGATCGCGCTTATCCTTTCATTTTAACGTGTAATTAACAGCCTGTACGACTAAAGATCTTACCGCTTTCTGGATATTCGCCAACAATCAGCCATAATATGCCCCCTATCCCAACACTGACTACCTGTAGAGATCTCATTCATGCTGAGCTATCGCCACAGTTTCCATGCCGGCAACCATGCCGACGTGATCAAACACATCGTACAAAGTCTGATCCTCGATGCCCTGAAGCAAAAGGATAAGCCATTTGTCTATCACGATACCCACTCGGGCGTCGGCCGCTATGATCTGCAGGATGAACGCAGCGAGAAAACCGGTGAGTTCAAGCAAGGCATCGCCCGCCTATGGTCGCGTGATGACATTCCCACTGACATCACCTCATACATTGATGCGATCAAGGTACTAAACGACAGCGATGATCTGCGCTACTACCCGGGCTCGCCGCGTGTCGCCCGAGCCCAGATCCGCGAGCAGGACCGTATGGTTCTGACCGAGCTGCACCCAACGGACTTTCCCCTGTTGCTGCAGGAGTTCCGTAGCGACCGCCAGGTCAAAATCTACAAGGAAGATGCCTTCCTGAGACTCAAGGCCAGTCTGCCACCGAAAGAGCGCCGTGGTGTCGTGCTGATCGACCCGCCCTATGAGCTAAAACATGAGTACATGGATGTCGTTAACGCCATCGCGGAAAGCTACAAGCGCTGGGCAACAGGTACCTATGCGATCTGGTATCCGGTTGTCTATCGCGAGAATATCGACAAGATGCTGAAAGGCCTTGAAAAGTTGGGAATACGCAAAATCCTGCAAATCGAGCTGGGCGTCGAGCCCGATACCACCGAGCGAGGCATGACCGCTTCCGGGATGATTGTCATCAACCCACCGTGGAAACTGGAAAGCCAGATGCAGGCCATTCTGCCCTGGTTACAGCAGGCTATCGCTCCAACCCATGGTCATCACACCGTGCAGTGGGCAGTACCGGAATAACTGGCTTCGAGCATAATTAACCAAGGCGGGTTCCAGCCCGCCTTTATTCTTTCTTGCCATCAGTTATTACTATCCAGCCCGACTTTCTCGATCCTCCCCTCTCGTAACTCCCTGCGTTCTTGATTACACTAGGTTTAGCTAATAAATCGTAGAATTAAGCGGAGAAAGTCATGGCAA
Source organism: Photobacterium proteolyticum (assembly GCF_001939735.1). Taxonomy (GTDB): domain Bacteria; phylum Pseudomonadota; class Gammaproteobacteria; order Enterobacterales; family Vibrionaceae; genus Photobacterium; species Photobacterium proteolyticum. The sequence goes on from NZ_MJIL01000059.1 coordinate 34,388, forward strand.
AGCATTTTGATTACATTTGTATCGGCGGCGGCAGCGGCGGTATTGCATCAGCAAACCGTGCAGCAATGTATGGTGCCAAGGTTGCTCTGATCGAAGCCAAAGCATTGGGCGGTACCTGTGTAAACGTCGGCTGTGTTCCGAAGAAAGTTATGTGGCACGGCGCACAAATTGCCGAAGCCATGCACCTGTATGCCAAAGATTACGGCTTTGATGTCGATGTCAAAAAATTCGACTGGAGCAAGCTGGTAGAGAGCCGCGAGGCGTACATCAGCCGCATTCATACCGCGTACGATAACGTACTTGGCAACAACAAGATTGAAGTAATCAATGGTTTTGCCCGCTTTGTTGATCAAAAAGAAGGGGTTGATCAGAAGACCATCGAGGTAAACGGCGAGCACTACACCGCCGATCACATTCTGATTGCCGTCGGTGGCGAACCAACCATTCCTGACGTACCGGGTGCTGAGCACGGCATCGACTCTAACGGCTTCTTTGAACTGAACGAGCAACCAAAGCGCACTGCCGTGATCGGCGCAGGCTATATCGCCGTTGAAATCGCCGGCGTACTGAGTGCACTGGGTACCGACACTCACCTGTTTGTCCGCAAGGAATCCCCGCTACGCAGCTTTGACCCGATGATCATCAATACACTGGTCGAAGTGATGGATGCGGAAGGCCCGACCCTGCACACCCACTCAATTCCGAAAGAAGTGGTCAAAGAAGCAGACGGCTCTGTCACGCTTCACTTCGAAAACGGTGAATCTCACAATACCGACGTTCTAATTTGGGCTATCGGCCGTAACCCGACCACGGACAAAATCAACCTGGCCGCTACCGGTGTTGAGACCAACAACCGCGGCTACATCAAAGTTGACGAGTACCAGCAGACCAACGTCGACGGTATCTACTGTGTCGGCGATATCATGGAAGGCGGTATCGAACTGACACCTGTCGCAGTCAAGGCCGGCCGTCAGTTATCCGAGCGCCTGTTCAACGGCAAAACCGATGCAAAAATGGACTACAAACTGGTACCGACCGTGGTCTTCAGCCACCCGCCAATCGGCACCATCGGCCTGACGGAGCCTGAAGCCATTGCCGAGTACGGCGAAGACAATATCAAAGTCTACCAGTCCGGTTTCACCGCCATGTATACCGCCGTAACCGCGCATCGCCAGCCATGCAAGATGAAGCTGGTATGTGCCGGTCCTGACGAGAAGGTTGTCGGCCTTCACGGCATTGGTTATACCGTTGACGAGATGATCCAGGGCTTTGGTGTCGCGATGAAGATGGGAGCCACCAAGGCAGATTTCGACAGCGTCGTAGCTATCCACCCAACAGGGTCGGAAGAGTTCGTTACCATGCGCTAAGTAACAACAGGCTAGTGGCAGTTTCCACCAGCCTAGATATAAGTCTTCTCTGGACAACCTACCAAGCTGGTTAGATGCCTCACTCTGGCGCATCTAACCAGTTTTTTGTATCTGGCGGCTATCTCTGTTATCAGCTGCTGCCATACATAGGTTCCATTAACCTATGATGAATATCTCCCTCACCACCCATTCAACCAACCAATGAGACCCTGTAGACACATTAACTCGCGACAGGTAAATCTCCAATGGAATGCCGCTGCACCCAGGTCGAGCGTGTCAAAAGGACTTTCTGGCAACGTTTGCTCTATAAAGCCATCTATCGTTGCAAGCAATGCAGAAAGGTTTTCAAATTATAAAGGGAGCAGTGAACGGTGGAGGACATGCCACGGCCTCCATTTTAACTACCTAACAAAGTGCATATCTTGTCATCACACCCCGACTGCAAGTAACTGCAAACAAGCTATTTGACAGAATAAAAGTGAATAAATACACATTAAACACCACAAAGTATTCCATTTCCAAACTAAAAACTGTAATCTTTCACCACCTGATTATGGAAGATCAGTGAATATTTATTCCGAAAGGCATAGAGCAGTTATTTACTCCCAGTCAATACAGTTAGTTAAAGGTCGAGTATGCAGGATCAGGCGATAGCAACATCATCCAGAAACAAAGCCACGTGGCTTATGTTTCTTCTCCCTTCACTGTTAGGTGTGTTTCTGTTCATGGCACCTATCGAATACCAGGACACCCTTACTATTCCTATTGCGGTGCTGGCCAAGTCCGTTCAGGCACTGTTTGACGGTATGCTGACAGCCATCGTGACATTCGTGATCTCCCTGACCGCAGGGGCTGCCATTTTGACCAAACTCTTCCAGCCTCGAGCGATCACCGAGAACAGCTTTTTGAGCGGCCTGCTAAATCCGACACTGCCATGGTTTGTTGTCCAGCAAATGGGTGCCGTGTTCGTCCTGATGACCTTCTTCGGTATCGGCCCTGAAATGATCCATGATGGTGCCACAGGTGGGCTGGTACTCAATGACTTGTTACCTGTTCTGTTCTCGGTATTTCTGTTCGCTGGCCTGCTGCTACCGCTTCTGCTGAACTTCGGCCTGCTTGAGTTTGTCGGCGCCCTGTTTACCCGCATCATGCGCCCACTTTTCAATCTGCCGGGACGCTCTGCCGTTAACTGTATCGCCTCATGGCTGGGTGACGGTAGCGTCGGTGTGCTGATGACCAGCAAGCAATACGAGAGCAAGATTTACACCGAGCGTGAAGCTGCAGTGATCGGTACCACATTTACAGCCGTTTCCATCACGTTCAGCCTGGTGGTTATCGCTCAGGTTAACCTGGAACACATGTTTGCCCCGTTCTATATGACTGTTTGTCTGGCTGGCCTGGCAGCAGCTGTCATTGTGCCTCGCCTACCGCCGTTATCTTGGAAAAAGGATAAGTACATTGACGGTGCAGACCTTACCGAAGACTACGAAGCCGTACCGGCAGGAAAAACAGTTGTTAGCTTTGGCCTGGAACAGGCACTTAACAAAGCCGCTGAAGTAAAAAGCCTGCGCCATGTCGTCACAGAAGGGGTGAAGAATGCCGTCGATATGATTTTCGGCGTACTGCCTGTGGTAATGGCAATCGGTACTGTCGCACTGGTGATCGCTGAAAATACGCCGGTATTCAGCATCCTCGGACTGCCATTTATTCCGTTTCTGGAGCTACTGCAAATTCCTGAAGCAACAGCAGCTTCCGAGACCATCGTGGTCGGTTTTGCCGATATGTTCCTGCCGTCAATTCTGGCATCCGGCATCGAAAGCGATCTGACTCGCTTCGTCATTGCAGCAATGTCTGTGACCCAGTTGATTTATATGTCGGAAATCGGTGCCCTGCTGATCGGCAGTAAAATCCCGGTTAAGCCATGGGAGCTGTTCATGATCTTCATCTTGCGTACTATCGTTACCCTGCCGGTCATCGCGCTGATGGGACACCTGTTCTTTTAACCGAGAATTATCCTTCATACAAAAAGCCAGCTGCCTGTCAGCTGGTTTTTTATTGTCCCTTTACCAGCTCCAGCAACTCCCTCAGCATCCCCCCATATCAGTACATCAATATCAAAACCTTAACCTCATTAAGCGGTACCCTCTTCACGCGAGCTGCTGTTCACTTTCCCTCATGACGTTATCAGTTCCTCTATAAGAAGCGTCTTCCTGTGCCCGGTAATAACGTCCATCTCTGTTTACATTTATGCATCTTTCACTGATAAGCCTTTCTCACTGATATCAGTCTACTGTGTGCTCATACTTAGAGAACAAGGAACCTGGCCTTGGTGAGGCACACAGGAACAATGAATGGCGGTTGGCTTACCCTCGGCGATATCGTCAGACATAAAAAAAGCGGCCAGTTGGCCGCTTTCTCATACACTTGCCGGTTACCCTTTGTAAATCTTCGGGTTGAAGACATCACGTAGCCAGTCACCCAGCAAGTTGATAACCAGCACTAGGGTCACCAGTACCAAACCAGGGAAGGCGGTGATCCACCATGAACCCGAGAAAATGTAGTTAAAGCCGATACTGATCAGCGAGCCGAGTGACGGCTGATCAACCGGCAGACCTAACCCGAGAAAAGACAGGGCGGCTTCGGACATAATCGCATTCGCCACCTGTACGGTCGAAATAACCAGTATTGGCGACAGGCAATTCGGCAGAATATGGCGGAACATGATACGAGGCGCCTTAAAGCCCATAACACGAGCGGCCTCGACATACTCTTTCTTCTTCTCGGCCAGTACCGAGGCACGCACTGTCCGCGCGTACTGCGGCCATTCAGCCACCCCGATAATCACCACCAGCATCACCACCGCATACTGGGCAAATAGCTCGGCACCGAGTGCGGTACGGAAGATAGCCGATACGATGATAGCCACCATCATGGTCGAGAACGACAGCTGGACATCGGCAAAACGCATCAGGAAGCTATCGACACGGCCCCCGAAATAACCGGCACTCAGACCGATCACGACACCCAGTATCAACTGCAGGCCAACCGCCAGCAGACCAATCGTCAGCGATAGACGTGAGCCGTAAAGCATAGTCGAGAAAATATCTCGTCCCTGATCATCGGTACCCAGCAAGAAACGACTATCGCCCTCCTCCATCCATGAAGGCGGCAACTCGGAGTCCATAATATCGATGGTCGACAAGTCATACGGGTTTGTCGGGGCCACCCATGGTGCCAGGACTGCCGAGACCACAAAAACCATAAATACCGCAAAGCTGAACATTGCCACTTTGTCTTTGAGAAAATAATACAGAATGTCCGATTGCTTAAAGCGTTCCCAACGGCTCGGCGCTGCTACTGTCGTACTACTCATGACTTACTCTCCTTTGCCAGTCAGATTGACAGTCGGGTTAACCAGGCCATATAGCAGGTCAACAATGGTATTGGTGACCACAAAAATCAGGCCAACAAAAATTACGTATGCGGTGATCAGCGGGGTATCGACACGGTTAATCGCCTCGAGGAACAAGAAGCCGGTACCCGGCCACTGGAACACGGTTTCGGTCAAAATGGTATAGGCTACCATGGTACCTATCTGCACGCCGCCTACCGTCAGCACCGGTAGCATGGTATTTTTCAGTGCATGCTGATAATAAATTTTGTTCATCGCCAAGCCTTTGGCCTTGGCAAACTTGATGTATTCCGAACTCAGAACTTCCAGCATTTCCGAGCGGACTAGGCGTATAAACAGCGGCAGCATGATTGATGCAAGAGCCACACAAGGCAACACGAGGTGGCGAAGTCCGTCGAGGGTAAAGAAGCCTGACTCCCAGCCAAGAAGGTTATAGGTCTCGCCCCGACCGAAAGAAGGCAGCCAGCCAAGTTCAATCGAAAAGACATACATCAGCATGATCGCTGTCAGGAACACAGGGATCGAGATCCCGATACTACTGAAAGCCATCACCACTTTGGTAAACAGGCTATTGGGGTGGATAGCGGAATAGACCCCAAGTGGTATCGACACCACTATAATGATTAGCGTTGCCCCGAAAACCAGCTCCAGCGTCGCGACTAGTTTGTCGAGAATAACGTCTACTGCCGGGCGCTTAAAGAAGTAAGATGTCCCTAAGTCTCCCTGGATGGCATTGCCGAGAAAACGGCTGTATTTGGCTACAAACGGGTCGTTCAAACCCAACTCATCACGTAGTTGTTGACGTTCAGCTTCTGATACCGACTGCCCCACCAGCTCGCGCAACGGGTCGCCAAGGTTATCCTGAATGGCAAACGCCACCAGACTGATCACAAACATCACTATCAGTGCCTGAAACAGGCGCTTGACCAGAAACGTAAACATTCCTTGCCCCTTTTATCATCCTGAAAATCAGTGCCGGAAAACCCTTTCCGGCACTCAGCTTACTTTATTGCTTGATTTCTTGGTGACTTAACGTCTTATAACAAGTCGTTAGTCGACAACAAGATCACCAAAATATGGCATTACCATCGGGTTTACGATGTCAGCAGCATGGACGTTTGACTTAGCGCCCCATGCTTCACTCTGCCAGTGTAGAGGAACAAACGCAGCCTCGTTGTACAGTGTTGCTTCCACTTTCTGCAGGATCTCAGCACGCTTGGCCGGATTAGTCTCTACGTTTGATGCTGTAACCAGCTTATCAACCTCAGCATTAGAATAGTGGCCACAGTTGTACTGGCCTTTACCGGTTTCCTCGTTACGCGTCATGGTCAGGAACTCAGAGAAGTTCGCTGAGTCCTCTGTATCCGAGTGCCAGCCGATCATCATCATGTCAGCCGCACAGACATCAAACTCTGGCCAGTATTGCGCTTTTGGCAACGTCTTCAGATCTACCTTGATGCCAATTTTCGATAGCATCGCCGCAGCAGCCTGTGCCACCTTGGCATCATTCACGTAACGGTTGTTCGGTGCCATCATGGTCAGCTTGAAGCCTTTCTCATAACCGGCTTCTTTCATCAGTTGCTTGGCTTTTTTCAGATCGTAACGTGGAACCAGCTCTTCACTGTAGCCCGCGTAACCAGAAGGCCCTTGTTGACCAGCCGCTGTCGCGAAGCCTTTCATGATTTTCTTCACGATGCCTTCGTTATTGATCGCATGCACAATTGCCTGACGTACACGTACATCCTTCAGCGCTTCGTTGCTGCTCTGGTTCATCTGGAAGGTGATAATACGAGTACCCGGCAGAGTAACCAGGTCGATACCCTTAGCACTCTTAACACGCTTATGATCATTCGGCGCAACCGGATGAATCATATCTACACCGCCAGAAAGCAGCGCAGCAACACGGGTGGCATCTTCTTTGATTGGTAGCAAGGTCAGCTTATCAACATTACCTTTGGACTCTTTGTCCCAGTAATCGGCAAAACGCTCAAACTCAACCTTCACACCCTGCTCACGGGCTGTAACGATAAAAGGACCGGTACCGGATAAATTGGTGGAGGCAAACGAGTTACCGTGCTTAACTAGCTCAGCTTTATCTCTACCGTCTTTTGTTTTACCGGTATAGAACTTGCTGTCCATCGGGAAAATGTAAGTTGCAGTCTGCAGTACCAGCGGGTAAGGACCGGAAGAAATCAAATCGATCGTGTAATCGTTAACTTTCTTAAGCTCGGTATACGGTTCGAAGATCGCTTTAAAGTCTGGCGAGCTCTTCAGACGATTGAATGTCCATACCACATCATCTGCGGTCATGACGTTGCCTGAGTGGAACTTCACACCTTCACGAAGCTTAAAACGGAAAGTGGTGTCGTCGATACGCTCCCAGCTTTCAGCCAGACGCGGCTCAAAATCCATCTCTTGGGTAAAACGTACCAGGGGATCAAATACCATATGGGACAGTTGCAGCGTGCCACCGGAAAGCTGCTCATGCGGATCCAGCGATACAGGGTCAGCACTATAGCCAACTTTGATGTCAGCTGCTGCTGCACTAAAACTGAGGCCTGCGGCCATTAAAGCGACTGCCAGCTTGGTCTTGATGGTTTTCATTGCATAGCTCCTTTATGCGGGGGAGATAACTCCCTTGCCGTTGTGTTTGCTTGTTATTGGTTCTTGCATATACCAGCCCCTGCCACCGCGTCTCAGGCGATGGCGGCAGAGGGTTAAGCTAACTTCAACCCTTCTTGGCTCATGCCTTTAAACTCTGGCATCAGCGAGATAAGTTGTTTGCTGTACTCATGCTGTGGTGCGGTAAACAGCTGCTCGGTCGGCGAGACTTCCAGCAGTGTGCCCATTTGCATCACACCGATGCGGTCACACATCTGTCGGATCACCGGCAAATCGTGGCTGATAAACAGCATGGTAAGGTTCAGTTCATCCTGCAGATCTTTTAACAGGTTCAGAATCTGTGCCTGTACCGACACATCCAGTGCCGATGTCGGTTCATCACAGATCAACAGGCGAGGACGGGTTGCCAGGGCACGGGCGATAGAGATACGCTGGCGCTGGCCACCGGAGAATTCGTGCGGATATTTCACTCCTGAAGCTCGGCCCAAACCCACATGATCCAGCAAATCATTCACGATTTGGCGGGTCTGCGCTTCGTTGTCAGTCAGCTTGTGGAAACGAATCGGCTCGGCAATGATGTCGAAGATCTTCATCCGCGGGTTCATCGAGGTATACGGGTTCTGAAACACCATCTGCATCTGGCGACGCAGCGGACGGCGCTCGGCCTCGCTCTTCAGAGCGGTAAGGTCAATCCCTTCGAACACCACCTTGCCGGAGTTTGGCGGATACAGGCCAGCGATCACCCGGGCAATGGTCGATTTACCGGACCCGGACTCGCCAACCAGACCAAATGTTTCACCTTCGAAGATTTCAAAGCTGACATTATTAGACGCCTGAACATATTCACGGCGGCTTTCAAAGAAAGAGTTCTTGGTGATAAAGCGCAAATTGACATTTTCAACCTGCAACAAAGCACCGTTATAGCTGCGCTGATCTTCACTCTGGCCCAGCCAGTGGTTCTTGACGTCCAGCTGGGTCATTTCCTGCGCTTCTTCAATGTAGCTGACCAGCGGGAAACGCTTCAGCTTCACATCAGAACGCGGTACCGCAGAAATGAGGCTCTGGGTATAGGGGTGATTCGGACGGCCTAACACCTGCTCGGTCGCACCAATTTTAACCAGATCGCCACGGTACATCACCGCAACACGATCCGTCACATTGGAAACAACCCCCATGTCATGGGTGACGAGCATACAACCAACGTTTTTCTTAACGCAGAGTTCACGAATAAGATTGAGGATTTGGTCCTGAATCGAGACATCCAATGCCGTGGTAGGCTCATCGGCAATAATCAGATCAGGCTCACCCGCCAGTGCAATCGCAATCACCACTCGCTGGCGCATACCGCCAGAGAACTGATGGGGATACTGCTTGATCCGCAGTTCAGGCTGAGGAATACCTACCTGCTCCATTAAACCCAGAGCGCGAGTATAGGCCTCTTCCTGACTCACCTGTAAATTAGTGATGATCGTTTCTGTCAGCTGCTGCTCAACCGTAAACAGAGGATTCAGTGATGTCATCGGATCCTGAAAGATAAAACCAATTTTCGACCCGCGCACTTTTCTCATCTGCTCAGGCGTTAAACCTGACACCTTTTCACCGTCGAGATACACATCACCACTGGCGATTTGTCCCGGCGGGCTCAGCAGATCAATCACAGCATTACCGACTGTAGATTTACCTGCGCCTGATTCTCCCACCACACCGACTATTTCACCACGCTCAATCGAGAACGACAGTGATTTCACTGCGGCATGAACACCATGACGAGATGGATATTCAATACGGAGATTTTTAACTTCTAATAATGCCATTACCAGACCCCAACTGCTTGGCAGCGTTCTGCCCTGTCTGAAAAATTGAATCCTTTCATTTCCAGCACAAATTGCTGAATACATGTTAAGCAGTCAATTTGGCAAAAATTTCACAGAAAATCAACAAAACAAGCTGAAAAACTGCAGAAATGAATAATTTTCGAATAATTAATCATTATATCACGTTCAAAAAGCAAACAAAGCAAGTTTAAGCAGTCATCCACACCGCCAGCGAGCGCTTTGTTTATCAGCATATCACGCTATAAATATCGTTATAAGCTATACCATCACCACAGCGCATGATGAATAATTTCTCACACGCAAAAACCCGCACCATTAACAATGTGTAAACAAAAACCCGTAAAACCCTACCTTATTAGTGGTAATGGTGGGTTTAGTGACAATTTGTAAGACAGACAACTGCATATAGATAAAATTTGCAGCAGATCACACTGAGAAGAATTGGGGGATTTGAGCATCAGTTAAGTGCGTTTTTTATAAAAACGTCAAGATAGCTTTACTAGTAGACAGCAAGGGTCAGCCGACTCATTCACCCAGCTTATAATTATGAGCAATACGGCTTGCCAGGTTCGACTGAAAGTGAACAGAGATCGGTGATGTGTCACTCGATGGATGACTGATGAAGAGAAAATCGGACTGGCTACTGCGCTCCATCCACAGACAGAGATCTACAGACATAAAAAAACCCCAGTCTGACGACTGGGGTTTCGAATGGTGGTCGGTGAAGAGGGATTCGAACCCCCGACCCTCTGGTCCCAAACCAGATGCGCTACCAAACTGCGCTATTCACCGAGCAATTTTAGGCAAGTGCCAAGGAAATGATAACATTACCTGAAAAATGGGGTGGCTAACGAGACTTGAACTCGCGACAACCGGAATCACAATCCGGGACTCTACCAACTGAGCTATAGCCACCATTGTAAGTGGTCGGTGAAGAGGGATTCGAACCCCCGACCCTCTGGTCCCAAACCAGATGCGCTACCAAACTGCGCTATTCACCGAGCAATTTTAGGCAAGTGCCAAGGAAATGATAACATTACCTGAAAAATGGGGTGGCTAACGAGACTTGAACTCGCGACAACCGGAATCACAATCCGGGACTCTACCAACTGAGCTATAGCCACCATTGTAAGTGGTCGGTGAAGAGGGATTCGAACCCCCGACCCTCTGGTCCCAAACCAGATGCGCTACCAAACTGCGCTATTCACCGAGCAATTTTAGGCAAGTGCCAAGGAAATGATAACATTACCTGAAAAATGGGGTGGCTAACGAGACTTGAACTCGCGACAACCGGAATCACAATCCGGGACTCTACCAACTGAGCTATAGCCACCATTGTAAGTGGTCGGTGAAGAGGGATTCGAACCCCCGACCCTCTGGTCCCAAACCAGATGCGCTACCAAACTGCGCTATTCACCGAGCAATTTTAGGCAAGTGCCAAGGAAATGATAACATTACCTGAAAAATGGGGTGGCTAACGAGACTTGAACTCGCGACAACCGGAATCACAATCCGGGACTCTACCAACTGAGCTATAGCCACCATTGTAAGTGGTCGGTGAAGAGGGATTCGAACCCCCGACCCTCTGGTCCCAAACCAGATGCGCTACCAAACTGCGCTATTCACCGACAAAATTCTTTTCTTGGTTTGCGTCAAAAGGTTTACCCTCTAGTCCGCTATTCCAAGAGCCGTGATGCGCTATCAAACTAGGCAATTCAACGACTTAATTCTTCAAGGGATTTACCCTTAGATACTGATATTATAATCAATACCTGTGTAATATGGGGTGGCTAACGAGACTTGAACTCGCGACAACCGGAATCACAATCCGGGACTCTACCAACTGAGCTATAGCCACCAAAATGTTGCTGCCAATATTTCTTAAGACCGGAATGGCGCGCCCGAAAGGATTCGAACCTTCGACCTTTGGCTCCGGAGGCCAACGCTCTATCCAGCTGAGCTACGGGCGCCTTGCCCTATCGGCGGAGGTGAATATTACGGATCACACTGCCCCTCGTCTAGTCTTTTTTTTAATTTTTTTCTCGTTCGCTGTAAATATAAACAAATATCTGTTGATTAGTATCATACAAATACAGCCCCCCGGTTTATCACAGTAAATTTAGGGGATATAATCACGTAGTTTTTACATTTTAAACAATCTGTAAATAATCACTGCCTTGTCTCAACAGTACGATTAACAACAACTCATGCAATACGACTGTGGCAATCGCATATAAGAATCTGGAAGTGTAAGGTGAGCTCAATGGAATTATCTCTTCGACAACTAATGGTAGCCGCAGTAGCAGCAATTACTTTTGCCGGCTCTGCCGTGGCAGCCGATATGTCAGACGAAGCTATTGCGGAACGAATTCAGCCTGTTGGCTCGGTATACCTTGAAGGAGAGGCGCCCGCAGGACCTGCCGTAGCCGCTGGCCCGCGCAGTGGTGATACCGTTTATGGCACATTTTGTGTTGCCTGTCATGGTGCCGGCGTTATGGGCGCGCCGAAAAAAGGCGATGCTGCCGACTGGGAAGCCCGTCTTGCCAAGGGTAATGATGTACTGGCTGATCACGCCATCAACGGCTTCAACGCAATGCCAGCCAAAGGCTCATGTATGGATTGTAGCGATGACGAAATCATTGCCGCCATCGACCACATGATTGAAGGCCTATAAGAAGGTCTTAAAATAAAAAGGGTTGATGCATTGGCATCAACCCTTTTTTTATCTTTATTTCTTAAACATGGCCCGGATGTTAGCAATATGCGCCTGCCCTTTTTGCATTCGCTCCTGCTGGGTAACCGGCTTTCTTTCCGTCTCCCAGTCCAGATCATCCTGAGGGAGTTCGTACAAGAACCGGCTCGGCTCGGGTTTCAGTAGCTCGCCGAACTGTCTACGCTCCTTACATAAGGTGAAGGTTAGCTCTTTCTGGGCACGGGTAATACCGACATAGGCCAAGCGGCGCTCTTCCTCGACATTGTCTTCATCAATACTGCTCTGGTGCGGCAAGATGCCTTCTTCAGTACCAATCAGGTAAACATACGGAAACTCCAGCCCTTTTGAGGCATGCAAGGTCATCAGCTGTACCTGGTCGGCATCATCGTCATCTTCACCGCGCTCCATCATGTCACGCAGTGTCAGCCTCTGTACCACCTCTTTCAGGGTTTTCACTTCCTGATCGTAGTTGTCGCCTTCCAGGTCGGCGGTGATCCAGCTATAGAGATCCGACACGTTCTTCATCCGCATCTCGGCCGCCTTCGGACTCGCCGACGTTTCATACAGCCAGTCTTCATAATTGATATCACGCACCAGCTGACGAACAGCCGCAACCGTATCACCACGCTCGGCATTATCGGACAGCTCAACCACCCAGCGGGTAAAGCGCTGCAACGATTCTAGCCCTCGACCGCTCAGGTGCTGCTCCAAGCCCAGCTCAAAACTCGCGGCGAACAGACTTTTCCCTCGCATATTGGCATAGGTGCCGAGCTTCTCCAGTGTAACCGGGCCAATCTCCCGCCGCGGGGTATTCACAATCCGCAAAAAGGCATTGTCATCATCTAGGTTGGTCAACAAACGCAGATACGCCATGATGTCTTTGATCTCGGCGCGCGAGAAAAAAGAAGTGCCTCCCGATATCTTGTAGGGGATCCGGTTTTGCATCAGGGCTTTTTCAAACAACCTTGACTGGTGGTTGCCCCGGTACAGGATCGCATAGTCCTTATAACCGGTATTGTTCAAAAAGCGATGGGCAATCAATTCACCCACCACCCTTTCCGCTTCGTGATCTTCGTTCTTGGCGGTGATCACCTTGAGCAACTCGCCATCGGGGATCTCCGAAAACAGCGTCTTCTCGAATAGGTGAGGGTTATTGGCAATCAAGATATTGGCGGTACGCAGAATTCGGCTGGTCGAGCGGTAGTTCTGCTCCAGCTTAATCACCCGTAATGACGGAAAATCTTTATTCAGCAAGCCGAGGTTTTCCGGCTGGGCACCACGCCAGGAATAGATCGACTGATCATCATCGCCCACCACGGTAAATCGTGAACGCTCACCCACCAGCAACTTCACAAACAGGTACTGGCTGGTATTGGTATCCTGATACTCGTCCACTAGCAGATAGCGAATTCGGTTCTGCCAACGCTGGCGAACTTCCTGGTTATCGCGCAACAACAGTACAGGCTTCAAAATAAGATCATCAAAATCCAGCGCGTTGTAGGCTTTCATCTGCTTCTGGTACATGTCGTAGCAGTGGGCAAAGAGCTGATCTCTTTCTGTCTTGGCATAGGCCATCGCCTCACCAGGCGACAGCATGTCATTTTTCCAGTTGGATATCGTCGACAGCAACTGCTTGAGCAAATCTTTGTCACCGTCAATCTCGGCCTCGGTCAGCTCTTTAAGCAGGGCCATCTGATCCTGATCGTCGAACAGGGAAAAGCTCGCCTTCAGATCCAGGGCTTTGTATTCACGGCGAATAATATTAAGTCCCAGAGTATGGAAGGTAGACACCATCAGCCCTTTTGCTTCCTGACGACCCAAAGTCTGCCCGACCCGCTCTTTCATTTCACGAGCGGCCTTGTTGGTAAAGGTCAGCGCCGCAATATTTCGGGCTTTATAATCACAACGCTGAACCAGATACGCGATCTTGTTGGTAATCACCCGGGTTTTACCCGATCCGGCACCAGCCAGCACTAAACACGGCCCGGCGACGTAATTTACTGCTTCGGTTTGCCTTGGGTTCAGTTTCATCAGCGTATCCTATGTCGTTTTTGATCATCTAAAGGTCAGCAGGCGCATTGTAGCGGGTTCCTGTCACATGTCTATTCGCCCCCGAATATTCATGGCTGATACCGTCTTCTTGTTAAGAAAACACTTGCACAATAAACAATGCTCAATAGAATAATGAATGAACATTCATTCATTACCTTTTTTTACATTTGTGACTTTTATGAGTGATAAGAAAACACGCATATTGCAGGCAACTGAAAAGTTGCTGGCAGTATATGGCTTTCACGGTATATCCATGCAGATGGTGGCCAAGGAAGCAGGTGTCGCGGCGGGGACCATTTATCGCTACTTCGAGGATAAAGACGACTTACTCCACCAGCTTCATGACCATATTTTAACTCACGTGGCGAACAAAATTACTCAGAACGTGTCAGATGAAATGCCTCTGAAAAATCGCTTTCGTACCATGTGGTTGAATATTTGGAACATGGCAAATCAGGGGGATGCCCCACTGATAAACCGTGGTCAGTTTGAAAACCTGCCAAGGCGTCAGGGACAGGAACAGCATCAGTTGGAACAAAAGCTCTTTGCCAAGGTCAACCAGCTGTTTGATGAAGGAAAAGCCGGCGGTCAGTTTAAGCAACTCGATAATGAAATTTTAAGTGTTTTAAGCCTTGAGCCAAGCGCTTGCCTGGCTCGCAAACATGTAAACGGTGTTTTCAACGTTAGCGACGATGCACGAGATGCTGCACTCGAAGCGTGTTGGGATGCCATAACACAGCATTAACATTAGCAATTCCGGAGCACACCATAAAATGAAAAAATGGATAGTGATGCTACTTCTCGCACTTCTGCTGTTCGGTAGTGTGATTGGTTTCAATCTAATGAAACAGAAAGGAATAGCAGAGTACATGGCTAACATGCCTGAGCCTGAATTTCCTGTAACGATTGTTGAAACTCAATCAACCAACTGGGTACCGGCAATTGAAGCCATTGGCTTCATCGAGCCAAACCAGGGGGTCACAATCACAACTGAAACCTCGGGCGTGATTAACAAAATTGACTTCGAATCAGGCTCGACAGTCAAAACAGACCAGCCTCTGGTCAGTCTTGACTCAGATGTTGAAATTGCCAATCTGAAGAGCTCTGAGGCTCGCCTGCCAGCAGCAAAAGCCAAGTATGCTCGTTACCAAGGGCTATATCAGAAAGGGTCTATTTCCAAAGAAGCTTATGATGATGCCGAAGCGTCTTACTTCTCGCTGTCAGCCGACATTGAAAGCCTGAAGGCGACCATTGAGCGCCGTACAATCAAAGCACCATTTGATGGTGTCGTCGGCCTGCGTAATGTTTTCCTTGGCCAGTACATCCAGCCAGGTGATGACATTGTCCGCCTGGAAGATACCACGCTGATGAAACTGCGTTTTACCGTGCCGCAGACAGATATCTCGGATATCCACCTAGGCCAGGACATTGAGATTTTTGTCGATGCGTACCCTGAAACACCGTTCAGCGGCAAGATCAGTGCTATCGAGCCTGCCGTGAGCTATCAAAGTGGCCTGGTACAGGTACAGGCTGATATTCCAAACAATGAAGGCCAGCTACGCAGTGGTATGTTTGCCCGTGCACACATTATTCTGCCGACTCTGGAAAACCAAATCACGCTGCCACAGACTGCTATCACCTTTACGCTATACGGTGACAACGTTTACTTGGTAGGCAAAGATGACAATGGTGATCTGCGAGTTCGTCAGTCAGTGGTTAAAGTCGGTGAACGCAAAGGCGAGGTCGTACATATCCTTGATGGCGTCAAAGCCGGTGACACTGTTGTCACATCAGGTCAGGTTCGCCTGAGTAATGACGCGAAGGTGCGTATTGTCGAAAGCAATGCACTCGAAGCGCCAGCAGAAACACCAATGCTGTAATCCGGAGGATTAATGCGTTTTACTGATGTTTTTATTAAACGTCCTGTTCTGGCGGTGTCGATCAGCTTTCTGATCGCCCTGCTCGGCCTGCAAGCCATTTTCAAGATGCAGGTGCGAGAATACCCAGACATGACCAACACCGTGGTAACGGTGTCAACCAGCTATTACGGGGCCAGTGCAGATCTGATCCAGGGCTTTATCACCCAGCCTCTGGAACAGGCCATTGCCCAGGCTGATAATATCGACTTCATGACCTCGTCATCGGTGCTGGGTTCGTCCACCATTACGGTGACCATGAAGCTCAATACCGATCCGAATGCGGCGTTGGCGGATATTCTGGCCAAAACCAACTCAGTGCGATCCCAGTTACCTAAGGAGTCAGAGGATCCGACTGTAACCATGTCGACAGGTTCGACGACCGCGGTAATGTATATCGGCTTTACCAGTAACGAGCTGGCTTCCAGCCAGATCACCGACTACCTGGAGCGCGTGATCAATCCGCAGTTCTTCACGGTAAACGGTGTCTCTAAAGTCGATCTCTATGGCGGGATGAAATATGCCCTGCGTGTCTGGTTGGATCCGGCCAAAATGGCAGCATACAACCTGACAGCGACCGATGTGATGAACGTGTTGAATGCCAACAACTACCAGTCGGCAACCGGTCAGGCTGTGGGTGAGTTTGTCCTGTACAACGGTACGGCAGATACCCAGGTATCCAATACCGATGATCTGGAGAAATTGGTGGTATCAACCAAGGAAGGCCAGGTGATCCGTCTGGGTGACATCGCGAAAGTCACGCTTGAAAAGAGCCATGATGTCTACCGCGCTTCGGCAAACGGTGAAGAGGCTGTTGTTGCTGCTATTAACGCCGCTCCGAGTGCCAACCCAATCAACATCGCCGCTGATATTATTGAGCTGTTACCTGAGCTAAAACGTAACATGCCTGAAAATATCTCGATGAACGTGATGTATGACTCCACCATCGCTATCAACGAGTCAATTAACGAAGTAATCAAGACTATCGCAGAAGCGGCTCTGATCGTATTGGTGGTGATCACCCTATTCCTGGGTTCATTCCGTGCCGTTATCATTCCGATCGTGACTATTCCTCTCTCTTTGATTGGTGTAGCAATGGTTATGCAGAGCTTTGGTTTCTCCTGGAACCTGATGACCCTGCTGGCAATGGTACTGGCGATCGGCCTGGTGGTTGATGATGCCATCGTTGTACTGGAAAACGTCGACCGTCACCTCAAGCTGGGCGAGTCACCGTTCAGGGCAGCAATTATCGGCACCCGTGAAATTGCCATTCCGGTTATCGCCATGACCCTGACGCTGGGTGCGGTATATGCACCTATCGCTATGATGGGCGGGATCACCGGCTCGCTGTTCAAAGAGTTCGCCCTGACCCTGGCCGGGGCGGTATTTGTATCCGGTATCGTAGCATTGACGCTGTCGCCGATGATGTGTTCTAAAATGCTCAAGGCTAATGAGAAGCCAAGCAAATTTGAAACATCTGTCCATAACTTTCTGGATCGCATGACCAACCGCTATGAGAAAATGCTTGGCGGCGTCATGAACATGCGTCCTGTAGTTATTGTCTTTGCGGTTATCGTGTTTGGCTCCCTGCCGATGCTGTTTAAGTTTATCCCGAGTGAACTGGCGCCATCGGAAGATAAGGGCGTATTAATGATGATGGGTACATCACCGTCCAATGCCAATCTAGACTACATCGAAAACACCATGGCAAAGGTCAACCAGATCCTGACCGAGCAGCCTGAAGTAGCCTATGCGCAGGTATTCTCCGGGGTACCAAACTCGAACCAGGCCTTTGGTATTGCGTCGATGGTGCCTTGGAGTGAGCGTGAGGCGAGTCAGGCAGAGGTTGTTAAGCGAGTCACTGACTTGGTTAAGGATGTCCCTGAAATGGCTGTCACAGCATTCCAGATGCCGGAACTGCCGGGTGCGGGCTCTGGGCTGCCAATTCAGTTCGTTATTACAACACCGAACCAGTTCGAAAGCCTGTTCCAGGTTGCCACTGATATTCTAGCCGATGTGAATGCAAACCCGATGTTCGTCTATTCCGATCTCGATCTGAACTACGACTCGGCAACAATGAAGATCCATATCGACAAGGACAAAGCTGGCGCCTACGGCGTGACGATGCAGGATATTGGTATCACCCTGAGTACCATGATGGCCGATGGTTATGTCAACCGTATCGACCTCAATGGCCGCTCTTACGAGGTGATCCCCCAGGTTGAACGTAAGTACCGCCTGAACCCTGAATCGATCAAAGGTTACTACGTACGTGCTGCTGACGGTAACGCCATTCCACTGGGTAGCCTGATCACCATTGATGTCGTAGCAGAACCTCGTTCGCTGCCACACTTCAATCAGCTTAACTCTGCAACCATTGGTGCAGTTCCGGCACCGGGTACAGCGATGGGTACGGCGATTGACTGGTTCCAGAACGATGCAGCCAGCCAGCTTCCATCAGGCTATCAGTATGACTTTATGGGTGAGGCCCGCCAGTTCGTTACCGAAGGTAATGCCCTGTACATGACCTTTGCCCTGGCACTGGCTATTATCTTCCTGGTATTGGCAATCCAGTTCGAGTCACTACGCGACCCACTGGTTATTCTGGTCTCGGTACCGTTGGCTATCTGTGGTGCTCTTATAGCTCTAGCCTGGGGTGCGGCTTCAATGAACATCTACTCACAGGTCGGTCTGATCACCCTGATTGGTTTGATCACCAAACACGGTATCCTGATCTGTGAGGTTGCCAAAGAAGAACAGCTTCACCACCAGAAAGATCGCATGGCAGCAGTGATGGAAGCAGCGAAAGTTCGTCTGCGTCCTATCCTGATGACAACAGCGGCGATGATTGCAGGTCTGATCCCATTGCTCTATGCAACGGGTGCCGGTGCCGCTCAGCGTTTTAGTATTGGTATTGTTATCGTATCGGGCCTGGCCATCGGTACGCTCTTTACCCTGTTCGTACTGCCGGTGATCTACACCTATCTGGCAAGTATTCACAAACCGCTACCAATCTTTGTCGAGGACAAAGATCTGGAAAAGCTGAAGCGGGCGGACGAAGCACGCAATGCTTTGAAAGCTCGTGACTGCTAAGCTAGTTAGATAAATGATAAGGCCGCTTTATGCGGCCTTTTTTAATTTATGATTGAACGACGACAACCCGATTATATTTGAATAAAATAACCGCAACAGATTAAAAGCCGTTACGGAGTTAACTCAGCTATGTTTGATCCAAAAAAGCTTGAGCAGGTTGCCAAGCAGATCCACGAGTCAATGCCTCAGCCAGTAAAAGAGCTAGGCAACGATGTAGAACAGAAAGTTCGTCAGGTGATTCAGGCGCAGCTTGGTAAACTAGACGTTGTTAGCCGCGAGGAGTTTGATGTTCAGACTCAGGTTCTTTTGCGCACCCGCCAGAAGCTTACTGAGCTGGAACAGAAAATGGGCGAGCTGGAAACAAAGCTGGCTGACAGCAAGCAAGATAGCGATGCGTAATCTACCGTCACTATAAAACAAGTAACAAAAAGCCCGGCAAATGAAATGTGCCGGGCTTTTTATTTATCTAGCTGAAATTAACCACCTACAGCAATGCGCTTCATGTCAGTCATGTAGCCGCGTAGCTCCTGTCCAACCCACTCAACCGGGTGACTACGCACAGCTTCATTCACATCAATCAGTTTCTGGTTATCAACCTGGTTGCTGGTTTCGCCCAGGCCTTTACCAATCACGTCAGTACCTACTGAAGGCATGAACTTCTCGCGTAGTAATGGAGTGGCAACATTGGCGAACAGGTAGTTACCGTATTCTGCTGTATCAGAGATAACAACATTCATCTCATACAGGCGCTTACGTGCGATAGTGTTCGCAATCAGCGGCAGCTCATGCAGGGACTCATAATAGGCCGACTCTTCGATAATGCCTGAGGCTGTCATCGCCTCAAAGGCAAGCTCAACACCGGCACGAACCATAGCAACCATCAGGATGCCGTTGTCAAAGTACTCCTGCTCTGCAATCTGCAGCTCCGAATCAGGGTAGTTTTCAAAAGCAGTTTCAGCCGTCTCGGCACGCCATCCCAGCAGGTTGGCATCATCATTGGCCCAGTCCGCCATCATAGTGCTAGAGAAGTGACCGGTAATGATGTCATCCATATGCTTGTTGTAAAGCGGACGCATGAGCTCTTTAAGCTCTTCGGACAGCTCGTACGCTTTAACTTTCGCCGGATTAGACAGACGATCCATCATATGAGTGATGCCACCGAACTTCAGGGCTTCGGTAATCGTCTCCCAGCCAAACTGAAGTAGTTTACCGGCATAGGCAGGCTCAATACCTTCAGCAACCATTTTCTCGTAACAGACGATTGAACCAGCCTGCAGCATGCCACAAAGAATTGTTTGCTCACCCATTAGGTCTGACTTCACTTCGGCAACAAACGAAGACTCGAGTACACCAGCACGGTGACCACCAGTTGCCGCAGCCCATGCTTTGGCAATATCCAGGCCCTCACCTTTCGGATCGTTTTCAGGGTGAACAGCAATCAGGGTCGGAACACCAAAACCACGCTTGTACTCTTCGCGAACTTCGGTACCCGGACATTTAGGCGCAACCATTACAACAGTCAGATCATCACGAACCTGCATGCCTTCTTCAACAATGTTGAAGCCATGCGAATAACCCAATGCCGCACCTTGCTTCATCAACGGCATTACGGTTTCAACAACATTTGAGTGCTGTTTGTCTGGCGTTAGGTTAACCACAAGATCAGCTTGCGGGATCAGTTTTTCGTAGCTATCGACTTCAAAACCGTTTTCTTTGGCATTCCTAAACGACTGACGCTGCTCATCAATTGCCGCCTGACGTAATGCATAGGCAACATCCAAACCTGAATCACGCATATTCAGACCTTGGTTCAAGCCCTGCGCACCACAACCAACGATAACCACTTTCTTGCCTTTCAGGAAATCGGCTTCTGTTGCAAACTCAGCACGATCCATAAAACGACAACGGCCAAGCTGATCTAGCTGCTGGCGTAGGTTTAGGGTATTGAAATAATTAGCCATAACTACAAACTCCGTGAATTCTGTTCCTTGGGTCGACATCTTCCTGTCGAATAACCTGATAGTAGAACAGGTACTTTGTTGCGCAAAGTGATATATTCACAACAACTCATTGCAAAAAGTGCAACATGGACGATGAACATCAAAAACCTGCAACTATTCCTACATCTGTGTGATTCTAAAAGCTTTAGTCAAACAGCGCAGGCTATGCATATTAGCCCGTCAGCGCTTAGCCGCATCATTCAGCGAATGGAAGATGAGACCGGACAAACATTATTTATCCGAGACAACCGCAGTGTGGAATTAACCTCTGCCGGAAAAAAGCTATTGCCAGTTGCAGCCCAAATTGTGTCTAGCTGGCTAGAGCTCAAAACACAGCTCAACGACCAACAGCAGCAGCTACAGGGAAAGCTAAAACTTTTTTGCTCTGTAACAGCAAGCTATAGCCACCTCCCAGCGATTCTCAACGAATTCCGTCAGCTCTATCCGCAGATCGAAATTCAGCTCATCACCGGCGATCCAGCTCAGGCCGTTGATAAAGTATTACAGGATGAAGCTGATATCGCCATAGCAGCCAAACCAGAAGCGCTTTCAGCTAAGTTAACCTACCTTGAGCTAGACAAAGTAACGATGTCTGTTGTTAGCCCGCTGATCCCGCCTCCTGGGCTGCAGAAGTACCTCACCGATACGCCAGACTGGAGCCAGCTTCCATTTATTCTTCCTGAATCAGGGACAGCAAGGGAACGTGCCGACAAGTGGCTGAAGTCAAAGAAAGTAAAACCTAGCATTTATGCCCAGGTTGGAGGGCATGAAGCGATTGTCAGTATGGTTGCTCTTGGCTGTGGCGTTGGTATTGCCCCCGATGTTGTCATTAACAATAGCCCGGTAGGCGATAAAGTCCGTCGTCATTACCAAGAGGATATCGCCCCGATGCAGTTAGGACTCTGCTGTAAGCGCAGTAGAGAGCAAGAACCTTTATTATCAGCCTTGCTTGAACTCTTCTTGAATCACCCCTGACAAACCATTGGTGAGAGCGAAAAACGTCATATCTCAGCCCCTGCAGCTTCAGCAGGCTTGCCTTGTAGAGGATTGATATAAACAGGGGGGACGCGCAGTCTGAGGCTTTCGAAGAAGTGACGGAACAAAGGGGGCGCATAGTCTCGGGCTATCCGACCTGAGGGCGGACAGAATTAACAGATACAAAAAAGCCTCAGCATTTCTGCTGAGGCTTCTTAATAAGTGGCGGAGCGGCTGGGCCGGCATTCCGGCGGGACTCGAACCCGCGAATGCCTTCGGCAGCGTGACAGGCCGCTGCTTTCAAGGTAAATAGGCTAACCAACTGAACTACCGCTCTGTACTGCACATACAAAAAATCCCCAGCATTGCTGCTAGGGACTTAATGACTGGCGGAGTGGACGGGACTCGAACCCGCGACCCCCGGCGTGACAGGCCGGTATTCTAANAAATAGGCTAACCAACTGAACTACCGCTCTGTACTGCACATACAAAAAATCCCCAGCATTGCTGCTAGGGACTTAATGACTGGCGGAGTGGACGGGACTCGAACCCGCGACCCCCGGCGTGACA
>NZ_MJIL01000060.1 GCF_001939735.1 Photobacterium proteolyticum
GCACCAAGCCAATGATGGGCTGTCGCCAGTTAATGCCGAAAATCAGCTTAAAACAATGTCCGGAATCTGTTGACCACTACACCCTCCACTTTTCAAGGGGAGGGCTAGGGTGGGGTAATGAAGGGTGAAATGCAAAAAGCCCCCTCTATTAGAGAGGGGGCTGTGTTTTTTGGTTTACCTAATTAAATAAGGCTGACCTTAGTAAGAGGCTTCGCGAACCTTGGCTTGCTTGTCCCACTCTGGAACGATAGTTTTCAGGAATTCAGCTTTATCTGCATTCATCTTGTCCATATCCATGCCAAGTGCCTGTTGTGCCTTTTCCTTGGTAGAAATATCAGGGATCTGAATTTCTTCCGTGATACCTTTTGTTGCTAGCAAACGAACAACCTTGGTACGGGCATCAGTTGCTTTATCAAGCGCAGTACCCAGAACACGTAGTGCAACGTCAGGTGCGTGCATGTGAACACCGTGAGATGCAATCGCGTAGTCCCAGCGCCATTGTGCATGACGGATATCCATCAAGATTGGCTTCATTTCCTCTTCGGTAGCACCTGCATCCCATGCAGCTTTCGCTTCGAAGTGAGCTGCAACAATCTGCTTCTCGGCACGTAGCTTCATTTCCTGAACGCTTGCTTTGCGGGTAGCAACAACGTCTTCAAGTGTTTCTTTATCTTGGGTATGACACTGCGCACAAGTATCTTCAAAGCGGTCAAATGGGTTGCCGACTTTATGATCGGTGAACACTTTGCCGTCTTCGTTCTGGACTTTAGGCATATGGCAGTCGATACAGGTTACGTTGTTCTTGCCATGGATGCCTTCACGCCAGGTTTCATAGCCAGGGTGCTGGGCCTTAAGCATTGGTGCTTTAGATACGCCGTGAGTCCAGTCTTTAAAGCCGATCTCGTCGTAGTAAGCTTCCATTTCATCAACGCCAGTACCTTTATCCCATGGGAACTTAACGCCTTTAGTCGGACCGGTGAAGTAATACTCAACATGACACTGGCCACATACCTGGGCTTGCTGATCGAAGCGAGACTGATCCTCGAACTTCATATCAATCGCTTCCATAGCACGGTTAACATAAGGGCGTGTCAGGGTCAGCGCCGGCTTACCTTCGGCAAATTCTTTGCTGCCGGTGTTGTGGCAGTCAGAACAGCCGATTGCGTTGTTGATTTCAGCACCTAGGCGGGCCCACTTGCCCTCAAAGTAGCCGTCTTCGCCACGCTCGTCGATTACACGGGCCACGTCAGGGCTTTTACAGCTCCAGCATGCCATTGGCATCGGACCTGTTTTTTCGTCCTTTGGGCCGCCAGTACGTAGGGTCTGGCGCACATCGGTAACAGCATAGAAGTGGCCGCGGGCTTTGTTGTAGTCTTTGGAAAAACCGTAACCGGCCCACAGAACAACCATATTAGGATCGCCAGCAAGCGCATCATCAATTTCTTCGCTTTCTTTGGTCGCTTCCCAGGTTTTAAATTGATCGGCATGAGACTTCGCAAAATGTTCGTTGCGAGGTTCAATTCTTGTTTTGCCGCTATCTTCAGCTGCGTTGGCATTGGCAGATAAACATAACGCAGACAACAAAGCTGCGACTGCGGCAGTATTTCGCGTCCATTTAATTCTCACGATTTGTCACTCCAGTATTCTAATTATTAACAAGCTAAGCGTTGTGAGTGCAGCTAAATCAGTAACTAAGAATTGGAGTTCTAATAAATAATATCAAAAAATGAAGCCTTGTTAATATAAGTGGTGGCTTTGTTGTTTTGGATCAAAGGGAAGATGTCAAAAACTGAACCTCGATAGAATTACCACCCAAATAACCCCAAAGGGGTATTTACATTAATCGTGGTTATGTGGCTGCGGTTTTTATTTTTAATTCCATTAAATCAATTACTTATTGCTGTTTTCAATATTGATCTTAATCATGAAAAGGGCATTTATGATGCTACTTAAGGGGTATTTGCTACCTGACTCAATTTTTCATATTTAAAAACATTATTAAATATACGTGTTAAGCGTTGTGGCTAATATTTTAAGTAAATAAGAATTGATTTCAATTGCAATTAAGTATCGTTTTAAGTTTTTGTTAAAACAACTATTGCAGCTCTATGATGTGCAAAATAAATATAAGCGCCAATTGCCGCCTTCTGGAATGGGCTGGTAATTCGGGAAGATAAAAAGGTGAAAAATGGGCAATTATAAAGTAGCCATGAATACGGTGATTACATTCTTTGTAGCCATCTGTATTTTTGGTTTCTCAATGAATGTTGCCGCAGACTCGAAGGCTGAGGGAGCCACAACAGCGAAACCTTCGGTAATTACACAAGAGTCAGGCCAACATGTTGTCGAATTTATCCGGGATCGCGATTACGCCTGTACGCAATGCCATAAAGATGAAAGAGACACGCTAAAAGGGGCGCATGGCGATGTAATCCATGCTCAGACTAACCGTGATATGACATGTACAGATTGTCACAGCAAAGTGGGTAAGAATCACCGTGACGGTGCGCCAATGGTGACCAAGTTCGCCGCAGCTCAGACTGTTGCAGGCACTGAGAAACCAGCGGCCGATCCGGCATGGATTGCAAAGCAAAATGAAACCTGCGTGAACTGCCACGAACCGAAAGACTTACGCGAAGTGAACTGGACACACGATGTTCACGCGCTCGATCTTTCCTGTGCGTCATGCCATACCATTCACCCGGAAAAAGATCCGATGAAAGGTATTGAAAGAAAGTCGAAGATCAAGATGTGCGTCGACTGTCACTCAGACCAGAAAAAAGAGAAGTAGGAGATGATGGTATGACGTGTTCAAGACGAAATTTTTTAGCCGGTGCCGGGGCTGTTATTTTTACCACTGGTGTGAGTGGCAGTAACTTGTTGGGCCGCCAGACTCTGGCTGCGACAATGGAAGATGGGCCAAAGCGTTACGGCATGGTACACGATGAAACTCTGTGTATCGGTTGTACGGCCTGTACCGAAGCATGTCGCGAAGTGAATAAGGTGCCGGAAGGTGTTTCTCGATTGCAAATCGTCAGAAGCGAACCTCAGGGTGAATACCCGAATGTTGACTATCAGTTTACCCGTATCTCTTGTCAGCATTGTGATAACGCACCTTGTGTGCACGTGTGCCCGACAGGCGCGGCGTTCAAGGATCCTGAAACCGGGATTGTTGATGTTGATGGTGACAAGTGTGTGGGCTGTGGCTATTGCCTGGCAGCGTGCCCTTATCAGGTCCGTTTCTTTAATCCTGAAACCAAATCAGCCGACAAGTGTGATTTTTGCCGCAAGACCAACCTGAAAGAAGGCAAAGAGCCAGCTTGTGTGGAGTCATGCCCGACTAAGGCACTGACATTCGGTGACTTGAATGATCCAAATAGCAAGGTGTCTCAGCTGATCAAGCAAAAACCTGTGTACCGCTCAAAGGTAGAACTGGGAACGCAGCCGAAGCTGTATAAAGTGCCACACGGAAAAGGGGAGATAAAAGGATGAGTACTACATTTGCCGATGCCTTTTATTTTGATTCACTAGTTTGGGATTGGATCATTGCGGTCTATTTGTTCTTGGCAGGTATGTCTGCCGGGGCCGTGATGATTTCTATCTATCTTAAACGTAAAGTGATCCAGGGCCATCCAAGTACCAACGGGATCATTAAGGCCACGGCCATCCTGGCACCGTTCGGTATTATTGCCGGTTTGACCATTTTGATTTTCCACCTGACCAAGCCGTTGATGTTCTGGAAGATCATGATCTTCTATAACACGACGTCAGTGATGTCGATGGGGGTCATCCTGTTCCAGGTCTACATGATTGTGCTGTTTGCCTGGATTGGTGTGATATTCAAATATGATATCGGGAAGCTGTTGAACGGCCGTTTGCCTATCGTTGACAAGGTGCTGGCTTTCATTGAGCGTTTTGAAAACAGTGTGGAGCTATTTCTTGGCTTCCTTGCGGTGTTGCTGGCTGCTTACACTGGTTTCTTGTTGTCGGCACTACAGACGTTCCCGCTACTGAACAATCCAATTCTGCCGATATTGTTCCTGTTCTCTAGCTTGTCTTCCGGTGCAGCAGCTTGTCTGATGTTCGGTGTGCTGGTGTTCAAAGAGTCGGCACACAGTGCAAGTGTAGGCTGGATCCACAAGTTTGAACGCCCGGTGGTATTGTTTGAGCTGTTTGTTTTGGTTGCTTTCTTTACTGGCCTTTATTTTGGCGGTGGGCAGAGCCAGGCAGCGGCAGCTGCGGCAATTGGCGGTGGGTTCTGGGCTACATGGTTCTGGTATGGTGTTATTGGTGCAGGAATGCTGGCACCGCTGGCACTTAACGCAGTCAGTCCGTCAGTCGTTAGGCATAACAAAGCTTACATTATGCTTGTCACCACGCTTAGCCTGGTGGGTGTGCTTATGCTACGTACCTTCATTTTGTATGCAGGACAAATGACAACGCTGTAATGGCAGTTAGGTAAGTAAATAAATTATCGTCACAGCGTTTGCTGTGACGATTTGTTTCAGTTGCTAAAAATGTTTACTTAATTGATTGCATAAGAAGTGACTGTTTATCATCAGATTGTTTCTTGTAGCGATAAAGATATTGTGAATAGACCTGGTTCATTGATCGAGGGCAAGGCCGAGATTTTCGGGTTACATCAAGATGGTGACAGGACAAAGTTTTAAGGAAATTCAATGATCCCTGAAGTTGGACATTATGCATTAATATTGGGATTTGCTTTCGCGCTTCTGGGAGGAACTGTTCCAGTTGTCGGTTTGATCAAAAAGGATTCATACCTTACTCGCTATGCATGGCCATTAAGTTATGGCGCTTTTATTTTTATTTCGGTCGCTATCATCCTGCTGGGATACAGTTTTGCTGCCGATGACTTTTCCGTGGCCTACATTGCCCATCACTCTAACAGCCAACTGCCGTTGTTTTTCAAAATAGCTGCGGTATGGGGTGGCCATGAAGGCTCATTCTTGTTTTGGTTATTTTCGCTCTCAGGCTGGGCAGCAGCGGTTGCCTATTGTTCACGCCGGCGAGACGAAGCATTTATTGCCAGAGTATTAGTGACATTGGCTATTCTGACGGCGGTTTTCAGCCTGTTCTTGCTTCTTGTATCGAACCCGTTTCTGCGATTGCTACCCGCACCGATAGAAGGGCGGGACTTGAATCCGATGTTGCAGGATATCGGTCTCATCTTCCACCCGCCGATGTTATATCTGGGCTACGTTGGGTTTGCTGTTAGCTTTGCTTTTGCCATTGCAGCATTAACCACCAAGAATAAAGGGATCCCGTGGGCGCGCTGGAGCCGACCATGGACAGTTGCCTCATGGGTCTTTCTGACCGGTGGTATCGCATTAGGTTCCTGGTGGGCCTATTACGAACTGGGCTGGGGCGGCTGGTGGTTCTGGGATCCGGTTGAAAATGCTTCCTTGATGCCTTGGCTGACAGGAACCGCCCTGATGCACTCGCTGATCATCACCGAATACCGGAAGGCGCTGAGTAACTGGACGCTGCTCCTGGCGATTTTCACTTTCTCTTTGAGTTTGCTTGGCACCTTTATCGTACGTTCCGGCGTACTGACCTCGGTCCATGCTTTTGCCGTGGATCCAACTCGCGGGATCACCCTGCTGGCTATACTCGGGGTACTGCTTATTATCTCGCTCGTATTGTTTGCACTGAATGCCGAACGACATAGCCGTCCGGTAACGTTCGGCTTCTTGTCAAAAGAAGCGACGTTTTTGGCCGGTAACAGCTTGCTGGCCGTTGCGACGCTGACAATTCTGCTTGGCACCTTTTACCCGATGGTTTTCCAGGCGTTGGACTTAGGCAATATCTCAGTTGGTGCACCCTACTTTAACGCCTTGTTTGTACCGCTTAGCTTCTTGTTTTTCATCTTTATGGGGTTCGGCGTATTGATCCGCTGGCATCGCGTGTCGACCGATGATCTTATTACCCGAACACTGGCACCGATGTCTGTCTCTATTGTGCTTGGCGTGGCATTGTCTGTCTGGTTCGAGCGCGGGATTAATCTGGTTGTCTGTTTGTCATTCATTACCGCGATTTGGATTTCAATGACGGCAATACAGGCTTTCTACCTCAGGCATAGAGCGCTTCGCGAGCGACAGTTGGGGCATGCACCGTTAAGGTTGGTTGCCATGGTGATAGCGCATTGCGGCGTTGCTGTGACGATTGTCGGAGCGGCGCTGGTCAGCCATTATGCCGTAGAAACGAGCAATAAGATGGGACCGGGTGACGTATTAAGTCTAAGTGGTTACCAGTTTTCCTATCGTGAAACAGAGCTGCTCATCGGTCCAAACTATACTGCTGAGCAGGCCAATATTGAGGTTAGCAAGGACGGAAAATTTGAAGCCTTGATTAAGCCGCAGCGTCGTCATTATACCGTTCGTACCATGAATATGAGCGAACCGGGGATCAAATGGTATTGGCAGGGCGATATTTACATCACCCTGGGTGAGAAACTGAACCGGACAGATTATGCAGTGAGGATCCAGTACAAGCCCTTCGTCCGCTGGCTCTGGATAGGAAGTATCTTAATGATGCTGGGTGGTACATTGGCTGTGTTGGCAAGGCTTCGGCTGAAAGCCATGCACCCGCGTGAAAGCAAGGCATTATCACTGTCCACGATTGTGATGTGGAAACAGTGACGGAGAGAAAAATGAAAATATCCCGCTTTATTCCTTTGCTCCTCGTGCTGCTGGGTGGGGCTATCATTGCCTTTGCGATGCGCGTTGACAATACCACCACGGCGTCGCCATTGCAGGGTAGGTCAATGCCTGAATTTAGCCTTTCTTCACTTGATAATGAACAATTTACTCTGACGCAAGCCTCACTGACAGGACAGGTTCGGCTGCTGAATGTTTGGGCCTCCTGGTGTGGTATCTGCAAGTCAGAACATCCATTTTTACTGGAGCTGGCTCAGAAGGATAAAATGAGCGTTATTGGCCTTAATTATCGTGATGATCGCCATGCCGCATTGAAAGAGTTGTCTTTGTCAGGCAATCCATATCAGGCCGTGATTTTCGATCCTAAAGGAAGCCTGGCGATCGACCTGGGGGTCTATGGTACGCCTGAAAGCTATTTGGTTGATCGTTATGGTGTGATCCGTCATCGCTATGTCGGCGCGCTTAACCGAAAAATATGGGAGCAGGAGTTTGTCCCTGTGCTCAAGCAGATTGAGGAGGGGAAAAATGGTTAAGTCTGCGGGGGCTTTAAAACGAGTGTTACTGGCGATGTTCTTTAGTATTGCTGGGCTTACTGGTTCGCTGGTGGTTTATGCACAAACAGCGCAAGTGTTTGTGGCTGCAGATACAGAGCTTGTCGAGTCGGTAGAAACTTTCCAGTTTCGTTCAATTGTCGACCAAAATAGAGCTATAGCCTTATCAAAGGGATTGCGCTGCCCACAGTGCCAGAATCAAAATTTGATTGAGTCAAACTCACCAGTTGCTAAGGATCTTCGTTTAAAGGTTTACCAGATGGTCGATGAGGGCAAATCTGATCAAGAAGTCATCAAATACATGACGAGTCGGTTTGGAGACTTTGTTTTGTATAAACCAAAGTTATCACCAAGCACTTATTTATTATGGGGAGGGCCAATACTGTTATTTTTATTATTTGGCAGTATTGCTTTTTATTCTATCCGAAAACAAGCTCGCTGAATTTATAAACTTCATTTAAGTTTTAATTTAAGAACTGTGATAATAGTCCGTATATTATTTAAAAAAGATGAGCGAGCGCTCATCTTTTTTACACTTAATGGGTATTGACGGGCCGGTGGCTTATTTAATTCCTCTTGGTGATTAATTGATAATATAAAATTACTTATAAGAATAAGTCGCCCATTATATGGGACTCTGTGCGTATTACTACGTGGTTAGTATTCTTTACAGCAAAGTGTTTCTTTATTGAAACATGTGCTAGATCATAAAGTTGATTCAACAATGTTCATATTGTTAACCCTTTACTATTATTGAGGTAAGACTATAAGAATCCCTATCGTTAAAGAGGCATTTTTACAGTTATTGTTAGGCTATGGAGGGCTACAATGTGATAACAGGTAAAAGATTTCTGCTGATAGATGACTCTAGCACGGCAATTTCATTGTTAAGGTCAATGCTAAATAGTGCAGGTATTACCAATGATAATATCGATAGCACAACAGATAGCCTCAAAGCCATCCGTCTATTAGCCAGTCATAGTTATGATATTGTCATCAGTGATTACAATATGCGTCATCATATTGACGGCGGGCTTATTTTCGATGAGGTAAAACAGCGTAAGCTTTTACCCAGTGACGGCGTTTTTATATGTGTGACGGGTGATAACACAGAGCAGGTCGTTTCTCATTTTATTGAATTAGAGCCGGATGATTATTTAATTAAGCCATTTTGTGGTGCTGTGTTTATCGAGCGAATAGAGATGGTCTTTGAAAGAAAGTCAGCTTTATTTCCTTTGCTAATGGCCGTTGATAACAAAGAGTTTCAAACCGCAATTGGGCTTTGTCAGCGTTATAAAAAGAATTTCCCGGCTTATTCAGGGTATATAGATAGAATAAACGGTGATTGTTTACTTCGTTCAGAACGCCATCTAGAAGCCAAACAGTTTTATGAAGAAGCCTGTAAGCATACTGATCATTTATGGCCGAGGGTCGGTTTTGGGCAGGCGCTAAAAGAGCTTGGCGAACTAAAGGAAGCAGAAGCTGTTTTCCAGGAAATCCTCGATAAGTACCCCAAGCAACCCCTGGCGAGAAAGCATCTGGCGGGATGTTTAATGGCCTCAGACCGGGTACCAGAAGCCTTGGAGCAATTTAATATCTTACACAAGGTGAATTCGGCCAATCCGCTACGTGAGTTGATCATTGCCAACTTATACGCTTCCTTGCAACAACATGAAAAGGCAGCAATCGGCTATCAGCGTTATACCAGCAAGGTGATGGGGACCAGCCGTTTTAGCTACGGGATTAATCTCAATGTTGCAGTGTCTCTCATGCTTGCCAGTATCTATGCAGAGGATAACGTTGAAAGTGCGGAGTTGGTTAAAGAGGCCAGACATAACATCTTTGACCATAAAGTGAGTGGTGATACGGACAAAGAGCGCTATGAAAGTGAGATGGGGGCCTTGGTCGGCGTAGCGATACTTGCCTGTCTGCATGGTGAAATTGAAGACTGCTTTACCATCGTTAGCAAAATTAACATTCATGATAAGCCCATCGATGACTACTACACGGTACTGAATATCGCCCGCTTATACGGCTTTTGTGGTATGCCGGATAAATATGAAAAGACGATGCAGGTTGCCAGAGACTTATGTGGTAATGCTGATGATGCGGCCTTGATCCAAAGTCAGGTAAAGTTGCTGGAAGCCTGTCATTCTGAAATTAACCATCGGTTGAGTGAAGGGGGTAAGTTGGTTGAGCAGGCTTTTGATAAGCGTAATAACAACTTGGCCACGCAGGCCATTGAAGATGCTTACAGGGCGTTTCAGATGGTGCCGTTTCACTATAAGCTGTGCTTTTTGATACTTGAGCTTACTGCGCTGTCGACGCCTTCTTTCTTAGGCCTGAAAGAGGTTAGAGGTGTCATTGAATCCTGTCATTGGGTCTATCAGAATGATACGCGCCCAAGTGAAAGTGAAGCCAAAAGAGCCAGAGAACTCTATAAATTAGCTATGAAACGGGTCGGGAGTTTGACCAGGGTTCCAGCGGCTTGATTCTTTAGATAGATGTTCCTGATGAGACCTGTAATGGCCGTCAGGAACCTTGGTATTCATATTAAAGGAACCGTTTCAGATCCACTTTTGGGGCTAGAAACTCATAGTTAAGAATATGATAATAGAGTCTTTCGAAAGGGCTCTGAGGGATTGTTACATATTTCAGCAGCCTCATAGAGAGCATTATTCATGTTAAAAGGGATACACCACGCGGCTATCATCTGTTCTGATTACGCAGTATCAAAACACTTTTATGTCGATGTACTGGGTTTGTCTGTAATAGAAGAGAATTACCGGGCACATCGTGAATCTTATAAACTGGATCTGCAGTTACCCGATGGAAGCCAGGTTGAGCTGTTTTCATTTCCTTCCCCACCACCAAGACCAAGCTTTCCCGAAGCCTGTGGGTTGAGGCATTTAGCCTTTGTTGTCGGCTCTGTTGAGGATTGCGCCGAGTATTTAAAGAGTTACCAGGTCGATGTTGAGCCTATCCGGGTGGATGAATATACCGGCAAGAAATACACTTTTTTTAACGATCCGGATGGCTTGCCGTTAGAGCTGTACGAGGGATGAGACGAGCGTGTAAGGACGCAACATCTTGCTGGATAAAGCTAATTTAGCATTCTCAACATAATTATCTAAAACTTAGCAAAATGCAGACCTTTGTGATGCTGTAAGGTGTCCATCATCCATTAGGCTTTACATAAAGCCTGCAGAGAAGAGGATGGCGGCGTGAGAATTGCTTTTTTTGGTGAATGCATGATTGAGTTGAGTGGTCTGCCGCTGCAGCGAACATTTGGTGGCGATACGCTTAATACGGCGCTGTATTTGTCTCGGCTGGGCGCATCACGGGGGGTAACGGTAAGCTACGCAACGGCGCTGGGGACCGATAATATCAGTCAGGATATGCTAGGGGCCTGGCAAGCTGAAGGCATTGAGACTCATATGGTGAAAAAGCTTGAGAACAAGCTGCCCGGTATTTATCTTGTCGAGACAGAACCTAATGGTGAACGTCATTTTCATTACTGGCGTAATGACAGTGCTGCGAAGTTCTACTTTTCGGAGCTGTGGTCGCCACTCGAACAGGCTATCGATAACCATCGCTTTGATGCTCTGTATATTAGCGGTGTTAGCTTGGCAATTCTGGCTGAAGAAGCGAAAGCGGTATTAATCACCTTGTTAGAGAAACATAAAGCCAATGGCGGTATGATATTGTTTGATAATAATTTTCGCCCTCAGCTTTGGACGTCGAAACAAGCCCAGTACTGGTATTCGCAGGCTTTGCCCTTTGCTGACATTGCTTTGCTTACCGAGCATGATGAATATGCGGTGTGGGGCAAAAGTGATATTGTGAAGCGGTGTCAGGACTTCGGCTGCCCTGAAGCTGTTATTAAGCGAGGCTGCGAGCCATGCAAAATCGTGTCTGGGTTGCAGAGTCGCTATTCAGATACCGTGTATGTGGCTGCAAACAGGGTTGAAAACGTGGTGGATACCTGTGCCGCCGATGACTCTTTTGCTGCAGGGTATCTGGCTGGGCGTTTGAGCGGTAGCTCAGAGACTGCCGCTGCTGAGCTTGGTCACTGTCTGGCATCTATTGTCATTCAATATCCGGGGGCAATCATTCCGTCTGAAGCAATGAAAGAATTAATGTAGATAAAAGGAACAAGGTTTAATGTCTCAACAGCTGATTGAAAAGTTAAAAGGATTCAAAGTCATTCCGGTGATTCAAATTAATAATGTTGAGCAAGCGGTACCGTTGGCTAAAACGCTGGTGGAAAACGGCCTGCCTGTTGCTGAGGTTACCTTTCGCACCGCGGAGGCAGAGGAAGCTATTCGCTTGATGCGTGAAGCTTATCCGTCAATGTGTATCGGGGCAGGGACAGTATTAAACGCCGCTCAAGTTGATCGCGCCAAAGCTGCGGGTGCTGAGTTTATCGTCGCTCCCGGATTGAACCCAAATACAGTACGTTATTGCCAGGAACAAGACATTGCTATGGTACCGGGGGTGAACAACCCCAGCCAAGTTGAGCAAGCACTAGAGTTAGGTCTGACGTTCCTGAAGTTCTTTCCTGCTGAGGCATCCGGCGGGATCAATATGATCAAGTCACTGCTTGCGCCATATGTCGATGTTGCCTTTATGCCGACTGGCGGGATAGGGAAGGCAAATGTGAAGGATTACCTAGCGATTGATCGCGTTCACTGCTGCGGTGGTACCTGGATGGTCGCACCGGCATTGATTGAAGCTGGAAACTGGGACGAAATCGGCAGACTGGTAAGAGAAGCCGTTGAGCTGGTGAACCCGTAATCTATATTCTTTTGAGGTAGGTTGGGTATAAGGCCACTCGATTCCAGAGTGGCTTTTTTGTGATGTGATTCAGAAGAGCAAAGTTGTTGAGTGAAGTTTCGTTGTCGCAAAATTAAGGCTGAACAAGAGAAAATAGCGAACTAAACTGTAATGCTTAATTTAAAAAGTTGTTTTGCTGTTGGTTATCATGACTAATGATTATATGTAGAGTAAAACTCAGAACACAATAAAGGCCAAAAATCAGGCGGAAAGCTTGTTAAAATAGAGCAATTGCGCACAATTCAAGCAAGCGATCTGGATTATGACATTTTGCTATTGACTCATTGGGAGCAATCCGTAGAATGCACCCCATACCGCAACGGGGAGACTTGTTAAGCGGTAAGTCGAAAGACAGTTTGGCGCGTTGGCAGAGTGGCTATGCAGCGGATTGCAAATCCGTGGACCTCGGTTCGACTCCGGGACGCGCCTCCATTTGCGACACTAGCTCAGCTGGTAGAGCGCAACCTTGCCAAGGTTGAGGTCACGAGTTCGAACCTCGTGTGTCGCTCCAATTTAATTATTCATTGCCTATCGGTGGTGAATGTAGTGAAACATGTAGGTTAAGCGGGTAGAGCACAACCTTGCCAAGGTTGAGGTCACGCCTAGCTCCTCGAAGATCGGGAACCTCGTGTGTCGCTCCAAATTTTGTGATATTGACCAAGT
Source organism: Photobacterium proteolyticum (assembly GCF_001939735.1). Taxonomy (GTDB): domain Bacteria; phylum Pseudomonadota; class Gammaproteobacteria; order Enterobacterales; family Vibrionaceae; genus Photobacterium; species Photobacterium proteolyticum. Next base: position 12,728 of record NZ_MJIL01000060.1, read on the forward strand.
CAGTATCAAGATGGTGTCTAACCGCTTTTTTAAAAAGCACATTGGTTAGGAGCATCGCAATCAAGAATTGCGTGCCCTGGTGGTGGAATTGGTAGACACAAGGGATTTAAAATCCCTCGACGTTCGCGTTGTGCCGGTTCAAGTCCGGCCCGGGGCACCATCTCCTTAAAGGCTTACCGAAAGGTAAGCCTTTTTTCGTTGTGTCTGAGAATCCAACCTCATTGATCACAGTTAGTTTTATGTATAAGGTTAAATTAATCAGAAGACTGTAACTATTTCATAGGCAAGGATACGCGATGAAATTGAACTGTGATATGGGAGAGAGTTTTGGTGCCTGGCATATGGGTAATGACCATGCGGTTATGCCCTGGATCGATCAGGCAAATATTGCCTGTGGGTTCCATGCCTCCGATCCGGATGTGATGGCACAAACTGTCAAATGGGCGATTGCCCGTCAGGTTGAAATTGGTGCTCACCCTGGATATGACGACAAGATTGGCTTTGGTCGTCGTAGCATCCCTCATGCCCTCGATGCTGTCACCCGGCTGGTCGCCTACCAGGCCGGTGCATTGGAGGCGATTTGCCAGCTTCACAATACCCATATTTCTTATATCAAGCCTCATGGCGCGCTGTATAACGATATGATGGTGAATGATGGTATTTTCGAAGCCATCGTTGAAGCCGTCTCTGGCCTTAATCAGCACCGGTCTATCAAGCTTAAGTTGATGGTTCTGGCTCGACCTGACAATACACACTATCAGAAGATAGCCGAACGTTATGACGTCGAGTTGTTATTAGAGGCGTTTGCCGATCGAGCCTACGACGATACGGGAAGTTTGGTACCGCGCTCGAATCCGGAGGCGGTTTATCACGATGCCACCAAGATCAAGCAGCAGGTGATAGAGCTGGCAGAGGGCAGGGTTACAACGGTATCGGGTAAGACACTGACATTTCATGCCGATTCCGTGTGTGTTCACGGTGACAATGATGAGTCCATTGCGACAATAGCAGCCTTGCACAAGGTACTGAACCCATGATACGCATCGAGCCTGTGTCGGAAACCAGCCTGATTGTGTATTTGGGGGAGCAGATTGATACGCAGCTGACTCAGCGTATCGGACTGCTGGCGAAATACCTCAAGGACACTTTTCCGAAAGCCTTAATTGAAGTGATTCCGTCCTATACGTCGCTGTTTGTTCAGTACCATCCCCGCTTGGTTACCTATAGTGCGCTTTACAAAGCGATTACCCATTATGCACCGCAGCTGACTCAGGTGCTGTCTGATGCTCCTTCTGGCAAGTTGATCACATTACCGGTTTATTATGATCATGAGGTTGGTCCGGATCTGGTTTCGCTTGCCGAGTTGCACGGGATAACCTCCGAACAAGTTATTGCTTACCATATCGAACGTACCTATACCGTTTGTGCGATTGGTTTTGCGCCGGGTTTTGCTTTCTTGGCATCGGTTGATGACCAGATCGCCACGCCGCGTCATGCCGAACCGCGCCAGAAGATCCCTGCGGGCAGTGTTGGCATTGCCAATGAACAAACTGCTGTATATCCGGCTGACTCCCCCGGGGGCTGGCAGATCATCGGTAATTGCCCAACGCCGCTGTATTCGCCTCTACAAGACCCGATGTCGCCTTTTGAAGTCGGAGATAGGGTCAGATTCGAGTCGATAGGAAGAGAGCAGTTTTTACAGCAAGGAGGAAGCATTTGGCCTCATTGGAAGTAATCCATCCCGGTATGTTAACGCTGCTTCAGGATGTTGGGCGGCTGGGTGTGGGCGAACAAGGATTAAGTCAGGGCGGAGCCGCCGACTTGCATGCCTATTGCTGGGCTAACTACCTTGTCGGCAATGCCATGGACTGCTCTCAGCTCGAAATTACACTTGGGCAGGCATGCATCAAAGCCCAAGGAGATATGATTTGTGCCCTGACCGGAGCCGATATGGGAGCCACCCTGGATGGTGAGCCGATTACACTGTGGCGGAGTTTTCTGGTAAGAGATGGGCAGGTTATAAAGTTTGCCTGTTCGCGTTCCGGCGTGCGTGCATATCTTGCTGTAAAAGGTGGCTTTAAGGTCCCAGCCGTCTTTGGTAGCGTCTCGACGGTGGTGCGCAATGAAATGGGAGGTATACAGGCTGGCAGAGCGCTGCATAAAGAAGATTCGCTACCTGTCGAAAGCACAGTAGATACCGACAGTTTTGAGCCTCGATTGGCACCGAGTCGATATATTCCTGACTATTCTGCTCCAATTTACTTACGGGTCATAGAGTCGTATCAGTGCAACCGTTTTTCTGCCGAATCAAAGCAGCAGTTTTATCAGAGCATATATACAGTAACTCAACAGACAGATAGGATGGGGTGCAGGCTCGAAGGACCGGTAGTAGCTGGAGACATCGGTGGCATTATCTCTGAAGCGATTGCCTATGGAGCGATTCAGATCCCGCCGAATGGCCAGCCCATAGTATTGCTCAATGATCGCCAGACACTGGGCGGGTACCCTAAATTGGGATGTATCGCTCGCGTGGATGTGCCCAGACTGGCGCAAGCGATGCCGGGAACTGCTGTTCGTTTTAGCACTGGTAATCTGGAGCAGCTGCAGCAAGAATGGCAGGACTTTTCATTGTTTTTTGGTCTGCCAATCTAGGCGTTTTAAAGGAGTTGGCATGTATATATTCGGTTATGGCAGTTTAATTAACCATCACTCACGTTTGTTAACCAGCCAGACCGGGAAGGCGGTACCAGCAACGGTGAACGGTTTGCAGCGCCACTGGGGTAAAGTTGACGGCAGCTACAAGATATCGCCATTGGTTGCTATGCTCGGGAAAGGGCATTGCAATGGCGTACTGGTGAAAATTGGTGAGAACTCTCTGGTAGAATTTGACCGCAGAGAGAAGGGTTATCGCCGTATCGAGCTGGATCCTGCCGATGTTGCCGCAAGCCATGCTGTTGAAAACCAAAAGATGGTTATCAATGAACCTATCTGGGCTTATATCAGGGCGAATCCCCAGCCGCCTTGTGAAGTCCAACCGATTATGCAGACCTATGTTGATACTGTTCTGGCCGGTTGCCTGTCCATTTCAGAGCAGTTTGCCAAAACATTTGTCGAAACAACTCAGGGGTGGCATCATCCGTTTGAAAATGATCGTCAGCAACCTAAATATGGCAATCTGGCTGGCGTGCTCGATGAGCACTTGATGCTGATTGATCAGCTGATTGCGGATGTTCGTCACCCCACTTAATCACAACTTTAGTGAAGTTATGGCAAAACCCAATAAGAAAGGGCCGACCAAAACCGTTGATGTGTTTTGTGTCGGTTGTAAAACCCAGTTGTTCAAATATCGCAAAGGCGGCAAGGGAGCCCTGGTAAAGTGCTTTAAAGAGCGGATCAGTAAGGATTACACCCAACAGCCCTGCATTTGCCCGAACTGTCAGGGAGTCTTTGCCAGAGATACATTGGTACGGGGAGCGCCGGCATATAAAATCATCGGTGGTAAGGTCACCATGAAGTAATTACTGGCGCGACAGTGTTATTTCACTGTCAGCAGTCTTCAGTGGTGTAGTCTTGGGGCATTGGATATTACTGCGCACGATCGTTGCTTTCAGATCGAGGAGCTTACGCTTGTAGGTTGCCTTTACCAGTTGATAGTCGATATCAGGTGCAAACCACATCACGAGTTTGCGATCGCTCTTACGTACCTGTTCGACCCTGAAGGTATTCAGCCGGCCATATCGGGTGTCAATTTTCTCTTGGCGCTTCACTTCAAAATAGTAATGATCAACGTCCTCGGTATCTTGTAGCTTGAAATCAAATTTCTTTTTTCCATTAATCAGGTTGAGTCTGATCTGGGTACCGACCGCATCACCATCCCGTATCGGAATGTCCGCGCTGCTGAAACGTCGAGTCTTGCCATTCCTGCGTACTGAAGAGTTAAGCCCGTCGAGGCTAAAGGTTGCGGACGTGTTGCCCGACATTAGCCCGGTAATGTTGCGGGTAAAAGACTGGGTAAGAAACGAGCCTTGTTTATCTGACCAGTAGACGACGCTGTTCTGCCTGAATTTGCTTTTGGTGACCAGAACATTCACTTTGCTGTATGAGCGAATAGTGACCTTGTCGCCTTGCCAGTTCAAGGTTCGTGAAAGTTGCCCAATCTTATGGCCACTGAAAAACAAATCGTAGGTCAGAGCCTTGGTGCATTGGTGGAATGTTTGCGACGGAATAGCAAAAAGAGACGATGAGTACAGTAGGATGCCTAGCCATAACATAATCAATAAAGACTGTCCTTTCACCCGACCTCCAATAGATTGATACTATTTTGCACTATATCTAAAAACGTTAGCAGGGGCTGTAGGATTACGCAAAGGAGCGGCAGGTAGGATAGTAAAGACGGTCAGAAAAGCAGGCCTGTAATAGCCTGCTGTACATCAATGAAAAGAGGATTTATTTCAGTAATCGCTTGAGGATTTTGCCTGTCGCTGTCATTGGCAGCTCGCTGACGACTTCCACTTGCCGTGGATATTTGAAGTCTGCCAGGCGTTCACGCCCCCAGGCAACAAACGCCTTGCTGTTGGTTGTGGAATTTTCTTTGGGTACGATAAACGCTTTGACTTCTTCACCATAGGTTTTATGGGGAACACCAATGACGGCCACCAAGTGAACGTCTGGGTGGGTCATAAAGGTTTCTTCGATATCGCGAGGGTAGATGTTGTAACCGCCCCTGATAATCACCTCTTTTAGTCGATCGACGACAAAGACATAACCGTCTTCGTCGAAACGGACGATATCGCCGGTATGCAACCAGCCGTTGACGATAGTTTTGGCAGTTTCCTCTGGTTTTCTGTAGTAGCCCTTCATGACGTTATGGCCGCGGATCAGCAGTTCACCCTCTTTACCTTGGGCAACGTCATTGCCGTCACTGTCAACGACCTTCATGGTCACTCCCGGCAGCGGTTGGCCGATACTGCCCGGTTTGCGTTTATATTCAAGGTGGTTGAAAGCCGCAACCGGTGATGACTCGGATAAGCCATAGCCTTCGATAACCGGCACATTCAGCTTGGCCTCGAATTGCTTGAGTATTTCTACCGGCATTGACGCCCCGCCGGAAATCGCTACTTTCAGGTTGTCGGCAATCTCTTTCAGGTAGTCACCGCCATGCTTCTCGGCAAAAGCCAGCAAACCGATAAACATGGTCGGGACACCGGCTAAGTGAGTCACTTTGTGCTTGTGCATTTGCTGCAGTACGGTTTTCGGGACAAAGCGGGGGATCAGCACCAGGGCGCTGGCCGTCAGAATCGAGGTGTTCATGATCAGAGACTGACCAAAGGTGTGGAACAGCGGCAGAATAGCAATGCTGACGTCGGTTCCTTTCTGGTTTGTCAGCGCCTGGCAGGCCTGAGCATTGCATAGCATGTTACTCTGGCTCAGCTCGGCACCTTTAGCTCGTCCGGTTGTGCCTGAGGTGTACAGAATAACACAGGTATCCTCAGCAGTACGGTACACCGCATCGAATGCTGTTTCCGTTGATTGCAGCCACTGACTGAAGCGGTGGGCATCCTCGGGAAGGGCTATATCCTCACCCTCTGATTCAATCAGAATATAGTGCAGGCAGCTATCGGTTTGGCTGTAGCCTTCATAGCAATACTCACCGCAAGGCATTGCATTGTTGCCCTGAAAGCTAATGACTGCCACGGCGTCTGAATCATCGAGGTGGTAGGCTACTTCAGGTCCTTTTAGCATTACGTTTAACGGAACAGTGATAGCTCCTACTTTTTGAATCGCGTAGTAGCCGATGACAAACGCCGGTGTGTTCGGACAAGAAATAGCCACTTTGTCATCAGGCTTGATACCAAGTTTTACCAACTGGTTGGCGACCTGGTTGACCATGGTGTTGAGTTGACGGTAGCTGATTGTCTCATCGTGAAAAATGAGCGCAGTGTTACTGCCCCGGAAGGTAGCATTGCGTTCAAGGCTGGTAGCAAGGTTATACATAGTTATGAGTTCTTATATTAGGTGCAGCAATGGCTGGCATAAACGGTAACGAAACGGCGTTAATGAATATTACACGAAGTGATTATTGTTGGCCTTACTTAGTGAAAGTAAGTTGGGTATATAAAGCTTTGTATTGAATATTGAGCGACCTGCTATCTGTATAGGGTGCCCTGACCGGTTAACAATTAATAAAAAAGATGAAACTTTTCTTTCAATATAATTCAATAATTATTAAAGACTTACTGTGAGCAGTCCAATGTTAGCCACGAACCATTACAAAGAGAAAATGGTAACTTTTTGAATTTATTGTTTTTTTTATACATCGCCATAGCTGTAAATTGTGACCGTTTGATGTCGGAAATTTGACGATTTACAGACTCACTCCTATTTTTAGTTGGGTTTAACTGAGAGAGGTTAGGTGTGATGAAAAAAATGAATTCGGCATATCGATTACAGATCATCAAAGAAGTGGCAACAAGAAAGCGATTGGTGGAGCGGGGAGACCCGATGGCTTGTCATATCTCTCAGTTACTGGAACAGCGTAGTCAAGAATCACCAATAGTGGAAAAAAACTTTAATGGTTGCCACTATGATGCGCAGATAGGAGGCTGGGTCAGCAATTTGTGGGATGCCAACAAATAGTTAACACGGTAAAGGAGCCGGTTGATGGGCGGTGTAGTACATTGCTTCCGGTTCCTCTGATAGCCATTCTGCAGCAATCAAATTTAGTCTGAAACCCATTTCAATACTGGAACAAAATGATCGACTAAGGTACATTGCCCCGTCAATGTTTAGTTAGGTCGACGAATGAACTACGTAGAGTTAGATAGCTATTCCCGCAAGTGGATCTTTACCCACGCCTCTATGCCTGTCGAGGCAACAGATTTAGAGCAAATTAAACCTTTCACTCAGGCTCGATCAGCTCAAATTTGGCGCGAGCATATTAGCAGCCAGAGCCCGGATGCCGATCATTTTGAAAAAGACGACTGGGCACATGATCAGAAAATCTGGTCTGAAGCGATTGACTGGCAGCATGCCTGGGATAGTGATGACATTGACCTTCCGCCAGAAGTGATGGAATTCATTAACTGGGAAGATAATACCACTGTCTTTTTCTGCTACGAAAAGTACAACGTCATTGAGACCAAGTGGGGAGTCTTCAAGCGTAACTGGAAGAACTTCTTGTTCTTTGACGATGGCCCGATTTTGATCGGCCGTAAAAAGTCTCAGGCGCTTTGGTTCCAGTCTAACGGGACATTCAAGTGTGCCAAGCGTAGCTAGATGAACATAATGCAGTGCCGCTTAAGTAGAAGTGGCACTGTTGTATATTGCTCACTGGTGATGCAGTTGCCATTTATTAGTCATAGTTCTTCCTGAACTGATTAAATTCGATGATCCGTCCCTTGCCTGACAGTTTGGCACCATACATGGCTTTGTCCGCCCGCCGTAAAATATCGTCTACTTTCTGAGACTCATCAGGATAAACATAGTAACAACCTATACTGGCACCGATGTTGAGCTGTGTTTTCTTGCCCAGACTAATTGGCTCTATGATTCTGGCTAAAATACGTTCGCACGTGAAGGATATATCATTCCGACTGGCCACCGGGTTGATAATGGTAACAAACTCATCACCAGCAAGGCGGGCAACCATATCACTTTTTCGAACTGTTCTGAGTAATCGCTCTGCGATGATCTTGAGGACTTTATCACCAGCACTGTGACCATAAGTGTCATTGACTGTTTTAAAGTCATCCAAGTCAATAAATAGCACTGCAAATACAGAGTTTTTTGATTTTTGCTTACTGAGCACCTGTACCAGTTCCTGATGCAGTTTGCTTCGGTTGGCCAGGTTAGTAAGCGGGTCATGGGTGGCTAGGTGTTCGAGTCGCCGCATTTTTTTCATTGAGCGAAGATCCGAGGCGATCACCACGGTTTGAAACTCATCGCTATGGCTGACTTGAATCCTGTTAATGCGGAGAAACATAGGGATAAAAGAGCCGTCTTTGCAAACCGGACTCATTTCTCCGTGCCAGTGGTTGGTCTTTTTTAGCGCCTGGCGGATAGCAAGTTCGATTTTGCTGTCCTTCCCCAGATCGAACATGATATGGAAATGCCTGCCAATTGCCTCGTCTGGATGATAACCCAGGAAGCGGCTGAATGCCGGGTTGACCATGTTTATGATACCCGAATCGCTTAGCAGCATGATCGCGTCCTGGCTGCTCTCAAAAACCTGAGCTGCCATTTTCTGCTGTTGCTCTGCCTGCTGCCTTTTGGTGACATCTTCAATGGCAAAAAGCGTTTGTTTGCGGTGTTCTAAAGGCCGGCTGACTATCTGGTAGGTGCGTGGTTGTCCAGATGATGTCGCACCACCTTTCATGATTTCGTGGTCGAATTGCTGCTGACCGTTAAGAGCGGCTTCTAGTCGACTGCCGAATAGGTGGGGGTGTTCGGTATGCAATATATCAGTCAGGCTAAGCCCTTTTGCTTTAACAGCAGGAAGGTCGAGTACAGATAAGGTGGCATCATTCGCCAGGGTGATGATGCCTGTTTGGTTTACGACAAGCAAAGCATGCTGCACTGTGGCGATGACATCATCGGCAAAGGCTTTCTCTTCACTCAGCTGACTTAAGGTGGCGCGAATTTCTGCATCACGCTCGTTTAGCTTTTTCTGCATGCTGTTAAAACAACTCACTAGCTCGCCAACTTCATCATAGGTTTGTGTTTGCGGAGTGATAGGACTCGGGCTTTCGTCTTTGATAATACGATTAACAGCAAGATTCAGTTGGGAGATAGGGTGAATGACCCATGACTGAACGCGATTGATGATGTAGGCAGTCAGGGCAATAATGGCGAGCAGCAACATGAAACTGACTTGGAAATGGGTAGTTCGCATTTCCTGAAGCGTTTTCAATGACACGCCGATATGCATATGGGCAATTGGCTCGTTGTCGAGCATAACGGGAACGGTCAGATAGAGCATTTCAGGTCCAAAGTGGTAGCTTTGTCTCGTCACATCATGTTTTTCTTCTGTTGTCGGAGGAATAAATTCGATATCTGGGTTGATGTATTGAACAAACAGGCTGTGATCAGGATGTTCAAGCCGGACTCTGGCGACGAGCGGTGCGGCACTGAAAGCCGACATAATTTCAGTGCCATCAAGGTGGTCATTAAACAAAACCGCAGCAGTCAGGTTCATTCCTACACCGTTAGCAAGTACTTGCGTTTGGCTGAGCAGATTGTCTTTCTCGATTTTCAAAAAGGTTTGATAAGTGATGAATTGCAAGCTGATGAAAGCCAGGACGATAAAGCCCATTACCGGTATCGATAAGCGCTGGCTCAGGGAGAGGCGATCGATAAGTCTACTCATGGTTGCCCCCCTTTTTGTCCGGAAGGGGGCAGGGCAATCCGTAGCAAACGAGAGCTGATCGTCAGTTGCCCTTTTGTCACATTGTCTATCGCTATTGCTGGCTTTATTCGGTTTTTGGTTGCGCGAAGCTCTATCATGCCACCGCGCTGAAGGAAACGCAGGCCGTCACTGACCGTCAGTACGCCGGTCAATTGTGGAATCGTCTTATATTGCTTTAGCGTGTCCTGCGGGATATACAGCACTTCACAGCTGTCGCCGGCTTGGTTGAAATTGGTAATTGAGGTGACAGTCGCTGAGCGATTTGGTGGGGTTTTCCGAAAGAGAACCTGTTTGAGTGTGAGCGTTGCGGTATCGCTGCCCAGGCTGCAGTAGCGAATACGCTCCGGGAGCGGCTCGGGCCATCGAACAAAATTGGCAAAGTGGTATAGGTAGAGGGCCTTAACTTCATGCGGCGAATAGCCGCTGTTACTCTGCGTGTTGGTATCAGCCAGGATATAGGAAGAAAAGAACAGGGCAATGGCAAGGTAGCCTAAGCAAAACTGCCTTGCGATCAACGACGGCCTGTTAAGAGTGGCTGCCAACTGGTTGTGATACAACATTGGAATAAATCCGCTACCCACAGTCATCGTTCCAAAGGTTATATTGGCAAGAGTAACAATTACAAATTAAACGCTTTTACAGACCACTCATTCTTTTTGCGGCCATCAGTCGCTTAATGTTTTCTGTACCCAGCGACATATTGACGGCAGAGGAATGTACTGAGCAGCCCGATGAAATTAACGGCTGGTGCAAAGGCTCACCCAGAGACACAAAGAGCCGGGTCCCGATACTGCCGGTTCGGATCTCCAGCGGCAGGGAAGATGGTGTCAAGGTGCCCATTTGGTGAGGATGTAGCTGGTTACCGCCGATATAGGCTCGTCCGGAGCGAATGTAAACGAACCCTGTTGTTTGACTTTTATCTGGCTGGAAGTGCCAGACACCATAGGGTGCGATAATGATATCGAGGTAGGTAACGGGAATACTGTACTTTATAGGACTTACCGAGCCTTTGTAGTTGCCGATAAGCACCTTGGTCGCAGAATCGACTTCCTCGACCAGTGGAATGTGGTGGGATGAAACATTGGTACTTGAGGCGTCGACCATCTCTTTGTGGCCCGCAGGCAATGCTGTCCACAGGCTGAAAGACTCCACCCGGCCGTCTTGAGGTGTCATGGTATCTTTGTGAATAATCCCGTTTCCCGAGGTCATCACATGAATATCACCACTATTGAGTGTGACATGGTTGCCCGATGAATCGAGATGACGAAGTCTTCCCGTGACAGGGTAACTTATTGCATCAACCCCCGAGTGACCGTGGTAATCGAGCCCGGTTGTTCGGATAATTTCTTTGGCTTCAAAATGATCCCACAATACAAAGGGATCAAGTTCATGGAGATCCTCAACATCGATAAATGCCGTAATGGATCCGGTTTTGTGGCCGTAGCGGATTTTATTTATCTTTTTAGTGTTTTTCATGATCAAATACCAACAGCAATGGTTATCTGATTTGCCACTAACTCGATCTGCAGAGCCTGACAACGAATTTAATTGGCCTTTGTATAAATAAGAATGGCCTGAATAATGATTTTTGATTATTAAATCTTAGACCTAGGATTCAGAATTGCTCAAGGTCAGAACGGGAAAACAGTGGATTCTTTTGGCCTAATTTAATCGCTCCAGCCAATTGACTGGATATTGCAGCCTTACTTCCAAGTTACATAATCGACAGAAGCCGGGCAGCCGAGCTCGGCGAACTTTTTCAGCCAACGGATTTGGTTATTTTGCAGCTTGTCGCCGGGGCCTTTTACTTCGACCCACTGATACTCACTGGCTTTGAACATGATAAGATCAGGCAAGCCAGAACGGTTGTTTCGCGGGTCGAACAGCAGTCGCTTAAACAGCTCGCATAATGTAGAGCTCGGGATGGCGCTGGTGGCCTGGAGCACGATGTCTTCCGTTAATATCGACCAGTTTACCCAGTCGTTGCTTATCCCTCGTTTATTTCGGTAGATCTCTGTCCACGTCTGCCAGCGATTTTCGCTGATGTCTGTCAGGCGCAGGTTGATTAATGCCTCACGCTGTTGATAGAACTCCGGGTGGAACATGTCGCGGGGTGAGCGTTGGTAGGGGTTTAGAAATGCCCCTTTAACAGGCGTGAAGATAATATCCCAGAATGCTAACCCGAATAAGCCGCACAGCAAGCTATTTTCCAGATAATGTACCGACCAACCTTGGCTTGCATAGTGGGCCGCCACGGAAAGTTCGACACGTTGGCCATTATTAGCCAGCGTAAGGTGGCTTTCATTAAATACGGGCTTGGCTGCTGGTTGGTAAGTTCGCTTTAGAGTACGGCTTAATTTCTTTTCCAGCCGTTCGGCAACCTCAGCCTCGTCTTCATTGTGCGGTGACTGTTTGATAGCCAATGCGAGTTCAAGTGCTGGTTCGAACTGCTGAAGCTTGTCCAGAATGCGTACCTGACGTTCTCTTGATGGTGGGAGCTGGCTTTCTCTGAATAGTCCGAGTGCATGTTCGGGCATCTCAAAGCGTTCTAAATCGCGGGCGATATGATTGATGAGCTGCTGGCGTTTTCGCTCAAGGGGAGGCCACGTATAAGCCGATGGGATCTTCTCTGAGAGAGCGACGATTTCTGCGCGATCTTTGTTTTCTTTCGCCTGCCAGTAGTGATCGTTGAGTGAGGATAACTCAAGCCATTGCTGGATCTGGCGGCGATCGCTAAAGAGGCGGCTTTCCTTGTCGACAGTGTAGCTTTCGAACTGGTGCAAACCGAGATCCGAGAGCACAAACTGACTTAGATCCTGATAGCGGTTGCCAAAGAATAACAGTAGAAAAGTGTCAAGATGCTGCTGGTGGCAGATCTGTATGATGTCTTGTTTGAATTCATCCAGCGCCGGAGCATGTTTAAGCAACTCTTCGACAAGCTCCGGCTTGCGATATGACTTGCAAGGAGCCAGAGCTGGAAACAGCTTCAGCAACTCTGGTTTGGTAAACAGGCTAGTGATTTCTTCTAGCGGCCAGTCAGAATTGTTGCTTTCGACAAAGCCGACATTGTGAAGCTCTTCGGCTGCCAGATGAATATCACCAATCTCTTCATAGCTAAGCTTGTCACAGCGAAAGAACAGGCCTTTTCTTGATAGCAGACGGATACACAGCATCTGTGCCTTTTCAGGCAGATGTTGAAATATTGCTATCCATGCAGCTTCATCGTCGCTAAGCAGATCGCTGTACTGCCGATTGACCGAGTCGATGAGCAGACGGAAGTTGTGAAGATAGTAGTCCGGTGCGAGTACGATAGGCGTCATGGTCTGGTTTATACGCTGAGCGCATTCATAATTCTGTCAATGGTTTACATATTGCACTGCTGGTATGATGTGATCAATATTTCCGTGCTGTAAGGTCTGCTGTGTTTGCTCTGCTAAGAATCGTAAATCGCCTCTGTTTTGGTCTTTTTCTAGTTTGTGTCGCGTTGCCGACAGCGGCAACGGCTTCTATAGCAAATGAGTCAGATGTTCTCGGTGCTATGCCCGCTGATATTGTCGGTGCCGTTTGTGTTATCCGGCATGATAATAAAATGGTCATGTTAACTGAAGTGATCACCAAAAAGATGTCCCTGCCCGGTGGGTACATCGATAAGGGGGATACCCCGAGGCAGGCAGCAGCGCGAGAAGCACTGGAAGAAACCGGTATTCGGGTCAAAGTGGGAGACTTACTGGAGTACCGTCGTCGAGCCGCTATTTTTGGCTGCGTTGCAGAGTCACCCATTTTGGTTTCATCATTTCAAGACAATACTGGCTACTCCATGGTTGCCTCTTGGTTTGCCAACCATTATGCCACTGAAGTCAAACGCGTCTATCTCGTCGACCCTTATTTGGTTGAACCGGAGAAACATCGCTTTAAAATAAGTGCGAGCTTGTTGACTGAATGGATGGAGAAAACCCCGCCGAGCGAAATAGAAATGTATTCTGATCTTAGTCGCAAGGTCAATTCACTGCACCGGATAGAGCTTGACTGGGTTGAGCAGCTTCAGCAGTGGGTCAAGTCTTGGCCTGATGCCGGCCAAAGAGTATTTTCACACATTATTGCTGTTGTGAACTTACCGGGTGAACCATGGTTTCTTGCATTGTTGGTTATCGCTACTATTGGCTTTTATGGTCCGACTGGCTTGCTTCAATTAGCCGTTGTGCTGCTACTGGCCATCTTTACCAGCGGTGCGATTAAGCTCGGGTTAGCGTCACCCCGTCCGTCGGACATCATGCCCGAACTACAGCAAATAAATGCCTACGGGTTTGGTTTCCCTAGCGGCCACACTTTGATGGCTACCTTGTTGTGGGGCATGTGCTGGTATGCGCTGAGCAAGCGTGTCGGCACGGTTGTAAAATGGTTGTCGTTACCGTTTTTCCTGATACTTATCGTCGGGCAGGCTGTTGCCAGAGTCTGGTACGGCGTGCACTTTGTCAGTGATACCCTCGCCAGTATCCTGCTCGGGGTGATTTTCGTCTCGGCTTTGATTGTCTGGCATTCCGCTTCTAGTTATTCACTTCAACAGGCCATTGTAAACCGATGGTTTTGGTTATCGATGTCCTTCGTCGTCGGGATTGTGGCCGGACTTAGTCTGGCACCTCTTCATACCTATATTTTTGCGCTATTGCTGGGTATCGTGCTCAGTGTTGAAGCATTGCCGGATAAGCCGTTTTCGCTTTCGCTGCCGGGGCGCTTTTTGCTCATGGCTATTATGTTCGCCGGGGTAGGAGTGATAGGTGGCGGTATTGAGTTTCTGGCGTCGCTTTCCTCGGTGAGCTTGATTGTTCTGGCCATTCGGGGAGCTGGCTGGACGCTTGCCGCTATTTGGCTTATTGCTGGCTCGTCGGCTTTGGTAAAAAGATTGAAATAAAATTCTGCCCTTGAGCAGCGTTTTATGTTGTTGCGCTCCGTCACACTTTGTTTCATATTCGTAGTGAGGTAAAGTGAATGCAAACGATATAAGAGAGGCCAGTAGTCGTAGGATACGGCAGCCATACTGGACAAGGAGAGCAATGTTACCTGTATTAACACATCAGAATAGTATCGACGATGTCGTACTGTCATATCTGGACGAGTTGGAAAAAGCCGGTTTTGCCGGTGATATCGAACAAAATTATGCCAGCCGACTGGCTGTAGCCACTGATAACAGTGTGTATCAGCAGCTGCCACAAGCTGTCGTTTTACCCCGCACCACAGATGATCTTATCTTGATTGGCCGGGTCGGCCAGAACCCGAAATTTAAGCACGTCACCTTTTCTGCCCGTGGGGGCGGCACTGGAACCAACGGCCAGTCACTAACACCGGGGATCGTCGTTGATCTCTCTCGCCATATGAATCAGATCATTGAGGTAAACCCTGAGCAGGGTTGGGTGCGAGTACAAACCGGGGTAGTAAAAGATCAGCTTAATGACGCCCTACGTCCTTACGGTTATTTCTTTTCGCCGGATTTATCAACCAGTAACCGTGCCACTATCGGCGGAATGATCAATACCGACGCATCTGGTCAGGGATCGCTGAAATACGGTAAGACCTCTGATCATGTCCTGTCTCTGAAAGCCGTTCTGGTGGATGGCTCTGTACTGGAAACCGAACCGCTGACTCAGGAGCAGATATATACGGCATCAGAGGGAGATGAGCTTGCCAATAAAGCGATGCTGATATCGTCCCAGGTATGCCGTGACAAGCGACAGCAAATTGTTGATAAATTTCCACCATTGAATCGCTTCCTGACCGGTTACGACTTACAGAACGTTTTTGATGACGCGCTGACGGAATTTGATATTACCCGCCTGTTATGTGGTGCTGAAGGCTCACTGGCCTTTATTGCCGAGGCGAAGCTTAATATTACGCCAATCCCGAAATCCCGGACCTTGGTGAATATTAAATACGATAGTTTTGATTCGGCCTTGCGAAATGCTCCGATGATGGTGGAAGCACAAGCTTTGTCTGTCGAAACGGTTGATTCGCGGGTACTGAATCTGGCCAAGCAGGATATTGTATGGCACACCGTTAGCGATTTGCTGACAGATGTTCCCGGCAAAGAGCTGCTGGGCATCAACATGGTTGAGTTTGCCAGCAATGATCCGGAAGAAAATCAACGCCAGGTCGCAGCCTTGTGCGTACAGCTCGATTCCTTGATCGCGGCAGAACAAAGCGGGGTGATTGGCTATCAGGTGTGTGATGATCTTGCCAGCATCCAGAAAATTTATGGTATGCGCAAGAAAGCGGTTGGCCTGTTGGGTGCGGCAAAAGGCAGTAAGAAGCCGGTTGCCTTTGCTGAAGATACTTGCGTGCCGCCGGAAAACCTTGCTGATTTTATTGTTGAGTTCCGTCAGTTGCTTGACGAGAAGCAGCTGGATTACGGTATGTTCGGTCACGTGGATGCTGGGGTGCTTCACGTCCGTCCTGCACTGGATATGTGCGATCCGGAACAAGAACGGCTGATGAAGGAAATCTCGGATCAGGTTGTTGCACTGGTAGCAAAATATGGTGGCCTGATGTGGGGTGAGCATGGTAAGGGGTTCCGATCGGAATACGGACCGGCATTTTTCGGTGATGAGCTGTTTACCGAACTGAGACGTATCAAGGCGGCGTTCGATCCGGATAACCGGATGAACCCCGGCAAGATTTGTACTCCGCTTGATAGCAATGCCGAGCTGGTGAAAGTCGACGGAGTGAAGCGTGGCTTCTATGATCGACAGATCCCGGTGAAGGTGCGCGATAGCTTCAAGCAGGCAATGGAATGTAACGGTAATGGCTTGTGTTTTAACTATGATACAAGCTCGCCGATGTGCCCATCAATGAAGATAACGGCTGATCGCCGTCATTCGCCTAAAGGCCGTGCTGGCTTGGTACGCGAATGGTTACGTCAACTGTCAGAGAAGGGCATTGATCCGATGAAGCTGGAAGCGGAGCTGATGAGCCAGTCTCCGACAGTGAAACAGATCATCGACCGGTTTAGAAATACCTTCGGCTCGGGCAAGAGTGACTATGACTTCTCCCACGAGGTAATGGAAGCCATGAATGGCTGTCTGGCCTGTAAGGCGTGTGCGAGCCAGTGTCCGATCAAGGTCGATGTGCCGAGTTTCCGCTCTCGCTTTATGAATATCTATTACAGCCGCTATCAGCGCCCGGTGAAGGATTACCTGGTGGCCTATGTAGAAAGCTATTTGCCCTTGATGGCAAAAGCGCCAGTGACCTTTAATGCTGTGATGCGTCCGTCGTGGTCGAAAACGCTTACTGAGAAAACGATCGGCTATGTGGATATGCCGGCGTTATCAGTGCCGACCTTGAAGGAAGGGCTGGATGGTCATCATGCCACGCGTTTTGACCTGCAGTGGCTACAGGCATTGTCGGAACAAGAGCGTCAGGATTATGTGCTGATTGTTCAGGATCCGTTTACCAGCTTTTACGATGCCGATGTGGTTCAAGATTTTGTCTACCTGATTGAAAAACTCGGCAAGAAGCCGATGCTGGTGCCGTTTAAACCCAACGGCAAGGCGCAGCATATTAAAGGCTTCTTGCGTCAGTTTGCCAAGACGGCACGTAATACCGCTGATTTTCTCAATCAACTGTCGAGCTTGGGCATTCCGCTGGTGGGCGTCGATCCGGCGCTGGTGCTTTGTTACCGGGACGAGTATGAAGAAATATTGGGTGACAAGCGGGGAGAGTTCCATGTTCAGACGGCTCATGAGTGGTTACTGCCGTTACTGCCAGAGCTGCCGTCCCATCCTCTGCGTGAAGATGACATATGGTATTTGTTTGCCCATTGTACCGAGAAGACCAAAATGCCTAATGCCGAGAAGGAATGGGCTGAGATCTTTGCCCGTTTTGGTGCCAATTTGATGCCTGTTTCTGTTGGCTGCTGTGGTATGGCTGGTACGTTCGGTCACGAAAAGGACAAACTTGAAATGTCCCGTGGTGTGTACAATCTGAGCTGGCAGCCGAATCTTGAACAACTGGATACCGACAGGTGTATGGCGACGGGGTATTCCTGCCGAAGCCAGGTAAAGCGATTCGAACATATCAAGATGAAGCATCCGGTTCAGGTGCTGCTTCGGGTTGTAAATAACCTCCGATAAGCTTCGATTACCGGTGTAAAAATCAGAAAGCGAGAACCAGGGTTCTCGCTTTCTTTTTGGTGCTTTTTATTTCTGTCACTGACCTTATGCCGTCGCTGCTAATCGTCAGGGCACAGCCAGCGATAGACTACTCCGGCGGCGATGGCGCCCAGAATTGGAGCTACCCAGAAGAGCCATAGCTGTGCGATGGCCCAGTCACCGACCATAATGGCAGGCCCAGTACTTCGGGCAGGGTTAACAGAAGTATTGGTGACCGGAATGCTGATTAAATGGATCAGTACCAGCGCTAACCCGATAGCCAGTCCGGCCATTGAAGGTGTGGCCAGTTTGTGGGTCACACCAAGGATCACAATGAGGAACATAAAGGTCATGACGAACTCGGTAATAAAACCTGACAGCATGGTGTAACCGCCGGGAGAGTGGTCGCCATATCCGTTTGAGGCAAGCCCGCCAGCAAGGTCGAAACCGGCTTGCCCACTGGCAATGATGTACAGCACAAAGGCGGCAAAGATGGCACCGAGCACTTGGAAGACAATATACGGGCCAACTTCATTGGCGGGAAAGCGTCCTCCTGACCACAGGCCGATGGTGACTGCCGGGTTGAGGTGGCAACCTGAAATATGGCCAATGGCATAGGCCATGGTGACGACGGTTAAACCAAAGGCGAACGACACACCCAGCAAGCCGATACCCACATCAGGGAAAGCGGCGGCTAATACTGCGCTGCCACAGCCGCCCAATACCAACCAGAATGTTCCAATAAACTCAGCCACCAGCTTTTTGATCATCGTTGTAATCCTCTTAGGATGGGATGTATTGGACAGAGTATAGAAACGGAACTGGCTGATTAATGGCTCAAAAATGGAAAAGCTAGCCAATATACCCAAACACCATCAAGATGCAGGATTTAAAGTGTGGCCAGCGTGTTCAGTTCAAGAAAAATAACGGTAGGTATAGTCAGGCTTTCCATTGGATGAGGTGTCTAGCGATTGGCCTCCAGTAAATAGGTTTCAAGCTGATCGGATAGCCAGGATATGACGGCACCACGCTGTGTATTACTATCAACTATTTCGCCATAAGGCTGCCAGTTCATTGCTTTGCTATGTTTGAGTACGGTAATCGTTCCTTCTCGTAGATGATCATTGATTAACAGGGCCGGTACGTAAGACCAGCCTGCGCCGTCCAGAACGGCGTCACGAAGATGTTCATAAAAGGGAAGGGCGATGAAATTACTGGAGCGTGGTGTTGCCGCTTTCAGACTTTCGTCATCAACATAGGCAAGCGCGATCTCGGTATATCTTTCCAGATCAGAGCTGCTGACTTTACGTAGTCGACTTAAGGGGTGCGCTTTGCGCGCCACTGACATCATGCGAACCTGTCCAAGTTCATGGTGATTCACACGGGAGACTCTGTGGTCGCCGGGCAGCAGGCTGTAAGCAACATCAATGATATTTTGCTGCACCATTTGTTCTAGCTCAGGTGGTGGCGCAACATAAATCGATATACTCGTGTTCGGAAAGCGCTCGCTCATTTGCTGCACCAGTTGACGCCAAAGCAATTCAGGCAAAGTATCGTCTCTGGCTATGCGTAAAGCCGATTCAACACCGTCAAGGTGTTGGCTGCATCTGTTCTGAATATCACTGGCAATCATCAGAAGCCGTTCACAATCGTTATTAATGGCTTCGCCAATGTCAGTCGGCTGAACCTTGTTTCCCGATCGTTTCAGGAGCTGGACGCCCAGGTCATCTTCGAATGTGCTCAGCGCGGCACTGACTGTTGTCCGGCTTTTGTTTAGTTTTCTTGCAGCCTCGGCAATTGAGCCGCACTGGCATATTTGCAGGAATATTTCGATTTGGCTGATTTTCACGACTGAGCCTCGTTAAGGTAGGGAATGAGCTGCTGGTCTATTGATAACATCTCCAGCGTCAATTATTTCGTCGCTTGGTGATTATAACAAGCAAAACTATCACGATAAGATAGTTATACACCGCAATAATTAGGAATACCTGACGAGAAATACGTCGGTTAATAGAGGTAACTATGACTTGTAATGTGCAGCTTGAACGTCGGCTGCTTCAGTTTTCGACTTTCTCCTCGTTTCTGTTTGCCGTGATGGGGATCGGTCTTGGCTTGTGGATGGGCTCTTTGGTCATCGTTTTTGACGGCGCCTATTCGTTTATTAGTCTGGCCTTGACACTGGTGTCGCTGGTTGCAGCTGTGTATATTCGCCAGCCTGATGGCGCATCCTGGGATAAAGCAAAAGTTGAATCGTTGGTGATTGCCTTTAAGGGCGTTGTGATCACCGTGATGTGCTGCATTTCTTTTAGCACGGCAGTGGTTGCCATTTTTAACGGCGGGCGTGAAGTTGATACAGGGTTGGCTCTGCTCTTCGGAGTGATAAACATTGTTGGCTGCCTGGCAACTATCTGGGTAATGGCAAGAAAAGGCAAGCAGGCCAATTCTGCGTTGGTGGAAGCAGAAGTAAAACAGTGGGCAATGGATACAGTGATTAGCGGCGCTGTAATGATTGGATTTGTTATTGCCACCTTTATGGAATACACCGATTACTCCCAATATGCAGTGTATGCTGATCCGGTGATGGTTGTTTTAGCTTCAATCTATTTTGTGATTGTACCGTTGAAAATGGTTTACGGTGCGGTGAAGGATCTTCGCAGGTTAAGCGCCCAAAAAAGGATTGCTTGCGAGCAGAAGGCTGTAGGCGCGCTGATGAAATGAGCAGCCACAGAAAAATAAGCGACTAATGCTTAAACGGGAAGCCCCAATGGCTTCCCGTTTTCTGTTACATGCGATCGAGTTTATTTTCGTCCGAGAAGTAGGGTATCTTCAATTTCTCGGAAAAAATTCGCCGTATTGATCAGTGAGCTTGCCGTTAGTGCCGGTACGCCGTAGATCTCAACATCCACATTATATTTGGATTGTACCTTGTCGACGAGCAGGTCAAAGTCGCCGTCACCGGATAGCAGGATAACCCGATCCACTTCGGCTGCATGTTCAATGACGTCGAGGGTGATCCCTACATCCCAGTCACCTTTGGCCGACCCGTCGCTACGCTGGATAAACGGTTTGAGTTTTACTTCAAAGCCAATGCCTCTCAGAATATTTTGAAACTGACGCTGTTTTTCGTCACCTCGGTGAATGGCATAGGCGTAAGCGGCAACGACCTCCCGGCCCTGTGTGGCTTCTGCCCAAAATGCGTTGTAGTCAAAGTTACAACCATAGGTGTCTTTGACTGTGTAGTAGATGTTTTGCACATCGACGAAAATAGCAACTTTTTCCACAATAATTCTGACCAGATGAATGATAGTTCACAGAGTGCCTATATATGAGTAAAAACTCAAGCATGATGAGCTGATACGGTCATATTGTTAGGGCTTGTTTCTCTTACAGTCTCTGGCACTTGTAGCCGAGGGAGAAAAATGTGACAGTAAAGCCAGTTATGTGTCAGTTAAAGAAAAACTGTTGAATATGATGATGAAGAAAATCTTGGCGACATGCCTTTTCCTTGCCCCTGCGGCGGCCTTTGCTCAGAGCTGTCCTGTTGATGTGCAGAATGATATCCATATTGCTGGCGAACAGGTGTCGGTGTATCAAGGCGGTCAGCCTAAGATGATGATTGACGAGAACAATCAGGTATACATCAACGGTGAGCGTCTGGAGCTGGATGCTATCCAGCAAAAAGCCGTAGATGCCTATAGTCATGGGGTAAAGGAATACTTGCCGCAAATGGCAGATATTGCCGATGACGGTGTGGGTATTGCTTCCGATATTTTGAATGAAGTCTCTGCGCGCTTTGATTCGAAAGAATCTTTTGCCAAGGTTGAGTCCTTGATTGATGACTACAGCCAAAAGGCGCAACAGAAATTCTATCAGGATGGTGAGTTCGTTATGCCTGCCGATATCTTTAGTACCGTCGATGCTGACTGGAAGCAGGAATTTGAGCAGGCCATGAAACATGTCAGCATGGAGTCGTTGTCCGGGCTGTTTTCCGCATTGTCGCAGGAAATGAAAAACGGTGAGCTGAACTTCTCTGAGCTGCAACAACAATTTGCCGAACTAAAGGCAAGTATTGAAGAGAAAGTGCGCTCTCGCTCGGGTGAGGTTGCAAACAAAGCCAATGATCTTTGCGACTCAATCAAAGGGCTGGCCGAGGAAGAGAAAGAGCTGCATCGCGTGGTGCCGGCGTTGAAAGATTATCAGATGTTCGAAATCTAGTGAGATTGGTATAAGTCTATTGATTTAACTAGCAAAACCCGCACTTTAACTGTGGTACAGTGTGGGTATATGTGGTTAGTCTGGTTTCGAAGGTGAGTGTATGTTGAAAATCGCCGTTATCTTTGTCCTGCTGTTACTGGCATTTCTGGCAACCAAATATTTAGATGAAAATGCCCAAAAGAAAATGTTGATAGGGCTCGGTGTCGTTATAGGCTGCGCCGTTGCTTTTTTTATGGCGATCGAGTTATTTCGATAGGCGGAGTTATTGACGGTAAGAAAGGCACCTGGCCTCTCACTTCGCTGTGACAGAAGCCATTCGAAACTAAGTATTAAAGCTTAAATTTCAAAAACTTGTTAGGCTATTAGCTTATTAACAAATAGCAAAAATAAAGCCCGCTATGTGCGGGCTTTATTGTATGAGAGGTCGCGAAAGCAGTCGTAACTGTTAGCGCGCCTTGGCTCGGCTACGGTTCGGCTTGCCGTTTTGGCTCTGACCTTGCCCCTGACGTTGACCGGAAGTCGGCTTACCGTTGCGGTTAGGGCGGCCCGAGTTGTTCCCGTTACTGTTACCATTACGGTTTCCAGCAGACTGCCCTGAAGGTTTACCGTTTGGTTTACCTCGGTTACCTTGCTGGCTCTGGTTGCCTTTGTTATTGCCGTTAGAGCGGCTACCCGGCTTACGTTTGCCATCCTTGCGGATATCAGGCTGATTTGGGTGCTTGGTTGCAAAGCGTTTTGCACCGTGACGGCCAGAACCTCGACGTTGTGCCGGCGTCATCTCTGCCTCGCTGCCTTCTTCTGGTACAAGGCAGTTTGGTCTATCGCCAATCAGGTACTTTTTGCCCATCGAGACAAGCGCCTCTCGGATCAGTGGCCAGTTCAGTGGATCATGGTAGCGCAACAGAGCCTTGTGCAGACGACGCTGGCGATCGCCTTTGGCGACAAATAAATCTTCGCGCTTTTTATACTTAACACGCTTGAGCGGGTTAGTTTCCGAGTGGTACATCGCCGTTGCGTTACACATCGGAGACGGGTAGAAGTTCTGAACCTGATCACACTGGAAATCATTCTTCTTAAGCCACAGAGCCAGATTCAGCATGTCTTCGTCGGTCGAACCCGGGTGCGCCGAAATGAAGTACGGGATCAGGTACTGCTTCTTGCCTGCTTCTTTGCTGTATTTCTCAAACAGTTCCTTAAATCGGTCATAGGTGCCCATGCCCGGCTTCATCATCAGATCCAGTGTGCCTTTTTCGGTATGCTCAGGCGCTATCTTCAGGTAACCGCCAACGTGGTGGGTCACCAGTTCGCGGATATATTCCGGTGATTCGATAGCCAAGTCATAGCGAACGCCTGAAGCAATCATGATCTTCTTGATACCGTCAACATTACGTGCTTTGCGGTATAGATCGATAGTGTGCTTGTGGTCGGTATCCAGCTTCTTGCAGATCTCCGGGAAGATACAAGAAGGACGGCGACAGTTGGCCTCGGCGCGTGGATCCGAACAACCCAGGCGGTACATGTTGGCTGTTGGTCCACCCAGATCCGAAATAGTGCCGGTAAAGCCCGGAACCTTGTCGCGGATATCTTCCAGTTCGCTGATGATCGATTCTTGTGAGCGGTTTTGGATGATACGTCCTTCGTGCTCGGTGATCGAACAGAAAGAACAGCCGCCAAAGCAACCGCGCATGATATTCACACTGGTTTTGATCATGTCATAGGCTGGAATTTTAGCCTTGCCATAGGAAGGGTGAGGCACGCGCGCATAAGGCAAGCCAAAGACAAAGTCCATCTCTTCCGTGGTCAGCGGAATAGGCGGCTTGTTCACCCATAGTTCGCGATCAGCGTGTTTCTGGATCAGAGCTCGCGATGAGTAAGGGTTAGTTTCCAGGTGCATAACACGGCTGGCGTGCGCATAGAGAATACGGTCGTTGCGCAGCTTTTCAAAAGACGGCAGACGAATAGCCGTGCTGTTGGAGTCATGGCGAGACGGCTGAATGTGAACCGGCTTGGCTTCAACTTCTGCCTTTTTCTCAGCTTTGTTGGTTTCGCAGTTCTCTTCAGTCGCATAAGGGTTGGGCATTGCCATGGCCTTACCCGGTTTTTCAATGCGGCTGGAATCGATCTCTTTATAGCCTTCCGGCAGTTCTTTCATGATCACTGCCGTACCGGCTATGTTGGTCAGTGTTGCAATATCCTCGCCGTCCGCCAGACGGTGTGCCACTTCAACCAAGGCACGCTCGGCATTACCGAAAAGAAGAATGTCACCTTTGGCATCAAACAGAACAGAGCGACGTACTTTGTCAGACCAGTAGTCGTAGTGAGACAGTCTGCGTAGGCTGGCTTCGATACCACCGAGTACAATCGGTGTTTCTTTGTAGGCTTCACGGCAGCGCTGAGAATAGACCAACACGGCGCGATCAGGTCGCTTGCCGCCTTCGTTGTTCGGTGTGTAGGCATCATCATGACGCAGCTTGCGGTCAGCCGTATAGCGGTTGATCATCGAATCCATGTTACCGGCTGTAATGCCGAAAAACAGATTCGGTTTGCCCATCGACATGAAGGCGTCTTTGTTGTTCCACTCAGGCTGGGCGATGATGCCGACCCGGAAGCCTTGCGATTCTAGCAATCGGCCAATTACCGCCATACCGAAGCTTGGGTGGTCAACGTAGGCATCACCGGTAACGATAATAATGTCGCAGCTATCCCAGCCAAGTGCGTCCATTTCCGCACGGTTTGTCGGCAGGAACGGCGCAGTGCCGTAGCATTCCGCCCAGTATTTGGGATAGCTATTTATTGGTGTTACATCAGTGTGCATACATTGGCCTCAATCTTAGAAGGCGGGAATTATAGCCGCTTGGTAAATGACTGGCTAGCCCTGATATTCTCTGGGTTTGACTCACCAAGAGGGCATAAAAATGATGTGGGTTAATCTTAGTCGGAATCTGATGGATTTTGTGGCTTGTTTGCCAGAGAACTGTCACCAATCATGAACCATTTTAGCGCGGATCATGACAGCCTTTGATACGCGATATTCTCAAGGGGTGATTGGTTTGCGGCTTAAAGAAAAGCAGAAGAGTTGACAGTTTTACTATGCGCAGATGACGGGTAACCTATTTAAACCTTACATATCATATGCTTTCATACTGAATTATTCGGTGCAGGCATGTGTATGGCGATTGGTCGCGGGTGGTGAGGTAGGCGAATTTGTTTCGTTAATCTTCTTCATATTTTTAGAGTATTTGGAAGAGGTATGATCTGGGTTAGTAGAATATATTGTTATACCGATTGAGAGAAACTTCCAGCATTTGGCCAATCTAAACTGAGATATCCTTGTACGGATACTGTTCAACCTTGATAGAACCTTACTAAGGTATACATTATCAAGTCTGTTACGAGAATTTGATATAAATTATGCTTAGTTATTTATTACAATTTGTCAGGTTAGAGTCCTAGCCCTCTGAAACATGTTAACTGAATTTCAAATACTATCGCATTAAATGCTATTAAAAACATAACAAGAAGAGCAATATGATCAAACGTCCGCAATTCAACACTCGTAACTTAGCTTCTATTGACGAAGAGACATCATCACCAAAGTATGCTTATGACAGTAAAGTATATTTCTTTGATTGCCATCCAGAGCAACCCGCTTGGCTAAAGCAACTATTTATGGTCAGGGGTATTGTTCGTAGGGTAGTTTTTGATGATGAAAGACAAGAGATTGCTTATCAACTCTATCTTCCTACTAATCGTCGGACAATATATGTTTATGAGAAAGAGCTAGGAACTAATTATGCTGATAGCCAGATTTCTTGCCCATGGGGTACTGTCGAATCCACTATGCAAGACGGATTAATGGTGAAGGTGGGTGAAAAAATTGAGCCAATAGTGTTATTAGATGAAGTTGTAAAAGCACTTAAACTTGATGCCGTCGATTATATGCAACATAGACGTAGAATTCATGTATTACTTAAAACCGCAAAATCTGTTGTGCGTGTTAGTTATGATCGTCAGCCAGAGTATAGGGTCTTTGCAAAGAAGGCTAGCTATATGCAAGCTACTCAGGCGTTACTCATGTAGTATCGGCCTTATAACAAAGCTGTAGTAATCGGCGCAAAAAATAATGATAACTCTTTATCTGTATCTTCCAAACACGAGAGAATTGGCCAGCTGTTTCAAATTTCTATCCCTACATGGAAAATCACGCCATATTCAGCAGATAAGTTCCTAATCTGGTTTGCTGTAGCAGTACGCTGCTCTAGTCATCTAGATCTGACGCAACGCAGTGCTTTGATATCTTGCTGTCCGATACTCTTAATTGATAAGGGGATCGCAGGAAAGACTATGTAACCAAGTCGTTTCACAGCTAAACTAAGTGGGGGAAAATAAACCAAGGAGTGGTTGGTGTTACGTGTGTTGATGGTGGTGGCATTGATCTTCATGTCTGTCAGTGTCCTTACTGAAGTAAATGAACACCAACGATATGAAACGTTGCTGGAGCTGATTACCTGCGGTGTATTTGTGTTCGTGTTGTTTGTAGCCAGTGAGTTTCTAGCGAAGTCTTTGTGGTTACTTTTAGGGATGTTATTTCTGATTTGCTCGAGTCTGCTAGGTGTCGCCCTTGAACTTGAAAAGTCGGGCGCCTATTTTGGTGTGAGTGGCTCAAGTGCAATGGTTGTTATCGATATGATTTATATATTTGGGCTTTGTTCAGCAGCATATGGGCTACATAGGATCATTCGGTACTACATTACGCACAGCTATTACGATGAACTAACGGGTTTATGTAATCGCAGGAAGCTCAACCAGTTCGATTCTAATAACAGCGGGCGTGTTTTGATCTATATGGATTTGGATGGCTTAAAAGGGGTTAATGACACGAAGGGGCATGAAGCCGGTGATAGTCTGATTGTAACTTTCGCAGGGTTATTGAAGTCAGTACCTGAAGTCATTGAACGGTTTAGAGTTGGAGGCGATGAGTTTATCCTTATCTGCGGTGCCGACAAGCAGGAAGCGACTATTCAGTTTTTAATGCAGTCTGCAACGGAGGTTAATGTGCAATTTTCATATGGTATTGCTCAATTGGATGATGGACTTAAGGCCGCGTTAGCCAATGCAGACCACGCAATGTATTTGATGAAAAAAGGCAGAAAATAGCCGCTTAGAACGATTCAATGGTCCATTTGATAATGACTAAAATGTGCAGTCCAGCACCTGATTTATTCAATTCACTACTTGCCAATAGGAAGTGTCCATATATGATCAAATCAGGTTAATTCTGCTAATTCAATTAATGCATCGGTGAAAAAAACGGTCGGTATGGCTATACACATCACCGATGCAATTAGCGTCACTCAATACGTTTCAATTTATATAGCATGAGGTTTTCGCCATTATAAAAACTGGTGACGACATTCTCGCCTACCTTTTTAAAACGCATAGAACTGAAAACTTTTGTGCTTTTATCTAGCTTTTCTTTCAATGACTTACTGTCTGAGTCAGCAGATATTTGAATTAATACTATTCGACCATTGCTGTCTTTCTGGTATTGAGCGTCATAGCGAACATTGAATTTCTTGGCTCGCTCATCCTGGCCGTAGATATTCAAGGTGTTACCATCAAACTCCATGTAAAACGCTTCGCCATTTACAGATTCGGCCTGCCAAAACCCATTGATCTTATAGAAGACTGGTGTGAATTTCCCTTTGAGAAACAAGAGCACCAGACTAATAACTGCAATATTTATCAATAGCTTAATTAAGGGGTGATATTTATGCATTGCTTGTCCTCTTTACACCCGTATATTGTGGCACTGACCTTGTCGATATAGTCATAGTGAGTTGATTGCAGCGTTTCATTTATTAGTTTGAGTTCATTATCGGTCGGACTAAATAGTATATATGTTTCGTTAATACGCATTGCTTCAAAGTCATCTTGCTGAATAAGTCCAATACCGAGGACAACCAATAAACTAGTGAGAATGCTGACTAAAGCAAATACGGGCTTGCTTAGCTTAATAGCTGTTGATTTCACTTTTTGAGATGAAGCTTTAGATGTAGTGTCAGGCTTGGTCTTCTTTTTGACCTCTGGTGCCGGAGCGCTAAGCTCAGGAGTGGGTGGGGCACAGGTATGAAACTCTGGCTTAACACCTAGCTTGTAGCCTCGTTTGGGTACGGTAATGATCAGGGCCTTGCCTTGATTGAATAACTTCGAGCGTAAACTGTTAACCGTTTGGTTAATCGTAAACTCTGACGCATAGGTGTTCGCCCACACGTTTTCCGCAATGTCAGTACGAAGCGCTACATTCGGGTATCGCTGACAAAGATATTTGAGTAATTCGACCTCTTTGATGCGCAGTTGAGTCTGGGCACCATCATTACTATTTGTGACCGACATATCAGTGAGCGAAACCTTTAGGTTTTGAAGACTGATATAAGTGATATTATCGTCGAGCGGGTTTGCCATATTGGTTTTCAGTACTGTAAGTAATGCATCATGATTGAAGTTATAGACGAGCAAATTATGATACAGTTCAAATTGTTAAGCAACAAAATGCAAGCATAATCGAACAGAGCTCAAAATCCGCCCGGCATAATGAGGTAAGTGTTTGATTAGCCGAAGGACTTTCCAAGTCCTTTAAGCATGGTAACCTTTTCACGCATCAAAATGGATGACTTTTCCATCTTTTCTACTTGTTCCAGGTTTTTTGTCGAAGAATATGAGATTTGGTTAACATTGTTACTGATTTCAGCTGAGACCATTCCTTGCTCTTCGGCTGCTGTGGCAATCTGAGTCGATATTTCTGCCATTTCATCAACCATAGCCACAACCTCTCTAATACTTTGGGCTGTTGTATCTGTGTTATCGACACATTCTTTGGTCTTCTCAATACTGACGGTTGTCCGTGACTGCCATTGGTTCAAGGTTGAGTTTATGTCGCTAATACCATGCTGGATTTTTTCTGTGGCACCATGTGTTCGTTGCGATAGAGCACGTACCTCATCGGCAACGACAGCAAACCCGCGCCCTTGCTCTCCCGCTCGGGCGGCTTCGATAGCGGCATTAAGTGCCAGTAAGTTTGTTTGTTCGGCAATGCCCTGTATTTCTACCATCATGGTTTCTATTTGATCGGAGACTTTGACCAGAGACTTGGCTGTTTCAGCAGTATTTTCTGTTTCCTGCTCCAATTCATAGATAGCTTGCTGGGTTAAATTGAGTGCTTCGGTGGTTTTGACACATTGCAGTTGGGCCGTGGCAACTTTGTCTGCTGTAAGCTGGGTATTTTGGGCAATTTCATTCGACACTGTTGAAAGTTCGGTGATGGCCGAAGCTATCATTTGTGTTTCCTGATCCTGTTCGGTGATGGAAGCTTTGGTCGATGTGGAGGCCTGCTGGAGAGTGTCTGCAACATCTCCCAGTGCTATAGAGGCATCATCGACACGTCCCAGAACCGTTTTCAGTCGTGCATCGCCTAGCTGGAGATGAAAGTCAGCGATAGACTCTTTCGAGTCGCCACTATAGATAATACGCGTCAGGCTGTCGTATTGGTCAGTCAATTGCTTTAAATATGAGGGAGTTTTCAGCAATTCGTTGCGAAACAGAAAGAAAGCGACGGCGAGAGGAACCAGGGCCGAGAATTCAGCATACCCCGGAATAAAGAGGTGCGCGCTGGTAATAGTCAGCACAGTAGCCAGAAAGCACAGAACCATTTTTTGTGTGGTGGACAGCTGGAACGAATAAGGATTCTTTTTCTGATTAAGATGTTGGTAGATTTTATTAGCTCTATTAATCATTTCACTGCCTGGCTTGCGTCTGACCGACTGGTAACCGCAGACTTGGTTGTTCTCATACAGTGGGGTGACGTACGCATCTACCCAGTAATAGCTACCGTCTTTACAGCAATTTTTGACGATTCCCCGCCATGGCTGTTCGGCCTTTAGGTGCTTCCATAAGTCGGCGAAGGCTTGACGAGGCATGTCAGGGTGCCGGATGATATTGTGGTGCTGACCAACGAGTTCATCTGCAGAATAACCGCAAATGTCAACGAATTCGTCGTTTGCATAGGTAATGATGCCTTTCAAGTCGGTTGTCGTAACAAGTTGGGCGTTGGGAGCCAGCACAATTTCATTGTCAGTAACATGGGTATTCTTTCGCATAACTATTCCCTCTCTACATCAAAAGTCACGGCTCGACGGCTGAAGCTTAATCACTGGCTCCACAAGTCATAAAACAGCGTTAGTAATGACAACAGTGCCATTACAAAAAGTACGGTATAACTCCGCTTAAAATAAAATGTAGATGGGATATCACTTATGTACATAATTGAATTTAAGGTGTTTTATCACAATTCAGAGCATTGGGCTTAATATCGCTTAGATCTTCTTATTATTCCTTAGGTATGCCACACGTTGCAGTTTTGGTGGCTGTAATTAAGATAAATACAATATAAAGTTCCGAGGAGGGTGATTTTATAAAAAAGATGAACTGGAAACTGGTGGTGGTAGGGATTTCTAGTGGGGGCAGAGTGTATTAGTTAGATGATTTTCGTGATTATGTGTTTATTTATAAAGAAAAGCCCACATGAGTTATGGGCTTTTTCAGGTTTATAGGATGGCTTACGCCGCCGGTACCATAACTTGGGTGGCAATGATTACCACGATAATACCAACAAAGACCGGAACAGAAGTACGTTTAACCACTTCGAACGGAGACAGCTTCGCCATGCCCGAACAGGCAACAACAACACCAGATACCGGAGAAATGGTACGGCCAAGGTTAGATGCCTGAAGCATTGGAATAACCAGGTATGCCGGGTTGATGCCCATTTTGGCCGCAAGGCTAGGAATAAGCTCAACGAATGCGTAGAACGGCGCGTTACCTGAACCGGTAGTGACAGCTGCAATTGCTGTGATACCAACCAATAGGATCATCAGGAAGATACCGCCGGCACCCGCGATTTCAGCAAGGTGAAGCAGGTTGTCGATGAAACCGACAGATTTCAAACCTTGCGCGAAAACACCAGCTGCAATCAAGAGCATAACTACGCCTGAGAAGGCATCTGCCATTCCTTTATACGCAGCATCCAGGCCTTCAAATACCATTTTTGAGTTACGGTGGCGGATCAGTTCGATTACCGCAGCAAGGAACATACAGATCACCAGAATAGTGACGATGTGTAGTTCCGGGAACAGCTTACCGCTGAACAGCAATACACCGATGATCGGCGTGAAAGGCAAAATGCAGAAGAATTTTGGCGCATCAACAGTCAGTTCGCTAACGTCCAGTTTTTCGTGAACAACACCTTCTTTGTCATCCAGGTAGCGCTGCCAGAAGAAGTGAGCAGCGGCCATGGCGATAATAGCGACAATAGAAATTGGCAGCGTTGTCTTGAAGGCAAAGTCGATCAGCTCCATACCTGCTGCTTCAGCAGCGACAACAACATCACCAGAGGTCGGAGACAGAATGATAGCTGCCGGTGACGCACAGATTGCAGCTGCAGCGCCGCGACTGATGCCCATATTAACCATCAGCGGGAACAAGGTTGCCATTAGCAATACACCCAGACCGGTTGCAGATGAAACGGCAAGGGACATCAGGCAGGCAACGAAGTAGGTGGCGACCATCAGAATGTAAGGGGATTTGATAAATTGTAGTGGTTTGGACGCCATTTTCACGACCATGTCGTTGGCACCGATCTTGGTCATGTAGGCTGCAAAGCCACATAGCATCATGATCATCATGCCAAGTCCGCCTGCGCGGTACATTAGCAGGTACTTAATATACTCAAATACATCAGTGACAGCGTTGCCTGTTGACGTGACGCCAGTAGGCAGCACGTTCTTACCTAACGCAGCAGTGATGGCAAGTAAAATAATACCGCCAGTTAATAGCACTCCAGTTGCTGTATATCCTTTGAAGATGTATCGACCTACACCCGCAGCAACCAGAAGACCAATTATAAGCTCCAACATGGAAGTGTCCTCTTAAACTACAAAATAAAACCAATTAAAAGAAAATGTGTGTATATAAAAATACTTTCTTACACATTATTTATGGGTAATTTACCTAATTAGTAGCATTTACTCGATATATAACGGCGGTATTTATGATCTGATGCAGTATTTTAAGCGGCGTATTTTTGTTGTGCTACTGGCTTGAAAACTAATATGAAAAAAGCTGTAACAAAAGAGTTAACTGATAGTTTTGAAGGAAATTCTAATAAAATAGCAATATAGCGCCATTATAAGAATTGTTGCCTATATAGTATGAACGGATTGAATATGTAATTGGCTAGTGGTGATTATTATTGGCAGTGTTGTTTAACAAACTCCATAAAGGCGCGGTCTGCAACAGACAAATATCCGTTTTTTCGCCATGCAATCGCAATATCAAGGTATACAGGCTGCTGAAAGGTAATGGCCGACAATCCTTGCTCATGCTGTGTCACCATTTCCAGAAGTGCCGTAATAGCAAAATCATTACGGACTATTTTTAAAATCATTGGCAGCAGGTTAGTTTCGAAGGCGATTTGAGGTGTAAATTGGTGGTGATGACATACATCATCAATGAATTCTCGGTGGAAATAGCCTTGCTTGAACATCACGAGTTCGTGTTGGAAAAAATCACTGAAGCTGATCGTTTTTTGCTGGGCCAACGGGTTTCCCTCGCCAACCACAGCAACCATTTGTGAGTTGATAAGGTGCTCGGTGGCAAGGCTGTCGGGGACATCGGCGTTGTGGATAATACCAAGATCCAGTTCGCCATTTAACAGCATTTTCCGGATGGACTGGGTGCCAGCTTCGACAATGGTTAGCTTTAAATTTGGATATTGGCTTTTAAAGCCCATCAGGATCTCTGGAAAGAAATACGATCCGAGCATACTTGGCAACCCAAGCCGAACTTCCCCTTTTTCCAGTCCCCTTAACTCTGCCATTGCGATGTTGGCATCTTCCATTTGCTGGAGAATGAGCCGGGCGTGTTCAAGCAGAATGCTACCTTCATGGGTGAGCATGACCTTGCGATCATTGCGGTGGAAAAGTGGCAGCTCAAGTTGGCTTTCGAGCTTTTTGATGGCAATGCTTAGTGCCGGTTGGGCGATATGCAGCTGCTCGGCTGCCCGGGTGAAATTACCCGTTTCGGCCAGTTTGACAAAGTAGGTGAGTTGACGAACATCCATTGGCTATAAACAAAAACTATCATCCCTATATTTTTAATATATTTTCATTATTGGGGATGAATTGCTACCGTTTTATTAGATTTCAACGGTATGGCCCTCGATAATGATTGATTTAAAAACCCCTGCTTATAAACGTGCCAGCTTTGCTCTCGCCTTGGGCTCCTTTTTGGTTTTTTGTAATCTTTATCTGTTTCAGCCAATGCTACCGTTGATGGCCAACGAGTTTTCGGCCACGGCAACAGAAGTCAATTGGTTGCTGGCGGCAGGAACATTGTCACTGGCTGTGATGCTAGTGCCCTGGGCGGTAGGTTCT
Organism: Photobacterium proteolyticum; assembly: GCF_001939735.1. Lineage (GTDB taxonomy): Bacteria > Pseudomonadota > Gammaproteobacteria > Enterobacterales > Vibrionaceae > Photobacterium > Photobacterium proteolyticum. The sequence goes on from NZ_MJIL01000060.1 coordinate 45,973, forward strand.
GAAGTGATAGGCCGTCGTCGTGTGATGCTTATCAGTTTGTTTTTGTTGCCTGTTGTCGGCTTGTTGATGCTGGGTGCCGAGAGCTTATTGATGCTTAGCCTTGCCCGAGCCGGTATGGGGGCGGCGCTTGCTGGCTTTGCTGCAGTGGCGGTTGCCTATATGGCTGAAGAGTTTACGCCACAGGCCTTGATGGTTGCCGTCGGTGGCTATATCAGTGCCAATTCATTGGGAGGCATTGTCGGTCGTCTGGCGGGGGGATTTATCTCTGATTATTGGGGCTGGCAAACGGCGGTGATCAGTATGGCGTTATTCAGTCTTGTTATTGCCTTGCTTGTGTGGAAACTACTGCCGCCACAGCAACACTTTGTCGCCAGAAAAGGCCAGTTAAGACAGCATACCCAGAGTGTGATACAGCACTTGAGAAAGCCAGTTCTGTGGTATGCGATGCTGATAGGTGGAGTGAACTTTGCTCTCTTTGTGAACCTGTATACGGTGATGGGTTTTCGTCTGGTTGCCGAACCCTACTCGGTGCCAGTGAGTTGGGCTTCAATGATTTTCCTGTGTTATCTCACCGGTACCCTGAGTGCAAAGTTCAGTGGTAGGTGGAGCCAGTTCTATAACCCGACCACCGGGATGATTATAGGAACAACAGTGAGTGTCATTGGTATGTGGGTGGCCGCGATAGAGACCATCCCTGCAATGATGATTGGCCTGATGTTGATAAGCTCCGGCGCTTTTTTTACCCACTCGCTGGCTTATGCCTGGGTGAGCCAGAAAGCGACAACGGCCAAGGCAACAGCCACAGCATTGTACCTTGTCCATTATTATGCCGGTGGTAGCCTCGGAGGGTTTTACCTGATTGCTTGCTGGCAGTATGGGGCGTGGCAGGGCGTGTTGTTAGGCGGGATGGTGCTCTACGGTATGGTTTATCTGCTGTGTCTTCGATTGATGAACAAAGAAAAAGTGGCTGTAAAAGAAAAAGCCGCAGTAAAAGATATCCAGCCTGCGGCCTAGTATTTAATACTTAAACTGACCGACGACTTCCCCGAGCTGTCTGGCCATCTTAGAAACATCCTGGCTGGCCTGGGATGACTGGCCGACGGCTGATGCAGTACTCATCGCCAGTTCTGATATTCGGGTAATATTCTTGTCGATTTCGGCAGATACCATGGCCTGTTGCTCCGAGGCAGAGGCAATTTGCAGGTTTTTGTCCGAGATATCGGTAATAGCGGCCGCGATGCGATTGACAGAATCCGTTGCCTGGTTGGTCTGGGTAACCGTCATTTCCGTTTGTGACCGGCTTTTTTGCATAATCGCGACACTCTCTTCAACACCTGTGTGCAATCGTTCGATGGTGTGCTCAATTTCCTGGGTCGAACTATGGGTACGCTGTGCCAGCTGGCGAACTTCATCGGCAACGACAGCAAAGCCTCGGCCATGCTCGCCGGCTCGCGCTGCCTCGATGGCGGCATTGAGGGCGAGCAGGTTGGTTTGTTCGGTAATATCACGGATCACGGCAATCACTTTGTTGATGTTGTTGCTCTCCGTCTCAAGCCGTTCGATCAGTGTTTGTGATTCGGCAATATCCGAAGCCAGTGTTTGGATACTTTCTGCGGCCTGCTGGCTGGTTTGTAAGCTGCTATGAGCCTCAAGCTTCACTTTTTCAGCGGACTCGGCAGCATCATTGATATTGCTGGCGATCTCATTGCTGGTTGCCAGCAGCTGGTTGATTGCCGCAGCAACGCTGGAAGATTCAGCCTGTTGCTGCTCAGCATTTTCCAGGCTGTTATCGGAAGCCGACGTTGACTCTGAGGCGGCATGAGAGAGCTGCTGTGAGATGTCGGCGATTCCAGTGACGATGGTCTGCAGTTTGGAGGTAAATCTGTCGAAAGAGTGGCTGAGCTCTGCCAGCTCATCCTTGCCGCTATCATTCATTCTGACCGTTAAGTCACCATTGCCTTCGGCGATGTCTCTCATCATGCGGTTGACCGTGGCCAGACGCCGGGTGATCTTGCGGCTGAATGTCAGCAAAACTATGGTCATGAATAGGGTGATTGCTGCACCGCTGATAGCTAGCGTGAGTTTTTCCTGATATTGCTGATGATTGATATCGTCGATAAGTGCCAACTCTAGGCGGTCGATTTCAGCTTCGACAACATGTACTTTCTTTCTCAGTTCACCATATAAGCCTTCGGCATGGCTAAGGCCAATGGTGGTGTAGCCATCAACCAGTTCTTCGAACATCATCTGGTACATTATCAGGCTTCGCCTCAGTCCTCTCTGCTCGGCGCGACTGTACGACTTTTCCTTGATGGCTTGCTGCAGGGTGTCGATGTTGTTGTTGAAGTAACCGAGGTGGTCGGTATTCTTAGTGATGATGAAGTCTTTCTCGTTGCGCCTGAGCGTCAGTAGCATACGGTAGAGCTGCTCGTTGCCAGTAGCCAGTATCTTTTCTTCGGCGTCGTTAGCCGCATTGTTGATATTGCCTCGCAGGCCCTCTTCCATTGTCAGGCCTATCAGGACACTCTGATCGGTAATTTCATTAAACTGGGTTGAATACTGGTCGAGGACTTCCAGCACATAGTCGAAGCTGTTCTCATGCTGAGAGCTGTATTGGCTTAGAATTGTTTTTATTTGGATTATCCGATCAGAAAGGGCAATCTGGTCGGCATTAAACTGTTCTATATATTTGGCATCCAGTCGGGCCAGGAAGTCTTTTTCATGGCGGCGCAGTTTCAGTAAATCAGCTTTACTGTGTGCGGTTTCCTGAGCAGCAAACTGTAAGTCATCAATTTTCTTGAAAGAGACCATTTCGAACAGGCCGAAGGCGAGCATTGAAGCGACAAGAATAAAACTGATCAGGTATAGCTTTGCCTTGATTGTCTGAACAGACAGTATGCGCATGGTTTACCCCCTTAATGATAGTTAGCACCGTTTCTACACGATGAGCTTCATAGGGCCGCTATCGGCTGTAGCCATTTGGGGCTACCAGCGCTAGCTACTGCATACTTCAGCTAAAGGATGAGATTCCTGATGCTTCCCTGCGTGTCATTTCGCATTGTTTTAAGATCTGGTTGCCAGAGAAATATTCCGTCCAGAATATCAGGCACTATTGCCAGCTTTTCTTCTAGCACAAGAATAACTATAGGATCTCTATCAAGAATTTTGTAATAAAAAGAGGTGAGGGCCGGTTAGGCCCTCTTAGGATCAGGCTAGAGCCATCGCCAAGACTGAGACGGGATGGATGGTTTCAAGGTCGGTATTTTCTTCGATTTGCCATTTACAGGTTTCACAGTCTGTAATGGCGAAATCAGCATTCTCCTGACGAATTTGCTTGAACAGCTTGCTACCGATCGCCATTGAAGTGTCATAGTTCTCGGTTTTGAAGCCGTAAGTTCCAGCCAGGCCGCAACACTGGCTGTCCAGCACCACCAATTCCAGGCCTGGGATCATCTTGAGTAGCTCAATGGTATACAGGCTACCCCCGGTGCGTTCGAGGTGACACGGCGTGTGATACACCACTTTCTTATTGACCGGCTTCATTTTCGGCATATTGCCATTCATAAAGCTTCTGAGCAGAAAACGGGTGACGAACTCGATTCTGTCGGCCACCTGGCTGTTATCAACCTTGAGTACTTCCGGGTATTCTTCGCGCAGGGTGAAAGAACAGGTCGAAGATGTCGAGATGATAGGCGCATCATACTTTTCGATGGCATCGGTAAAGTTCTTGACGTTCAGTTTGGCGTTTTTCTTGGCTTTATCAAAGAAGCCGTTGGCGATGAGCGGAACGCCGCAGCATTTTTCTTTGTCGAGCAGCTGGACCCCGATGCTCATGGCGTTCATGACTTTGACGAAGTCTTTACCAAGCTGAGGGTGGTTATAGTTTACGTAGCAGCCATGGAAGTAATGTACCTGCTTGGGATACAGAGCCTGGCTGGTGCAGTTTTGCTTGTACCAGCGACGGAATGTGCCGTGGGAGTACTTCGGCAGGCTTTTGTGATCGTGCACGCCGATGGTTTTATGCATGATCTTTTTCACCGGCTTCATGCCGGTGATGGCATTAACAACCGGTGCAAACGGGGTTGCTGCTGTTCCCATCAGATCGGTATGGCTGAGTACAAAGTCACGGATAGTCTTGATGTTGAGCGGCATTTTGGCATGCTCGTCTCGGGCGACGGCAATCATGTCGCCAATCTTGACGCCGGACGGACAGGCCGTTTCACAGCGCTTGCAGTTGGTACACAGCTTCAGGGTTTCATCATAAAACTCAGGACTCTTGATTCGCAGACGCTCGCCATCCGGGCCACATTGCTTCGGTCCCGGATACTGCGGGTTGGCCTTTGCGACAGGGCAGTAGACGGTACATACAGTGCACTTGATACATTGATCAAAGCTGGTGTCTTTTTTTGGAAGGCTCATGCGATAGTCCTTTCTTGTTGTGCGTGTTCTGTTGTTTGGTGCTGCGCTTTAATCATTTTCTCGGCAACATGATAGCCGGTGCTGATGGCGACACCGCTGCCGCAGCCTTCGAAGACCGGATCATAATGGGCAAGCAGGGCGCCTGCGCAGTACAGATTGCTGATGCTCTGGTTGTTGATAGATGGCTGTAGCTGAGAATTGCAGGTGACACCCATCTTGAGGAACGGATGACTCTGCTTGGCAAAGAACTCGGGTTGATACCAGTGATCGCGATGTGGCAGATCAGTCATATCCAGACCGAAGATAGGTTCTTCGATAGCATGTCTTTGTGCACTCATACCACGACTGAAGAAGCTACCGCTGGCAATGAGGTAATTGTCCGCAACGAGCGGCATGTCATGATGGTGCTTGGTATAAATACGTTTTAGCTCGCCGTCTTCGAATTCACCGCGCTTTACTTCGTCACCGGCAAGGATCAAGCCGCCTAGCGCTTTGAAGTGAGACTTCATGGCTTCTTCCAGACGAATACCCAGCAGAGAAGGTGGCATGGTTGGGATCTCACAGATCTTAAAGCCAGTCAGCCCTTCAAGCAGCTTAATAGTCGCCGCCCCGTCGCCATTGCCAAAAATGGACGGCAGAATTACAAGATCGGCTTTGCCGACGTGTTGGATTAATGACTTGGCAAAAGCACAAAGCTTGGTTTCGTCACGTAGCACCCGGGAGAGATCGATGGAGCGAAATTCACACGGGTTACGTTGCATCGTCTCGAAGTCAGGTAGATCGACGGCAGCCGTCGTGATGGTGACATCTTTAAACTGCGGTAGCTTCGCCAGATTGTCGGCCGAAAGTTTAGGCTGGAAATCACGGAAACCATCAATGGTAACAAGAGCAACACTGTTCAGCCCCTTCGCGACATCTTTTAGGGGGAATTGATGGACGGTTTGCTGAGATAACCAAGTAGAGCGGAAAGTGCCCATAGGTGTGACGCGCAAATGGTTGGCTTCATCTTCCTGAGCTGTCAGGTAGACGCCGCATTTTTCCATCATCGCCTGGTACCAGTCCAGAGCGTCACGTGTCGCTTTTTCGCCCAGCTTGCTGTAGGGGTGCTCCGGGCTTTGGCTTTTCAGTTCGTCAAAGGCGCTGAATGGGTTGGCGACTGGCTGACCGTCTGGCAGGCGGCTCAGTACGTCAATAGAGCCTGACGAAAAGTGAAGGGCACTTTGGCCAGCAGCAATAACGGCTGTTTTTAACCCGGCCTCGGCACAGCGGATCGCACAACTTAGGCCAGCAACACCGCCACCAATAATTACGCTATCAAATTTCATTGCTCGACCTCGTCTGCTGCTTCGCTTGTTGGTTTTGTTGTGGTGTCTGTTGGTATATCTGTTTCCGCTTGTTGTTCAGGGAGGTCACTGACACCAAATAAGCCTTCGTAGATCCAGTAGGTAAACTCGCCTTCGCGCATTGCATCACCCCAGAATACCGGCTTGATGCCTTTCCAGCGTTCTTCAAGGAACTCGCCCAGTAGGTGGCTCGCTTCGGTCCCTGATGTTTTGCCGTATTCCGAGAATAAGCCAGCGGCACGGTAAGAGCAGAGCTCTCCTTGGCATGGTCCCATACCAACGCGGGTACGGCGACGTAAATCAACCAGGTTATGGACATCGAGCTCTTTGATGGCGTACTCCACTTCACCACAAGTAACCATCTCGCATTCGCAGATCACCGCCTGGCTCTTCTTGTCGCCCTTGAGGAACTTCTCGGCCCGCTCACCATGACGGTAGTAGGCGGACTGATAGACAGGTTTGGCAAGGCTGGCCGTTTTCTTGGTTTTCTCGGTTGCTTGTTCCGAGCCGGGTAGTGGTTTTTCATGGGTAATACATGGCTGTGAGTTGCCCAGTTTCTTGGCAACCAGATCGGTCGTCCATTCAGCCATCATGCGGTAGGTCATCAGTTTGCCGCCAGTGATGGTAACGAAACCGTCCATGCCATCTCGTTCTGCATGATCGAGCAATACAATGCCGCGGCTGATATTACGGCCGCTGGTATCACCATCGACGGCAACTAGAGGGCGGACACCGGCATAGGCTCGAAGAACGCGGGTGTTGGCCATGATAGGTGCAAGCTTAGCCCCTTCTTCAAGCAACACATCGATCTCTTTGCTGGTGACATGCAAGTCGTCGATCTTGTCGTAATCAATGCGCTCTGAGGTGGTTCCGATCAGAGAAATCGTATCACCGGGTACCAGAATGTCGGCGTCCGACGGTTTGCGGCAGCGGTTGATGACAAGGTTGTTGATCCGGTAGTCGAGGATAAGCAGGGATCCTTTGGCAGGGAACATCTTGATATTGAGATCCCCATACTCACAGATCTGTTGACCCCAGATCCCCGCAGCATTGACAACCTGTTTGGCATAAATCTCAAAATGTTCGCCTGTTTTCGAGTTCAGGCAGTTAACGCCTTTGACAGTATGGCCGTCTCGGATCAGGCCTGTCACAATTGTGTGATTGAACAGGCGGGCACCATGCTCGACAGCATCAAGTACGTTGGAAGCGGCAAGGCGAAACGGATCAAGCGTACCGTCAGGTACCTTGACGGCACCAATCAAATCTGGGTTACAGTTAGGCTCTAGTCGTAGTGCCTCTTGCGGTGTTAGCTGTTCGACATCAATGTCTGCTTTCTGGCAGGACGACAGAAAAGTTTTCTGAAAATCGAGATCATCGTCCGGCAGTGAAATAAACAGCCCCTGCGTATCTTCCACACAGTGGCGGGCAATTTTTTTGAGGATTCGGTTTTCTTGAATACACTCTTCGGCAGATTCCTGATCCGTGACGGCATAACGAGCGCCCGAGTGTAGTAGGCCGTGGTTACGTCCGGTCGTACCTGAAGCAAGGTCATCCCTTTCAACCAGAATACATGCCATTCCTCGTAACGCACAATCACGCATGATGCCTGTGCCGGTTGCGCCACCGCCGATAATAACAACGTCTGTTTCAAACCAACTAGTCATGTTCGTTTTCGCTTATTGTTTTGGTCAGTTACTTAGGAACTGTTTGATTCCCTATCTCATAGGAATAAATATGCCACTTTTGCTGTGGGTATTATTTGATCTAATACACATAAATGAGCGAACGAGCATTCGTTCGCGCTATAGAAGGATTGTTTGCATGAAAAGCAACCAAAAAAAGAGCCTGTCGGCTCTTTTTCGAAGGAAGGTGTGCGTGAAAATTAGGCAATTGCCTTACGGCGCTCATTTCCTTGATATCGAAAACCAACCGGATGAAAGCGGCTACAGTCACGGCCGGAGTCTTTGCACTCATAAAGAGCACGATCTGCTCGTTCGATCATAGAAGAGAGCGTATCGCCACTGGAATAGGTAGAAATACCTATACAAGTGGTGATTTTAAGTTTGGTTTCGCCATAGCCGATTGGCAGGTCTAGCTGGCGGATGTAGCGAAGCATGCGTTCTGCGATTTTTTCGGCCATGTCTGAATTACAGCGAGGAAGGAAGAGGATGAATTCTTCCCCGCCATAGCGGCCAAATAGATCGGTTTTGCGGATCTTGCTTTGCATGAAGTTAGCAAATCCCCGTAAGACTTTATCGCCCGCACCATGTCCCCAGGTGTCGTTAATTCGCTTAAATTTGTCGATATCGAAAATCAATACCGAAAATGGCTGCCCTTTAATCTCGCAGTGGGAAATTGACTTGTTTGCCAGTTGCAGGAGCATACGACGGTTATAAATGCCGGTTAATGGATCCAAAGTGGCTTGGCGATATAGGCGCATCAGCATATATAGCTTTGACAGCTGTGACCAGATCACCATCATCGCCAGGACATTTTGCAGCCAATAGTCAGCAAGGTTTTCGGGGGTAAGTAGTCTATCAGCCTGAAACTCAACAAAAAGCTGAGTAACAGCAGTAATAAAAAGCAGCCCGAGGCTTTCTTTTATGGTGACTGGAAGAATGGTCAATATGGCGACATGCAGGATAGGAAGTAGGGTATAACCATATTCAATGCCGCTGTTGCCATTGGGAAAGTCGAGTACCTGCATTGAATACAGGTAGAACAAGTTCAGCCCAGCTACCATCAAAGTCATACACCATTGGGCTTTTTTCAACGACGTTTGCCGGTTGTTATATTTTGCTATGGTAAATAAATATGCAGCAAGGGCTACGCGGGAAATGGCAATTTCTATCCCTTGCGAGTCGGACAGGAAGATGAGATCGAAAGGAACCCAGAGAATTATTAAGATTCCCCAGACGATGGCGAGCATCGATATACGGTCACGAAGATAGCCGCTTCGAGTATTCTGAAAGCTGGCACTATGCGCTTTTGCACTCCATAAATCAGGGATATACAGTTTAAGTGTTTTAAACAGCTGCTCTTGATTATCCTGCATTCCTTTACTCGGGTTAGTCATTTTAGCCCTGTCTGATATGTGTCTGATTACCTATTTGGGATTTAATTGCATAAAAAATGACCCAGCGCAAAGTCAACACAAACTGTCCGTGATTAGTGGGTAATTATTCTACATGTTGAGTAAACAAACCGTGACCTTGATCCAGTATATTGATTGGTATTTCTAATGTGACTAGATGAATTTATTAATAGGTTAACTGTTCTTGGTTGAATAGTTCACCCATGAGTTCTTTTACCGTGGTACTTCATTGTGCAATCAAACGGTGAACTTGATATGATCCTTGCCTATTTTTATTGATACAAGTTAAAGCATGACTACAGGTTATTTGACGTTTCTGATCCCCGCACTGCTGGGGGCACAATTGATTTTGACGTTGGTGTTAACCAAGGGGGAAATCTGTCCGGGTCAACGAGGCAGGGTACATAAAACGTTGCCTGTAATTTTGGTGGGGTGGCTTGTTGCGGTCATTAGCCACCCGGTTGCTCTATTACCTTTGTTAGTGCTGGGCCTTTTTACCTTTAAGGTCAAGACGGGAAAAACCCGTGACGCGGGGCCGCTTAAGGTTCTTTACGCGGCCGACATACTGGCAGCACTGAGCTGGTTATTGCTTCTGCCGACAATGAGCCTGCCTCAAATTGGCCTGAGCCTGATGGCAGTGGCATTGTTTGGCAGCTCGTTAGCCCATCTGTTGCTGACTCTGGCAAGAACTCGCCTGCAGGCTTTTCACCGTATTTTACCTTTCACCGGATTTGTCAGCGCGATCATTAGCGTTTTGATGATGCTATGGCTATTGACTGGTATTGAGGAGTCAGCGCTACAGGTTATGACTGCTGATGTTGTAGGGGCATTGGTCTTATTAGTGTTGGCACTATTGGTTTGGGGGGGGCATATTCTACTGACCAAGACGGTTAATCGCTGGCAGTTGTTTGTCGCCTCGTCTCTGCTGGTGGCATCTGGCAGCATGCAACTGGTGTTGTTTTAAGCTACATCACAATATTGCTCATTTTTTGTATAAGCCCTTCCGTTTGGAAGGGCTTTTGTTAGCAGGCTAACGGAGAATGACTATGCTTATGTTTAGGTACAGGCACTGTTACCGTTGCTGTTGAGCTAAGGGGTGAGTATGGAAATTAGCAATCTACTGAATATGGATGGCAATATCGTTCTTGGCATTGTAAATGAACGGCTACGGCTTGAATGCTCGACTATCGAGGAGCTGGTAAGTCGTTATGAGCTGGATAACGATGAATTGAATGAGAAGATGGAAGCGCTGGGTTATCACTACGATCCCATCTCAAACCAGTTTAAATAAATGTCGGTAAACTACTTAACGCTTTAGGCGCTTTTAATTCCCTCAAGATGGGTTTGGCATTGCTGCTTGGCGGTTGCAAAAAACGCCTGCAGGTAATGCCTTTCCCGCTCAGACGCACGAATGGCTGCAAATAGCCGTCGCCATAGTCCTTCCCCTAGCGGTTTGCTTACGACCAGCCCCTGACGGGCAAAATCATAAATGGCCCAGTTAGGCAGTGCAGCAACCCCCAACCCAGCAGATACCATCTGTACCAGCATCAAGGTATTGTCAGCTTGTTTCCAGTTCTGCGGCTCGATATCTGCCGGTTGCAAGAAATGCTTCACCACATCCAGGCGCCCTTTTTGAACTGGGTAGCTGAGCATAGTCTGATCGGCGAGATCTTGTGGTGAGATATAGTCTTTGCTGGCCAGTGGTGACTGCGGGGAAACCACCAGACGCATTTCAAAATCAAACAGTGGTTCGAAGTGGACTTCACTGCGGGCCTGAATGTCTGAGGTGATCACCAAGTCGAGTTCGCCTGCGCTTAACGCTGGTAGAGGCTCGAACCCGAAACCTGACGAGAAATCCAATGTCACACTAGGCCAGTGGATTTGGTATTCCTTCAACGCTGGCATCAACCATTGAAAGCAGGAGTGGCATTCAATGGCCATGTGCAAGCGGCCGTTGGCGTCTTCCTTCAGGCTGGCAAGCTCATGTTCGGCTTTGGCGATACGGGGGATCAGGTCGTCAGCGAGTTTGAGCAAGATCTCCCCTTCGGCAGTGAACTTTACCGGCCGGGTTTTTCTCAGAAATAGCTGACCACCGAGCCGCTGCTCGAGATCTTTTAGTTGGTGAGAGAGAGCGGACTGGGTCAGGCAGAGGGTGTTGGCTGTTGCAGTCAGCGAGCCAGTATCCCTTAGGACTGATAATGTTCTTAAGTGTTTAATTTCGATCATAGCTTCCTTTACCGTCCTTGTCGCAGATGACTCATCGCTCTCGTTATCCTTTGAAATTCAGCGAGTTTCCTGTCGCCGTCCGATGAGCTGATAAGAGCAATGTACCTGTAAAAAAGAGATGTGTAAACATCTAGACGTCCAAATGGATTTGTTGTATGAGCCTTGGTGATTATTAATATTTTTCATAATCACTGTGAATTATAAGAAATTGTTCATGTGTCGGGGTTAAGTCATTGTTTAGTCATCGACAGTTACCAGCACAGAGAGACTGCAACATGACAACCCAAAATAAAACAACCACCCACATTCTTGGCTACCCACGGGTAGGGAGCCAACGTGAACTCAAGTTTGCCCAGGAAAAATACTGGCGAGGTGAAATCGACCAGAAAGAGCTTAAAGAGGTAGGTAGCCTGCTGCGTCATCGTCACTGGGGTGATCAGGTTGGTGCCGGTATCGATTATGTCTCGGTTGGGGATTTTGCCTGGTATGACCATGTACTGAGTACCAGTATGCTGCTGGGCCATATTCCTAAGCGACACAATAATGGCTTCCCCGATCTCGATACTCTGTTCCGGGTTGCTCGCGGTAAAGCGCCGACAGGCTGTGCCTGTGCAGCGTCAGACATGACGAAGTGGTTTAACACCAACTATCACTACATCGTGCCGGAGTTCAGTGCCGACGATCAGTTTAATGTCAGCTGGCAGCAGCTATTCGAAGAAGTGGCGGAGGCCAAGAAGGCCGGCCATGACGTCAAGCCTGTGTTGCTTGGTCCTGTATCTTATCTATGGCTGGGTAAAGAAAAGGAGTCAGGATTCGACCGTCTGTCACTACTGCCTCGTCTGCTGACAGCTTATCAGAAAATCCTCGGTAAGCTGGCAGGGCTTGGCGTAGAGTGGGTCCAGATTGACGAGCCGGTGCTAGCACTAGAGTTGCCGAAAGAGTGGGCTGACTCATTTAAACTGGCCTATCAGGTGTTAAACGGCAGTACTAAGCTGTTGCTGACCACATATTTTGACAATATTACTCACCACCTGGATAAAATTGTCGAGCTTAATGTCGACGGTTTGCACATTGATTTGTCTGCGTCACCGGAGCAGCTAAGTGAAGTTGTGGCGGCGCTGCCACAGGATTGGGTACTGTCAGCGGGGGTAATTAACGGACGTAATGTATGGCGAGCTGATTTGGCGCAGTTGCTGTCTGTCTTGCAGCCGGTTAAAGAACAGCTAGGTTCTCGACTGTGGCTAGCAAGCTCTTGTTCTCTACTGCATAGCCCGATTGACCTTGACCTGGAAACGGAACTTAACCCCGAGGTTCGTCAGTGGCTGTCATTTGCCAAACAGAAGTGTCGCGAGGTGACATTGCTGGCTCAGGCACTTGATGGTAGCGAACTGGCCCAACAGGAATGTCTCCAATACAGTGCGCCAATTAAGGCTCGGGTAACCAGTGAGCTGGTAAACAATGCAGAAGTGCGTCAGCGTACTGCGGCAATTACGCCGGCACTGGCTGAGAGAAAGGCGCCTTATGCAGAGAGGGCCAGGCAACAACGAACGGCACTTAACTTACCATTATTACCAACCACAACGATTGGCTCGTTCCCACAGACGAATGAGGTCCGTACCCAGCGACGTGACTTTAAAGCCGGGCGGCTAACGGAAGCCGAATACAATACTGCGCTGAAAGGGCATATTGCCGATGCCATCGAGCGCCAACAAAAGCTTGATCTTGATGTGCTGGTGCACGGTGAAGCCGAGCGTAATGACATGGTGGAGTATTTTGCCGAGCTGCTGGAAGGTTTCGCTGTTACGCGCTTTGGTTGGGTACAAAGCTACGGTTCCCGCTGTGTTAAACCGGCAGTTATTGTGTCTGATATCTACCGTACCAAGCCGATGACCGTAGGCTGGACGTGTTATGCCCAGTCGCTGACAAACAAGTTGGTGAAAGGCATGTTAACCGGGCCGGTGACTATTCTGGGCTGGACCTTCCCGCGCGAAGATCTGACGCGCGAAGAGGTGGCGAATCAGATAGCGTTGGCACTGCGTGACGAAGTCGCTGATTTGCAGGCTGCAGGCATTAAGGTGATTCAGATTGATGAGCCGGCGATTCGAGAGGGATTGCCGCTGAAAGCCTCGCAATGGCAGGCATATCTGGATTGGGCGGTGAATGCGTTCAAGATATCTGCCGCCAGTGCCGAACCACAAACGCAGATCCATACCCATATGTGCTATAGCGAATTCAACGATATTATCGAGTCTGTGGCTGCGTTGGATGCGGATGTGATCACGATTGAAACCTCTCGTTCTGATATGGAACTACTGAAGGCTTTTGAGGAGTTTGACTACCCGAATGAGATTGGCCCAGGCGTGTATGATATCCATTCACCGAATATCCCTGAGGTAGAGCACATTACCCAGCTGGTTGAAAAAGCTGAAATGCTCATTCCTGCAGAAAGACTGTGGATTAATCCGGACTGTGGTCTAAAAACCCGAAATTGGGAAGAAACAGAGGCTGCGCTACGTAACTTGGTGACAGCGGCTAAATCACTGCGTGAACAGTGGCAGGCGAAAGCGGTATAAACAAACGTTGTTCATAGAACAGGAGTTTGTAGGCGATAGCTAAATAAAAAGAGCGCTTTTGCGCTCTTTTTTGCTGCTAACTAATGCAGCTTTAATGAGGACTGCCTTTGATGACAGATCAGGGGTTATTGTGTTTCTGTACGCTTGAATGTCAGCGTGTGGTCGGCATTAGTCAATGTCAGTTCATTGCCGGTAATGCTGGCATCACTCCACTCCGTCAGGGTGCTGCTCATGATGCGTTCCATTTTCATTGCGGGTTCCGGGCAGGCCATCATGGTCATTCCCATTTTTTCGACACGCAGCTTCCCGTCCTTCAGCTCTGCCTGGCCGAAGTAGCGATTACAGCCCGAGTGGCCGTTGGCCGCCAGATCAGTGCCCAGCTCAAGGTTTGGTGCTTTAAATGGCTCCGGTAAATCGATCGCTTTGTTATCGACCTTGGTTAATACCCAGTTATGGGTGGCCAAATCCGATTCGGCGATAACATGTGTGTTGCTGCTATTGTTGGCCGCACAGGCCGCAAGAATAGCGGGTAAGGCTAAAATGGCTAGAAAACGCTTTCTCATAATATGGTTCCCGGAGTTTAATTTTTATACTGCGTGCATTCGAACATAAGCTTCCTGAATATTAGTTTAATCGCTTACATTATCAATTGTACGACGTTTCTTATTGATATGACTCGACTATAAACCAAGAGTTCAATTTCGTGAACACATCGCAACATGTATCGGCTAGAAAGAACACTGGAATTGTGAGTACCCATAGATTTATAACTATACCCAAACTACCTCAAGATGCTCGTTTCAGCGAGAATTACTTGGCTTATAGGCTAGGCACCGATTTGAAGATCTAGTGGTTCTAAATTAATAATCGATAATACTTTGCCAAATGTAACCCTGTTTTCTGTTAGGCGGATGTCATTTTTACCCTTTGAAATAGGAGGATAACTCTCCATTTTGCAATAATCATCCAGATGGTGAATAAGTGGTGGGTGTTTATTCGTCCTGCTTTTTATTGACTATATGTAGATGTACATCTTGCTGCGGGAAAGGGATGGACAAACCTTCTTTGTCAAAGCGTATTTTTACCTCTCGGGTAATGTCCCAATACACGTCCCAGTAGTCTTCTGTTTTCACCCAGGGGCGAACAATAAAGTCGATCGATGAAGTGTTGAGAGTGTGAAGCTTGATTGTTTTTTCAGGAGTCTTAAGAACTGCAGGGTGGGCATCAACGATATCGTTTAGTACATGTTCTGCGTGTTCGACACTGTCACTATAACCAATTCCAAATACCATATCGACACGCCGTACGCGCTCGTGGGTGACATTTTTAATCGTATCTCCCCAAATTTTGCTGTTGGGGACAATCATTATCTGGTTGTCAAAGGTCTTGATAGTGGTACTGACCAGGCTCATGTGGCTGACTTTGCCTGAGACGCCGCCAGCCTCGACAAAATCTCCGACATCAAAAGGGCGGTAGATTAACAACATCATGCCCGAGGCGAAGTTAGACAGGGTATCCTGAAGGGCAAAGCCAACGATAACGCCGGCAACACCGAAACCAGTCAGTATGGGGGTGAGGTTGAGGCCAATTTGCGACAGGGCGATTAACAGGCCGATGATGAAGACACCCTTGCCGCTCATCGAGATAAAGAAGTCCTGCATTAACTGGGACATACGCAAGTTAGGTGAGGATACTGCCCGGGTGACCATTCGTCGTGTCAGATTTTTTAAGATCCTGAAAATAAAAATAATAAAGGCAAAAATAACAAGCTTGAACAACACCTGAGGAGTATTGTCGACTAGCCACTGGCCGATATTTTTTACCCAACTGGAAAAAAGGGAAAAGAGAACTTTGGGTTTTAGCAAGTCGTCAGTCAGGTTTCCTGTTACCTCGAAGATCTGCTGGGTGTACCGGGTGGTATCTATCTCCATTGAATTGGCCAGGTCGACGAGAAACTTCAGGTTGTCGATATCGCTGGCGACATTGCGCTGAGTTAAAAGGTGTTCTAGCTGAACAGAGGGTTTTTCGCCTTCAGAGGCCGTTTTCAATTGCTTGAACAGCAATGACTCCTGTTGGCTGTTAAAAGCCAGTGAGGCCGACATAAATTCCAGTCGGTGACTGATATCTTCAACGAGGGCGCCGGCGCTTTTGGGATCAGGTGCCCCAAGGAGCTCTAGCCATTTATAGTTTACCCACTGTTCACCCAGCAACCGTGTATAGAAGCGGCGGGCATCATCAAGGCCTTTTTGTACGGATAACTTTTCTTCCTGAGTCGCTTCGTCGAGCTTCGCTTCCTCTGCTGTTATTTTTTCTGCCAGAAAGTCTGATGCCTGGGCGATAAAAGTGACTTGTTGGTTGACATGTTTGAGCAGCATAGGGACGGTTGCATCAGTACGGCTGTCAATCAGGCCTTTGATCACACCACGCAGTTCATCATTTTTGTTGAGGAGCTGCATTTCGACCACATTTCTGGCCGATCCGGTTTTAGTCAGGGACTCTTGATAGAGTGCACTAATTTCTTTATCGAGCAATGCCAGCTGTTCTGCTTGTTCATCGTGTTGCTCTGCCATAACGACAGAAGTGATGAGCAGCAGAATGACCATCAGTATGCGCATGTTACGGCTCACTCTTGCTAACTGATTGATAAAATAGTAAATCACACCAGCTGCCGAAATTGCCGAAATGTGGCATTCAGTATCAGATTATGTCTTGCTGGCATAAAAACTGGTGCTGGGGGAACTGCCAACACCAGTCCGGCTTGTAATTTTCCTGATTAAGGATAACCGTCATGGGCTGCTGACGAAGGCTCAATATGTAGATTAGGGCATTATAATGCTGGCGATCGCAGATGAGTGTATCGCAACCTGAAGCCGCGATGGTGTCGGCCATGAGCTGCCGATTTACATCACTGGCTTTGTAAAAGGACATAAGCTCATGGAGCTGACAGCAGCCGACCAGGTGCCTGGCAAGGGATAAGGATGATTGCAGGATACCGACTAGCCTTGGCTGGTTTTTCTGATTGGTGAGTAGGCGAACCCATGATGTAGCATGAGTGAATTCGTTGCCTTTTTGCATAACTCCACCTTAATTTCCCTGCGAAATTATTAGTCGCTATAACACGTTAAAAGTAGTCAATATTGACCACTTTGAAAACAGTGTTTTTATAATAGAATGCGTTTTAGGAATATTGTCAGCGGTAGGTCAAATAATTGGATGAAAAAAGCCCACAACACTTACATTAATCAGTAAGGGTTATGGGCAACGTTCAACATAGCGAGTATCAATAGTGTGTGTTAAGAGAACACACAAGTTAGTACTCTTTATTGCGTACTTTACTTAGGCAGTAACTGGTGTCTCCTGAATCTGGCTTGGTTGTTTGGTTTTCGTCGGAATACGGAAAATCAGCGTATAGCTAACTGGCAAGACGATTAGTGTCAGTACCGTAGCAAAGCCGAGACCAAAGATGATCGTGACTGCCATTGCCACAAAGAAAGGGTCAAATAGCAGCGGGATCATACCGAGCATAGTGGTGATCGCCGCCATACCTACCGGTCTTACACGACTTACGGAAGAGTCAAAGACGGCGTCGTATGGGGACTTGCCGGATTTGATCTCGGCGTTAATTTGGTCGACCAGAACAATGCCGTTTTTGATGATCATACCGCTAAGGCTGAGCATACCGAGGATCGCCATGAAGCTGAGTGGCGCATCCAGTAATAGCAGCCCTGAGGCAATACCAATAATCGCAAGCGGCACATTGAACCAGATCACCAGAGGTTGTCTGACCGAGTTGAACAGGACAACGGTGATCAGGAACATAGCCAGATAGCCTAGTGGCAGTGAACTGAAGATACTTGCCTGCGCATCGCGCGAGGTTTCGTACTCGCCACCCCACTCAAACGAATACCCATCAGGAAGCTCAATGGCCTCGACTTTGTCGCGTATCTTGCGGTGGACTGAATCAGCTGTTTCACCACTGCCAAGTACAGGATCAGCAAAAACAGTAAGCATACGTTTTCGGTCTCGGCGCATGATGATAGGGTTTTCCCATTCGGTGTCGAAAGAAGAAACCAGCTGCGTGACAGGAACAAATGTACTGTTTTCGCCACTCCAGACCTGCAGTTTAAGCAAGCTGTTAGCATCAAGACGCTCTTGCTCCGGCGCTCGTGCCATGATCGGCATCAGGTGCGACTGTTCTCGGTAGGTACCGATAGATTTGCCGCTGAAGTTGATCAACAAGGCGGTATCCAGGTCCTGCTTGCTGATACCGACCTCGCGAGACTGGGCCAGGTTCAACTGAGGGCGAACAACCGTCACTTGGTTACGCCAGCTATGGCGGATATTCTCTGCAGTTGGCTCGGTAAGAAAGATTTGCTCAGCCTGATGGGCAAGCTGTCGCAGTATCTGAGGGTCTTCACCATAGAAACGCGCTTCAATTTTAGCCGCCGGTGACGGACCGTTTTCCAGCAGTTTCACCCTGAACTCGGCTTCTGGGTAGCTTTCACGCAGGTGAGCGGTCAGCTGAGGCATATTTGCACTCTGTGTTTCCAGGCTATCCATTTCAATAATGAGCTGGGCGTAGGCATCGTAGCCTTTCTCCGGAACATAAGGCAAAACAAAACGCTGGGCACCCTGGCCGATAACCGATGTAAGGTTGACCAGTCCAACCTTGTTTTCTTTCTCGTAGCCCAGAATTTCTTGTTCAACAGTTGAAACAAACTTTTCTGTGCCTCGAATATCTGTGCCTTCCGGCAGCCAGATATCAACAAAGAAGATCGGTGTGTTTGATGGCGGGAAGAATACATTCTTCACATGACCCATACCGATAACCGCCGCAACCAGCATCGCCACAACAAGTGCCAGCGTAATGACACGGAATCGCATTGCCGCCGTTAGCAGGCCACGGTAGAGGTTAAAGAACCAACCGCGATACAGCTCTTGTGGTTCATCACTGGTTTCACCGTCCTTAAACAGAAGGTGACAGAAAAAGGGAGTGATGGTGATAGCCGTGATCCAGCTGATAAACAGGGAGATCAGCAATACCTGAAACAGTGAAGCACAGAATTCACCCGTCGCATCCTGAGACAAGCCAATAGGGGCAAAGGCAATAATGGCGATGATCGTCGCCCCGAGTAACGGCCACTGGGTTTGCTTGACTACTTGACCTGCAGCCTCGAAGCGTGTCTGTCCTCGCTGGATACCAATCAGGATCCCTTCGGTCACGACAATCGCATTATCGACCAGCATGCCGAGAGCGATAATCAACGCACCCAGCGAGATGATTTGCAGCTGTATACCGAGAACGTTCATCATGATGAAGGTACCCAGAATAGTCAGCAGTAATACCACACCCATTAGCAGGCCTGAGCGCAAGCCCATAAAGACCAGTAATACAACGATAACGATAGCAACTGACTCGGCCAGGTTAATCAAAAAGCCGGTAACAGAGAACTCAACTACTGCACCCTGGTCGTAGACGGTATCGAGCACCATACCCAGCGGAAGTTGTGATTCAAGCTCGGTGATCTTGGCCGATACGGCTTTCGATACATCGACAACGTTGACACCAGTAGTAAACGAAACGCCCAATGAAAGCGCATCCTGCCCCATGTTGTGATAAAGCAGGGTAGGGGTTTCGGTTGTTGTTTTGTATACCGTGGCAATATCACCCAGGTAAACCAGATCGGCACTCCCTGGCGGGCTGACCAGCAGACGGTTCATTTCACTGACATCATCGAACTCACCGGTCGGGTGGATACGAATGCGTCCGTCACCAATACGGATTTTACCGGCATTGGAAACTACGTTCTGGTTTTGGATCTGGCTGTAGATGTAGTTCTGGTCAAGGCCAAGTGCAGAAAGTTTCTGCTGGCTGATCTCGACAACGATTTGCTCCTCTGGCGCACCGACAACGGAAACTTTTTTTACACCGTCAATCAGTACCAGTTCTCGACGCAGATAGTTGGCGTAGTTCTCCAGTTCCCTGTAGCTGTACCCTTCACCACGAATATTCATCAAGATGCCAAAAACATCTGAGAAATCATCAATGATCTGTGGTTGCAGAGTCCCCGGAGGTAGATCGGCAACAGCATCGTTTACTTTTCGACGTAGTTCATCCCACACTTGAGGCAGAGCACTGGCGTCGTATTCATCTTTCATCTCGACTTCGATCTGTGAAAGACCAGCATTGTTGATTGAGGTGATATGTTTGATTTGTGGCATTTGCTGGATAGCATCTTCCAGCGGTAGCGTGACTTCTTCTTCGACTTGCTCTGGCGAGGCTCCCGGGTAAGGAGTGATCACCAGCGCATTTTTGATGGTGAACTCCGGAAACTCCAGCTGACCGAGGCCGGTAAAGGAAACGGCTCCGCCAATTAACATCAGCAGAACGAACATCCAGCTTATGACTTTGTTTCTAATACTGTAGTGTGCAACATTCATCAATTAAACGCCTCGTTCCCAGCGAAGAGGTTTAACTTCCATGTTGGATTTCACAGCAGCAGCACCAACGGCAACCACCTGGTCACCTAACTTCAGACCAGACAGGATTTCAATTCCGTTTGCTTGTACTTGTCCGAGAGTAACCTCGACAGGTTCAAGTGTTTTGTTTCCAGACTGGTAGCGCCATACATTGGTTTCACCAGTATCGTCGCTGCGAACGATCGCAGTTAACGGAAGTACGGTGATGACCTGTCCGGAAGTGTTTATCGATGACATATCAAGCAGTAGCTCGGCGCTCATTCCTGGCAAAATGTTCAGGTTCTCTGGTGGTGTCAGACTAAATACGACCTCGTAGGTCTGGCTGCCCGGGCTAACCGTGCTGGCGTGCTCTTTGTATTGCACTGGGTAGGTTCCTTGCTGGCCAGACGATGTTAGGGTAGGCGTAAAGCCTTTTTCCAGTGCCAGAGTCTTAGGAGCATGGAAACGGACAGTTGGCTGGAATGCATCGTCGAATGAAACATCTTTAAGCGTCAGCAACAGTGACTCAGGAACCTGGATCTTTACATCTATCTGTTTATTTCCCTGTAGCGTCAACACAATTTGGGTCGCCTGGATCATTTGGTGGTTGTCCAGATTAACCTTGGCAACGGTACCGGAAAATGGTGCTTCCAATCGTGTATAGGCTAGCTGGTCACGAGCAGAATATAGCGAGGCCTTGGCAGACTTCAACGTGGCCTTGGCGGTGTCAAATTCTGCCTTTGAAATCAGCTTGCGCTTATAGAGTTCTGCTTTTCGTTTGAAATCAACAGCGGCCAGGTCAGCTTGTTGGCTGGCTGCGATTTTAGCGGGGAAGACACGTATCTGTTGAGAAGTACTGTCGTTAACTGTCATGAGCTTGACGGGGCGGACAACGGCTGATTGCTGGATTGCGCTTTCAGCTTCATCACATCCAGTTAGTACGACTGACATCATAACGGCAAGCAGGCTAAGTAATGCCGGTTTCATGGTGGTATTTCCTATTGTTATAACTTGCGGAAAACTATAACCTTTGAATGGGTTGCGAAAAACCAAACATTTTGGAAAGAGTAGTTCTGTTTTTTGCAACAAATAACAGCGGTAATTGGGTTTACAATAACTGCAGACTGTGAACAAACAGGTGAGAAATGAAGACCGAAGATATTAAGCTATTTCATCAAATTGTTGATGCAGGAAGCCTGATCCGTGCCGCTGAAATCTTTGACTTGCCGAAGTCAAACCTCTGCCGGCGAGTGAAGGCGCTGGAAGAGGAACTGCAGGTTCAACTCTTTCACCGTCACAACCGCTCAATGCAGTTAACCGAAGCCGGTGAAACCTTTTATGAACGCACCAAAGCCCTCATTAGCGATTTTGAGCTGTGTATTCAGGAGGTCACAGCACCAACGTACGAACTTTCTGGGCATTTGCGAGTTCAGGTTCTGCCGTTGCCTGGGGTTATTGATATAGGGCGAGCAATATTTAAGTTTATGGATTTATATCCGAAGGTAACGGTCGAAATTATTACCAGTTCGATAGAAACGGATCTAATTGAAAATCATATTGATGTTGCCTTACGTATTGGTGATAAGCTGGAAGACTCGTCCTTGATTGCTCGTCCATTCTTGTCAGCTTCCTTTGGTTATTATGCAACGCCAAACTATATCGCTACTAAAGGTATGCCCAAGTCACCTGAAGATATGGTGAATCATGACTTCATCCGGTTCCGTTACCCTAACGGTTATCTATATAACAAGATGCCCCTCGGTAAAGATAAAGAGATTGAAGTTTCCGGTAAACTGATTATGAATAGTGTGCCACTGGTAGTCGAAGCATGCTTGCAAGATCGCGGTATAATTCTGTTACCCGAACCACTGGCAGATTTTTATATTGAGAGAGGAATGCTTGTGCGGCTATTTGAAGATATCGAGCCATCCATGAGCTTTGGTTGGCTGGTTTATCCCTCGCGAAAATACCTGTCGCTCACGGTACGTACGTTTATTGATTATATGCTGACAGAAGCCGAGCATATGGGAGTTTGTCAAAATATTGAAGGGGATGTTAGGGGGATGTCGATTTGAGTACTTAAACTGGTGAGCCTTTCCTTGGCAGGTACCGACTGTTAATAGCAAGCTATTACATGGGGGAAGTGTCAGTGTCTTTAAAATTATCACATGAAAGTTCGTCATGTTGGTTGATTAGACTTTGTGTTTTATATTTTTTTAAAAACTTTTCTCTAGTGTTTTTTAATATGTTTCTAGAATTTGACTTAATATTCCGTTTAATTAATACTGAGTCTTTGTTCATATTTTAAATATTTTACCGAAGTCTTTGCATCTAAATATCGAACTATAAAATAATCGTTGCCAAAAAGTACGTTTGACTCTTTCTTTATGGATACAACTGCAATTTGTCATCTTGTAAACTGTTGTTCTGTAAATCAGGTGCAGAATGATACATAAAGATCCCTTGATGCTCAACAGGTTTAATATTCCAAAAATGACAAGTTAATATGATGATTTAATTAAGTAACATTGATATGGCTGAGCAAACGGAAATGAAATATAAAATAGTGTTCACATGTGCGAGTGATGTGAGTTGGGGGATTGTTTCAGTTTGATGATAAATAGGCACCCAAGCCCATGCAAATAAAATATCTATAATAAAGCAAGCAATCGTTTACTATTTTATTGTTCTATATTATATACCCAAGCTACCTCAAGATGCAGTATTCAGAGTGAGACCAGCGTGTTCAGTTCAAGGAAAATAACGGTAGGAATGGTTGCCCCTTTCAACGCTATTTGACACAGAAATGGACTCGCTGGCTCACTCCCAAAGGGCGAGTTCCAGTTCTTTTAAGTAGATAGGGGCTTCTATGCGTTGTTACCGATTATTAATTTAGAGCCACTAGATTTTCTAATCGGCGCCTAGCCTAGTAGCCAAGTAATTCTCGCTGAAACGAGCATCTTGAGGTAGCTTGGGTATAGGTTGAAAATATTAACCGGAATGACTCTGTTCAGTTTTTGTGAATTTATTCAAAAAAAAAGCCCCCTTACAAGAAGGGGGCAACAAGTACCATCGCTTTTATTATTCGCTTACATAGCCTGCGAGCTGAGGAAGTGTTGTTGTGTTGGCTCGCTTAGCCGAAGTCACCGTTAACGTAGCCACGGGTGCGATCATCTCGCGGGCTGTTAAACAGTGCATTGGTTTCATCATGCTCTACCAGCTCTCCCATCAGGAAGAAGGCTGTTCGGTCAGAGATACGTCTTGCCTGCTGCATTGAGTGAGTAACAATGACAATGGTGAAGTTTTTTTTCAGTGACTCCATCAGGTCTTCGATTTTCTTGGTTGCAATTGGATCCAGTGCCGAGGTCGGCTCATCCATCAGGATTACTTCTGGCTCCATGGCAATTGTGCGGGCAATACACAGACGTTGCTGCTGTCCACCAGAGAGGCCAAAAGCGTGTGACTTCAGGCGGTCTTTGACTTCATCCCACAGTGCCGCACCACGTAGTGATTTTTCGACGACTTCATCAAGGCGCTTCTTGTCAGTGATTCCCTGTGCACGCAGGCCGTAGGCAACGTTTTCATAAATGCTCATCGGGAACGGGTTCGGCTTCTGAAATACCATCCCCACCTTGATACGCAGTTGTGCAACATCAATGTTGCCGTAAACATCTTCGTTATCCATGGTCAGCTGACCATGGATCTTGACGCCTTCAATAAGGTCATTCATACGGTTCAGGCAGCGAAGCAGGGTAGACTTACCGCAACCTGACGGACCTATTAGCGCCGTTACCTGACGGTTTGGGATTGGCAGGCAGATTTTTTTCAGCGCCTGGTTTTCGCCGTAGTAAAGATCTAGGTTTTCGATGTTGAATTTATTCATGGTCTCTTCCTCAAAATTAGTAAGTCGCAGTGTTGAATCGGCTAGCAATCAATTTAGTCAGCATGTTAATCACAAGAACAATCACAATCAGGATGGTGGCGGTTGCATACGCCTGGTTCCATTCATGAATGGTGTAGAGTTCCTGCGTTAGCTTGTAAAGGTGAACGGTTAGCGTACGGCCAGAGTCAAGCATGCTCTCTGGGATACGGGCTACCATACCTGCTGTCATGAATACCGGTGCCGATTCACCGATGACACGACCAACGCTGAGGATGATGGAAGTTACGATACCAGGCATCGCGCTTGGCAGAATAAGTCTCCAGATGGTGTAGATCTTGGATGCTCCCAAACCGTACGAGCCTTCGCGGTAGGTTTGTGGAACAGCCATTAATGCTTCTTCCGTGGTACGGATAATAACTGGAAGAATCAAAATACTTAGGGTTAGGGCGCCAGACAGAATCGAGTAACCAAAGCCAAGTACAACCACAAAGAAGGTCATACCAAACAGGCCGTAGATAATCGACGGGATACCGGCCAGTGACTCGGTACAGAAGCGGATCACCTTGACCAGTTTGCTGCCGACCTTGGCATATTCTGTCAGGTAGATGGCTGTCATGATCCCAAGTGGTGCGGCAACGGCAATCGATGCGGCAACCATGTATAGGGTGGAGACAATCATTGGCCAGATACCCGATTCCTGGCCGATTGTGGTGTAGTTACTGGAAATGAAGGTCCAGTCTACGTGTGACAGACCATTACTTAAGATGTACCAGACAACCCACAACAGGAAACCGACGGTGATAGACGCGGAGAGCCAGATAACACCCAGTGCGATTTTGTCTTTAAACTGCTGCTTGGCAGCATTGGTTGATTGTAATGACATAGTGATTACCTCGCACGCTCACGGTTTAGATAAAGAAGCGCGGCATTAAGCATCATGATGAAGACCAGCAAGACAATACCTGTAGCGTATAGTGCACTTGCGTGAATACCGGTTGCGTAAGACATTTCGATGGCGATGTTGGCTGTCAATGTACGCGCTGAGTCAAGTAACCCTTCTGGCATAGCTGGCGAGTTACCCATAACCATGATAATGGCCATGGTTTCGCCGAGTGCACGGGCAACCCCCAGAATGACACCGGTCATGATGCCTGAACGAGCGGCAGGCACGAGGAGTTTGAAAATAGTAAACATATGAGATGCCCCCAGTGCCAAAGAGCCTTCTTTGTATGTACGGGGTACAGCTCGAATCGAGGTTTCGGATACTGTAATAACGGTTGGCAGAATCATGACGGCCAGAACAATGATACCGGCCAGTACTGTGTTACCTGCAGGCACCTGGAAGATATCCTGAATGAGCGGCACGATGATAACCAGACCAAAGAAACCGTATACCACCGAAGGGATACCAGCCAGGAGTTCAATCATCGGGCGGATTATGTCTGCCAGGCGCTTAGGTGCAACCTCGGCAATGAAAATAGCGGTAAGAACACCAATTGGAACACCTAGCACGACCGCACCCGCAGTCGATACGATAGAGGCGACGATCATCGGTGCGATACCGTAAAGAGCCGGTGGCAGCCAGTCGGTACCTAACACGATTCCTGTAATGCCTGAGTGCTCAAATGCGGCGTAACCTTCACGGAAGATAAAGTAGCCAATAGTAATGAGAGATAAAATACCTAGTGCGGCACTGCCCAAAAACAAGTACTTAAAGAATATTTCGCGCCAATCGATTTTGTCTTTGGCTTTTAGCGAAGATCCTTTAGTTGGATTTTCTATATTATTTGCGATGGTCATCATGTTTACTCCAGATATTGATTAAGCAAAGGGCTTATTCAAATACCGAGGAATCAATAAAGACCGGCCACCGTCACGAAGACGCTGACCGGGAAAGTTGTGTTCAGTTGTTACTTAACAGAGATGAAACCTTTATCAGCAACGATTTTCTGAGCATCGGCGCTTTTGACCCAAGTCAGGAAGTCCAGTGCTGCTTTAGATGGACGGCCATCTTTATAAACAACCAGGAATGGACGCTGTACGCCGTATTCACCTGATTTGATTGCTTCAACAGAAGGCTTGTGGTGGTCGATAGCCAGTGGCTTAACCGAGCCGTCAACTGAACCAAGAGAGATGTAACCGATAGCAAACGGGTTGTTAGCTACGATTGTTTTTAGCTGGCCGTTGCCGCTGGCAACCTGCGCACGCTGAGAAATAGCTGAAACTTTGATACCGTTAATTTTCTTCTTCAGTTTCATGATGTCTTCAAAAGCACCACGAGTGCCTGAGGCTGTGTCACGAGTAGCAACGACGATTGGCTTATTTTCGCCGCCAACCTGGTTCCAGTTAGTGATCTCACCTTTGTAGATTTTAGAGACTTCTTCTTTTGACAGGTCAGAGACTGGGTTGTTGTTATGAACGACAACAGCAATGCCGTCACGGGCAATAACCACTTCTTTGATATTGTCTGCTTTTTCAGAAGACTTAAGGTTGCGAGAACTCATGCCTAGGTCAGAAGAACCATCGTGTGCTGCTCGAACACCGGCAGAAGAGCCTGGGCCCTGAACCTCGATGGTGACATCATTGGATTTTGCATAGGTTTCACCAAGTACTTCCATGATTGGTGATACGGAGCTTGAGCCTACAACAGAAACAGTCTCATTTGCTACCGCAGTGTTGACTACCATTGAACCTGCTAGGGCTAGTGCACCAATAACCTGTGTTTTCATTTTCCTAATCCTTAAAAAGCTTGGCCTTATTGCCAATAGGTTTGAATGAACGAAGCAAAGATTAGGAGAGTAATATGACAATCATGTTTCAAAAGTTTGAACACTCTATGACGGTAGTCATAAATGCTTAAGTAGATATCTAAGAAATAACGAGAGGTTTTTGTTTACCACGCTTCCATACGATTATTTAATGGAAACATCAAATTGCGTGCGCATGGTTGCATTGGTTTTATTGTTTTTTGTGACGTGGCTCTATCTTTTTGAGGGTTTTAGGGTGATAATGCCGCCATTATTTTGTGCACGGATGCATATCTCAATCTTTATGTCTTTGAGGCTGTAATGCAATTTTCATTAAAAAATATATCAATTAGATATCAGGTATTGTTGCCTGTAATGTTAATGGTAGTTGTTCTGTTGGTGTCTTTGCTAACAACAAAAACTAAGTTAGAAACTGAACAGCAAATAATCTCAACCAACACTGAAAATCTTGTTGATTATAAAGATACGATTGCCAGCATTGATGATCGTATTTACCCATTGCGTATTAGTGCGGTGTATTCCATTTATGATGCCAAACGCCGTAGTTCGTTTCTTGACGAGTTAAAAACAACATCTAGGGATGTTACTAGTGACTTGCAGTTGCTAGAACTGGTACCTGAGTTTAAAGCTGAGTCTCAAACTGTTCGCAGTGCTATCAATGACTACATTAATTACTCAACACGCGCCGTTGATGTGCTTACCCGCCACGATCGCGGTGAAGTGAGTGAATCAGAATTTGAGGCATTCATTGCACAATATCGTCAGGTAGGTAATACGATGGTCGGTTCGATCAATCAGCTATCAGAAAGCGTGAATAGGTTTTCGTCGAAGAGTATGGCGCAGAGTGCCGAGAACAATAAAGTGTTGATGTCGACGGCTTCAATGGCAATTCTATTTGTTTTCGTCGTCGTTTTTGCTGTTGCATGGTGGTTGTCGGGGCTGATTGTAAACCCGATTGTGAAGCTGCAGGCCGTTATGCGCGAAGTTGCGAGCGGTAACTTGCGTGTCCATGCCGAGCAGGACGGTGACAATGAGGTTGCACGACTCAGTGCCGACGTAAATACAACGGTAGAGCAGCTCCATAAAACCGTTGATGCCCTTGTACGCATTAGTGAGGATGTGGCGTCAGCCTCGACTGAACTTGCTGCCGTGATGACCCAGTCTGAAGCGAATGCGCAGTCTGAACTGAATGAAATTGACCAGGTTGCCTCAGCCGTTAATGAGCTATCGAGCACTGCAGAAAACGTAAGCGACAATGCCACGGCGGCAGACTCAACAGCCAAGCAGACCGATGAGCTGGCTCGTGAAGGGCTGGAGATCTTTGAGCAGAGCAATGCGGCCAGTGAACAGATGAACCAAACTTTGTCTGATGCCGCTGGTGTTGTTACACGCCTGCAGGAGCAGTCAGAGCAGATCAGCAAAGTGATCGAAGTGATCCGCGGTATCTCCGAACAGACAAACTTGCTGGCGTTGAATGCTGCCATTGAAGCTGCTCGTGCTGGTGAATCAGGTCGTGGTTTTGCGGTAGTTGCTGATGAGGTACGTATGCTTGCGGCTCGTACCCAAGATTCAACTCAGGAAATTCAGGCCATTATCGAAGAGCTGCAGTCACAGTCTAACAATGCCAATGACAGTATGCAGATGAGCCTTGAGATGCTTGAGCGTAATCAGGAACTGACGAGTCGAGCTAACCAGGCTTTGATGGGAATTACGGAATCAGTCGTACAGATCAGTGATATGAATACCCAGGTAGCGACAGCTGCCGAGCAGCAGTCCCAGGTGACGCAAGACATTAACCGTAATGTCACCAATATGTCTGAAATCATTAATCAGAATGTCGCCGGAATTTTCTGCAAGTAACGAGCTGTCCCAGCTTGCCGAGAAGCAAAAGCAGCAGCTTTCTTTCTTTAAGATGTAAGCTGGAATACAATACTTAAATGTACCACGTGATATGTGGTACACATCTTATCTAAAGGCCTGTCACTGACAGGTCTTTTGTTTTTGTGCGTGGCGGGTTGTTGCGCGAATCGAGTTCTTGAAGGTTTACATGCTAAAAAAAGCCCAGCAGATGGTTGTATTCAATGCCCTGACAAAACAGCAAAGTTTTACCCGTGCCGCGCAGATACTCGATATATCCAGAACACAGGTCAGCAAGTTGGTGCAGCAGCTTGAACAGCGGCTGGGGGTACAACTGGTTCAGCGAACAACACGCTCTTTTGCATTGACAGAAGCTGGCCGGCAGTTTGCTACTCACTGTGCCAATATTGTTGACGAGATCAATGAGGCAGAAAGTGGGTTGGTACAAGATACTGATACCCTGCATGGCGCACTTCGTGTCGGTATTGCACAGTCCTTTGCCCTTAACCATATTGGTCCCTACATTTCCGAGTTTCACGAGCAGTATCCCCTGCTAGATCTGGAAATGAGCCTGTTTGATCATCGGGTCGATCTGATTTCGGAACAACTGGATCTGTGGATAGGGATCATGTCATCACCGCCGGAAGGCTTTGTCGCGAGACATCTTACAGACTGCAAGTTTGTCCTGGCTGCCAGCCCGGACTACCTGGCCAAGCATGGCGTACCTTACCATCCGGAGGATCTGAAACAGCACAACTGTATTACCTACTTCAGTCGAGAACGTAAAGATACGACGTGGCGGTTCTGCAATGAACAGGATGATTTGCAGGTGAAGGTCAAAGGTAACTATCGTGTCGACTCGGCCGATGCCATCCGGGATGCAACCTTGGCTGGGCACGGCATTGGTTATCTGGCGACTTATCTGCTAAAGAATGAACTCAGGGAAGGGCGGCTGATCCGCTTGATGCCAGATTGGCAGCTCAATCAGCAGATGCCCTTGTATGCTGTTTACCCGCGCCACAAGTATTTACCGGCCAAGGTAAAGGTGTTCATAGACTTTGTCCGGGCCCGTATCGGCGAGCCCGCCGTTTGGGATCGCGGTCTGTTCTGAGTTATTAACGATATATTATGTACTCAGTGCGTGTATATGGCTCTAGCTCATAACGCGACTCTAGGAAAGTGATGAGGTTGATAAGCTGCTCAACCGTTAATACGCTGTTATAGACAGGCATAACAGATTCCCCTTCATGCTGGATATCTGATAGCTCATAACCTTCAGCAAGCTGGTGCGAAGGGTTGATAACTGAGGTGACAAGCTCTGCGTAGGTTTTCAGGGTCGCCACTTTTCCGCCAAGGGTTACCGACAGCTTGTCTTCTCCGCTTTCAGGTCGTTCGTAGCCCTCCATCTCATGGCAGCTCAGGCACTGCATACTCAAAAAGACTTCTTCACCTTGTGCCGGATCGCCGATCGGAAGGCTAAAGCCTTTTGATGCTTGCTCGCAACCAACCAGTCCAAACACAATGACAAATAGGATTAGTATTTTATGGCTGTTCATGGAATACCTCTCAGAATACACCTGTGCCAACGAGTTGATGGCAGCTTGATAATGAGCGCCGCAGTGAAAAGTGTAGAAGATGTATCCAAAAGCAGGGAAGAAAGTCTTACAATATTTGTGGCTATAGGGTTGGGAGATTGTCATCTGCTGTGACAATAGTATCCGCATATGGAACCAATCGGCCGATTTCGTTTGCTTTGTCGATAAAGCCAGCAACTTTTTCTAGATGTGTTTCTTTACTGTAAAACTGCTTAACAATTTGATCCTTGTCACAGTTTTTTTAATCCCTACAATGCCGCCGCAATCGTTTACTAAAACACTAATATTGGAGAATGACCGTGAACCATTTGGTCGGCATCTTAGGCATTATTTCGCTATTTGCGGTTGCTATACTTTTTTCTGAAAATCGCCGTGCGATAAGCTGGCGCGCTGTAGGTGGTGCGTTTGCAATCCAAATCTTGTTTGCTGGCTTCATTCTGTATGTCCCTGTAGGACGTGAAGTACTGAACGCTGTCTCTAATGCTGTCTCCGGTGTAATTGACTATGGTCGCATTGGCTCTGAGTTCTTGTTTGGAGATTTGGCCAAGTTCAAAATCGGCTTTATTTTTGCGGTGAATGTGCTGCCGACCATTGTATTCTTTTCTGCACTCATCTCTGTGTTCTATTACCTTGGTATCATGGGCTGGGTGATCCGTTGTCTGGGCGGCGGTCTGCAACGCATTCTGGGTACCAGCCGTACCGAATCAATGTCGGCAACGGCCAATATTTTTGTTGGCTCCGTAGAAGCACCATTGGTTGTTCGTCCATACCTTGCCAAAATGAGCCGCTCTGAGCTCTTTGCCGTCATGGTAGGGGGGCTTGCATCGGTGGCTGGTGGCACTTTGGTTGGTTATGCCGGACTGGGTGTTGAAATTAGCTACCTGATTGCCGCAAGTTTCATGTCTGCGCCTGCAGGTCTGATGATGGCGAAAATTCTGGTGCCGCAAACGGAAAACTTGAGTGACGAGCCGCAGGTTGACGAGGCCGATGAGACGGCACCGGTAAACATTATCGATGCGGCTTCGCAAGGTGCCTTGAGCGGCTTGCAAATTGCGATGGCGGTCGGTGCAAGTTTGCTGGCAATTATCAGTTTGATCGCGCTGCTTAACGGTGGTCTTGGTCATGTTGGCAGTTGGATTGGCATCGACAACCTCAGTCTGGAATTACTGTTCGGTTATTTATTTGCACCGGTTGCCTGGTTAATTGGTGTGCCTTGGTCAGAAGCAACAGTAGCAGCAAGTCTGATCGGCAAAAAGATCGCAGTGAATGAGTTTGTTGCATTTGCAGACCTGATGATCGTGAAAGACCAGTTGAGCGACCACTCTCAGGCGATCGTGACTTTTGCTTTGTGTGGTTTTGCCAATCTGACATCGATTGCCATGATGATGGGTGGATTGGGTGGGGTAGTACCAAGCCGTCGTCCGGACATTGCACGACTTGGTCTTAAAGCGATATTTGCTGCCACCCTGTCAAACTTGATGAGCGCAACGCTAGCAGGCATCTTCCTGTCGTTCTAACGCTAGTCCTCTAGAATAAACAACAACAGAGAGCATTGGCTCTCTGTTGTTGTTTTCAGCAATGAAACTCGAACTCAAAATAACCCGCTTAGTCAGGATAATCCTGTCGCGGTATAAGACCTAAGGACACATTAATAGTAGTGCGATGGTTTGAGTGATTCTGTCTTATAAATGATACTGAATGGAGGTTAGTCGTATTATTATTCACGTTAAAAGCTATATAAGCGACTGTATTAAAGCCATTATCAAATAGCCATCGAGAGCTTGAATCATTGCTTGCGGCTGTGAATTCATTTAGCATTTCTCTATTACGCGTTATAGAGATAAACCACGAAGTCGCCCGTTGATAAATTACTGCACAATCATGAAAGCCTTGTTCACTCCGAAGGGGTTAAAGTGCTATCCCATACTCAGCGTGAAGATGGAGATTGGATACAACATACACTAATGATTGAAGGCTGCGACGCACCGTTTAAATTTAAGCGAAAGAAAAAATACAAAAGCCTGAAAGGAGCCAAGGTCAATATGACTTACTATCCGGCGGTTGAAGTCGTTGCTGGTTTCGATATTGAAGTGATGAAAGTGGTGCGGATCAAGCTTTACTAACGTGATCTTCTTTCTTGAACTCATGTTTATGGCTTAGTTCGGCCGGGTTAAAGTGGTTTGGTACTTCAGGTGTCGATTGGTGGCAGAAAGCGCATGACCGGAGATTTAGCTCAATAATATGTATTAGTGTCGCGTTTCCACAGTGTTTGCATGTACCGGCGAAGTGAATTGCGTGACTATTTTCGCTTACTACCTTAGCTTCTCTCGTTAATTCAGTTGACATAACAGGCACCCTTCCTTGAATTCTGCATGATATTGCTAACCAGACTATCTAGTAGGTTAGACTTAGGCTTGCCTTTGCGCAATACAACTTATGTCTTACACTTATTGAGTGGCCTGAGGGTCAATTAATCAAACTTATTCGTGATTTCCTTTTCATATTAACCTTCCTTTACAACTCTTTTAAGCGCATTTATACCTAGTGTATCAACGGCGAGTTTACGGCTGTTTTATGAGCGCGTTCAAATTTATCAATAATTTATAACGGCCTCCTCGATATGAATCTATAGTAAAAGTTGGTTAACAAAATCATAACAACAGGGTTGTGACTACTGATTTGTAACAACAATAACAACTATACGAAGGAGAGGATGATGTATTTCAAGGATGTCGTCAGAAAGCTGGCCATTTCGGTCACCGTAGCCGCTGCACTTTTTACCCCTTTTTTTGCCAATGCCGCCAAAGCTGAATATAAATGGAAAATGGTGACGACGTGGCCGAAAAATTTTCCGGGACTGGGTACTGGCGCCAATGACCTAGCCAAGCTGATTGGCGAAATGAGTGACGGTCGAATTCAAGTCAAAGTTTACGGTGCCAAGGAACTGGTAGGCGCACTTGAAGTATTCGATGCGGTATCGAGAGGTACCGCCGAGATGGGCCATGGTGCTGGCTATTACTGGAAAGGAAAGGTGCCTGCAGGGCAATTTTTTGCGGCTGTTCCTTTTGGCCTGACTGCACAGGAAATGAATAGTTGGATATACAGTGGTGGTGGTTTGGCACTGTGGCAGGAAGCCTATGCACCATTTGGCATCATTCCAATGCCAGGCGGAAATACCGGCGTACAAATGGGCGGTTGGTTTAACAAAGAGATTAATTCGCTGGCAGATCTTAAAGGTCTGAAAATGCGGATACCGGGTCTGGGTGGCGAAGTGCTCAAGCGTGCGGGCGGAACCCCGGTTTTGTTACCAGGCGGTGAGATCTTCCCGGCGCTGCAGTCTGGAGCAATTGATGCGACAGAGTGGGTTGGCCCATACAACGATATGGCTTTCGGCCTGCATAAAGCAGCCAAGTTTTATTACTACCCGGGTTGGCATGAGCCAGGTACAACACTGGAAGCGCTAATTAACAAAAAATCCTTCGACAAACTGCCAAAAGATCTGCAGTCCATTGTGCTGAATGCGACCCGCGTGGCCAATGCCAATATGCTGGCGGAATACACGGCCCGTAACAATGCGGCATTGGAACGTTTGATTAAGGAGCATAAGGTCGATTTACGTCCGTATCCGACCGAGGTACTGGAGCAGCTGAAGAGCCTTTCTGAGCAGGTGGTCGCAGAAGAAGCGAAGAAAGATCCGATGAGCAAGAAAGTCTACGAGTCTTATAAGACCTTCCGTGAGCAAGCGGTTGACTGGCATGAGATTTCGGAGCAGTCCTATCTCAATTCAAGAAATCCTAAGTAAGAAAGTAACACGGATATCAGTGCCGGATGGACTTGCTTTGCAGATGATGGCTTTCGAACCATTTGCGAACAAATCCATCTGGTCTTCCGGCATTGAAATACTTGAAAATTAGATAACTCGGTGAGTGTTGTATGGATACACCTTCTCCTTTCTTGATTGGTATGGTTCGGGGTATTAATCGTTTTACCGATTTAACCGGGCGTATCGTGTCATGGTTTGTTCTCGCCATCGTGATTATTACCTTTGTTGTGGTCGTGATGCGCTACATTTTCAACATTGGCTCTGTTTTTCTACAAGAGTCGATCACTTACTTCCATAATTACGTGATTATGCTGGGCGCGGCCTATGCCTTATTAAAAGGTGCCCATGTCAGGGTTGATATCTTCTATCGACCGTCATCGGCCAGAAAAAAAGCCTGGGTTGATTTGCTTGGCTTCCTTATTTTGATGCTGCCTACCTGTGGTTTCATTTTTTATATCTCCTGGGAGTATGTCCTCTTTTCATGGCAAATGCTTGAAGGCTCCCAGGAGGCTGGGGGAATCGATGCCCGGTACATCTTCAAGACATCAATACTGCTGATGCCAGCGCTGATGATCTTACAGGGGCTGGCGGAAACTTTGAAATGTATCCTGGTACTCAGTGGTTATGAATCAGCCGTCGCTGCCTTAGATGAACATGTCGAGGAGCACGGATTATGATTGAATTATTACCGCTGTTCTTGTTTATTTTCGTCTTCATTGTGCTGCTGGCTGGTTACCCGGTTGCCTTTTCATTGGCGGGATCGGCATTGATCTTTGCCGTCATCGGCTATTTTACCGAAACATTTGATCCTGTATTTCTAGAAGCGATCCCCAATCGAATCCAGGGCATATTGTCCAATGAGCTGCTTATCGCCATACCCTTGTTTATTTTTATGGGGGTTATGCTCGAGAAGTCGAAAATTGCTGAAGAGCTGCTGGATACCATGGGGCAGGTGTTTGGTGGTTTGGCTGGTGGGCTTGGGTTATCAGTGACTCTTGTCGGTATGTTGCTGGCCGCCAGTACCGGGATCGTCGGGGCTACCGTGGTGACTATGGGGCTGCTTTCCTTGCCGACCATGATGCGACGCGGTTATTCGGCGGAAGTGGCGACGGGCACTATTTGTGCGTCAGGGACACTAGGTCAGATCATCCCACCGTCAATCGTGCTGGTGCTGCTTGGTGATGTTATTTCGTCATCCTATCAGCAGGCACAGCTTGATCAGGGGATCTTTGCTCCGGATAGTATTACGGTAGGCGATCTGTTTCTGGGGGCATTGATCCCCGGACTTATTCTGGTGGGATTGTATTGCATCTATTTGATAGCGATAGCAGTGGTGGCTCCTGAGAAAGTACCGCCAATTCCAGCTGATGAACGCAAGGTTAGCAAAGAGCTGTGGATGCAGGTGCTTACCGTGTTGTTCCCGCCTATTTTGCTGATCATTTTAGTATTGGGATCTATTCTGGCGGGCATTGCGACGCCAACAGAAGCGGCGTCGGTCGGTTCGGTAGGGGCAATTATTCTGGCCTGGGTTAAACGGACTTTCAGTATTCAGATTTTGCGTGATGTCATGCACAGTACAACTGAAGTGACCGCGATGGTCTTTATGATCCTGATTGGTGCGTCGGTCTTTTCACTGGTGTTCCGAGGGTTTGGCGGCGATGACTTGGTAAGGGAGTTTTTGACTGATCTGCCGGGTGGGGTGTTCGGTGCTGTCTTGCTAGTGATGTTGGTGATGTTTCTGCTAGGGTTCTTTCTCGATTTCATTGAGATCACCTTTGTGGTGATCCCCATTGTTGCGCCAATATTGCTGAGTATGGATCTGGATCCTGTCTGGTTGGGGATCATGATTGCCCTGAATTTGCAGACATCGTTTCTGACCCCGCCGTTTGGCTTTTCGCTGTTCTATTTACGTGGGGTTGCCCCAGATACTATTTCGACCCAACAAATATACCGGGGCGTTATTCCTTTTATCGTGATTCAGCTGCTGGTGATTGGGATGCTGGCGTACTGGCCTTCTCTGGCAACTTGGCTACCGAAGGTGGTATACGGTTAACTATTCAGTCAGTTTGACGCTTATGCCAAGCGTCAAACTGATTAAAAGTCGTAGCTCAAACTGATGGTGCTGTAAATTTCACTGTTGCTGCTGTCGGCCGCAACGTTAGAGTTGTTGATATATTCGGTATCAAGCAGCAATGACACCTGCGCCATGAGCTGATTCTTGAGATAGCCTTTGATGTTGGTTGTCGTATTCTCTTCACCATAGTCGACGCGGACTTCACCACCGAGTTCGAATCGGTCATTGAGCTTTGAACTTCCCTCAAGGAAGGCGTTGGCAATGACCTCGTCTTCTTTCTTGCCGGGTAAATCAGGATCGAAATCTTGTCGTTGTGAAAAACGATAACCCGGACCGGCACCAATGTTGAGTGTCTTATCTTCTTCGTCAATGAGGGTCGCACCGAAACCGGTAGCAATAGTCAACTGCTTACGGTAGGTCGCATAGAGATCGTGCTCGTACTTACTGTTGGTGTAGACAAACCAGGCATCATTAATTAAGTGTTTCATGCCGTAGCTAAGATTGTATTTATTGGTTCCGTCGTTGTCTTCGTTTCCTTTGGTGTAGTAGGTGGAAAACTCGCCCTTCTGTTGCCATTCATCCTTGTCGTAGATAATGCTGGCGCCAGAGTTGGTCGACATTGAGGTTTCATTGGTTTTGCTGAAGATAAACCCGAGCTTGGCGTTACCGCTCCACGGCGACTCAACGACAGACGACTCGACGATAGACGACTCGTCAAGTTCTTCATTTTCTTCATCGCCCCAAGTGGGCGCGGAAATAAGGCTGATGGCAGTCAGTAGAACAAGTGCTTTCATGTATCTTGCTGGTGTTTTGCTGGTTGAATTATGACCTCATTGTAAAAAGCAGAATTTTGCACATGTCAGGCTGGTGTTATTTCTAAAGGCGGGAAATGTATAGGATTTGAATGAGTTATAAAGCGAGAGTGATAAAGTTGGCAATGACGGTGTCTGTACCCAAAAATAATGCGCTCAAGACAGGGAGAGAGCGCATTATAGTTAGTTGGATATGCTTAATTTAGTCAGTCTTCAATCAGTACAACGATCAGCTCTTTCGGTCCGTGAGCACCGTAGGCCAGTGTCTGCTGAATATCTGCTGTTTTAGATGGCCCGGAGACTAAAATGGCATTGGTTGGCATGCCGATATGCCAAGCCTGCCTGTTCATCAGTTCGGCAAAGTTGCTTACCAGTGTTGAGCGCTTGATAAGCGCGATGTGTGTTGGTGGAACTAAGGACAGGGTGCGTGGCTCCTGGCTATCTGGCCATAGAACCAGCGTGCCTGTATCGGCAATCCCGGCCAGACAGTGGGTGATCCCGGCGTCAATATTTTCGAATAGTTCAGTTTTCCACTGACTAACATCACGCTCAAAAGGAACTTGTTCCACCTGCTTTGTGGCTTCATCAATTGCAGACTGAAATTCGCCACCCGTTCCCAGAGCGATGCGGTGGAGCTGTTTGTCTTCTACTAACAGGGTAAGAACTTCTTCTAGTTGTTCGCTATTCGCACGAATAACATCGGCGTGACTGGCCGTGATGCAGTCGATAAATCGCTGCTCGAGCTCTTTTTCCGATGTTGCAGCCCAAGGGTGATAAGTGTGCCCCTCAGAGCTTTTGGGTATTGCACCTGCGTTACGAAGGCGAGACATAATTGACTGTCGTGCTGTGCTCATTGTTCTCTCCTTACTTGCGTGACTTAAGCAGTTGGTGCAAGGTTTTGTCCGCAGGCTTAGGTGCGGTCCGACATTGGGTCCATGCCCCCAGCTTGCTTGGCATCAGGGCCTTGAGCTTTGTTGCTGCCAATGTTCCCGTGTGATAAAGCGAAGGATGAGTAGCTGCATAGGCAAATCCCTTCATGGCCAGCTTTTCAGCTTTGTTGGCAGCGGCTTCCTGACCGTTAATGGCTTGGGCTCCCTCGTTCGGTGGATTCTTGGCTTCATGGCGCAGTCGCTGCAGGAGATCGGGGATAGGGATCCTTACCGGGCACACCTCGCCACAGGCACCACACAGGCTCGAAGCTGTAACCAGATCTTTAGTTTTATCCAGTCCCATCATATGCGGTGAGATGATTTTACCGATAGGCCCCGGATAAACAGTGCCGTAGGCGTGGCCACCAATACGGGTATAAACCGGGCAGTGGTTCATACATGCCCCGCAGCGGATACATTGCAGGGTTTTGCGCATTTCCTCGTCGCGATAAGCTTGTGAACGTCCGTTATCGAGCAGGACGAGATGGACCTCTTGCGGCCCGTCCAGCTCACCTTCGCGGCGCGGGGAAGTGATCATATTGAAATAGGTTGAGATAGCCTGGCCGGTAGCTGAGCGCGTCAGGGCGCTGTATAGCGGTGGAACGTCAGACAAGAATTCCACCACCTTCTCGATGCCGGTTATGGCAATATGGACGTCAGGCACAGTAGTACACATTCTGCCGTTGCCTTCGTTTTCTACCAGACACAGTGTGCCTGTTTCGGCGACAGCAAAGTTAACCCCTGACAGGCCGATATCGGCGTCGTGGAACTTCTGACGTAGTCTGCTTCGACCAGTCTGAATCAACTCATCGACGTCTATGGTCGGAGTGAAATTATCGAGATTATGCTCGAAGGTATCACTCACTTCCTGTTTGTTCTTGTGAATCGCCGGCATGATGATGTGAGAAGGCTTGTCGCCGTCAAGCTGGACAATGTACTCGCCCATATCGCTCTCAAGGCATTCAATGCCGAGTTTTTCCATCTCGTGATTTAGTTCAATTTCCTCGCTGACCATCGACTTGCCCTTGACGATCGTTTTGGCGTTATGGGACTGGGCAATATCGGCAATAATGCTATTGGCCTCGTCGGCATTTTCTGCCCAGTGGACCTGAATTCCGTTCTTCTGGCAGTTGGTTTCAAGCTGTTCCAGCAAATCGGGTAGTTTACTCAGACAGCGCTGGCGGATAGCTTCAGAAAGGTCGCGAATATTGTGTTCTTCATTGGTATCAGCAAAAGCCGTTTTTCGTTTGTCCCGGAGGTAATCCATCGCACCGCGGAAATTCTGTCGTAGCTGTTGGTCAGCCAAAGCCGTTTTGGCTTGCGGGTGAAAGAATTCTGGCCCTTGGGCGTTTTCATGTTTCATGCTTACTTTCCTCCTGTTCTTTCCAGCAGGAAACTGGCAAGGTGGCGGCCGCGCATTGACTTGCCTTGGTAGTCCAGTGCCCCGTTGATATTCAGCAGGCAGCCCCAGTCGGCGCTCACCAGTTCGTCTGCTTGGGTATTCGACAGGTGATGGGTTTTATCTTCTACCATAGCTTGGCTGATATTAGGGTGGCGAACGGCAAAGGTACCGCCAAAGCCGCAGCACTCGCTTTCGTAGTCTTGTTCACGAAGCTCGACATTTTCTAGCTGGTTGAGTAGCTGGGTGGCCGTAACATGGACATTCATTTCGCGACGAGCGGCGCAGGAGGTGTGCATAACGACAGAAGTTGATTCGCCGCGGTCGTTAAGCTTGATACGGCAAACATTGACCAGGAACTCGGTGAGTTCGAAAACACGGTCACAAAAGATATCGACCTGCTGTTGTTTCTCATCTTCTTTGAATAGACGACGATAGTGGTGGTGCATCATTCCGCCGCAGGAACCGGAGAGAACGATAACCGGCCATTGCTCTTCAAACAGTGCCATCTGGCTGAGGGCGACTTGCTTGGCTTCACCGTCGTAGCCGGAGCTATAGGCTGGCTGGCCGCAGCAAGTTTGCTTCTCTTTGAAAATGACCTCGATCCCCTGCTGCTCTAACAGCGTAATGGCATCAAGACCGGCTTCCGGATCGAACATGTCGACCAGGCAAGTTGCGTAGAAATAGACTTTTTCCGGCTTGGCAGGGTAGATTCGCATCTTGAACTCCTTGAAGGCAGGTAAGCTATTCCATCCGGTCCAGTAAAACTGCTCTGGGAAGTGACTCTTGTTCACTGGGGCCGAATGGAATAGCTGTGTTGCTCGTCGTTAGTGACTTTCCGTGTACTTGTTGTGTTGCAGAGTTAGCTCATCAAGGCATCGGTAATGTGGAAACCGTAGACGATAGTTAGACCAATCACACCTGTTACGATGAGGTAGTAGAACGTTGGGATAACTGTTTTACGTAAAGTCGCACCCTCGCGGCCAAGTAGGCCAACAGTTGCTGATGCGGCGACCACGTTGTGGATAGCAATCATGTTACCTGCTGCAGCACCGACTGCCTGTAGGGCAACAACGGCGGCACTCGAGATAGTCAGCGTTTGTGCAACTTCAAACTGGAACTGGCTGAACATCATGTTTGATACTGTGTTCGAGCCAGCGATGAAGGCACCCAGGGCACCGATTGTCGCACTTAGGGCTGGGAAGAACTCACCAACCAGGCCTGAGGCAAAGTTTGCTGTTGTCACCGGCATACTTGCAAGGTCTGCGGCGTTAACGCCTGAGTTGATGAAGATTCGTACCATAGGGATGGTGAATATCAGTACAAAGCCTGCACCGATTAGTGTCTTGCTTGATTCACCGAAGGCTTTTACCAGCGGTGATACTTGGCGAGATTGAAGTAGTACAGCAAGCAGGGCAACGAACACCAGGATACCGCCCGGCAGATACAGTGGCTGAATCGCAGCACTGATCCCGGCTTCACCTAGGATGTCACCAAACGACAGGCTGACACTTTTCAGGAAGTTCTTGAAATCAACACTTACACGGCTGGCAACCAGTACCACAGCCAGCAGAACATATGGGGCCCATGCAAGAGCCATGTTCATTGGCTTCTTCTCGCTCTCGGTCAGATCCATCTTCAGCGAACCTAACCACTCAGTCGGCCACTTGTCTTCACTTTCAAAATCCCAGTGATTTTTCGGTACCAAGAAGCCTTTCTTGGCTGCGGTCACTACGATAGCCAGACCAACCAGGCCGCCGATTAGTGATGGGAACTCAGGACCAAGGAACACGCCTGTTAGTGCGTAAGGGATGGTGAACGCCAGACCGGCAAAGATGGCGAACGGCAGTATTTCCAGGCCTTCTTTCCAGCTCTTGTTCTTACCAAAGAAGCGGGTCAGCATCACAGCCATCAAGACTGGCATCAATGTACCGACAGTGGCATGGATTAGAGCGACGTTAGTGGTGATTTGCTGAAGGTAGATATCCCAGTTAGAACCATTGGCGACTAAGGTCTCGGTAATATTGTGTGTATCCAGGCCCTTGTTAACACCCACGATAATAGGAGTACCGACGGCACCGAAGGATACCGGCGTAGACTGTATCATCATACCCATAACAACTGCGGCAAGCGCCGGGAAACCGATTGCAACCAAAAGAGGGGCAGCGATAGCAGCAGGTGTACCGAAACCAGAGGCTCCTTCGATAAATGAACCGAAACACCAGGCGATGATGATGGCCTGTACGCGTCTATCGGTTGATATATCGGTAAAGCCACTTCTGATAGTAGCTATTGCCCCGGTGTGCTTAAGGGTGTTAAGCAGGAATATGGCACCGAAGACGATCCAGAGTACCGCGACGGTAATAGCGAGTCCTTGCAGGGTGGAAGCGAAAACCCGGTTGGCAGACATATCCCAGAAGAATATGGCGATGCCGACAGTGAGTAAAAAGGCCACAGGCATAGCGCGTTTGGCTGGCCAGTTAAGGCCGACCAGCAAAATCGCAGCGACCACTATGGGTGAAAAAGCGAGTAACGCAAGTAGGGTATCGTTCATGGTAGTACATCCTTCGTACAGCTGTTTCGTGTTTGACCTAGTTCAGGTCTTGTTATGGATTGTAGGGCGTTTGTTAATGTGGTGTGACAATAACCCTTTATTTTTTTTTGATATAGGGAAATAATGAAAAAGATTAATTCCAAAAGTTGATGAATGATGGCAAAGACAGATGATCTGATCCTCTTCGCCCAGGTGGTGGAGTGTGGTTCATTCAGCAAGGTGGCTGAATTAAATTCCCTTACAAACTCAGTGGTTAGCAAGCGAATTGCAAGGCTGGAGGAGGACCTTGGGGTCCAGCTTCTGTACCGTACAACCCGAAAGTTAACAGTTAGTGAAGCCGGTAAAGTACTTTACCAAGGTGCGAAAAATGTGAAGCAGGCGGCGATCGAGGCGGTTGACGCGGTCAGTGGATACGGTGAAAAAGTCAGCGGCCACGTTAAAATGTCAGTGCCGACTATCTCCGGAGACCTCTTGTTAGCTGATGCGGTGGCGGAGTTCTGTACCCTGCATCCCGGTATGACCGTCGATATGTCGCTGAACAATCGCTTTGTTGACTTGGTGGAAGACGGTTACGATTTGGTGATCCGTACCGGTTATTTGGAAGATTCCAGCCTCATTGCCAGGCATATTCTCGATTCGCAATGGG
This sequence comes from Photobacterium proteolyticum, assembly GCF_001939735.1. GTDB lineage: Bacteria > Pseudomonadota > Gammaproteobacteria > Enterobacterales > Vibrionaceae > Photobacterium > Photobacterium proteolyticum. Next base: position 88,427 of record NZ_MJIL01000060.1, read on the forward strand.
TTATTTGCGCCGCACCGTCCTACATAGGTCGCTTAGGACGGCCGATGGAGCCGGAAGACTTGGTTAATCACAATTGCCTTCAATACGCCTATCAGACAACGGGAGCGGCAGAATGGCAGTTCATCGGCGAGCAAGGGAACTACATATTACACGTAAAAGGGAATTTCTCGACGGATAACGCCACGGCTCTGCGCAAGGCGGCGCTTGGTGGCTATGGCATAGCCTATGTGCCACGTTGCCTGGTGTATCATGATTTAATTGACGGTAAGTTGCTTGATCTCTTTCCGGACAAAGTCGGTAAGAAGCTTGGGATCTATGCTGTCTATCCCTATACCCGCCAACCCTCCCAGAAGATACGATTGCTGATCGAACACATCCGTAACCGTTATCTGTCGATGAGTCAGTTTTTTTAATGGTTCAGTGCTATTTAAACAAAACCTGGCTGTAGTTTTCTTGCTGCTGCTCTTGGTACCGATCGGTAAAACACGCTTGCTGGTCGGAATCGCAATAGACTTTGTTGCTAAATGAATACCGGCTGGTATCAAAGTTCTTCGCACCCACATCATTAATCATGTTCATCATCTTGTCTTGTGCAGCCTGTCCAAGGAACTCCTTGGTAAAGGCCATGGAAATACCGTAACGGTCGACGCAGAACCCTGCTCTTTGATCACATATGATCCCATGGTCTGGAGAGAAGACATGCTCGTCAAGTCTAGTGCTTGCGTGTGACGAGTAAGCGACACAGATCAACGCGGCAGTAGCAAGCAATTTCATGGTCATAAATGGGTTCCTTTTATAAGTGTTCTCTAAGTTTAGGACTGCGTGATTTGTGGGTTGTTCAATATCAGAGAAAACAGGATTGGCGGTAGTGGATATACTTTCAATAGTTATTCACATGAAGGTTGAGTCATGAACTGGTATTTCCATGTCCTTAAAAATTATGCCGTCTTTAGGGGAAGAGCACGCAGGAAAGAGTACTGGTACTTTTTCCTGACCAATGTTGTTATCAGTATTGTACTGGCCTTTCTTGATAACGCGATGGGGAACCCCGGGGCGGGTGAGGGAGCCGGTGCTTTGGGTACAGTATATTCGCTGGCCATTCTTATACCGAGTATTGCCGTGGGTGTACGGCGACTGCATGATACCGGGCGTAACGGCTGGTGGATGTTGCTGGGGCTGATCCCGTTGGTGGGGGCGCTAATTCTCCTTTATTTCTTCGTGCTAGATAGCCAACCGGGCAGTAATGAGTACGGATTAAACCCCAAAGATATTGACTCTGATTCTGTCGGGCAGTTTAAGGTGTGAGCCCCTGGTAGGTTTATGGCGTTAGTTCATTGGCCCTGCCTGAACTTGACATTGGCGGCCTGCTCCAAGATAGCGCACTGGACTTGGTAGAGATTCGAAGGAGGTTGGGCTGGAGTACTGAGCTTCGCAGCCAGTGCATGTCGACCAAAGTCGGTATGTGCTGTATTTATCCGCTGAAAGAGAGAGTTGTCACCAAAAATATCCAAGTCACTGGTAAATAAATGCTCTTCGTTCATGAAATCCTTGCCGTTATCTGGCAATGAACGCCAGTGCCCATTAATACGGGCGAAACCATTATTATTGATAACGATTAATGCTTTCAGCTGGGAGATTCTTTTTTCTATAAGCAGGTGTTTTATAACTAATAGAAGGAATGCTAGCCCTGTAATAAACATAGAGGGAATAATTAACACTATATAGTCATGACTATGAAGTATATAGATCAAGGTAATCGTTATTATTACTAGCATTAATCTGAGGTGACTAATGTTACGATGGAATTTTCTTTTTGCTAGTTCTCTCTTGTGGTTTATTAGCCTTTTTTTATATTCGTTAGATGCATCGTTTATCATTTAATTAGTTTAAGTTTGTAAATGAGAATTTGAGTGTATGCCTATGTTATAGAGAGGCGTAGAACATAATTAGTTAACCGGTTTATACCATCTTTCAATCTTGATGGTAAATAAAACAACCTGTTATGCGAGTTTTCTCGAAGTTCGGATTATGTGTGGTTTTCTTAATTATGAGAACTGGGAATAGATCTTGATAGGTTGATTTTGCCAATGTTTACATAATTTCAACTTATTCATGATGTTGAGAACAATTAAAGGAAATAGATATCATTATCAAAATATTCAATACCATCTACAATTAACCAGAATAAAGCAGTTCAGGTTACTCCCATAATATTATGTTTGGAGGAGGCTTGGTTGTTTCTGGAAAATAGCAGATGGCAAGGAGTATTATGGAAGTGCTTTGTTCTGTTTGTTGGCTATAGCAAATATCTAAGATATCACTAAAAAAGGTTCTTGGAGAATCGTGATGAAAATGAATAAGGTAGCACTATCCGTGCTTACGGTATGTATAGGCATTTCCGGTTTTGCCGTCGCATCCTATGATGAATACGATTCATATGATTACTCGTCGTATGAAAGCGATAACTATGCGAGCACAGATACTGATAGTGGTGATGAGTATAACTCGTATGATGAACCTGATGATAATTATTATGACGATTATGTTGATGATTCTTCAGATGATTCGTATAAAGAATATGACGATACAGGCGATGATAATACAGAGTATGACAGCAAGGATGAACATTCTGACTACAAGCACAAAGATCATTCTGGTGATGATGACGCAGACAGTAAACAGCGCTTAGCCCTTAACCTAGTCGGAAAGGGGGATATGTACGAAATGAGCGTGCCAGATATTGACGGCGATGAACAGCCAGATCCTGCCTTTTGCTTTGATGTTGATTTGAAAGAAATTGCAACGGGTGATCTTGTAGGCACCGCGACAGATTGCTTGTCTAACATCGAGGATGGGCCAAATGGAGGGATTCAGCTTGTTGGAACGACCTTTTTTAAGTTTCCTAACGGTACCATCGTGACTCGCGGTAACACCACGGTACAACCGGTAAACAAACCAATCGTGACACCGGAAGGTGAAGAGATAACGCATATTACTGGTGCCTCCAGTGATGAAAATGCAGTGATTAAAACATCAGGTGATTTTGCCTGGTATCGTGGAACAGTGCGTTTGTCCGGAATGGTGAACTTAACCGACTTTGGTGGTGGGGTAGGTGATCCAATCTTCTTTGACTGTCTATTTGTCCTTAATTTGGAAAAGATAAAATTCAAACGTCCGTATTGGTATGACTGGTATAAAGAGCGCTACAACAGAGATTACAACTGGAGACATCACGGCCATCGACACTATGATGATAGAGATTCATCAGGTGACTCTGACGAAGGAAAAGGTGATCGCTCTGATTACCACAGAGGCTATGGCTCCCACTCAGGCTATTGGCATTAACTATTAGTCAATGACCATCAACTTGTTCAATAATGCTCGTTATTTCATTTGGAATAACAGAACTTTATTGTATGCAGTTACCATTAGCAGGTCTTGATGCTTGCCGCCAATTTCGAGATTGCTGATATGGCCGGCATCGATGGCAATGAAGTCAATTTGTTTGCCGTTAGCATCGAAAACTCCCACACCGCCATGTCCTGCAATAAAGACATTACCTTTTTGGTCAACCTCGACACCATCGGCCATCGGCTCTGCTCCCTTAGGCGCCTTAACCTGGGCAAACGGAGTCTTATTTATTACTGCCTGGCCGTCGACATCGAATCGATAGACCCAACCATCTGATGTGTCGGCAACATACAGTAATGACTCGTCAGGAGAAAAGGCAATACCATTCGGCAGCTTCAACTCGCCTGAAATTAACGTAAATTCACCATCTAAATAACGGTAAACACCTCTGACTGGCTGTTCTTCTTTTGCTTCTTGTGGGCCGTATCCTTGAATGCCAAATGGTGGATCGGTAAACCAGACACTGCCGTCACTATTGATGGTTAAGTCATTGGGGCTATTTAATGGCCTGCCGCTGTAGGTTGCTGCAGCAATAACCTTTTCACCGTTTTCCTGGCGGTATGACAGTTTTCTGTCATGACGTGCCGCCCAAAGGTTCCCATTTGGATCGATGGCAAGGCCATTGGCATAGCCAGAATTATTATCAAAAACGCTCAATGCGCCTTTCAAGTCATAGGCGTATGTTTTGTTGTTCGGAATATCGCTAAACAGGAAACGCTGGTGCTTCGCATCCCATGTTGGGCCTTCAACAAAACCGAATGAATCACCGATAAGAGTAGGGTTGCCTTCAACGACCGAAGCTGCTGAAGCATTCATGGAGATAGCCGTTAGGGCAGCCATAAACAGTACTTTTTTCATGTTACTTTCCTCTTACAACTTAGTTGCCTGCAAAGGCCTTAAACGTTTGTCCTGTTTCGATGCCTAATGCTGAACGGATGTAGGATTTCGCGACATCCCTTGCATCGATAGCGTGAAATCCAGGGAAATAATCGCCGTAGGTACCCAGTGATTCGGTAACCACTGATGGGCTAACAACATTAATGCGTATACCGCGAGGTAACTCGTTCGCTACGGCTTTCGCGAAATGCTGTATCGCGCCGTTAAGCGTTGCTGCACTGGCTCCATAAGCAATCGGGTAGTCGGCGATAATGCCGCTTGTCAGTGTGATACTGCCCCCATCGTTTAGGTAGTCGGTGCCAATCTGGGTCAGATTCACTTGCCCCATCAGGCGGCTGTTAATGCCGACATCCCATTCTTCGCGAGATAGGTTGGCGAACGTATTGAATGCAACATCACCGGTAGCACAGATGATTGCATCTACCTTGCCGATCGAATCGAGTGCAGAGCGAATCGAGGCTGGCGAGGTAATGTCAATCTGCACATCACCGCTGCCTTTACCTGCCTTAACAATCTCATGTTTTATAGCGAGCGCTTCAACGACTTCGCGGCCAATTGTGCCCGATGCACCAATTACGAGAACTTTCATCGTTTTTCTCCTTTCTGTTTATGTTTTGAATCTTAGGTGGTTGTGATTAGGAGAAAAACAATAGAAAATGACTTAACTGTTTACTAAATGGTGTTAATTGATGAACTTAACCTATGTGCAAACTTTTCTTGCGGTTGCCGAGGAACGTAGCTTCACCAAAGCGGCAGAGGTACTGGATGTATCAAAAGGTTTGGTATCTCGTCATGTACAGCGACTAGAGGAAACACTGAATTCCAGGCTGTTCCATCGGACTACCCGGGCGATCAGTCTTACTGAAGTGGGGGAAGAGCTATATGCCAAGGCGAAGCAGATTCAGTTGCTGGCCACCGAAGCTGAAATGCGTGTGCTTGATATGACGCAGGAAGTGGCGGGTGATTTGAAAGTGACGGCCCCTATCGAGTTCGGCCGCGCGCTTTGCCATCATGTGATCCCATCATTCAGGCAACAGTACCCAAAGGTGAATCTAATTCTCGATTTTGGCCCTATAAAGAAGAAAATTGAGTCTGGTGACTTTGATGTCGCTTTCAGGGCTTATGACGAGCTGCCTAATGATGTCATTGCTAAAGATCTCGGCTACATCCGGAATGTACTGGTTTGCAGTAAGAGTTATGCAGTGGGTAATTCACTGAAGGCTATCGAAGAGATTCATCAATGTAGCTTTATTCTTAACAGCCAAAATGAACGCTGGAATCAACTGCAGCTTATTAATGACGATCAAAACTATCATATTGAAGTGACTGGAAGCCTTCGCACCAATACTTACTGCTCAATCTTAGAATTGGCGATGCAGGGAATGGGGGTGGCAAGCCTGCCATTTTACCAGGTTGAAGCGCTTATCAAGAAAGGGGAGTTAGTTCATGTTTTCCCTGAGTGGTCTGTAAAAGCCCAGAAATTGAGTCTGATCTATGCCCAAAGACGAGTTACACCGCAAAAATTAGTCACCTTTAATCTTGCGGTTATGCGCTGGCTGGAATCTAACCGGCTGTACATGATTCCCAAGGGATAAGATTACGCCCTTGGGCATCGAATAAATCAAAGAAAGTGCTGAATTCTATTTAATATCTTACGTCTAGAACGACATTTTCCCACTTTTTAGCTACTATCATCCCACGATTTATTCTGGTGATATTGATATGAGAATTTCTGTTGATGGTGGCTCCTTTAAGGTTGCAATTGAAACTGAGTTTGAAGGGCTAGTAGACGAGGCATCGGTTATCTATAACGAAGCCCTTGAGCAGACAAAATCTAACGATAAAACGATCTTACGTTTCTTGCAGACCATTCTTGAGCACCGAGATAGCGACGATGCCATCGGCTATGCGGTATTGGGTTTGCTGGGTTGGTATCACGCGATGATCAATCCGGTGGAAAATCAAGATATCGAGCTCAACTTACCGAAAATCTTGCCTCACCTTATTAACCCGGCTGGTGATTTGACGGCATTCAGTGCCAGTGAAAAGGGTACGTTTTTGCATTAATGAATAATGCTCCTGCCACCATTGCTGTACGACAGAAGCACAGCAATGGTGTTTGAGACAAATACTTTTGTATTTACGCCTTCGCAAACTTATAGGTACGATAGCCGCCAATTAAGTTGCGTGCCTGATAGCCGTTGTTGACGAGCTGACGATAGGCAACGTTACCACGCAGTCCCACCTGACAAATCACAATGATTTCCTTGTCTTTAGGCAGTTCATCCATACGATGGCGCAGGCTGTCGACCGGTATGTTTATCGAGCCCTCAATAAAGCCAACGTTTTCCAGTTCACCGGGGTTACGGACATCGAGCAGCAATTGATTATCAGAAAGTGTCTCTATTTCATCAAAATGAATCGGTTTGGCATCGCCTTTGATGATATTGCTAGCAACAAAAGCGGCTTGGTTAATCACATCTTTGGCACTGCCATAAGGTGGAGCATAGGTAAGCTCCAGGTGCTGTAGCTGCTCAACCGTCATACCGGCGCGCTGGGCCACGGCCATCACATCGATACGCTTGTCTACGCCGTCTTTGCCCACTGCCTGGGCGCCGAGGATCTTGCCTGTTTCAGGATCAAACAGCATTTTAAACGAGACAATCTCCGCACCGGGATAGTAGCTGGCATGGCTTGCGGTATGTACGTAAACTTTCTCAAAGCGGATGCCTTCACGTTTGAGTGATTTTTCATTTTTACCGGTTGAAGCAACGGCAAGATCGAAGATCTTACAAATCGCGGTACCTTGTGTGCCGTGATAAGACTCGTTGCGACCAAGCATGTTGTCGGCAGCCATACGCCCCTGGCGGTTTGCCGGGCCCGCAAGTGGCACAAGAGTCTGTTTGCCTGTCACGAAATCGGCTTCTTCTACGGCATCACCGACGGCGTAAATTGCAGGATCGCTTGTCTGCATATGCTCGTTGGTATAAATACCGCCAAGTTCGCCGAGTTGTAATCCGGCTTCGGTAGCCAGTGTTGTTTCCGGGCGCACACCGATAGCCATGATTAAGATATCAGTATTTAGGGTATCGCCATTATTCAGGTTAAGTATCAACTCACCGCAAAGGTGCTGGTGTTCTGCACTCTCTCCGGCATCTTCGTTGGCTATAGAGCCGCCAGGGATGTACTCGACTGATTCGAGTGCAACACCCAAGCGAAGATCGATGCCTTTATCGCGGATTGCTTGGTGGGCAAAGCCTGCCATCTCTCTGTCAACGGGTGTCATGATCTGATCGGCCATCTCGATCAAGGTGGTTTTGATGCCGAGCTGGTGGAACGCTTCCATCATTTCGAGGCCGATAAACCCGCCACCAACAACGGTTGCGTGTTCCGGCTTATTCATTTCGATCGTCTTAATGATCTTATCCATATCCGGAATATTACGCAGAGAATGGGTCAGCGGGTTATCAAGGCCAGGAATAGGCGGAATAACCGGTGCGGCACCTGGGCTCAGCAGCAGGAAGTCGTAGCTTTCGACATACTCACTGTTATCCAGCGTGTTGCGGACAGTAACTGACTTGTCGGCACGGTTGATGCTAACCACTTCATTCATCACCCTAACATCAACATTGAATCGGGCGAGGAAACTTTCAGGCGTTTGCAGGAGCAGTTTACTGCGATCTTTGATGTCCCCACCAATGTGGTATGGCAAGCCACAGTTAGCAAATGAAACAAATTCACCGCGTTCAAACATGATGATTTCAGCGTCTTCACTGAGACGACGAGCGCGGGCTGCAGCAGATGCGCCGCCAGCTACGCCACCGACGATGAGGATTTTGGTCATTGATATCTCCACAAGACTCTAATCAAACAGATAAATGGGCTTACGCATGTCGATAAACCCTTTTTCATTATTTGGCTTTGGTGGTCAACATACGGCCATCATTTAAAGCCTAGTTTGCCCAACATATTTGCTGCAGGGCAAACATTGGTAAATGCACTTTGGATCAGGTTAACCCCAATAAACAGGGTAAACCAATAGAAATAGGGGTGAACCCAAAGCGTTAATGCGACAGATACGAGGATCATGGTACCGGCAAATACTCGGACTGCATTTTCTAATGTCATAACCTTTCTCCTTAAGCGGCTTAGCCAACGTCAATGTCACTGACAAAACTATAAGCACTTATTTTAGTGATGTCTAATAAATTTTTATCTAAATTAGACTTGACTTAATCTAGTTGTTTAGTAATCTCTAATATAGTTATCGCGGTGATAGGAGTTGAGATGATTGATGTAGAAAAAATGCACTGTCATGCCAATGAAGTAGCCAACTGGCTAAAGACAGTTGCTCACCCCGAGAGGTTAATGGTGCTATGCCAGCTGACAAAAGGTGAAGTTGCGCTAAAAGAGCTTCAGCAACATTCGAGCCTAGGCCAATCTGCGCTTTCTCAGCACCTTGCCGTATTAAAAGCACATAAGCTGGTAAGTTTTCGTAAGCAGTCGCAACAGGTGTTTTATTCACTTGCCGATAAAAAGGCAAAACAGTTACTTGAGACACTGCAAGATATTTGTTTTGAAAATAAAGACATAGAGAAGAGGAAATAATGGTCGAAATTCCATGGAGTGCGTTGGCTGGCGGGATGTTGCTGGGCTTATCCGCAACACTTCTACTGATTGTTAATGGGCGTGTTGCCGGTATCAGCGGTATTGTGGCCGGTTTGCTAAAACCGATTAAAGGCGGGTTTTCGTGGCGGTTGCTGTTTGTTGTCGGGATGATTTCAGCTGGTTTTGTGGCTCCTATGCTGGGGTTTGTATTACCGGAATCACTTCCGGTGACCTCTTCAGCCTGGCTGATTGTCGCAGGGTTGCTGGTGGGGATGGGGACCAAGCTCGCCAATGGTTGTACCAGCGGCCATGGGATCTGCGGTATGAGCCGATTGTCGAAGCGTTCGATCGTAGCAACCTGTATTTTCATGGTAACCGCAGTCATTACCGTATTTATCCGTTTTCATGGTTAAGAGGCAAAAATGTTAACTCGCGTTGTAGCTCTATTTTCTGGTTTGTTGTTTGGTCTGGGCATGATGATGTCGGGCATGGTTGATCCGGCAAAGGTTATTGGCTTTCTTGATGTTGCTGGTAACTGGGATCCGAGTCTGGCGTTTGTTATGGGAGGAGCAATCATGGTGTTTATGCCAGCGTATATTTTGATTGTGCGTAAAATGAAGACTCCCGTTTGTGCCGCTGATTTTCACCTGAGTAAGAAGAAGTCTATTGATGGTAGGTTGATTAGTGGTTCGGTACTGTTTGGTCTTGGTTGGGGGATTGCCGGTATTTGCCCGGGACCAGCGGTAACATCGTTATCAGGCACCAATCCTGATGTAATTGTTTTTGTTGTTAGCATGGTCGGCGGGATCTGGCTGGGCAGTAAATGGACAGATACAAAAGAAAATGCCGAAGAGCTCAAAGTTAATGCTGCCGGTGTGAACTAACCTAAACGGCAACACAGTAAAAACGGCTTGCAGTAACCTCAGGCCGCAGATCATAAAAGAGTACAAGAGTAAGAGATACTGAGTTAGAAAAATTAGAGAAGGGGAGCGCCATGACAGAGAACGTCAATCAAGGCTTTGTTGCCAAATTCCTCAATAGTTTCTTTCCCCCTATATTGATTTTTCTGGCATTGACAGCAGGGTTGATGGCTCTGCTACTTACGCCTAGAGAAGAAGACCCGCAGATTATCGTGCCAATGGCGGATGTGTTAATTCAGGCACCGGGTCTTTCTCCTGCTCAAGTTGAACACCAGGTTACCCAGCCTCTCGAAAAGCTGCTGACTCAGATAGACGGTGTCGAGGATGTGTATTCGACATCGATGAAAGGTGCTGCTCAGGTGATTGTGCGCTTTTATGTCGGAGAGCAGCGTGAAGAAGCCTTAATAAAACTCTACAACAAAATATATTCAAACCTGGACCTGATTCCACCATCGGTGACCCAGTGGGCGGTGAAGCCGATTGAAATCGATGACGTCCCCATTGTGGTTGCCGCGTTATATAGTACGGTGCCGGAACAAACGGGTAATGCCGAGCTGCGTCGTATTGCCGATCAAGCGGTTAATCAGCTTCAGGCGCTGAATAATACCAATAAGGTATCGGTCGTCGGGGGGAACCCGAGGGTGATCCAGATTTCACTGGATACTGCAGCAATGGCTAGTCGGATGACAACCGTTGATGATATCCAGCAGGCCTTTGTACTGACCAACCAGCATCAGCAGTTGGGTAACATTCATCAACAGGGGCATGTTTACCAGCTAGAGAGCGGCCAGTTTTTTCGGAATGCCGAGGAAGTTGCCCAGACGGTGGTAAATGTCGTCAATGGCCAACCTGTTTATTTGCAGGATATTGCCGTTGTGACCGATGGTCCTGAAGAAGCCAGTGATCAGACCTGGTTTAGTTGGGGACCGGCAGCCGGTCAGTTTGGGTTGCAGGGGGCGGAACCTTATCCCGCAGTGTTTCTTGCGATAGCCAAGCAGAAAGGCAGCAATGCTGTCTGGGTTGCCGATGATGTAATCGACATGCTTGAAAATATGGTTCGTAACCAGTTTCCACCCCATGTCAACCTGTCGGTGATTCGTAACTATGGTGATACAGCCAATGAAAAAGTGGGCAACCTGGTCTCTAGCCTGGGGCTGTCGATTCTGACAGTCGTGGTGTTTGTCGGTGTTTTTCTTAACTGGCGTTCAGCACTTGTGGTCGCTATTGCGATTCCAATTAGCTATGGGGCGGCGCTGGCGGTGGATCTTGCGTTCGGTTATACCATTAACCGGGTAACTTTGTTCGCATTAATTTTGGCCCTCGGCCTGATAGTGGACGACCCGATTGCCAGTATCGACAACATTGAGCGGTTTCTTAAACGCAAAGACCTGAGTAAGTCTTCGGCTATCGTAATGGCGATGGCTGAAATCCGTAGTGCATTGCTTATGTCGACTGTGGCAATTGTCATTGTTTTCACCCCGATGTTCTTTATCACCGGAATGATGGGGCCCTATATGGCGCCGTTAGCATTCAATGTTCCTATCAGTGTGATCTTCAGTACTGCAGTGGCTTTCTTGATTACCCCATGGCTGGCCAAAAAGATCCTGACGTCCGCCCATGAATCCGGCCATTACCAGGTTGAGAATACGTTACTTTACAAGATATATGACAAGGGGTTGACGCCGATTCTGGCACGTAAACGCAATAGCATTCTTTTTCTTACTGTGATCGGTATTGTATTTGTTGCTGCGGCTATATTGCCGGCATTGCGTGTGGTTCCGCTGAAGTTGTTGCCTTATGACAATAAGAATGAGTTTCAGCTCGTGCTCAATATGCCCGAGACCAGCAGCGTAGAGCAAACGTCGAATGCCCTCAGTGATTTTTCCGATTACCTGAAGAGTGTGCCTGAAGTGGTATCGGTATCAGGTTTTGCCGGTATTGCGTCGCCAATGGATTTTAACGGTATGGTCAGGCATTACTTTATGCGGATGATGCCTCATCAGGGTGAACTGCGTATTGTGCTGGCCGGGAAGAATTTACGTCAGCAGCAGTCCCATGAGCTGGTTACCCGGATTCGGGCAGATCTAACAGCAATTGCCGATAAATTAAACGCCGATATTCAGCTGGTGGAAACCCCGCCAGGGCCACCCGTGATTGCTACTATCGTGGCCGAAGTCTATGGCCAGCCACATACGCCTTACTATGAGTTACAGACCGGAGCAAAAATCGTTGCCGAACGTTTGCAGCGTGAACCGCTTGTTGTCGAGACGGATACAACAATCCAGGACAATATTGAAAGTTGGCGCTTTGTGGTCGATACGGAAAAAGCCGCCCTGTCAGGAGTCTCGGTACAGGATATTAATCAGACTCTGGCGGCAGCCAATCGTGGCCGGGTCGTGAGTTATCTGCATGATGAGTTTGAGATCAGCCCGTTGCCGATCGAAATCCGTTTGCCTCGAAACCGTCGTGATGAGCTGGGGGCATTGGAAAGCCTCTATGTTCGGGGCATGCCGGGGATAGCCAAAAAGGTTGAACAGGGACGACTTGTCGATGCCGGGCAGCCGCTGGTGCAGCTATCGGAGCTAGGGCGATTTGAGAAAATGACAGTACCTCAGCCGATCATGCGTAAGAATCTTCGTCATGTGGTTTATGTTTTTGCCGAGGCGGCGGGGCGGGTACCGGCTGAGGTGGTTGCCGATGTGTCGTCAGATCTGCAAAGTAGCGAAGCTAAACTCCGAGGCCGGGCCGAAAGCAGCCAGGTAAGGGCACTGAGTGAACGTACTTACCTTGATAATGGTGGAGATGATTACTGGCAGCTACCTCCTGGGATAACGGTGACATGGAGTGGTGAGGGGGAGTGGAAAATTACCCTTGATGTGTTTCGCGATCTTGGCCTCGCTTATGGTGCGGCATTGCTCGGGGTGTTTATCGTAATGGTGCTGCAAACCGGATTACCGGCGGTTTCCGGTATTATTATGCTGGCGATACCGCTGACCGTGATTGGGATTATGCCGGGATTCTGGTTACTGAATCAGTTTGGTACTACAGAGATTGAGGGTATTCCCAACCCATCTTTGTTTACCGCAACAGCGATGATCGGGATGATAGCGCTGGCTGGGATTGTAGTACGTAACTCACTGGTACTGATTGAATTTATTCACCAATCCTTACGGGATGGGGCGGCGCTGAAGTCGGCCCTGATAAAAGCCGGGGCGGTCAGGATGCGGCCAATCTTGCTGACGGCCGGGACAACCCTGCTCGGGAATATTGTTATTACCCTTGATCCTATTTTTAATGGTCTGGCATGGGCGATTATTTTCGGTATCTCTGCATCAACGCTATTTACCTTGCTGGTTATCCCGGTGGTTTACTATCTTGCCTATGCCAACCGGCCAGGACATGGTCTACCGCCCAGTGTTGATATTTCTGAGCCTGCCACTCTTTATCAACCCCCACCCAAACCACGGCCGCCCGCATCAGCGGTCCAACACAGGGAGTCGCAGATATGAGCATAAAAAAACTATCATTGGTAATTGTCGCATTTGCTGGCTTGGGGATACTGTTCTTCGCTATTTCTGGTGGCTTTGTTGCGAAATTGGACACTGAAAACACAACTATGCCGGGTGAAGCGTTGGACGGGCGCGAGACTGTGACAGTAAAAGCCAAGAAGCTCCCTGTGTGGCAGACTTATACCGGTAGCATTGTTGCTGATCAGCAGGCAACATTATCGGCACGTCTGACGGCACAGGTGGCTGATGTGCTGGTGGATGTTGGTGATAAGGTTAAAGCGGGAGATATTTTGATCCGTCTTGATAACCTCGATCTTGATGCCCGAGTTCGTCAGACTGAGCAAGCACTGGCTAGTGCCCAGGCGCGGTTGAACATAGCCCGGAAGGACTATGAGCGGACAAAATCGCTGCTCAGGAAGAATCTGGTTGCCCAGTCAAAACTTGATGAAACATTGAGTACCCTGCAGAGTGCCGAAGCCGGCTTTAAACAGGCGGAAGCATCTCTTGAAGAAGCACAGGCCACTTATGGTTACAGTATTATTGCCGCTCCGTTTGATGGTGTTGTGACACAAAAGTTAGTTCATAAAGGGGCTATTGCCTCTCCGGGTGTGGCAATGCTGAGTCTGTATAATCCGCTGACCTTGATGATGGAAAGCTATATCGCGGCGAGTCAGCGCCACCTGTTGCAGCTCGGCCAGCAATGGCCTGTTACGTTGCCAGAACAAGAGCTGGAGCTGGAGGGGCAAATATCAGAGATTACACCGGCATCTGATGCGGGTTCTAGAAGTGTGGTCGTGAAGTTAGCGTTTGAGCGTGAGGTGTTGCTGCAAACAAACGAGCAACAGCTGTATCCAGGGATGTTTGCCCGGGTGAGCATCCAGACAGACGAATATGAAGCGCTGATCATCCCGCAATCAAGTACCTATCGTATTGGACAGCTTCAGTACGTGAAGGTGGTTGAAGACGATCGAGTTGTCCCACGGCTTATAGAAACCAGGCCATTTGATGAAAGGCAGCTGATTATTCGTAAAGGAAGCACTGCTGGTACAGTGCTTCTGGCAGAGCCAAGGTAGATTAAGAAAACGTGTAATAGGTTGATGAACAGCTTAGCAACAATATACATGCGCCGAGGTTCATCGTTATGTATTCGTTGTTTCTGGCTCAAACCAAGACAGCTCATGGCTAAGCTGAGTCACGCTGCCGATAACAATCAAGGCCGGGCTTTGGGCGCTTTTTGCGACTACTGGCAGGTTAGTCAAACTACTGGTGAGGACGCGTTGTTCTTTGCGGGTGCCGTTTTCGATAATGGCACATGGCGTGTCTGGGGATAAGCCGTGTGTGATCAGCTTGTCGCTAATATGACCACTTTGCTTGAGCCCCATATAGAACACCAGCGTGTTATTCGACTGAGCCAGTGATGTCCACTCGATTTCACGGCCATCTTTTTGAACGTGACCGGTAATAAACTGAACACTCTGGGCATGGTCTCGATGTGTTAGAGGGATCCCCGCATAAGCAGTTGCCCCTGCCGCTGCTGTAATGCCCGGTACAACTTCGTATTTGATGCCGTGCTTGGCCAGCTCTTCCAGTTCCTCACCACCACGGCCGAAGATAAAAGAGTCACCGCCTTTTAGCCGGACGACACGCTTTCCAGCCTGCGCTTTGTCGACCAGGATCTGGTTGATCTGGTCTTGGGGTACGCAGTGGTAGTCCAGTTTCTTACCGACATAAACCATTTCGGCATCAGCGTTCGCTAGCGCCAAAATTTCCGTTGATACCAGGCGGTCGTAAACCACGACATCAGCTTGCTGGATCACGCGGTGGCCTTTGACGGTGAGCAAGTCTGGATCACCCGGGCCAGCACCAACAAGAGAAACAAAACCGCTGTTTAACGATGTGTGATTGGTCATAGCAACGCCTATCAGTTCAAATTTGGATATAAAGAGTAGAACTCAGGGCTAAGGAACCGGCAAACTATCCTAAGGAGTTATTACTTTTTATAGCCAAAACAATACAATAGATGATGAAAGTTAAGGGCGGTCCTGCACATTTCGCGCAGGACCAGACTCGGTTTTTATTTAGCGCCAAATGCAGGTTCGGCGTGAATCTCTGCATCGTTTTCTACGTCAATGGCCGGTGCTGTTTTTGCGTGAGTCAGGTATAGCGGCACACAGGTAAATAGCAGACCACCAACCAGGTTACCCAGCACAGTCGGGATAAGGTTCCAGTTCAACCAGGTTGCCACACCGAAATCAGCGCCTAGCATCATGCCTAGTGGGAACAGGAACATGTTTACTACTGCATGCTCAAAGACTAGTGCGAAGAAGATAAAGATTGGCAGCCACATTGCGGCAATTTTGCCTGCGACAGAGCGAGCTGTCATATTACCAATAACACCCAGACACACCATTAAGTTACAAAGAATGCCTTTAACGAACACGGTGATCCAGCCATCCATTCCATGTTCGGCGTAACCTACAGTACGTGCTGTCGCGGCGGCAATGAATTTTTGACCGACTGCGCCTGCTTCTACGCTGAAGTTCATTGTGAACGTCAGGGCAACAAGGAAGGCTACAAGCAGAGAACCGATAAGGTTACCTAGGCCAACATAACCCCAACAGCGCAGGATACGGCTCCAGGTGATACCTTTGCGATTTTCAAATTTAGCCAGTGGCGCCAGACCAAACACACCTGTCAGCAGATCGTAACCCATCAGGCTGAGGATACAAAAGCCAACCGGGAAGACCAGCGCGCCAACAATACCGACACCGGTTTGCACGATAGTTGTAATGGCAACCACAACGGCCAGAGAAAGAATAATGCCAGCCATCGTGCCGCGTAAAACAAGGTCGCGAGTAGACGTGCGAACTTTTGCTTCGCCAGTGTCGATCATTGTCTGAACGAATTCAGCAGGTTTGTTATAAGACATAATATTCCTTATTATCAAAAGTTTAAAAATTAAAAGTTAAGATTGAATAGACAAAGGCTCCCTGCATCCCACCTTCTTCTCCGAAAAAATCCAGAACGGATCAAGAAGCCTTTTAGCTATTAAATCTCGGCGATGGTTACCTTAGGCTGCGATTTCTACCTTGCAGCCGGTAACACGCGCTTTAAACGCTTTGATATTGAAGCGCTCATCTTCCATGCACGCGCCAGTGGCCAGGTTGAAGCGCTGCTTCTTTAGCGGGCTGGCTACCCAAAGCTCGCCCTGATGTTCACAGATAAGGCCGCGTGATAGCACATTGGAACGGGCAAATGGGTCCATGTTGCTGATGGCAAAAACCTGCTCTGCATCGCTTGGGCGAAATACCGCTACCTGCTGTCCATTGATCAGTGCACAAACACCAGTTCCCGGGGCGATGTCGGTGATATCGCAAACTTGTTCAAAAGCCATGATTAGTTCTCCAGTTCCACGTGTAGGATGTCGCCTTTGGCCTCAGGGTGTTTCTCGGTGAACGTTGCCGGACGGTGCTGGTCACGCTCAGAAACGAACACGACGTTATCGTCACGCAACTCTGAGTTGATGAAGTGAGCAAAGCGAGTCAGTTGTGATTCGTCTTCGATAGTGTCTTTCCACTCACAGCTGAACTCGTTAACCAGACGGGTAACATCGGCTTCCAGTTGGGTATTGATGCCAAGTTTGTCGTCGATGATCACTTCACGCAGGTAGTCCACTCCGCCTTCCATGTTATCCATCCATACCGATGTGCGCTGTAGCGGTGCTGCCGTGCGGATGTAGAACATCATGAAGCGGTCGATGTACTTAATTAGCGTTTCCTGATCCAGGTCGGTAGCCAGAAGGTCTGCATGGCGAGGCTTCATGCCACCGTTACCACAGACATACATGTTCCATCCGGCATCTGTAGCGATGATGCCCAGATCCTTACCCTGTGCTTCAGCACATTCACGGGTACAGCCAGATACACCAAACTTCATCTTGTGGGGAGTTCGGATGCCTTTGTAGCGGTTCTCGATATATGAACCCAGCCCGACAGAATCTTGCACGCCGTAACGACACCAGGTCGAGCCGACACAGGTTTTCGCCATGCGTAGTGCTTTTGCGTAAGCCTGGCCAGTTTCGAAACCGGCGTTGATGAGCTTGCGCCAGATCGCTGGCAAGTCATCTTTCTGGGCACCGAACAAGCCGATACGCTGGGCACCTGTTACTTTGGTGTACAGGTTGTACTCTGCCGCCACATTGGCCAGTTCTGCCAGCGCCTGTGGTGTAACTTCACCGCCAGCCATGCGTGGAATGACCGAGTAGGTACCGTCTTTCTGGATGTTACCCAGGAAGTTGTCGTTGGTGTCGTGCAGTTTAACTAGTTGTGGCTTGAGGATGTGTTCACCCCAGCAAGACGCCAGAATCGAGCCAACCAGAGGTTTACACACTTCACAGCCGTAACCCTTGCCGTATTTCTCCAGCAATTCGTCGAATGTTTTAATTTCTTCAACGCGGATCAGGTGGAAGAGCTCCTGACGCGAGTAAGCGAAGTTCTCACAAACATCGTTTTTTACTTCGATACCGGTTTTAGCCAGCTCTGCATTCAACACAGAGGTAACAAGAGGGATACAACCGCCACAACCCGTACCGGCACCGGTAACAGCCTTGATGTCGGCCATTGTGTGGTGACCGTCGGCAACAGCCTGTGCAATCTTGCCTTTGGTAACATCAAAGCAAGAACAGATAACGGCACTGTCAGGCAGTGCGTCCGGGCCTAGGGCTGGTTTTTCAGCACCGGCATGGGCCGGCAGGATCAGCGTGTCAGGGTGCTCTGGCAGGTCGATTTCGTTCAGCATTAGCTGAAGCAGGTCGCCGTAGTCAGAGGTATCGCCAACCAGTACGGCACCCAGCAGTTTTTTGCCATCTTCAGAAACGATGATGCGTTTATAGACTTCTTCGTTTTCATCAAGGTAGACATAGCTCTTGCTGTTAGGCGTGCGGCCATTAGCATCGCCGATGCTGCCTACTTTAACGCCGAGCAGCTTGAGCTTGGCACTCATGTCAGCGTCTTCGAATGAGTTTTCTTCGCCAATCAGGTGACTGACAGCAACCTGGGCCATTTTGTAACCAGGTGCGACCAGGCCGTAGAATTTTTCATTCCATGAAGCACACTCACCAATGGCGTAGACATCTTCGTCAGAGGTGATGCACTGATCGTCGATAGCAATACCACCGCGACGGCCGGTTGCCAGCCCGCATTGCATGGCTAGCTTGTCCTGAGGGCGAATACCGGTTGAGAAGACAATGAAGTCAACTTCTAGCGAGGTACCGTCTGCAAAGTGCATGGTGTTACGGCCATTGGTGCCTTCCGCAACAATCTCTTTGGTATTTTTGCCGGTGTGAACGTTCACGCCGAGCTTTTCAATTTTCTTGCGAAGCTGCTCACCACCCTGAGGGTCGAGCTGCTCAGCCATTAGTACAGGCGCAAACTCGACAACATGGGTTTCTACGCCGAGAGCTTTAAGAGCGCCTGCGGCTTCAAGGCCAAGCAAGCCTCCGCCGACGACGACACCGCTCTTGCTGCGTTTTGCTGTTGCTTCGATGGTTTTGAGATCTTCGATGGTGCGGTATACGAAGCAGTCTTTGCTTTCATTACCTTTGATTGGTGGAACCCAAGGGTAGGAGCCGGTGGCCATGATGAGCTTGTCGTATTGAACTTCGCGGCCTGTGCTGGAGTGGATGATTTTTTGAGCGCGGTTGATGGTGATCGCACGTTCACCGATAAGAACCTTGATGCCATGTTTCTCGTAGAAGCCTTCCTTGACCAATGAAAGCTCTTCGGCAGTGTGGTGGGAGAAATACGAAGACAGGTGAACCCTGTCATAGGCTTTTCGTGGTTCTTCACAGAAAACTGTTACGTCATAGTTTTCCATGTCTGCTTTATCGACTAGTTCTTCGATATAGCGATGGCCGACCATACCGTTACCGATAATCGCCAATCTGACTTTGCTCATAAGATCCTCTTAACAACAGGCGTTAATTCTGTGGCAATAGTAATAAGTCAGATTGTGAATAAATATGACGTAAATCAACTACGACCTTGAATACCTCTAAAGAGGTATATGGCTATAAATCAATAACTTACGCGGTTATGGTCGATTTTGACAGGCATGTTGTGAAGGAATATTACATCTTTATGGTTGTTATAGTTTTGAAATATTATGCAAATAGTTCAATTCGGATGAAAGGCAATGGCTGATTAGATTTGGCCCTTTAAATACGAAAAAAAGACGCTCTGAGAAAGGTTGGCAAAGGCGGCTTTTAAATGAGGTATTTAGCAGGGGAATAGTTGCTTTTGGGGTTATTTTTACGGTGAGTGCTTTTTATATAAAAAATAAATAAAAAACAAAATATCTAAGTGTTTTAATGCTCATAGATGCATAATTTTACATTCTTTTGACATTTCGGCTGGGGCGTATTTTTAGGGTGATGGCGCGTCTGAAATACACTAACGAATTGAATGGAATGAAAATGAAGAATAATAAAAGCTATTTTTGCCTAATCCCGATAGTCGCCTTGTTAAATGGATGTTCGGATGATAGTGAGCTGGAAACTGACTCCCGTCAGTTTGTTCCTTACACCTTGGATAAGTTGTATTACCCTAATGATTTGCTGCTTGGTGACAGTGACGGGACGATTGAACTACCTGCTGAACAAGATGGCAGTGTTGTCGATTATCACGACTACGAGAATGTGTATGGTGCCCTGGATGGCTGGTCGACCGGGTACCCGATGACGCTTCCGTTATCCGGTTCGAATGTCGCGATAGACCCAGAGACCTTATCCGAGAATGTGATTCTTTTTGACGTTGCCAGCGGAAAAAGGCTGGTGGCAGGTGACGACTTTATTGCAAGCCTGTCGGAAAGCCAGGAAATTGTGATTAAGCCGATGACAATATTCCCGGAGTCGACGACCTATGTATTGGCACTGACAAATGGTATCAGGGACATTCAGGGCAATGAGCTTAAGCCTTCTCCGGGTTATGAAAAGCTTGCCAAGGGTGAATCCCTGGATGACCCATTAAGCGATCAGGCTATGGCACAGGTTCAGCGCAATCAGAGTCAGTTAAAAGCGGCTGGAGTTACCGGGGAAATTGTTTATAGCGCTGAGTTTACAACCCAAAGCATTTATCCGGTCATGGAAGCTGCCCGGGAAAATATCCCGACCCAAATGTTGCAAAATCTGGCATTGAAGGCCAAGGGGAGAGATTACTGGACGTATAGTGCCACGATTTCTATTCCGTATTATTTGGACATGCCAGGATCGTCTAACTGTGAGGTATCTTCACTTTATGAGCGCGGTAGTGAGAAATACCAGCAGGTTGATGCTGATCCGGTTGGCTACTGTCCACCTCTCTATAGCTGGTGGACTGACGATCCTGATGGTCATGGTAACTTTGTCCATGGCCAAAACCCCAAGCCGGGTGTTCGTTCAACACAGGAAATTCCTGTGGTTATCTATTCACCGGTTGATTGGAATCCTATAACGCTAAATGGTACGACTAAGTCATTGTCGACATCTATTTTTGTCCACGGTATCACAGGGTGGAAAGAGTCGGCAGGTACTATGGTGAAAAGCATTGTCACTCAAGGCGGTGGACGCTTTGTCGTAGCAATTGATCAGCCCCTTCATGGTGAACGCGGTATTGATATTAATCAAGACGGCATAATGGACATTACAGCCACTAGCTCTGAAGAGAACGAGGATAAATCCGTTTACCTGAACTTGTTGAGCCCGCTGACCTTGCGTGATAATCAGCGTCAGGCGGTTCTTGATCAGCTTGCGCTCAGAAAAGCACTAAATAGCACACCGTATATCGATAACAGTGATATTAGTCTTATCGGTCATTCTCTGGGTGGGATAATTTCCACTATGGTGAGTGAGTTGTCGCAGGGCGTCGACGAACTGGCCTTTTCTACCGTTACTCTGGTTGTACCGGGAATGCATCTAACAGATCTGGTCATGAATTCCATGCTGCTGGGTGAGGAGGTTATTGGTGAGATTAAGAAATAAACCGATGTCCAGCTAGCCGTTGCCGGGATTCTCGGTGTCTATGATGAGTCGTTGCATTCACCGGAAGAGGGATTGAACGCGTTACGTGACTTTAAACTTGAGAGTCAGGAGAACCGTGATAAAGCCGCTGATATTGAAGAGATGATCTACGGTATGGTGATTGAGGAAATGACGGCTGCGATTCAGGCGGCGGTTGACGCAGGGGACCCAGCAAACTTTACGACCAGACAGGCTACGAATGCCGAGCAGCCGATTCTGCTGATTGAAGCGGCAGGAAACTGTGGTGAATTCTTGGGTGAGTCTTGTATCGAAGGGGTAGAATACCTGTCTGATACTGTTGTTCCCAACAGTGCCGAAGGGTTGCCACTAGCAGGAACCGAACCTTTAATCCGTCACTTGGAGCTCGCCCCAATTTCGCAGCCAATATTAGATGGCACGGAGATTATTAAAGGCGCTATTCGCGTTAAGCACGGCGGTCATGGGACTTACTTGTTCCCTTATGAAGGAGCAGTGTCCTATGACGGTAAAGACAACAACGAGGGTGTGCCATCGATGCCTGGTGATGAACAGTTTAATATGGCAGAAGTTAAAGCGTCGATGGACATGCAGCAACTGGCGGTATCCAGTTTTGTGACAAGTGGTGGTGTTGACGTAAATGTTAATGAAGACTTGATCCATGGAGACATTGATCCCACTGCGGAGTAATTATGGTTTATCTTGGGTGTTTTTTGTCCGCTCGGTATCGCGCAAGGTTGCAACTGCGTAAGGATTTGGTAAAAGAACAATATGTTCGAGGGTGTACAGGAGGTTATGATGACTGTTGCCGTAAAATCTGTCGCTGAAAAGTTGCTAAGCCCTGCCATTTTGCTTCAGGCAAAAACCGATGGGGCGCTCAATGCGCTGGAAGCGGTGTACACCAAAGCCCGTTATGCAAGGTTTACCCGGGTTAAGTGGGGCGCTGATTACTATGATGGTATTCAGTTTGATGACGGTAGCCATATCAGTGTCCGTCCTGGTCCGTTCAACCGCTTAATGCTTGTCGCGACTGACGCGAGCACCCAGTAACGCCATTACACATACCTTTTTCAAATCCCTTTCGGGTGACACTTGTCCGGAAGGGATTTCTTATTTCATCCTTGCTTCACTCATTGAAAAACATGCAACCATATATGAAATCAAAGATTTCATATATGGTTGTTGTGATTTATCTGCCAGAACTTTAACTTGCTAATTGACCGAACAAAAACAGGATAATTGATGGATTATTATCCTTATTAGCAGGGAAATATCGTTTTTTGGAGTACGATAAATGAAACTTAATACAGCAGGGCTGTCTCATTCAGCCATAAACTGCTCATTGTCAGCGTCGAACGCTGCATCATCTCGCCACCATTCTGTCCGCTCTTCTGCATTTGCCTCTCAGCACGACGGTTTTTTTACCTATTCGCGATTTAGCTTTTTTAGCTAATAATTCTTGTCTGTCCTTTAGGGGCGATCTTTCTTTATAGACTGTTTTATAACGACTTTGACCAAAGTGTTTATGTTTTGATGCTATTTAGCTGCTGACCACAGCAAAGCATCCGTGAGATCGTCAAACAGACAGCATATCAGTACTGCTTAAGGGACATCCTCAGGCAGAGTCGATCTATTTTTCAGAGATAATTGTTGTGAACTTGAAGTTATTGGGTAGTGCGCTGATCGTAGCTGGTACGGCGCTGGGTGCGGGAATGCTGGCAATTCCGATGGTATTGGCACAATTCGGACTGTTATGGGGCACCTTGATGATGCTCTTCATCTGGTCTGGAACGACTTATGCGGCCTTACTGCTTTTAGAAGCCAGTATTAAAGCCGGTGGTGGTTTGGGAATGAATACCATTGCCCGCAAAACGCTGGGCAAGGGTGGCCAGGTAGTTACAAACGGCCTTCTATATGCTTTGCTGGTTTGTCTGTTGATGGCTTACATCATTGGTGCCGGTGATCTGGTTAAGAAAATGATGAGCAGTCTGGGCGCTGAGCTGACGATGATGCAGTGTCAAATCGCCTTTGCGCTAATTGCCGGTATCGTTGTTGCAGCCGGTACTGCGGCGGTAGATAAGCTTAACCGGGTGCTGTTTGCCATTATGGTGGTAATGCTGGGTTTGACATTGGTATCACTGGTACCGACTATTTCTGTTGAAAACCTTCTGGAAGCCTCCAGTGATAGCAAGATTGATCTGATTAAAACAAGTTCGGTGCTGTTTACCAGCTTTGGTTTCGTTGTGGTTATCCCGTCTCTGGTGACTTACAACGAAGATGCCACGCACAAACAGCTACGTAACATGATTATCGGAGGCTCCTGCATACCGCTGGTTAGTTACCTGTTCTGGCTGTACGCTGCGATGGGTAACTTGTCAGCTGAACAGATGACGTCTTTTGCAAATGTTTCTGAGCTTATTGCGACACTGGGCGCTGAGCATAACATGATCAAGCTGGTGCTATCGGTCTTTACTGGTCTTGCGCTACTGACGTCGTTTCTGGGTGTGGCTATGGCGCTATTTGATCAAAATGCTGATGCCTTTAAACAGAACAGGGCGGTCACTTATGTGCTGACATTCATCTTGCCTCTGATGGGGGCGCTCTGGGCTGCTGACCAGTTCCTGGCAGTACTGGGATATGCCGGCATTATTCTGGTTTTCCTAGCGATTTTTGTGCCGATGGCGATGACTATCAAAGTGCGTAGGCTGCAAAGTGTTCAGGAAGACGCAGTCGAGTATTACCAGGCTGGCGGTGGTCAGCTTGCATTGGGGATGAGCTTTTTGTTTGGCTGTTTCTTGTTGGCTGCTGAACTAATCTAAGCTCTTCATTGACTAGCATTTTTTGAGTACAGAAAAAGGGCGTTTACCTGACGGTAAACGCCTTTTTATTTTCAGAGATAGTTGTTGAATATGAAGAGAGCATGCTTGTTTGACCGAACGAACATGCGCCGAGCTGATAAACTTTGAGTGACCGAACAAAGATTTATCCAGCTTCCCTTTGGAGTAGAACTTGGGAATAGGGTGGGAAGCTGTTCTCATTCAACAAGTTGATCATACAAACTTTTATTGCGTGCTGCTATAGAAGCACAGGATTCGGGGCTACCGACATCTGATTTGAAGTGTAAACTAAGCAATACATACGGTTGAAAAATAGGCAGTTTGATGTAGCCTTTTATATCTGTTTCGTTTTCAGATAAGGAGAGTCAATGTTTTGGAATGTCGCTGAGCAAGTGACCCAGCAAGCACTCGCTGATAGCCTCTTGATGCCAATAACAACAGAAGCTGAAGTGATCACGGAGCAGGGAGTCGATTACCTCGGTTATGTAGTTACGCCCAATGCCAGTAAAAAGCCGATAGCGAAAGCACCGCAAGCGAACCCGTTTCTGCCCTATGAGCCGTCTATGTATGTCGGAGAAGCCGGAGAGCATCATGTGTGTCTGCTCAATAAGTTTCCTGTCTTATCACCTCATTTGCTAATTTGCTCCAAGACATTTATTCCCCAAATATCTCAGCTATGTCTGGCAGATTTTAAAGCCTGGTTGCTGGGATTTGATGCTAGGGATGTATTGGGTTTTTATAATAGCGGCCCGCTTGCCGGGGCCAGCCAGCCGCATCGGCATATGCAGGTGGTAAAAGCCGATATACCGCTCGAACCGCTCATAGAGTCAGGCTCTCTGCCTTTCAGGCATTGCCTTTTTCTACTCACAAGGCCGAGTGCCGAAGAGTTGTATCAGTATTATCTGGATGCATTGAAGGTGTTGTCGCTGATTGATGATGAAGGGAAGTGCAGCCCTTACAATATCTTACTGACAGAGCGCTGGATGCTGATATTGCCGAGGATAATCAATAATATAGAAGGGGTGTTTGCTAATGCGCTCAATTACAGCGGCAGGTTTCTGGTAAAGCGTCCTGAGCAGCTTAGATGGCTGCAGCAATACGGCATCATGCGTTATCTCACTGAGTGCAGCGAGAGTAATTAAGACGTCACACCAAAGACATCATTGATATTGTTCTTGTGTTCATTTCCTCTATGTTTTTTCTTTACGCACAGATAAAAAATAACCCCAGTTACCGAGGCAACTGGGGTTATCGATAGCTTAAAGTAATTTAAAAATTACTTCTTAGCGTCTTTTTCTTTCTGCTCTGCGATTACTGCTTCAGCAACGTTCGCAGGACATGGTGCGTAGTGTGAGAACTCCATAGAGAACTGACCACGACCAGAAGTCATTGTACGTAGAGTACCGATGTAGCCGAACATTTCTGATAGAGGAACGTCTGCTTTAATACGAACACCGGTAGTACCAGCCATCTGATCTTTGATCATACCACGACGACGGTTAAGGTCACCGATAACATCACCAACGTGATCTTCTGGAGTGAACACGTCTACGTGCATCACTGGCTCAAGAAGCTGTGCACCTGCTTTAGGCATAGACTGACGGAATGCACCTTTCGCTGCGATTTCGAATGCTACTGCAGATGAATCGACTGCGTGGAAGCCACCGTCGAATAGTTCAACTTCAACGTCAAGAACAGGGAAACCAGCTAGAACACCAGTGTCCATCATGCCAGCAAAACCTTTCTCGATTGCAGGCCAGAATTCTTTAGGTACGTTACCACCAACAACAGTTGAAGAGAACGTGAAGCCTGAGTTTGGCTCACCTGGCTTGATACGGTAGTCGATCTTACCGAACTGACCAGAACCACCAGACTGCTTCTTGTGCGTGTAGCTATCTTCAACAGGCTGAGTGATAGTTTCACGGTAAGCAACCTGTGGCTGACCAACGATTAGGTCAACGCCGTAAGTACGCTTAAGGATGTCAACTTTGATGTCTAGGTGAAGTTCACCCATACCTTTCAGGATAGTTTCACCTGAATCTTCGTCAGTCTCAACCTGGAATGATGGATCTTCTGCAACCATCTTACCGATAGCGATACCCATCTTCTCAGAACCGCCTTTGTCCTTAGGAGCAACTGCGATTGAGATTACTGGCTCAGGGAAGATCATTGGCTCAAGAGTACACTCGTGCTTAACATCACATAGAGTGTGACCAGTCTGAACGTTCTTCATACCTACAACAGCGATGATGTCACCAGCTTGTGCAGAAGTTAGTTCGTTACGCTCGTCAGCCTGCATTTCAACCATACGGCCGATACGCTCAGTCTTACCAGTTGCGCTGTTAAGGATTGTGTCACCTTTGTTCATCACACCTGAGTAGATGCGGATGAATGTTAGGGCACCGAAACGGTCGTCCATAATTTTGAACGCAAGAGCACGTAGAGGCTCTTTTTCGTCAACTAGTGCTACTTCACCCGTTGGCTCACCAGTTTCTGGATCTGTTAGCGGCTGAGGATCAACTTCAGTCGGAGCTGGTAGGTAATCAACAACTGCGTCAAGAATTAGCTGCATACCTTTGTTTTTGAATGCAGAACCACAGAAAGTTGGGAAGAACGCTAGGTCACGAGTACCTTTACGGATACAACGCTTAAGGTCTTCGATAGAAGGCTCTTCACCTTCCATGTAAGCTTCCATTAGGTCGTCGTCCTGCTCAACAGCAGTTTCAACAAGCTCTTCACGGTAAGTTTCTACGTCATCAACCATATCCGCTGGGATTTCTTTGATTTCGTAGTTTTCTGGAAGACCTGTGTCATCCCAAACGTAAGCTTGACGGTTTAGTACGTCAACAACACCAACGAAGTCATCTTCGCGACCGATTGGTAGAGTCATAACTAGTGGGTTAGCACCTAGAACGTTCTTAACCTGGTCAACAACGTTGAAGAAATCTGCACCCATACGGTCTAGTTTGTTAACGAAGATCAGACGAGCAACTTCTGATTCGTTTGCGTAACGCCAGTTAGTTTCTGACTGAGGCTCAACACCACCAGAACCACAGAATACACCGATACCACCATCAAGTACTTTAAGTGAACGGTAAACTTCAACTGTGAAGTCAACGTGTCCAGGAGTATCGATAACGTTTAGACGGTGGTTGTTCCAGAAACAGCTAACTGCTGCAGACTGGATTGTAATACCACGCTCAGCTTCCTGCTCCATGAAGTCAGTAGTTGATTCGCCGTCGTGTACTTCACCAGTCTTGTGGATTTGACCAGTAAGCTTAAGGATACGCTCAGTAGTGGTGGTTTTACCCGCATCAACGTGCGCGAAAATACCAATGTTTCTGTATTTAGATAAATCTGCCATTGTTTTTCTCTATAAACAATTACTGTCACTATTCGGTGGGGGAGTATATCACTGATTCAAACAAAGATTACAGAGCCCATGCACTATAAAATGAACATTTGCTTGTTTTTGCTCCGTCTTTTCTATATTTCCAGCTCAAACGCTCAATAAAACCACAAGGTTACCAATGAGATAAGATAATCTTCTGGGAAATGACCCATATACAGGTTGCTTATCTTTGTGGTAGACGTTGCAGGTTGTTTACCGAACGCTTTGTGATAATTCTCCGTGTAGTTTGAGTCTGGTGTTGTGACCCATAGTTGAATCGGATTAAGTCTAGTTCGGTTAGGCCTCGTGTACCAGTTGTGTTCCCATATTTTCAGGTGCTGATGGAAGATAGTTAATGGCCTAGTCATGGCTGCCTTGCCAGTATGAAAGACAGGTTGAGTTTGACAAAATTGTAAGTGCTAGACTTTTCCTGAATAAACCGGAGAAGTGATATGAGCATGCTATTGACTGAACATACCCGAGATAGGATATGGACAAATGACTATCCGGTACATTATGCCGGTTTAGATTTCTTCTCACGGATGACCGTAATTCGCCTTATCGACGATCGGCTGCTGCTGCATTCGCCTTGCCATATCAGTCCGGCATTGAAAGCGCAGCTTGATCAGTTGGGAGAGGTTGCGTATATCGTTGCTCCAGGCTCGTATCATTACCAGCATATTGTTTCCGCACAGGATACTTACCCGCTAGCGCAAACCATGATTTGTCCGGGTGTTGAACAGAAAGTGCCGGATTTGCAATTCAGTGAGTTCCTGTGCGACAAGGTCCCTGACTGTTGGGTTGATGATTTTGACCAGGTATTGGTGCGCGGGGCTAAATATATGTGGGAGGTGGCTTTTTTCCACAAGCCGAGTCGAACACTTATTCTGGTCGATCTTGTCGAAAACATTGGCGATAAAACAAAAGGGGTTGGCTGGGGAATGAAGTTTTGGTGGAAGCTGGTTTTTCGAATGTGGAATCACCCCAAGCCGGCACCCGAGTATCAGTTAGGCTGGAAGGATAAAGTTGCAGCAAGGCAGTCTTTATTGCAGATACTGAACTGGGATTTTGAGCGGGTGATTATTTCTCATGGTGATTTAATCAATCATAACGCCAAGGAAATAGTCAGGCAGGCCTGGGAAGTGCCGCTTGAGCACTGACTTTATCTGTGTGGAATAACCAAGAGGGCTTGGTTATTCCGTTGGCTGTCTATTAATTGCTGTATATATAGTGGGCTATTTATTTGTGGTTAGAGAAATTATCGCCCTTTGCCATGCGATCATAAAGGATAACGTTCACGGCAGCAGCCAGGTTCATGCAGCCCTTGGTCGGAACGTAAATTGTTTCGCGACAAAAATCAGTGATCTCTTTTTTCAGCGTATTGTCTTCCGGCCCAAAGATATAGAAAGCCCGTTTAGGATGCTTGTAGTCCGGCAGAGGCTTGGCCCCTTCAATCAAATCGACAGCAACAGGAACACAATCATGCGGGATGATATCTTTCAGGTCCTGAACCCCGATCAGCGGGATATCCTGATAGACGTTTTTGGTGTCAGTACAAAACTTTTTGGCAAGGTCATAACGTGTCCCTGTATAAAACACCGAGTTCACGCCATAGCAACCAGCTGCGCGCATTACTGAACCAACATTTTCAGGGGTTTTGGGGTTGAATAGCCCGACACAGGAGTAACCTTTGCTCATATCGCATACATCTTCAAAATTAAAATCGAGGCGGGATTATACGGATTTTTCTGCAAAATTGCAGGAACAAAAGAAATGCGGCTAGCTTACGGGGAGATGGGTTGAGGTAACAGCCCCATTAATGGCGGGACTGTTGCCTATAAGCAGAGTTTAGCCGCAGCACTTTTTGAACTTCTTGCCGCTACCACATGAGCAAGGGTCATTACGGTTGGGCGTTTTCTCGAAAACGGTCGTTTTTGGCTTGTTCAGGATTGTTTCTAGTTCAACTAGATTTTCTTTTTCTTCTACACTGACCGTAATTGTTGCAAATAGCTGATTTTCGGCAAGGATAGCTTCAACCTCTGTTTTGCGCTCTTCACTGTTAACGATAAGCGGTAGCGGGTTGGTTTCGGTTCCTAGTTTGGCTGCACGTTTGGTGTTGTAACCGAAGCTCTCGTGCTTAGGTTTTTTCTCGATGCGGCCTTTATAGAAAAATTTAGACATAACCTGAATCCTGTATAACGTAGTCCGCATCTGCGGAGAGGGAGGGGATGTTAACGGCTAACCGGGCCGCCCGCAAGT
The DNA here is from genome assembly GCF_001939735.1 of Photobacterium proteolyticum. GTDB lineage: Bacteria > Pseudomonadota > Gammaproteobacteria > Enterobacterales > Vibrionaceae > Photobacterium > Photobacterium proteolyticum. The sequence goes on from NZ_MJIL01000060.1 coordinate 118,288, forward strand.
CAAAGACCATACCTGTGTACAACCTTTGTTCAATCTAACTACAACGTTATATGCGTCGATCAGATTATGTAGCAACCGTGCTTGCGACATTGTCGAATAGTGATTACTGTCCTATCGTAGAATAATGATAATTTGAACTTTTTTACCCTCAAGCAGGACGTTCGAGGTAAGCAGGGAGACGCTAATGTTGAAAAAGATACCATTATTCGGGGCAATGTTGTTCGCTACCGGAGCGATCCATGCCGTCGATGTTTATGCTGCCGAGGTAATAGAGTCGACCAATCTGGTTGGTTTCGGCAGTGCGAAATACCCCAGTAACTTTACTCATTTCGACTATGTGAATCCCGAAGCTCCTAAAGGAGGGCAGGTTACCTACGCCCAGGTAGGTACGTTTGATAGTTTTAATCGTTATGCCAGTCGGGGAGTATCTGCAGCCGGTGCGGATGCTATCTATGATACCTTGTTTGTTTCCTCTACAGATGAAATCGACAGCCACTACCCGCTTATTGCAGAAAAAGTACGTTATGCCGATGACTTCACCTGGATGGAAGTGGACATCAACCCCAAGGCCCGCTTTCACGATGGCCACTCGATAACGGCTGAAGACGTTGCTTTTACCTTTGAAAAATTCCTCAAAGAAGGGGTAGCACAATACAAGGTATATTATAAGGACGTTAAGTCGGTAACGGCCAAGTCCAAACTCACTGCCCGTATCGACATGATCAAACCCAATCGTGAAATTCTATTCTCGCTGGTACAGGGAATGGTCGTGCTCCCCGAGCATTATTGGAAAGACAAGAACCTGAGTGAGCCCCTGAGCACGCCGCCTCTCGGCAGTAGTGCCTATAAGGTTGCCAGCTATAAATCAGGCCAGAGCGTGACTTATTCGCTGGTTGATGACTACTGGGCCAAGGATTTGCCGGTAAATATCGGTCGTCATAATTTTGAAACCATCAAGTACGACTACTATCGTGATGAAACCGTAACCCTCGAAGCCTTCAAGGCGGGTGAATACGACATCCGGGAAGAAAATGTTGCCAAGTTCTGGGCCACCATGTATCAGGGGCCTAACTTTGATCAGGGCTATATCCTCAAGGAGGAAATCCCCCACCAGATCCCGCAATCGATGCAGGCTTTTGTCTTCAATACGGAAAGTCCATATTTTCAGGACGCCAGAGTCCGCGAGGCACTGACCTATGCAATGGACTTTGAGTGGATGAACAAAAGCCTGTTCTACAACCAGTACAAGCGCACCCGCAGTTATTTCCAGAATACCGAGTATGAAGCAAGCGGCCTGCCGACTGCCGATGAGCTCAAGGTGCTTGAACCTGTGAAAGATAAAGTGCCGCCGCGGGTGTTTACCGAAGCCTATCAACCGCCGGTGACTGACGGCTCGGGACGGATTCGGAGCCAGATGCGCAAGGCTCTTGGCTTGTTGAAGCAATCTGGCTGGGTACTGAAGAACAAGGTGATGAGCAATGTCGAAACAGGCGAGCCGTTTGCTTTTGAGTTGTTGATCTATAGCCCGACTACCGAGCGCTTGGCAATCCCGGTGCAGAGGAACCTCAAATTGATGGGGATCGATATGAAGATCCGCACCGTCGATACTACCCAGTACATCAAGCGACTGCGTGATCGTGACTTTGACATGGTGTCACATGGCTACGGTGCCAACCCCTATCCGAATCCTAATTTGCTGATAGCCTGGAATAGCAATTTTATCGACAGTACCTACAATACGGCAGGTGTCAAAGACCCCGCAATTGATTATCTGACAGAGAAGATTGCAGAGAATCAGCAAGATCCGGAAGCTTTACTCAGTTACGGGCGAGCGCTAGACAGGGTGTTGCAGTGGAATTTCTTCGTGATCCCGCAATGGCATATCAGTCAGTTCCGTGTTGCCAGCTGGGATAAGTTCTCCCGTCCGTCGGTAAGGCCCAAGTATGCGCTGGGCAAGGATACTTGGTGGATTGATCCGGTGAAGGCCGCCAAGCTGCCGGAAAAACGCCGCTAATGATTGGCCGGAGTGCAAATGATGCAGTGCACAAAGCTGCGATACGTTGTTCGCCTTAGGAAGTATTAAGAAGGCATAGGGAAGATGACTGCTTATATAATTCGTCGTTTGTTACTGGTTATTCCGACCTTATGGGCGATTATAACCATTAACTTTTTTGTCATTCAGATTGCGCCGGGCGGACCTGTCGAGCAGGCGGTCGCCCAGCTTGAAGGGCATTCGTCCGGCATCATGGAACGTTTCACCGGGGGTGGCCAGGAGGTTCAGGCCGTAGAGCCGGGAGACAACGGTTCTGGCTATCGTGGTTCGCGCGGGCTGGATCCCGAAGTGGTCGAAGCCATCAAGGTGCAGTTTGGCTTTGATAAGCCTCTGCATGAACGCTACTTCGATATGCTGAAGAACTATGCCACTTTTAACTTTGGCGAGAGCCTGTTTAAAGGGGGCAATGTGATTGATCTGATCATCGATCGCCTGCCGGTATCTATTTCCCTGGGGTTATGGAGCACCCTGATCATCTATTTCGTCTCTATTCCGCTGGGGATCGCCAAGGCTATTAATCATGGCTCGCGGTTTGATGTCTGGAGTAGTGCTGTCGTCATTGTTGGTTATGCCATTCCGGGTTTTTTGTTTGCTATCTTGCTGATAATCTTCTTTGCCAGTGGCAACTATTTCAGCTGGTTCCCGTTGCGTGGCTTAGTGTCATCCGACTTTGACCAACTGGCGTGGTATCAGCAGATCATCGATTATTTCTGGCATTTGACCTTGCCTATTCTGGCGATGGTGATCGGTGGGTTTGCTACCTTGTCGATGCTGACTAAAAACTCTTTCCTCGATGAAATTAACAAGCAGTATGTGGTGACGGCCCGAGCCAAGGGGCTCGACGAGCGCAGCATTCTCTACCGTCATGTATTCCGTAATGCCATGTTGATCATCATAGCCGGGTTCCCCGCGGCATTTATCAGTATTTTCTTTACCGGCGCGATGCTGATTGAGGTGATGTTTTCGCTGGAAGGTATTGGGCTATTGGGGTTTGAGTCGACCATTCAGCGTGATTATCCGGTGGTATTCAGTTCTTTATATATCATGACCCTGCTGGGACTTTTATTGAACATCATTTCGGATTTGACGTACACCTTCGTTGATCCACGCATTGATTTTGAGGCGCGCTAGTGAAAATGAATCCGTTAACAAAGGAGAGACTGGCGAGATTCCGTGCCCATAAACGCGGTTACTGGTCGCTATGGACCTTTGCTTTGCTGTTTTTTATCAGTTTGTTTGCCGAAGTGGTTGCCAATGACAAGCCGCTGTTGATCCGCTTTGATGCCAATTGGTATTTTCCGATCATCGAGCAATATACAGAAACCGAGTTTGGCGGAGAGTTCGAGTCTGAAGCCGATTATACCGACCCCTATGTGGTTGAGTTGATTGAGGCTGATGGCTTTATGATTTGGCCGCTCATCCGTTTTAGCTACGATACCATTAATTATGATTTGACCGGCCCGGCACCGTCTCCGCCGGATAGTGTCAACTGGCTGGGCACGGATGATAAAGGACGGGACGTACTGGCACGGATCATTTATGGTTTCCGGATCTCCGTGTTATTCGGGTTTGCCCTTACTGTTATCTCGACCATCATCGGGGTGATAGTGGGAGCGTGTCAGGGCTATTACGGTGGTTGGGTCGATTTGTTCGGTCAGCGTTTCATCGAAGTGTGGTCGGGAATGCCGACACTGTTCCTGTTGATCATTCTCTCAAGTTTCGTTGAGCCGAACTTCTGGTGGTTACTCGGGATCATGGTTCTGTTTAGCTGGATGGGGCTTGTCGGTGTGGTGCGGGCAGAGTTCCTCCGTTGCCGGAACTTCGATTATGTCCGTGCCGCCCAGGCACTGGGTGTCGGAGACGGACGTATTATGCTGCGTCATATGTTGCCAAACGCCATGGTGGCCTCGCTCACCATGATGCCGTTTATTCTCAGCGGCTCAGTGACAACCTTAACCTCGCTGGATTTTCTTGGCTTTGGTCTGCCCGCAGGATCGCCGTCATTAGGCGAGTTGCTGGCGCAGGGTAAAACGAATTTGCAGGCTCCCTGGCTTGGGTTGTCTGCCTTTGTTGTACTGTCAATTATGCTAAGCCTGCTGGTGTTTGTCGGTGAAGCTGTCCGGGATGCATTTGATCCCCATCATCAGAGATAAGTCATGGCAAAACCAATACTCACAATTGAAAACTTATCGGTTGGCTTTCAGAGCGGTGACAGTGTCAATCAGGTCACGCACGATGTTAGTCTTTCTATTCGCCGTGGAGAGACGTTGGCGCTGGTGGGTGAAAGTGGTTCGGGTAAGTCGGTGACGGCCAATGCGATACTACGCCTGTTGCCAAAGTCCTCTACCCGTTATATCGGCGGTCAGGTTATCTATGACGGGACAGATATGATGGCGTGCAGCGAGCGCGAGATGCGTCGAATGCGAGGTGATCGGATCGGAATGATATTTCAGGAACCGATGATGTCGCTTAATCCGTTGCACAAAATTGGTCGCCAGCTATGTGAAACCTTGGCTATCCACCGGGGAATAAGGCAGAGAGATGCTGAAAAGCGTGCATTGAGTTGGCTAAAGAAGGTCGGTATTCGTAATGCCGAAAAACGTCTTACGGCCTATCCGCACGAATTATCGGGTGGCGAACGTCAGCGGGTAATGATAGCAATGGCCCTGATAAACGAACCTGAACTCTTAATTGCCGATGAGCCGACAACAGCGCTTGATGTGTCGGTGCAGGCGCAGATACTGGAGTTGCTCAAAGATCTCCAGCAGGAGATGGGTATGGCGATGCTGTTTATTACCCATGACTTGAGTATCGTCCGCCGTATTGCAGATCGGGTGGCAGTTATGCAGCTTGGCACTCTGGTAGAGACAGATACCCGTGATGTGATATTCAATACCCCGTCCGATCCCTATACGATTAAGCTGATCAACTCTGATCCGAGCGGCAGCCCGGTTCCTGTTTCAGCCAGCGCCGAGCCTTTGTTCGATGTGAATGATTTGCGGGTGTGGTTTCCGATCACCGGCGGCATTTTGAAAAGAGTGAAGGATCATATTAAAGCCGTTACCGATGTCAGCTTTATTCTGCGAAAAGGCCACAGTGTCGGTTTGGTGGGTGAAAGTGGCTCCGGCAAATCGACAACCGGGATGGCGGTGCTGAAACTGCTCAATAGTGAAGGACAAATTCGCTTCGACGGGGTAGATATTTCGGCGCTTAGTCGTAAGCAGATGCTGCCTTACCGCAGTAAATTGCAGGTGGTGTTCCAAGATCCGTTTTCGGCGCTCAACCCGCGTATGTCGGTCGCGCAGATCATTGGTGAAGGGTTAAAAATCCACAAGTCGCTGACCCCGAAAGAAGAGGACGAGGTGATTTGCGAAGCAATGCGGGAAGTGGAGTTGGACCCGGACACCCGTCACCGCTACCCCAATGAGTTTTCCGGCGGACAGCGGCAACGTATCGCGATTGCCCGTGCCCTGGTATTGAAGCCGGAGTTTATTTTGCTCGATGAGCCGACATCATCGCTCGACAGGACCGTGCAGTTTCAGGTGTTGAGCTTGCTAAAATCCCTCCAGCAAAAGTACGGGTTGAGCTATCTGTTTATCAGTCATGATCTCCATGTTGTGAAGTCACTTTGCCACTACACCTTGGTGCTTAAGAATGGCCAAGTCGTTGAGCAGGGTGACACGGCGCAAGTCTTTAATGAACCACAACATGCCTACACCCGAGAGCTAGTGAACTTGTCATCAGTCTAAATAGTTAACCGGTTTACCTGTATGGTATATGTTCAGTAGCCATTTGGCCCTTTCGTCTAAACTTTCCTCACAACAAGGTTTTACCTATTACTGTAATAGGTAAAACCGAATTTCCCTTCTTTTTCGTAGTGCTAACATCCGGTCTATCAAGACATTGTCTTGCAGATCTTGTTGTTCTGAATGGAAAAACTCTATGGATAAGCCAGAAAATAATTGTATTGTCATTTTTGGTGCGTCAGGCGATCTGACCCACAGGAAATTGATCCCTGCGTTCTATCATCTCTATGCCAATGGGCAGTTACCTGAAGAGTTTGCCATTTTAGGTGTTAGCCGCACGGCGTTCTCCGATCTGGCATTCAGAGAAAAGCTCAAGCAAACACTGATGACCACGGAGGAAGTGGACGAACAGACGCTTGAGGCATTTTGCCAGCATTTGCATTATCAGGCTCTCAATACGGCAGCAGTTGAAGATTACGCGTTGCTGAAAGAACGCCTGGATAGGGTTGACGAACAGTGCCATACCAATGGCAACACCACCTTTTACCTTGCTACACCGCCTAGTCTGTACAGTGTGATCCCTGAAAACTTGGCGGCATACGGTCTTAATGATGAATCGAACGGCTGGAAGCGTCTGATTGTCGAGAAACCTTTTGGTTATGATTTGGCTTCGGCACAGGCCTTGGACCAGCAGCTCCATCGCTATTTTCAGGAGCACCAGATATATCGAATCGACCATTACCTGGGTAAGGAAACCGTGCAGAATCTGTTGGTTTTCCGCTTTGCCAACGGCATGTTTGAGCCGCTATGGAACCGTAACTTTATCGATTATGTCGAAATTACTGCCGCAGAATTTCTTGGTGTTGAAGAGCGCGGTGGCTATTACGACGGAGCCGGTGCGGTGCGTGATATGTTCCAGAATCACCTGCTGCAGGTATTAGCCATGGTGGGTATGGAGCCGCCAGCGGCTATCAATGCCGATTCGATGCGTGATGAGGTGGTGAAGGTGATGAACAGCTTCCAGCCGTTGTCAGAGCAGGATTTAAAACAGAATCTGGTTTTAGGCCAGTACACCGAATCTGATGTTCGCGGTGAGCATCTGCCGGGTTATCGCGACGAACAAGGGGTTGCATCTGAATCCCGCACCGAGACCTATGTCGGGTTAAAGATGTTTATCGACAACTGGCGCTGGAGCGGCGTACCGTTTTATGTCCGCACCGGCAAACGCCTTCCAACCCGGGTAACCGAGGTAGTGATTCACTTCAAGAAAACACCGCACCCGGTCTTTAGTGCCAATGCACCGGCGAATAAGCTGATCATTCGTATTCAGCCTGATGAAGGTATTTTGATGAGTTTTGGCCTCAAGAAACCGGGAGCCGGGTTCGAAGCCAAGGATGTGTCGATGGACTTCCATTACGAGAGCCTTGAGGAAACCCACATGCTGACGGCGTACGAGCGGTTGCTGCTAGACTCCATGAACGGCGATGCAACATTATTTGCCCGTACTGACGCAGTAAAAGCATGTTGGAAGTTTGTTCAGCCAATTCTTGACTACAAAGAAGATCCCAAACACCTGTACGGTTATGCCGCAGGTACCTGGGGGCCGAAAGAAGCTGATGCCCTGTTGGCTGGCGACAAACGAGAGTGGCGTTTCCCTTGTAAGAACCTGACTAATACTGATTACTGCGAGTTATAACCATGATGAACTATTCAATCTTTGATACCCCCGAGCAGGTGGTGACTTCGCTGGCCGAGTCCATCGTTGAGTACAGTCAACAAAACCGTCCGGTACATATCTCATTGTCTGGTGGCAGTACACCGGCTCTGTTGTTCAAAGTATTGGCACAGCCGACATTTGCAGATGCCGTCCAGTGGCAGAATTTGCATTTCTGGTGGGGAGATGAGCGCTGTGTCTCGCCAGATAGCCAGGAGAGTAACTATGGCAATGCCAAGGCCTTGTTATTCGATCATATCTCGATACCGGCTGAAAACATTCACCGTATCCGTGGTGAAGAGTTTGCGGCACTGGAAGCGGTGCGCTTTGCCGAAGAAATGAAGGCGGAGATCCCCCATGAAAATGATGTACCGGCGTTTGACTGGGTATTGCTCGGGATGGGGACGGATGGACATACGGCATCGCTGTTCCCCGGCCAGACGAATTACGATACAACCGAGCTTGCTACCATTGCGGCTCATCCGGAAAACAGACAAATCAGGGTATCCAAGACCGCGCATCTGCTGTCCCATGCCAAGCGAATCACTTATTTGGTGATGGGGGAGAGCAAAGCGCCGGTGATTAAAGCCATTTTTGAGCAGTCAACCGAAGCATCCGCGTATCCGGCGGCAAACATCAAGGCCGAAAATGGTCTGACAGAATGGTTTTTAGATTCAGCAGCCGCCAAAGAGCTGGCATAAGGAGAAAGAAATGAAAGGTGATATTGGTGTAATTGGCTTGGCTGTGATGGGCCAAAACCTGATCCTGAATATGAATGATCATGGTTTCAAGGTGGTCGCCTACAACCGTACTGTGGCCAAGGTTGACGAGTTTTTGAATGGTGCTGCGAAAGGAACCAACATTGTCGGGGCAACCTCGCTGCAAAACCTGGTTGACCAGCTCGAAAGTCCGCGCAAAGTGATGCTGATGGTACGTGCAGGCGAAGTGGTTGATCAGTTTATCGACAGCTTGGTTCCGCTGCTGGATGAAGGCGATATTATTATCGATGGCGGTAATACCAATTATCCGGATACTAATCGACGTGTCGCGGCACTTAGTGAAAAAGGGATCCGTTTCGTCGGTGCTGGTGTATCCGGTGGTGAAGAAGGTGCACGTTTTGGCCCTTCTATTATGCCCGGTGGTGATCCGGAGGCATGGCCGCATGTGAAGCCGATTTTCCAGGCGATTGCCGCGAAAACTGATAAGGGCGAGGCTTGCTGTGACTGGGTTGGTAGTGAAGGTGCCGGCCATTTCGTGAAAATGGTACACAACGGGATTGAATACGGTGATATGCAGCTGATTTGTGAAGCCTATCACTTCATGAAAGAGGGACTCGGTATCTCGCATGATGAGATGCAGTCAATCTTTACTGACTGGAACAAAACGGAACTAGACAGCTATCTGGTTGAAATTACAGCCGATATTCTTGGCTATCGAGATCAGGAAGGCGAACCGCTGGTGGAGAAAATTCTCGATGCGGCAGGTCAGAAAGGTACCGGCAAGTGGACTGGGATCAATGCCCTTGAACATGGTATTCCACTGACGTTGATCACTGATTCTGTATTTGCACGCTGCCTGTCATCGCTTAAAGAGCAGCGTGTCGAGGCGGAAGCGCTGTTCGATAACGCGATCCAGCCTGTTGATGGCGAGAAGTCCGAGTGGGTTGATGCGCTTCGCCAGGCGTTGCTTGCCTCGAAAATAATCTCCTATGCACAGGGCTTTATGTTGATCCGCCAGGCTTCGGAGGAGAATGATTGGTCACTCAACTACGGTAATGTGGCCTTGATGTGGCGAGGCGGTTGTATTATCCGCAGCGCGTTCCTTGGGAACATTCGAGATGCATTCGAAACCAATCCGGATTTGGCCTTCCTTGGTCTCGATCCTTACTTCAAGGCTATTTTGGAGCAATGTCTGCCAGCATGGCGCAAAGTCGTTGCCAAGTCGTTTGAGGTAGGCCTGCCTATGCCTTGTATGTCATCGGCGCTGACGTTCCTTAACGGTTACACTACGGCCCGTTTGCCTGCCAATATGCTGCAAGCTCAGCGCGACTACTTCGGTGCGCACACTTATGAGCGCACGGATAAGCCTCGTGGCGAGTTTTTCCATACTAACTGGACAGGTAAGGGAGGAGACATTTCTTCTACGACCTATGATGTGTAACGGTGAGATTTACGCCTAACAAAGATTACAAAAGCGCAGTGACTACCACTGCGCTTTTCTGTTTGTTGATGTGGAAGTTCATGAGAAGTCGTTGTCATTACACTTAGTACTAACAAGGTAATAGTTAATACTTTGTTAAATGGTAACGAGCTTTAGCTTGGATCCGAAAAAGCTTGTGGTTAGAAAAACACTAAAGTTGGTAACAAAGGCTAAAACTTATTCAATATAAAACACATAGTAAGCGTGCTGCTATTTGCTGGTTAATAAATGTGCAGTTTTGATAGGGACAGCGAGTCTGTTTGCTTTATCATCCTGCTAAATCTGTGATCAATAACATAAATATTGGTTTGCTTGCCTGCCTATTGTTTAAGGAATAAGGGGCTGAGCCTATCTCTTGCAGTACAAATAACCATGCATTTCATGGCATAGGGATAAATTCACTAGTTGTTAATTTAATGTTGTTGTTCTGTGCTGTTGCTCACGCTTAATTGACTGATGAAATAAAAATCTTAACATTTAGCTTACAATCTGCTTATTATACTGCCCACGCATTAACCATAATCTATAAGACAGGGAGATTTTAATGCAGTCGTTAGTAGATTTTCTAAACGGAATAATATGGAGCCCGGTACTGATTTATTTGTGCCTGGGTGCTGGTTTGTTTTATTCCATCGCCACTCGTTTTGTTCAAATCCGCCACTTCAGAGAGATGTGGCGCCTACTGTTATCCGGTAAGAGTTCAGATCAAGGTATTTCCTCTTTTCAAGCACTAGCCGTTTCTTTGTCTGGACGTGTCGGTACCGGTAATATTGCAGGTGTTGCTGCAGCAATCGGTTTTGGTGGTCCGGGTGCCGTATTCTGGATGTGGGTTGTTGCCTTTCTGGGTGCAGCGACAGCATACAGTGAATCAGCCCTGGCGCAGATATATAAAGAAGAAGACGAAGACGGTCAGTTCCGTGGTGGTCCGGCTTACTACATCGAAAAAGCAATGGGCCAGAAATGGTATGCATGGATCTTTGCTATTGCGACGATTTTCGCCTGTGGTGTACTTCTACCTGGTGTTCAGTCAAACAGTATCGGTAATGCGGTTGAAGCTGCATTCGGTACAGGTGGTATGATTGAAACAACTATCGGTACTATCAGCCTGGCGAAAATCGTAACAGGTACAGTTGTCTCGATTATTCTGGCATTCATCATTTTTGGTGGTGTGAAGCGTATTGCTAGCTTTACCCAGATTGTCGTTCCATTTATGGCACTGGCCTACATCATCATTGCCTTTATTATCATCCTACTAAACATCAACTTGGTACCTACGGTATTCGGAATGATTGTTGGTGACGCATTTACACCTATGGCTGGTGTTGGTGCTGCAATTGGCTGGGGTGTTAAGCGTGGTGTTTACTCGAACGAAGCCGGTCAGGGTACAGGTCCTCATGCTGCTGCAGCGGCAGATGTTGATCACCCGGCTCAGCAGGGCTTGGTTCAGTCATTCTCAATCTACATCGATACACTGCTAGTATGTTCTGCTACAGCATTCATGATTATTATCACTGGTGCTTACAATGTTCACGGTGGTGCAGAAGGCACATTCCTGGTACAGAACCTGGCTGCTGATATTGGTGCCAACGGTCCTGTGTTCACTCAGATGGCTATCGAAAGTGCAATGCCTGGTATCGGTAAACCGTTCATCGCATTTGCTCTGTTCTTCTTTGCCTTCACAACGATTCTTGCTTACTACTACATCGCGGAAACTAACATCGCTTATATCCGCCGCTCACTGAAGCTGCCTGGCATGATGTTTGTTCTGAAAATTGTCCTGACTGTCGCTGTATTCTACGGCACAGTAAAAGCGGCGAACCTTGCCTGGGCAATGGGTGATGTTGGTGTAGGTCTGATGGCATGGCTGAACATTGTTGGTATCCTGATTATCTTCTTCCTGTCGAAGCCTGCTTTGAAAGCGCTGAATGATTACGAAGCGCAACAGAAAGCGGGTGTTACAGAGTTTACTTTCGACCCTGTGAAGTTAGGTATCAAAAACGCTGACTACTGGGAAAAACGCTTGAAGTCTTCAGGTAAACCAGTTGCTCAGCCAGAAGATGTTGACGGCGAGCCGATTAAACCGACAGCGTAACAGAATCATCTACTGAAATGTGTAAAGGGTTAGCTTAGTGCTAACCCTTTTTGTTCGAGTCTGTTTCAAATAACCTATACCCACAGTGTATATTATGCGTGATGAGTATCACAGATTTCAATCTTGCCGCAAATTAGGGCATCTGAGCTGATATGCAGTTCGGATACATAATTTTTCACTAATTGAATAAATGATTGAATAACTCTGGTGTTGAACTTATTACTATAAGCGAGTGCCTAAGAAGGCATATCCTGGGAAAAACTCTGAATTGGTTGATCTCTAGCCAAAAACGAGACTAGATTAGTTTTTCATGGCGTCAAAAAACAGATAGAAATGTCAATTTATTAACTCTCCACTTTCCTATTCTACGTGTTTAGACTCTAAAGTGAACAGATATCTCGTATTCAACTTTAAGCATATAAGACGTAGATCATGCACCTTTCATTACAACGTATTGGCTTCAAGCAACGCATCATCATGACAGTTGCTGTATTGGTTGCAGTTGCACTGTCGATCACTAATTGGCTGTCTTACAACAATTTCAAACAAGACAAAATAGCGACAATTGAAGAGAAGTCTCGGCTCATTGTTGAGGGCGCCAAACGAGAAATAGAAGTCTCTATGCAAAAAGGCGTGGATGCGCTGGAGTCAAGCAGAGCCTTCTATCAGGAAGAGCATTCAGACAGTCACTATGTCGAAGTGGCCAAGATGATCACCAAAGCGGCCAGCTTTGCCAGTTTTACTGCCGGCTACAGCGATGGCCGGGCCTATGGTGACTCGGGGGGAGATAACGGCGTCTTTGATGTCAAAGATTATGATCCTCGTACACGTGATTGGTACAAGCAGGCGCTGGTAAAGAACGGAACCATTCTGACTGACTTTTACAGCGATGCGACCACAGGTGACTTGATGGTCAGTATTGCTACGCCAATCAGCCGTGAGGGGGTGGTTGTCGGTGATGTTTCCCTAAGCAGTCTTAATGAAACGATCCGTCGCGTACATTTTCCAGGGGCGGTTATTTTGATCCTTAGTGAAGAGTTCACTCAACTGGCTTCGACGGATCCAGGTGATGAGCTCGGTATTTACTTTGATATCCCAGACCTTGAGCAGAAAATGGCTGCAATGGGATCGGGCGCGGCTGACTATCAATGGGCGGGTGTCGATAAGCGGGCTTACTTTTCTGATATTCCATTGGTTGATGGCAAAAAATGGTATTTGTACGTCGGTGTTAATAAATCGGTTGTTTATGCTGATATAGAGGAGGCGTTTACTCACTCTTTGATCACCTCTGCTACCATTCTTATCTTTGCCTTGCTTGTTGTGGTTATGGTGCTAAATCAGCTATATCGTCCGATTGTTGCCCTGAAAGAAACCGTAATGGATCTTTCGGCTGGAAATGGCGATCTTACCCGTCGTCTTGAAGTGAACAGCCATGACGATCTGGGAAAAATCGCCGAGGGGATTAATACCTTCATCGCCAACCTGCAACAGATGATGTTGGAGGTCTCACAGGCGACGAACCACATTTCTCGAAGTGTGGAAGATCTCAGAACGCAGTCTGAACAGAACGCAACCGTACTGCAGTCTCATGTGGATGAAACCGATCAGGTAGTGACTGCAATAAATGAGATGAGCATTACAGCTGAGACGGTGTCAGCAAACGCTGCCCAGACCTCTTCTCATACTCAGAGTACCAATGATCAGGCGCAACATTCTAAGGCAATTGTTTCTAATGCTGTTTCATCGGTTTCTGCGCTGGTTAATGACGTTGAGTCAATGGCAACGAACATCAGTGAGATGAACCGAAATAGCATGGATATTGCGGGTGTTCTTAAAGTAATTGGTGATATTGCTGAGCAGACCAACCTGTTGGCCTTGAATGCGGCCATTGAAGCTGCGCGTGCCGGTGAACAGGGTCGAGGGTTTGCAGTCGTTGCCGATGAAGTGCGAGCCTTGGCTGCTCGAACACAGCAGAGCACCTCTGAGATTGAGCAAATGCTGACTAAGCTTACGACGGGGGCTGATAGCCTAGTGTCGAATATGAATGTGATTAAAGAAAGTTGCAACCATACCGCCGAGAATACGGCGCGGGTAAACCAGGATCTCGATACCATGGCGGAGTCTATCATCGAGGTGAATAATCTCGCGGTAGAAATCGCAACGGCTGCCGAAGAGCAAAGCTCTGTTTCTGAGGAAATTAGCAAGAACATGTCTTCCATCAGGGAAATGGCAGATACGCTTGCAGAGAGCGGGCAGCAAAATGTTGAGAATAGCCAAATCCTAGCGTCGGCCAATACTCAGCTTGCAGCTATTGTTAACAAATTCAAGCTTAAAGAAAGTTAAGTCATATACCCAAGCTACCTAAAGAAAGGCTAGTATTCACTAGCCTTTCTTTTTATTCATATTTATATTTATAGACAGCGCTGTCATTATCGCTATGAATGTGTCTAGATTGAGCCACTATATTCATCATTTGTTAAATGAAAAATAATGCACAAATAATAAATTAAGACTGTTTAATTATAATGATTGTTATCGTTTCAGCACATAAGTTGACGGATATTTTCCTTTAATGGAATTTTATCCTGAAAGTAAAACAAGAAATTCTATTTGAGTATATTGTTGTTTGTTTTGTTCTTGATTATGTCTTTTTAATGCGACGCAATTAAATTTTAGCAACTTCATTAATCCTTTCTATTGCTGTAATATGGTTTTCTAACTGTGTTTTATAACTAAGGTTAGTAAACCTAACTAACTACTTTATATATTAAGTAGGCGTAATGATAGGTGCTATAATATGTCGCATTCAAAGCGTTTTCCTCCATGGTGATTTACTCGTTGGAGCCTTAAGACCAAGTTAATAATAGCCTTTTTGCTGGTTGGTGTTATCCCCGCCTCGATCACAACAATGATTGCAACGTTTCAGTCAAATCTCGATGTTGAAAGTAAGGTTTCACTTAAACTTGAAGCAATTAACACTTTAAAAAGAAACCAAGTTAATAATTACTCTAATGAGCGTGAAGCAGATCTTAATATTCTTGCACGCCTTATTCCTCAGCTTGATGAAGAGGTTTATGACTCTTTTTTTTCAGACTATATCAGTAAGTACCATTATCATGATTTATTTCTTATTGATGAGGATGGAACAATATTCTATTCGGTTACCAAAGAGCCGGATTATCTGACGAATATTCTTAATGGCAAATATGCTGATTCTAATCTTGGTAGTCTGGTCAAGCTGGTAAAGCATTCAGGTCGCTACGGAATTGTTGATTATCAGCCCTACGCACCTAGTAATGGTGATCCCGCTGCGTTCATTGCCAAACCTGTTGATGGTACAGATATGGTTGTCGCGCTTCAGCTATCTCAGTCGGGTCTGCGTCGAATTATGGCTGTTCGTGATGGTATGGGTGAGACTGGGGAAAGCTACCTGGTGGGGGATGATAAGCTGATGCGTTCGGACTCCTTCCTTGATCCAGCTGCACACTCTATGAAAGCAAGCTTTGCCGGAAGCGTTGAGAACAATGGAGTGGACAGTGTGGCAGTGAATCGGGCTCTTGGTGGCCAACAAGGCGTCGATATTCTCGTAAACTATAACGGTGATAAGGTTCTATCTGCCTATGATGTTATCGACATTGGTGATTTTAGCTGGGTGATTATTAGTGAGGTTGACATTGTGGAGGCCTTCAGCTCGGTCAAGCGTACAACACTTATCTCGGGGATGCTGATTCTTGTCTCGGGCATTGTTGTTTTCCTGTTGGGTTTGTATATAGCACGGAAAATAGCGATGCCTATTATTGCGGCCGCCAAACTGGCGCAGAAAGTGGCCGGTGGTGATCTTTCCCACAATATCCAGGTAGATGCTCATGACGAAGTTGGCAAGCTGCAAACATCACTCGATCAGATGCTGCTTAATTTGCGTGTAATGGTGAGTCATCTTACCGAGGTGGCATCCCAGCAAGGCACAACGGCTGATGAATTGGCTGCAGTTACCCAGCAAACGACGTCAGCTGTTGCCGAACAGCAGGCCCAGACAGCGAGCGCAGTTATCGCGACTAAGGAAATCGGAGAGACAATCAGAGAGATAGCGTCGACATCAGCAACCGCTTCCGGGGTATGCGAAGATGTGCTGGTCAAAGCCAAGGAAGGGGCAGAACATATCGAGAATACCTACAACTCTCTGGTTTCACTCGGTGAGACGACACAGTCTACGTCTGAACAGATAATCAAGTTGCGGCAAGATACCGAACAGATAGTGAATGTGCTGGCGGTGATTAAACAAATTGCTGAACAGACTAACCTGTTGGCACTGAATGCAGCTATCGAGGCCGCTAGGGCAGGAGAGCACGGACGAGGCTTTGCTGTGGTAGCTGATGAAGTACGCCGACTTGCGCTGTCAACTCAGCAGTCAACATCGGAAATAGAAGGGATCATCGAGACGATTGTCGGTGGGGCTGATGCTGCCGTTCAAACGATGGAGACAAACGTCGAGCAGGCTAACCAAGTTCAGCAACTTGCAAGCCAGGCCAATGAGGTCAATAGTATGCTATCGAAGGAAGTGGGAGGGATCTTTGATATGGTGGTGCAAATAGCGGCCGCAACCGAGCAGCAGACGACAAGCATTGATGACATCACCCATAACATCGAATATATCGACAAGCAGGCTTCGGAAACCGAGCTCGCAACCCGTAATATTGCTGACTCAAGTAGTGAGCTTTCCCGGATGTCCCATACTTTAAATTCTGAGACACAGAAATTCACGCTCTAACGGCAAGTCTATCCTTGTGTAAGTAATGAAAATGCCACCCGTTATGGGTGGCATTGTGTTGTGTGCTTATGGTCGATTAATGAAGTCGTTTGCCGCTAGACAATAAACTTGTTCATTACACTGTCCTGTTCGCGTACTTTGCTAATTTGAACTTCCATTGCCTCGTTGGCACCATTGGCAGCATCGGCGACCTGCACCGAGAGCTCTTTGATGTTCAAGGTATTGGTATTAATTTCTTCGGCAACCAGGCTCTGCTCTTCAGCTGCAGAAGCAATCTGCAGGTTCATATCGTTGATTTGCTGAATAGCACCGCTAATGCGTGCCAAAGCTTCATCTGCCTCCTGTGCTTTTACAACGGTATTGGCAGCTGTTTCCTTGCTAAGTCCCATAACGCTTGCCGCTGAGCTAGCGCCAGACTGAAGTTGCTCAATCATCTGGCGGATCTCTGTGGTTGACTCCTGTGTACGCTGGGCAAGTGTACGAACCTCGTCGGCGACTACGGCGAACCCACGGCCAGAATCACCGGCACGGGCAGCTTCAATCGCGGCATTCAGTGCCAGCAGGTTAGTCTGGTCAGCAATTTCATTGATCACCTTCAGGATGGATTCAATGTTGCCTGTGGCTGCTTCCAGCTGTTTGACAACTTCAACAGCTTCGTCGATTTGCTCCGACAGGTTGGTAATGGCTGCAGCAGTATGAGATACCACGTCAGTTCCCTCTGTTACCGCGTTATCGGCAGCCTGAGCAGCTGAAGCGGCCCCCTGTGCATTGCCTGCGACATCAGAAGAGGTGGTGGCCATCTCGTGCATAGCTGTTGCTAGCTGGTCTAGTTCCTGCAGCTGTGAAGACATCGCACTGGCAGATTGTTTCGCACCTTCAGCTGTCATCTCAGTACCTTGCATGATGTCATGGCTCAATGATTTTGACTGAATAATGAGGCCTTGCAATTTTTCGGTGAAGGCGTTGAAGCCTGTTGCCAGTATGGCAAACTCGGCATCAGTATTGGTGTCCAGACGGCGGGTTAGGTCGCCCTGACCGGATGCAACGTCCTGAATCGCGATGTTCAGGTCTTGCAGTGGGCGCATGAGTACTTTGATAAGCAGTAGCAGGGCAATGATTCCGGCAATTAATGCAACAACTGAGTAGATGATAGAATCGGTTTTTAGTTTGTCGACTGCGGCAAATGCCAGGCTCTCATCAAGAACAGTACCGATGTACCAGTTTTGGCCTTCAATTTGGGTAAAAGAGAGCTTGACGGCTTTGCCGTTGAGTTCGGTGGTGACGACATTGCTAGAGAGTGCCTGATTACCCAGGAAGTCTGACATTGGTTTGCCGTTGTATTTCCCTTCAGGGTGCGCAATAACGGTACCATCGTTGGCAACGATGAATAGGTAACCGGCATCAAACAGTGAAACCTGGTTCACCAGTTCAGCCAGGCCACCCAGGCTGACGTCAAAGAAAATGGCACCGGTAAATTCACCACGTGCAAATACTGGCGTCGCGATGGAGACCAAAATCTCTTTGGTGGCCGAGTCTGCGTAAGGTGCAGTGATAACAAGCTCGCGGGCTTCTTTGGCGTCTATGTACCATGGGCGTGCCCGAGGGTTCCAGTCACTGCCCGGATCCCAGCTAGGATCATTACTGGTATAGCTACCATCTTTTTCGAAGCCGAGTCCTGTCAGGAGAAAGGTGTTCTTCATTACAGGCTGGCTGATGACGGTTTGGATATTATTGAGTGATAAATCTTGCTCAATCAAGCTAGTCGCATAGCTGGCAAGTTCTTTGCGGCTGCTTATTTCTGCATTGACGGTGTTACTCATGCCAGTAACAATTTCATCAATACTGTCCATGACCAAAGTCTGGATTTGGGATTTAGTATTGAAGTACTGATTAGCAGAAAGCAGGGCTAATGCTGCAAGTAATATGGCGGATGATGTGGCGACCACTTTATGGCTAAACTTCATATGATGAGACCTCGACGAGCACACGTATATTTATAGGTTTGATAGTCATTGTGTCGGCTGGGTAACAGGATTGTTAATAGCGGTTGTGTAAATATGTGATCGCGGAATGTGTTTTTTTGTCGGTAATTAAGTTTATAAAATTTTCACTATAAAACACGGTTAAAAACCGTGCTTTTGAATATTAAAATAGTTGAATATAAATATTTAACTCATGTAAATATAGTTAAATACATAAAAATAAAAGCGGCATCATTGCCGCTTTTTTTTAAAGAATCTTTTTTACTTAATCAATTAAATCATATTCATCACGAAGAATATTAATAATTTCAGCTTTAGGATTTTCACTTAGTGTGATTTTTTTGCCGGTGATTTTTTCAGCAATACTGGTGTAAACTTTGGAGACTTGCATGAGCACCTCTTGAGGAAGGGCGTTGTCACGCGCCAATGCCGAACGCTCATCCATGCGATCTTTGTTGAGCAGGATGTCAGGATCAGGGAAGTGGTTTAGCAAGAGCTGGCGGAAATCTTCTTTAGAGTTTTCAACTATTTTACCTTCGCGATAAGCGGCACCTTCCCAGATACGTGATGAATCAGGTGTACCGACTTCATCCATATAGATAAGTTTATCATTGCCTTGGGCATCAGTGACATAGCCAAATTCGAATTTGGTATCGACAAATATCTGATCCAGTTTGGCGAGGGCGTTGCTAATAACACCAAAGCCATCTTTTAATAAGGTTTCGTAGCGAGCAATATCATCTACTGAGCTGAAATTAAATGCGGCATAGTTATCTTCAATGTTCTTTCGGCTGATATTGACATCATCCACGGCTGGAACGTCTGGAATACCTTCCAGAATACCTTTGGTTGAAGGGGTGATCAGCAGCTCAGGTAGTTTCTGATCTTTTTCCAGTCCCTCGGGAACATTGATGCCGCAGAACTCACGTTCGCCGTTTGCATAGGCGCGCCACATCGATCCGGTGATGTATTGACGACAAATGGCTTCGATTTTAATCGGCTTGGCTTTTTGGACAATCCAGACAAATGGGTGCGGAATATCAAGAATGTGGCTATCAGCCAGGCCGTTCTCACGAAATAGCTTAAACCAGTGGTTAGAAATAGCATTGAGCGCAGCGCCTTTACCTGGAACGCCCTTCATGCCTTCTTCGCCATGCCAGATACAGTCGAATGCTGAGATACGATCGCTGATCACCATAATGGCGAGTGGGGCATCAGGCTGAACGTTATAGCCTTTTTCTTTGATCAGACGGCGACTGTCTGCTTCTGTCAACCAGTACACAGAACGTACTTTTCCGCTATGAACAGGTTTGTCTGTACGGATCGGGAGGTCGTCATTTACAGCGAGAACTTGATCGGCAAGGCTCATGGTGAATTCCTATTTCAAAAGTCGAGACAAAGATAAAACCATGCAGGTTAGGCTGGATATGTCATCAAAACAGCAGCCTAGCCTGTAACTGTGGCTGATAATAGCAGAAGCGATTACAGCTTTCAGCAAATAAAGCAAACGTTTGCGCAAATTGGTTTTCATAGTAGGGCGATGTGGGTTTGGAAATGACCTGTTATGGATGATTTTGAGAAGCGAAGAGGCGCGAGTTGTGGCAAAATCAGCGTCTTTTCGTTTTTCAGGTTCAGTTTCCACTATGACGCGCTATACCCTCGAGCAGACAGCATTTATTAATCACCAATCAGGTAATGCCCTCTGCATCGCTGGCGCAGGTACAGGAAAGACCACTACTCTGGTGGGCCTGATAGAGAAGAAGCTGGTGCAGATTCCCGCCGAAGAAATGTTGGTGATGATGTTCAACCGCGATATTCGAACCGACTTTCAGCAGAAACTCGTTACAACGGGGATCGAACAAAACGTACCGGTCCATACTTTTCACAGCTTCTGCCTCAAGCTGCTTAATCAAACGGGTTTTCTGCGGGAGACAGGCTTTCGCGTCGATTATCAGAGCGGTGAGAGTGATAAGTCACTGGTGAAAACTATACTCCGGGCCGCGGCCGGACAGGAAAAAAGCTACCAGCGTCAGCAAATGATCAAAGATCCCAAGACCATTGAGCTCTTGTTGAGTTTTATCGGCCTGGTTAAGGCGTATATGCTGCCGCCGCGCGAAGTGTTCCGGATGTCAGAGATCAGCCGGGACTATTTGTTCATTATTGATGCCTATGAGCAGTTTGAGACCTTGCGTAAGCAGCAAAGGGTATTCTTTTTTGATGACTGGCTGGTGGAGTCGGTGAAATTGCTCGAAGGCAACGATGCAATACGTGAGCATTATCATCAGCACTGCAAGCTTGTGGTGGTTGATGAGTTCCAGGATATCAATACGGCTCAGTACCGCTTGCTCAAACAACTGCTGGGGCCGGAGACACAACTACTGGCCGTCGGTGATGTTGATCAGTGTATTTACAAGTGGCGCGGCAGTGCACCGCAATTCATGCTGGATTTTGAACAGGATTTTGCACCTGCCAGTACCTATACCCTGTCTCGTACCTTCCGGTTCGGGCATAGTCTGGCCTTATCGGCGAGTCATTTAATCGCCAACAATAAGCAACGATTTAGTGATTTCCTAACCATTTCTGATGAAGCGATCAGTGATACCTCCATTGAGGTATTAGGCACTTCGCGTCAGGTCGGTGAAATTGCCCAGTCGGTGCAGAACTACATCGCTGACGGTGGCGAGTCGTCAGACGTTGCCATTCTAGTGCGGCGCTGGTCACAGACTTTGCTGTTTGAGCTAGCATTTTTGAGCAAGCAGGTGCCATACCAAATGCCAGTGCCCTCGGTATTGGCCAACAGCCGGGAAGTCAGATTGCTGATAGAACTCATGCTGCTGGCTACAGGCAGGTATGGTGAGCTGCCTCAGCAGCAAAAGTCTTTGTTGCTATTTAGTTTTTTGAGCTTTCCCCATTGTTATGTACCGAATAAGGAACTGCGACCGCTGTGCGATCAGCTGGCCGGTATGGAAACCACTAACTGGTTGGTGTTTATTGGTCGGTACGAGAAAGCGAACACTAGCCTGAAGCTGGATAATCTGATCGAGCGATTGGATTTGCTGGTTCGATTGCAGCGAAAGGGGAGCTTCAAGGCGCTGGAAGTCTATAACCAGTACCGCAATGATAGCGGACTGGATAACTGGATATGGAAAACTGAGGCAACAGCGACTGAAATTGAAGAGGCAATTGAAAGGCTCGACAGTGTGGCAACGGTGCTGGAATCGATGGATCAGAATTGCGAAAAAGCACTGCAGTATTTCGAATATTACACTCAGCAGTCGGCACAGAAATCTGCCCAGCGAACTGGGGAGACTAATAACCAAGCTTCGGGTGTTCAACTGACTACAATTTTCCGTGCCAAAGGCTGTGAATATAATCATGTCCACTTGCCTTTCTGGGATAAGGATGCCTTCCCTTATATGAATAAATCGTCGGGGAGTATTGCAGCCGATGTTGAGGAAGAACGGCGACTGGCTTATGTCGGTTTGACGCGTGCCAAAGATCGGGCGATGGTGTATTTCACCGAGCCGGATAAACCAACGGCCAAAGCGACCAATGCGAGTACTTTTGTACTGGAGGCGAAAGTAGATCTGGCCAGAGAGCTGGGGCCGAAGTTGTACCAAAGTGGCGAACTGCCCCATCACCGGTCTCCTGTTGTCTGCGAGTATTACAGGAAACTAGGGCGTGAAGCGGATGTTCAGTCTCCAATTGAAATCATGATTGATGCTCAAGGGGCTGGCAATGATTCGGACACCAGCCAAGGCTACAGTTACCAGTGGGCACTGGCACAGCCGTTGCCGGTCAACGCTGATAAAGTCATCAGTGCAATGATCCGCACCAAGACAGCCAAGTACCTTGATTCTGAAATCAGCCGGGTGATCCGCGAGCTTAATACTTCGTCGGAGACCAAGAAAAAAGTACTGATTAACCGGCTCATTGTAGCGGCGAATGCCAGAAGCCGGGTGAGGCGGTAATTGCGTTTTTACTCATTTTATCAATAGAATAATTCTTTGCGCGATATCGACAATTCACTGCGAGAATATTTCCGGTATCAGAAAAAATGTGAATACACTCGAACGCCTGATAATTTAAATTTGAATCACATCGCACCGTATTTTTGTTGAACAAATAATAACCAGGACCCGAAAGATAGAACGGAGGCTTGTTATTTATGTTGAACATCAATAAGACTAAAAGAATTGGTTATTTGATTGGTATGGCACTCAGTGTTAGTGCAAGCGGCGTGACTCTCGCTAATGTACAACCTATAGAGTGGGTGCCAGGTCAGACTCAGGTTGTTAATGGTGATGTAGTTAGCTACAACGGAAGTTGTTATATCGCCCAGAATAATCCGGGCGCATGGGATACACCGTCTGCATCATCATCATGGTTTTGGAAACCCTCGGATTGTACCACTCCTGTAGAGCCTGGCTCCGGCCCAGGGCCCAACCCTAATCCGGAACCCGGCTTGACGGTGCTCCCGGATGGCAAAGGCGGGTACTTAATGCCGCGTAGTGAGCTGGAAGCTTTCGAAACACAACAAACCAGTACAGAGCTGTTTCGCTTGGTACGATCAGATATTGCGACGCTTGATAATGTGTTGGTGGAAGCGGTGACTCCTCTGAACATAGCTAACCCGGAGAATGTCCGCCGTGTCGAGACGATTGTTGATGAGGCGATGTGGAACTATCTTTTCCCGCTGCGCAATGAGAAGTACACCTATACACGTTTTCTCCAGGCTATAGCCAAATTCCCTGCATTCTGTCGAACCTATACTGACGGCCGTAATTCAGACGATATTTGTAAACGCTCTATCACCACTATGTTTGCTCACTTTGTTCAGGAAACAGGGGCACATGCTCCAAGCTGGGAGACATCAAAAGGGGTACCAGAGTGGCGTCAGGGACTGTATTACCTACGTGAGATGTATAAGTCCGAAGATAAGCCCGACAGCACCTACAGTAAATGCAGCGGCTGGCAGGGCGAGAAGTGGCCATGCGCGCCAGGCAAGAGTTATTTTGGTCGTGGTGCTAAACAGCTGAGTTGGAACTATAACTATGGCCCGTTCTCGGAAGCGATGTTCGGCGATCAGAGTATCTTGTTGGAAAACCCCGCATTGGTTGCCGATACCTGGTTGAATCTTGCTTCGGCAGTCTTCTTCTATGTCTATCCTCAGCCACCGAAGCCGAGTATGTTGCATGTCATTGACGGAACTTGGAAGCCAAATGCCGCCGACAAAGCGGCGGGTATCGAGGCCGGATTCGGGGCAACAATTCAGATCATCAACGGCGCCTATGAATGTAATAAGGGAGCCGAAACCAATCTGGCGCAAAACAGAATTGATTATTATCGTCTCTTTGCCAAGGAACTGAATCTTGATATCACCGGCGAGAAGTTGGGTTGTGCCGATATGAAGCCATTTGATACAAGCGGGGCAGGAGCGTTAATGATCACCTGGGATAAGGATTGGGGCTGGAATCCGAACACTCCGGGGAACCATAGCTTTACATGTAAACTCGTCCCTTATCAGTATGCTTTTAATGCGTTGTTCAAAGGTGATTACGAGAAATGTGTCGAGTACCATTTCAATGTCCGGGCCTATGATGAAAATGGCAATGTGATCCCGGATGGACAATAGTTCGGGCAGGTAAAAAAATGGTCAGCATGTTGCTGACCATTTGTTTTTAATTAAAGAGAAGGGCTTGTGTTAATGCTCGTCCCTTTCGCCGTGTAGAGCGATGTTTCGGTTCTTAACCCTTTGATGAGACTCACACACATCAATAGGAGAATAATGGTAAACGGTAGGGCTGTGGCAATGGTACCTGCCTGTAGAGCCTGGATTGCTTCGGTTCCGCCGACCCATAACATGACTGCCGCAATTGCACCTTCAACGGTTGCCCAGAAGATACGCTGCGGAACAGGCGCATCCACTTTACCGCCAGCAGTAATGCTATCGATAACCAGAGAGCCTGAATCAGACGAGGTGATAAAAAACACCAAGATTAGCGCGATAGAAATCACTGAGATGATTGAGCCAAATGGCAGAGCATCAAATACG
Organism: Photobacterium proteolyticum; assembly: GCF_001939735.1. Classification (GTDB taxonomy): domain Bacteria; phylum Pseudomonadota; class Gammaproteobacteria; order Enterobacterales; family Vibrionaceae; genus Photobacterium; species Photobacterium proteolyticum. Next base: position 142,897 of record NZ_MJIL01000060.1, read on the forward strand.
TGAAACAGAGTCAGAGATATATCAGTCAGCCCGTTTGCACCTAGCTCACCCACTTTATTCACCACCTGGTCGATAGCAATACCACCAAAGACGGACATCCAGATCAGGGTAATCAGGGTTGGAATAAAGATTACGGCAATCAGGAACTCTCTAACTGTTCTGCCCTTAGAAACGCGGGCAATGAACATCCCGACAAATGGTGACCAAGAAATCCACCAAGCCCAGTAAAAGACTGTCCAGCCGTGCATCCAGGTCTCGTCTTCACGGCCATGCGGGTTGCTCAGAGGAATGATGTTCTCGACATAACCCATGAAGGTTGCAGGCAGAGAACCTTTTGCAATGGCAAAACCAACCAAGGTAACGAAGACAAGAAGCGCAAAGGCGAAAAGCATGTTGATGTTGCTTAGCACCTTAACGCCGCCTTCAATACCACGAACAACAGACATAACAGCCAGTGTAGTAACAAAAGCAATGACGGCTAACTGCATGCCAAGGCCACCTTCGGTGCCAAAGACATGATTGATGCCACTGGTTGCCTGTTGAGCTCCAAGCCCTAGAGATGTCGCAAGACCAAACAGGGTGGCCAGAACAGCCATAATATCAATGGCGTTACCAAACCAACCCCAAGTTCTATCACCGAGAATTGGGTAAAAAATTGAACGGATAGAAAGTGGCAGGCCTTTGTTGAAGGTGAAGAAAGCCAGCGAAAGGGCGACGATTGCATACATTGACCATGCATGAATTCCCCAGTGGAACATGGTTGCTCCCAGAGCGACTTCCTTCGCCTCTGGTGAATAAGCTTCTACGGCAAGAGGCGTTTCATACCAGCCAGTAAAGTAGGCCGTTGGCTCAGCCACCCCCCAGAACATAAGGCCGATACCCATACCGGCCGCAAACAACATTGCAAGCCATGAGATCTTTGAGTGCTCAGGTTTGGCATTGATACCCCCGAGCCTGATTTTGCCAAGCGGTGAGATTATCAGGCCAAGGCAAAAAATAAGGAAAATATTGCCAGACCACATGAACAGGAGGTCAAAGTTTTCAATGATTTGAAACTTTAGGCCATTGAGGGCGGCTTTGGCAGTACTCGGTTCAACAAGCAAGAGTGCGCTCAAAAATAGAATAATCAGTCCGGCACTGATGCCGAATACAGGGTTATGAACGTCAAATCCCCATTTTTGAATGTTGTCTTGCCCAACTTCGTAATCCGTTGTTTCTATACTGTATTTACTAAATACGCTATCCATACTTCTTCTCAAACGTTTTGTCCTCTAAGTATTTACCTCTGCTAAATATCATCTCAACAGCTCAAAAAAGGAAAATGCTTAGACTTCAAATTAAAAAAATCGGCAGAATGTTAACATTGTGATAAGTATCTCACAAGTTTTGATTTGAATTTCATCATTTGGCAAAGGTTTTTATCAGTAAAGCGTTAGCTTTTGCAATATAATGTTTTGACCTCTAATTGTTTGTGTTGAATCTATCGAAAAGCGAGAGATATAGCGGGATGGCGCAAGAAACCCAGTCACGTGAAGTGACTGGGTTTGATGCTCTTTGAGGCGTTTTCTAATTGTGGCTAGCCGATCAGTTATTTTTCTTGGATTTTGGTTGTTACAGCTATTCGGTTCCATGCATTCATGACTGAAATCAGCATAATGAGCTGGGCAATTTGTGGTGGGTCGAAGGCTATGTTCAGCCGAGAAAAAATCAGAATTATGATTGTGATAATGTAACTCGATATCTTCTTGTTTTAATCGTTTTGCCTAGGTGCATTCTCTTTCTTTTGTGTGATTGTTCTGTTTTGTGAAATAACTCAACTTTCATTTGAAGCAATTATTGAAAAGCTTGAAGATCGATCTTTTCAAACTTACAGACTTCGTGAACTGTTGGATATTGAGCCATGCGTTTGAGGTACTGGCTTAAATGAGGGAATGACATCGGTGATCTTTTGGTGCCAAGGGACCACAGCGAGAGCATGAATAGGAAGAAGTCGCAGGCGGAAAAATCATCGCCGAGCAGGTATTGTTTGCCTGTTAATGCTTCATTGATGATTTGCAAAGATTCCGCAACGCGCTCATCTTGTGCTTCTCTAATCGCTGGTATGCCTCCCTCATTAAACGTATGTCTATGTGGGTAGTAACGGACCATGAGTTCAGCTTGAAGTGTGTTGTTTAAATAAGCCAGCCACTGAAAGAACAATGGTCTTTCTTTGCTTCCTAACGGTGGAATCAAGCCTTTTTCGGGGTGCTGTTCACAAAGGTGAATACAGATGGCCGGACTTTCGAATAACGTTATTTCATCATCAATCAATGTGGGGATCCGGCCCGCAGGGTTTAACTTCAGGTACTCTGAAGACTTTTGGCGATTAGATTTTCGGTCTACAAGTAATAGCTCATAATCAAGCTGCATCTCATGGAGCAGAAAGTGGGGAGCAAGGCTGGCGTTGTTGGGGTAGTAATATAGTCGGTACACGTTGAGTCCTTTTCAATAGTATCTAGGGCTTTTAGCCTTAAGGGCTAACAACAGACAGCTTCAATTTTGTTTTCGTCTAAGTCGTAGATATATGCAGCGTAATACGTTCTTCCATATAACGGGCGCAGTCCGGGCTTGCCACCACAGCGGCCGCCTTGCTTTAGAGCGACTTGATAAAATTCGTCGACAGACTGTGTTGTCGGGGCGCTAAAGGCAACATGGGAACCGTTTCCGGATGTTGGCTCACCGTCACAGGGGCTGCCAACCCAAAACTCGAAGCTTTCACCGTATGAAGCGGAAACACCATCGATGACGTGTGAGCGTTGAATTTGAAGTGTTGCAAATACTGCATCATAGAATCGGATGGCAGCTGAAATATCATTTGTACCGACTGAGACATGGTTGATGAACACAATAGGTCCTTATTATACAGATTGGTATTGTATGTATATACAGTAATGATACAGCAACGTTATATTGATAAAAAGTACTGATTTCAGGTGGTTAGCAATATATCTTTTGCAAATAACAGCAATATGGCTTTTGTATTTTTAAGTAGGATAAACCCTTTAGTTAATGCCCTTTGGGGATGCTTTTAATCATTTGAACAGAACTGTATGAGTTACGGTGTCACTTGTGTTGTGATGTGATGGCGTTTGTTATTGGCGAGGGGTGAGATAGTAAAGCGCTTAGGCGGACCATTATTAATGTAGATGCCACGTCACTATTGGATGACTTAAGTGAATGAAATGTTTTTAACATTTGGTTACACTGAACCAAATTCATACTAACAATAAGTAGAGATGAATACTGAACAACAACTGACAAAACGAGCTGCGATTCATTACACGCTTGCAGCCGGGATTTTTAGTTTGTATGGCGGGCGGGTATGCCCTTTTCTCGATACGCTTTCGGGGGGGCAGGCTGGACTCTATGCATTAGTCACATTTTCGCTAATGTTCGTGTTACGTTCGTTATGGATTAAAACAGGCGATAGCATCCATTGCGTGACAAAGAATCTGGCTATATTCGCTGTAGGGGCAATAGGCCTGTCTGTTTGGTACAACGTTTTTCATAACTTTCCCATTGAAAGCAGCTTTAAGGTTCTGCTTGGTATTGGCAGCCTGGGCGTATTGATCAGTCTGGATCTCTCTTTATATAGCCAGATCTTGCATTATCCTAAACAGATCAAGGTGTCGGAGCTGGCGGGTATTCAGAGTTACCGCCATTCACTTGCCTTTCAAATGGCTGGAATGGTGATATTTGTGGTTACCTTGCTCACAACAATACTGGGTATGCTGATGCTCAAAGATGTCCGTTGGCTGGCTGAAAATATTGCGGTAACGGGGCCGGATTCTGCGATCGCCAGTATCGTCAAAGAGTTTGCCTATGTTGCCGTTGTTCTTGTCGCCTATACCGTCTCTATTATGTATCAGTGGCTGAAGTTGTTGCGTTTATTGTTAGTAAATCAACAGCAGGTGCTCGAAGAGGCGGCTAAGGGAGATTTATCTGTTCGCGTGCCCGTTGTCCAGCATGGCGAGATGGGGACAATTGCGCATTATACCAATGAAATGCTGATCCGATTGGAGCAAAGCTATGATGAAGTCAACCTGACACGCGATGTTGCGATAGTTGGCTTATCGGCATTGGCTGAATCGCGAGACAATGAAACAGGTGCGCATATATTGCGAACTCAAGAATATGTACGAGCACTGGCAAACCGCCTCAAGTATCGAGAGGTCTTTCGCGATTATTTGACCGATGAGCGGATAGATTTGCTGTATAAGTCGGCTCCACTGCATGATATCGGTAAAGTTGGGATTCCAGATGCGATACTGCTTAAGCCGGGTAAACTCACTGACGAAGAGTTTGAAACCATGAAAACGCATGCCCTGATCGGTGCTGAATCGATCGCTACGGCTGAAAAGCAAATGGGAAGCTCGACCTTCTTGTCCTTGGCGCGTGAAATTGCACTGACTCACCACGAGAAGTGGAATGGAAGTGGCTATCCGGCCGGATTAGCTGGAGAGGAAATACCGTTGTCAGGTCGGTTGATGGCTTTAGCTGATGTCTATGATGCCCTGATATCGAAGCGAGTGTATAAGCCTGCGTTTAGTCATGAAAAGGCCAAGACAATCATTCTGGAAGGAAAGGGAACACATTTCGATCCGCAAGTGGTTGAGGCCTTCTTGGAATGCGAAAATGAGTTTGTAGATATTGCGCGAAATTATCAAGATGAAGAGGCGATGGTCGCTTAGTTAATTATTCATGAAGTATATAATTGCCCGCTTTTTGTGGGCTATTTTATATGTATTTTTTGCTTGCACTTTATTGTTTTGATTGTAATTACTATTAATTGTTGAAATTAGACACCGGGCTGATGATGATATCGGCATTTCTTGATATTGATTGACAAAATAAAAGGATAGAGATTGTATTTGTAATACAATCTCTGATACTAATAGCCCCGATGGAATGTTGTGAGGGAACAACGACAATTACTAACCTATAAAGAGTTTTATGCCCGAGCCTTCAAAGTTAATAGCGCGTTTTACAATTCTATTAATCATGCTTGCTGCCGTGACGTTTTCCTCTCGTTCAATGGCTGGCCAAGACAGCGATCAGCCCTGTATCCATTTCTTGAAGTCGATATCAAGCGACAAGGAACAGCCTTTGCTGGATCTTTATGTACAGTCTTTAGTTGCACCCAAAAAAGCAGAGCAGCGCCTGCCGACAGTGGCAAAGAAAATCGATCCTTCGTATTCCTCAGTAAGGCAGGCGATTTTTTTGCTGGTGAAGTACAACATTGAGCAGGCTGAAGGTGACAATGATATTAAGGCAATGAGCTATATTCGCGAGCTAAAGCAGCTTGGCGAGAAAACTGGCAGTAAATGGATGGTCGCCGAGGCATGGTTGGCTGAAGCGGCTGAGCTGGTGGATAAGCGAAACTACGAACTGGCAGAATCAACGGTTGCTGTAGTTGCCGATCTGGCGAGGGAACTGGAGTATTCCTCTTTGCTTGCCCGTGCGCTGAAGTGGCAGGGAAATATCTATATTGACCGTTCGGAATATAAGCAGGGACTGCAGAGTTACCAGAATGCGTATGAAATTTTTCTCGGGTGTGGTGACAAGCTACAAATAGCCCGCGTTCTATCGAATATTTCAACGGTTTATATACGTATGGAGGAATGGGGAAAGGCTGATCACTATTTGAGCCAGGCTTTGGATATCTATCATGAGCAGGCATTTTCCAATCCATTTGCTGAAGCAATACTCCATATCAATGGCAGCGTTATTACTAAGTATTTAAATAGACCAGAAGAGCGTGTTGCTCATATTAACGAAGCGATGAAAATGGCGGCAAAAACCAGCTCTTACCGTGTGAAGCTGACAGCCCTCATGAATCTGTCTGCTATGCAACAGGATCACGGTATGCCACAGGAAGCGATGGAGAGTTCAATAGCTTGCCTGAGGTTGGCAGAAACCTATAACGAGCCCCGTGGTATTGCCAATTGTAATGAAAGCCTGGCTGAGTCGTATTTACTGTTAAATCAAACTGATCAGGCACTTGAACATGCCTTTCTTGCTCTGGATACCTATGAAAAAAGGAAAAATCGCAAGCGCTACATCTACGTGAGTAATATTATTGCTAATATTTATGAGGCATCGGGTGATTTCAAGCTGGCTCTCAAATATTACAAACAGTATGCAGTACAAGGCAAAGAGTACTTGTTTGATGTTAGAAGAAAAGAGCTGTTTGATTTACAGGAGCGGTTTGAAGCGAAAGAAAAAGAACACGAAATCGTGTTGTTGAAAACGGAAAACTCCTTGAGCTCAGCACGCCTTGCTGAGCAGGAAGCTCGTGAGAATATGCTAAAGGTCGGCACGGTATTAATTTTGATTGTGCTGTATTTACTTTATCGTCGCTACAGCAGTATTAGCCGCAACAATATCGCTCTGGAGCAGTCAAATGCGGAACTGGCCACCCAGTCGATGCAAGATCCGCTAACTCGTCTTAACAACCGTCGTTACCTTGAAAGGTGGCTGACAACCATTTCTTCAAGACCTGAGCAAAGAACCGCTCTTGTGGTATTGCTAGACATTGATCATTTCAAATCTATCAATGACAAGCTGGGACATGATGTTGGTGATCAGGTGTTGATCTTGCTGGCTCAGCGAGTAAAAAATGCATCGTGTAGCGGGGATCTGAGTGTTCGCTGGGGAGGAGAAGAGTTCGTGTTGATAATCAATACTTCTGAACATGAAGCCGATAACATTCTGGCATGTCTAAGCTCGGCTATTTCTGAAATCGCTTTTTCTACCAGTGCCGGAGATATCACTGTCACTGTTTCTATGGGAGCAGTATTTACAGCGTCCCAGCAGCAGTTGCAAAGCGAATGGGATGCAATTATGGTGGCGGCAGACAAAGCGCTGTACAGCGTAAAAGCGGCAGGAAGGAATGGATACAAACTAGTAAATTACCCATGCTGAGTACACGGTTTACGAGGTATCCTTTACTGTTTATCGTATTGCTTCACTATTAGTAGCGCCCGTGATTTGTTGCGTCTGCGAAGGGTAAATTGATATTCTTTGATGGAATGAAACTGCGACTGTTAATGGAAAATGAGAATAAAAACTCTTGCACCTGCCAAGCTAAGTACAAGAACGGCTCTATTATTTGGAGCAGGCTTGTTTGCGATTGCTGCTATATGCCTGTTTTGTGCCCGCTATTTTTTTCTCATGAACCTCAATGACATTGAGCGCCAGCAAATTCTTAAGGATAACTACCAGGCTAAAGCCGTCATCGATATCCTTGTTCGTAGTCAGGGAGAACGTTCATATGACTGGGCGAACTGGGATGAAAGCTATCAGCTTGTGACCAAAGGAGATGATGTCTACCGTGACCGAAACCTGAACTACGATGCGTTGAAAAACCTTGAGCTTGATTTGATGCTCTTTGTTAACAAAGGAGGAGATATTGTTGAGAGCTCGGTGGTAAATGGGCGTGGTCGTACATCTAAAGTGTCGCCTGGTTTCCTCCATCAGCTATTGTCCTTGCAAGGGATAGGTACCTACCTTGATGTACTAACCCAAGGCCACCTTCCTGACAATCAGGTCAAATCAGGCCTTATATCAATATCGGGCAAAGTGCTGATTGTCAGCGTAACGCCGATCCGAAACAGTCTTGCTAATAGCCCTGTTGGCGGCTGGCTGATCTGGGGACGGTATTTATCAGCCGTTTTCCCAAATCAATTCAAGGAGGTGCTATCTGCGGAAAATACGCTGGTTGCAGTAACACCGCAAGACAGTATAGAGCGTAAGCTAATTCCTCTTACTCAAATTGAGAATAACGGGAAAGACCTTGCTGCATGCGTTGTGCTTAATGATTTCAATGGCAATCCATTAGCCATTCTAAAAAGCAGCCGGCCGCGAACTATCTATCACGAAGGTAACCAGCTTATTATTTGGCTGGCCGTGGCCATGCTGATTTCCGCTGTGATTACCGGCGTATTGACTTTGCTCGCGTTTCGCCGAAAAGTGGGTAGCCGTTTTATCGCGCTGGAAAAAGGACTTGAGACCTTGATCCGGGACGAGTACAGCACCCCGATGAAAGTCGATGGTAACGATGAGTTCTCAATGGTGGGCGAGGTTATTAATCAAATCCTGACAAAATCATCCCATACCGACTCAGCCCTTAATGATGTTGCTCAAAAGTTTGAAGCCTTGTATCGCACTAGCAACCTAGGGCTGGTCATCGTGCTTGATGGTCAAATTGTTGATGCCAATGATACGTTAGCCTCTATTTTGCACTATCCGTCTGGGAGGGTTCTTGTTGGTCAGCCTTTACTGAATATTTGTTCGGAATCCGGTGTTCAAAGTTGTAAGGTCGACGCTATGTATCAAGCGGTAGCCACCGGACAAAGACATTTTGATACGGATATGCTGGCAGCAGACGGCAGCTTGATTACCTGCAAGTTGGAAGTGACTCCCATTAAACAACAAAATGGCGAGGCGCTGATGCTGTCCGTTAAAGATGTCAGTCACCAAAAAAAGCAGGAAGGGTTGATTAAACAACTCGAAAAATACGACACGGTGACGGGATTGGCCAATCGTCAGACCCTTTATAAACTGTTATCGAACAAACTTGCTGATAAACAGCAAGAACCTCAGTTAATATCACCTGCGCTGATTTATATTCGAATAGAGCGGTTTAATATTGTCGCTGGCGCATTCGGGCACCAAATGGCCGATGAGGTGCTGGTGGCCGTTGCCAGAATGCTTAAGCGTGTTGTCGGTAGGGGAACCCTGGGGCGTGTGGCTGACAGTGAATTTGCCTTTGTACTGACTGAAGGCAGCCGTTTTATTCCTTATCGCCATGCCAAAGCGATTATCGAAGCGCTGCATGAGCCGTTAATGGTCGAAGGTGTTGAAGTTCAGCTAACCGTCTCAGTGGGAGTTGTGCTAACGACAAAACAAATTTTATCCGCAGATGAAATGATGAATGCCGCCGAGTATGCAACTTACCGTGCGGGATTAAAGCCTTCACGGATTCAGCTGTTCAACCATCGTATTGCGGAACAGCTAAAAAGTCATATTTTGATTCAGCGAGATATCGCCAAGGCTATTCGCGATGGCAGTATTTATCCTAAGTTTCAGCCATTAGTGTGCGCTGCTACTGAAGAAATATCTGGTTTTGAAGCATTGGCTCGATGGTACCATCCGGAGCTTGGAGAGGTGTCACCGGGCCGGTTTATTCCGATGGCGGAGTCACGAGAAATGATTATCGCCCTTGGTAGCCGAATTTTGGATAAATCCTGCGAGTTCTTGGCGCAAGTTAATTGTCAGCGTCGGGAACATGGCTTAGCGCCGTTATCGGTGCATGTGAATTTGTCGAGTCCGCATTTTTCACATTCCCAGCTACTTCACCAGATACAGTCAGTGCTTGAGCGACATCAGATTGAGCCTGAGAACCTGACGATAGAAATAACCGAAAGTATGTTGATTGGATCGACCAAGCAGGTCATTCACCGTATGCAGGTAATCAAAAACATGGGAGTCAAGTTGGCACTTGATGACTTTGGAACCGGCTATTCAGCGTTGAATTCACTGTGCGAGTTTCCGCTTGATGTCGTCAAGCTGGATCAAAACTTTGTCAAGCGTATTGGTGTCGATGACCAAGGGGAAATACTCATTAGCAGTGTGGTGAGTATGTCGAAGGCTCTCGGGCTTAAAATGGTGGCTGAAGGGGTCGAAACCGAGCAGCAAAAGAAAGCGTTACAGGGGTTGAAGGTCGAAGAACTTCAAGGGTACTTTTTCTCCAAGCCTTTGTCATATGAAGAGAGCTTACGTGTTGCGCTGGATGGGCGTGTGACGCAATCATAAGGTGATGCAAGCAGCACAGGCAATTGTGATAACTCTCCGTACTCCAATCCTTCTGGATGGTGGAGAGCTATACCTAAGTCGTGACTAGTTATGGCGCTATTCTAATCGGTGTACCGTCTGACACGTATTGGGCAATTTCTCTAATTTGCGGATTGTTTACTGCAATACATCCACGGGTCCAGTCGACGCCTTCGTAGACAAGGGGCATGTTCTTTCCGTTTGGCAATCCGTGAATAAAGATATCTCCACCAGGGTCGACACCGAGTTGCTGTGCTTTCAACCTGTCTTGCTGGTTCGGATAATCGATATGTAAACTCAGATGGAACTTACTTTGCCTGTTTCTAAAATCGAGCGTATATAAGCCTTCTGGTGTTCGGTTATCTCCCCGTTTTTGTTTATGTCCAACAGGTTGCTTACCTAAACTGATATTATATTCGCGAAAGACGGTATCGTTCTTTATTAGGAACATTTTCCGCTCTGCTTTTTTGACTAACACCAGATCTGCGGTTGGTCTATCACTGAATGCCATTACGCTTTGCGAGGCGACGACTAATAATATAAAAAGTAACTTTTTCATTAAATGCTTAATATTGTTATAAATTTATTGTGTAAAATAATAATGGAGTCTTTAATAACGAATAAGAAATAGAGTAATTACTTCATAAGCATCCTTGCTGTTATTATTTCGATAAGCCTTATGGTCACCAATAATGGTTGTTATTGTTTTTGACATTGCTCTGACATGGCTGACTTTAGTCAATGTAATATAAATTATCAATATTATATGTGCCTTTTATGAGGTGATATTGATCCCAAACCTGTTGTTTTAATTTCAATGTATTGAATTAAATGTAGTAATTATTTTGCCGAGAATAAGGCAAATTATTGTCACTTTTTTGGCGTCAAGATATTGACTAACAATTGTCGGAATATTGCCGTAAAAACCTCAATACTTCTCACCGAATAACTCATACATCACAACTTTGCTTAATGCTATGCGATGAGTTTGGTTAACTTTGATATGATAAATAATCAAATGATTGCTTACTTTCATTGGCAAGGTTTTATTTAATGCAACAAGATCGTTATCAGGTTTATCATCTGGAAGAGACATCATTTCAATTAAATCAGTCTTTTTCCTGTTGGCAAAAAGTTGTTCTATGGGCGTTAGAGCTGGAGCTTAATAAAAAGCAAAAATGGTATGTTGTTGATATACATGCAGATGATAATTGTGAAGATGTATTTCAAATTGATGCATTCGGTCTTTTAAAACCGACAGGCCACCGTGCAGGCTCTTTTTATGAGCAAGTGAGATTATTGTCGCTACCTGCATTAATCCTGGAGGGAGTGATAGAACCGTTGGGGCTGACTGACGGAGTGACTGTTCTTAAACCGCTTGCTGAAGCTAGCTATGAAATCCAGGTGCTGAATGGCAACGATGGCATGAGCACCTTTGCTGCTGAATCAAGCCTGCTGGAAGCACCTTTTCAGCGCCAGTATCAATCCGACAATGATGTAGCATTGCTTGTATATTGCCATGACGAGTTGATTGCTACGGCACTTTTCAGTCGTTATATCGAAGACCATCGTTTTCCGTTCCATTTATCAGAGCTGTGTTATGAGCTCTCATTGCATACTGTCTATGTATTGCCTGAATACCGCTCTCTGGGGATAGCGAGCAGCCTGGCAAACAGCATTGTAAATATTGCTCGTAAAGACATGCTGAACCTTCATCATGTGCTGCAAGGAAAGATCAGGCTAAAACCCTGGTTCTCAGCCTTGGCTTTGACGCCGGGAGGGGAGGCGATTTGCGATATCCTGAGCGAAGCGTTTGTAGAAATGAATGACGACATCATCGAAGAGCTCATGGACGAAGGTATGGCGATCAGCTATCAGGATCCGGTTATCTTTGTCGAAGGTATGGCTTAACACCTCCCATAAGTGAGCCAGTACAGAGACCATTGTTTGTTCAGCTATCATAGCTTTATCGGTTCCTCGGGCACGCAAAGCAATTGAGTGCCAGAGAAACCAATTTCCTCCTCAGCCAGAGCGCGATCTGCGCTCCCTTCTTGTGATATTGGCTTGGGTAACAAAAAAGTCGAAAATGGGCGCAAAGAGATTGGCGAAGAGAATGGCGAGCATAATGCCTTCAGGGTAGGCCGGATTAATTACACGAAGCAGCACTGTCATCGCTCCAATCAGTACCCCAAATGCCCACTTTCCTTTGTCCGTAAATGCCGCCGACACCGGATCGGTAGCCATGAAGAACATCCCGAATGCAAACCCACCTAACACCAAGTGCCACCAGAATGGCATTGAAAACATAGGGTTAGTTTCCGAGCCAATGAGGTTGAACATTGCCGAGGTGATGACCATTCCCAGGAACACACCGGTAACAATGCGCCATGAGGCTATACCCATGGCAATAATCATGATGCCGCCGATAAGCAGTGCCAGAGTAGACACCTCGCCAATGGACCCAGGAACATTGCCAATGAATGCGTCCATCCAGCTAATTGAGTCGCCGGTTGTGTTGTGAATCAGTGCCGAGGGACCGCTTTCGGCCCATTGACTGAGCGCTGTTGCCCCGGTGTAACCATCGGCTGCCACCCAGACTAAGCCGCCAGAATGTTGTGCTGGATAGGCAAAGTAGAGAAAAGCGCGTCCGGCGAGCGCGGGATTAATGAAGTTTCGGCCTGTTCCTCCAAAGACTTCTTTGGCAACAACAATACCAAAAGTGATGCCCAAAGCCGCTTGCCACAACGGAGTGGTAGGCGGGAGGATGAGGGCAAATAAAATTGAAGTGACAAAGAAGCCTTCATTGATTTCATGCTTGCGTATGACTGCGAAAAGAACTTCCCAAAAACCGCCGACGATAAAAACGGTCAGATAAATGGGCAGGAAGTAGGCAGCCCCTAATAGCATGCGGCTGCCCCATCCTGCACTGTCGGCGAGAGATCCGCCAAGCGCAAGACTTGTCGCATAATGCCAGTTGGTTTCGGCAAGGGTTACTATCTGTTCAGGAGAGTAGATAGCATTGAGTGCGATAATGGCCTGGTTACCGATATTGTACATTCCCCAAAATAGGGCAGGGAAAGTCGCGAACCACACCATAATCATGATTCGCTTGAGATCTATGCTATCACGGATATGGGTGTGACCTTTGGTGATCGTGCCGGGTGTGTAGATGATGGTAGTAATGGCCTCATACAATGCGTGCCATTTTTGATATTTCCCTCCGGGCTCAAAGTCCGGCTCCATTTTTTCAAGAGTTCGTTTAAGACTCATAAAGTGTGCCCTCACATCAAATACCAAAATTCAAACGTAAGATGACGTGCCAGTAATTATCATTACTAACAAGGGCTGAGTGGTGGTTTAATTTATATCTATACGCCTAACTAAAGCTAATAGCAAGCATCAATAGTAGTTTGCGATGCGTTAAAATACGGAATAATTATTAACTCTCATTTTACCTGGTCATAAAATAGTTAATTATTATTGGTTTATGTTTTACGTTGCCAACTTAATGAATATATAGCTGTCAACTTTGGTATGCAAATTAAGAGATAAAAATTATTCAAGTACATTTATTGTGGTTTTATCTTGCGGGTTGGCTTGTTAATGTTTTTATATATTGCTTTGAGTTTTTTCTTTGACGAATCGACTAATAATTAGGTGGTTACAAAAATAATAAAACGCCTAATGATAGTTAATAGCGTTAATCGTACTGAAAATGTCCCAACGAATGCAGATAGATGAACCATAATTTAACTTTGATCGTATTAGCAGAATAGAGCTTTCATCACATGTACTACCTGAACCGGGCACCTTAATACGTTGGTTTGGGCTAAGGAGCAACTATGAATGAACTCGCAGTTGATCTGGCAAGGTTCCAATTCGCATTTACTGTTTCTTTCCATATCATTTTTCCGGCGTTCACGATTGGCTTGGCGAGCTATTTGGCCGTGCTGGAAGGTTTGTACCTTAAAACTGGTAAGCATAAATACATTGAGCTGTACCATTACTGGATAAAAATCTTCGCTATTAGCTTTGGGATGGGCGTCGTCAGCGGCATTGTGATGAGTTATCAGTTTGGTACCAACTGGAGTGTCTTTTCTGACAAAACCGGTCCTGTACTCGGACCCTTGATGGGTTATGAAGTCTTTACTGCCTTTTTTCTCGAGGCCGGTTTTCTTGGTGTGATGCTGTTTGGGATGAACCGAGTCGGGAAAAACCTACATTTTCTGTCTACGGTTATTGTCGCATTCGGTACCCTGTTCTCCGCATTCTGGATCCTTTCCGTAAATAGCTGGATGCAGACACCGGCGGGCTATTCGATGAATGAGCTTGGTCATTTTATCCCCGTAGACTGGTGGGCAGTCGTTTTTAATCCATCTTTTCCTTATCGTCTTGTTCATATGGTGCTGGCGGCATTCTTAACGACGGCATTTGTTGTGGGAGGAGTCGGAGCTTTTCATTTGTTGCGTTCTCAGAGCAATCATTTGGCACGAACCATGTTTTCAATGGCAATGTGGATGGCCGCGATAGTCACCCCTATTCAGGTGATTGTCGGTGATCTTCATGGCCTGAATACGCTTGAGCACCAGCCCGCAAAGGTTGCCGCAATGGAAGGGCATTTTGATACCCAAAAAGGGGCACCACTGATCTTGTTTGGGTTACCAAATGAAGAAGAGAAAACTGTTGATTACAAAATCGCGATTCCGCATCTCGGTAGCCTGATCCTCACGCATGAGTGGAATGGCGAGGTTAAGGGGTTAGATGCGTTTCCCGAGGATGAACATCCGCCAGTCGGTATCGTTTTTTGGAGCTTCAGGATCATGGTTGGGATCGGGTTTCTGATGCTAGCAATCGGCCTGACTAGTTTGTGGTTGAGGAGAAAAGACGAGCTTTACCATAATGAGTGGTTCCACCGCTGCTGCGTTGTTATGGCTCCGACTGGCTTTGTCGCCATTATTTGTGGCTGGGTGACCACGGAAGTAGGGCGACAGCCATATACCGTTTATGGGTTACTGAGAACCATAGACTCCATTTCACCCGTTAACGCTGCGGCGGTAAGTGTGTCGCTGGCGGCATTTGTTGTGGTGTACTTCACTGTTTTTGGTGCGGGTTTTTTCTACCTGCTAAGGCTGATGCGTAAATCGCCGACCAAGTATCAGGCGGAGCTGAAAGGCCAATCGGCTGTATCAACCACAACTGACCCAACGCTATAGGAGGCCATATGGATTACGCATTGATATGGTATATGCTCATTGCCATTGCGGTTTTCGCCTATGTTGCACTTGATGGATTTGATCTCGGGATTGGGATTTTGTTTATTGCCGGCGATTCAACCAAAGAGCGAGATTTGATGATGAACAGTATCGCCCCGGTATGGGACGGTAACGAAACCTGGCTGGTGCTTGGCGGTGGCGGTTTATTTGCCGTATTTCCTTTAGCCTATGCGGTGGTAATGCCTGCCTTGTATGCCCCGTTGATCATGATGTTGCTCGGGCTCATTTTTAGAGGGGTCGCATTCGAGTACCGTTTCCGGACCCGGCGCGGGCAATTTCTATGGGATAGCTCATTCTTTATTGGCTCATTGATGGCAACTTTCACCCAGGGCATGATGCTTGGCACCTTATTGCAAGGGATTGAAGTGGCTGACAGGCAGTATAGCGGAGGCTGGTTTGACTGGTTTACGCCTTTCAGCGTTTTTTGTGGGCTGGTCACCATAGCTGCTTACTGTCTGCTTGGTGCCTGCTGGTTATTGATCAAATTGCCGAAACCTTATCAGAGTCGCTATTACTCGACAGCCAAAAGGTGTGCCTTGATTATGGTGGTTATGGTTGGGATCCTGAGCTTGTGGCTGCCTTTGGGAAATAGCGAAATCGCTGAACGCTGGTTCTCATTTCCGCAGGCATTTTTGTTCTTGCTGATCCCGGCAGGGTCTGCTTATCTGGTGTACCTGCTGTTTAAAGATCTTATAGAACATAAACCTATTAAGGCATATCTGGCCAGCCTTGGTCTATTCCTGCTGGCCTCGCTGGGTTTTGGTGTTAGTACCTATCCCTATATTGTCCCGCACAGCCTGACTTATGCTGAGGCTGCTGCGCCTGATACCAGTTTGAAATTTCTGCTGGCTGGCGCGGTTGTGTTATTGCCGTTGATCATTGCCTACACGGCGTATTCGTATTGGGTGTTCCGAGGCAAGCTGAATGAAGATGAAGGGTACCATTGATGATCAATCCGTGTTTTAAACGCTGGCTGTGGTTTGTTGCGTTGTGGTTTTGCGGCGTGTTGGGTTTGTCACTGGTCGCGTTACTGATCCGCTGGGCACTGAATGTCGCCTAGGGCAGTTTTTTCCAGCTAGTTTAGCTAATTAAGGGTCAACACTCCGTGCACCCTGTTGCTTCAAGGTGCACGGAATTATAACGAAAGGAGAAGTGATTAGTAAGCTAGTTCCCTTTTCATAGGATTACCTTCTGTCTTTGTTGATACATCTTCTTCCATAATTTCGATCGTATCATCGGGCCTGAATGGGGGCTGATGCTGACTCTTTTGCTGCTTATCACGCCCTAGCATGAGCAGGCAAGGTGTCAAAATCAAGGTGAGCAGGGTCGCAAACGTCAGGCCGCCTGCTACTGCTGTTGCCAGCTGTGACCACCATTGGGTACTGGGCGCACCAAATTCTACTTTTCTGTTTAGTAGGTCAATGTTCATTTCCATGACCATGGGCATCAGGCCCAGCACCGTAGTGATGGTGGTTAGCATAACAGGACGTAAACGTTGGGCACCGGTATGCATTATGGCAACCGTTTTTTCATAGCCTTTTCGGCGCAATTGGTTATAGGTATCGATAAGAACGATATTGTTGTTGACTACAATACCAGCCAGAGAGATAACACCAATTCCAGACATTATGATGCCAAATGGACGCTGGAAGATGAGTAAGCCGAGGAAAACACCGACGGTTGAAAACAGCACGGCACTTAAAATCAGCAAGGCCTGATAGAAGCTATTGAACTGGGTGACAAGGATAAGTCCCATTACAGCTAGTGCGACAACAAAGGCTGATTGAAGGAACTGAGATGACTTATCCTGATCTTCGTTTTGCCCGCGAAGTTTGACATTAATATTATCAGCTAATGGCATATCATCGATAGCAGCCTGAACCTTAGGAAGTTCCAGGCTCAGGTTATAACCGGGGGTAACGTCAGCCATGACTTCCAGAACGCGTTTACCGTCAGTACGGCTGATCGTGTGCTGTTTTGGCGATGGCGCAATACTGGAGAAGTTAGTGATCGGGACTAATCCATAGAGCGTTTTTATCCTCAACTCATCAAAGCGGCCGATATCACGTTTGTCCTGTGGGTAGCGCACAAGTATATCGACTTCTTCATCAGTATCATCCGGCAGATACTCGCCGATTTTTAAGCCGTTAGTAACAAACTGGACAGTATTACCGACAAGCGTGGCATCACCACCAAAGCGAGCAGCATCATCGCGGTTAATTTTGATTTCCCAGTCGATCCCTGCCTTGTTACTGGTATCGGAAATATTGGTGAAGGCGGCCTGAGATTCTACCCAATGGCGGATCTGCCGTACGGCTTCGGTCATGTCTGAACTATTGGTACCGGCTACTTCAATGATCAGATCATGCTCACTCGGCGGCCCGGCATCCGGTGACTTGAATTCCAGCTCGACGCCGGCCAGATCATCGGTTTTGGTCCGAAGCTCGGCGATAATATCTTTGATAGGAGCACGGTACTGCCAGTCTAGCGGATTGAGTTGTATGTAGCCGATTTGATCTTCCCCGCCAGTTCGGGTGTAGACGCTGCTGATCCCCGCTGTACCGATGATCCTCGCTTCGATATCGCGCATTAGCTTATCTTTTTCATAAATCGACAAGTCGCCGTGAGAGCGCACTTTAAGCGAGAAGTGAGGAGGATCCACTTCCGGGAAGAATACGACACCGAGTCCAGCCTTCGCATAGCCAAAAGCAACGAGCACCGTGAACAACAGGGCACCAGCAAGTATTTTTAAGGGATGGCGAATTGCGATAGCCAGACTATTCAGGTAAAGCCGGGTAAGTCCTTTAGCTTTATCGAACTCACCTCGTTCGAGCGCCAACTTCCGTTGAAGCTCTTCTTTATTGTTCTGTTGAGGTTTGCCGATGACACTGCCAACCACAGGAACAAACAGGAGCGCCATAATCAGGGAGGCACTCAGTGTGGCTATCAGCGTTAATGGCAGATAGCGCATAAACTCCCCGGTAATATCCGGCCAGAACAGCATGGGGGCGAAGGCTGCCAGGGTTGTTGCTGTTGAGGCGGTAATAGGCCATGCCATGCGTTTCGCCGCTTCCCGGTATGCCTGTTTGCGTGGGGTACCTTCCAGCATTCTACGATCAGCATACTCAGTGACGACAATAGCACCGTCCACCAACATACCGACTGCCATGATCAGGGAGAACAGAACAATAATATTTACGGTAAGCCCGCTCATAGCGAGTATGAGTAAACCGGTTAAAAATGAGCCGGGTATCGAGATCCCAACGAGTAGGGCAGTTCGGGAGCCGAGGATTGCCAGTATGACAACCACAACCAGGACAATTGCCGACATGATATTGTTTTGAAGGTCGGCAAGCATGATTTTGACATCTTTAGACTGATCGAGAGTGTACTCAACCAGCAGGTTGTCGGGCCACATTGCCGTTTGCTGGGCTTCCTGAACCACAGCCTTGACTATTTCGACGGTTTCGATGATGTTCTCGCCACTTCGTTTTTTCACATCGAGCACAACAGCTGGCTGGCCGTTAAGGCGAGCGAAACTGTTTGGATCACGAAACGAGCGACGTACTGTGGCGATATCACCGAAAGTGATAACTTTATTGCCGTCTACCTTGATGGGCAGTTCAAGAATGTCTTTGAGCGAGTCGAATACCGAGGGAACTTTGACGGAGAATCGACCGTACCCACTATCAATAAACCCGGCAGCCACCACACGGTTGTTACGCGAGACGAGGTTGAATACGTCATTTTGGTCAAGGCCGTAGCTTTCCATTAGCAGAGGCTCTACAACCACCTCTACAACATCTTCCCGGTCGCCGGCAATATCGACTTCCAGTACCTGACGGTAGCTCTCCAGTTTGTCTTGAAGCTGCTGGGCAATTTGGATGATCGTTCTTTCAGGGACAGTACCATAAAGAACCATTGAGAGAACCGGATCAAAGCTTGCTATAGTCACTTCTTTTACGATCGGGTCATCGCTATCGGCAGGCAGTTTGGTTTTGGCGGTATCAACAGCTTCACGAACATCAACCAATGCCTCGTCAAGATCGGTCCCGACATTGAACTCAAGTACGACAGAGGCATAGCCTTCAGCAGCCGTCGCTTTCATCTCCTTGATACCTTCAATCGAACGAAGCTCTTTCTCCAGCGGGCGAACAAGCAGTCGCTCTGAGTCTTCTGGGCTGATCCCTTCGTGCGATACAGAGGTGTAGATAACGGGAATGGTTACGTCAGGGTTCGCTTCTTTGGGAACCACCT
The DNA here is from genome assembly GCF_001939735.1 of Photobacterium proteolyticum. Classification (GTDB taxonomy): domain Bacteria; phylum Pseudomonadota; class Gammaproteobacteria; order Enterobacterales; family Vibrionaceae; genus Photobacterium; species Photobacterium proteolyticum. Next base: position 162,300 of record NZ_MJIL01000060.1, read on the forward strand.
GATACATAATGGCACCAGCAATCAAGATCAGTATCAGCAATGTGATCATGGTGCGTGTACGGCTTAATACCGCATCGATAATCGCGAACATTATTCATTCTCCGCCTGATGCACCGGAATGACATTATCACCTGCACGTACAAAGCCCTGGCCGACAGTAATAACATCAACTTGATCGCCAACCCCACTGAGCCAGACGCCATCGGGTTCTACTTTGACAATCGCAATGGGAATAAAGTTGACGCGGTTATCGCTGGCTAGGATTTTAATGCCCAGATTACCTGACTCATCCAGTGCCAACATAGAAGGTGTTACTTTGATAGCCGATTGCTTATCAAGTTTAAGCTCGACATCAGCGCTGACGCCAGCTGCTAACTTCATGTCCGGGTTCGGGATCTCAATCTCAATGGCGAAGGTATTGGTTTGCGACGAGGCTACGCTGGCCTGATACCTGAGTTCTCCCTTAGTGCTGTAGCCATTGAGCAGTGAAATACGCGCTTTCTGCCCGGTATGGATCTGCTGGATATGGCGCTCGCTGACATCTGCACTAATTACTAAAGGATCGAGATCAACCACGGTTGCGACAGGATCGCCAACGCCAAGGTAGTCACCTTTTTCTATGTGCAGCGTCTCGACAATTCCGTCGAACGGCGCTTCGATCAGGGTGTTTTCCAGTGCCAGTTCCAGGTTTCTTACCGTGGCCTTTGCATCAATCAGTGAAGCTTCTGCCTGGCTTAATGCCACTTCGCCCTGTAGCCCGCGCTCGCGAAGAGATCTTGCCGCGTTGTGTTCCTTCTCACGAACCATTAATAAAGCCTCGGCACGTTTGAGCTGTAGCTCGCGATCAGCCTTGTTGAGCTGGATCAGTGGCTGGCCTTCGGTAACCCGTTGACCTTTACGAACCAGCAGCTTATCTACGGTTCCAGAAACCTCTGCTCCCAAGGTTGCCTGTCTGTCAGGAGCAGTACGCCCGTATAAGGATATAGAGCGTTGGGTAGGTTGCGATTTAAAGTTGGTCACAACGACTTTTGCTAATGGTGCTTGTTCTTTTTCACTAGGCTGAGAAGCTTCAGCTTGTGGTGCAGGTTCGGTTCCGGAGGTACCACTGAGCAGCCACAGTCCAATAGCAAGCAGGATAGCAAGAGAGATGATCCAAGGTTTTTGGGAAAGAAATCGGCGAACTGACATCATATATCACAATCCTTGTATGGCAGGTGGGACGATATCGAATGGATACCGTCCAGAGAATTTAGGTTGAGCCAATCGGCTGCAATATGATGCTTATATTATCATCATTGAATATCCGCTGGTGGTTTCGCATCTAGTAGCGATTACTAGCGGCGCATTCCATCGTTTGGATTAACTCTCTTATTATCAATGTATAAGTTAAAGTTATTGGATGATCTTCCTGAGAATTATTCTTTTTTAGAAGCATATCGCTTTCTAGGTTGATCTTTCTTATGAAATTTGCGTCATTTAGGGTGTTTTTTTCTTATTAAATTCCAGCGCACTTCAAACTTTTAATTTTGGTATTCATGAAATGAATGCTATGTAACCGAATACATTTTTGTTATCTGCCCGCTGGTATTTTTGCTTTGGCGAACTGATTTTCTAACTGCTGGGATTAAAACGGACAGCTTATATGCGGCATGAGGATTAAAGCTGAACTTGAATGATATGGTAGGAAGGTATGGGATCTTCGTTATAAACGAAAAAAGCCTGTTCCGAAGAACAGGCTTTCTTATGTATGGTGCGTCTGAGTGGACTCGAACCACCGACCCCCGCCATGTCAAGGCGATACTCTAACCAGCTGAGCTACAGACGCAAATTGTTATTCTCATCGAGAATTGGTACGACCGAGTGGACTCGAACCACCGACCCCCACCATGTCAAGGTGGTGCTCTAACCAGCTGAGCTACGGTCGTATCATTTATTAGTAGACTGCATTTATATCAAATAGGGCAGTGTACTGAAATTTGGTGCGTCTGAGTGGACTCGAACCACCGACCCCCGCCATGTCAAGGCGATACTCTAACCAGCTGAGCTACAGACGCAAATTGTTATTCTCATCGAGAATTGGTACGACCGAGTGGACTCGAACCACCGACCCCCACCATGTCAAGGTGGTGCTCTAACCAGCTGAGCTACGGTCGTATCATTTATTAGTAGACTGCATTTATATCAAATAGGGCAGTGTACTGAAATTTGGTGCGTCTGAGTGGACTCGAACCACCGACCCCCGCCATGTCAAGGCGATACTCTAACCAGCTGAGCTACAGACGCAAATTGTTATTCTCATCGAGAATTGGTACGACCGAGTGGACTCGAACCACCGACCCCCACCATGTCAAGGTGGTGCTCTAACCAGCTGAGCTACGGTCGTATCATTTATTAGTAGACTGCATTTATATCAAATAGGGCAGTGTACTGAAATTTGGTGCGTCTGAGTGGACTCGAACCACCGACCCCCGCCATGTCAAGGCGATACTCTAACCAGCTGAGCTACAGACGCAAATTGTTATTCTCATCGAGAATTGGTACGACCGAGTGGACTCGAACCACCGACCCCCACCATGTCAAGGTGGTGCTCTAACCAGCTGAGCTACGGTCGTATCATTTTTAGTAGACTGCATTCATATCGAATAAGGCAGTATACTGAAATTTGGTGCGTCTGAGTGGACTCGAACCACCGACCCCCGCCATGTCAAGGCGATACTCTAACCAGCTGAGCTACAGACGCAAATTGTGATTCTCATTGAGAATTGGTACGACCGAGTGGACTCGAACCACCGACCCCCACCATGTCAAGGTGGTGCTCTAACCAGCTGAGCTACGGTCGTACTGTTGTGTTCCTGAGAACAAGGAGGATATTAAACACTTCATTCTGGTGGTGCAAGTGCAAGTATCCAGAAAGTCAGAAAAAAGAGATTGTTTGCTTACAGTTTGTCCAAAGCGCGAGCCGAATCGGCAGTTGTGGGGAGTTTCGCGCTAATCAAGGTTCGATTAGCGCGTTTATAATGGCTTGTTATTGCTCGATTTCTGCTGTTTTATCTGCAGTTTCCTCGAGGGTATGGAAGAGCTCTTCGAATGTAATGGTCAGCTTATGGTTAGGCAGCAAATGGATCAGAGGTTGCTGGTGGTAGTGAGACTCTTTCATTTTGATCGAAAGCGGAAGGTAAGGCTCTAGAATCGGTAAACCGAGATCACTCAGATCGGCGATGATCTGGGCCGGGAAGTTGGCCTGGGCATTGAACATATTGACGATCACGCCTTCGACTTCCAGCTTGGGATTATGATCCTCACGAAGTTCAGCCACATTATTGAGCAAGGTGATCAGCGCTTGTTGAGAGAAGCTGTCACAATCGAAAGGAATTAACAGCCGCTTGGCTGCGATCAGGGCGGCCTTGCTGAAGAAGTTCAGGTTCGGCGGGGTATCGATATAGATCCGATCATAGCTTTTCTCGAGCTCGTCCAGGGCATCTCGCAGTTTGTAGATTTTATAGCGTCGTTCGAGTTCAGATTCTATTTTTTCGAGCTTAGGGCTTGAGGGAATAATATCAAGGTTAGAGAAAGGCGTGGGTTGCGGAAAGTCTTTGACCGGCGTCGATACTGAAAACCACCCGACAGTTTGATTAAGTAAATCAGCTACCGTCGTATTGCTATCGCTGTTGATATCATAGCCGAGGTAATGGCTGCTGTTGCCTTGTACATCGAGATCAATCAATAACGTTTTATAACCATTGGCTGCACTAAGTGCTGCCAAGTTTGCCGCGATGCTTGATTTTCCGACTCCACCTTTTTGATTGAATACTACCCGACGCATTGTTTCCTACCTTGGAATATGTGTAATTAGAATACGTTACCTGACGCTATTATGAGTCGCAATGCTTATTTGAGTAACTCGTGATCAGGGGGTAATAATCGTGAAATCCACAGCACTAACTTGTGCTTCATGTTAGGACCATCTTCCTGATTGGTTGCTAGCGGGGTAATTTGTTTCGCCTCGACTAAAAGGCGGTAGATGCATTCGACTTTGTCTTTCGGCGAGACCGTTTTGTCGAGGTCTCCATATCCTTGCTTTTTCGCAAACGCCATGCCGAGCTCTAGAGCTTTCTTAAGCAGTTTGGCTTCATTCTTGTGTTTCTTCATTGTTTGCTCCTTGCAATACGGATTTGCTGAGTTCACACAGCAGGATGAACTTAGCGAATAGGTATTGCCGAGCTTTCATCTTAGAGCGAACAGCGCAGAAATAACAGTATGATTTTATTCAAATACTGTGCAATCGCTAATTTTGCGTCCCGAGCTTGAGCTGGCATCGCTTGAAGGTCCGTTGCCAAAATTCCACATGCTTAAGGATAGCGTTTCTGAAGCTGGCATGCAGTTCACCGGCAACATAGCTTTGATAGTAGGCATTAAAGTGGGAAGAGACGGCAGACGGAGGCTGCAATATCACTTTCAGCGGGGTCTGAATTTGACTGTATTGCGAGTCTAGCTCTGCCAGGTAGGGCTGGATGTCCCCGACAAAAAAACGATGAAAAACATTACTGAGATAGACTGCTTTTTGCTGGTTACGGTTTGCACCACAGATGATGTTTGCTTCGTTGGATTCCAACAGGTGGGTAGATGCATTTAGCCAGTCCCGGGAGCGGGCTAGCGAATAGACAAGCTGGCCAAAATATCTATGGGTATAAATCTGCTGTTGGTAATCCAACAGGCGCTCGGCTTGCTTGGGCGGAACGGTAGCGCCATCTTGAAGCGTGTTATGAATGTACAGTAAGTAACGCATAGCATCATGGTTTGCGGCAAACCCCGGATTTTCAGCGAGGCCAAAAGGTTTATGATAAATTCGCAACTGTTTGCGCCATTCCTCGCCGGTAGTCAGCATATTCCATAAATAGACGGGGAGCTGTTGCTGTTTGAGCTGGTGAAGCTGTTTGAGCTCGGGAAGAATCTCTGCATCCTGGGGAAGGGTAGCGAGGCAGTGCTCCAAGCCATCCATGAATAGTAGTTCGTAGCGGAAGCGATGCGTTTTATCCTGTACTTTGCCTAGGATTGAATTTCTTTCGGCAATTAAGTGAAACAAACCGCACTTTCTTAGCTCATAGGCATCCAGTAACCCGATGCGAATGTCTTCAATGGGTAAGAGCAAATCTCGAATATCGGCCAACTGCGGAATGTCAGTATCCGGTTTTTCTGAGGGAGAGACTTCCAGTACGTTGGCCAGGCGTTCGTTGTAGGTTTCAAGGCTATCTTCAGCCGTAGTAAATTCGCACCCTGTAAGAGTGAGTAAAGCTATAACAACGATGGCGAAAAAGAAGGGTTTGTTTGGCATCACATAGAGTACTCGTTTTCTTCTATTATGGTGAATACCATGGAAAAAAGAAAAGGCGACACATGGCCGCCTTATGTTGAAAATGGAATTCTTTTTATCGAAGTGACATGGCTATCTGAGCATCATCGTCCTGTTTGTGAACCCAGTGCATGCGGGCACCCAGCATGATCGCAGCTGATGTCAGGCCAATAATGTTTCCGTACCAGAAACCATGAGGCCCCATTGGTTCTGTAATCCAGTCAGTCATTCCCAGGATATAGCCGATTGGCAGGCCGAGGATCCAGTATGCAATGAAGGTACGTACAAAAATGGCTTGCATGTCTTTGTACCCGCGCAAGGCACCAGCAGCAACAACCTGAATGGCGTCGGTGCACTGGTAGACAGCTGCCAGGAACAGCAATTGGCCTGCGAGTATCACAACGTCAGGGTTATCGGTATACAGTAGGGCAATATCTTCACGGAGAATAACCGTTAGCGCAGCAGTTGTCATCGACATCAGCAAGCCTATCAGAAGTCCGCAGTGGCTGGCGATTTTTGCTTCGGTAAGGTTCTTTTCGCCCAGCAGGTGGCCGACCCGGATACTAAGTGCGGCACCCAGGCTCATTGGCAGCATGAAGACTAATGAGGAGAAGTTAATCGCTACCTGGTGTGAGGCGACAACGATTGATCCGAGCGGCGAAATTAGCAAGGCAATAGCAGCAAACAATGATACTTCGAAAAATAGCGAAGCGGCGACAGGAAAGCCTAGTTTGAACAATCGCAAAATGGCTTTCAATTGTGGTTTATGCCAAGTGGTGAAAAGGCCGGCAGCCTTTAGTCGCTTGTTGACCAGTACATAGACCAACATAGAGAAAAACATCAGCCAGTAGACAATGGCAGTCGCCACACCACAGCCAACACCACCAAGCTCTGGTACGCCGAATTTACCGTAGACAAATATCCAGTTGAGCGGAATATTGGCGGCCAGGCCAATAAAGCCGATAACCATGCCCGGTACTGTCATCGACAGGCCTTCAGAGAAGCTCTTCAGGGTTTGGAAGAACAGAAAAGCCGGTACGGCAAACAGAACTGCGTGCATGTAGCCAATGGTTTTTTCGCCAAGCACGGGCTCTACATCCATCATATCAATGAGCATGCCTGCATTGTAAAGAACAAACATGATCGGTATCGAGATGACCAGCGAAAGCGCAAAGCCATGCTGAACTTCGAATGGTATTTTCTCTTTTTTACCGGATCCATTTAACTGGGCAACGACCGGAACAAGTGCAATCAGCAAGCCAACGCCAAATAGAATGGAAGGCAACCAGATGCTTGCCGCCACCGAAACTGCCGCCATATCGGTCGCACTGACGCCACCGGCCATAACGGTATCGACAAACCCCATGGATGTCTGGGCGACAGAGGCAATAAGCACTGGTATTGCTAGCTTGAGTAAGTGACGTGTTTCACGCCTGTAATTATGCACAGAATGCTCCTGAAGCAGAGAAAAGTAATACAAATAAACGAGGGAGGATTATAGCGCCTCGGAACGACGATACAATTGTTGTTGGAGTTATTACGCCAGATTCTTTGAGTTATACTGGGTATCAATAACTGCTTTGTTTTTGCCAGTTTGTTTGGCTTTATAGAGCATCCTATCAGCAATGGCATAGCAGCTCAATTTTCCGGGAACACAGTGAGTAGCACCGATACTGGTGGTAATCACAATTGATATGTCCTGAACCGTTAACGGCTCTTGTGCGAGCGCGTCGAAAATTTGGTCTGTTAATTGTTTGACTTGCTCTGCGTTTCTGCCTTCGGACCAGATGGCAAACTCTTCGCCCCCAATTCGTCCAATGTAGTCGCCATCTGCCAGGCAGCTTTGGCAACGTTTGGCAAAGTGCTGAAGAGCGAGGTCGCCGGTAACATGGCCAAAGTGATCATTTAACTGTTTGAAGTTGTCGATATCCAGAATAAGGAGCCAACCATCTGCGTTTTTGGTGGATTGCTCGAATTGTTCCCAGAAATGGCGGCGGTTCGCAATTTCGGTGAGCGGGTCGATATAAGCAAGCTCGCGTAATTGGTGATTGGCGATACTCAGCTCTTCTGTTCTGGCTCTTACTCGCTCCTCCAGTTGTAAGTTCTGTTCTTCGAGAAGCGCATTCAGCCGTTTGGTTTCCTGCTGCTGTTGATCAAGCTGGCGGATAGTTGATTCGATATGTGTGGTCATTTTGTTGAACGACTTTTCGAGCAGTCCTACTTCATCATCGCGATCAATTGTAATTTTCTTATCCCACTTTCCTTGGCTGATTTCCTCAGCAATCTTGGTTAGCTGGCGGATAGGTGTCAGTATATACCGTGTGCCTAATGAGCCGTAGTAGGTCGCAACGGCAATCATTAGCACAGTAATAATGATTGCATAGTGTTTTGCCTGTAGAAAGGCCGATGTTAGGTCTGATAACGGAGAGTAAAGCACAATTCGCATGGTACGTTTTGCGCTTAGGGGATATTCCGTATAGTGGCTAACCCAAGACTTGCCCTGGAAAGTGAACGGCAGCGTGGTATCAATATTGGTTTTATTGCTTTGAATAGCATGCTGTTCTATTAACGGCCAGAGCTTACTTAGCGTGTGTGACTGCGATGATTTTACGTTAATAAGCTGGCCTTCTATCGGGCTGTGTAAAGGGTTACTGCTGGCCAGGATTTGACCGTCTTCGTTAACGAGGGCAACGGTACTATTTTCGCTGGGCTTGGCTTTTATCAGTTCGTTGACCACGCTGGTGAGCGTGATATCAAGCCCCCATACCCCCATGATCTGGTTATTTTCATCCCGCATTGCCTTGGATAAAGTAATCCCCAGTAAGTTTTTATCTATGGCTCCCGGGTAAAGGTCACTCCAAATAGGTTTATCAGATGTAAGGGCCCGCTGGTACCACTGTCTTTCTCTGGCATCAAAGTGCTCCGAGGCAGAGATAGCAATTCCACCTTTTCCGTTATACAGGGTCTGATAGCTTGTTAGTGGCCCGGCTGCATTGTTGTCTGATTCCAAGCGAATGAAGTGTTTTTCCCAGTCTTGCCCAAGAGAGATTAACCCGCCTTTATTGTTGGCAAAGTACACATAGTCGATGGAGAAGTGATGGTTTAGTACATTGGACAAATAGACAATGAGTTTGTCGCGATCCTGTACAATAGCGGGCAAATCTGCTGCTATTTTTTGTTGGTGTTGATAGACAACCTTGGCTTCAGCAAAGAAGTTATCCAGCTGGTTGTATATAGTTTCGCTGGAATGGTGGTATAGCCTTTCAATGGTTTGCAGCCTGACCTGTTCAGAGCTGTGATACCATAACAGCCCTATAGGAATTGCCGTAAACAAAACCAGAAGCGTCAGGATTAACTGAATACGCAAGCCAAGGTTTTTAGAGAATTGCTTTAACATATTATACCCTTGGGCTATTCAGGAGTTGATAGGCTGTTATTGAATGCCTCGAAGGATATATTCTCCTGTCGATGGTTACAAATGTTATGGCTGTGTTTTATAAATTCTTTGATTAAGTTATAGGGTTGGCTGAGTAAGTTGCAGCCCTCTCATGCAGGGAATCAATCATTCCCTTTTGAATACGAACAGGAGAGATCATGTTTACCGGGATTGTTCATGGTACGGCCGAGGTTATTGAGATTGTCAAAAAAGAGCAGTTTCAAACCCATGTTGTTAGGATGCCGTCGCAGTTGTTGTCTGGGCTTGAGATTGGCGCCTCAGTGGCGCATAACGGTTGCTGCTTGACGGTAACGGCGTGCTCTGGTGACGAGGTTGCCTTTGATTTGATGCATGAGACATTAAAGGTAACGAACCTTGGTCTGCTGAAAGTCGGCGATGCCGTGAATGTTGAGCGAGCAGCAAAGTTTGGCGATGAAATTGGTGGCCATTCGATGTCGGGACATATTAACTTTTCGACAGAAATCAGCGAGGTTATCACCAGCCCGAATAACTGTACTCTCTGGTTCCAACTGCCTGAAGCTTACGCTAAGTATGTGTTACGCAAGGGGTACATTGGCATTGATGGTTGTTCATTGACGATAGGGGAGGTTAAAGACAATAGCTTCTGTGTTCATCTGATTCCAGAGACGCTTAACAGAACTTTGTTTGGCCGTCGCCAGGCTGGTGATATTGTGAACATCGAAATCGATCCTCAGACACAGGCCATTGTTGATACCGTTGAACGAGTGCTGGCGGCAAAAGAAAACGCCTAGTAGCGCTTTGTTTAATAACAATCCCTGCTGTTGCAGGGATTGTTTGTTTGAATGGGTATTCAGCCACCTGCCAGGGAGATTAGTTAGAAAATCTGTTCATCGTCGGCATCAACGAATAGATTAATGGTTTTATGCAACTCATCAACTTCCATCGTTAAATGAATGGCGTGGCAACATGCCGGACAATCATCGTAAAATTCTTGGCTACCTGCGCTTGCATCGAGGGTTATTCTAATATTATGTCCACAGTGAGGGCAGATAACCCCTTGTTCAGTATAGTTTTTCATAGTGTACTCCGTAGAGGTGCTGAGCACATAAAATCGGCTTCATTACTGATTTATAGGAATAATTGTATATAACTAAACTTTAGCGGCATGCATTCGTTTTTGCCGAGAATTAACTGTAAAGTTTGATTGGTCAGAAAGTTTCAAAGAAATAATGAATATTTTGTCAGGGATTGTGATTTTAGGCTGGATATTTTCTATTTTATAAGATTTATGTTACTTAACAAAATGTCAATTTGGGAACATTTCGAAGTGTAGTAGAGGTGCAAAAAGAGAGGTAAAGACAGAGCGATTTGTCTCTACCTCAGCATAGTAAGATCTGGTGTGTTACAGGCTAGTAATTAGCTGTTGGTTTACTTCGTGAAGCGAGGAAAGTTTTCTATCAGCAATCGCCCAGCGCGCATCATCGGCATAGGCTTTTTCCGGTACGGCAATACCTTTCATTTGTGCGGCTTTGGCAGCAAGCAAGCCGTTTACCGAATCTTCAAATGCGACACAGGCCTGCGGAGCGACACCCAGTTCATCGGCGGCATTGATGTAGACTTCCGGGTGTGGTTTGCCGTAGCGAAGGTGTTCGGCAGATAGTACTGCAGAGAACTTGCTTTCGAGGGAAAGGGCTTCCAGCGTTGACTGGATCAGACGCATTGGCGAAGATGAGGCAAGGGCAATTTTCAGATCTAGCTGTTCGCAGGTTGCCAGGGCTTCAAGTACACCCGGTAGCATCGGCTTATGCTCTTTGATTAGCTCTTCAACTCGCACCACAATCATTTCTGTTACTGTGGCACAGTCGAGATCTTGCCAAGGCTGTTTGGCATACCAAAACTCGACGACCTGATCGATGCGTAGTCCCATGGTTTGCAGGGTATCTTTTTGCTCAATTTGCACGCCTAGCGAAGAGAAAATCTCAACCTGTGCACGTTGCCAGAAGGGTTCCGAATCGACCAACAGGCCATCCATATCAAAAACAGCTGCTTGTAACATCAATATCTCTCAGTAAAAGTATGAACGAAAACAAGCCGAGAGCTCGGCAGGATAACCGGCCAAGTGCTCAGCTTGTAATTTTTACTGAAGATACCATATATCTTAGATAGAGAATAATCTCGAAGGCACCTGACTATTTGAGCAGGCCGAGTTTCTCTATCGAATGTTCAGCTTGGGCAATATAGCTACCGCCAAACAGGTTACAGTGGTTGAGCACATGGTAAAGGTTATAAAGCTCTTTACGCTCTTGATACCCTTCATCCAAAGGCCAGACAGACTGGTAACCCTCATAGAAGGTTGGCGGAAAGCCACCAAAAAGTTCGGTCATCGCAATATCACACTCGCGATCCCCCCAGTAACTGGCCGGGTCAAAAATAATCGGTCCGGTGACAGTAACGGCGGTATTGCCATGCCAGAGATCACCGTGGAGTAGTGATGGTTTGGGCTGGTGGTGCATCAAAAGATCGATGACTCGACTGGTTATGGTATCAATATTGCCCAAATCGATGCCTTTCTCCTGACAAATTTGCAACTGCCAGTCAATGCGCTGTTCGGCAAAGAATCGACACCAACGCCGACGCCACTTGTTCGGTTGCGGGGTTAGTCCGATATAATTGTCCCAGTCAAAACCGTATTCAGCCTGCTCGCCCCAGGAATGCAGCCTGGCAAGCTCTTGCCCGAGAGTATAGGCGGCATCGTTATCAAGCACTTTGGTTGGCAGGTAGTTTAAGACCAGAAATGATTTGTCGCGGCAGGTACCGAGGTGAATAAATTCAGGAACCTGTATGCAATCAGCTTCGTTAAGGACATGAAGGCTTTCGGCTTCCGTCTCGAAAATCATCAGTTGCTCACGATCATTGAGCTTCAGGAAGTACCGATCATTGCCATCGCCAATACAGTAGCATTCATTGATATCACCGCCTTCAAGAGGTTCCTTTTCAATGATTTTGAATGGTTTATCTAAAACTTCTGAAAGCTGGTGAGAAATCGCTTGCCACATAGCACCCTCCACGGCTGATCAAGATAATACGAGACTTTATAATTGTCTCATCAACATCTTAGTCTATTTATTGAGCAAATTACTGTGCGCTTATCAAGGTTTTAGCCTGTCCGAATAGGTGACGACTATTAAATAATAGTCAACTCAGCCTCAAAAAGTTGATTTAAAAGGATGACAAAATAATGAAAAAGCCGGAAAAGGTATTTTCCGGCTTTTGATTAGGTGGGGATTACAAGCTTGGCAGTAACTGCTCTGGCATCAGTGAGTTGTAGGTTGCCTCTTTAAGCAGTTGGTTTGCTTTTTCAATGTCCGGTGCGAAGTACCTGTCTTTATCATAGAAGCTAACACGTTCACGAAGCTGAGCTTTAGCCTGCTCGATGCGCTCTGAACTCTTGTTAGGGGTTCTGAAATCCAGCCCTTGCGCAGCAGCCAGAAGCTCTACGGCCAGGATACCACGGGTATTTTCTGCCATATCGGCCAGACGTCGACCCGCAAAAGTCGCCATCGAAACGTGGTCTTCCTGATTGGCTGACGTTGGCAGGCTATCAACAGAAGCGGGGTGGGCTAGTGTTTTGTTTTCGCTAGCGAGAGCTGCCGAGGTGACCTGGGCAATCATAAAGCCTGAGTTTACGCCGCCGTTGTCGACTAAGAAAGGAGGCAGTTTACTCAGGGCACTATCGATTAGCAGGGCCATTCTACGCTCGGAAAGGCTACCAATTTCAGCAATTGCCAACGCCAGATTGTCAGCGGCCATGGCGACAGGCTCGGCATGGAAGTTCCCGCCTGAAATGATGTCGCCATCGTCGGCAAATACCAGCGGGTTATCCGAGACCGCATTGGCTTCAACTTCCAGAATGTCGGCAGCGTGGCGGATCTGCTGTAGGCAGGCCCCCATTACCTGAGGTTGGCAGCGAAGAGAATATGGGTCTTGTACTTTTTCGCACTGCTGATGCGACAGGCCAATCTCGCTATCTTTGCTCAACATATGTCGATAAGCCGTTGCGGCATCAATCTGTCCGCGATGACCACGAACACGGTGTATTCGTGGATCAAATGGACGGCGGCTACCCAATGCCGCATCTACTGACATGGCTCCACAGACAGTACCGGAAGCATAAAGATCTTCTGCAGCAAACAGTCCCTCAAGGGCAAAGGCCGTAGAAGCCTGGGTACCGTTAAGCAAGGCCAAGCCTTCTTTCGGTGCCAGTGTAATAGGCTCGAGACCGGCGATTTTCAGTGCTTCTTCACCAGAGATCACCTTGCCCTCGAAGCGTGCCTGACCTTCGCCAAGCAGTACTGTGCTCATATGGGCGAGGGGAGCCAAATCACCTGACGCACCCACTGATCCTTTTTTCGGAATACACGGATAAACTTCAGAGTTCACCAGTTTCATCAGCGCATTGACCACCAGAGGACGAATACCCGAGTAGCCGCGAGAAAGGCTGTTGATTTTCAGAGTCATCATTAGGCGAACTGTTGCGTCGTCCATGAACTCACCGATGCCGGCGGCATGTGAGAGAACGATGCTGCGCTGAAGGGTCTCGAGATCTTCAACAGCAATACGGGTGTTGGCGAGTAGCCCAAATCCCGTGTTGATACCGTAGACCACACGATCTTCGGCGATGATTTGCTCAACGGCCTGAGTACTTGCCTGCATACCTTCCAGTGCTGACTCATGCAGAGACAGCTCGACAGGTTGACGGCTGATCTCGCGGAGTAGCTTCAGTGATAGCGTTCCCGGCTTGATTTCTAAATGGTACATACAACTTCCTTCTTGCTACCGTTGATTACTTTGATACTGACGGGGTGGTGATCATTGGCAAGTCAAGTCCTTGCTCTTTTGCACAGTTAATGGCGATGTCATAGCCTGCATCAGCATGACGCATTACCCCGGTAGCGGGGTCATTACGCAGAACACGACCAACACGCTCGGCTGCATCGTCACTGCCGTCACACACGATAACCATGCCTGAGTGCTGCGAGAAGCCCATGCCGACACCGCCGCCGTGGTGCAGAGATACCCATGTTGCGCCAGAAGCGGTATTAAGCAGCGCATTGAGGAGTGGCCAGTCTGATACGGCATCAGAGCCATCCATCATACCTTCGGTTTCGCGGTTCGGGCTGGCAACAGAGCCAGAATCCAGGTGGTCGCGGCCAATAACAATTGGCGCTTTCAGCTCGCCGTTCTTAACCATTTCGTTAAACGCTTTACCCAGACGAGCACGGTCTTTCAGGCCAACCCAGCAGATACGAGCCGGTAGTCCCTGGAACTGAATACGCTCACGGGCCATGTCGAGCCAGTTGTGCAGGTGAGGGTTGTCCGGGATAAGCTCTTTTACCTTCTGGTCGGTTTTGTAAATGTCTTCCGGATCGCCAGACAGGGCAGCCCAGCGGAATGGTCCGACACCTTCGCAGAACAGCGGACGGATATAGGCAGGAACAAAGCCCGGGAAGTCAAAGGCATTCTCAACCCCTTCTTCAAATGCCATCTGGCGGATGTTATTACCGTAATCGACTGTTGCAGAACCGGCTTTTTGCAGATCCAGCATCGCCTGTACCTGGATTGCCATTGACTGCTTGGCGGCTTTGACAACTGCGGCTTCGTCTTTGGTTCGCATTTCGGCAGCGTATTCCATGCTCCAGCCTTTCGGCAGGTAGCCGTTTAGAGGGTCATGCGCCGAGGTCTGGTCAGTGGTGGCATCAGGAACAATACCGCGCTCAACTAGCTCCGGATAGACATCTGCCGCGTTTGCCAGCAGGCCAACGGAAACCGGTTTGCCGGTTTGTTTCGACTCTTCAATAATTGCCAGTGCTTCATCCAGGCTGGTTGCCTTGCAATCGACATAGCCGGTGCGTAGACGATAGTCGATACGTGATTCATCGCATTCGACAGCCAGCATAGAGAATCCCGCCATTGTCGCTGCCAGCGGCTGAGCGCCACCCATACCGCCAAGACCACCGGTTAAGATCCAACGGCCTTTGGCATCACCGTTAAAGTGCTGTCGTGCCATGGCAACGAAGGTTTCGTAGGTGCCCTGAACAATGCCTTGAGAGCCGATATAGATCCAGCTTCCCGCTGTCATCTGGCCGTACATCATCAGGCCTTCTTTATCGAGCTCGTTAAAGTGCTCCCAGTTTGCCCAGTGTGGTACCAAGTTTGAGTTGGCGATCAATACACGCGGCGCATTGCTATGGGTTTTGAAAACACCAACAGGCTTACCGGACTGAACCAGTAAGGTCTCGTCGTCTTCCAGACGTTGCAATACTTCAACAATCTTGTCATAGCACTCCCAGTTACGGGCCGCACGACCGATGCCACCATATACGACTAGCGCGTGAGGGTGCTCGGCAACATCCGGGTGCAGGTTGTTCATCAGCATCCTTAGCGGGGCTTCTGTTAACCATGACTTTGCATTTAGTTGTGTCCCTGTTGGGGCTTTAATTGTTCTAGTGTCATCTAAACGTGGGTTTGATTGTTGTTGAGACGTAGATTGCGTCATTTGGCTCTCCTTGCAGTACCGATTCAGTTAGCGAATGGCACGGGCGATTGTCCAGGCTAACCTTGCGGCTAACCGTGCTGTTTGGTTATCGATATCGAAACGAGGGTTATACTCGGCAAGATCTGCAACCAGGATTTTGGATTCACCTTCCTGATTTTTGGCTGCAAGGATCGGCTCAAGCAGTAACTCGACGATATCAAACGGAACGCCGCGGGCAGCCGGTGCGCTTACACCGGGGGCCACTGCGGCGGGAAATACATCCAGATCAATGGTGAGGTAGAGGTAGTCACATTGATCGATAAATAGTTGAAGCTCAGCAGCTGTTTTCTCGATATGCTGATGCGTCAGCTTGGTGTCATCTTTATAGAGCACGCCTAGGCGATCAGCTTTGGCATACAGTGCCTGAGTGTTGCTGGTACGGCTCAGGCCGAGACAGGCATATTTAAAGGGCCAGTTTTGCAGCTGACAAAAGCGTGCTGCCTGATGGAAAGGGGTGCCTGAGCTACCCATCTCAGATTGATGTCCGGCTGGTGGGTTCCTTAGATCAAAATGGGCGTCGAAGTTGATGATCCCGACAGTTGGCGCTGGCTCTAAGCTTGGCTCCTCAAAGTCTTGGTCAGAGTCCGGATTAGCGACATGCTGCTTTTGCACCAGGTAATTGCCAATCCCCTGGAAGGTGCCCCAAGCCACCTCATGCCCGCCACCAAAGACAATCACTTTATGGCGCTGGCGCAGCGCTTTGCTGACATCTTCGCCCAAGCGATACTGAGCCAGTTCGAGGTTGCCGTCGTTACAGTTGATATCACCGCCGTCGTAGACGGGCTCGGTGTGGTGCCAGGCCAAGTTGGCCAGTGCTTTGCGAATCGCGACCGGCGCACCATAGGCGCCTGTACGGCCTTTGTTTCGGGAAACGCCTTCGTCGCAGGCAAAACCGAGTATCATGATCCCTTCTTCATTGGCCTGATCTGCTGGCTGTACTTTCTGGTGCCAGCGCAGACCTAGCTTGCCATCTTCAGGATCTCTCCGACCCTGCCACGGACTCATATCAATTGACATTTAACTGATCTCCATTCAGGGGAAAGACATGACCATCTACCACACGGGCAATGAGATCCGGCACACCAAGGCGGTATGACAGCTCTGCTGGTGTTTCGACCTGCCAGATAGCAAGATCGGCATCCATGCCAAGGGCAATTTGTCCACGAGCTTCCTGCAGACCCAAAGCCTGAGCGGCATTGCAAGTCACACCTCGCAAACACTCTTCCGGTGTGAGTCGGAACAGGGTACAGCCCATATTCATCATTGTGCGCAACGACGCAATCGGTGATGTACCTGGGTTAAAGTCGGTGGCGATAGCCATAGGTACATTTTGCTGGCGTAATTGTTCAATAGGCGGATATTGTGTCTCGCGCAAGAAGTAAAAGGCACCTGGCAACAGGGTAGCGACCGTATTGTTGGCTGCCAGGGCAGCAACACCGTCTTCGTCGAGGTACTCAATATGGTCAACGGAAGTTGCACCCATGCTTGCTGCCAGCGCACTGCCGCCCAAGTTGGAAAGCTGCTCGGTATGTCCTTTTATGCTCAGGCCGTGTGCTTTTGCTGCGGTGAAAACGCGTTGGCTTTGCTCGATGCTAAAGCCGATCCCTTCACAGAAGACATCGACGGCATCAGCCAGTTTTTCCCTGGCGGCAGCCGGGATGATTTCGTGACAGACAAATTTAATGTAGTCATCACTTTTGCCAGTGTATTCTGGTGGCAGGGCATGGGCCGCAAGAAGCGTCGTGGTGACTTTGATATCCGTCATTTCGCCGATACGGCGCGCAACCCGCAACATTTTCAGTTCGTCATCTATAGTCAGACCGTAACCGGATTTGATTTCGACGGTGGTAACACCGTCTTGTTTCAGGCCATTGAGGCGCTGGACTGCCAGTTCATAGAGCTCATCTTCCGAGGCTTCGCGGGTCGCTTTTACTGTTGACAGAATACCGCCTCCGGCCTTGGCAATTTCTTCGTAAGGAACGCCGTTTAGACGCTGCTCGAATTCGTTGGCCCGGTTGCCTGCGAAAATTAGGTGAGTATGACAGTCGATCAGTCCTGGAGTGACGAGTGCGCCATGGCAGTCGATAACATCAGGGTGGCCATGCAAATCTTCATGGTCAGCATGACCAGCAAACATGATTTTGCCTTCTCGGATGCCAATCATGCCGTTCTCTATGATTTGGTAACCAGCTTCTGGCTGCATGGTGACCATTTTTAGATTCGTCAGTACTCGATCCATGGACGTTTATCTTCAATGTTGATTATGTATATACAAATAAATAGACAATTATTGAGATAAACTCAAGATGTTATGTAAAGAAAATGTGATCAGAATTGTAATTATTGGCTGACAGTGAGTAAAAAACTGGTGATTGATCGGGAAAGTGATACTTCTCTTTGACGATTTATTGTATAGCCGTGGTGAGGAGGTGGCGTAGGCGGTGAGTTCTCGCTGTTCGTTGTCTTACTGGCGTAGGAAATTAGCTAGGTACTTGATAATAAAGTATTAAGTTCCTAGCTTGACATTGCGCGAGGCTGTCAGTGTTAAACCTGACTTCTCGAGCTGAGTTTATACTTATCTCCCGGATGATAGAGAAGCGCGGTGCTGATCAGGTTCTTATCACTCCAGGTCCGGCGGTTTAGCAACAGGCACGGTGAACCCGAAGCCATCATCAACAGATCCGATACGCGCTTGGCCGGTAAAATGGCTTCGACAGTATGCTCAATGTCGCTCAGCGGACAGGTTTGTACCAGGTATTCGTTAGGGGTCTGCTGGGTAAAATCTTGCTCTATGTAATCGGGGACAAAGTCGGGGTTTACCCAGCGTTCTTCGAGCTGAATTGGGGTGTCATTTTCATAGTGGACTATCTGAGTGAAGTAGACACTGGTTCCGTGGCGAACACCTAGCCACAGAGCAATGTCATCATTGGCTTCTACTGTCGTTTGGTTAATCACCTTGTTGGCATAATCATGGCCACGATTTTTGACCTCTGCAGCTATATTGCGAATTTCCATCAGTGGTGACTCGGCTTTTTTTTGGCAGACAAACGTGCCGAGCCGAGGGGTTCGCTCCAGAAAACCGTCTTTAACCAAGTCGCGAATCGCTTTGTTTGCGGTCATACGGCTGACGGAGAACTGCTCCGATAGCTCAATTTCTGTTGGGATCTTGTAACCAGGTGGCCAACTGCGTGATTGAATCTTGTCGTTGAGGTATTTTTTTATTTGAAGGTATCGCGGTGACTGAGCCATTGCTGTCATTCCATAATTGCCTATACAAATGAAAGCAATTTTTCCGCTGTATTTCAAGTTTGTTCTGATCAGGAGCAGAAATAATCTACTTGAAGGGGGGGAGGAGCTTGCTGTTGTGATAGCAGAGGTAAGTTAATAGGGGAGCTGCGCCCAAGGGCAGGTGCAACTCCCTATATAGTGCTATGAAAGCAATAGTTAGAAGTGGTAGGCAACGGTTGCGCCTACGACCCATTGGTTCGCGCTATCTACAATCGGTGAGTCCGAGATTTTAGATCCCAGACGGGTATAGGCTGTGCTTTGAGTAATGTCGATACTGTCTGTTACAGGGACCACAAGTTTATATCCGACATTGAAGGCAAAGTCGCTATCACCTTTGTACGCTTTGCGGGTCGAGGTCGCCTCTGAGGCTTTAACGCCATAGTAATAGTCGACAAAGTCTTTGCTCAGGTAGCTAACACCCGCAAACGGTACGAAGTCAGCAACCCCTAAGTTCATCACGTGAAAGTACTTGGCACCGCCAATGAATCCTTTATAGGCCCCGGTAACATCGTGTTGTAAGAATGTGGAGACGGTTCCCAGCCCAAGATGGAAGTCAGCGTTAAGGCCAAGATCGCCGCTCATCTTACGGTCCTTCATTCCTTTCAATACGTCAGCATCATCAGCGTCATATCCGGTACCACCTGCTGTAAAATAAGCGCTCATATTGACTAGATCATTGTCAGTACCGATAAAGCGATAGTTGATACCACCGAGGTCAATGTTGAAGTCTTCGCCGTGATAACCACCATTAAGTACCACGGCCGTTGTTTTATCCTGGCCTTTGTATAGTTCGCTGCCGGTAACAACGCCTGCTTCTACAAAACCTGCTCCCTCGTTGGTGTAAATATTACCATTGCGAATATAGGTGTCTCCTGCAAATGCCTGCGAGGATAGAAGTGACGCGGCGATGAACAGTGCTAGCTTTTTCATGGTTGAATTCCGTCTATGAGTTTGAATTGTTGTCATTAATCAAGATGTGAACACTGTACAAAATGGGTTTGGTATAGGCTATCCAAGGATTGTCCGGAAATGTCACAGCCTATTACAATCGAGTACAAAAATGCTTTTAATGTCGTGTGAGAGGTAGCTTGGGTATAAAACAATTAAATTTGTCAGGGCCTTTGCAATCAGTTACAACCGTTTGATATAGTTCCACCTTCGTTTCTGTTCTCTGTACTGCTCAGTATTGCGGGACTGGCTCAGAAGCTTTTACTCATTCATCTAAGCTATCCAAAGCTTATATATATTCAACATGTGCTACTTGGTGTGTGGCACCACTGTGAAAGGACATATTCATGCCTGTAATTACTCTTCCTGACGGCAGTCAGCGTCAATTTGACAATCCAGTTTCTACTTTTGAAGTCGCGCAATCGATCGGCCCTGGTCTTGCGAAGGCGACCATTGCTGGTCGCGTTAATGGTAACCGCGTCGATGCGTGTGACCTTATCGAAGAAGATGCTAGCCTTGAAATTATCACGGCTAAAGACGAAGTAGACGGTCTCGAGATCGTTCGCCACTCGTGTGCTCACCTTCTCGGCCACGCGCTGAAGCAGCTTTACCCACAAGCGAAAATGGCGATTGGTCCAACCATCGACAACGGCTTCTACTACGACATTGACCTTGACGAGTCACTTACGCAAGAAGATCTTGAAAAGATTGAAAAGCGTATGAAAGAACTGGCGAAGACCAAATACCAAGTTATCAAGAAAAAGGTAAGCTGGCAGGAAGCACGTGATACGTTTGAATCACGTGAAGAACCGTACAAAGTGGAAATCCTTGACGAGAACGTTTCTCGTGATGATCGTCCTGGCCTGTACCACCACGAAGAATATATCGATATGTGTCGTGGCCCGCACGTACCGCACATGGGCTTCTGTCAGCACTTTACCCTGCTGAACGTTGCTGGTGCATACTGGCGTGGTGACAGCGACAACAAGATGCTTCAGCGTATCTACGGTACTGCTTTCCATGATAAGAAAGCACTGAAGGCGCACCTGACTCGCCTGGAAGAAGCCGCAAAGCGTGACCACCGTAAAATCGGTAAGCAGCTTGATCTTTTCCACATGCAGCAAGAAGCGCCGGGTATGGTGTTCTGGCACCACAACGGTTGGTCAATCTTCCGTGATCTGGAAGTATTCATTCGCGAGAAGCTGACTGAGTACGGTTACCAGGAAGTTAAGGGTCCTCTGATGATGGACCGCGTTCTTTGGGAACGTTCTGGTCACTGGGACAAGTACGCAGAAGCAATGTTCACAACTTCTTCAGAGAACCGTGAGTACGCTATCAAGCCGATGAACTGCCCAGGTCATGTTCAGATCTTTAACCAAGGCCTGAAGTCTTACCGTGATCTGCCATTGCGTATGGCCGAGTTTGGTTCATGTCACCGTAACGAGCCATCTGGTGCACTGCACGGCATTATGCGTGTGCGTGGCTTTACTCAGGATGATGCACACGTCTTCTGTACAGAAGCTCAGGTACAAGAAGAAGTTACATCTTGTATTAAAATGGTTTATGATACTTATCAGACATTTGGCTTTGACAACATTGTTGTTAAGCTGTCTACACGCCCTGAAAAGCGTGTAGGTTCTGATGAAATGTGGGATAAAGCAGAGTCTGACCTGACGCTTGCTCTTGAATCAATGGAAATTCCTTTTGAAATTCAAGAAGGCGAAGGTGCATTCTACGGTCCTAAGATCGAGTTTACCCTGCATGACTGCCTGGATCGTGCTTGGCAGTGCGGTACCGTTCAGCTAGACTTTGCTCTGCCTGAACGTCTTGGTGCAACATACGTGGGTGAAGACAACGAGCGTCACACTCCGGTTATGATTCACCGTGCTATTCTTGGTTCACTAGAGCGTTTCATCGGTATTCTGATTGAAGAATACGCAGGCTTCTTCCCGACTTGGTTGGCGCCTCAACAAGCTGTTGTGATGAATATTACTGACAGTCAGTCAGAATATGTACAAGAAGTAGTAGAAAAACTGCAAAAAAGTGGAATTAGAGTCAATGCGGACTTGAGAAATGAGAAGATTGGCTTTAAAATTCGCGAACATACTTTGAAGCGAGTGCCTTACATGCTCGTTTGCGGCGACAAAGAAGTCGAAGCAGGTGAGATTGCAGTTCGTACTCGCAAGGGTAAAGATTTGGGTAAATTTAAGATTGACGATCTTGTTGCATTCTTGCAGCAAGAAATTAGCAGTCGCAAGCTCAATATTTTGGAGGAATAAGGTATTAAAGGCGGAAGAAGAACACAAGCACCAGTTAAGCAAAACGCACATCGTTTGAATGGTGAAATTCGCGGCGTACGTGAAGTACGTTTAACTGGTCTTGACGGCGAGTCAGTCGGTGTTGTTTCTATTGAAGAAGCAATGAATATTGCTCATGAAGCTGGAGTAGATCTAGTTGAAATCAGCCCTAATGCCGAGCCACCAGTCTGTCGTGTGATGGACTATGGCAAGTACCTGTTCGAAAAGAGCAAGGCTGCTAAAGAGCAAAAGAAAAAGCAGAAACAAATCCAGGTTAAGGAAGTTAAATTCCGTCCTGGTACAGACGAAGGCGATTATCAGGTAAAACTGCGCAACCTGACTCGCTTTTTAGAAGAGGGCAACAAGGGTAAGGTCACACTGCGTTTCCGCGGTCGTGAAATGGCCCACCAGAGTCTGGGTATTGACCTTCTAAATCGTATTAAGGAAGAGCTAGCTGACCTAGCGGTTGTAGAGAGCTTCCCTAATCGAGTTGAAGGTCGTCAAATGACGATGATGCTTGCCCCAAAGAAGAAGTAATTACGGCATTCAAGTAGCACAAAGCGCTGCTTAACCGCAGCGCTTTTTGTTCGCCTGATTACTATGTTATTAACTATCAACAATGCGGAGTCTCATCATGCCTAAGATGAAATCCAACAAAGGTGCTGCTAAGCGTTTCAAGAAAACTGCTGGTGGCTTTAAGTTTAAGCACGCGACTAAGCGTCACATCCTTACTAAACGTACTACTAAGAACAAGCGTCAGCTTCGTCCAAATGCGATTCTTCCAGCATGTGAAGTTGCAGCAGTTGCACGTATGCTTCCGTTCGCTTAATAGTTTTTAGTTTTATATTTTAATTTAGTTAGGAGTCTCCTATGCCTCGCGTAAAACGTGGTGTACAAGCACGTGCACGTCACAAGAAAGTTCTTAAACAAGCTAAAGGTTACTACGGTGCACGTTCACGTGTTTACCGCGTAGCTTTCCAAGCAGTAACTAAAGCTGGTCAGTACGCTTACCGTGACCGTCGCAACAAGAAACGTACTTTCCGTCAACTATGGATTGCACGTATCAACGCTGCTGCTCGTCAGAACGGTATGTCTTACAGCCGCTTCATCAACGGTCTTAAGAAAGCATCTATCGAGATCGATCGTAAGATCCTTGCTGACATCGCTGTATTCGACAAAGCTACTTTCACAGTACTAGTTGAAAAAGCAAAAGCTGCACTGTAATTTCAGTCCAGTTTTGATGTGGAAAGGAGAGCTTCGGCTCTCCTTTTTTCTTTTTTTGCTTTCCTATTGCTTCACCTCTCTTCTTCGTGTTGCCTCAACTCTCAACTCTCAACTCTCAACTCTCAACTCTCAACTCTCAACTCTCTTATTGATGCCTGTCACTCTGATAGGGCAATGAATGTATCTTTGATTGAATAACTGGGATTTATCTCGAGACTCTGTACAGTTTGCAGGCCTCTGATTTGGTATTTCAAATAAATCTGCTTGGTTTGATATGTGGCGTAAATATATGAATTATTTACTATTTAATCACTAATCAAGAGGGCGATAAATTGAAATCAATAGGGCATGTATCGTTAGCTGCTGCGATGTTGTTTACTATCCCGGTGGTAGCTGATAACGGGAATACTATTTCTCCAAAAAATGAACCTCGTATTGTGGGTGGCAAGCCTGCCAATGCGGCAGAGTGGGGGTTCTATACGCAAATTGTGAGTAGATATAGTAACCGTTCCTACTGTGGCGCGAGTTACCTGGGAGATGGCTATGTTCTTACGGCAGCCCACTGTGTGGATGGTGATGCTCCGAATCAGATCGCCGTCAAGGTAGGAGGGATGAAATATAATGGAACAGATGGCCAAAGAGTTAATGTATCTAATATTTATATCCATCCGAACTTCAACTCGCGCAATCTGGACAATGACATCGCTGTATTGAAACTCGACCGTATACCCGTCGGTGCACAAATGGTTGAGATAGCCCAGGGCTCGCTGACTCAGTATGCAGGTGTGGGTGACTGGTTAACGGTTGCCGGGCTTGGTCGCACTCAGGAAGGCGGAAGTTCGCCATCCGTCCTTATGGAGGTGGATGTGCCTTTGGTGTCGGATGCGACATGTCGTACTGCCGGGGGCAGCTATACCAATGTTGGTGCAGTTTCATTCTGTGCCGGGTTACCTCAGGGGGGCAAAGATTCCTGTCAGGGTGACAGCGGTGGCCCTATTGTTGTTAATCGCTCAGGAACCATAACTCAGTTGGGAGTGGTAAGTTGGGGGATTGGGTGTGCAAGACCGGGCAAATATGGCGTCTATAGTGATATTGCGGCTTTGCGAAGCTGGGTCGATAGCGTCATTGCCAGCCCGTCAGGTAGCATTTCTGTCGGGTATACTAAGCAGCAGACGCTGGCCGGATTTAAGGTTGGAGAAATTAAAACTCATACGTTTGAGCTGACCAATACCGGCACAACAGGCTTTACAGTCACCAATATTGAACTTGGCTACGGAGGGGTAGCCCTGCGGCCTGTGATCAGTCGCGACACGTGTTCTGCCACAACATTAAATGCTAGCCAGGCTTGTTCGGTTGCGATTGAGTTCGGCGCCTCTGCGGCAGGAGCGGCGACGGTTGCCCTGAATTTCTCAACAGATAAGGCTACGACGGTTTATACCGCTAACATCAGTGCGGTTGCCACTGATAGTGGAAACTCTGGTACATGCGATGGTAGCTGGGACCCAGTAAAGGTTTACAACAAGGGCGACAAAGTGAAATGGGCCGGTAAAGTGTGGCAAGCGCAGTGGTGGACTCAGGGCGATAACCCATCTGATTCGGGGCCTTGGGGTGTCTGGCAGGAAGTTGGGCTGTCAAACTGCGGTGCTAAATAATACTTAAGCGAGTAGCTGTTCTTTATTCGCGAAGGCTAAGCCTTAAGCCGAGCACTGATTTTTCATAATGAAGAGTCAGTGCTCGGCAATATAGGCTAGCTCGTTATAGGGAAGTTTTTCAGTAACTTTCGCCTATCTGTTTTTGGGATTTAATACGAGGGGAATAAGCTAACTTCTGAATCGCGAGGGTGACTCCTACAGAGATAATAATCAGAACGCTGAAGGTAACTAACGGACTAGAGAGTACAGCAAGGTATGGGTTTATATCCATTTGATAAACTCCCAGCAGCATGTTTAGCAACCCTGTCATAGAAAGTGCTAACCAGTAGCCGGAAACAACGATGACAACGCCAATATGTTTGTAGGCAGGCACTGTCATTTGCTTGCTCCCTGGGGTAAGCCAGCGAAGAAAAGCATAATAGCTGATGCAGCAGACAAGTATAGCTTTAGCGATCGTCATTGGGTTACTGATGTCAAATAAACTGCCGTTCTGCCCGTCTTGCGCATAGAAAAATAATAGCCAGAAAGCGCTGAGTACCATAGCTGACTCGCGGTAAGCCCCGAGCACCTGCTTGCCAAAACAGCGTTGGAATAGCTTCCTGAGTGAAAAGTATAATATCAGGTTGACAGTAAAAGCGGCTGGTACAAGCAGCACTTGCAGTGCTAGGTTATTACTCAGTGCGGCGTTAATCTCAGGGTTAGAATAAGCCCCCATGTGGAAAAACAATGACATTACCGTGATGTTGAGTACGCCGTGATTTAAGTAAATCTCGCCACTATGTTCACCGCCCTTTGCAAATAGCGAAGGTTTGTCTGTTCTTGGCAGCGTCAGTGCCAGGGCAACAAATGATAGCGTCACAGGTATTGTCATTAAATAATAGTCGGCAAGGATACCGCCATGGCCTTTGACTAACCACAAGCCTTCTGCGACTGATAGCCCGGAAAAAATCATAACGCCAACCAGGTACACCGGCCATGGCATTTTTTTAAAGAGACTGACGGCATTTATCTTGGCCAGTTGATAGCCAAGGGTGACGTAGAAAAGGCCGAAGAAGAGGGGGTCTCGAGAGTTCACAAAGAAGGTATTTGTTTCCGGGTTGAAGAGCTCAAACGGTATCAGTGGTTGGTAGGACTGCCCGCTGAGGCCAACAAGGTGGAGGGCAAAGGCAACCGTAAACAAAATGGTGCCGGCTTTGAACTTGTTGGCAATGAACTGAATGAATACCGCGATCGTCAAGGCTGGCATAAACCACATGATTTGCGAGCCTACTGTACCGTGATAGAGCGCTTCATAAAATAATGCGGCAGTAAATTCGGCCGGATGCCAGAACCGGTATATGATTCCGGTAATAAGGACATAAATCAGGGTCCAGCTAATATACATCCTGATGAGTTTTGCCAGATACCGCCAGGTGTAGCGGTTGGTATCAGCCATGCTTTGGAAATAATACAAGTAACCTGCGACAGCAAAGAAAAATGGTACGGCGAAGCGGGCAACTATATTAAGACTGATATGAATGGCATTTTCTTCTTCGCCACCATAGGCATAAAATATCGGATAATGAATAACGAATATTGCCAACATAGCCAGTAACTTCAGGCTATCAAATGCGTGCACTCTTTTCATTTAAGCTTTCACTCTATAATCAGATAAGCAAATGTGTTCATACTGGGGCATCATTCGTATCTTGATAACTATATTCAAGTACTATCGTAGAGTTACACCTTTTTTCATGGCACCACGCGATTGATTACTTATTTATGAAAGTGTTATACCACTAAGAACCAAAGCGGCATTAATTTTGTTCAATTCCCTCTTTTTATTGCGATTCAATTTGGATTTAGACGCATGTTTCTTTAGTATGTATCGTTACGCGAATTTATATCTCCCTTAAGGACGCCACCTGTGGGTGGATGAGGAAACGATGCAACATCTAGACGAGATTATTGCCAACGCAACGGCAGCTATTGAGCAGGCTGAATCACTAGTCGCTCTGGACGAAGTCCGTGTCCAGTATCTGGGCAAGAAGGGCGAACTAACCCTTCAACTACAGAGCTTGGGTAAACTTCCACCGGAAGAACGCCGCGAAGCTGGTCAGAACATCAACAAAGCTAAGCAGGCTGTTCAGCAGGCGATTTCTGCTCGTAAAGAAGCACTACAGCGTGCTGAGCTGGAAGCAAAATTGTCTGCAGAAACTATCGATGTGACTCTGCCTGGTCGCCGTATTGAGAATGGTGGCCTGCACCCTGTTACTCGTACTGTTGAACGTATTGAGCAGTTCTTTGGTGAACTTGGCTTCAACGTTGAGGCAGGCCCTGAGATTGAAGATGCATTCCATAACTTTGATGCTCTGAATATCGCAGAAGATCACCCGGCGCGTACGGATCATGATACTTTCTTCTTTAACCCTGATCTTATGTTGCGTACCCATACATCGGGTGTTCAGATCCGTACAATGGAAAACGGTAAACCGCCATTCCGTTTTATCGCACCTGGCCGTGTTTACCGTAACGACTATGACCAGACTCATACCCCAATGTTCCACCAGGTGGAAGGTATGCTGGTTGACGAGAACGTAAACTTCGCTCAGCTGAAAGGCATTCTGCATGACTTCCTGTGTAACTTCTTCGAAGAAGAAGTGGAAGTGCGTTTCCGTCCGTCATATTTCCCGTTCACAGAGCCTTCTGCAGAAGTAGACGTTAAAGGCAAGAACGGTAAATGGCTTGAAGTTCTGGGCTGCGGTATGGTTCACCCGAATGTACTGCGCAGCGTAGGCATTGACCCTGAGAAATACTCTGGTTTCGCATTTGGTATGGGTGTAGAGCGCCTGACCATGCTTCGTTATGGCGTAAACGATCTGCGTGCGTTCTTCGAGAACGACCTGCGTTTCCTAAAACAATTCAAGTAATCCAGAGGTTCAAACACTATGAAATTCAGCGAATCATGGCTTCGTGAGTGGGTAAACCCTGCGGTTACTACTGACGAGCTTACTCACCAAATTACTATGGCTGGCCTGGAGGTAGACGATGTACTACCTGTTGCTGGCTCATTTACCGGCGTTAAAGTTGGTCAGGTTGTCGAGTGTGGTCAGCACCCGGATGCCGACAAACTACGTGTTACCAAAGTTGATGTTGGTGCAGAAGAGCTTCTGGACATCGTATGTGGTGCGCCAAATTGCCGTCAGGGCCTGAAGGTTGCTGTTGCAACTGTTGGCGCTGTTTTGCCGGGTGATTTCAAAATCAAGAAAGCGAAACTGCGTGGTCAGCCTTCTCACGGTATGCTTTGTTCATTCACTGAACTGGGTATTGACGTAGAATCAGACGGTATCATGGAGCTTGCGGAAAACGCTGTTATCGGTACTGACTTCCGTGAATTCCTGGGTCTTAACGATGTTACCGTTGATGTTGATCTGACTGCAAACCGCGCTGACTGTTTCAGCATCCGTGGTCTTGCACGTGAAGTTGGTGTACTTAACCGCGCTGACGTGGCTGAGCCTCAGTTTGACGTTGTTGCTCCGTCTATTGATGACACCGTATCGATTGAGGTTAAAGAGGGCGCAGCGTGTCCACGTTACCTTGGTCGAGTAGTTCGCAACGTCAACGTAAAAGCTGAAACACCACTTTGGATGCAGGAAAAACTGCGCCGTTGTGGTATCCGCTCAATTGACCCGGTTGTCGATATTACAAACTATGTACTGCTTGAGCAGGGTCAGCCAATGCACGCTTTTGATCTTTCCAAGATCAATGGTGGCATTGTGGTTCGTATGGCAGAGCAGGGCGAGAAGCTGACGCTGCTTGACGGCTCAGAGAATGAGCTAAATGCCGATACGCTGGTTGTTGCCGATCACGACAAAGCACTGGCTATCGCCGGTATCTTCGGTGGTGAACTGTCTGGTGTGATGTCTGGTACAACAGATATCATGCTGGAGTGTGCATTCTTCGCGCCTGACCATATTCGTGGACGCGCGCGTAGCTATGGTCTGCATACTGACTCTTCTATGCGTTTTGAGCGTGGTGTGGATTACGCACTGCAGTACAGCGCAATGGAGCGTGCAACTCAGCTGATCGTTGAAATCTGCGGCGGCGAAGTTGCACCGGTTGTGGCTGTTGAGTCTGAGGCTGATCTTCCTAAGCCAAACACAGTATCACTACGTCGTACTAAGCTGGACAACCTGCTAGGCCACCACATTGCTGATGCTGATGTAGTTGAGATCCTTGAGCGTCTTGGTCTGACGGTTGAAGCGACTGATGCTGGCTGGACTGCAACGGCACCGACATGGCGTTTCGATATTGCTATCGAACAGGACCTGATCGAAGAAGTTGGCCGTATCTACGGTTACGACAACATTCCAAACCAGAACCCTGCTGCAGCACTTAAGATGCACGACCACGTTGAAGCTAAGCTTCCTCTTAAGCGTGTTCGTAACCTGCTTGTGGACCGTGGTTACCAAGAAGCGATCACTTATAGCTTTGTTGAGCCAGAGCAGCAGAAGCTGATCGTTCCTGGTGTTGAGCCGCTAGTCCTGCCTTTCCCGATTTCTGCGGATATGTCTGCAATGCGTCTTGGTCTAATCCAAGGCCTGCTTAACACTGTTGTTCACAACCAGAAGCGACAGCAGCCACGTGTTCGCCTATTCGAATACGGCCTGCGTTTCATCCCGTGTGAATCTGCTGAAAACGGTATGCGCCAAGAGCCTATGCTGGCTGGTGTTATCGCCGGTACGCGTAGCGAAGAGCATTGGGACATCGAAACCAACACTGTTGATT
The DNA here is from genome assembly GCF_001939735.1 of Photobacterium proteolyticum. Classification (GTDB taxonomy): domain Bacteria; phylum Pseudomonadota; class Gammaproteobacteria; order Enterobacterales; family Vibrionaceae; genus Photobacterium; species Photobacterium proteolyticum. The sequence continues at coordinate 191,839 of NZ_MJIL01000060.1, forward strand.
TCTTTGACTTGAAAGGCGATCTGGAAGCGATCCTTGAGCTATCTGCTAACGAGAAGGCTTACAGCTTCACAGCGGCTAAGCATCCTGCACTTCATCCTGGCCAGTCAGCAGCAATTGTTGTAGACGGCAAAGAAGTGGGTGTGATTGGTACGGTTCACCCAGAGCTTGAGCGTAAGTTTGGTTTGAACGGCCGCACGATCGTATTCGAAATCGAATGGTCTGCGATTGACACTAAAGTGATTCCAGAAGCGGTTGCACTGTCTAAGTTCCCGTCAAACCGTCGTGACATCGCGGTTGTTGTTGATGAAGCAGTGGCTTCTGGCGACATCGTTAACGCTTGTCTGGAAGCTGGTGGCGAGTTCCTGACTGACGCAAAACTGTTTGACGTTTATGTAGGTAAGGGCGTAGAGGAAGGCAAGAAGAGCCTTGCAATTGCCCTTTCACTGCAGTCGGTTGAGCGTACGCTGGAAGAAGCTGACATTGCCGGTGCCGTAGACGGTATCGTTGCAGTATTGGCTGAGCGTTTCGGTGCAAACCTGCGTGACTAACTGATTAACAATCTGTCTTAGATCGGCAATTTTTTGTTATTTAAGTCATTGTTTTATGAAAGCAGCCGTAAAAGGCTGCTTTTTTTTGATCTGTATTCAAAAATATCTAACATTCTGATAGATAGCGCTATTTACTGATTCTTGGTCTTATTTTAGAGAGTTATTCGGTATGCCCCTGATTTAACAGGACTAATTTTGGGGTTATGTGATCTCTAAGCACAACCGGGTGCATGGAATTAGCCTTTTCTTGCTATTAAAAATCAATTATTTGATGATAACTTTAATTAAAAAAGTTGGCGGAAATCAGCAAGTTGGCTTAAACTTGTCTCTAGTTGAGGGTGAGCAGTTATTATGCGACATATGGTGCATAGTGATTCGTTGATAAATTGCTCAGTTCTCACGAAACTAATTCGCAGCAGATATACGGTGTATATCTGTACTCCATTCAACATAGTCTTGAGGGAATGATCTATGGCGCTCACAAAAGCCGATTTGGCTGAGAACCTGTTTGAGAATGTTGGATTAAGCAAACGGGACGCCAAGGATACGGTGGAAGTCTTCTTTGAAGAAATCAGAAAAGCTCTTGAAAGTGGCGAGCAGGTGAAACTATCAGGTTTTGGTAATTTCGACCTTCGTGACAAGAATGAGCGACCAGGAAGAAATCCTAAAACGGGTGAAGATATTCCTATTTCAGCCCGCCGTGTTGTTACTTTCCGCCCAGGTCAAAAACTTAAAGCTCGCGTAGAAAGTATCGAAATCGAAAAATAGTAGCTTTAAGCAAGGTAACAAAGAACCCAAGTGAGATGTGTAGACTCACTTGGGTTTTCTTTTTTTGGGTATATATAACTTTATTCTCTTTTTTGCGATCTTCTGCTGAAACAAGCTGGTTACAAAGATGTAACTAGCTTGTATATTGGTTTGTGGTGGGTTTTACTGCGGCTGGTAACAAATAGCCGCTAGTGACAATGAACTTACCAGTTAACCGTATAGACATGGAGGTTGTAAATGGCATTTCTGCAGCAGGTCAAAGATGGGAAGTTTCTTCAGGCTACCCTTGATTTGTCGTTAGCGTTTGAAGGTGGTGAATGGACTGTATCATCAGGAGCCCATTGCCAGTTGCTTATGCGTGGTGTACTTCAGGTGACGCCGGCTGACTTAAACGGTAACGAGAAAGATATCGTCCTGTCGTCAGGGGTTCATGGGGACGAGACCAGCCCGATAGAACTTGTTCAGCAATTGGCAGAAGGGGTGTTGAAAGGGGACATTATTCCAGCTCACCGTCTGCTGCTGATCATTGCTCATCCAGAAGCGATTAATGCACATACCCGTTTCATCGATGAAAATATGAATCGCTTGTTCAAAGGCTACAACGAAGAACGCAATATCGACAGTATCACTGCCAACCAGCTGCAACAGGCTGTAAGCCTCTTTTATGCGGGCTCAACAGCAAACACCTCAGATCGCTGGCATTTGGATCTTCACTGTGCCATTCGGGATTCTGAGCACTATACCTTTGCCGTTAGCCCATACAGTGACAAGCCGACCCGGAGTAACCGGTTGTTTGCATTTTTGCAGCATGCCGAAATTGAAGCGGCGTTATTGTCTAACTCACCATCACCGACGTTCAGCTGGCACAGTGCCGAGTATTTCGGTGCGCAGGCCTTGACGATGGAGCTGGGTAAAGTTGCGCAGTTTGGTGAAAATGACCTCGAACGTCTCGCGGTTTTCAACGCTGCCATGCTCGCTCTGGTGACCGAACCCGAATTACCTATGTTGTGGGAAGGCGATAAGCTCAGTGTCTACAAGGTGACCCGTACCCTGGTGAAACAAACGGATACTTTTTATTTTACCTTTCCGGCAAACCAGGCCAACTTTACCTATTTTGAGCAGGGCAAACTGCTGGGAGGCGACGAGGGTGTCGAGTACTTCTCCCTGGAAGGCGGGGAGTCCGTGGTATTCCCCAACCCGAACGTTGCGCTTGGACAGCGTGCGTGCTTGTTGGTCAAGAAAACTGATGTGAACTTCGGTGAACAGGTGTCTGTAAAGTAATACTCGCTTATCTACTGAAAATGAAGGTGATTTCCAGAGTATTCTTAAATGGCCTTCTTTTCATTCCCACGGTGAAAAGGTATGGTTAACGCTTCTTTTTTACCGTGTTCGTCCCATGCAATTACATGATCTTATTTTACGTCAGCAGGCCAGGTGGAAATTCAGCGTTGTTCTGATTTTATTGGTATTGCTTGTTGCCTGTTTTTTCTCTCTCGCTGTGGGCGAAATTTTTATCTGGCCATGGTCGCCTGATGGCGGCCTGGAGCAACAGTTACTGCTTCAGCTACGGATGCCTCGGTTACTAGCGGCGCTGGCAATAGGGGCCTCTCTGGCTGCCTCTGGTGCCGTATTACAGGTATTGCTAGGCAACCCTTTGGCCGAACCCGGTGTACTTGGAATTTCAGGTGGCGCTAGCCTTGCCTTGGTTATTCTGTTATTTGCCTTGCCGTTTGTCCCCAATCCAATGATAACCATGTTAGCCGCAATGCTTGGGGCATTGTGCTTTACGCTGATCCTTGTTGGTCTGTCCCGCCGACGCAAAGTGTCAACGGCCAGGCTGCTGCTGATCGGTGTTGCGCTGGGGATCCTCTCCGGGGCCGTCGTGACGTGGGCGTTTTATTTCAGTGACGACCTGAACCTCAGACAGCTGATGTACTGGCTGATGGGCAGTGTCGGTGGCGTGAGCTGGTCACAGCTTTCTTTGCTGGTGTTAGTGTTCCCAGTATTGGCGTGGTTATGTGCGCAAGGCAAGAAGCTTGATTTGCTGATGTTAGGTGAAGGGCAGGCCAAACAACTGGGATTAGACGTTTCAGCCTTTCGCTGGCGGTTGATCCTGACTGTGTCACTCCTGGTGGGAGCATCTGTCGCTTTGGGGGGCGTTATCGGCTTTATCGGTCTGGTTGTCCCGCATTTGCTTCGCTTGGCTCTAGGCACCGAGAACCGCTTCTTGCTGCCGCTGGCTGCAATGTGTGGTGCGTTGCTGCTGGCTGTTGCTGATACGTTATCAAGAGTTATTTTGCCATCGGCCGAACTGCCTGTCGGTGTCGTTATTACAAGCATTGGTGCCCCGATATTTATCTGGATGCTGCTGCGCTCACAGCTTGACTGATAGCGATACACTGATGAGCAATGCCATAACTGGCTGTGTAATAAAGAATAATGCCACAAAGAGCCATTCAGAAGACGAGAGTGCGATGATTGTAGATGCTAAGAATCTGGCGATGCCACCTAGGCTGTTGCCTGTTTCATTTTCCATAGAGGCCGGTGAGATCGTTCACCTAATTGGTCCTAATGGCAGTGGTAAAAGTACTGCTATTTCGATGCTATCCGGGCTGTTTCAGGGGGAAGGTGAAGTACAGCTGCTCGGTAAATCATTGCAAGATTATGATTTGCAATCATTGGCAAGGCTGCGCTGCTATCTGGCCCAGCAGGATCGCCCTGCTTTTTCTGTTGGTGTCTACCATTACCTTTCCCTGGCGCTGTCGGCGCTTGGAGAGCTAGATGCTGATAGTGTTCAGTCGGCATTAGATGAGGTATGTAGCGCCCTGAATATAGCCGATAAGCTAACCCGAAATATTCAGCAGTTATCTGGCGGGGAATGGCAGCGTGTTCGTCTTGCGGCAGCATGCCTTCAGGTGTGGCCGACGTTGAACCCCGAGGCCAGATTGCTGTTGCTCGATGAACCAGCAGCTGCGCTGGACATCGGCCAGGAAGCTGCAATGTATAAGCTGATACGCATGATGGCAGAGCAAGGTATTGCGGTTGTGATGGCAAACCATGACTTAAATCGTACCTTGCGTGAGGCTGATAAGGTGTTGTTGCTGAACAATGGTTCCTGTGTCGCTAAAGGCAAACCGAGTGATGTTATGACTGTTGAAATGCTTGAGTCCACCTTCGTCACTCGGGTACAGCGAATCGAACATGACGGGAAGTCTTGTTTATTGTTTGTCGATTAGGTTGTTCAAATGGGCACAATTAAGACTGAACGGAATGGTTTGAAATGCTTACAACGTTATTTTTACGCGGGGCAGACCATGCAATAAGCTGCTGGTAATACTTCTTTTGCAGATACAGCAGCAGGCTCAGACCAATAAATGCCAATCCGATCAGGTAGCTGTTCTCTTGTATATCAGATGATGTGAAGTTAAGCAGAATACCCATTCCGACACCCAACCCACATAATAGCTGTAGCATTGGATAGGCAAGAAAGAAAAAAGATTTCAGATTAATAAGTAGAGAATACAATCCATGTTTCAGCATTCTCAGGGCATGGTTTGGAGCCATGTCTGTCAATCGCATATTCTTAACCAAGATAATTAGAATTATTATTTCACTGTGGTGGTAAACAGGAAGCTCGGTATTGCTTGTTGGGTGAAATTAAGCTTCATTTTGCTTCCTGTTGATTGTGCGCATTAGGCCAGAATGTCCGGCCTAATGCTTATTGCAGGGCTAGTTAGCCTAGCAGTGCAGGGATACCTGGCAATTGACCGACAAGGGCCAATGCACCGACACAAACAATCACTGCTGTTGCCGGGATAATCAGCTTATCGGTGCGGGACAGAGAATCAGCACGTTCTTTGTTGCCGATAAGTCCCAGGTTGTCCAGCAGCATGGTAAGTGCCCAGCCAAATACAGGGTTAACCAGTGCACAGGCAAACATACAGATACCAGCGCTTTGTGAATTACGTGAACATTTCACCATCTGCATACCGGCTTCCAGTAACGGTAGGAATACACCAACAAGCAGGGCAACACGCAGAACCGGTTCCCACATAGCCAGATCCATCGGGAAGCCAAGAACCGCTGCCAAAACACATAGTAAGCCTGTTAGTAGTGCACCACCTGGAATTGGACGTTTGGCAATCGCAGCCGGAATCATGTAAGTACCCCAAGACGATGCCAGGTTACCACCACCCAGGCCAGCACCGATCATCTGACGAATAGAACATACTGCCATCGTATCGTCGACGTTCATCAGAGCGCCTTTGGCACTTTTCGGGTAATTTAATTCCTGGAAAACACGGTGGCCAAGGAAATCTGGCGACCACATAGCAACGGCTAGAATAGCAAAAGGAATAACCGCAATATAATGCTCTAGTTGAGGCCAGCCAAGCTGCCAGCCGGTATTTTCTCCCCACCAGAAGAATGGGCTCATATTTGGTAAGCCAGGCTCAGTGACAAACTCAAAAGGTACACCCATGATATATGCAACCACACCTGCAATTAATGAGCAAAGTGGAATGGCGAGCCAACGTTTTTCTACTTTTGCTAGGTAGGCATAAATAACAATTGTCGTAAGAATAACAATAAATGAAACGGCATCCAGACCAGAACTTACTGACCATGATTCGAATTTATTTAATTGTCCGATAAGTCCAACGGCACCAAGGTATATTAATAGTCCGCCACGAACACCTTCGCCGGTTAAATTAACTAACCTTGAGCCACCCTTGGTTGCACTTAATATTAAACCAAATACACCAACCATAATACCTAATGCAAGAGGGTGCCCTCCAGCGGCAGCAATTAATGGAATTAATGGGATCATTGGCCCATGAGTACCTGCCAGGTTGGATAACGGATTTAAGATGGCAGAGAAGAAAACAACAAAAAGAAGTCCTGCAATCAATAGCTCAAAACGTACGTTTTCAGCAACGAATTCTTGTGATAGGCCGAATTGTGCAGCAAATGCGGCGACCATGGCGGTAACCATGACAACTTTACCTATGGTTGCGGCAATGGCTGGCACCCAGTCTTCGATCTCTATGCCAAAATCTCGAAACGGTAAGTGCACCCTCCACCGCTTAAGATCCATAATAGAGAGCTCGTGCTCTAAATACGCCGCCCTCGATTCAAACTCGCTGGCTTTTTTACGGCGCTGTTTATAGGTCCCATGATCTACACTCATGTCAACTCCAAAAATTAATAGATATATGCACTTCAGTGCTAATAATAGTTATATTACTAAAGAGGTATTAAATAAGTCTGAAATATTTATATAAACATTGAAATATATTTTGATATTTAATTTGACCTAGATCTCATAATCAACGTGAACATATAAACAAGATGCACATAAAGATATTTTATATTACAAGTTGATTATTTTGTGTTTTGTTAAGTTTTTTATTTGTATTATATTTTCTCTAGTTGTTTGTTTTATATGTTTAAACTTTTTATGGTAACTTAACAGTGGTTTTCTGGTAACTGCTCGTTAACATTGAGATGGTGTGGCTGTTATTTTTACATATTCGGTGGCTTGTATTGATGTTTGATCTCATTGCAGTTGATTCTTTGGGTTATTTTTGAGTGGATAGGGAGATCTATCAATTAAAAAGTTAAAATCTTTGTAATCAATTCATATTCCTTAAAAGTGTTTAACATTTATAGTAATTTTTATAAATATTATTAGGTTCTAATATACTCATGTTCAATTAAGTATTATTCCTTTTGTTGAATATATTAGTTTGGGTATACGCCAATATTAACCCTGCCTTAACGCCTTCATCTTTATGCTTGCTTCAGAAAATTTCAGGAGACAGGCTTAATGATTTTGCCAAGTGAATTTAAGATCTCACTTGTTTCACTCATGATACTGGGTATTACCGGCTGTAGTACCTCGGGCGGTGTGAACTTCCAACAAACTGCACAGGACTCACGTGCCGAACACCAAGCATGGAGTTATCAGCAAACTGATGCCTCTCAGGCGAGCCAGCTTACCGATATAGTTGCAATACCGACGCTAACACAGTTAGTTGATGATGCGTTGGCCCAGAACCCCGGCCTTCAACAAACGGCATTGGCACTCCAAATTGTCTATGCCCAGGAAAAACTTGCCGTAGGTGATCAGTTGCCAGCGCTGAGTGCCGGGTTCAGTGGTCAGCGAGAAGAAGATAAGGACACCAGTTACAGTACCGATCTGACGGTGAGCTGGGAGCTGGATCTGTGGCAGAAGATCAGCGATGGCGTTGGGGCTGCCCAGATGGATGTAGCTAGTTCACAGGCTACCTTTCAGGCGGCACAAGATGCCTTGGCGGCGAATATTATGCGGGCTTGGCTGCAGATTAATCTCAGGCAGCAATTGCTGAACATCGAAACTGAGCGGCTGGTGGTTCTGGAAAACAACGAAACCTTTATTCTGGAACGTTACCGTGTGGGGCTTGGGCAATTGGAGGAGCTTGATAACGCCCGTAGCAGCAGTGCCCAGACAAGGGCGACACTGGCGGATTATAAAGAGCAGCTTGCCAAGGAATACCGCTCACTAAATCAGTTGCTGGGCAGGGATCCATCCTCCACGCTCCCTCATATAGAGCAGAGCTTTCCGGAAGTATTCGAACCGCTTGCGTCGCTTCCTGAGCAGGATTTGGGGCGTCGACCTGATCTGCAATCGGCCTATTACACAATATTGGCAGAGCAATACCGGACATCTGTGGCGTATAAGGCGCTGCTTCCATCTATCAGTTTATCGGCTTCGCTGACAGATATCGGTTCGAGCCCGAGTGATGCCTTACTGACAAGTCCTGCCTGGAGCCTGCTAGGGCAACTGACGGCGCCATTGTTTCAGGGGGGTAAGCTCAGAGCCCAGGTTGATATTGCCGAGCTAACAGCTGAACAAAGTTACTGGGCGTATCAGGAAACATTGCTCAATGCTGTCACTGAAGTTGAAAACACTTTGGGTCAGGAGCAGTCACTGGAACGACAGCAGCAACACCTGACAGAAGCACTAAGCAGCGCATCTCGCAGTGTCACTAACTACCAAACCAAATATCGACAAGGGCTCGTCGATATTCTTGACCTGTTATCGGTACAGCAACAAACGTTTGATCTTCAATCTCAGCTGGTACAGATAACGTATAACCGACTCGTAAACCGAATTGACTTAGGCCTGGCGCTAGGGCTTGGAGTGTCATCATGAAATTAAAAATGCTTACCATTGCTGTAACACTTGCTTCAGCTGCCAGTATTGTTGCTGTTGCAGCCTATAACGGCGAGCAGATGAGTGCCGTTATTGTTCCCGCTGTTGAAACACGCGGCCCTCAATACCCTGATGTTGCGATTGTTGAAGTTGCCCGACGCGATTACAGGGCAACGATAACGGGACACGGCGAAGCAAAACCACGCTATGAACTTGATTTAACCGCAGAGGTTAGCGGGCAGGTTGAGAGCCTGGCCGATCGTTTTGAAACGGGGTTGGAGTTTGAAAAGGGCGACGCCTTAGTCAGATTGAATCAGACGGACTACCAGCAGGCTGTTGCCAGTGCAAAGGCATCTGTCGCCGATGCCAGACTGGCGTTGCTTGAAGAACAGCGCCAGGGCCAGCAGGCCCTGAAAGAGTGGAAGCGATCCGGGCTCAAAGGCCAACCGGACTCATCCCTGGTGTTACGCGAACCGCAACTACAAGCAGCAGAAGCTAAATTGGAAAATGCCAAACGGGAGCTGGAGAAAGCAAAGCGCGATTTGGGGAAGACCACAATCAAAGCTCCTTTTAATGCCCTGATTATCTCAAGGGAGGTTCAGCCGGGCAGCTATATTCAGGCTGGCAGTAAGGTGGCTATGCTCTACAGTACCGACAGAATTGAAATTAGCATTCCGCTGTCCGGCAATCAGTGGGGGAATTTGCCGCCGCTAAATTCGCTCGGTAATGAACAATGGCCGGTCGAACTAACCAGTACCGAGGGGAACAAGCAATGGCAGGGTTACGTTGAACGGGTTGAGCAGCACCTGGATAGTGCAAGCCGGCAGCGTTCATTGATAGTTGTGGTTGAGCAGCCGCTGCAAAAAGCCAACCCTTTGTATGCAGGTACATTCGTAGAAGCGAAAGTACAAGGCCGGGATTTATCCGAACTGTGGCAGTTACCTGCATCGGCGATCTCGCAAACAGGAGAGATTTGGCTCGTCGATGACAACCAAAGTTTGTTCAGTATTAAGGCCAAGAAACAGTTCGAAGACAGTAACTATGTCTATGTGGTTCCGCCTGACGGCACTGAGTATGCCAGAGTGGTTATTCGTCCGTTGAACAGTTACGTACAGGGTATGTATGTTCAGCCGGTTGTGGAGGGGTAAGCAATGACATCTCCTCAGGATATAGCTGTGGCCAAGCAGTCTGGCGGCATTATTGGTTGGTTTGCGATTAACTCGGTTGCGGCGAACCTGTTACTGGTTAGCATGATTGTGCTTGGTATCATGTCGCTGAATTCTATTCGCAAGGAAGCCTTTCCCAGCATGGAGCCTAACGTCATCACCGTATCGGTGAATTATGACAGCGGCGATGCCAAGCAAGCCGAAGAAGGTATTGCGATCAAAATTGAAGATGCATTGGAAACGGTGCCGGGTATCAAGCGTATCACATCGACATCTGATGCTAATGGAAGCTCGGTGCGAATCGAGAAGCTCAGTGACTACGAGCTTGAGACTTTGCTGACTGATGTCAAAACCAAAGTTGATGCCATTTATAATTTTCCGGCAGATGCTGAAAACCCGGTGATCGACAAAGCAAGAATGCAGGATCATGCGCTCTGGGTGCAGCTATATGGTGATGCAGACAGGGCAACGCTGCAGGCACTGGCCGAAAAGTTAAAAGCTGATCTTCTGGCGCAGTCATCGATTCGGGATTTGGAAATCAAAGGTAAGTCTGAGCCGATCATTTCTGTCGAAGTGGATGAAGGGCAGCTTCAGGCCTATGGTCTGTCTCTGTCGGATATCGCAACGGCGATCAATGCCGAATCATCTACTGCCTTGAGGACAAGCCTGCGCAACGGTGAGAAGGTGGTACGGCTTAAAGCGGCAGAACAAGCATACCAGGCAGCTGAATTTGCACGTATTCCGTTAGTCACGACTGCGCAAGGGACCATTATTACCCTTGGTGATGTTGCTAGTGTCACCGAGGCATTCGAAGATGATCCGTTTACTTTGTCTCGCTATCAGCAAACAAACGGAATGGGTATTGAGATCGTCATGGATGAGTATGGCGATGTTACCCAAATTGTCGAGCAGGCTAAACAAGTGGTCGAGAACTGGCATCAGCGTGGTTTGTTGCCTGCGAACGTGGAGTTGGTCACTTGGTACGACAAAAGTACTTTAATAAAAGATCGACTGTCACTGCTGACCAGTAACGCCCTGACAGGTATCGCATTGGTGTTTATTGTTCTGGCCCTGTTTCTTAATCTGCGCGTGGCCTTCTGGGTAGCAGCTGGTCTGCCGTTCGTCTTTTTCGGTACCTTGTTTTTTATGGGCGACAGCTTTACCGGACTGACGATCAATGAAATGACCACATTCGGTTTCATTATGGCGCTGGGGATAGTGGTCGATGATGCTGTCGTGGTGGGAGAGAGTGTATATGCTACCCGGCGCCAGGATGGGGATACCCTTGCCAATACCATAAAAGGCACGCTAAAGGTCGCCGTGCCTACACTGTTCGGGGTGTTGACAACTGTCGCAGCATTTATGTCTTTGTCGAATGTCACTGGTGATTTAGGGCAGATTTATGCCCAGTTCGGTACTGTAGTTACCATTTGCTTGTTGTTGTCGGTAGTTGAATCCAAGCTGATCCTGCCATCGCACCTGGCGCATCTCAATACTCACCGCCAGATCCCACGAGGCATTAAAGGCTGGTGGGCACATATCCAGCATGGTGCCGATAGTGGGCTGATGTGGTTCAACCGACGTATTTATTGTCCCGTGATTGAATGGGCATTGAATTTCCGTTATGCCGTCATTTTGGCCTTTATTGCCCTAATGGTGCTGGTAGCGGGAATGCCGATGACAGGAAGTGTTCGTGTAGCATTTTTCCCGGACATACCGGGTGACGTTGTCACGGCAGATCTGTCAATGCAGAATGATGCGAGTTTCGGACAGACGAATCGAAATCTATTGAAGCTTGAGCAGGCAGCTCTTCAGGCAGACCGTAACCTCATTGCCCGAAAGGCAAATGGCAACCCGACTGCTAACTCATCAGATACTGGCCTACTAGCCAAGAGTGGAATAACAAGTTTGCAGATTATTGCCGAAGACGATAGCTCGGGTAAATTGCAAGTTGAGCTAACATCTGACGGGCTGTATACCTCGACAGAGTTCGAACAGGAATGGGAGCGACTTAGCGGATCGCCGGAAGGGGTTAAGAAGCTGAAGTTTTTGTCCAGCTTTGAAATGGTTGATAACTTCAAGGTGGAGCTTAAAGCTTGGGATGATGCAACTGTGCGCCAGGCCGGGCTGAAGTTTAAAGACCTGCTGGCGCAGACTCCGGGCGTGAGTGGTATCGATGACAACCTGAATCCGGGCCTGCCGCAGATCCGGTTTGAACTCACTGAGCAGGGCAGAACACTGGGGATGGATACGGCTAATTTGTCACAACAGGTATTACAGTCCTTTGGTGGTGAAATTGTTCAGCGTTATCAACGTAACAAAGACGAAGTTAAGGTTCGTGTTCGATACCCTGAACAAAAACGTCAGAATATGGCCGACATAATGCAATCTCGGGTGCGCACCCCTGATGGCACAGTGGTTCCGTTAAGCACAGTTGCCAATGTTGTTTCAGAGTACCAACAAGATGAAATTACCCGCATTGATAGTTTGAGGGCTATCTATATTACGGCTGTTGTCGATAAGACGATTGTTGCTCCCAACGAGTTGGTGGCTCGATTGCAGCAAGACGTAGTACCTGAATTGCAACGGCAGTATCCGGATTTGAGCGTGCATTTTGCCGGTGAGGCCGAGCAGCAGCAGGAAGCGACTAGCTCGATGGGCAATATGTTCATTGTTGCATTGCTGGCTATTTATGTTTTGCTGGCCGTGCCGTTGAAGTCCTATATTCAGCCGTTGCTGATCATGACTGCGATTCCTTTCGGTATTGTCGGGGCAATACTGGGTCACTGGTGGAATGATTTGACCATTAGTATCTTGTCGCTTAACGGTATTTTGGCGCTGAGCGGAGTAGTCGTTAATGACAGTTTGCTATTGGTATCCCGTTTCAACGAGCTTAGGGAAGATGAAAGCATCCCTGTTAAGCAAGCAATTAAAGAGGCTTGCTCCGGGCGTTTGCGAGCAGTATTGCTGACATCTGTTACTACCTTTGCCGGATTAACCCCACTGCTGGGAGAAACCTCGATGCAAGCCCAGTTTTTGATCCCTGCTGCTGGTAGAAGATGATCTGGATTTGGCAACAGCGGTTGTCGATTATTTGGAACTCGAATCCATTCAGTGTGACCACGCCGTTAACGGCGTGGTTGGCTTGAACCTGATTAAGAAAAACCCTTACCAGGCTATTATTCTGGATTTGAATTTGCCCCGAATGGATGGATTAACAGTGTGCAGGCAAATGCGCGAGTTGGGTAACGACACGCCTGTGCTGATGTTGACGGCACGAGACAGCCTTGATGATAAGCTGGTCGGTTTTGATTCCGGCGCTGATGATTATTTGGTTAAGCCGTTTGCGATGGAAGAGCTAATCGCCAGGGTCAAGGTATTGTCACGTCGCCGCAGCGGGCAGATCAACAAGCTCACTGTCGAGGATCTCGAGTTAGATTTAAGCCAGAAGCAAGCTTACCGCAACCAGCAGTTACTGAAGTTGTCACCGACTGCAATTAAGATCCTAGAGGTGCTGATGCGTGAGAGTCCCAGCCCTGTCTCGAGGGAAGTGTTGATGCAGCGTGTTTGGGGAGACGAGCAGCCAGACAGCAATAGTTTGAAAGTGCATGTGTTTAATATCAGAAAGCAGCTGGATATGGCTGGTGGCCCACCACTAATCCATACCATGGCTAGCTTTGGGTTTGTCTTGAGGAGAGCGGATGAAAATCAGGCTTAGTCTCAGGTTGTACTTTCTGGCGGCGATGCTACTGCTCGGTGTGTCCTTGGTGATGGTGTTTTCAGGGCTGACCGCCAGTTACTATTTCAAAGGTATGGACAAGGCTATGCGTTTGGCTGCGATTGATACCGCTGAAGTAGAAGGCGTTCGTCAAGGTCTGCCGAAGTTAGTGATTGGTTTCACTGTCGCCAGTGATTGGCAAGATGTTCCCGAAGATATCAAAGAGCATATCCCAACCCCGCCAACTGAACTTTATGTGCTGGAAAAACATATTAAAGGTTCAGTATTCTCCGGCCCGCCCGAGGCGGGTTATTTTGTGATGTTAGTGATAAATAGCCGGGGGGAACGGCGCTTTGTATCACGCTCTTTTGTTGGTGCGCCCCCTGATTTCGTTATCAAGGAGGATTTCTCTCACTTCTTTAGGATCTTGATTTTTTGTATCTCGGGGATTGTTACCTTTTCAGTGGTATTGATTTTAATGATGCGCTCAGTGGCATCACCCGTCGAGAAATTACGTGATTGGGCAAAATCACTTAGTGCCGATAGCCTGAAACAGGCTGCGCCGGATTTTCGTTATAACGAGCTGAATACATTGGCAACGCTAATCCAAAATAGCCTGAATTTGGTCCAGGAGGGCCTTGAGCGCGAGCAGGTTTTCTTACGACATGCCAGCCATGAACTAAGAACACCGATTGCCGTTATTCGTACCAATACTGAGTTGTTAAAAAAACTCGGAACAAGCAACCCAGACAAATCTCAGGCTATCGTTGAGCGTATTGAACGGGCCAGTTTGACGATGGGGCATTTGACCGACACCTTGTTATGGATGAGTCGAGAAAGCACTTCATCACTGCCGGCTGAGTATGTGGACTTGGGTGTTTTGCTTGAAGAGTTGGTTGACGAACTGCATTACTTACTTCAGGGCAAGAGTGTTTCCATTGAGGTAGAGACATCACCGCACTCAGTATTGCTTCCTGTGATTGGGTGTCGAATAGTACTTACAAACCTGATAAGAAATGCATTTCAGCATACTCAACATGGGCGGGTTGTTATTACCCAAGTTGAAAATACGGTGCTTATCCAAAATTCAAATAGTGATAGTCAATCTGGTGAAACCAGTGATTTGGGCTTCGGCTTAGGGTTGGATCTTACAGAAAAGCTGGTAAAACGCTTTGGCTGGCAGTATGAACATCGCAAAGAGGTGACTGGCCACGTGGTTAAAGTCAGGTTTTAAATTGGCGTTTTCACGCTAGGCATGTTCCTAGTGGGGCTATGTAATTGATAATTATTTGCATTTGTTATTGTTTTTCATTTAAATATACCTTTCTGTTTAAGGTGGGCGTGAAAATGAAACTCGAACAATGTTGGCAGCACTATACAAAGGCAGAAGAGTTGATCCAGCAGGGGCACTGGCCCGAGGCGTATTATTTGTATAATGATGTGTTGTCGCATTTGCCGAATTATATTCACCATGCAGTAAGCTGCCCAAATACGAAGCCCTGCCAGTTTGCCTGTATGCTCGATGGCTATCGAAATGCATGTATTAATCAGTCTGAAATACTGAATCACCTCGGAAGGAAAGATGAAGCATTCACTTTGCTTTCTCATACCTATAACTATTTTCAGTTTCTAGCGCTGGAATCTCACACCATCGTCCAGGCAATACATACTGTGTTGAGCAATCATAGTGAAAACTTGTTTCTTCATATCAGTGCCTTTTGTACCGCCCAGGGCAACGCGGACTGGATGCAGGAGCTGGCGAATGTCCAGAAGTCCCACCATCACTTTCATCAGTTGCAGCATTCAGCCTCTTTAATGCAATCTGGCAGGCTTAACTAGTCAGGGCTGAGATCCCGTGTTTATTTGATAAAGCAGAAAATAAATCCCAGATACGCTAATCTAATATAATGATTTAAATCGTATTTCTGATTGATAGAAAGAAAGTCGCTGACTGTTGAGGAACAACAAATGAATGCACCAAGCTGGGATCTTTCCATTGCGTATGAAAGTTTATCTGATCCTAAAATCTCCCAGGATATGAAAATCGCCAAGGAAAAAGTCGCGGACTTTGCTGCCTTGGATCCCACTGCTATTGGTGATTTGATGAAGGCAATCGCCCTGAAAGATCAGCTCACTATTATAGTGAGAACCTTGTCCAGCTATGCAAGTTGCCTGTCTTCGGTTGACGCTTCAGACGACGGCGCGAAAAAGTTAGCTGGCAACGTCGACAAACTTTTTTCTGAGTTTGAGCAAGCGTTCAATCCATTTATTCAGGCATTGATCCATTTAAGTGTCGATGAGTTCAATACGGTTCTTGCCGGTAATGACGATCTGGGCGAACTGGAAGCCTACCGTTTCAAGTTGGAACGGGAGAGGTTGAAACGAAACCGCCTTCTTTCTGTGGGTGAAGAGCAGCTACTTTCGGCAATGAATGTTGATGGCAGAAATGCTTGGGGCCGTCTTTATGACAACCTGACCGGGAGCCTTTCTGTTACTTTAAAGCTGAAGGACGGCAGCGAGGAGTCAATGGGACTATCTCAAGCGGTAAGTATCCTGTATGGGCCTGACAGTGAACGCCGTGAGCCAGCATGGAAAGCGATCTCAGAGGTAATGTGTGTTCATGAGCAAAGTTTTGCAGCGATTTTAAATGGCTTGGCGGGTGGCAGACTGACGGAGTACGAAAAGCGAAGTCATACCGAGCAGGTGCACTTTTTGGATTCTAGCCTTCATAGCAGCCGTATTGAGAAGGAAACCTTGGAGGCGATGATCAAGGTCGCCAGAGACAACCAGGCGGTAGGGCGCAAAGCGGGTTTACAGATGGCTAAGCTGTTCGGTACAGAGAAACTCAAACCTTGGGATGAATTGGCGTCTATGCCTGCCATCGAGGGAGGGGAGAGCGAAAGTTATAACTTCGAGCAGGGGATCTCGATTATCCGCGAGGCGTTTGCCGGTGTCGATCAGGAAATGGCGGACTTTGTCGATATGATGGTTGAAAGGCAGTTGATTGATGCCGCTCCTCAGTCAACAAAACGTCTGGGGGCCTATTGTACCAAGTTCGTGAACACCCGAACTCCTTTGGTATTTATGACCTGGGGCGGCAGTATGTCCGACGTACTAACGCTTGCCCACGAACTTGGTCATGCATTCCACAACTGGGTAATGCGGGATATGCCCGTAGTACGTAGTGAGTACCCGATGACATTGGCTGAGACGGCGTCAATTTTTGCCGAGAATATTGTTCGTGATGCGCTGTTGGAGAAAGCGGAGAGTGATCGGGATAGATTGATGATGCTATGGGAAGAAGCTCAGGCAACATTGGCTTTGATGATCAATATTCCAGTTCGATTTGAGTTTGAACAAGCCTTTTATGAGCAGCGTCAGCAGGGTGAGTTCACCCCGGCTCAATTTAGGGAGCTGATGGCCAGCACATGGAGAGAGTGGTATGGCGAGGCGATGGACGAGACGAACGATATGTTCTGGGCCAGCAAGCTGCACTTTAGCATTCCGGAGCTTAGCTTTTACAACTACCCTTATTTGTTTGGTTACCTGTTCAGCAAGGGCGTTTATGCCCAACGAGCAGTAAAGGGCGAGCAATTCTATTCTGACTATAAAGCCTTGCTGCGTGATACCGGCTCGATGACCGCCGAAGAGGTGGTACAGAAACATTTGGGCATGGATATTCGTCAGCCCGAGTTCTGGCAGCAGAGTGTTGATATGGTTTCGACACAGATTGATGCGTTTGAACAACTTATTGAGGCTGGCCGCCAGTAGGCAAAGTATCTCTCGAGTACAAATTGCCGTAACAAAAAGCGGTTTAGCATGATGCTAAACCGCTTGAGTTCTTATGAGGCAGGAATGACGGCCTTTGCTAAAAGTCGCTAATTAGAAGCTATAGCGAGCACCTAGCTGGTAGCTCATTTCTTTTAGATCATCAAAAGCACGGTGCTGAAGGTTGGCTTCGATGCTCATGTGATCAGATACCTTGAAGTTGTTACCAAGGCGAAGCTCATACAGGGTATCGTCGTAATCTGCTAGACGCATTGCCGGCTCTACAGTCCACTTATCCATTAGCTGGTAACGAGCACCGATTTCACCTGTCAGGCCGGAGTCGTCGCCTCTGAATGTTGTGGTGGCGCTAGAGAAGCCAAATACATGCACATCCAACTCGACTTCTGAGCGAGAGTAACCAGCCAGACCATATATAGTCAGGTCGCTGTTGATTGGGTGGAAGTAACCCAGGCCAAGCAAACCGTGAGAGATAGTCAGATCGTCTTTAGCTGTCGCGTCACCACGGGTTTCCAGGAAGAAGTTATCAGTAAAGTTCCAGCTACCGCGAAGGTACATACCCGCTGTGTTGTCAGTCAGAGAAGCATTCTGGTTCCATACTGATACAGAAGATGGTAGGTCGTGGTCGTACGAGTTTAGCTGCAGGCCGCCTGAGATATAGTTGAAGTTTTGAGTTAGGTTGTGGCTCGCAGCGTCGGTAGATTCCGCTTGCACAGAAAAAGTTGTTGCAAGAATGGCAGCAAGTGGAAGTAGTGCGATTTTTTTCATTATATAAACCTAATAAAGTTGGTGCTCGCCGACAATAAAGCTAATTCGTTGGCGGCTTCAAAAGATGAACGCATAGTACGCCCATTAAAAACACTGTGCAATAATTATTTGTACGATGTTTTTTATTTTTTGACTGTTTGGTCGATTATTGGGCGAATTGGCTAACAGGGATCACATTTATCCTTGATAGTCACATGGTTTCTATTCAATCAGTAACGCGAAGTCTTTATGATAGGTGAGTGTATACCCAAGCTACCTCAAGATGCAGGATTCAGAGTGAGACCAGCGAGCTCAGTTCAAGGAAAATAACGGTAGGAATGGCCTTTCCCTTTCAACGTTATTTGACACAGAAATGGGGTCGCTGGCTCACTCCCAAAGGGCGAGTTTACTTGGCTTCTATGCGTTGTTACCGATTATTAATTTAGAGCCACTAGATTTTCTAATCGGTGCCTAGCCTACAAGCCAAGTAATTCTCGCTGAAACGAGCATCTTGAGGTAGCTTGGGTATACTCATTGAATAGGACAAGGAATGCCATGAAGAATACGTTTGACCATGCTCTGCCGAATGCAGAAGGGTATTTTGGTGANCTCATTGAATAGGACAAGGAATGCCATGAAGAATACGTTTGACCATGCTCTGCCGAATGCAGAAGGGTATTTTGGTGAATATGGCGGTAGTTTCATTCCTGAAGAACTACAAGAAATAATGAACCAGATTGCAGCCGCTTATGATGAATGCCGCAAGGATCCGGCTTTTCAGGATGAGCTCGCTCGTTTGTATAAGCATTTTGTCGGTCGCCCGAGCCCGATATTTCATGCTGAAAACTTATCCGCCAAATATGGCGCGCCTATATATCTTAAACGAGAAGATCTTAACCATACCGGTGCCCACAAGATTAACCACTGTTTGGGTGAAGCGCTTGTTGCCAAGAAAATGGGCAAGAAGAAACTGATTGCAGAAACAGGTGCAGGCCAGCATGGTGTGGCCTTGGCGACAGCGGCTGCATTGGTTGGCCTGGAGTGCGATATCTACATGGGAGAAGTGGATATTGCCAAAGAGCATCCTAACGTTGTTCGAATGCGGATCCTCGGTGCTAACGTTATTCCGGCTACTCACGGACGTAAAACACTGAAAGAAGCCGTAGATGCAGCCTTTGAGGCTTACCTGAAAGATCCGATTAACCAATTGTATGCGATTGGCTCAGTAGTCGGTCCTCACCCATTCCCGATGATGGTCAGAGACTTCCAATCGATTATCGGTAACGAGGCTCGTGTTCAGTTTAAGGAGATGACCGGTAACTTACCCGAAAACCTGGTTGCCTGTGTTGGCGGCGGTTCAAATGCAATGGGTCTGTTTACAGCCTTCCTTGATGATGCTGACGTGGCTATTCATGGTGTTGAGCCTGCCGGGCGTTCGCTAACCGAAGTCGGAGAGCATGCCGCAACGCTTACCCTGGGAGAGCCGGGTGTGATGCATGGCTTTAAGTCATATATGCTGAAAGATACAGAAGGTGAACCTCAGGAAGTGTACTCGGTGGCCAGTGGCCTGGACTACCCGTCTGTCGGACCGCAGCATAGCTACCTGAAGGATACCGGCCGAGCCAAATATGGCACGGTGAATGACCAGGAAGCCATCGATGCCTTCTTCGAATTGTCGCGCCATGAAGGTATTATTCCGGCAATTGAATCAGCCCATGCTGTAGCCTACGCTTTGAAGCTGGCCAAGCAGGGAGAGAAGGGAGCAATCCTGATTAACTTGTCGGGGCGAGGTGACAAGGATATCGATTTTGTCGTTGAAAACTTCGGAAAAGACTATGGCATTGAGTCGCTATTAAATACGGCCAAATAGCTCTACTTTATATACAGAGAAAAGCCAGACTTTGTGTCTGGCTTTTGTGTCTGTGGTGAAAGCGCTAGCTGAAGATAACCCCAAGGCTGAGCAAGATCATTACCATAGCTGTCAAAACACCAAGTAGCGGGCCAATGAATTTCAGCCAGGAAGAGTAGGAGACGCGGCCGATAGCCAGTCCGCCCATCACTACCCCGGAAGTTGGCGTAACAAGGTTTGGCAGGCCAGAGGCGGATTGGAACGCTGTAACAACCAGCTCACGTCCTACTCCGGCAAAGTCAGCAAGCGGGGCGAGTACCGGCATCGACAGAACGGCTAGGCCAGAAGAAGAGGGAACAACAAGGCAGAGTACCGCTTCAACCCAATAAATAGCATTGATAAAGGCAACTTCATGTAACCCTCCCAGCAGGCCTTCGGCATAATTGAGAATTGTATGGGTAATGTTGCCGTTATCCATCACGACAACCAATCCCCGGGCGATAGCGATGATGAGGGCAACACCAAGTAAATCGCGGGCGCCGTTAACAAAGCTGTCGGTAATCTCGACCTCTGACAGGCGGCCGACAAATCCGACAACAATACTCGAACCGATAAATAGTGCGGATAGCTCTGCCATCCACCAGCCAGCAAGAGACACACCCCACATCATTACTGCAAAGGTGAGTCCGAAAATCACCAGTACCGCTTTACGTTTTCCTGTCAGCTCTGGGGCTTGCTGTTCTTTGCTGTGAAGGAAATGCTTGAGGTTGTCTTCTTTTTGGTGGGCAACAATGGATTGCATCGGGTCACGCTTTACTTTGTCGGCGTAGCGCATTACGTAGATAACACAGGCCAGCCAACCTAACACTAGGATAACAGCACGCAGCGCGAAGCCTTCCATGAAGTTGATCTCGGCAGCGTTGGAGGCAATCACTGTTGCAAAAGGGTTGATTGTAGAGCCGAGACAGCCAATTCCCGCACCGACCATAATAATGGCCACCCCGACAATGCTGTCATAGCCAGCAGCGATCATCACCGGGATCAGCAACGCATAGAAGGGGATTGTTTCTTCTGCCATACCGTAAACGGTGCCTCCGAGGGCAAACAGACCCATCAGGATTGGGATCATCCACTTTTCACGACCGGCCAGGCGTTTCATGGTGCCGGCAATACCAGCATCAATTGCACCGGTTTCTGTTACTACGGCCAGAAAGCCACCGATAACCAAGACGAACAAGGCAACATCAACGGCGCGTGCCGCGTAGCTTGCCGGATCGTAGAAGCCCTGAATGGGGGCCATGAGTACATCCACAATACCCTGTGGATTAGCGTCGACCGTTTGGTAGGAGCCGACAAGCGGCACCATACGACCCAGTACTTCATTGTTTTCCATTTGATACTGCCCGGCCGGGATCACCCAGGTTAGTAGTGCCATGACGACGGTAAGCAACATCAAAATTGTGTAGGCAGAGGGAAATTTTATTCTAGTCATACAGATGTCCTTTTCAGATGGGGCAAACTGCCCCATAAACGGGTGGTAACCACCTCTCATTGGTGCAACGAAAGCTGTTAGGCCACAAAATTGAGAATTTCTTGTGGTGACAAATTAGCCAGCCCCATCTTTTTCAGTGTCCTGCCACTGGTAAAGTAATCGGTATCGTTATAGGCATTGTCGATATGCAGGCAGGAAGTGATCAGCGGAGTCTCGACACCAGCCAACTGACCAAGCTCATAGCAAGGCACAAGCAGGTAGGCAGCATCTTCTGTGATGTATCGGTTACTGGCCGAATTAGGCGCACTGTTTAGTTTGCCATGGGTTTCCGAGGTACGGTTTACCTCGTACACACTCTCACAATCCATGGCGTAGAGGGCATTCATCGCCTCAAGTTCCGGGAGTAGGCTAATTCCTAATGCCTTTCCTATTGCCAGGCGTTCTTGTTCCATCACCGCAGCAGCTTTGGCTGTCGAGACTGAACAGCAATCTTTGTAGTAGTTGAACTGGCCGTCATAATTTTCTAGCAGCCCCATATTGAGCGTTGTCAAAAGCGGGTGACCACCGAAGTTGATATTCTCCAGCCCGGCTTCGATAACATTGTCCAACGGTTTTAGTGGCAGCGGCATAACAGGTTGCAGTGCTTTAATTGCCTCCGCTGTCTTACTGGCAGGCAGTGCTGATACTGGCAGAAACTCTTTCATGCCGAGAATTGCCAGCTCGGCAGGGCCGACAATCCGGGTCGCCCAGGGGATGGAAATCGCATCGACAAAGGTGAGGTTAAGGTCTTCATAACCTTGTTCGTTCTTGATCCGGTTTAATACCAATGAGCCGTAGTTACCCGGCATCAGCATAATGATCTGACCGTCACGTAAATGCGGCAACATGCTGGTGAATAAAGGTTCCTGGGCAAATGAAGGGACGGGGAGGACCAGCAAGTCCGAATAGAGGATGGTCTCTTCGAGATCGCGGCTTACCTTATCAATAGCCTGAAAGCCCGAATAGGTGAGGGGGACATCATTAAAGCTTTCGAGCGCTTTGATACCGCCGCACTTTTCGATATCAGCCAAAGGCTGGTCAAAACCTGTTGCGCCGTACAGGCAGACATCCGCTCCCTGAAGTGTGAAATGATAGGCTGCTGTTAACCCGGCATTGCCAGAGCCGATAACAGATACACGAGGTGCCATAGTTCTTCCTTTTTGAAACGTGATTTGGTGTTTTCAGATTAAGGAAGAACCTGCTTTTACAGCCAATGAAGAAGACGCAAACAACCATGCAAAAAAGTAATGGTTGTCATCGAGTTTGATCTTAACTACCTGATATTTTGACTATTTTTAAAGTTGTGTTTATTCATGACAGTTACTGGTTATCTGTGAGATTGCGCATCTGCATCTTCATCAAGATCCCGCATCGGGCCGATTTTGAGGTAAATATCCAGTTCGTCGGCAAGGAGCAGGAATTGCTCGATGAATTGCTCGGCATGCCGATGTATTGGCTTGAGTGCCGGGTAGAGCATGTCGAACTCAAAGGGAAGACTAAAAACCAGAGGGCGCATCACAACCTGGGGATGCTCGCACTCCATATGGGCCGTAAACGGATCGGTAATCGCAATTCCTACCCCTTCGCGAACCAGGACGGCGGCTGTACTGGCCAATGATACTTCTATTTGTTCTACGGTCGATAGGTTGTAGCGGCGCAGTAGGGCATCTATGCGCCGTTGGATGGCATCTTTTTCATGGCGGATCAGCATTTGGTCGGCGATATCATAAATATCGATCACCGAACGTTTGGCGAGCGGGCTGTCCGCGGGGATCAGGCAGACGCATTCACACTCGATCTTCTGAGCTTTTACCCCTGCCAGATGTTCGTCGACGAAGGCAAAACCGATATCGGTGGTCTGGCTTTGGATCCGGCGAACCACTTCTTCGGAACGGTAGGTTTTGAAGCCGACCTTCATTTTCGGGGCATTCTTGAGAAAGGTTGCCAGAATACGGGGAAGGTAGGCGTTGGACAGCAAAGGCATAGCGGCAATATTCAGACTTCCAAAGTGACTGGATCTGATGGATTCTGCAGCGAGGTCGAGCCCGGTCACAGCATCGAAAACTTTGGCAACTTCCAGATGGAATGCCTGTCCTTCATCGCTCAATACCAACCGGTTTCCCTTGCGGATAAACAAGTGAAAACCCAGGCGCTGTTCCAGCCCAGAAAGCAATCGGCTGACGGCGGGTTGGCTGAGGCTGAGCCGCTCCGCTGCAGCGGTAACGGTTTGGCATTCGACAATTGCTTTGAATGCATTGAGTTGGGATAGCTTCATCGGCGTTGCGCTACTCTTATTGGCTTGATTATGGCTGTAAGCTACCAAATATCTTTGGTTAATACTTTTTTGGCGTACCTCAACCGTGACAGGCAACGTAAAAAGACAAAGCCAGGTTGAAAACCTGGCTTTGTCTTGATGCGATATCATTTGAGTATGAAGGCGTTAAAGAATACGTCGGGTCTTGCTACAACAGCTTGATAATGTAATCAAGTGCGCCGGTTACTGCCGCTACCTGTGCGTCATTGCATTCCTGATCATTAACGAGAGGGCTATCCGGGTACACCTCGGTTGTGGTGCCGTAAGTACAATTCGTCAAGCCGCTGCATAGGCCTAGTTTCTTGGTTGGGTAATTAATCACGCCTTCCTGGGTTATTGCCTCACCAATGATTTTTCCTTCCCCGTCAGGCGGGGCGATATGGGTGACTTTCCGGACTGATTCGATAGTAGCCTTCTGGAACTCATCCTGAGGGTTGTCGGTATCACCGACAAGATAAAAGCCGTCTGGGATCATGCCTTTGACATACTCAATGCCGTCTCGAGCGGCGAGGGCCGGCCTGAATTCCAGCTCATCGGTATCAGTAGTTTCGTGTAAGTCTATATGGGCAAGAATGTCACAACCGAGTGAAGCAACCAATGCCATCAAGCCAGCCGATTCTTCAGACGGACTGTTTTCATAGAAAGAGCGGTTAGGATCGACAGCATTGGGATTCCAGCGATTGATGGTTTCATATCCCCATGGACTGACACAAGGGGCGACAATGATATTGAATGTATCGCTGTAGTTGTCAGCTTCCGTAGCAACAAACTGAATAGCACCATGCACACCGCTGGTCTCATAGCCATGAACACCGCCCGTGATCAGGACTGTTGGTTTGTTGCTGTCCCAGTTTCGGGTCTTTAGCGCAAAGAGAGGGTATTTCTCGCTATCATAAGAAAGAGCACCATACTGGAGCAAGTCAAAGCGCTCCCCGAGCGGGGTGAGTTTTTTAACGACTTCGTCCTGGTAAGAGCGTTTGATCGTAACTTGTTTAAGCCATACGGCCTTTTCTTTATCACTCCATTTTTGCCCTGGAGCACCAATCGGGTAGCTGTGTGAACTGCTCATTACTCTGCCTTTAGTGATCGTCGTTATCGGAAAATACAATTTAGAGAATAAACAGCCTACTTCGCATAGGCAACAGTATTTTTTGTGGAGATCTACAGCTCGTTTTAACTTTTATATCAAAGAGATGCTGTATAGCTGCAGGTTATTGGTCGCGGCTATATGTAAGTAAGTGTGAGTCGATTGAAAGGAACCTTGATTATCATCAGAAAGAGAGTGCCGGGTTCGATATTTACCATTTTAAGACTGGCTCTGACCATGAAATGCAATATGGGGACATTTACAATTTTCTCCTCAGGTACAGGCAGGCTTGTGCTATTACTCTGAGCCGTTGTGAACTGTGCCTGACAAATTGCATCTTATGAAGTGAGAGGAGCTTGGTATGAAAAAGCAACATGTGGCTGTTATTGGTGCGACAGGACAAGTGGGGACACCATTAACACGAGGTCTGCTCTCGCTTGGGCATGATGCCACCATCATTACCCGTAAGCCGCAAAAAGACGCTAAGTTGATGGCTTTTGAACAACAGGGGGCTTTGATTTCTGTCTGTGTTGATATGCATGATGTGGATACAATGACAGAGATACTTCAGGGGGTTGATACTCTGGTTGCCAGTGTTCCGGGTTCAAAAACTATCATCGAGCAATCCGAGCCTGTTTGGCTGGAGGCGGCAGTGAAAGCCGGCGTGAAACGCTTTGTTCCGTCTGAGTTTGGTTGTCATACTCAAGCGCTTGAAATGGGTGATGGTGAAGTGTTTGACAACAAGAAGCGCTTTCACGACCTGTTGATGAGCTCAGGCATTGGCTGGACGCTATTTTACAACGGCGGCATCTTTGACTATTTTCTGCCGAACCTGCGGTTCTTCAGAAAAATCACCACGTTCGGTGATCTTGAGTTGCCTATCTATACCCATGATATCGAAGACATCGGTTATCTTGCGGCGCTGGCGGTAACTGATGAGCGAACTCTGAACAAGTGCGTTCAGGTTGACTACAATGCGCTTTCCCAACACGACATGCTGGATCAGCTTAAACGAAACTGGCCTGATCATTCCTTCGAGTATGAACACTTCTCATCAGAATATATTACGACCATGAAAGAGAGTGCTGGTGATGAAGTGACGGCGAAAAAAGGATCGGAAACAGACAAAGAGCGCTGGGGGATCAACTACGCGATTTATGTCATTGGTAAGCTTGCTGCGTTTAATGAGCAGACATTGCGTACCAGCGAACTCTATCCTGATTATGTCTGTAAGCGGCCGGAAGAAGTGTTAAACGACGCTAAGTTTGTCTTCGAGGACTGATCTCTTTTTGCTAATGGCGAAGAGATAGCTTCCGGGTTATCTCTTCGTGTTTGTTGCAAGCTTCCCTTCAGAACAGGCCGTTTATGGACTCTTGGCTAACCTTATTACCCCCGTGTATATCAATACTCCTTGCGATGACTACCCGGCAAGTTTACGTCGCTATTTTTACTGGCATCATGGCGGGTTCAATTCTGCTTGCACAAACAGTGATTGGTGGAATTGCAGATAGTTTCAATGCGATTGCCGTCACTTTTTCATCGCCGAGCTCGGTGAAAAGCCTGATCTTTATCGTGATGATTGGTGCCATTATTAATGTAATGCAACAGTCTGGCGGAGTAGAAGCACTAATTCACCAGCTTTCCAGACAACGAGGCCCGGTAAGAACAAAAGTCAGTGCGCAGCTAGTCACTTTCGGCTTTGGATTCTTAATGTGTCTGGAAGGTGTTGGCTCGATGATGTTGGTTGGTGTGGTTGGCAGACCCTTGTTCAAGCAGTTTGAGATCTCTAATGAAAGGCTGGCACTCGTAGCTAACTGCACTGGTGCACCTCTGGCCTGGCTTGTCCCTTTTAGTGGTGCCGGAGTGTTTCTGACCAGCCTGATTGCTTCAGAAGTTGAAAAGGGAATGTTGTCTGAGCAACCAGCTAGCTATGTACTTAGCGCTTTGCCTTATCAGTTCTATACGATTGTGATATTGGCTTTAGTGCCGTTGCTGGCACTATTGAAGAAAGAGAGGCTTGTTGCGAATACTGGTGAAACTGTTATCGTCGATAATGAAAACATGAAAAGCCGGGTTGCTGCTCATTCATCAGCGACTGCATTTTATCTGCTAGTGCCTATTGTTCTGTTAATAACACCGATTGGCTTAATAACTTATATGACGGATGATATTAGCTCGGCAGTCTATTTGAGCGGTTTTATTTCGCTTATCGGTTCAGGTGTTTATTTTCGTGCCAATATGGTGAGCGTTGAACAATATATAGACTGGTGCCTACAAGGCATGAAAAATATGCTGCCTGCCGCGATTATTCTGATCTTGGCTTTCTCATTAAGCAGGGTATCTGGCGAGCTGGGAACCGGAAAATACCTGGCAACTTTGTTTGCAGGTGAGCTGCCTCTAGGGCTTGTTCCTGTTGCAATCTTTGTGTTGTGTATACTGATTTCATTTTCAACGGGCAGCTCGGGGGCGACGGTCAGTATTATGACGTCAATAGTGGTTTCACTGGCGGTGAGTACTGGTACATCGGTACCGCTGTGCATTGCGGCAATGATCTCCGGAGCGGTATTTGGCGATCAAAGTTCGCCAATTTCCGACTCGGTGATTGTCGCATCATCCGCTGCAGACTGTCCTCCGGAAAAACACTTCGCGACACAGCTGCCCTACACGCTGGCAGTGGCCTTATTGTCACTTGCATTTTATCTGGTGGTCGGACTAAGTGCCTAATACTTAATGCTTGGCATGGTTGTTTGGCTATAGAGTATGCGATAGTGCTTTGAGAAGCTCCTGACAAACAAGAAGTTAATAAGAGTTGTATGAATATACCTGAAGTAGGCTTCAATCACGCAAAAACGGCAAACCGAGAAATCGAAGCCATTGATCTGGAAGAAATATATCAGCGTACTCATCGCCTTAACCATACGCCAACTCTGCCGCACCGAGTCAACTTCTACCTTCTCATTCATATTGAAGAAGGAGAGGGGAGCCATTTTATTGATTTTGTAAACTATCCTTATCAATCCGGAGCCTTTATTTCGGTGCAGAAAAACCAGGTTCATGCATTTGATTTTAGCCATAGGCCTAAAGGAAAGGTGCTGTTGTTTACCCAGACTTTTATCGATCAGGCGCTGGCTAATATGCGTCTTCCGGAGTTTACTCCCATCCACCTCGAACATGCTTATCAGCCAGTATTTACGCCGGACTCTGAGGTGCTGAGTAGCAGCCAAAGTATTCTGGCAGAGATCGTCAAAGAGCTGAGTTATCAGAATGCGGATCCCCTCATTGCAATGTTCCTGTTTTCCTCACTGTCGTTAATACTTCGCCGCGCTATGCCTGAAAGTCACCATGACAGGTTGAACAAAGAGCAGCTGAGTAAGTTTTCCCACTTTATTGAATTGCTGGAGAAAAACTTTCAACGTACCCGTGATGCAACGTATTATGCAGAGCAAATACATACCACCTATAAGACGCTTAATCAGATATCGAAGCTGGCAACGAACCAGACAGCCAAGCAACTTATTGATGCTTACACGATTCTGGAGGCAAAACGACGCTTGGTGTTAGATGGTTTGCCAACCCAGCAACTGGCTTATGATTTGGGTTTTGAAGATGCCAGTAACTTTGTTAAGTACTTTAAAAAGCATACGTTGCTAACGCCCTCCCGCTTTCAGAAACAGTATTCAGTTAAGTGACTTCAAATTGAACCCTCTGCGGAGTCTGGTTTACCTTGTGTCTGAACCTGTTTTTGGATTCGGTAAAGATGTTCGAAATTGACCATTTTTCAGCGGGTACTGACCATGTGACCCTTCCTTGCTTTCATTACTATTTCCTCATTCCAACAAGAGGTGAACAAAATGAAAAAAGGTCTATCTGCCGTACTGGCAACAACCGTTATCTTATGTAGTGCTTGCACAAGTCAGATTTCAGCTGAAGAGCAATTACTGTCCTTGCCCAATAAAGACAAAGCTGTTGCACTTCTTAACAGTATCGAAACAGGTGACCACCAAGCCATTAGCTACGTGAACCCAGATAATTACATTCAGCATAACCTTGCTGTCGGAGATGGACTTGCAGGGTTTGGTGCCGTACTTCAGGCGCTTCCTAAAGGCAGCGCGAAGGTTGATGTTAAACGGGCCTTCCAGGATGGTGACTATGTCTTTACGCATACCGATTATAACTTCTTTGGTCCTAAAGTCGGTTTTGATGTGTTTAGGTTTGAAGACGGTCTGATTGTTGAGCATTGGGATAACCTGGCTGAGAAAACGTCGCCAAACCCTAGCGGCAGAACGCAGCTTGACGGCCAGACACAAGTTATGGATCTCGAAAAGACCGAGCAGAATAAAGCGTTGGTGGAAGACTTTGTCAGCACAGTTCTCATGAAAGGTGATTATTCCCAGCTCGGGCGCTTTATTGATAGTGGAGAGCAAGATTATCTGCAGCATAACTCGGTGATAGCCGATGGCCTGAGTGGCTTGGCGCTGGCACTGGAGCAGATGACAGCTCAAGGTATCAAGATGGTGTATGACAAGAACCACCTGGTGCTTGGAGAAGGCAACTTTGTCTTGAGCATTAGCGAAGGAAGCCTGGGTGGCGAACATGTTTCTTACTATGATTTGTTCCGTATTGATGAAGGTAAAATCGTCGAACACTGGGATACGATCGAACCAATTCCTGCCAAAGATCAGTGGAAGAACAATAACGGCAAGTTTGGTTTCACTGCGCAGTAACAGGATGTTAAACGGCTACCTTTTCCAAGGTAGCCGTTGTTGAGGGAGTGTTAGAGCCGAGATAAATAGTTAGCTTGTCTTGAACTGGCCAACCAGTTGTTTTAGCTCTGTGCCGGCATGGTTTAGCTCACTGACCACTTGCTCTGAGCTGCTGCTTGAATGGATAAGGTCGGTAACGATATCCTGGATAGCAACCATGTTACGGTTGATTTCATCCGTCACCGAACTTTGCTCAGTAGCCGCGGTAGCTATCTGACTGGTCATGTCATTTATGGCTTCAACTGCACCGGTAACTGATGACAGACTTTCGGTAATAGAGTTCGCCGCACCTACCGCCTCGGTACACGTCGACTGGCTGTTGTTCATTGATGATACGGCCTGAGAAACTAGGGCATGAAGCTCATCAAGCATCTCTTTGATTTCCTGTGTACTAGACTGGGTACGGCTTGCCAGCCCACGAACTTCATCGGCAACGACGGCGAAGCCTCGGCCCTGTTCACCTGCACGCGCTGCCTCAATGGCTGCGTTTAGTGCTAGCAGGTTTGTTTGCTCGGCAATTTCACCGATTACTTTCAGAACGTTATCAATCTTTTGTGACTGCTGGTTCAAAGAGTGGATGTGCTGGGCGGCCTGATCGACTTCGTCGACGAGCGCGCTGATGGAGACAACGGAAGTATCAACACGTTGCTGGGCAACATGTGAATCTTCGCTGGCATTGCTGGTGGCATTCGATACTTCGTTGGCATTCATTGCCACTTCGCTTGCAGCTGAGCTCATTTCAGTAACTGCTGTTACGATTTGCTCGGTTTCGTTGTTGTGCTCCTGAAGCTGCTGCGTTAGGCGAATAGTCTGATCATGGATATTGTTGGCAGCACCGCTGACATTATCAGTCACATCTGAAACCTGGGTAATGATCCCCTGCAGCTTGGCAACAAAGCGGTTGAATGCATTACCAAGCTCGGCAATTTCGTCATGCCCTTGTACTTCCAGACGGCGCGTTAAATCACCCTCACCATCGGCAATTTCGTTGAGCGTTTTAGCCATATTCTGAACCGGGCGGGTCATGCGGTTGGCTATGAACAGAATACAAAGCACACTCAGCGCACCCAGCACGATAGAGCTAAGCAAAACAAGCTTAAACCTCTCAGCCATGCTAGCGGCAGCATGGGTATGATAAGCATCGACCTGGGCGTCGATATCATCAATATAAAGGCCGGTACCAATGAACCACTGGCCGTTATTAACTGTTGTCGAGTAGCTTAATTTCGGCTGTGGTTGACCACCACTGCTTTTGGGATAGCTATAGGCAACAAAACCACCGCCACTCTGAGCGGCTTTGATTAATCCCTTAATGTAGGCAACACCGTTAACGTCGGTGTTGTTCAGTCGATTTTGATTGTGGTTGGCCGGAGCGGTCGCATGCGCTACGTTGGTGCCTTTCATGTCATAAATGAAAAAGTACCCAGAGCGGTCACTGGCAAACCGAAGAGGGGTAAGCAGGGCACGGACTTTCTCTAGTGCAATGCTAGGGTTGGTGTTGTCGGCAAGAACGCCGTCAACAGCGTGCTGGGCGATGGTTGTCGCATCTTTTAGCTGGTTCTTGCGTTCGAGGATCAGACGTTCTTTGTAAAGGGTAACCTCTTCTTCTACTGCTTTGTTTTCAAGTGTCACGATAATCCCTATCGCTACACTCATTATGATGAAAACCGGTAATATGCTTAGCAGCAATAATTTGCTTTTTAACTGTAATTTATTCATAGCGACTCGGACTCATCTACATTCATAATTATAATTTTGGGGGTTATGCACTTCCCAATAAAGTATGTCGGCACTGACTATTAATTCTTTACAGAATGTTGTGTTATTTATACAGCTATCAGTAAAAAATGGGCTACAGCTCACAAATGAAGCGTTATTTTACTTTCGTGCGCAAAGAAAGGCAGGCAGAGGACGAAGTATAAGCAATTTATGCGTTGAAGTGATTTTATTGTTATAAATATGCAAGGGGTATAACAGTTATTCTGTGTCTGAATTGTTATGTTTGTTTAGTGTGTTCATTTCGATCTTCTACTCAGCAGTCATGCTGCCAGCTATCTTCTTAGCGATCTTATTGTAACGAGTGGCCAGGAGGCCACTATATGCATCAGGAGGGATGTTCGATGCTAGTAATTCGTCCAATTACGGAGGCCGATTTTCCGGCGCTTATGCGTTGTGCCGAAGAGTCAGGTCATGGGTTCACCTCGCTTCCGGTAAACGAAGAACTGATCCGGGGGAAAATTCAACACTCGCTGGAGAGCTTTGCCAAAGAGGTGAGCTCGCCGGGTATTGAAGGTTACCTGATGGTGGCCGAAGATACTGAAACCGGAGAAGTTGTTGGCACCACAGGTATCGAGGCCACGGTCGGGCTTGACGTACCTTTTTACAGTTACCATATAAGCAAAGTGGTGCATTCTTCGCGCAAGTTGGGAGTACATAATATCGTCGAGCTATTAACCTTCGGTAATAACTACACAGGTTGCAGCGAAATATGTACCTTGTTTTTACGTCCTCAGTGGCGTGAAGGGCTCAACGGGCGTCTGCTGTCAAAATGTCGATTCTTAATGATGGGTGAGCACCCGCAGCGTTTTTCCAAAACAGTGTTTGCCGAAATGCGTGGTGTATCCGATGAAGAGGGGCACTCTCCATTCTGGGAGTGGCTAAGAGATCATTTCTTTTCGATTGAATTTACCCATGCAGATTATTTGGTTGGGGTAGGCCAAAAAGGGTTTATTGCCGATCTTATGCCTAAACTGCCGATTTATGTCAGTTTACTTAGTGATGAGGCGCAGGAGGTTATAGGTCAGGTCCATGAAAACACACGACCGGCGCTTCGGTTGCTAGAGAAAGAAGGATTTACCAACCGTGGTTATGCGGCGATTTTTGATGCCGGGCCAACAGTAGAATGCGATATGGTGAATATTCGCTCTGTCTACCAGGCGTTTTATTGCACTGTCGAAATAAGTGAACATAGTAGCCAGTCTGACTATTTGGTCAGCAATACTGAGTTTCAGCATTTCAGGGCGGTTGCCGGCAAGGTCGATGTGAACAAAGCGCTTTCCAAAGCGCGGATTTCCCCTGAAATGGCAGATGCCCTTCAAGTGAATGACGGTGATCAGGTTCGTTTGCTGGCACAATAGGCTCGGGAGTAGATGAAAAAATCAAGCCACGCAGTAGCGTGGCTTGCTGAAGTCTTACATTGCCCAGAGCAGAATAGCGAGCAACTGAGGGGATAATATCCGCAAACACATGACAAGCGGGTAGACAGTGGCATAAGACAATGCCGATGCGCCACTCGTTGGGTGCAAGCCGTTGGCAAAGGCCAGCGCCGGTGGATCGGTCATTGAGCCGGCTAGCATGCCGCAGATAGTCAGGTAGTTAAGTTGGCCAAAGATGCGAGCAATGAAGCCGACCGTGATCAACGGGATCGCAGTGATCAAGATTCCGTATCCCATCCAGCTTAGCCCGTCGCCATTAACCAAAGTATCGATAAACCCACCCCCGGATTTCAGTCCGACAACAGCCAGGAAGAGCACGATACCGATCTCTCGCAGGGCAAGGTTGGCACTTGGCGGCATAAACCAGTACATCTTGCCAATACTGCCGATTCGAGCCAGGATTAGGGCGACGATCAGTGGTCCGCCCGCCAAGCCAAGCTTGATGGCTGCCGGGAAACCAGGCAGATAGAACGGAATTGATCCCAGCAACACCCCGAGCCCGATACCGACGAAAACAGGGAGCATCTGAACTTGCTGAAGCTTTTGGTGAGCATTACCTACGATACCGCTCACCGCTTCAATGGCTTCCTGTTTGCCGACCAGGTTGAGAATGTCACCAAACTGCAAGGTAGACTGGCTGGTTGGTACTAACTCGACGCCGGCACGGTTGAGACGCGACACAACGACATCGTATTTTTCTTTCAGATCCAAATCGCGGATCTTTTTGCCGAGTACGATCTCGTTGGTGACAACCAGACGCTGAACACGCAATTCTGTGCCGCGGGTTGAGAGCGAGGCATCAACCTCTTCCCCAATAACCAGACGTGCTTTTTCAAGTGCAGTCTTGTCGCCCACTAAGTGCAGTAGATCATTGGTTTCGATATGCGTGTTTTGTTTAGGAACATAGAGGTGGTCTTCGCGCTTGAGGCGCGAGCAAACAATATCACCCTCGGTCAGTGCTGGAACATTCATCAGCATCAGTCCGTTTAAGTTGGGGTTCTTGACCGCGACGTTAATGGTGTGAAGGCTCTCTTTTTTATGGCCATTATGAATTTCAAACTCATCGGCCTCTTTGTTGACATTGACGCGAAAGGCGAGGCGTAGGGTCCACATTGTTAGCAAGATGCCGCAGATCCCGAACGGGTAAGCAACGGCGTAGCCCATACCGGTAAGATCGAGCATACCTTCCTGAGCGCCAAGCTCAGAGAGAATTTGCTGACCAGCACCCAGCGATGGCGTATTGGTGACGGCACCGGAAAATACCCCGAGGATCACGGGTAAAGGCACATCGAACAGTTGGTGCAGGGCGATGGTTACGAGGCAGCCAAGCAAGACTATCAGCGCTGCAAAACCGTTTAATTTTAGCCCCGAGCTTCTCAAGGAAGCAAAAAAGCCCGGCCCGACCTGTATTCCTATTGTATAAACAAAGAGAATGAGGCCAAACTCCTGTATAAAGTGCAGGGTATTTGAATCGAGAGCGATGCCCCAGGTGCCGGTGAAGTGACCAACGAAAATGCCGCCGAACAGCACTCCGCCTATCCCTAAACCTACGCCATAGATACGCCAATTCCCAATCCAAAGCCCAAGCACCGCTACCAGCGCAAGAATGCTGATAGAGAGCGCAATGTCACTCATGGTGAGTCTCCTGGTTAATAAAAATTCTGTTCACCGCAATTTTTTTCATTATTGCTGGTGTGTGGCAACAATCCGCCGGGACGGTATTGTGACGCCAGGGGTAGGCTTATGAACTCAGTAAAGACTGATTTCGTAATAGATAACGAAAGGAGTGGTTAGGGAGTTTTGTCTACAGCTGGTGGAATCTCATTGTATTCTTTTTTTCATACCACATTGAAAAATCGAATTGCATGTATAAAACGCTATCAGAGTTGTCGATGTAGTATGCCCATTTGGGATGTCGCCTTAACTTGATAAATAGTAATACCTTAAAATATAAAAGGTTTTAATAGCCAATATGCCAAATTGTGCAGTGCGCCTGATTCTAATTTAGTTAGGATAAGTCTTTGTTAATTAAGGGTTGTAATTGTGTGACAAATCAAGGGGGGAAACAATTCACTCAATTATCTGACTTTGATATTCTGTTTTTATGTCAATGATTATTAATGAATCAGACTTGAAATAAGTCGAATTATTAAGGTTGTTAATTACAGTTTGATAAATATATTTGTGATGCATCTCTTAAAACTAATTGGTAATAAAATTATTATCTAAGCCAGTTATTTTTAGATATGAAGCAACATCAAACAATAACTACAATCAGTATTTTATAACGCTTATTAGACTGAACATGCTGTGTAAGTGGTGATGATTATTCCTCCCATGAGCAAATCGTTATTGGTTGTGTTTTGAACACTGATTATGAAAACTTTGATTGTTTAGTTAGGGTATGTTTTAAAGAGTATGTTGTAATTAAATAGTATGGTTCAGTGATGTGAATCATCAAGTCAACGCGCACCATCCGGCGTCATAACACTGCGATGTACTTTAAAACACGACATAACTAAGGATTGGTTGAAATGATGAGAAAAGTGTTATTACCAATGCTAATCGCCTTGGGTATAGCATCCACATCTGTATGTGCTAAAGAAGCGTTGGATACTCCTGAGAATCTATCTGATGAGGATAAGTTGTATGGCCTGTCTTTGTTTTGGAAAGAGGCCAGCTACAACTTTGCTTATTTTGATCAAGTGCCTGAGCTAGATTTTGATAACGCTTACAGAGAATTTATACCAAAGGTATTAGCAACTGAAAATAATTATGAGTATTACCGTGAATTGATGAAATTCAGTGCTTTATTGCATGACGGGCATACCAATATTTACTTACCGAAAGGACTTTCTGATAGATATGTTGACTGGCCCGCAATAAAGGCCACGGAAGCTAATCACCAAGCTGTAATCACAGAAATTGATAAGAGATTACTAACTGACATTCCTCTCGGCTCAACGATCATATCAGTCGAAGGCGTTGATTTAGACACATATCTAAAAACTAATCTTATGCCTTACCTTTCAAGTTCAACAGAGCAAGCTTTGTGGAGTCATTCAGTAAGGGATATGTTAAAAGGATCGCCTGGCAGTCAAGTTAATTTCGCTATCCAATCCCCCTTGGGAGAGCAAAAAGCAATCACACTTAAGCGAAACTCACGACACATTAAAACTGAGACAGTTGCACTTAACTTGCCAGCTTCTAATGGTCAGTTGTTTGAGTTTCGGTGGTTGGATAATCAAGTTGCTTACGTGGCGTTAAATAGTTTCAGCGATAGACAGATTTTGCACGACTTTAAGTTAGCTTACGAAGATATAAAACAATCTGAAGGCCTCATTATTGACCTCAGGTTTAATGGCGGCGGCAATTCTGGTATAGGTGCCGAGATATTATCCTATTTTACCAATCAAGACTTATATGGCTCGACTTGGAAATCAAGGAAGCATATCGCAGCTTACAAGGCATGGGGGTATAAGGAGTATGCTCAAGATAACGCGTGGGAGTCTGGCTCTATGTCGTTGCTTAAAGCCAAGAGTGATAGTCACATAGTGCCTACCGTGGTGCTGATTGGCAGACACACAGCTTCTGCAGCAGAGGATTTTTTGATCTACGCCGATAACTTACAGCACTTCACGACGATCGGTGAGCGGACTTATGGCAGTACAGGCCAACCCATTTTCGTTGATTTACCCGGAGGGGGCTCTTTCAGAGTGTGTACCAAACGAGATACTTACCCTGACGGAAGAGATTTCGTTGGTTTCGGTATCAGCTGCGTATTCCGGCGATTGTGATCTAGGATTCCGTTTTTTTTCGATCACCTTTTTACCCTCTTTTTCTCTACCCTTATTTT
>NZ_MJIL01000061.1 GCF_001939735.1 Photobacterium proteolyticum
CTGATGCTGACCGCTGAAATAACCATGGCTGATGTTATCGGGGGCTTAAACAAAACGATATTCCAATATGCGACTGAAAGTTACGGAGAACAAATGGCCGGACTGGGGGCTGGTAACAACCCCGATGCAACCTCTAACGATGGTGTCGAAGGCTATCGAATCATTAATTGGGGGGTCATGGCTCCAGCAGCGAATTGGGAAATCGGATATCAGCTCGTATATGCCAACTCAAGTTTTGACAGTAAGGACGATCACTCTATTTTTAATATAGTTGCCCGCCCAATGTACAAGTGGGATGATAACATGCGAACCATATTTGAGGCAGGCTGGTTTACTGAAGAAAATGATAACGTTGATAGCTCTGGTAGTAAGCTAACCTTAGCCCAAGCTTGGGCTGCCGGCAGCAGCTTCTGGGCCCGTCCTGAGCTTCGAATATATGCCAGTTACCTGAGTGATTATGAAAATGATGATGCTTTTGGAACCGGAAACGACACGGAATACAACCTAGGTGTCCAGGTAGAAGCATGGTGGTAAACCAAATGGTTCTGTCGCAAAGTTTTGCTGAAAGACAAATGTACTGATTCTGGATGCAACTAGGCTGCTAACGCATAAAACTGCTCACANGGGTGTCCAGGTAGAAGCATGGTGGTAAACCAAATAGAGATCAGGGAATGATAAAGTCAAAAATCAGAACAGTATGCCTATCGGTCGTTTTTGCTGCAGGCTGTGTATCAACAGCTGAAGTCAGCACTCAGGCAAAGAATCCTGCCAGTAGTAACGTCGCTGCTCCGGCAGAATTAAGCTGGCAGGAACTGAGCCTCCCGATAGATATCAATTTTGAATTTGACGAAAAAAGTCAGGTACTGCTGGACGCTAACAGTACAGGTCCGGTAGCCAGTTTCATTATTCCAGTCGACAATACTCCTATCGACATGGTTCTAACAAGCCATGTCGATAACGAATTAACTCTTTATATACCGAATATATTGATCACCAACTCCAAGGGAGAAGAGCTTTACCACATCAAATCAAATGAATTCAAATATATACCGGCAAGGCTATTAGATGGCGATCAAGTCCAGACGCAATTTACCATTGCTCCGCAGGTCGGAACACGACAAGTTAATGTCTTGATCTACACCACGATCGAAGATCTAAAAGGTAGCACAACCATTATTCATCCAGCCAAAGCACTCGCGATCGGAAAAGGCAATCAGCCACCGAGTATCCCTGATCTTACAGCAACGCATAGCAAGTATGGTCAACTCAGTTTAACTGTATCGTCAGCGAATCAACTCCCAATTCGCCCTACTCTAGGTTATGTGCCAGCAAGCGATACCAAACATACCTACTATCTGAATTCCATACAATATAGCGTAGAGCAAGGTGATATGGATCATGCTATTACGTTACTGAATGAAGCAGAAAAGCTTGGTATCCCGAATGCGAGAGCGACGTTTATCAATGCTGTTCAAATTCAAAATGAGCATAAAAGTGCAGAGTAATAGCTTGCCAAAAATAGTTGAAAGATCTTCGCTAGAGGCGGGTCTTCTTATTAGTAACCTCCCCCAAAGGATACCGATGACTATGAAGATTAAACTTATATTACTCCCGTTGCTAGGTAGCAGCTTGCTTATTAGTCTTCCAGCCTTTGCTGATTTAAGAGACATTGGTCGATACGATTCAAAGGGACTTTATGAACCAGGCTACGTAAATTACCAGCATGCTAGAGAACGCAGCTCAACACCAAATGAGGATTCCAACCACTTAGATAAGATTGGATTTATAAATTCATCTGGCCATTATGAGCCGAATTATGTTAATTACCCTTCACCAAAAAGCCAAAATGGGCATAATAAGACCGAGTTAGAACTGCTTACTGAAAAGGGGCACTACAACCAAAACGGTATTTACGAGCCAGGCTATGTAAATTACCGCCACTGAATGCATTTATTGAACAGCTCAGCTAATGCTCAATATTCCATTAGCTGAGTTAGATAATGCATTTCAGTTTTTGGGGGGCTTAACCTTTCACACCACCAGCAGTCAAACCACCGACTAAGAATTTCTGTGCCAACAGGAATACCGTAGTGATTGGAATTGCTGACAATACTGCTGCTGCGGCAAAGTCACCCCATAGGTAATTCTGAGGATACAGATACTGCTGCATACCCACAGCCAGCGTATAGTTGTTTACGTCAGTCAGCAGTAATGAGGCTACAGGTACCTCTGTCACCACACCAATGAACGACAGAATGAATACTACTGCCAGAATTGGTACTGATAATGGTAGCAGTACAAAACGGAATGCCTGCCATGGTGTTGCCCCGTCAAGTGCAGCCGCCTCTTCCAAAGACCTGTCAATAGTCTCGAAGTATCCCTTGATAGTCCACACGTGTAGTGCAATGCCACCTAGATAAGAGAATATAAGGCCACCATGGGTATTCAAACCCAGGAACGGAATGTACTGTCCCAAGCGATCAAATAATGCGTAAAGAGCGACCAGAGCAAGTACTGCCGGGAACATCTGAAAAATCATCATCCCTTTTAAAATAGTACTCTTCCCCTTAAAGCGCATACGAGCAAAAGCGTAAGCACTGGTCGTTGAAAGCGCAACGATAATGATTGAAGTAATACCAGCTACTTTAACCGTGTTCCACAGCCATAGCATTACTGGGAATGGCGGAGGTGTCACGCTACCATCCCGGTTTTCGACAGAAAAGCCCAATGCGAGACGCCAATGATCTAACGTTGGATCACTTGGGATCAACTCACCGCCTGCAAAGTTACCTTCACGAAATGAAATTGCTACGATCATCAACAACGGGAAAATCGTCACCGCCAGAAACAGGCACAAACCAATGTGGGTCACCCATACTCGGTATTTTAATGATTTCGGTTGTACCATTGGCATGACGTTTCTCCTCAATCCTGCTCTAAGGCCGTCTTGGTAAACTTCAAATTTAGTAGTGCCATACCGCCAACCATCAGGAAAATAATGGTTGCAATTGCACCGGCCAAACCAAAGTCCTGACCGCCACCGCCTTCAAAGGCAATACGGTAGGTATAACTAACAAGCAAATCTGTATAGCCCGCAGGCTCGGACGTTCCTACCATGTTTGGTCCTCCTGCCGTCAGCAGCTGAATCATGACAAAATTGTTGAAATTGAATGCAAAACTTGCAATCAGTA
Source organism: Photobacterium proteolyticum (assembly GCF_001939735.1). GTDB lineage: Bacteria > Pseudomonadota > Gammaproteobacteria > Enterobacterales > Vibrionaceae > Photobacterium > Photobacterium proteolyticum. Next base: position 3,192 of record NZ_MJIL01000061.1, read on the forward strand.
ATGGCGTTAACGGTTTGATCAGCATAGGCAATGTGATCTTGAAGAAATTTTGAATGGGGCCTGCGCCATCAATCGCTGAGGCTTCGTACAAATCTTCAGGAATTGACTTCAGCAGTCCCATACACAGGATCATCATGTAAGGAAAGCCAAGCCAGGTATTGACCAGAACAACCATTATCCGAGCCATCGTAGGCTCTGAGAACCAGGGTAGTTTCACGCTGAAAAGCGCATCAAGCAGCATGTTAATTTCACCAAAGCTTTGGTTAAACAGGCCTTTAAAAATCAAAATTGAGATAAATGATGGTACTGCATATGGCAGAATCAGCAGCACTCGGTAAATGCTACTGCCCTTTAGCGGCTCCCACTGAACGATACAAGCCAAGATCATCCCCATAGCTAACGTCAGGGCAACAGACAGGAAGGCAAATACAACCGTCCACACGAAGATCCCAAAGAAAGGTTCTTTGATACCATCATCGGTCATAACGCGCTCGAAGTTCGCGCCACCAACACCAACAACGAATCCAGGGGAAATTGGCTCACCAACAAAATGACCTTCACTATCGACTGATTGATAAAAACCAGTTTCCATATTTGGCTTATAAAGCTGCTGAGTCTGATTATTCAGCATACTTAGGCCATCATCCTGAACAGTAAATAAAGGCATTTTTGCTGCGAATTTGCGCAGACCGCTCATCCTGATTTCAAGGCCGTTCGGCATCACTAATTCAACTTTTGCCAAATTGGAGCGGTTCTGGACAATTGCTTTAATCTTCTCTTTTTCGCCCGGGACACTTTCAACTTTGCTCAGTAACAACTTATCAGATGGAGGGCTTGAAATATCAAACACATCAGAAGCCAATAAATCGTCATCAACCTGAATCACCAGCCGATGGCCACTTTCAACTTTGTAGAGCTCAAAGCGATAACTTTCACCTGACTGGAAGCTTCTCTGCTCCAGAACGGCCTGGGTCCTGTCCAGCGATAGCTGGTTCGACGCACTATAGTTAGTAAAAGCAAGCCCAACGGTATAAACCAAAGGGAAAATAATAAAGACAAGCATCCCGGCAACGCCCGGGAAGATATAACGGTGGGCGTATGTTCTGTTGCTTCCGAAAATATACAGAGCAAGTGCAGTTAAAACAACGGTCAGAAGTGCAAAAGGAATTTCGCCCTTTGCACACATCAATACAGTAGCATAACCGTTAACTACACCGATCATGCTTAACAGCGACCATTTCATCCACTTGCGATAATTGAAGTTAGAACTTTTCTGTTGTGATATCAAAGCCCGTCACCTTGAACTGACTACATCTCAGCACCCTGCTAGCAAAAAAGGACAAACAATGGGGAGAACTTCCTCTCCCCACTAGGCATTTACTTCAGCATGTGACCAGCAGCTTCGTTCAACGCATCATCAACACCCTGACGACCGTCTACAACGTTCTTGATTGCATTACCTTGGGCATACCAGAATGCAGCCATCTGTGGAACGTTAGGCATGATTTCGCCGTTCATTGCATTATCCATAGTGGCTGCAATTCGTGCATCCTTGTCTAACGTCTTCTGGAATGATTTCAGCGCTACCGCGCCTAGTGGCTTGTCATCATTAACCTTGCCAAGGCCTTCGTCTGTCAGCAGATAGTTTTCAATAAACTCTACCGCCAGATCCTGGTTTGGTGACGCAGAGCTGATGCCCGCAGTCAAAATGCCGACAAACGGCTTCGATGGACTGCCGTTTAACTTAGGAAGAACGGCAACACCATAGTTAATGCCAGACTTCTCAACGTTGTCCCAAGACCATGGACCATTGATAGTCATCGCGACATTACCTTTAATAAACTCAGCCTCAGAGATGCTGTAGTCCATATCTGGCGAGATGACTTTCTTGTCTACCAACGACTTGATGAAATTCATCCCCCGTTTGGCACCGGCATTATTAACACCAACGTCCTTCACATCATATCCGTTAGCCGTGAATTTGAACGCGTAGCCGCCGTCAGCAGATAGTATTGGCCATGTGAAATAGGGCTCTTTCAAATTCCACATGATAGCTTTCTTGCCGTCTTTCTGAAGCTTCTTGTCTAGTGCTTCGATGTCTTCCCAGTTTTTAGGTGGGTTAGGAACAAGATCCTTATTATAAATCAGAGAAAGTGCTTCAACGGCAACCGGGTAACCAATGTACTTACCGTCGTATTGTACCGCGTCCCAAGTAAAATCAATGATCTTGTTTTTTACTTCTTTAGATGGCTTAATTTCTACCAACAGGCCCGATTTCGCATAACCACCAAAGCGGTCGTGTGCCCAGAAAACAATATCCGGACCATCACCCGCTGCAGCCACCTGCGGGAACTTTTCTGCCAGGCCATCAGGAAAAGCCACGGTTACTTTAACACCGGTATCTTCTTCAAACTTCTTACCGACTTCAGCCAGGCCGTTATAGCCTTTGTCACCATTGATCCAAATAGTAAGCTGGCCTTCTTCTATTGCGGCATGTGCGTATATTGAGCCAAGGGCGGCAAGGGTACAAATAACTACAATACCAAGGACTTTATTCATTTTTTACATCCTTCATGATTGTTATATCTCGTACTGCAGAACAATCTCTCCAGCACAATTTCAGTCTGTATCGTCCATCAGAATTGAGCAGTCGGCTTCATCCTGAGCCCCTCAACAAAAATGAGGTTACCTTTTAGTGTCTAGTAATTATAACAACACACACAACAGGGTAGATAAGCAAGACTGCGAACTTTTATTATATGCGAAGTGCAGTTTCTTGAGGCTGATATTGGGGAGGAGGGGCTAGAAAAGAAAATGCAGCTCCTTCGAGCTGCATATATTCGTCATTACTGTTGGTCACTTCGATGTGTCCAACGCATTACGCCTGACTAGATTATTGTGAAGCTTTCTCTCGTGTTTCGGTTAAACGTCGAGTTAAGTCAATAATATTCTGGCGAGTAAAGATATCATCCAACGTTGTTGAAAGCTTACGGCGCCAGTTTGGATACTCATCGACGGTTCCCGGAATATTGACTGGCTGGTCCATTTCTAACCAGTCT
>NZ_MJIL01000062.1 GCF_001939735.1 Photobacterium proteolyticum
ACGACCCGAGTAGCAAGAAAACGATCGCCACGTTGCCTGTACGCCCCTACGCCATAACGCCTGGGATAAGGTGCGCCACGACCAACTCACCAAACCCACTGAACTCCGAACCAAAACCGCCGAGTCAAACAAGTCACCTTGATACCTTTGTTATGCAACTCCATCCATTAATACGATCATACTTGGCCGAAAATCTTTCCACGCGTGATAAATCTGCGGCATACAGGCAACAAATCCGGACTCTGATAATTCCGATTCACTTTCAACGATTTGAGCCAGAGAAACCTGCATGACAACCTGATGCGGAGAAGCTTGGCTGCTTCGCCAAACCAATAGCCAAAGAGATGCGCCAACACTTTCACAGCAAAGTAACGTTGAAATTATGATATTGAATTGCCAGACTTCAAGGCAGCAAATATAACAACAACCTACTTATCTTCGGACTTACAGGCAGCCTTTCGGCAAACGAATGGCCAGAGAAATCGTGGAAAAAAGCGATGAATTTTCTACCATTGAAAATCTTGGCTCTAGGTGCATAACGCCTGCAATAAGGTGCGCCACAATGAACTCACCAAGCACACCGCACTCCATACCAAAACCGCCGAGTGTAACGCGTCACCCTTGATTGCCTTGTTATGGCGAACTTGAGGGATCCAATACAAGCATCAGGCACGCTACCGCCGAACAGAATTATTTACCTGCCATATGATTCAGGCATCATACATCACTGAGTGAACAGGAAGTTGAGGGATCGCAGATTTGTGATTTATTTCAGATAGCTATAACTGAAATCTGAGCCTTTTGATGGAAATTTGAGCAGGATTTGTTCGGAAGAAGAATGGACTGCTCTCTTCTATCAGTTTAAATCGGTGCTTAAGGAAGAAAATCAGCGAGTACTAAACGACAATCGAGCGTGCTGCGGACTGGAACCCACAAGGGTTATTTTCATTGTAAACATCCAACACCATAACAGAATTGGAAAACTACGACTTGCTAGCTGCTAAGCCTCGATCCAACCTTCGTGAAGGAAGGTTCAGATGAATGCAGAAGCCAATTGGCTTAGTGAAAACAGCCATCTCATAACGATAATCGGGCGTGTTGCGTACGATTCCTACAAATGCCGATTTCCTTTGAAAACATCCAGCACCATAACAGAGCTGGAAAACTGCAATATACTAGCGACTAAGAACGACCCATCGGCAAGTAATAGGCAGCCACGTTATCTGTACTCATCTACGCCATAACGCCAGCAATAAGGTGTGCCACGATGAACCAGCAAAGCACACCGAACTCCCTACCAAAACCGCCGAGTGTAACGCATCACCTTGATTGCCTTGTTATATTTTGCATAAAAGTGGCCACCCAAACTTTAGACGCCATATACGCTCAATATTTTTAGCTTCATCGTTATAATTTACATTAATGTCTATAGGTGATTTATTATTTTCAAACGTTACATATGACACTTGCCATCTATCAAGATCGCACATGGATGACTTAAGAATTGAAAGACAACCAGTCCCTTTACCACCATTAAAATGTTGATGAATACGACCGCGAACACCAAGAGATTTACCAGCAATTCCATTGTAAACCAACCTAAACTCTCCATCAGTACCGGAATCCTGACTGATCGTACAGACATGAGGTAAGCCATCATGTTGTGAAGTTAGATCTGCAATATTAATTGCTCCTTTATCACAAGTGCATGTACTGTTTTTCATCAAATCAATATCGTAATTTGTATAAATCCAATACATACCTGAAGAATTTGTTGGTGGCGGGTTCGATACTTCTAGGTTTCCATGTTTATTTCTTCTGATCGAACTCAACCTAGAAGCTCTTATAGCTTCAATTCTATCAATTAATTCAGAACTCATTATTTACCTTAAAAAATATAACGCCTGGGATAAGGTGCGCCACGACCAACTCTCCAAACCCACTGAACTCCGAACCAAAAATGCCGAGTCAAACAAGT
>NZ_MJIL01000063.1 GCF_001939735.1 Photobacterium proteolyticum
ATATTATTGAGGCTATCCATAGCGATTTGATCATCTGAAAGACAATCCTCAATTAGATCATATTTTTACTTAGATTGGTATTAGCCTATTAACCTGAAAGCAGCGGCCTGTCACGCCGGGGGACGCGCTGATGTTCGGTATGGAAGCCCCGCCCGCTCCGCCACTTATTAAGAAAACCTATCGGTAACGGCAGGTTTTTTTGTTATATATCGCCCCCAAGAATCCTGCGGCCTCTAGGTCGCGGCACTGGCCGTGCGCGTTGAGTCCCATCCGCTCCGCTACTTATTAAGAAGCCTCGTGAGAAATGACGGGGCTTTCTTGTATCTGACGCTCCTGACAGTGCTGCGCATTTTTCTCGGGCCGGAATGCCAGCACAGCCTAGGCGTGCCTGTTAACTCAATCAACTACCTGTAAAGAGCCTTTCAGATCAAGCGCTATGCCGCTTTATATAAAAACTTATAGGTAATGATGCTTGGATGATAATAGATATAAAAAAACAGCCTCAAAAGAGGCTGTTTTTTTAGTGTACTGATGTTGAACTGTATAGCTAGAGCAGCGCGCGGACAGCTGCAAGGTCTGTCGCTACTATGATTCCCGCATTCTGCATGTCGGCACAAGCTTGCTCTGTGGTATCGGGAGCAATCCCGCGGCAAGCTGAAAGGTTAACAATGACTTTAAAATTTCCTGTTTGTTGCAGTTGTAAGGCGGTTGTTTTCACACAATAGTCTGTCGCCAAGCCGCCGACAAGAATAGTGGTTACCTTTTGGCTATCAAGCCATTCGATCAGCCCAGTACTTAGTCTCTCTTCAAGATCATGAAAGCAGGCACCATAAGGGTGAAGATCAGGCTCGATCCCTTTCCAGATAACATGATCGTAATCGGTGACGGCAGGTAATCCTGGGATCGTTTTAAATCCAGGTGTACCTGGGACTGCATGGGCTACCCAGGTTAGGTTTGCATTGGGGTGAGGTAACGGTTGAAGCATTTTATCATGGCTATCAACAACCCATACCGCCTGAGGAGGGTGCGCATCTTTCGTTAATATCCGTAGGTCTGCCAGCTCTGCCTGGGCATTGAGCGCGGGAGCGATTTGATCGCCTTCTGGTACTGGCAGCTCATCAGGACAAAGAGGGCTGAAAGTACGTTGCGGATCTACATCAATAGCGGCGATAGTCATGCGCATTTCCTCTACAGGTCTACAGGATTTGATTAAGAATGTGATCAGCTTTTATTCTGCGGATCCGCTTAATCAACTTCCTTACTGGAGCAGGGTAGGTCTCGACTTTCTCGATAAATTTATAGCTGCCTACAAGCTGAGTATGGCTCAGAATACAGTCGAGCTCTTTTTGCTTCTGCTCGGCTAATAGCTGACTCTTGTCATGCACCAAGATGGCATTCTCAAGATCTAACTTCCAAGCCCTTGGGTTGAGGTTATTGCCTGTGATTAGCATATAGCTGCGGTCAACCCAGATCCCTTTCAGGTGGAAACTGTTGTCATTGTGCTTCCAGAGGTGGATAGCTAGCTGGCGACGAGCAATAGCCCCTTCATTCTGCTTGGCAAAGTTTCGCAGGTTCACTTCATAGAGGTAAGGTAGGCCTGCAATCGTCTTGAACGGCTCGCTAGGTGGAATGTAAAAGTCATTCGCTGTTTTATCACCAACAACAATGGTTACTTTTACGCCTCGTCGGATTGCACGTTTTACTTCGCGACTAATGAGACGCGGGAAATTAAAGTAAGGCGTACAAATGGTCAGCTCTTTCTGCGCACTAGCAATCAGGGTGCAGATATGCTGATTCAGTTTGTTTTTCCGCTTTCCGAGGCCAATCAGAGGTGTTAGGCCGACCTGATCGCTACCTACGGACTCAGGGGCAAAAGAATAACTCGCACGTTGTAATTGGTTGCGAAGATCTTTGATTGCACCTTTCAATGCCTTGGTTTCAGGACGAATTGCCTGGCTCAAGCAATTTACAGCATCGCTGTCTGCTAACGTTTCCTTAATGAGCTTCGCCATACTGTCGGCCAGATGAGCATTCTGTATGACGTGGTATCGGTCGTAACGGTAACGCTGATGCTGTGCAAGGTAGACATCATTAAGGCTGGCACCGCTATAGATAACCTTGTCATCGATCACAAAGCCTTTCAGATGCAAAACACCAAAGACTTCCCTGTTACGCACCGGAACACCCAGTACATCAATTTGATGCTCATAGTTTTCTGCGAACTCGCGGTATAGTGCAGCATTTCCATCTGATTTAGCGGCACCAATAAGCCCTCGCTGAGCGCGATGCCAGTCGACCAGTACCTTAATATCCAAGTCAGGGTTTGCCTGCTTGGCCTCATACAGTGCTGTTAGAATGCCTCGTCCAGCATCATCGTCTTGCAGGTAGAGAGCTACCAGATAAATACGCTGCTTAGCCTGAGTGATTTCTTGGTGAAGACGTTCGCGGAAAGATCCTGCATCTAGAAGTGTCTCTAAATCTTCCGGTTTGTGTGCAATACATGGCAATTGCTCAATGCGCTGCCTGTTAGCAATAGCTGAATCCATTATCGCCTCGTTTACGCGACCTATTAAAGATAAATCTGTTAATTTAGAGCGGAATTATACCAGAAAATTCCCTGATTCTATCAATACCATTATTGGCTTGTGTCACGGATAGGTTGAATAACTGTAAATTAGGGTTGATAGCGCATTGCAACCAGCTTCTTTCCACTTTGCCGGTAGCGCCGGAGACGACTCAATAGCGGCTCGGGGAGTTCGCTCTCGGGGAGTGCGATAAAGTTTGCCCCCTGGTATAGCGTCTCTAGATGAGCAAAGGCAAAACAATAACAGGGTGTCTCTATAAGTTGCTGATAACAGCCTGTTAGTAGCTGTTTGGTTAAACCCATACCACGTTGTTCTGGGTGTACCAACATACCGGTGAGTAACTGATAGTTGTCAAATTGCTTGAATCTGACACAGCAGATGATACTGCTGTTATCCTCTCCCACCCAGATAACTTCATCTTTTTTGGCTTTCCCTGCTGGGTAGTAAGATTTATAGAAACGATTGATCAACGGAAAACGGAGGGGTTCTAGTGGGTGGAATCTAAGCTTGCTCATGGGAAAACACTGCGTTGTCAGGATGAATCAGTTAAAATGCGGCCAATAGTATAAATGGTATGGTTCGATAATAGCATGAAAGTTTTGCAAGAAAGGTCGTTGGCACCTTTTCACACCTTTGGCATAGAGGTCGCAGCTGAACACATTGTAGTTGCGGAGACGGCAGAGGATTTGGTCGACATTTGGCAGCATGAACAATATCGGACTTTACCTAAGTTGATTGTCGGACAGGGAAGCAATTTACTGTTCTGTGAAAACTATGCCGGTGTCATCGTGTTGAACCGTATATCGGGTATCGACATTACGGAAACGACAGACAACTATCAGCTGCATGTCGGCGCCGGTGAAGACTGGCACCAGCTGGTATGCACAACCATTGAAAACAATATGCCCGGCTTGGAAAACCTGGCGTTAATTCCCGGGTGTGTTGGTTCATCCCCTATCCAGAATATTGGTGCCTATGGTGTAGAGCTAAAAGATATCTGCCAGTACGTGGATGTGGTTGAGCTGGAAACCGGCAAGTTTTCCCGGTTGTCGGCAGCCGACTGCCAGTTTGGATATCGTGACTCAATTTTCAAGCATGGATTGAAAGACAGTCATGCCATCATTGCGGTTGGTCTGGTACTGCCGAAAGAATGGCTGCCGAATTTAGGCTACGGTCCGCTGGCAAAGTTCGATCCCGATGCCGTATCGGCCAAAGACATATATGACGAAGTGTGCCGAATTCGTCAAGAAAAGCTGCCAGATCCAGCAGTACTCGGCAATGCCGGAAGTTTCTTCAAAAACCCTGTAGTTGACAGTGAGAAACGAGATGCACTATTGCAGGTGTATCCTCATATGCCGAGTTATGACATGGGAAATAGGTGTTACAAACTGGCCGCAGGTTGGCTGATAGATCAGTGCGGCCTGAAAGGCTATGAGGTTGGCGGCGCGAAGGTACACGAGCAGCAAGCGCTGGTGTTGGTAAACCATGGGCAGGCGACAGCCCGGGATGTCATTGAGCTGGCGAATGATATAGTTGTAACGGTGGACAGGACGTTTGGTGTCACCCTAGAGCATGAAGTACGCTTTATGGCTGCCAGTCAAGAGACAAAACTGGCGGAGATGATGTCATGATAGATCATGCTACACGTTTGGCGTTAGTCGCTATGTTATCGGATGGACGATTCCATTCCGGTGAGGCGCTGGGAGAGTCGCTTGGGATATCTCGTGCGGCGATAAGCAAGCATATTAAAACGCTGCAAAGCTGGGGATTGGATATCTACCGGGTCCAGGGTAAAGGCTATAGTCTGGCATCAAAATTGGAACTGCTTGATTGCGATAAACTTTTAGCTCAGGTAAAGTGCTCAAGCTTAGATCTCATCCCTGTGATTGACTCAACCAACCAATTCCTGCTTGATCGGGTTGGTCAGCTACCCCAAGGCGCTGTCTGCCTGGCGGAGTATCAGGAGTCTGGCCGTGGCCGGCGAGGAAGGCAGTGGCTTTCTCCGTTTGGTAGTAACTTATACCTTTCTATGTATTGGCGCCTTGATGCCGGTATGGCTGCTGCTATGGGGTTAAGCCTTGTTGTCGGAGTGGCGATTGCCGAAGCTCTGCAATCTATCGGGGCAGAGGATATCAAAGTCAAGTGGCCCAACGATCTGTATTACCAAGATAGGAAGCTGGCTGGAATTCTTGTCGAAATGACAGGCAAGGCCGGAGAAGCTGCCCACCTGGTGATTGGGATGGGGCTGAATGTTGCGATGACAGAGCAGGAAGGATCGGATATCGGCCAGGCGTGGACCAATTTGACGCAGGCTTGCAGCCACCTTCCGGAGCGAAACCAGCTGGCAGCAACGCTGATCCGGCGTTTGTACGAAACGCTTGAGCATTACGAGAATGTTGGCCTGGATGGCTTCATTGAGCGTTGGAATCGATTAGATAACTTTTTGGATCGCCCTGTGAAATTATTAATTGGTGAGCGTGTGGTAGAAGGAATAGCCCGCGGAATTAATAGTCAGGGGGCGTTATTACTGGAAACCGAACAAGGTATTACGCCTTACGTCGGTGGTGAAATCAGCCTTAGAGGTTGTTAATGCAATTATTAATTGAAGCGGGCAACACCTATGTCAAGGTTGCCCAACTATTTGACGATGGCAATTTCGAGCTATTAGGACGATATCCAAGCCGTAAGCTGGAAATGGTGCTAGAGCCGCTGTTAGAGAAGGAAGTTAACAGAATCGTCTTTGCCAGTGTTGGCCCGGTGGAGGTCGATAACTCCATCCAGCGTATAGCCCAGTTGGCCAATATTCCGGTAATGCAGGTAAAAACGCTGCGTAAAGATTTTGGCGTAAAGAATGCCTATGCCGAGTACCAATATCTGGGCGTCGATCGCTGGTTGACCTTGGTGGCTATTCGGCAGGAATTTAAAAGGCCAACCGTGATTGTCGATATCGGCACGGCGCTAACCTTTGATGTGCTGTCCGAAGACGGCAAGCATCAGGGCGGCTGGATAGCGCCAGGCTACCAGCTCATGATGAAGTCGGTATTGGAAAATACCACCAAGGTTTTTTCGGATCGCGAGCACAGTGAAACAATCAGCTTTGCTGACAATACCGCTGACGGCCTGAAAAATGGCTGCCGGGCAGCACTGCTGGGGCTGATTGAATATGGTCTGGGGCAAGCCCGCGATAAACTGAAGGCCGAGCCTGAAGTGATCCTATGCGGTGGAGGCGTTCGTCATTTACCTGTGTCTTGGTCAAAACACTACCGACACCGTTCAGATTTGGTACTGGAAGGTCTTGCTTTGTATGCAAAATGCCGATGATGGCTAAAATTACAACGCTTGATAGAAAAAACTGAAAAAAAAATAATATAGGTATTGCAAGGGCTGGGATCATTCTCTAGAATGCGCAGCACTTAAGCCGACTTAGCTCAGTAGGTAGAGCAACTGACTTGTAATCAGTAGGTCACCAGTTCGATTCCGGTAGTCGGCACCAGTTTCTTTGCAACACCCCTGGAGGGGTTCCCGAGTGGCCAAAGGGATCAGACTGTAAATCTGACGGCTCTGCCTTCGATGGTTCGAATCCATCTCCCTCCACCATTTTCAAATGATTGAATAGCTCTACGAGTTACGAGTTTTGCGGGCATCGTATAATGGCTATTACCTCAGCCTTCCAAGCTGATGATGCGGGTTCGATTCCCGCTGCCCGCTCCACACTTTTGTGTGCTGATATAGCTCAGTCGGTAGAGCGCACCCTTGGTAAGGGTGAGGTCGGCGGTTCAAATCCGCCTATCAGCACCACTCCCTCTCCAAGTCACTTCAATCCTTTTGATATATACTCTACAAACCCATGATTGGTTGTGTGGTCGTAATGCCACCAAATGCCGTGCCTAGAGGGACTATCCATGTCTAAAGAAAAATTTGAACGTACAAAACCGCACGTTAACGTTGGTACTATCGGCCACGTTGACCACGGTAAAACTACTCTAACAGCTGCTATCTGTACTACTCTGTCAAAAGTATACGGTGGTGAGGCTAAAGACTTCGCATCTATCGATAACGCTCCAGAAGAGCGCGAGCGTGGTATCACAATCTCTACTTCTCACGTAGAGTACGATACTCCAACTCGTCACTACGCACACGTAGACTGCCCAGGACACGCCGATTACGTTAAAAACATGATCACTGGTGCTGCACAGATGGACGGTGGTATCCTGGTTGTTGCTGCAACTGACGGTCCAATGCCTCAGACTCGTGAGCACATCCTACTAGGCCGTCAGGTTGGTATCCCATACATCATCGTGTTCATGAACAAGTGTGACATGGTTGATGACGAAGAACTACTAGAGCTAGTAGAAATGGAAGTTCGTGAACTTCTATCTGAGTACGAATTCCCAGGTGACGACTGCCCAGTAATCATGGGTTCTGCTCTTGGCGCGCTAAACGGCGAGAAAGAGTGGGAAGACAAGATCGTTGAGCTAGCTGAAGCACTAGACAACTACATCCCAGAGCCAGAGCGTGCGATCGACCGTCCGTTCATCCTACCTATCGAAGATGTATTCTCAATCCAGGGCCGTGGTACTGTTGTAACTGGTCGTGTTGAGCAGGGTATCATCACTGTAGGTGACGAAGTAGAAATCATCGGTATCAAAGAGACCACTACAACAACTTGTACTGGTGTTGAGATGTTCCGTAAGCTTCTTGACGAAGGCCGTGCTGGTGAGAACGTTGGTGTTCTACTGCGTGGTACTAAGCGTGACGAAGTTGAGCGTGGTCAGGTTCTTGCTAAGCCAGGTTCTATCACTCCGCACACTACTTTTGAGTCAGAAGTATACGTTCTGTCTAAAGACGAAGGCGGCCGTCACACGCCATTCTTCAAAGGCTACCGTCCACAGTTCTACTTCCGTACAACTGACGTAACTGGTACTATCGAGCTACCAGAAGGCGTTGAAATGGTAATGCCTGGTGACAACATTAAAATGGTTGTTACTCTAATCGCTCCTATCGCGATGGACGAAGGTCTACGCTTTGCGATCCGTGAAGGCGGTCGTACAGTAGGTGCTGGTGTTGTTGCTAAGATCGTTGAATAATATTTGACGACAAGGCACCAAAAAGGGCATCATTTGATGCCCTTTTTCTGCGTTCGATTTTTGGTCAGGTTGTTTTTTGGTCAGGAACGTAGAGTAAAAGTTTATTGAGATGAAGTTTTTTCTATGTAATTAAGGCGTTAGCGCTTTCCTTCATTTATGGCCTCGCACTTGCGGGGTTATTTTCGTCTATATTGAGACTAGTTACAGGTTGGTTGTATGAAAGCGAATGCCGAAAACCAAAGCAGCTCTAGCAGTATGGATGGCCTAAAATGGGTCGCTGTATTTGCTTTGCTAGCTGCCGCTGTGGTTGGTAATTACCTGTACAGTGATGTTTCTGTAGTGTTGCGCGCCTCGGCCGTTGTAGTTCTTGTAGCTGCAGCTGGTGGTCTTGCCGCACTTACAGCAAAAGGTAAAACCGCGATTACGTTTGCCCGCGAATCGCGCATGGAAGTCCGCAAGGTAGTATGGCCTACTCGTCAGGAAGCTACGCAGACAACCTTTATCGTTTTAGCTGTCACTGTCATTATGGCGTTAGCCTTGTGGGGTATCGACGGCATCATGGTCCGTCTAGTCCGCCTAGTTACCGGTGTGTGAGGTAAGAGTTCATGAGCGAAGCTCCAAAAAAACGATGGTATGTAGTACAGGCCTTTTCAGGTTTTGAAGGTCGTGTAGCGCAATCACTACGTGAGCATATCAAGATGCATAGCATGGAAGACTACTTTGATGAGGTACTTGTACCGACCGAGGAAGTAGTTGAGATGCGTGCAGGTCAGCGCCGTAAGAGTGAACGTAAGTTCTTTCCAGGCTATGTGCTTGTACAGATGGTGATGAACGATGAGACATGGCATCTGGTACGTAGTATCCCTCGTGTAATGGGGTTCATCGGCGGCACTTCAGACCGTCCAGCTCCTATCTCTGATAAAGAGGCGGATGCCATTCTTAACCGTCTTCAGCAGGCAAGTGAATCACCAGTTCACAAAACTGTCTTTGAGCCGGGTGAAGTTGTACGTGTTACCGACGGGCCTTTTGCAGACTTTAACGGCGTTGTAGAAGAAGTTGACTACGACAAGAGCCGCGTGAAGGTTTCTGTATCGATCTTCGGCCGTGCAACACCGGTTGAGCTTGAGTTCGGTCAGGTTGAAAAAAGCTGATCAATAATTAATCAGCTGTTATTGTCAGGGGCGTGAAATTGGACTATAATTTCGCGCCCTTTCGTTAGACGGGGAGTCTGTTCTTTTACGAATAGACGTTCGAACCCAAATTTAGGTATATAGCAATGGCTAAAAAAGTAGAAGCGTACATCAAGCTGCAGGTAGCAGCTGGTGCAGCAAACCCTAGTCCACCGGTTGGTCCAGCTCTTGGTCAGCACGGTGTGAACATCATGGAATTCTGTAAAGCGTTCAACGCTAAGACTGACTCAATCGAGAAAGGTCTTCCAATTCCTGTTGTTATCACAGTATACAACGACCGTTCTTTCACGTTCGTTACTAAGACTCCACCTGCAGCAGTTCTTCTGAAGAAAGCAGCAGGCGTTAAGTCTGGTTCTGGCCGTCCTAACACTGAGAAAGTTGGTACTGTTACTGACGCTCAGGTTCAGGAAATCGCTGAAACTAAAGCGGCTGATATGACTGGTGCTGACATCGAAGCTATGAAGCGTTCGATTGCAGGTACTGCTCGTTCAATGGGCCTAGTGGTAGAGGGTTAAGACAATGGCAAAACTGACTAAACGCATGCGCGTTATCCGTGACAAAGTTGACGTAACTAAAGAGTACGAAATCAACGAAGCTGTTGCTCTTCTTAAAGAACTAGCTACTGCTAAATTTACTGAAAGTGTTGACGTTGCTGTTAACCTTGGCATCGATGCACGTAAATCAGACCAAAACGTTCGTGGCGCAACTGTGCTACCACACGGTACTGGTCGTGATATCCGTGTTGCTGTTTTCACTCAAGGTGCAAACGCAGAAGCTGCTAAAGAAGCAGGCGCTGACCTAGTAGGTATGGAAGAGCTTGCTGACCAGGTTAAGAAAGGCGAAATGAACTTCGACGTAGTTATCGCATCTCCAGATGCAATGCGCGTTGTAGGTCAGCTTGGTACTATCCTTGGTCCACGCGGTCTGATGCCAAACCCTAAAGTTGGTACTGTAACTCCTAACGTTGCTGAAGCGGTTAAGAACGCTAAAGCTGGCCAGGTTCGTTACCGTAACGACAAGAACGGCATCATCCACACTACTATCGGTAAAGTGGATTTTGACGCAGCAAACCTTAAAGAGAACCTAGAAGCACTTCTAGTGGCTCTGAAGAAAGCTAAGCCTTCTTCTGCTAAAGGTACTTTCATCAAGAAAGTTAGCATCTCCACCACTATGGGTGCAGGTGTAGCGCTAGACCAGAACTCTCTGGAAACTAACGCACAATAATTTGCAGAACTGCCAGGTTAGTGTATAATCTGGCGTTCACAAATTCATGGCTGAGGCTAATTGCTTGTTAATTAGCCTTCGTCCAAGACCGTAGGCGTTCTTAGGAACTTAATACTACCTACGTAGACGGTGCCAGAACATGATTGATGTAAATCTGTCTTGGATCTGCGCCGTAAAGACTCTCCTGTCATACCGGCAGTGAGTGGTGTAATGACTGGGGTAACCCAGCTAAATCCAGGAGCTAATCCAATGGCATTAAATCTTCAAGACAAAAAAGCAATTGTTGCTGAAGTCAACGAAGCTGCCAATGGTGCCCTGTCTGCAGTTGTTGCTGACTCTCGTGGCGTTGCAGTTGATGCGATGACTTCTCTACGTAAACAAGCTCGTGAAAACGGCGTTTACCTGAAAGTTGTTCGTAACACACTAGCACGCCGTGCAGTTGAAGGTACTGACTTCGAGTGTCTACAAGACACTTTCGTTGGTCCTACACTGATCGGTTTCTCTAACGAGCACCCAGGTGCTGCAGCGCGTCTTTTCAAAGACTTCGCTAAAGAGAACAAAGATTTCGAGATCAAAGCAGCCGCATTCGAAGGCGCTGTTGCTGACGCAGAAATTCTTGCGACACTACCAACTTACGACGAAGCGATTGCACGCCTAATGATGTGCATGAAAGAAGCTTCAGCTGGCAAGCTGGTACGTACTATCGCAGCTCTACGCGATCAGAAAGAAGAAGCAGCGGCTTAATTGCCCTGGTTTCTCACTGGTTGCTATTTAAACTAATTGTTGATTTCAAAGAGAATTGTTATGTCTATCACTAACGAGCAAATCCTAGACGCAGTTGCAGAAATGTCTGTAATGCAAGTTGTTGAGCTTATCGAAGCTATGGAAGAAAAATTCGGTGTTTCTGCTGCAGCTGCAGTAGTAGCAGGCGGCGCAGCAGGCGGTGAAGCTGCTGAAGAGCAAACTGAATTTGACGTAATCCTAACTTCTGCTGGTTCTCAGAAAGTTCAGGTTATCAAAGCAGTACGCGGCGCAACTGGCCTAGGTCTGAAAGAAGCTAAAGGTCTTGTAGACGGCGCTCCAGCACCTCTGAAAGAAGGTGTTGACAAAGCTGAAGCTGAAGCTCTTAAAGCTCAGCTAGAAGAAGCTGGTGCTTCTGTTGAAATTAAGTAATTATTACTTAATTTCTTAGCCTGAAAAGGCTAATGGCTGGTGGCTAATTGCCACCGGCCTTTTTGCGCTGTAGGGTAGTGGTGTTTTTCACATTGTTTTGCAACCACTAACTGTGCAAAAAACAGCTCCTTTTTGAAGCTGTTCCTACAATAAACAGTGTTATTAGTCACTGCTCCTCGTTTTGAGCAGTTTGGATCACTTATCAGCGATCTGAGGAACCTATGGTTTACTCTTATACCGAGAAAAAGCGTATCCGTAAGGATTTTGGTAAGCGTCCACAAGTGTTGGACATACCATACTTGCTGTCGATCCAGCTTGAGTCTTTCAAAAAGTTCATCGAGCAGGATCCGGAAGGGCACTACGGATTAGAAGCTGCCTTTCGTTCTGTTTTTCCGATTCAGAGCTATAACGGCAATTCCGAGCTGCAATACGTTAGCTATCGTCTCGGTGAGCCGGTCTTCGATGTTAAAGAATGTCAGATTCGTGGCGTAACATACTCTGCACCGTTGCGTGTAAAGCTACGTCTTGTCATGTATGACAAAGATGCGCCAGCTGGCACCGTAAAAGACATCAAAGAACAAGAAGTTTACATGGGCGAGATTCCGCTCATGACTGATAACGGTACATTCGTTATTAACGGTACCGAGAGGGTTATCGTATCCCAGCTGCACCGTAGCCCGGGTGTCTTCTTCGACAGCGATAAGGGTAAAACCCACTCCTCAGGTAAAGTGCTTTATAACGCACGCGTAATCCCATACCGTGGTTCATGGTTGGATTTCGAATTTGATCCTAAGGATAACGTATTCGTACGTATCGACCGTCGTCGTAAGCTTCCAGCTTCAATTATTCTTCGTGCGCTAGGTTACACAACCGAGCAAATCCTTGACATGTTCTTCGAGAAAGTAAACTTCGAAGTTCAAGGTAAGTCTCTGGTTATGGAACTTGTGCCTGACCGTCTGCGTGGCGAAACTGCAAGCTTCAACATCGAAGCGAACGGTAAGCTATATGTAGAGCAAGGCCGCCGAATCACAGCCCGTCATATTCGCCAGCTTGGCAAAGACGGTGTTGACCACATTGAAGTCCCTGTTGAATACATCGTGGGTAAAATCGCATCACGTGATTACGTGAACGAGGAAACCGGCGAGCTAATCGCAGCAGCTAACCAAGAACTAAGCCTAGAGACTCTGGCTCTGCTTTCACAAGCAGGTCACAAGTCACTGGAAGTTCTGTTCACCAATGACCTGGATTACGGTCCGTACATGTCTGACACCATCCGTGTCGACAGCACGACTGACCGCCTGAGTGCGCTAGTAGAAATCTACCGCATGATGCGTCCTGGTGAGCCGCCAACACGTGAAGCAGCAGAGCAGCTATTCGAAAGCCTGTTCTTCTCAGAAGATCGTTACGATCTATCTGCTGTTGGTCGTATGAAGTTCAACAGCTCTCTTCTGCGTGAAGAGACAACGGGTGCGGGTACCCTTGATCACTCTGACATCATTGACGTGATGCGCAAACTGATCGACATCCGTAACGGCCGTGGTGAAGTTGATGATATCGACCACCTTGGTAACCGTCGTATCCGTTCTGTTGGCGAAATGGCTGAAAACCAGTTCCGTGTTGGTCTAGTTCGTGTAGAGCGTGCAGTTAAGGAACGTCTAAGTCTAGGCGATCTTGATGCTGTGATGCCTCAGGACCTAATCAATGCGAAGCCAATTTCTGCGGCAGTTAAAGAGTTCTTTGGCTCTTCTCAGCTGTCTCAGTTTATGGACCAGAACAACCCACTGTCAGAAGTTACTCACAAACGTCGTATTTCGGCGCTTGGTCCAGGTGGTCTGACTCGTGAGCGTGCTGGCTTTGAAGTTCGAGATGTTCACGCGACCCACTACGGTCGTCTATGTCCTATCGAAACGCCAGAAGGTCCAAACATCGGTCTGATCAACTCACTGTCGGCATTTGCCCAGTGTAATGCTTACGGTTTCCTGGAAACGCCATACCGTAAAGTAATCGACGGCAAGGTAACCGAAGAAATCGACTTCCTGTCTGCGATTGAAGAAGGCCAGTATGTTATCGCTCAGGCGAACGCCGCGCTTAATGAAGACGGTTCTTTCGCTGACGAACTGATCACTGCACGTCAGAAAGGTGAATCAGGCCTGCACCCACGCGACCATGTTCAGTACATGGACGTTGCAACCAACCAGGTTGTATCGGTGGCGGCATCTCTGATCCCGTTCCTAGAGCACGATGATGCGAACCGTGCCCTTATGGGTGCGAACATGCAGCGTCAGGCTGTTCCGACACTGCGCGCAGACAAGCCGCTAGTTGGTACAGGTATCGAGCGTAACGTAGCCGTTGACTCCGGTGTAACTGCCGTTGCCAAACGTGGCGGACAAGTACAGTCAGTAGATGCATCTCGTATCGTTATCAAAGTTAACGAAGACGAGCTGGTACCAGGCGAAGCGGGTATCGACATCTACAACCTGACTAAGTACACCCGTTCTAACCAGAACACATGTATCAACCAGCGTCCAACTGTGATGCCGGGTGAGCCTGTGGCTCGTGGCGATGTGCTTGCTGATGGTCCTTCAACCGACCTGGGTGAGCTAGCGCTTGGTCAGAACATGCGTATCGCGTTCATGCCTTGGAACGGTTACAACTTCGAGGATTCCATCCTAGTCTCTGAGCGTGTTGTACAGGAAGATCGCCTGACAACTATCCACATCCAAGAGCTATCTTGTGTGGCGCGTGATACTAAGCTGGGTGCTGAAGAAATCACTGCTGATATCCCTAACGTGGGTGAAGCGGCGCTTTCTAAGCTGGATGAGTCAGGTATCGTTTACATTGGTGCTGAAGTGAAGGGTGGCGACATCCTGGTTGGTAAAGTGACGCCTAAGGGCGAAACTCAGCTAACACCTGAAGAGAAGCTACTACGTGCTATCTTCGGCGAAAAAGCATCTGATGTGAAAGACTCTTCACTACGTGTACCGAACTCTGTGTCTGGTACGATCATCGACGTTCAGGTATTTACCCGCGATGGCGTAGAAAAAGACAAGCGTGCGCTTGAAATTGAAGAGATGCAGCTGAAAGAAGCGAAGAAAGATATCACGGAAGAATTCCAGATCCTTGAGGGTGGTCTTCTTGCACGTGTTCGTACGCTTCTGCTTTCTGCCGGTTACAGTGAAGACAAGATTGCTTCAATGGACCGCGAAAGACTGTTTGCACAGACACTTGATGACGAAGCACAGCAAAACCAGCTGGAGCAGCTTGCAGAGCAGTATGATGAACTGAAAGCTGAGTTCGATAAGAAGTTTGAAACCAAGCGTCGTAAGATCACACAGGGTGATGACCTAGCGCCGGGCGTACTTAAGATTGTTAAAGTATACCTAGCGGTTAAGCGTCGTATCCAGCCTGGTGATAAGATGGCGGGTCGTCACGGTAACAAGGGTGTAATCTCTAAGATCAACCCTGTTGAAGACATGCCGTACGATGAGAAAGGTCAGACAGTCGATATCGTACTGAACCCACTGGGTGTACCATCTCGTATGAACATCGGTCAGATCCTCGAGACTCACCTGGGTCTTGCAGCGAAAGGTATCGGTGACAAGATCAACGAGATGCTGAAGCAGCAGCAAGAACTTCACAAGTTCCGTGAATTCCTGCAGAAGGTCTACGATCTGGGCGATACGCGCCAGAAAGTGGATATCGCTGCTCTATCTGACGACGAAGTACGTACGTTGATTAAGAACCTACGTAACGGTCTACCGATTGCAACGCCTGTATTTGATGGTGCGCCTGAAGCATCAATCAAAGAGCTGTTGAAACTGGGTGATCTGCCTGAGTCTGGTCAGCTGAAACTGTTTGACGGTCGTACCGGTGACATGTTTGAGCGTCCTGTAACCGTTGGTTACATGTACATGCTGAAACTGAACCACTTGGTTGATGACAAGATGCATGCCCGTTCTACCGGTTCTTATAGCCTTGTTACTCAGCAGCCGCTGGGTGGTAAAGCACAGTTCGGTGGTCAGCGTTTCGGTGAGATGGAAGTATGGGCGCTGGAAGCATACGGCGCAGCTTACACTCTACAGGAAATGCTAACTGTTAAGTCGGATGACGTTAACGGCCGTACGAAGATGTATAAGAACATCGTCGATGGCGACCATCGTATGGAACCTGGTATGCCGGAATCCTTCAACGTATTGTTGAAAGAAATCCGCTCGTTGGGTATCAACATCGAGCTGGAAGACGAATAAGCCTAGGCTAGTTACCTATACTTATTTAGTTACTCCGGTATAAATATGAAGGCGCCAGTAGACTGGCGCCTTTATGGGTCAACTCCTCACAGGAGCCGAATGTGAAAGACTTACTTAAGTTTCTGAAAGCACAACACAAGACTGAAGAATTTGATGCAATCAAAATCGGTCTTGCTTCACCTGACATGATCCGTTCATGGTCTTTCGGTGAAGTTAAAAAGCCAGAAACCATCAACTACCGTACTTTTAAGCCTGAGCGTGACGGTCTTTTCTGTGCACGTATCTTTGGCCCGGTAAAAGACTACGAGTGTCTTTGTGGCAAATATAAGCGCCTGAAGCACCGTGGTGTTATCTGTGAAAAATGTGGTGTTGAAGTTACTCAGACCAAAGTACGTCGTGAGCGTATGGGTCACATCGAGCTAGCTTCACCTGTAGCCCACATCTGGTTCCTTAAGTCACTGCCATCCCGTATCGGTCTGTTAATGGACATGCCGCTACGTGACATCGAGCGTGTACTTTACTTCGAATCTTACGTAGTGATCGAACCGGGTATGACCAACCTTGAGCGTAGCCAGCTGCTGTCTGAAGAACAGTACCTGGATGCACTTGAAGAGTGGGGCGACGAATTCGACGCGAAAATGGGTGCAGAAGCGGTTAAAGCATTGCTGGCCAACATGGACCTGAATGCCGAAATCGAGCTGATGCGCGAAGAGCTAGATGAAACTAACTCTGAAACCAAGCGTAAGAAACTAACCAAGCGTCTTAAGCTTGTAGAAGCATTCCTGCAGTCAGGTAACAACCCAGAGTGGATGATCCTGTCTGTACTGCCAGTTCTGCCGCCGGATCTACGTCCGCTGGTACCGCTGGACGGTGGTCGTTTCGCAACTTCGGATCTGAACGATCTGTACCGTCGCGTTATCAACCGTAACAACCGTCTGAAGCGCCTTCTAGACCTGGCTGCTCCTGATATCATCGTACGTAACGAAAAACGTATGCTTCAGGAGTCTGTTGATGCATTGCTAGATAACGGTCGTCGTGGCCGCGCTATCACAGGTTCAAACAAGCGTCCTCTGAAATCTTTGGCTGACATGATCAAAGGTAAGCAGGGTCGTTTCCGTCAGAACCTACTTGGTAAGCGTGTTGACTACTCAGGTCGTTCTGTTATCACCGTAGGTCCATACCTGCGTCTGCATCAGTGTGGTCTTCCTAAGAAGATGGCACTTGAGCTATTTAAGCCATTCATCTACGGCAAGCTAGAGACTCGTGGTCTGGCGACAACGATCAAAGCTGCCAAGAAGATGGTAGAACGCGAAGAAGCGGTTGTTTGGGATATCCTGGACGAAGTGATTCGCGAACACCCAGTAATGCTTAACCGTGCACCAACACTGCACCGTCTAGGTATTCAGGCATTCGAACCAGTACTTATCGAAGGTAAAGCGATCCAGCTTCACCCACTAGTGTGTGCGGCCTATAACGCCGACTTCGATGGTGACCAGATGGCGGTACACGTACCTCTGACTCTGGAAGCACAGCTTGAAGCACGTGCACTGATGATGTCTACCAACAACATCCTGTCGCCAGCGTCTGGTGATCCAATTATCGTACCTTCTCAGGACGTTGTATTGGGTCTTTACTACATGACGCGTGAGAAAATCAACGCGAAGGGTGAAGGCATGTACCTTGCTGGACCTGCCGAGGCAGAGAAAGCATACCGTACTAAGAGCGCAGAGCTTCATGCTCGCGTTAAAGTACGCATCACAGAGCATCGCTATGACGAGCAAGGCAACCTGGTTGCTGATACTAAGCTTGTTGATACGACTGTGGGCCGTGCAATGCTATGGACGATCGTACCAAAAGGTCTTTCATACAGCTTGGTGAACACTGAAGCTCTGGGTAAGAAACAAATTTCTAAGCTGCTTAATACTTGTTACCGTGAACTGGGCATGAAAGATACCGTTATCTTCGCTGACCAGATCATGTACACAGGTTTTGCTTACGCGGCACTGTCTGGTGTTTCTGTTGGTATCGACGATATGGTTGTACCAGAAGCGAAATACACCAAGATCGCAGAAGCTGAAGCAGAAGTTGCTGAAATCCAGGAACAGTTCCAGTCTGGTCTTGTAACTGCCGGCGAACGATACAACAAAGTTATCGATATCTGGGCAACTGCCAACGAGCAGGTTGCTAAAGCGATGATGGATAACCTGTCTTTCGATACTGTTATTAACCGTGACGGTGAAGAAGAGCAGCAGAAATCGTTCAACAGCGTATACATGATGGCCGACTCGGGTGCTCGTGGTTCCGCCGCACAGATTCGTCAGCTAGCGGGTATGCGTGGTCTGATGGCTAAGCCGGATGGCTCAATCATCGAAACACCGATCACTGCGAACTTCCGTGAAGGTCTGAACGTACTACAGTACTTCATCTCTACTCACGGTGCTCGTAAGGGTCTTGCGGATACCGCACTTAAGACAGCGAACTCCGGTTACCTGACTCGTCGTCTGGTAGACGTTGCACAGGATGTAGTTATCACAGCAGACGATTGTGGTACGCATGCTGGTATCACCATGATGCCTCTGATCGAGGGTGGTGATGTTAAAGAGCAGCTGGGTGATCGCGTTCTTGGCCGTGTTGTTGCTGAAGACGTTATCAAGCCGGGTACAGACGAAGTACTTGCTCCACGTAACACGCTGCTTGATGAGAAGTGGTGTGAGATCCTGGAAGCAAACTCTGTTGACCAGGTGAAAGTACGTTCGGTAGTAACCTGTGAGAACGACTTCGGTTGTTGTAAGAACTGTTACGGTCGTGACCTGGCTCGTGGTCACTTGGTTAACCAGGGTGAGGCAGTGGGTGTTGTTGCTGCTCAGTCAATCGGTGAACCGGGTACACAGCTTACGATGCGTACGTTCCACATCGGTGGTGCGGCATCTGCAGCAGCTGCAGAAAACAGCATCCAGGTTAAGAACAACGGTTCTGTGAAGCTTCACAACGCTAAGTTCGTTACCAACAGCGAAGGCAAGCTAGTTATCACCTCTCGTGCGTCAGAAATGAGCGTTATCGATGAGTTTGGTCGTACCAAAGAAAACTACAAACTGCCATACGGTTCTCACCTGAGCAAAGGTGATGCTGCGGAAGTTAAAGCTGGCGAAGTTATCGCTAACTGGGACCCGCACACAATGCCTATCATCACTGAAGTGGCTGGTCGTGTTCAGTTCGTAGACCTGATTGATGGCGTTACTGTTTCTCGTCAGACTGATGAGCTAACAGGTCTGTCTATGATCACTGTACTAGACGCTGCAGAGCGTACCGGTGCAGGTAAAGACATGCGTCCTACCATCAAGCTTGTTGATGAGAACGGCAACGATGTAATGATCGCCGGCACTGAAATGCCAGCTCAGTACTTCCTGCCTGGTAAAGCAATCATCCAGCTTGAAGACGGTGCCATGGTTGGTATCGGTGATACGCTAGCACGTATCCCTCAGGCTTCTGGCGGTACTAAAGATATCACCGGTGGTCTGCCACGAGTTGCTGACCTGTTCGAAGCACGTAAGCCGAAAGAGCCAGCCATTCTTGCTGAAATCACGGGTACGGTTTCGTTCGGTAAAGAGACGAAAGGCAAGCGTCGCCTGATCATCACACCTGCCGAAGGCAACGCATACGAAGAAATGGTTCCTAAGTGGCGCCAGCTGAACGTATTCGAAGGTGAGAAGGTCGAGAAAGGTGATGTAATCGCCGATGGTCCAGAGGCTCCACACGATATTCTACGTCTACGTGGTGTACACGCAGTTGCAGAATACATCGTGAACGAAGTTCAGGAAGTTTACCGTCTACAGGGCGTTAAGATTAACGATAAGCACATTGAAACTATCGTTCGTCAGATGCTTCGTAAGGTAACGATCACAGCTTCCGGTGACTCTGAGTTCCTACCGGGTGAGCAGCTAGAGTACTCTCGCGTAACTATCGCAAACCGTAAGCTTGAAGCTGAAGGTAAGCTACCGGCTACGTACGAGCGTGATCTGCTTGGTATCACCAAAGCGTCTCTGGCAACTGAGTCGTTTATCTCGGCAGCATCGTTCCAGGAAACGACTCGCGTACTAACAGAAGCTGCGGTTTCTGGTAAGCGTGATGAGCTACGTGGCCTGAAAGAGAACGTAATCGTTGGTCGTCTGATCCCTGCTGGTACTGGTTTCGCCTACCACCAGGAGCGTCAGCGTCAGCGTGATGCAGAGCTAGAGCCTGTAGCACCTCAGGTTGATGCAGAGCAAGCGTCTCAGGATCTTGCAGCACTGCTAAATGCTGGCCTGACTGACGAAAACTAATAGGTTTCGTCTCTTGAGCTAAGCAATAAAAAGGCACCCAATAGGGTGCCTTTTTGTTTATGGGGCTAATTCGCTTGAGGTAGGTTGGTAAAAGCCACTATGTTATTGATATAAAAATCCCCAGTGTCAGCGAACACCGGGGATAGCAAGAGTTTCAGGGCAAGTGAGCGTGCAGGTGACTAGGGCATAGACACTCATAAGCACGCATAGGCCGCAGAGAGCTGTGGGCGAGACAGCGAGAATTAGCCGGACTGAACAGGCTTCGTTGCTGTCTAGGTCATTTCTGCGTTCATGCCTAGTGGGGTTTTACGCTCCCGGCGGACACGCTAAGCTTTCGCTGATTAGCTCAATCAGGTTATCTTCTAATGCAAATCGGAGTTCGATTAATTCGCCGACAGAAGACAAATCGTTGTCAAAGTCGGGAATATCACCCCCTTCATCGACAGAGCAGTAGCGATCGGTAAAATTCAGCAAAGGGTCGGTTGTCTGGGTGATTTGCGAATATAACCGCGAGATATCTTCGGTGGGTGAATAGCCGGTTGCATTCCAGCGCTCCATCACCATGTCGTAGATTTTGAAGTGGCCTTCGGAGATATAGTCGACAAGCTGTTGGCTGAAAAGTTGGAGTTGTGAAGCGGTTGGAAGCTGGCGTGTATTGTGTTCGAACGGGGGGAGCCCCGCTAACTTGCAATAGTCGATCAGTAATTGCTGACGGGACATCAGCCAGTGATCGATGACATCGCTGGTGCCGCCCCACTGTTTCTGTACTTGCTCGAATTTACTTAACATGACCATGCCCTCATGATCGATCAGTACCGACACAAGGGCACTGATTTCGATACCTGTGAAACTCTTAAAAAAGAGAACCTTGTATGACGGATCAATAATCCGTTACTAGGTTTAGATTGCCAGTAAAAAGCAAACCCTGCAAGGATGGATGTGACATTGATGTTAAAAAAACAAGAATTAGCGTATTGGTGTATAGTTAAAAATCGTAAGTTATATTTGATTAATCATACACTTCCCCTGATGACTCCTGCCCAGATAGGGGGAAATAGCGAACAGGCGCGCCATATTGGCGAGTATCACAAAAAGCCAGTTTATTGGCTGGAAGCCACTGAAAATTATAAGGAAGAGGATTTTTATTCTCAAAGGGAATTGTTGAACCTCGACAGTACTCTCTTCAATTTGGCAGGCAAAGCGACGCAACTTTCCCACATGCTGCACACTCAGGCTTATTGTTCTGCCTGCGGTGAGCGTTGCAAGTTGGCATCAACGGAGTTGGCCATGGTGTGCCAGGGCTGTCAGGCGCATCACTATCCGCGCTTATCTCCCTGCGTTATCGTTGCGGTGCGTAACCGGGACAAAATCCTGCTGGCTCAGCACCCGCGACATAAGACCGGCATGTACACGGTGATCGCCGGGTTTGTCGAGGCCGGAGAAACGCTGGAGCAGTGTGTGGCCAGGGAGGTCGAAGAGGAAACAGGGATCACCGTCAAAAATATTCGTTACTTCGGCAGCCAGCCCTGGGCTTTTCCGTCAAACCTGATGATGGGCTTTCTGGCGGACTATGACAGCGGTGAGCTGAAGCCCGATTATGAAGAGCTGAGTGATGCTATCTGGGCGACGAAAGATCAACTGCCGGCACTGGCTCCGGAAGGAACTATTGCCAGGGCATTGATTAATCATTCTTTATCGTTGATGGCTGAACGGTAGGATAAAAAAACCCTCCTAAGTGGAGGGGTAAGGTGCAGTTATTTGCTCTCGACGAGCAAAGTCATTGTTATTATTGCTAGCGCGCAGATTTTGTACCATGGGAGCCCAGTGAGTCGCAAACCTAGTGAACAGATTGTTGCTGTAAACATGATCTGCTTAACAATTGGGCTCTTTTGTTGCTGTCATGGAGTGATACAATACGCCGCAGAATTAACCCATGGAGTCCAGAATGAGCGAATTAAAGAATGACCGCTACCTACGTGCGCTGTTGAAGCAACCGGTAGATTGCACACCGGTATGGATGATGCGTCAGGCAGGCCGTTATCTGCCAGAGTATCGTGCTACACGTAGTGTTGCTGGTGACTTCATGTCGCTATGTAAAAATGCCGAGCTGGCGAGTGAGGTAACTCTTCAGCCACTGCGCCGTTTTCCGCTGGATGCTGCAATTCTGTTCTCAGATATTCTGACTATCCCAGATGCGATGGGGCTGGGGCTGTACTTCGAAACGGGTGAAGGCCCTAAGTTCGAGCGTCCGATCACCTGCAAGGCCGATGTCGATAAAATTGGCTTGCCGGATCCGGAAGGCGAGCTGCAGTACGTAATGAATGCCGTTCGTCAAATCCGTAAGGATCTTCAGGGCGAGGTGCCGCTCATTGGTTTCTCTGGCAGTCCGTGGACACTGGCCACCTATATGGTTGAAGGTGGAAGCTCTAAAGCCTTCACTAAGATCAAAAAGATGATGTATGCCGAGCCAGCGACACTGCACCTGTTGTTAGATAAGCTGGCTGACAGTGTTGTCGAGTACCTGAATGCCCAGATCAAGGCCGGTGCGCAGTCAGTGATGGTATTTGATACCTGGGGTGGTGTTCTGACGCCGCGTGACTACAACGAGTTCTCGCTGCGCTACATGCATAAGATTGTCGATGGCCTGATCCGTGAAAACGACGGTCGCCGTGTTCCTGTGACGCTGTTTACCAAGAACGGTGGCATGTGGTTGGAGCAGATCGCAGCAACGGGCTGTGATGCAGTAGGCCTTGACTGGACCATCAATATTGCTGATGCCAAACGTCGTGTCGGTGACAAAGTGGCCCTGCAGGGGAATATGGACCCGTCTATCCTGTATGCTCAGCCAGAGCGTATCCGTCAGGAAGTCGCGACAATTCTGGAAGGCTATGGCGACGAGGGAACCGGTCACGTGTTCAACCTTGGTCACGGTATTCACCTGGATGTGCCGCCTGAAAATGCCGGTGTATTTGTGGAAGCGGTACACGAGCTGTCCAAGCCGTATCATAAATAATGCAGGTGCGGGCTCCTAGTGGCGAGTTTCTAGGAAGAGCGTGAAGCAAAAATTAAGGGCCCATGCAGTTAACTGTGTGGGCTTTTCTTATTGGATCCTAGGAAAAGCTGGCCCTAGGTTCAGGGAAGAGCAAGAGCCTGATGAACTGTTGAGGCTCGGTGACCTTGCTTGCCAGAACTTGTTTTTTCTCGCCACTCTCTTCTCAATACTTGAATCTACCCCTTCGCAAGCCCGATCTGCTGGTGGACGTAATCCCGGATGTACGGTACCACCTCTTCTTCAAACCATGGATTGCGCTTGAGCCACAGAGTATTGCGGGGAGAAGGGTGAGGCATAGGAATGTACCGGGGAGCCCACTGGCACCATGCCTTTACCGTCTCGGTCAGTGTTTTGGGTTTGTTGGTCAGATAGCGCTGCTGGGCATATTGGCCGACCAATAACGTCATGCCGACATTGGGTAGCAATGGCCACACTTTCGGATGCCATTGCGGCGCACACTCAGGTCTAGGCGGGAGATCGCCCGACTTTCCTCTGCCCGGGTAGCAGAGCCCCATCGGCATGATGGCTATTTGGGCCGGATCGTAAAAGGTGTCGCGGTCGAGCTCGAGCCATGCCCGCAGGCGGTTGCCACTTGGGTCGTTCCACGGGATCCCGGTCTCATGGACGCGCGTTCCCGGTGCCTGACCAACAATCATAAGCTTCGCTGTCGAGGCTGCCTGGATGACCGGACGTGGTCCGAGGGGAAGATGATCCTTGCAGATCTCGCACTGGCGGATTTGATCCAGCAGGTTATCAAGTTGTTGAACTGCCATAACGGTTGCCTGTAGTGACTAATAGCCTCGTTTAAAATCAACTTGGTACATCATCGGTTGTTGTTGGATATACCGTCGATAGTTTGCCGCAAATATCTCGAACACCTGCTCAGGAAAGCTCTCTGCGGCGATATGGGGGGTAATCGTTATGTTTGGGTGTTGCCAGAAAGTATGCTGCTTATCTAACGGCTCCTGCTTGAATACATCAAGGTAGGCATGGGTTACACAGCCTTGCGCGATGGCGTTCAGCAACCCCTGCTCGCATACCGCATTACCTCGTCCTACGTTAAACAGTAGTGTACTTCTGCAATGGCTCAAGGTCTTGGCATTGAGGAGATTATTGGTGTCAGCCGTCGCGGGAAGGGTCGAGACGAGAATATCTGCCAGCGCCAGCCCTTCAATCAGCCGGGAGAGTGGATAGACGTGGTCGAAGCTCGTTTCTTGCGAACGGCCCGAACGATTGATACCGATGACTTCAAGACCAAGGGTCTTGGCAACCCGGGCCAGGTGTGAGCCGATAGATCCGGTGCCCAGAATGACCAGGGTTCTTTGGGCAAGTGAAGAATATGGAAGCGGCCGCCATTGGTGTCTGGATTGTTGTTGACGGTACTGGCTGAGATGGCGGGTATGATCCAGGGTATACCCCATGACATACTCGGCAATCAACTGGCCGAAGTGGCCCCGGATATTGGTTAGGGTGTAGTCCTGCCGGATGTCCGGCCGGGTCAGCGCATCAATGCCCGCAAAGGTAGACTGCAGCCATATCAGCGCCGGGTAATCTTCGAGCTTGTCGGCAATGCGGGGGGGATCGGCCAAAATGACGGTGGCGTGCTCAGGGTTTTCGGTTATTTCGAGATCAGGTAGCTGAGCCCGGGTGAGCAACTGTCGGTAAGCCTTCTCCTGCCGTGCCACAATCAATAACTGGTTCATTCCTTTATCCTTGTTTGCTGACAATATTTACCTGCCGTGTCGCAGTGGGCGATATGCCGATATTGGTGTCGCTTGATGTTGAAGTGGTCTGGCTATACAAGTACACTTCGGGGCAAATCACAATCGCAGATTATCCCATGCTAAAGAATCCTGTTCAGCTTCGCCTAGAAAAATTAGAACCATGGCAACACATCACCTTTATGGTCTCCCTGTGTGAACGCATGTACCCCAACTATGCACTGTTCTGCCGAGAAACTGAATTTGCCGATGAGCAGAAATATCGCTCAATTCTTGACAGTATCTGGGAAATTCTGACGGTCAAAACGGCGAAGATTAATTTCGAAAAGCAGCTGGAGAAGCTGGAAGAGCTGGTTCCTAGTGCCGATGAGCATGATCTTTACGCGGTTAATCCTGCAATTGATGCCTGTGTCGCATTGGCAGATCTGCTTCATGCGATGCTGGATCGTGACTTGATGCTGGAAACACTGACGAAGCTGAGTTCGCTGTCAGCGGAAACGGTGGCAGATTTGGAATTTGCCCAGAGCGGCATCGAGATCACCAACGAGAACCAGAAAGAGAATGAAGCGGTCTGCGCAGAGTGGGATATGCAGTGGGCGATCTTCCGAGCGCTGAAGGAAGCCGAGCGTCGCGACATTGAGTTGATTAAAGACTTGCGACAAGAATTACGCGATGAGCCTGTCAGCAATATCGGCATTGAGCTGTAAGCGATTATACTTAATTGAGAAAGGGCCCGTCAGGGCCCTTTTTTGTATTTTCCTGCCGAGCAGTGAAAAGGCACAGTGCGGCCTGCTGGGAGATGTAACCGTGATGTAAAGTTATAAAGCCCAAAAGTCGATTTCTTTTGTGGTTGTTTGTGCTTTTAATTAGAGAGATGTTGGTCAATATCACTTATTTTGTTTTTTGGCTTGTATTGTCTGACTGCTGCCGTTTATAACAAAGGTGTCGCGGAAAACGCTTTGGTTTTCCTATTTTTTTACCTGTCAGCTAGGACGAGTTATGCCTGTATCAGCTATCAATCGTGCTGTTTACTGCAATGGTTTCAAGGCCGTTGCGGCTAGCCTGCTCCTCCTGCTCTCTCTGGGTCTTATCCGGGGCTGACAGGCCGTATCTCATTTTTCCTGTCAGCTTGAAGCGAAGCTGACAGGTCCATATTCTCGCCCGAATTCACCTTAGTTTCCTTCAAGCGACTGCTGAAGAGGATAACTATGTTAAGTGCACGTAATATCGCCGCCTTGGGTTTTATGACTTTCGCCATGTACCTTGGCGCCGGCAACCTGATCTTCCCTCCGTTTCTTGGCTTGCAGGCTGGAGAGCATTTTGCTGCCGGTATGGCCGGGTTCTTGCTGACCGGGGTCGGTCTGCCAGCACTGGCCTTGGTGATAGTGGCACTGGTAAAAGGTTCAGACAACCTGACCGCTGCACTGCCAAAGCCTGCAGCAACCAGTTTTTGGGTGATGGTCTTTATCGTAATAGGGCCGGCATTTGTGATCCCGAGGGCGATCACCGTGGCCTATCAGTTTAGCTTTGCGCCTTTTATCGGCGAAGCCGCCCTTTTGCCATTCACCGCTTTCTTCTGCCTTGCAGTTATCATGTTTGCCCTGTATCCCGGCAAATTAGTCGATACGCTAGGTAAGTGGCTGACCCCTGTGCTGGTGGTGATTTTGACCGTGTTGGCAGCCACCGCCTTATTGTCTCCCGGTGGTGATGTCCTAGCGGCATCTGGTCCTTATCAAGACAAAGCTTTTGCCGAAGGCCTGACTCAGGGTTACATGACAATGGATGCATTGGGCTCGATTGGCTTTGGTTGGATTATCTTCCGCGCTATTCGTGAAATGGGCGTGGAATGTCCGAAGGCTACTGCTAAATACACCCTGATGGCTGCAGTCATGTACGCGGTAGCTATGGCATTGGTGTATTTGTCGCTGGCCTATATCGGCTCGACCAGTGCTGATTTGGGTACGTCTTTTGGTAACGGTGGCGAGATTCTAACGGCGTTCACCCTGGTCAACTACGGTGCCTTGGGCAGTGTCTTGCTGGGCGCGGTGATGATTCTGGCTTGCCTGACTACTGCAATCGGGGTGACAACCGCAGGCAGTGAGTTCTATAGCAGGACGTTCCAGCCAGTCACCTACCAGCGCAGTGTGTGGGTGACAATGCTGGTCGCCGGGCTGGTGGCTAATCTTGGCTTGGAGCAGTTACTGGCTATTACTTTGCCGGTTGTGGTTGCCTTGCACCCGGTTGCGATAGCACTGTTATTGATTGCGCCACTTCGCCGCCGTTTGACGACATCGGCTGTGATGGCTGCAGTGGTCACTGCGTTGGGTTTTGGCTGTGTGGATGCCTTGCATATCCTCGGCAAGATGCCGGCAGGGATTGATGCCTGGTTAGTACAATACTTGCCGCTTTATAGCGATTATGCCGGATGGGTGATACCAAGCATGGTGGTGATTGCTTTAGGTGTGATGAGAAATCGGTTTCCACGCTCAGAGCTAGCGTTGCAACCGTAAACTAAGCGACCGACA
Source organism: Photobacterium proteolyticum (assembly GCF_001939735.1). GTDB lineage: Bacteria > Pseudomonadota > Gammaproteobacteria > Enterobacterales > Vibrionaceae > Photobacterium > Photobacterium proteolyticum. Next base: position 27,124 of record NZ_MJIL01000063.1, read on the forward strand.
GCTTTGCAGAAAAACAAAGGGGCCATTGGCCCCCTTGTTTATGATGGCGTGTGATCACTCATCGTCTTTGCTTTCAATCACACCGTGAGTCTTCTTCCAGGCCTCCCAGCGCTGGTAGGCCAGCTGCTGCATGTCGGTGTTCTTGTCGGCTTCATCGACAATCTCCTCGCCGACGAGGTGCTCGAAAATATCTTCCATGGTCACAATGCCCTGCACGGTACCGTATTCGTCAACGACCAGAACCAGCTGCGAGCGCTCTTTCATCAGCTGCTCAAAAGCTTTTGGCACACTGGCGTTGTTCATGATCACCGGGATAGGGCGCATCAGGGTACCCAGCTCGCGGTGGCCGCGGCCGGCCTGGCTTTCGGCAAACAGTTCAAGCCGATGAGCGAAGCCGATAATATTGTCTTTTTGCTCGCTGAATACCAGCGGACGGGAGAACGGGCTGTCTTTGTGCTCGGACAGGAACTCGTTGATCGGCTGTTCGGCATCGACCCTGAACAGCACCGGACGTGGTGTCATGATCTTGGTCACGCTGACATCACGGAACTGGAGCAGGTTAGTCATGATTTTAGACTCGCCTTCCGCCAGCTCGCCGGATTCTTTGGCCAGCATGGCCATGGCAGACAGCTCGTCACGTAGCTTGGGCGCTTCATGCCCGCGGGAAAGGCGACGGGTTATTTGTTCCGACACCCAGACAAACGGAGTCAGCGCCCATACCATCCAGCGGAGCATGCTGGCCGAAGCCGGTGCCAGCTGGCGCCAATAGGTCGCCCCGATGGTTTTCGGAATGATTTCTGAAAATAGCAGGATACCGATAGTCAGAACGCCGGAAAATACACCCAGCCACTGGCTGCCGAACACGACGGCTGCCTGGGCTCCGGCGGTTGCAGCTCCGATGGTGTGGGCAATGGTATTTAAGGTCAGGATCGAGGCCAGCGGGCGATCGATATTGTCTTTCAGGGCAGCTAGTCGAGGAGCTGCCGGGTGGTTCTGCTGGCGCAGAGTACCGATATAACTTGGCGAAATACTAAGGAGCACGGCTTCGAGCACCGAGCAAATAAACGAAACACCTATCGCAATCGTGATGTAAATCGTAAGGAGTAGCATGCTTACCTTGTCAGCTAATAAGGAAATTACGCCTATATTAATTGGTGCTCTAGGGAATAAATACAACTATTTCATTTTTCGGATTGGTAACATTTTGTGAACTTGCGCTCAGTTTATGGTTAAAGAGCCCGCACCTAACCACATGATAGCCGACAAACCTTTGCCACACGGGCTTCTTTTGAATTAGAGTTGATGCGTCTGAAGAAAAACCTTAGAAGGGAAACCTAATGAACAAGACCCAACTTATTGACCTGATCGCTGAAAAAGCAGATCTTTCTAAAGCTCAAGCGAAAGTAGCACTAGAGTCAACTCTAGACGGTATCACTGACGCGCTTAAGGAAGGTGACCAGGTTCAACTAATTGGCTTTGGTACATTTAAAGTAAACCACCGCGCAGCACGCACTGGCCGCAACCCGCAAACTGGTCAGGAAATCCAGATTGCAGCTGCGAACGTTCCTGCATTCGTAGCGGGTAAAGCACTGAAAGACTCAGTGAAATAATCTATACTCCGCCAGGTGATTCACCTGGCGGAGCTATTGTTATGAAACGTCTTCTTCCTTTTTTTCTTATCTCGCTCCTGGCTGGATGTGAAACTACCGCTGTTCCCGAAAATACCATCACCCCTATTCTGACACATACTGGCGGCCAGACGATGGGCGATGCGACGTCACTGTACTGGTACACCTCGCAGCAAAACCGTCCGGTGAAGCTGGCCGAAGTGGTGACAGCCGGAGACTACGGCCAATACCAATCTGATTATCGCTGGCGTGACGGCAAGTTACGCGAGATCAAGCGTGAGGGAACTCGGTTGTACGAGAACACCCTTAAGCCCTTTAGCCTTCATGTTCGCTATGACACCCAGGGAAGCGCGGTCTTTCAGCGCTACTCCGTAGACGGGGCTGTTCTGCCATTGTCTGACTCTCAGCTCTACCAGCTAACCCAGCAGGCCAAGAATGCCATCCGTGTTGTCAGAGAGCAGCGCAAAGACGGCCTGTCTCTGATACAGGGGTACTGGCAGGGGAATCGTCTGACACGTTGTGGAACGGACAAGCCGGTGGCGATGAGCTTTGACCCGGCCTTGCCCGAGTTTACCGCCCGGCAGCTTAGCCAACAGGGGCAGAACCGTTTTATCGCGGTATCCGGCAAGGTGCGCCGCGAGAGTATCGAGGCAAGCCAGCTGCTGATGCTGACTGGTGACGGCAAGCAATGTATCGCTCCTCCTGTCTTGCTCGGCAATTAAGCCCTGACTCTTGTTTGTTCTCCTACGGGAGGCGAAACAAAAAACGCGCTGAGTCAGCGCGTTTTTTATTTCTGGATATCGAAGGGGGCGTTATGCCTGTTGCTCGCGCTCTATCGCACGGTAACCGATGTCATTGCGATGGAACATACCATTCCAGCTTACCTGTTTGGTCAACGCATAGGCGCGTTGCTGGGCTTCTGAGACCGTATTACCAAGTGCCGTGGCACAAAGCACTCGGCCGCCGTTTGTCACCAGCTCACCTTCTGGGTTATTCGCCGTGCCGGCATGGAAGATTTTTTGACCGTCAGCCTGTTCTGCAGGAAGGGTGATCACGTCGCCCTTGTCATAGTCAGCCGGGTAGCCTCCAGCAGCCAGTACCACGCCGATTGAAGCGCGCGGGTCCCACTTAGACTCAGCCTGATCAAGCTTCTCGTCAATCGCCATGAGGCAAAGGTCGACCAGATCCGACTCCATACGCATCATGATTGGCTGGGTTTCCGGATCGCCGAAGCGACAGTTGTACTCGATGACCTTCGGGGTACCGTCAGCGGCAATCATCAGGCCGGCATAAAGGAAACCGGTATACGGGTGGCCTTCTGCATCCATACCACGTACCGTTGGATAGATAACCTCTTCCAGAATACGCTCATGAATCTCAGGCGTGACGACAGGAGCTGGTGAGTAGGCACCCATGCCCCCGGTATTCGGGCCTGTATCTTTATCACCCACACGCTTGTGATCCTGGCTGGTGGCCATTGGCAGCACGCTTGCGCCGTCGACCATCACGATGAAGCTGGCTTCTTCGCCTTCCAGGAACTCTTCGATAACTACACGGCTGCCGGCTTCACCGAAGACGTTACCTGCCAGCATGTCTTTAATCGCATCTTCCGCTTCTTCAAGGGTCATCGCGACAATGACGCCTTTACCAGCGGCTAAACCATCGGCTTTCACCACGATAGGCGCACCTTGCTCACGTACATAAGCCAGGGCCGGTTCGATTTCGGTGAAATTAGCGTATGAACCTGTTGGGATCTTATGGCGAGCCAAAAAGTCCTTGGTAAATGCTTTGGAGCCTTCCAGCTGAGCGGCAGCCTGTGTCGGACCGAAGATTGGCAGGCCGGCCTCGCGGAAAGCATCGACAACGCCGATGACCAGTGGAGCTTCAGGGCCAACGATGGTCAGCTCGATGGCTTTCTCCTTGGCAAAGGCAACCAGGGCGGCAATATCCTCAACGCCGATAGCAATGTTTTCCAGTTTTGGCTCCAGTGCCGTACCGGCGTTGCCCGGCGCCACATATACAGTCTCAACATTTGGGTTTTGCGCTGCTTTCCAGCCTAGCGCGTGTTCACGGCCGCCGGCGCCTATGATTAATACGTTCATAATATTTCCTTTGATTACTCCTCCCCTTTTTAAGGGGAGGTTGGGAGGGGTTAAGGTAGCGAGCGCTTCAAACCCCCTCTAACTCCCCCTTGAAAAGGGGGAGAACCAAAAAATTAGTGGCGGAAGTGGCGCATGCCGGTAAAGATCATCGCCATGCCGTGCTCGTCGGCGGCGTCAATCACTTCCTGGTCGCGCATCGAGCCGCCCGGCTGGATCACGCACTTAATGCCTGCTTCGGCCGCTGCATCAATACCGTCGCGGAACGGGAAGAAGGCATCGGATGCCATTACACTACCGGCAACTTCCAGATTTTCGTCGGCGGCCTTGATACCGGCAATTTTCGCCGAGTACACACGGCTCATCTGGCCGGCACCGACGCCGATAGTCATATTGCCTTTGGCGTAGACAATTGCGTTAGATTTAACGTACTTGGCGACTTTCCAGCAGAATAGGGCATCACGTAGTTCTTCGTCGCTAGGCTGACGCTTGGAAACCACTTTCAGGTCGTCCTGGCTAACCATACCCTGGTCACGGTCTTGCACCAGCAGGCCGCCGTTAACGCGCTTGACGTCAAAGTCTGTAGTCTTGGCTGACCACTGGCCGCACTCTAGCAGGCGAACGTTTTTCTTCGCTGCAACAACGTCGATGGCGGCTTTTGAAACAGAAGGTGCGATGATCACTTCCACGAACTGACGCTCGACAATCGCCTGTGCGGTTTCGGCATCCAGTTCCTGGTTGAAGGCAATGATGCCGCCAAAGGCTGATGTCGGGTCCGTCTGGTAAGCACGGTTGTAGGCTTCAAGAATGTTGTCGCCCAGTGCCACACCACAAGGGTTGGCGTGTTTGACGATGACACAGGCTGGCTGGTCGAATTCTTTCACACACTCAAGCGCAGCATCGGTATCAGCGATGTTGTTGTAGGACAGGGCTTTGCCCTGGATTTGGCGCGCTGTAGACACAGAGGCTTCTTCCGGGGTTGCTTCTACATAGAAAGCTGCGGCCTGGTGACTGTTCTCACCATAGCGCATGTCCTGCTTCTTCTCGAACTGCTGATTGAAGGTACGTGGGAATTTACTTTTGTTTTCAGGAGAAGGTTCATCCCCTTCCTTGTTGTCACCGTATGACGGCACCATGGTACCGAAATAGTTGGCGATCATGCCGTCATAGGCGGCGGTGTGCTCAAAGGCGGCGATAGCAAGATCAAAGCGGGTAGCATGGGTCAGAGAGCCGCTGTTGGCTTCCAGTTCGGCCAGAACGCGGTCATAGTCATGGGCATTAACCACAATGGTGACATCTTTGTGGTTTTTCGCCGCCGAGCGAACCATGGTCGGGCCGCCGATATCAATATTTTCAACCGCGTCTTCCAGCGTACAGCCTGCCTTGGCCACTGTCTGGGCAAATGGATACAGGTTTACCACCACCATATCGATCGGATCGATACCGTGTTGAGTCATGATCTCATCGTCCTGGCCGCGGCGACCCAGAACGCCACCGTGTACTTTCGGGTGAAGTGTCTTGACCCGGCCGTCCATCATTTCCGGGAAGCCAGTATAATCTGATACTTCGGTGACCTTGATACCTTGCTCGGCAAGCAGGCGAGCTGTACCGCCAGTAGAAAGGATGTCAACACCACGGTTGGCAAGAGCTTGTGCGAACTCAACAATACCAGTTTTGTCAGATACGCTGATCAGCGCACGGCGAATAGGACGAGCGTTTTCCATTGCTACCATCTCTTTTATACACGGGGAATATTTGCCAAAATCCAACACAAGGATGGTGCTGGATTTTGGTAAATACCCTCATTAGAATCGAAGAGTGCCAGCTCTCGGGTAAGGGCTGTGATTTTTGTCGCTGGTGCATATATTACATGAAATCCGACATCACGCAAACGTTTGCGCGGTGTGTTTTACGATGTTTACCGCAGGTGTTGGTATTTATAGAGAAATGGGTTGGGTATGTATTTGATAGGACAGCTGGCAAAGCTGTGTGACGTCAGTAGCGACACATTAAGGTTTTATGAGAAAAATGGCCTGCTTAAGCCTGCGGGCCGCAGCGACAGCGGGTATCGCCTCTACAGTGAGGCTGATTTGTCACGGGTCAAGTTTATTATGCGCTCCAAGGCCGTTGGCCTGAGCCTGGATGAAATTCGGGAACTGCTGGATATTCGGCTCGAAGCCTGCCAGCACAGCTGTGCGGAGGTCAAAGCCATTACCCAGGCGAAACTGGATGAAGTCGACAAGAAAATGGCGGAGCTCAAGCGCATTCGCCTGGCCCTGAAGAAAATCAACGATGCCTGCTGCGGGCATGTCGATGACGATGCCAGTCATTGCTCTATTCTCGAGGCGCTGGGGGATCATGATGACGAGCCAGACAAATCTGATCCAAGTATTCAGTGCTGCTCAGGGCGCTGCAAAGGAGAGTAACCAGTCCGGTTATATCTGGTTGGGAAAGCAGAGAAACTGTGATAATTTCGAATTATCACGTAGTTATTGATAGGGAATGTCATGTTAAAGGTAAATGAATACTTTGATGGTCAGGTGAAGTCGATTGGCTTTGAAACCCAGGGTGAGCACACTAGTGTCGGGGTCATGGTGCCGGGCGAATATACTTTCGGGACTGCCGCGCCGGAGCGTATGACGGTCGTCAAAGGCGCGCTAACGGTGAAGCTGCCGGGGCATATCGAGTGGGAAACCTACAATGCCGGTGATGATTTCGAGGTACCGGGCGATTCGTCCTTCCAGGTCAAAGTCACGGACACGACGGCTTACCTGTGCGACTACCTTTAAGTTGTTATACCTGTTATTGAGATAAAAAAGCTTCGCCTCGGCGAAGCTTTTTTGATGATGCTATTGTTTCGGGATCAGTACGGTATCGATGATATGAATAATACCGTTGCTGGCCTCAATACCACCGGCAATGACCTTGGCACCGTTGACGGTAACGCTATTCTCGCCATTTTCGATGGTGACAGTTCCTCCCTCCAGAGTCTTGGGCAGTTTCAGCATGCCGACTTCTTTGGAAGAGATGGCGCCAGGCAGGACATGATACTTGAGCAGGGCCTGGAGTTGGTCTTTGTTTTCAGGTTTGAGCAGCTCGGCCAGCGCCCCTTCTGGCAGTTTGTTGAAGGCATCGTCGGTCGGCGCCAGAATGGTAAACGGTCCTTTCCCTTCCAGCGTGCCGCTCAAGCCTGATGCACGTATTGCCATCACCAGCGTCTGGAAGTCGCTGTTGGTGGCAGCAACTTCAACCAGGTTGATCTTTGGTTTTTCGTGATGAGTGGCAACGGCCAGGCCTGATAGGGTGAGCAGGAATAAAGCACTCAGTGAATAGGAAAGAAAGCGTTGTACTGTCTTCATTGGTTAACCCTCATTGTTATTGCTTGGTTGTTATCAGAGCTTTATACGTACAAAGAGGGAGTATGGTTCACGGAAGAAGGTGTGTTGTCTTAAAAACAGAAAAGGCCTGACACGAGGTCAGGCCTTTGACAGTTCGGGGTGAACCAAAATTAGTTCATGCCGTATTTCCATTTTTCTTGTTTTTCTTAGTCTCAAATTATCTTGATTAGTTTAGCTAATCCCTTTCATATCAACGCTTTTTATGCGTATTGTGTCGTTCTTTGTCCAGCAGTATCTTAGTTTGTATATTAGAATGTGTGGGTTTAACTGTGGGTTTCATTTCCATGGATAACCCCCAAAAAAGGCTAAGGTATGGCGTTAACAGACTCAAAACTCAAAGCCTTAAATGGCAAGAAACACGATAAATCACCTATCAAGTTGGCCGACCGAGATGGTCTTTCTGTTTATCACCGAAAGACTGGTACGTTGAGTTTCGTCTTTCGATATCGATACAACGGTAAGCCGCAGGATTTGGCTTTAGGTACATACCCTGTGATGAGCTTAGCCAAAGCTCGGGAGCAGGTTGTTGAGTGCCGAGTAATGTTAACTGATGGGTATAACCCAAAAGTCCAACGCCAGCTAAAGAAAGATATTCAGTTACAGGCGGTAACGGTACGTGATGCCCTGGAATATTGGCTTGAGAATTACGCAGCGAAGAACCGAGCCAACCATGAGAAGCACCGGGCACAGTTTAATCGGCATGTAATACCATTTATTGGCCACTTGCCGCTTGAACATTGTGAGACTCGGCATTGGGTCAAAGTATTCGATGATATCTCTAATGGTACTCACTATAGGGCAGCGCCCAAGGCCGCAGGTTATATCTTACAAAATTGTAAGCAGGCTTTGAGGTATTGCCGTGTACGTCGTTTTGCCGTTTCTAACGCTTTGGATGATTTGACCATAGCTGATGTTGGTGAGCATCAGAACAAAAGGGATCGTGTTCTTTCATGGTCTGAGTTGATGGACGTGTGGAGTTGGGCTCAGGATACCAAACACAATTGGTATTACCGTCAGCTTGTTTACTTGTTGGTAGTGTTTGGAGCAAGAACGCAGGAAGTGCGTCTATCAACTATTGATGAATGGAATCTTGATACTGGTTTATGGACAGTACCCAAAGCAAACAGCAAGACTGATTCACAAATTGTTCGTCCAATACCTAATGAGTTAAAACCATTTATTCAATCCCTTATTGAGCAATCAGAAACAGGTTACTTACTTGGTGAGTTAAAACGCCCTGAAGCTGTTAGCTGTTGGGGCGGGTCGCTTTGTAAAAAGCTGGGGCACGTTGAGTCCTGGACACTTCATGACTTACGCCGAACATTCGCAACGATTCTAAATGACATGGAAGTAGAGCCTTATGTTGTTGAACAACTATTAGGTCACTCTCTTGGAGGTGTGATGGCGATCTATAACCGTTCTCAGCATATCGAAAAGAAGCGAGTCGCGTTAAACCTTTGGCTGACAAAGCTAACGAGAAATGAATTTTGTACTGTCGTAAATTTTAGGTAGGCCAGGTATGAGTCGGATATTGATCAAATCACAAAAAGGGTATGTCCCTGATGAGCTGGATTCTTACTTAGAGGAGATTGGTGTGGGGTATTACCTTAATGAAAAGTTAGTAGAAGCGGAGTCTGCCATTGAAAACATACTGTCGTCCGAAGCCAAGTTAACTGATTTTGATGATTCTGATTTTGAGAAAAGGCTGGAGCATATAGAGTGCGAAGCTAGCCGTCTAATTCTTGAGGGAGAAGTGGATGTTGATGATATTAATGATGATATTGACACTATACGGTCATGCGTCAAAGCGATAAGGCCATCTTTGAAAGCAATCAAGCCAATATTTGATGAGCCAGAAAATGTCATTTTAAACGAAATGCTAAATATAGCTTTTGCTCTTGGTAAAAACGTAGAACGGTTCAACCTTGCTTGTAACCTTGAAGAAATTATCCAAAAGGCCGTGCAGAGAGAGGCAGCATCTATTAGTCAAAGGAAAACTGGTTTATTGAATGTGAAGTACCAGTGTAAGGATGATGTTCAATCTATTGCTAGTCAGACGCTTAGTACTTATCCCTTAATTTCAAGACGAAGTTTGGCCATAAAGCTTGCTGGACACTTAGCCTCAGAGGGGATTGATGCCCCAGGTATACCTTACTTAAAAGAGTGGGTTAAGGAAGTAGATACCCGACCAGAAGGTTATAAGACCAAACGTTCATTTAAGTACGATTTGGTCTTGAAGCCCAGTCAATAACGCCACGTCCGTAATGAATGGTATATACATACCATTCATTACGAGGGCCTCACATGATTATAGTCTCCCTTAGATAAATCAAGGCGCAATTAGCTCATTGCGTTTACTTGTTTTTTATGAGGAGAGACAGAAATGAACGATTTTAAGCTGCTGAGCATTACCGATGTTTGTAAGTTGATTAATAAGGATCGCAGAACCCTTTGGGTTTGGGTCCGTGAAGGCAAGTTCCCCCAACCTCTCAAGATGAATGGTCGAACAATTGGCTGGAAGACTGAAACGTATACTCAGTGGTTGTCTGAGCTTGAGGGGGCAGAATGAGCATGATTTACAGAGATGAGTGCTCAGATCTTGGATTGCCTGAGCCAAAGATTGGGGAAAAACAAATTCATTACGTGATTAGAGCCATGCTCAATGGTCACAGGCTTGATACTCGAATGTGCCGTTATATTGGCATTGGTAATCTTCATAGCTTGGTGTCGGCTTTAACCAAGTTAAAGCTGAGCTTTAGCTTGAAGCATGAAACGGTTGCGTGTCCAAAGACAAAGAAAGTGTTATCACATCCCGTTGATGTGATTTGGATGACGCCTGAACAGATTGAAGATTACTGGTCAAAGAAAAAGGCTTAGAACATTAGTCCTAAGCCCTCTCAGCTGGTGGTTAGTCTCGGCAAAGTCAGGCCGCCAGCTCATAAGGGATAATAGATGATTTTAAGAAAATCGAAAGAGCTATCGCTCCTTATGGGAGGCGTATATGAATTTTGATGATATACGCCAGAACCTAAGAGGTAATGAATTTGAGTCCCTTAAAGCTTTAGGGGTAATTGTACCCCCTAGGGCAAATCAAGGGGGAGTCTGTCCTAACTGTGGTGGCCATGACCGTTTTTCATGGATTACCAGTGATGGAAGGTGGCTTTACAATTGTCGTCACTGCGGGGGAGGCGATTGCTTTAACTTAGTTACTAAACTTTGCGGAAATAATCCAAAGAAAGCAGCAGAAGTACTAATAGGAACAGCCAATCTTCAACCACGAAGAGAGCAAGTCTACAGCCATAATCAACTCGATAATAACCAAGGAAATATCAAAGCAGAAAAGCAGGCCAAGGCAGTATGTTTAGCACAATCAATCTGGGAGTCTAGATTTACAAGGACGGACCATTACTATCTAGAAAGCCGTGGAATACAAAATTTTGAAGTGAATGTCCTATCAGATGCCGTTACTACTGGCGGGGTATTGTTTGATGCTGGCTCAATTGTAATTCCCCTATTCGATGGAGATAAGCTAGTTAATGTTCAGCTCATCAACGATTGTGGAGATAAGCGGTATCTTAAAGATGGCAAAAAAAGAGGCTGTAGTCATACCTTGTTAGCAGAGAGTCCTACTGAGATCTATGTATGCGAAGGATATGCTACGGCGATAACGGTATGGCTTGCCTTGGAAAAACAGCAGCTAGTTGTCGTTGCGTTTGATGCTGGAAATATTCCCAATGTGGCTGATTCACTGCGAGAGCTTAAACTGCCACTTGTATTCATGGCTGATAATGACAAAGTAGGGATAGATAAGGCAAAACAAGCTGCGATTGATAATGAGCTGGTACTAAGCCCGCCATTTAAGCCGGGAGAGCAAGGAACTGATTGGGATGACTACCGTCAGCTTGGCTATGACGTAGCTAAGGCGATAGCTGAAGCAAAGCAACCAGCGAGTAGTACTAGCGGGGAAATGGTTATTGCTGCTGGTTCTTTAAGTTTCCCTGATTTAAACAGTAATGCCAAACCTATTGGTACATGTGCCAACCTTGCGGCACTAGTAAATCATCTCGGCTACATTCCGGCTCAGAATGCGATGAACTTAGAGCTTGAGATGCTCAAAGATGGCAAACCTGTTGATTCTAGCTTGGAGTCAAAGCGAAGTTACTTGATTAGTGAATGTCTGAAGTCAGGGCTACCTAAGTCAGTAATTGATGATCATTTGATGGCACTGTGTGAACGTAATAAGTACCACCCTGTAAAGGCATATCTGGATAATGAAGTATGGGATGGTATCAAACGCATCGATAGCCTCATTGAAGCAATGAATCCCAAGGATATGAGGATAGCCAAGGCCGTAATGACAAAGTGGCTTGTAGCTTGTGTAGCGGCGCTATATGAGAGTCACTTTAGCTGTAAAATCGTTCCAATCCTACAAGGTGGGCAGTCATTTAAAAAGACAGCATTTATCAGTCGGTTTGCTAATGTTATCCCTGGTTCATTTTTAGAGGGGGCGGAGTTAAATCCGGATAATAAAGATTCCTTGTTGAGCTGTATAAAGTCATGGATTGTTGAGCTCGGTGAGTTGGAGCGAACATCTAAAAATAGCCAAGGAAGCTTAAAGGCGTTTATTACAAAAGCCAATGATAGTGTTCGACCTCCCTATGGGCGTTCAGACATAAAGAAGATGCGTCAAACTACATTGATAGCCACAGTCAATGGCACTGAGTTTTTGAGAGATGAAACGGGCTCAAGCCGATATGCCGTCATAGAGTTAGAGAAAGCCATAGATATGGTAACGGTCAACCACCTTCTAGGATGGGAATACCAAGATGGTAGGACTACACATATTGCCCCGGACAAATTAAAGCAGCTCTGGCTTGAGGCTAAATCCATGTATGAGAATGGTGCGTCATGGGAGCTGTCAGCAAGTGAGCTTGATGCTATTGCGAAGGTGAACCAGCAACATAACTTTAAAGGTAATTGGTATGAGGTACTAGAAGGCCGCTTTGTTGATGTTGATATGGAGCATCGCCATTTTGAGTGGATGAAAGCTTCTGAAATTTGTAGCTACTTTGATATTGCCAATAATCATGTTCGTATGGTCGGTAAGGCTTTGAAAATGATGGCAGAGGATGGATTGCTTGAAGTAAAAAAGGGAAGAGCTAGAAGTACTCATTATAGGATTCCCGTTATTTCAGAGAAGTAATTGAATTGGAGGTTTTAAGGCTTAATCGTTGGCGGGGCCGTTTCTAGCGTGCTTTTTCTATAAAGGGGGTGACAGACCCATCAGCTGTATTAGTTCATACACGAACTGACACTATGGCAGGTACGATTCGACCTGATCTAACACTTTACCTGCCATTTTCTAACTCATTTATGCCCGTGCGACCTGAAGTCGTATGAAGCGTTGTTCACCGCTTAATGAGTGAACCATCTGTATCACCAGATGAACCTA
>NZ_MJIL01000064.1 GCF_001939735.1 Photobacterium proteolyticum
TGATTAAAAACAGACAGCTCGACAACCCTGAAGGCTTATCTGTTTGGGATGAGTTCTACGCGCTTGCAGCCTAGTTGCATCTGGAAATCAGTGCATTTGTACTTCGGCATAATTTTGCGACACAACCCTTAATACAGTGTTTCGTTTTGGCCTTTGAAGGAAGAGAGCGCCCTAGCAAAGTAAGTGTAAGTGCATCATTGCTAAGCAATGATTGCACCGAGTCCATGAGTGATTGGAGTCTCTTTTTGTGAATGTTAGGGCATTGATTTTCCAGCGACTCGTGTAGTATTTGAATATCACGCATCTTGCTTTCAATCTTTTGTGTTTGTGGTGAATTCATTAGATCAGAAGGCAAGGTGCGTGTCTACTTATTGAACTACAAAGGTATTTTGTGGGGATTCGTAAGTGCCTGGCGTTAGGTTTTTCACAAGGAATGAGAAAAATGAAGAAAATGTATATTTCTATAATTGCTATATTTGGACTTTGGTTGACTTTTAGTGCATATGCATTGGATTTAAATCAAATTCGAAAAGGATGTGAAAGTTCATTTGAAAGATTTAGTGAAGTTGCTCCTCAAAATGTTGTTCGACAAACAATTAATGAGGCTATTGGGGTCAACTATGATGACTCTATTTCGTATTGTTTAGAAATGGCAAAGGCAGTCGATAAAGGCCTAGATGAGAAAATTATTGATCTAGGAGGTCCGAATAAGGCAAGTATAAATCAGGTTGTATCAATCATTGGGGAAAGAAGTCGCAATCCAGCCTTATTCACAAGAAAAGACAAAAAATGTTCACCATCAAGTGATGAATCAGCTGAAGCAAATTGCTCCGCTGGCTGTCTTAATTATTATCTGAATAGTAATCAAAGAGATATGTTCATTGGGTTTGCTTCTGCGTTTAATGTGTCTTTCCATGCGGCAAGGTATAAAATGCTCAATATGAATCACATACTACCTGAAGTAGGGAAATGTGCTGATTATAGAAAGGGAGCTTCGAGTGCACTATGCACTTTTAATTACTGCACTGTTATCCATTCTAGCTATCAAGAAGCAAATAAGGTGTAACTTGAGAACCATACAAGGCCATCAAGTGTGACGCTTTACACTCGGCATTTTTGGTATGAAGTTCAGTTGGCTTTGTGAGTACATTGGGGCGCACCTTATGACTGGCGTTGGTATGACTCCCTATGTCAAGCAGCGTGTGCAAAATCTAACTCGAGCAAAGCCAGAGCCATAATGTCTGTGAAAGAGATGAGTTAACGCATCAGATGAAGCCAGTAATTTCGACGATTAACATGCTGGTATTCGTGGGTTACTGATTGTGGCAATCAGCCTTGCCTACCTTACTTATTACGTCGTGCTGCCGGTCTTCAGTCTATGCTCGTGGATCTATTACTTATCGTAACAGCCAGCCAACGCCTGCCGGAGGTTGCACCACTAATCGCGGCCTGACCTGATACGCCAACTCAATTTTTGTCATTTAGGTATCCTTACCAATCGTTGTTTAAGATCGACGGGGGATAAGACAACCTCGTGTGTGATCGACCAAATGAATGCAATCATTTCTCGGGCGATGGCGGTAACAATAAGATTATGATTTTTTCCCCGTTGAAGTAATCGCTGATATCGTCGGCAGAGTCTCAGTTGTGCTTTCCAAGCAATATCAATGATTTTTTTACTGAGACCTTCTTGCCTTTGCTGCATTTCAGCAGAGATTTTAGCAGGATGCCGATAGCTATGTGCCCCTCAACGAGTAATCGCCGAGCTCGGTGATTGCCACATTTGGTGATAGCGCCCAGCCGCCGAGAATTACCACTGGAGTGTTCACTGGGTATGAGACCCAAATAGCTCATGAGTTTACTGGGATGGTCGAATCGATTGAGATCTCCGAGTTCAGCAATGACTCCAGCAGCGACCAGTAATCGGATGCCGCGCATAGCTTGAATTGCTTTCACCACGGGATAGTATCGCCATGTTTTTATCTCATGAGTTAATTCGTTATCGATACGAGTGACCCTTGCCATGCGTTCTGAAATAGTTTGAATCATTTCCTGTAAAGCAATTTGTTGGGCCGGGTGAGGAAGAATGATTTGTGTGAGCCAACGTAAGTGCTTTATCGACCAATTATCGGTGCCCTGATAATGAACATGGTTACGAAGTAGAAAGGCTTTTAATCGGTATTTAGCATCGTTGAGATCATGCATGGCACTTTCCCTGCATCAAGATAAATCACGGACAGCTTCGTCTTCAGGTTCGGGGACAAAAATAGGGTCGGCATCTCCATTTTTAATAACTTAGCGAGCATAATAGCATCGCGTTTATCGGTTTTGACACGGTTGCCTGGTTTCTTCGGGATGAGTGAAGGTGCGACAATAAAACAGTCTTGCCCCAACTTGCAGAGATGGCGATAAATCCAATAGCCGCAAGGGCCAGCTTCATAAACAAAATAGAGTGTTGAACCAGGGTGCTTGGATTGGAACTGTCGGACAAGTTTCGTAAATGCTTGTTTGTTGGTGGCGATTTTCCCTAGGTGCATTGCCTGGCTTGTTCGCCCTTCATTGATATAGGCGATTTCAGTGTAATCTTTGTGCGTGTCTAAGCCGATGAAAAGTATGCTATGTTTAGTCATGCTAGCCTCCCGTATATGTAATTTTGTCACATATATTATGGCTCTGGCTGTTATTGCTAACCCACGAAGCGGAGGCTAGCACCTCATGGGGAGTCATTATGTCTAAATGCTTAGTCTTCGTACCTTTTTGATTTATTGGGTTTTGGAAAGTATATGTTTGATTGGTTTGAATCATGGTTGTTCAATCGTAAGGCAAGGAAAATTTCAGCAAGGCTTATACCTTGGCTGTTGTTTTATGGAGATAAGGACAAGTATTCAATTGATGAAGTCGATTATGCGATTGAAAGGGCTCAACTTCAGTCAAAAGATATTACATTAGCCTATTCGATTTTTTGTAATGAACTCAGTAGTTCCCAGTTTCATCGTGAAGAGGGGTACGCTGATTACATAGCTAACAGCCGAAAATATAATCGTGTAGCTCAAAAATACGGAACAGGCTCTTTTAACTCGAACACTTCCATACTTGATGATGTGGATAAGTAATCTATACATATCAGTGGCTTGTTCGCATTTAACAAAGGTATCAAGGTGACGCGTTACACTCGGCATTTTTGGTATGGAGTTAAGTGGGCTTGGTGAGTTCATCGTGGCGCACCTTATCCCAGGCGCTGGCGGATCCCCACATAATTTACGCACGATAATTGTTCCTTGCCATTAGAATTAGGGTGGATTGCGCCCAACGAATTGCTGAATCGTTGATGTGATATTCCAGCCGTCGGAAGACCTCTTTTCCTAGCCTAACAAATGATAAAACGCGTCGGTCTTTTACAGAATTTGCCTGAAAGTGACGGTGCCAACCGTTCGGCATCGGTTACGTTAGATAGACTCAATTCTGCTGCGACTATTTCGTGGGTGCTAGTATCGACTGCGATATGCAGCTTACGCCAAACTCTTCGCTCCCCATCTGTACCATGCTTCTTGACCTTCCATTCACCTTCGCCATAAACCTTGAGGCCAGTGGCATCAATTGCCAGATGTTGTATTGCTCCTCTGGTTTTGGTTTTAAAGGAAACCTCCACTTCCTTAGCTCGGCGGCTTATACAGGTGTAGTGTGGGCAAACAAGCGGGATGTTAGCCAGCTTAAATACGGAGTCTAGAAAACCTTGCAGCGCTCTCAATGGCATAGAGAAAATGCGTTTCATCATCAGTGCGGTAGTAATGGCTAAGTCGCTGAATCGGCGAGGTCTACCACGCTTGCCTTGTATGTTTTGCTTCCACTCGGCTATCGCTTCCTCATCAATCCAAAAGGTCAGAGAACCACGGTTGATTAAGGCTTTATTGTATTGCTTCCAGTTAGTTGTTTTGTAACGAGGTTTAGGCATGAGGCTACGACGATTAATGGGTGTAACCGATCAGATCGTAGTTTCTTGATTTAGTTCCATCGATTTAAGCAACAAAGCCACGGCGGCTACAGATTTCTTTTTGTCCCCCCGAATGTTATTTATTTTTCTTTTGTTTGTTCGACTAAATTTTGAATGTTCATATACAGCCCTAACTATTGATTACTATTTTCTTTTAATCTGTATTTTACAGAACACAGCTTAATTCTTAGTTAACCCCTAATTCACATTACGTTCAGGTCTATCAAACAGCGGTAAAGGCGTAACATCACACTATCGAAAACAGGTACCTGTTATGTTAAATCTAACTGGCATGATCGTGTAACAGACAGAGACAAGAAAGGCCGCCTTGGGCGACCTTCCTACGATTTGGTTTACGGGCGTTATGTTCAACTAAAGGAGTTCACCGATAAAAAACAACGCGACCATTTTTTACAACCACTTGCTCAATAACTCCATCAGACCATAAAGTATAAAAGAATGAGCAGTGTTTAAGTTTAATCTTATCAATAATTAGTAAAGTTCGAATCATAAGCTTTTGTAACAAAAATGTGGCCTCCACTTCTCCCTACAAGGATTAACGAGGGCTATATCTCATAAAGGAAAAACGAAAGGTACAAAACTACCAATATNATTAACGAGGGCTATATCTCATAAAGGAAAAACGAAAGGTACAAAACTACCAATATAAAAAAATGAAACCCAGCTGCGTCCTCTGTTCGCTAAGTGCCTGTTACGTTAAATTGGTAACAAAAATCCGTGATGTTATGACAAAAAAAAGCCGCCTAAACTAAAGCGACTCAGTAAAGTAATCAGGCTCAATTGGTGGGCCCTAAATTTTGGCTAGGTCTCTGCAACAAGAAAGACCATACTGACATAGATATTAATTAATATTAAACATAAAGATATAAAATCAAAGATTAATGATGCGAAATCTAAACTTTTTATAACTCATAAGGTCGAGGTTGAACAAAAAACGGCTTTGTTGCCTAAATCATTTTGAACCAATTTTGTACTTACGGATCAGATCTTACTCATAACCGTATAAGTAAGCATAATGACCAAAGTTAAGTACAGCACCTCTAATTGGAAGCAGTACAATCAAGCGGTTGTTAACCGTGGTTCGAGGTCGATGAAGAGGTAATAGGGTTGTGTCGCAAAGTCATGCTGATGTACAAGCGTACTGATTTCCAGATGCAATTAGGCTGCAAGCGCGTAAAATTCACCCCAAACAGATGGGTTGTCGATCTGTCCATTTTTAATCATCGACCACAGTTACCCGCCTGCGAGGGTGGCTTTGGCTCCTTCATCAGATTTCCATCCCAGGCACTGATGCATCTTGCCTTTCACTTTCCGGTGGCTTTGCTCGACTATGTTGTTCAGGTATTTCACTTGAAAGACTTCTATGAGATTGAGCATCCTCCACGTCAACCAGAGCTGGACGTTGATATTATGCAGCGCTAACGCGTTGGCACCACTCTTATCGAACACCACTTTTTCAGATAAGCCATTATGGCCTATTGCCTTGGTGAAGAAGGCGCGATCAGCTTTCTCGTCACGGCGATCGCACAGTAAAAAATCAATAACATTGCCGTACTTATCAACGGCCCGGTAGTAATACTTCCACTGACCTTTGACGTTAATGTAGGTCTCGTCCATCCGCCACGAAACAGCGACAGGCTTCTTTCTTTGACGAGCCCGATGTTCAAGCAAGGGGTCGTATTTAATGACCCACCGGATTGATGGTTGAGTGATCAGCATGAATACCCCGCTCGGCCATGATCTCTTCGATTTCACGGTAGCTAAGCTTATAAGAAACGTAATAACGAACAACCTGGAGGATGATGTCGGAAGGAAAGTGGCGACCGGAAAAGTTGATAGTCATAATGCTAAAGGTAATGAGTACTTACGGAGATCATAACTCAGCACTCCTGTTTGCGACAAACCCATTCAATATATATCGAAGAACGCTGTTAAATCGAAGCATAGAAAATCCATTAAAGACAGTAGTCTTGGATGGGATTTACAAGAAACTTAATGCTTAAGGCCCAGTCTATGATGGTGGCTTAGTAAAGTATTTCCAAGCACCAAAAATAAAGTAATACACGAGGAATCCCGTCCCCCATATTAAGCAGCTGGCTAACAACTCTGACAATTCTATCGTACGTGTTTCCCTCAGTTCAAAATAAATTATTCCATAATGGAAAATCGGTATTAGTGGAACAATTATCCCTGCCAATGTCCACCGGTTGAAGATTCCCAATGCTATAAATACATGCACTCCCCCTAATATCATCATTGAAATCGGTGAGCTAACTTTTATCTCACCAATATAAGGTGAAAGTGACGGGGTAAATAAAGAGAAAAACTGAATAACACCTAAAACAAATGAGGCTACACATAGAATTCTCAGCACCAAAGGTATGTCTTCAATCACAACAATAAAGTGATTATACTTATCTCTAACTTTTAAAACTTTATCAATTAGATCTTCCATGAACTTATGTTTCCATTTTGACACTTTAAGAATAAAACCGTATAAAACCCATCTTAATTACGTAAATTATATGCAGCACCAAATATAACAACAAAACAAAAAAAGAAAATACACTAACAAATATAACTAGCCTTTGTATTTTTTTCCTTTTTTAGTCAATTTAATTTTTCCGTCAAAAACAACAAGAAAGTTAACGAGGAAGCTCTCCCCTTTTTCTTTATAAAAATTAAGTAAAATTGGCCATAAAGTCATTGATAACACGAAAAAAACAAAGAGTACAGAAAGCACAAACCCAATTACACTATCAATTGACATAAGTAAAACCTCAAAAATAAAATTTTAAACCCCACCTTAGCTCGGAGGGTTTAGTTATTCTTCCACAGAAGGAAAAGTAGAGATTAATAAATAGCTATACTAAAATTATTAACGGCACTAACATGAGCCCCAACTCCAGTCCCAACCTTCATTTCTTTGATATTTAATTTAGGTCCAACATTAAATAAACCATTAAGATCGTCTCCTCCTTTAACTGTAGCACCTACTCCATATGGACCAACATTAACACCCCAACCGGCTTCAGTACCAGCCGAAATATCGTATCTACCTGCGCATTTCTGCCGAGCTTCATCACCATTATCATTAGGGTCTATATTCCAACCAGTCTCAGCTCCAACACCTGCGTGAAACTTACCAAATACCCTCCCGTTATTCGGGTTATAACCAAACGTAGCTCCCATTCCAATACCACGATATACACTTAAACTGACAGACCAACGCCCATCCGGATCTACATATCCTAGCGGTCCACCATTTACATACGCATAAAGATTAATCCCACCGGCCTCTTGCAATGGATCACGGTTTAGCCAACGTCCTAAGTTGGGCATATAAAAGCGGTAGCCAAAATACACTAAGCCACTGGTAAAATCACTTCGCTTAGTCGACATACCAAATGGTTGTACGGTAAAGTCGTCACCCGATACCGTACCATACGGTGAATAACTATGGCTTGTTACCCGGTTGCGGTTGTGTCGCAAAATTATGCCGAAGTACAAATGTACTGATTCTGGATGCAACTAGGCTGCAAGCGCGTAGAACTCATCCCAAACAGATAAGCCTTCAGGGTTGTCGAGCTGTCTGTTTTTAATCA
>NZ_MJIL01000065.1 GCF_001939735.1 Photobacterium proteolyticum
GGCAGGTGTTTCTTTGGATTTAGACATTGGAGAGTGCTCTATTGGCTTCGACCAATCCAACTTACCATGCTTTCTGAGCCAGACAAGAACGGTACTTCGCCCTTGAATGCCATAGTGAGCCTGGGCCTGCTTGTATGTCATCTCGCCCTTTTCAACTTGGGCAACAACAGCTAATTTAAAGCCCATTGTGTAATCTCGCTGAGAGCGCTTTGCGACTGTTTTATTTGAAGAGTTCATTGATAAGTCTCCAAAGTGTCAACTTATCTCAGGACGGCACANTTGGGCAACAACAGCTAATTTAAAGCCCATTGTGTAATCTCGCTGAGAGCGCTTTGCGACTGTTTTATTTGAAGAGTTCATTGATAAGTCTCCAAAGTGTCAACTTATCTCAGGACGGCACATTATTAATAACTAAAAAGGCCTGGTGGTAACCAGGCCTTTTAATATGTCGTTTATTCAGCGTGAACCGGGCAGGGTTTGACGAACCTGGCTCCGTCTTCCCAGCGCAGCAGTGTCATGCTGTTACCCCAGACACAGCCTGTATCCAGCCCTATGACTTGCTGGTCCTCATGACCCATAAGCGCCGCCCAGTGGCCGAAGATCACCTTTTTGCCGAGTGGTTGCTGTCTTGGTAGTTCAAACCAAGGCTGAAGCGGTCCGGTTTCAGGGTGATCCGGCGAGAGCTTGCAGTCCATATCGAGTCTGCCGTCCGGATAGCAAAAACGCATCCGGGTAAAGGCATTGATCGTGTAGCGGTACTGTTCGATCCCGCTAAGATCCGGTGTCCAGTAATCAGGACCGTTACCGTACATGTTTCTCAGCAGCCATAGATAGTCATCGCTTCGCAGGCAGGCCTCGACCTCTCTGGCTTGTTGGCGGGCTGTCGTCAGATCCCATTGGGGAGAAATACCGGCATGGGCCATGGCCAAAGGGTGTTGCGGGTGCTCGGCAAGCAAGGGCTGCCGGCGTAACCACTCGAGGAGCTCTTCGCAGTCCGGTGCATCTAGGATCGGTTGGACTTTATCCCGGTTCTTTACCTTGGCAAGACCATTGGCGGCGGCAAGCAGGTGAAGATCATGGTTGCCGAGAACGGTGGTTGCCCTGTCGCCCAGTTCTTTGACAAAGCGTAGTGTTTCCAGTGATTTTGGGCCTCGGGCGACGAGATCGCCTGACAGCCATAATTCATCCTGTTGCGGGTTAAACTTGGCCTGTTCAAGTAGATCGCAGAGATCGTCAAAGCAGCCTTGAATATCACCGACAAGGTAGGTCGACATAGCAAACCTCAGTGAAGAAGATTGGGAATAGAGAGTCTAAATGGCGATATTTCGGCCTTGAACTCGTCTCCCTGTTCATTGACCATGCCGTAGTGACCTTGCATGACCCCGAGTGGGGTTTCGATAATGGTACCGCTGGTATAGGTATATTCTTCATTGGCCGCAATTTTCGGCTGCTCGCCAACAACGCCTTCACCGTCAATAACCAGTTTTTTGCCATTGGCGTCCGTGATCAGCCAGTGGCGATTGAGTAGCTGTGCCTCACCATTACCCAGGTTTCGGATAGTAATGGTATATGAGAACACATAGCGCTGGTTTTCTGGTTCTGATTGATCTTCGATGTAGTGGGTCACTACTCTGCACTTGATTGTGGGGATAGCCTTGGTCGTCAATGTCTTGCTTCCTTTCGTAGGCAGCTCGTCAGGGCCCGCCTAGTATTACAGCCAAGCCCTGATGATCTAATCAATTATTTTGATGGGGTGTGATTGGCATCCAGCCAATTTGCCATAGCAACAAACTGCTCCAAGGTGAGATTTTCAGGACGCATACCCGGATTAATCCCCAACTCTTCCAGTTGCTCAACACTCATTAGTGCTTTGTAACAGTTGCGAATTGTCTTACGACGCTGGTTGAAGCCTTCACGGCAAACACGGTCTAACCACTTAAGGTTAGTACATGGATGCGGCAAGGTTTCATATGGTGTTAGACGGACTACTGCTGAATCTACTTTTGGTGCAGGCTTGAATGACTCAGGCGGCACTTCCAGTACAGGCATAACACGGCAGTAGTATTGGGTCATCACAGTTAGACGACCATACGCCTTACTGCCCGGACCGGCTGCCAGACGGTTAACCACTTCTTTTTGTAGCATGAAGTGCATGTCTTCAACGTGCTGGTGGAATGACAGCAGGTGAAAGATCAGTGGTGTCGAGATGTTGTACGGCAGGTTACCAAAAATACGTAGCTTATTGTTTTCCTTGATCAGCTGCGTGAAATCGAAACGCATCGCATCGCCTTCGTGGATAGTTAGCTTATCTGCTAGATCCGGGTGATTACGAAGACGTTCTGCCAAGTCGCGGTCAAGCTCGATCACAGAGAATTTATCAACCAGTTTACCTACTGGCTCTGTGATGGCACCAAGACCTGGGCCGATCTCAATCAGGTTTTGACCTGGTCGAGGATTGATAGCCGATACAATGCCATCAATGATGTATGGGTCGTTCAAAAAGTTCTGGCCAAAGCGCTTACGGGCGCGGTGACCTAGGTGGACTTGATCGCTGCTCATGCTTGTTTTTCTACCAATTCGAGGGCGTGTGATAGCGCTGTCCAAAGGCTACCCGTGTCCGCCTGTCCAGTACCTGCGAGTTCCAGTGCGGTACCATGATCTACTGAGGTTCTGATAAAGGGCAGGCCTAACGTAATGTTGACTGACTTGCCAAAGCCTTTGAATTTAAGCACTGGCAGCCCCTGATCGTGATACATGGCCAACACTGTATCAGCATCGGCCAGATATTTTTCCTGGAAGATAGTATCTGCTGGCAAGGGGCCGACAAGATCCATACCTTCCTGTTGGCGAAGTTGCTCAAGAGCTGGCGAGATCACGTCTATCTCTTCCGTTCCCAAACAGCCATCTTCGCCTGCATGCGGGTTGAGGCCGCAGACATAAATTTTAGGTTGTTCTATACCGAATTTGCTGACCAAGTCGGCGTGCAGAATACGAATAACCTGCTGCAGCCGTGCCTCTGTGACGGCCTTGGACACATAAGCCAGCGGGATGTGAGTCGTCACAAGTGCCACTCGGAGCCCTTCGGTTGCCAGCATCATGACGACCTGAGCGGTATCTGAACGCTGAGCAAAAAATTCGGTATGACCGCTGAAGGCAACCCCGGCACGGTTGATGACTCCTTTATGCACAGGACCGGTCACTACCGCAGAAAATTCGCCGCTCATACAACCATCGGCTGCCAGGCCTAGAGTCTCAAGGACATAGTGGCCATTGAGCTCATTCAGCTCTCCGGCCTTGACTGGAGCCTTTAGCTCATGATTGGCGATAACCAGGGTCCCGGCCTTGTGAGGCTGGGCCGGTTGCGCCGGATCATAGTCAACAACAGTCAGTGGCAATCCCAACTGGGCTGCACGTTCTACCATAAGCTGGGCGTTAGCACAAATAACCAGTTCATGGGGCCAGTCATGCTGGGCGAGGGCAAGCACCAGATCGGGACCAATTCCCGCAGGCTCACCAGGAGTTATTGCTATACGTTTAACCTTGGTCATTGGCGTTTTCCGGTTGTTCGATATAGGCACCGGCGCGAAGTTCTTGCAACCAGGCCTGAGCTTCTTCGTTAAATTTACGGCTGAAGAGGATACGGTATGCTCGGTTCTTGACAGCAGCATCAGTACGATCGACATCACGGCGTTCAATCACTTCCACAATGTGCCAGCCGTGAACGGTCTTGAACGGCTCGCTGATCATGCCTGTTGGGAGTGTTTCCACTTTATCTTTAAATTCAGGAACATAAATATCAGGTGTTTGCCAGCCCAGCTCACCGCCGTTTGCGGCCGAGCCCGGATCGACGCTGAGTGCCTGTGCCGCATCAGCAAAGCTCTGTTCCCCGGCAAGGATGGCGCGGCGCGCTTTTTCTAACTGGCGCTGGGCCCCTTCGTCGCTCATGATCACAGAAGTTTTCACCAGAATATGGCGTGCATTCACCTCGGTAACAGAAATGGTTTCCAGCCCCTGAACGTCGTTGATTTTCAGAATGTGGTAGCCCACACCGCTGCGGAACGGACCGATAATGGCGCCTTTTCCGCCGGATTTGATTTGGTCGGCAAAGATGGTCGGCATCTCTTCCTTGCGCATCCAGCCCCATTCACCACCCTGCAGAGCCTTAGGCCCCTTGGAATAGCTATAGGCAAGGTTGGCAAAGTCAGCGCCGTTGTTGAGCTCTTTGACTAGCTGGGTCGCCTGAGACAATGCCTCGCTCTTCTCGGCCGAACTGGCATCTTCGCTTACGCGTAGCTGAATATGGCTGATGTTAAAGCTGACGCCTTGCTGGGTCTGCTTTTCGAGCTGCTCGGCTAGGGTATCGACTTCCTGTGGCAAGATATTAATCCGTCGGCGAACCTGAATGGTTCTCGCCTCGCTGGCGGTAATATCACGTCGCATCTGCTCGCGGAATACGGCAAAGCTAATTCCATTGTCGACAAGCATTTGCTGTAATTGGGCTACGGTCATATTGCGCTCAGCGGCGATTTGATTGATAGCCTGATCAAGGCGGGTATCATCAATTCGGATCCCGAACTGCTGTGCCTGCTGAAGCTGAAGCGTCTCGATGATCAGCTTTTCCATGACCTGTTCAGACAGGATATCGCTCGACGGCAACGGCTGGTTTTGACGGGCTGCATTCATCTGGACGGTTTTGAGCATCGCATCAACGTCACTTTGCAGGATCACACTGTCGTTGACGATAGTCACAACCTTGTCAAGTTCTCGCGGGGCAGCAATGCTGCCGGCAGCCAGGCTCCATAGGGTCAGGCCTAGCAGTGAAGACTTCCACTTTTTCATACATCTTTCCATTATGCGCTGAGGCGCGTTAAATCGGCTTACATCGTGGCCAAATGCCACGACGCCTGTTAGTTGTTGAGATAGAACGGTCTACCGTACGCAATTGCGTTACCGCTGGCTGTTGCTGCGCCTACTGCAGGAACACCGGCTAGTCCCAGCAGGCTGAACGAGATACTGAAGTTTTGCTCATATTCAGCCGGAGCAGTATTTACGTTGCTGCGCGACATCAGGTATTCGTTATAGCCAAGGCTGATCATCCAGCAGGCAGAGCGGTAGTTCAGAGTGATCTGGCCTTCCAGCATCTGGTTCTCAGTCAAGTCATGGTAATAGTCACCACGCAGGCTCAGGCCACCATAGACAGGGAAGCCAGCCGAGAAACCGAGCTGCGAGATCCCGTCTTCAGTGTAGTTATCTATCTGGTTATTATCAGGCAGGCTTTGCTTGATATAATCTTTCGAGACATAGCGATAGTTTAGCTGACTAAAGAGTGCGTTCTCGCGATATTCCATAGCCGCATTGGCTAGCTGCATTTCCCGCTTGCTGGCATCATATTGAAGCCCGCCATGGAAGAAGAGCCAGTCATCGTAGTTAAAATCAGATTCGAAGGCTGTCGCCGAATAGTTCGGTGTTGACTCACTGTCTTCGGTCAGGTTACGGCCAGCGTCATTGAGGTAGAAAATCTGACCGAATGACAGGTTGAAGCGCTCGACAAAATCTTCGTCAAAGAAGCGGGTGCTGGCCCCGACGGTAAACTGGTTGGCCGCGGCAATGCGATCGACGCTGGAGTAGCGTTTATCACGGAACAGGCCGTAATAGTCTGTCTGTAGCAGCGTTGTATCATAGCTGCCAAAGATATCCTGTTGTTCGACATCTTTGACAAACAGGTACTGCACTTGAGGCTCCAGGCTCTGGGTGTAGTTCTCGCCCCATAACAGGGCATCGCGTTCCAGATAGAGGCCACTGTGGATCCGTATACTTGGTATAGAACGCGTTGCGGTTTCTTCGAGTGTTTCCAGGCCGGCTACGCTGCTGTCGAAGTCCTGATTATAGTAGGTATACATCAGTTTGGCCTCGGAGGTGATAGACCACCAAGGGGTTGAATACGGCAGAGTTAACGTTGGCTCGAGGTGAACACGATCGGCAGAGGGTTTCTCTGCGGCATCGTTTTCAAAACGGCTGACATGGCTGTGTAGATTGAAATCCAGCCCATAGCCCATATTCGGGCGATAATAGTTAAACTCCAGCTGTGGCATCAGGCGATAGTTGGAAGACACCCCCAGCGTCAAAGGCTGGAAGTCACGTACTCGCAATGTCGAGTCCCAGTACAGGTCACGATAGGAAACCTCGCCCTTTTGAAGCAAGTTGTTGTCTTCGCGCTCGCCAATGCTGGAGTCGATATCGGAGAAGTAGGTGACATCACTGACCTTGCTATAGTCGATATCAAACAGCCAGTGTCGGTTATATGTACCGCCGTGCGACCAGTTGAAAGCCCAACGAGCATCTTTGTCTGCGGCATTTTTATCATCACCAAGATATTCGCCACTTAAGCTGCCACTGCCCGCTTCGGTCAGGTAACGAAACTCCGAATTAAGCTGCAGGCCCCGGTTACTCATGTACTTTGGGGTAATGGTCATGTCGTAGTTGGGGGCGATGTTCCAGTAAAACGGCGTTTCCAGCTCAAAACCATCGCGAGAGCCATAACTCAGTGACGGATAGAGGAAACCGGTCAGACGTTCGTCACCGACGGGTACCCGCAAGTATGGCATATAAAATACCGGCACATCAGCGACTTCAAAGCGGGCATTATATAAATCGGCAAACGGCGAGTCGCTTTCACGTTCGATGCTGGTAGCCGAGAACTGCCAGCTCTTGTCGCCAGGCGGGCAGGTGGTGTAGGTGCCATTTTTCAGTCGGTAGTAGGAGATACCGTTTTTAGTAATTCGCTCGGCCTCGCCACGTCCTGCTTCACAGGTCATGTTGTACACCGCGTTATCCATTTCAGAGTCTTCGGTGTCGAGGTTACTTTGAATACGGTCGGAATAGACCTCTACCGTGCCGTCATGGAAGTAGACGTTGCCTTCAGCCGTAACGATATTTTCTGGCTGGTGCAAAGTTGCGGTATCGGCAGCGACGGTACGATTGCCTTGCTGCAGTACGACATCACCCGAGTAGGTGAGCTTCTGGTTCGGTTTGGCTTCTGCTTTGTCGGCTGAGACCTTGATGGGCTCGTTGTTGACATCCTCTGGCATATCCTGAGGCGCAATACAGACGCCTCTAACCATTTCCAGTTCGCTATTTTTGCCATTGACAGCCGCAGACTCATCATTGACATCTTCGCTTGGTGCGGGGTTTTCGTAAGCCATTGCGGGACCATAAAGCGCAAGGCTGATCATGGTGGCCAATAAGCTGCGGGAGGTTAATGACATCTAATTAAACTTTCCTGTATTCAAGTTTCAGCGCATATCAGAAACGAATCGGTGGCGCTTTTTACAAGCTTTCCCGATAAATGACAGCTATCATAATGCAAATTCTGTCCGACGGCATCTTTTCGCGTTATTGTGTCGGGGATATATCAGAAAAAAATTTTCTAAATTTAGCAAATTACCAGAGAGTAGAGAATGCAGGTTTGGGGTAAGATTTTAGGCGCATTTTTTGGTTTCCTTCTTGGTGGGCCGTTCGGTTTGTTGTTAGGCCTCTTTTTGGGCCATAAGTTCGATAAAGCCAGATCAAAAATTTACACTCGCGGCGGATTTGGCGGTTTCGGTAGCAGCCAGGCAGGTAGTGCCGAGCGACAGGCGGAATTTTTCCATGCCGGTTTTGCCGTTATGGGCCATATGGCCAAGGCCAAGGGCCGGGTTACCGAAGACGAAATCCGGGTTGCCAGTGCAATTATGGACCGCATGAGCCTGCATGGCGAATCTCGCCGGCAGGCCCAAAACGCTTTCCGGGAAGGCAAGGAGGAAGACTTTCCGCTGGAGGAAACCCTGGCAAAAGTGCGGATGAGCTGTGCTGGCAGGGCTGATCTTCTGCAGTTCTTTCTTGAGCTGCAAATCCAGGCAGCATTTGCCGATGGCAGCCTGCATTCGAGCGAGCGTCAACTGCTGTATGTGATTGCCCGTAGTCTTGGCTTCTCTGAGCGTCAGCTTGAGCAGCGTTTGCATATGCAGGAAGCGGCTTTCCGTTTTCAGCAGGGGGGCTTCAACCAGCAATATCAGCAACAGGGCGCGTTCCGGCAGGCACCTACCAAGGATCAGCTTGCTGATGCCTATGAATTGCTGGGAGTCTCTGAGTCAGCCTCGGCGCAGGAGCTAAAGCGGGCATACCGTAAGCAAATGAACGAACACCATCCTGACAAGCTGGCCGCCAAGGGGCTGCCGCCGGAAATGATGGAGCTGGCTAAGGAGAAAACCCAGCAACTGCAGGCCGCCTATGATCTGATCCGCAAAGAGAAAGGGTTAAAGTAAGAATATTGGCCCCCTTCCCCCCTTGAAAAAAAGGGGGGGGGATTTTGAGCCCATACAGGAAGTTGTGTGTTTCTTAAACCACGTTCTGTGGCTTCCCTTCAACGAACCGGTTTAGGTTGTCGATAAGCTGATTGGCAAGAGTCTGAATGGCTGAATCAGATCCCCAGGCTACATGGGGAGTGAGTAGCAGATTTGGCAAATGGGCGTGGGCAACCAGCGGGTTACTGTCATCGGCTGGTTCTTCGGTAAAGACATCGACACCGGCACCGCCAATTTCTCCCTGCTGAAGCGCATTGACCAGCGCCTGTTCGTCAACGAGGCCGCCTCGCCCGGTGTTGATTAACAGGCTAGATGGTTTCATTTGCCTCAGTTCTTGCCGGCCTATCAGGTTGGCTGTCTCTGCCGTCAAAGGACAGTGCAGCGTCAGGATATCAGCCTGTTCCACAACGTCTGAAAACGGGGTGTAGCCCTCTCGGCACTTCGATTGACCTTTGCGTTCGGCAAACAGTACTTTCATTCCTAGCGCTTGTGCCAGCTTTGCGACTGCCTGTCCCAGGCTACCGCTGCCGATGATCCCCAATGTCGAGCCATTGATGTCGCCGATTGGGTGGGTGAAAAAGCAAAACTGTTTTTTCTGTTGCCAAACGCCTGCCTGGATATCCTGATGGTAGCCCATCAGGTTCCGTCGCAGGGCAAACATCATGGCAATGACATGTTCCGGTACCGAGTCGCAGGCGTAGCCGCGGATATTGCTGACGGTAATGCCGTGCTGGTGGCAGTAGTCCAGATCGACATTGTTGGTGCCGGTGGCCGCAATGGCGACCATCTTCAGGCGAGGAAGCTGGCTCAGTATATTGGTATCAAGCACGACTTTATTGCTGATGGCAATGGTGGCCTGCTGCAGGCGGCTGAGGACCTGCTGCGGTGCCGTTGCCGGGTACTGGTGCCATTCGTGGCTAAAATTCGGCTGAGGCAGTTGGATATGGGCGGGAATTGTGTCCCGATCGAGAAAGACTATGTTTTCCATAGGCTGGCAGCAGGCTCCAAAGTTGGTCTGATTTTGGTATCAATCAGTTAACACCAACTTTGGGGCCAATCTCAACCCGGAGGTTAATTTTCTTGATCCGGGAGAGTCTTGCAAGGTGCACCCGGATAAAAGTCACACGGTGCGAACAGGTGCATTGGTTGCTCTGTGGTGGGCTGAACAAAGGTCAGTTCGGCGGCATGGAGCTGCAGTCTCGGGGCGGCCTGCCGGGCTTCCTCATGGGCGTAGAAGCGATCGCCTAGGATAGGGTGGCCCAGCGCCAGCATATGGACTCTGAGCTGGTGAGAGCGACCAGTAACAGGGCGCATGCGCACTAGGGTTGCGTTGTCTTCGCGGGCGATGACCTGATAGTGGGTGACCGAAGGCTTACCGTCGTCGAAACAGACTTTTTGCTTCGGGCGATTTGGCCAGTCGCAGATCAACGGCAGGTCAACGGTACCGCTGTCTTGCTCAACATGGCCCCAGACTCTGGCATAGTAAACTTTTTCTGTCATGCGCTCGCGAAACTGCTTCTGCAGGTGACGTTCGGCCTCTTTGTTGATGGCAAGCACGATCAAGCCCGATGTGGCCATATCCAGGCGATGAACAAGATGCGCTTCGGAATATTCCTGAAGTACCCGGCTGTACACGCTGTCGTGGTGGATAGGATCACGGCCAGGGTTTGAAAGCAAACCGGATGGTTTGTTGATGGCAACAATATCGTTGTCGAGATGCAGAACATCCAGCCACGGCTCAACGGGCGGATTATAGTCCAGCAAAGGCAATGGTTTCATGGTTCGCTCGGGCTGACTGATTTCGAAGCGGGGGATAATAGCACGGTGGCAAGCCTCGAGTATGGAAAAAGGCGGAAAAAGAAAACCGCCTGGCAGCGATGGGCTGCCAGGCGGTTAGTTCGTTAGAGTTGCTTCACTATGATTGTTGGTCTTGGCGGGTATTAGCCGTGGCTGACAACAATCAGACGTAGCGAGTCCAGCTGAACCTGGGCTTTGGCAATATAGCCTGTCAGCTCCTGGATCTGGGACTCAATGAGCTCCAGCTCGTCATCACGGATGTTCGGGTTGACGGCTTTCAGCGCCTGGAGACGATCGAGCTCTGCACGCAGGTTAGCTTCCATATCGGCTTGGGCTGTATCGCGCACGGTGACCAGCTCTTTGGCGACAGCCTGTTCGGCATGTTCGATCAGGACGTGAATATCTTTCTGTACCGAGTTAACCAGCTTGCTGGCCAGATGACGGTTCACCGGGCTCAGCTGACGGTTAAAGCCTTCGAACTCCACGTTCGCCGATAGGTTGTTGCCTTTGGCATCAAGCAGAATACGGATTGGCGTCTGCGGCAGGAAGCGGCCGATGCCGGACTGTTTCGGTGCCTGCGCATCCACGACATAGACCAGCTCAAGCAACAGGGTACCGGCAGGAAGTGCCTTGTTCTTCAGCAGGGAAACGGCTGTTGTGCCCACACCTTCTGAAAGCAATAAATCGATACCGCCCTGAATCATCGGGTGTTCCCAACTGATAAAGTGCAGATCTTCGCGAGATAACGCGGTTTCTCGCTCAAAGGTGATGGTACAGCCGTCATAAGGCAGACCCGGGTAGCTGGCAACCATCATGTGCTCTGACGGCGTGACGACAATGGCATTTTCACCTTTGTCATCCTGGTTCAGGCCGATGGTATCGAACAGGCCGAGGGCGAAGGTGACCAGGTTGGTATCCCCGTCCTTGGCTGCGATTTGGCTAACCAGCTCGTTTGCCGTCTCGCCACCGTTGGAGTGAATTTCCAACAGGCGGTCACGGCCTTGCTCAAGCTTGCCTTTCAGTTCGCGGTGCATTGTCGCACTGCGCTCAATCAGCTGTTCTAACGCTTCGCCGTCATGGGTATCACTGGCCAGCAGGGAAATAAGATCGCTACTGAATGCATCGTAGATGGCGCGGCCTGTCGGACAGGTTTCCTCGAAGGCATTGAGGCCTTCGTTATACCAGCGCGCCAACAGGGCCTGAGAGGTGCCCTGCAGGTGAGGAACATGAATTTCGATATCGCGCTTTTGGCCAATGCGGTCGAGACGGCCGATACGCTGTTCTAGCAGATCCGGGTTGTTCGGAAGATCGAACATCACCAGTTGGTTGGCAAACTGGAAGTTACGGCCTTCCGAGCCAATTTCCGAGCAAAGCAGCACCTGGGCGCCGGCCTCGTCCTGGGCAAAGTAAGCTGCTGCCTTATCACGTTCGATGATCGACATGCCTTCATGGAAGACGGTTGCCCGGATCCCTTCACGCTCGCGCAGTGCCTGCTCAAGAGTCAATGCCGTTTGGGCGCGGGAGCAAATGACCAGTACCTTCTCATTGCGGTTTGCCATTAGCATATCCAGCAGCCAGTTCACGCGTGGATCAAAGTTCCACCAGGTCGCTGATTCACCCTCGAATTCCTGGTAGATGTCCTCTGGGTACAGCAGTTTGATTGCCTTTTGCTCTTCAGACATTTTGCCACCCATCATGCTGGCAACACGCATGGCCGTCTGGTACTGGCTCGGTAGAGCAAGCGGGTACATGTTCAGGTGACGCTGCGGGAAGCCTTTGACGGCGGCACGGGTATTACGGAAAAGCACCCGGCCGGTACCGTGGCGGTCCATCAGGTTGTCAATCAGCTCCTGACGGGCCGTGCTTTGCTGTTCTTCATCGATATCCTGAGATTCGATGATCCGCAGCATCGGTTCGATATCCTGCTCCGGCAGCAGCTCGGTCAGACTGTTCTGGGCGGCATCATCGAGCTTCTCGCCCGATAACAGGCGGGAGACGGCATCCGCTACAGGGGCGTACTGGCGCTCCTCCTCGACGAAGGCTGCGTAATCGTAGAAGCGATCGGGATCGAGCAGGCGCAGGCGGGCAAAGTGACTCTCGTGGCCCAGTTGCTCTGGCGTTGCGGTTAGCAGCAGGACGCCCGGACTTTTTTCTGCCAGTGCTTCAACCACCTGGTATTGGCGGCTAGGAGCATCCTCGCTCCATTCCAGATGGTGGGCTTCATCGACAACCAGCAGATCCCAGTCGGCTTCGAGGGCTTGCTCGAAGCGACGACGGCTCTTGCGCAGGAAATCCAGCGAGCACAGGACATACTGTGCGGTATCAAACGGGTTGGCCGAATCAGCATAGGCCTCGACACAGCGCTCTTCGTCAAAGATTGAAAAGTGCAAGTTGAAACGGCGCATCATCTCGACCAGCCACTGGTGCTGCAGGGTCTCCGGCACCAGGATCAGAATTCGTTCTGCACGGCCAGACAGTACCTGCTGGTGGATGATCATACCGGCTTCGATGGTCTTACCCAGACCGACCTCATCGGCAAGCAAGACACGCGGCGCATAGCGGCGACCGACCTCGTGGGCAATGTACAACTGGTGCGGGATCAGGCCGGCACGCATGCCACACAGGCCACGCAACGGACTTTTATGTTGTTCGTACTGGTTCTTTAGTGCGCGGTAGCGAAGGGCAAAGCGATCCATACGGTCGATTTGGCCGGCAAACAGCTTGTCCTGCGGCTTGTTGAAACGGATTTGGTTGCTGAGGAAGATCTCGCGAAGCTGAACATTTTCCTCATCGGTATCGGTACGGGTACCGATGTAGGTGAAGACGCCGCCGGCTTCTTCGACCTGTTCGACCTTCAGAGACCAGCCTTCATGGCTTTCAACCACATCGCCGACATTAAACATTACGCGGGTAACGGGGGCATCATTTCGTGCATACAGGCGGTTCTCTTCACTGGCTGAGAACATCAAGGTGACAGTACGGGCATCAGCCGCAACGACTGTTCCCAAACCCAGATCACTTTCAGTATCGCTGATCCAACGTTGACCCAAAGCAAATGGCATAGTGGTTAAAACCTTCTAATTATTTGATATTAAGGAGAATGCTAAACCGATGCTCTAACATTTTTGAACTACACTGAGATTAAGTGTAAGCCAGAATCTGCACCGGTAAAAAAGGGGACCAATGTTACTGCATGCTGTGAGTAAGGTCACGGTGAAAGTGACCAGAATTCGCCAAAGTATCTTTAGGCATGATTGTCACAATTCTTTAATTATCTCCGGTCATTAATAGTAACCACATTAATTTGGCATACGCTTACTGAATGAGAGCAATTATTAATTGCTGTCTGCTTGTTACCAAGGAGGTACCTATGGACGATGCTGAACGGAAAGTGTTTGTATTAGATACGAATATTCTGCTTCACGAACCCCTCGCCATTTATTCCTTTAAAGAGCACGATGTCGTTATTCCGATGACAGTGCTAGAAGAGCTGGATCGCATCAAGGACAGCAAGCGGGATGTCTCGCGTGATGCCCGAATCGCGATTCGCGCGCTGGAAGATATCTTTCATGATGCCACCCCCGAACAGATTTCTGCCGGGATCCCTTTTTCTGACCAGGGAGAGAATCAAGGAACCATTGCCATCTTTGCCGACTATGAAGTGACCGAGACCGTGCATGCCTTTGCCGACAAGGCGGGAGACAACCGGATCCTGAACGGGGTACTTTTCTTGCAGGCAGAGTACGCGCCGCGGGAAGTGGTACTGGTCACCAAAGACATTAATATGCGGTTACGGGCCAAAGGAGCCGGCGTTTATTATGTTGATGACTACCGTTCTGATCAGTTAATTGATGATGTCAAACTCCTGACCAAAGGATTTCATAAGTTCTCGGGTGATTTCTGGGAACGGGTTGGCGAGTGCCAGTCAGAAAGCCAAGGGCGCTCGACATTGCATACCTTACCGTCCGAGCTGTTTGAAATGCCGTTTATCAACCAATATCTACTGGACGAGGGATCGGATTTTGCCGCCCGGGTCCATGCGATTGACGGTGAGACGGTGACGCTAAAGGATATTGGCCAGGAGCGATTGATGCATCGCCAGGCCTGGGGGATCCACCCTAAGAATGTCTATCAGGGTATGGCGCTGGATGCGATGATGGATCCGGCTATTGATCTGGTGATCCTGACCGGCCCGGCCGGGTGTGGTAAAACTATTCTGGCCATGGCGGCAGCCCTGGAGCAGGTGATTGAAAAAGGTATGTATGACAAGATCCTTGTCACCCGAAATACACCGGAAATTGCCGAGTCGATTGGTTATCTTCCGGGTACCGAAGAAGAAAAAATGATGCCATGGCTAGCGGCAGTTACCGATACCATGGAAGCGTTGCACAAAAATGATGTCTGTACCGATGGCTCAATGAAGTACATCTACGACAAGGCCAATATTCAATTCAAATCCATTAACTTTATGCGCGGCCGTTCCATTCAGAATGCCTTTGTTCTGTTGGATGAGTGCCAGAACCTAACCGCCTCCCAGATCAAAACCATTATTACCCGTTGCGGGGAGGGCACCAAGATAGTCTGTTCCGGTAACCTGGCACAGATTGATTCCAGCTATTTGTCTCCGGTCACCTCGGGCTTGACGTATATCGTTGAGCGTTTTAAAAATTTCGAGGGCAGTGCCAACATTTATCTCAACGGCGTGGTCCGCAGCCGGTTGGCTGAATTTGCGGAAGAAAACCTGTAACCAATATTTGTGTAGCGAGATTTGAGGGGACGCCTCGAACCTCGCTACTAGCAACCCAGATATTTCTTCAATTCTTTATCTTCCGGCTCTTCCAGTATTTGCTTGGTAGGGCCGAAAACCCTGATCTTCCCTTGTGAAATAAACGCGCACTTACCGGCAATTTTGAGGGCATCTTCCGGGCTATGGGTGACCATGAGCACGCTTGTCTGTTGTTCCCTCGCAAGCGTCTTAACCAGTTCCAGCATCTCTTTGCGCAGTGCCGGATCCAGAGCCGAAAACGGTTCGTCGAGCAGCAGCAAGGGTCTTTTTCGGATCAGGCACCGGGCCAGGGCTACTCGCTGTTTCTGGCCGCCCGAGAGTTGCTCAGGCAGACGATCAAGGTACTTCTGGATCCCGACTCGTGAGGCAGCTACAACAATGTTCTCCTTGTCTTCCTGGCTAAGTTTGAGTCCCGGGTGAAGCCCCAAACCGATATTTTCGAACACGCTTAGATGCGGAAACAGGTTGTGATCCTGAAACAGCAGCGAGAGCGGTCTTTCGGACGGCAGCTGACGGTCGATCGTCTGTCCGGCAATGGTGAGCGTGCCGCTGTCGGGGGCAAGAAAGCCGGCTACCATGGCCAGCAGGGTACTTTTTCCGGCACCGCTCGGACCGATCAGGGCGACGATATCACCGGCTTCGACTTCTAGGTCAAAGGTGAGCCGGGTAGTGTCAGCCTGTCGAGGCTGGTTTGGCTGGGCGTAGCTGTGGGTGAGTTGGTTCAGGGTCAGCATCATGGCGTCCGGATCAGTAATTTTTCAACCAGGGTAAAAATCCCCAGGCTGAGCAGTAGCAGGAACAGAGCAGCAACGGCAGCGGCATCCATCTGGTAGCTGCCAAGTAGCTGGAACAGATACAGCGGCAAGGTTTGAAAGCCCTGGCTGCCAAACAGGGCGATGGCCCCCAAATCTCCCAGAGACAGTACAAAGCCCGTCGCCAGTGCCTGAGCAATGGGCTTGCGCAGAGCGCGCCACTCAACGAGACGCAGACGGGACAGCCCGTACATCCCAAGGCTCTGGCACAGCGGATTATATTGCTGGGCAACATGCAGCATTGGTTGGCTCAGCGTCTTGATCACATAGGGCAGCGCCATCAAGGCGTTGACCCCGACAATAACCCAGAAGGCGGCAGCAAACGCATCGGTGTACTGACGCAGGAGCAGAAAAATGCCGGTACTGAGCACCAGCCCCGGGGTGATCAGGATGATTGTGCCGAGCAGCTCAATACCGTCTGCCGGTAAGTTTTTTTGTTGCAGTCGCCATTGGCGGCTGGTGAGTAAAATAGCGATACCACTGACAAGGGCTATCAGGCAGGATAGCGCAGCAATTTTGAGTGAGTTCAGGATTGCCTGCCATAGCGCAGGCTCGGCTAGCAAACTCGGGAGCTGGCGATTGAGCCCGGCTCCGATCACTGCCAGCAGCGGCGGGATCACCAGCAAGAGGGCAAAACCGATCCACAGTCCGTCCCAGGCCTTTGATTGCCAGTTGTCAAACTGGTTGAGAGGGCGTTGGGTGGTTGAGCCGCTAAGGGTTGGCAGGGGCTTGGCAAAGCGCTGGGTAAACAGTACCAGGCTGCTGCAGATCAGCATTTGCCACAGGGCCAGAATGGCTCCGCCAGCCAAGTCAAAGTCATAGCGAAGCGCCTGATAGATTGCCAGCTCGATGGTTGTGGCTTTCGGGCCGCCGCCCAGTGACATGATCACCGCAAAGCTGGTAAAGCACAGCATAAAAATCAGGCCGATAACATGCGGCAGTTGCTGGCGGATCCGTGGCCAGGCGATAAAACGGAACTTACTCCAGCCCTTAATCCCCAGATGCGTTGCCAACTGGTGCTGCTCGAACGGGATCCCCTCCAGGCTTTGCAGCAAAAGGCGAGTTGCAAGCGGGTAGTTGAGAAAGACATGGGCCAGCAAGATGCCGTTCAGGCCGTAGATTGAAAAGGGCATGGAATGGCCGTAGGCATTGAGCCACCCAGCCAGCAGGCCGCTTTTGCCATAGATAGTCAGCAGGCCGAAAACGGCTACCAGTACTGGCAGTACTAGTGTCATCGCAAACAGACGCAGCAACAAGCCCCGGCCGGGAAACTGGCGCCGTGACAGGGCATAGGCAGTCGGAATAGCCGGGATGATGCTCAGCAGGGTTGATAGCAGAGCCTGGTAGAAGCTAAAGCCGGAGACATGGCGCAGATAAGGGTCCCGCCAGATTTGCAGTGGATTTAGCTCGTTGGCCTGACTGATCAGGGCCAGAATGGCGCTCAGTACCAGAGCGACAATAAGCCCGGCAGAGATCATGCCGGGCAAAGTTTGGGTAACGCGTGTATTCAAAGGAGGGCGGCCATTATTGGGTCAGGGCGTGTTGCCATTCTCGGATCCATCCACGACGCTCGGCAGCCACTTCCTCGGCACCAAATTCCAATGACTTGGCAGGCAGAGTCAGTTGCTCAAACCCTTCAGGCAGGGGCTGCTTGGTGACTGGGTACATCCAGTTACCTGTCGGGATCACTGACTGGAACGCCGGCGTCAGGATAAAGGCCATAAACTGATCGGCCAGTTTCTGGTTCGGGCTGCTTTTCAGCTTGGCCGCCACTTCAACTTGCATGTAGTGGCCTTCGCTGAAGTCTGCGGCTTTGTACTGGTTCTTGTTTTCGGCAATGATGTGGTAGGCCGGTGATGTCGTATAGGACAAGACAAGATCAGATTCGCCCTTGAGGAACATATTGTAGGCTTCCGACCAGCCTTTGGTGACTGTGACCGTTTTCTTCGCCAGTTGCTGCCATGCCTCAGAGGCGTTATCGCCGTAGACCGACTTCATCCATAGCATCAGGCCCTGGCCCGGTGTCGAGGTGCGCGGATCCTGGTAGATCACGCTCAGATCTTTGCGCTCAACCAGCTCTTTCAGGCTTTTCGGCGGTGTCGCCAGTTTTTCTGAGTCATAAACGAATGCAAAGTAACCGTAGTCATACGGTACAAAGGTATCGTCGTTCCAGCCGTTAGGCAGGGTGACACTGCGGGTATCGACGCTGTGCGTTGCCAGCAGGCCGGTTTTTTTTGCTTCGCTGATCAGGTTATTGTCCAGACCCAGCAGGATGTCGGCCTTGGCGCTGCTGCCTTCAAGGCGCAGACGGTTGAGGATGGAGACGCCGTCGTCCAGCGCCACGAACTCAAGGTTACAGTTGCACTCGGCCTCGAAGGCTTTTTCAATCGCCGGGCCCGGTCCCCAGTCAGAAGCAAAAGAGCTGTAGGTATAGACGGTTAGGGTATCTGTCGCTGCCCATGCTGAGCCTGCAGCCATAGACAGAGTTAGAATTGGAAGTAGTTTTTTCACTATGCGCTCCTGATGCCCTTGCATCCTGCAAGAGGGAAATAAATCGAATGAGCGGCACAGGGTTGAGAAAGGTATGCAGCATCGTGCTGCAACGTTGACAATAATGGTGGTCAGATTATCTCAATTCCTACGCCAGCATGACCTGGTTCAGGTTCAGTGGGTCCCGCAAAAAGCAATCTCAGTCTGGTATCAGACTCCCCAATGAGAACGATAGCTATTGTAATGCGCTCTGCAGTCCGTTGCCAGCGCAATACTACGTTGTGTCGTTTGGCCCTGTATTTTGAGCTAGCGGGCTTCGTTGAGTGCCCAGTCGTAGTCATAGCTGACGTTGTTGAGCTGAACCGGCTGGCCCTGGCGGTACCTATTAAGGTGCTTTTGCAGGTTGCTCTTACTGCCAAAGTCTACACCGTACCAATCATAGATTGAGGACAAACGGACGTTGTCGCCGCTTACCCGAATCCCTTTGGCACTGTTGATAAAGCGACGGGCACTCTGCTCAAGCAGCTTTTCGCTGTTGCTGGCGGTAAAGGCCGTCGGCTGGAGGTCGGGGCAACCCAGGCTGGCACAGTTGACGACATAGTGAATGCGGGGATCATTCCAAATCGGGCGCAGGATCCGGTGTTCGATATCATTGAGCGATAGGTTATTGCCATTAATGGTGACGAGCTTTTCATCCCAGGGCCCGAAGCTGAACAGGCCGCCTAGCTTGGTAATGGATTTCAGTGGGTAGTTGTCGAGGATCAACTGAACGGTCAGGGCATTGTAAAGGTTCACCCAGTAGGCGAATTGTTCGTCTTTGCTATAGCGGCGCGGATCGGTCGCGGTTAGCTTGCGGATATAGCGGTCCAAATCATACTTGTCGCTGCTGGACACGGCGCGGTAGCGGAACAGCGTCTGTTTGGGCTGCGCGACCAGGTAGCTATCCAGTGTCTGTTGCCAGAGAGAGTGGTCGATCGTCGCGGTATTGGTTTCATTGCTCTGTTGCCAGTAGGGCCACAAGTCAGCTCTGGGCGCGGCGCAGCCTGTTGCGGAAACCAACAACAAGAAAAGGGTGAATATAGTACGCATGCTAAGTCCTTGCGATCACTGAGTTGGAAGTTGCTAGATGATATGACCTGTATCGTCCTGTTTTCTTGCAGCAATTTTCTGCTATCCCTTTGCCAGATATAAAAATGCCCCGGCAGCTGAGGGCCGGGGCATGGTGAACAGCAAGGCTAGTTAAGCCAGAAAAGCCGGGATCTTGCTTTCATACTCGGCAATCTTGCCCTCGTGTTGGAGGGTCAGGCCGATGTTGTCCAGGCCGTTTAGCAGGCAGTGGCGGCGAAACTCATCGATTTCAAAGCTGTACTGTTTGCCGTTGGCGGTGACTTGCATCGTCTCAAGATCGACTGTGATTTGTGCCCCTTCGGTATTTTCGACAAACTGGAACAGCTCGTCGACTTCCTGCTCGCTCAGGCGCACAGGCACCATCTGGTTATTGATGGAGTTGCCATAGAAGATATCGGCAAAGCTTGGGGCGATCATCACCCTGATGCCGTAATCGGCCAGTGCCCACGGTGCGTGCTCGCGCGAAGAGCCGCAGCCGAAGTTTTCACGGGCCAGCAGGATGCTGGCACCCTGATAGCAAGGGGCGTTCATCACGAAATCCGGGTTTGGCTTCTCGCCGGCATCGTCGAGAAAACGCCAGTCGTGAAACAGATGCTTGCCAAAGCCTGTCCGGGTTACTTTCTGGAGAAACTGCTTGGGAATGATAGCGTCAGTGTCGACGTTCGCCGCATCCAAAGGAACCACCAAACCTGTATGTTGTTTAAAACCTGCCATTTTTTGTTCCTTCTGTTAAGCGGTTGCGGTTTCTGAGTCCAGTTCACGGATATCAACGAAGTGGCCGGCACAGGCGGCTGCTGCAGCCATCGCCGGGCTAACCAGATGGGTACGACCATCGCGTCCCTGGCGGCCCTCGAAGTTACGGTTACTGGTTGATGCACAGCGCTCTTTCGGACCCAAGCGGTCGTTGTTCATTGCCAGGCACATTGAGCAGCCCGGCAGGCGCCATTCAAAGCCGGCTTCAATGAAGATTTTGTCCAGCCCTTCAAGCTCGGCTTGTGCCTTGACCTGCTCAGAGCCCGGAACAACCAGTGCCTGGATATTCGGGGCTACCTGGCGTCCCTTGGCCACGGCTGCCGCGGCGCGCATATCTTCAATGCGAGAGTTGGTGCACGAGCCGATAAAGACTTTGTCGATACTGAAATCGGCCAGCGTTTTACCTGCTTCCAGCCCCATGTAGGCCAGGGCTTTTTCTGCCGAGGCTTTCTCGACTGGATCGCTGAAATCATCCGGCGACGGGATTGGCTCGTCGACGGCAATCACCTGGCCCGGGTTGGTGCCCCAGGTAACCTGTGGCCTGATGTCTTTGGCATCTAAGGTAACAACGGCGTCAAAGACGGCGTCGTCGTCGCTTTTCAGTGTCTTCCAGTACTCGACTGCAGCCTCGTAGTTTTCGCCGGCAGGGGAGAACTTACGATCCTTGATGTAGTCGAACGTGGTCTGATCCGGAGCGATTAGGCCGGCCTTGGCACCCAGCTCAATCGCCATGTTACAGACGGTCATTCGTCCTTCCATCGACAGATCCGTAATCGCCTCGCCGCAGAACTCGACCACATAGCCGGTACCGCCGGCTGCCGTCGTTTTGCCGATGATCGCCAGAACGATATCTTTGGCGGTAATGCCTTCTGCGACCTTGCCCTTGACTTCGATTTTCATTGTCTTGGCACGGGCCTGCTTCAGTGTCTGGGTGGCCAGAACGTGTTCGACCTCCGAGGTACCGATGCCGAAAGCCAGCGAGCCGAAGGCGCCATGGGTGGCGGTGTGTGAGTCACCACAAACGATGGTCATGCCCGGCAGCGTAATGCCCAGTTCTGGCCCCATCACATGCACGATACCCTGGTATTTGTGGTTCAAATCATACAGGGTGACGCCGAATTCTTCGCAGTTCTTGGCCAGGGTCTCCATCTGGATCCGGGCCATTTCGCCAGAGGCCTTGATGTCCTTGGTCTGGGTTGAGACATTGTGATCCATGGTGGC
Source organism: Photobacterium proteolyticum (assembly GCF_001939735.1). Lineage (GTDB taxonomy): Bacteria > Pseudomonadota > Gammaproteobacteria > Enterobacterales > Vibrionaceae > Photobacterium > Photobacterium proteolyticum. Next base: position 21,330 of record NZ_MJIL01000065.1, read on the forward strand.
AAAGGTTTTGCCAATCTGGCGAACCTTGCGACCTTTTTCGCGCAGGCCGTCGAAAGCCTGCGGTGAGGTCACCTCGTGTACCAGGTGACGGTCGATGTATAAAATCGGGTTTTCGCCTTCCGCCTCGACGGCAACGTGGGCATCGTATACTTTTTCATAAAGCGTCTTTGGCGCTTTTGCTTCGGTGTTTGACATTGCTCGATTGCTCCTCGTTTGTCTTATGCTTGGCGGATGTAGGCGGCAATCTTGTCGCCCATTTCGCTGGTGCTCAGTGCCGGGGCATCACCGGCCAGATCGGCGGTTAGCTCACCAGCTTCCAGAGCCTGGGATACGGCCTGCTCAATAGCGCGTGCGGCCTGTTCTTCACCCAGGCTGTAGCGCAGCATCAGGGCGGCAGAGAGGATTTGTGCGACCGGATTGGCAATATTCTTTCCTGCAATATCAGGGGCTGAGCCACCGGCAGGTTCGTACATGCCGAACTTGTCCTGGTTCAGGCTTGCCGATGGCAGCATTCCCATTGAACCTGTGATCATCGCGCATTCGTCGGAGATGATGTCGCCGAAGATGTTCGAGCACAGCATGACGTCGAACTGTGACGGATCCTTGATCAGCTGCATGGTCGCGTTGTCGATGTACATATGGTTCAGGGTGACGTCCGGGTAGTCCTTGGCGACTTCCTCGACCACTTCGCGCCACAGGATCGAGCTCTGCAGCACATTGGCCTTGTCAATCGAGTAGACGTTCTTGTCACGCAACTGCGCCGACTCGAAGGCAATACGGGCGATACGTTCGATTTCGTAGCGGTGGTATACCTCGGTATCAAAGGCTTTCTCTTGCGGACCTTCGCCTTCGCGGCCTTTCGGTTGGCCAAAGTAAATCCCGCCGGTCAGCTCGCGCACCACGACGATGTCAAAGCCGCGTTCTGAAATATCGGCACGCAGCGGTGAGAAGTTTTCCAGACCACTGTGGATTTGCGCCGGGCGCAGGTTGCAGAACAGCTGGAAGTGCTTGCGCAGCGGCAGCAGGGCACCGCGCTCTGGTTGGTCGTTCGGTGGCAGATGCTCCCATTTCGGGCCGCCGACAGAGCCAAACAGGATCGCATCGGCGTCTTCACAGCCCTTTAGCGTCGAGTCGGGTAGCGGGCAACCATGGTTGTCGATGGCGATACCACCGACATCAAACTCGTTGCTCTCTAGGGTAAAGCCAAACTTCTCTTGTACAGCGTCTAGCACCTTGTGTGCTTGCTGCATGACTTCTGGGCCAATACCGTCACCCGGTAGAACGGCAATCTTATATGTACCTGCCATGGTTATACTGTCTCCATATGGGATTTTTGTTTAAGTTCTGCAATTTGATCGGCGCGGTGAATACTGTTGATGACGTGAAGCAGTGCCTGCCCCGATGCCTCGACAATATCGGTGGCCAGGCCCGTACCGTGGTACTTGCGGCCTTTGTAGTTGGCGATAATATCGGCCTGTCCCAGTCCGTCCTCACCTTCACCCTTGGCGGTCAGGTCGAACTTGTCCAGTACGATCTCGTAGCCGGTCAGGCGGTAGATACACTGGTATAGTGCGTCAACCGGGCCGTTACCGACAGCGGCTTCGCACTTCTCTTCTTCACCGCACTGCAATTTGATACTGGTGGTTGCCATCACGCTGCCGGACTGAACACTCAGGTAGTTCAGCTTGAAGAAGTCATCTTCCTCGCGCAGGTTGGCAAAGTGCATCAGGGCTTCCAGGTCGTAGTCGAAGACCTGCCCCTTGCGGTCGGCCAGCTTCAGGAAGTCGGCATACAGCTCGTCCAGGTTATACTCGTTTTCGGTATAGCCCAGGGTGTCCATATGGCTCTTCACCGCGGCACGACCAGAGCGGCTGGTCAGGTTCAGCGCCTGATTCTTAAGACCAATCGACTCGGGCGTCATGATCTCGTAGGTGTTTTTGTTCTTCAGCATCCCGTCCTGGTGGATCCCCGAGGAGTGGCTGAAGGCATTGGCACCGACAATGGCCTTGTTGGCCTGGATCGGCATGTTGCAAAGCTGGCTCACCATCTTGCTGGTACGGTGGATCTCATCGTGCTTGATGTTGGTATGGACACCCAGGAAGTCGGCGCGGGTTTTGATGATCATCGCGATTTCTTCCAGCGAACAGTTACCGGCGCGTTCACCGATACCGTTGATGGTGCCTTCTACCTGACGGGCACCGGCCTGGACGGCAGCCATTGAGTTAGCAACGGACATGCCCAGATCGTCATGGCAGTGTACCGAAATCACGGCCTTGTCGATGTTAGGAACACGTTCGAACAGTTGGGAGACAATGCCGCCGAATTCGTTCGGCAGGGTGTAGCCGACGGTATCCGGGATGTTGATGGTATTGGCTCCGGCATTGATGGCGGCCTCGACCATCCGGCACAGGTTGTCAATCGGGGTACGGCCGGCATCTTCGCACGAGAACTCGACATCGTCGGTATAGTTGCGGGCACGCTTGACGGCGGCAACCCCCATCTCGATCACATCGTCATAGCTGCGGCGCAGTTTGTCCTGAACATGGATGGTGGAGGTCGAGATGAAAGTGTGGATTCGGAAGGCTTCGGCAACTTTTAGGGATTCGGCGGCGACATCAATGTCTTTGGCTACGGCACGGGACAAGGCGCAGACCCGGCTGTTTTTGATGTGCTTGGCAATGGTCTGCACCGATTCAAAATCGCCCGGGGAGGAAATCGGAAACCCCGCCTCAATCACATCGACGCCCATTCGCTCCAAGGCATAAGCAATCTGCAGTTTTTCTTTTACCGTCAAGCTGGCGGAAAGTGCCTGCTCACCGTCGCGCAAAGTGGTATCGAAAATAATGACCTGATCTTTCATTGCTTCTTCCTTATGTTGGCCTGCCTGTCTAGGCATTGTCTGCATCCGCTTGCGCCGGCTCTGTTATATAAAAAAACCCGCGCTTTCTGCGCGGGTTTTTTAGAATTCTTGGTGGTGTTTCTCACCCATCAGCTACCCGCGCGAATTATTCACGATAATGAGGAGGCTAAGGAGCAGAGAGAAACGATTTTTCATTTTTTAAATGATATCCACAAAGTTGATTAACAAATGAATACCAAATAGACAGGTTAAACGTCAACCACTAATTGAATATTTATTTTTCAAATGTAGCTATTCATATGATTAGTAATGGATTTATTCTTTGGTGCAGTTAGGGGGATGGCGGCTGCAGAAATGGTTACGGTGAATGACTGGCTAAAAGTGATAGCCCTGGCTGATTTGGGTAACTACCCGATTTGTTAACAGTGTGCCGGTGTGAAGAGGATAACGGCAGAAATTTCTCGCTGATATAAAATTAATCAAATGATTAATTTGATGTGAATAAATTCGTTACAGCCAAGGTAGAAGTATGAAGTAAATTATTAATCAGGTGATTAATTAACAATGAGTGATAGAAGGAATTATGTCGGGAAAAGCAGGTCGCCCCAGCGGGGATTCTGATGCGCGGGAGAGGTTAATAACAGAGGCGAGAAAGCTCTTTGTCGCCCTTCCCTACAGCAAAGTATCGACCCGGATGATTGCGTCACGGGCTGATGTCAATGTGGCGCTGATCCGTTATTACTTTGGGAACAAGGCTGGCCTGTTTGAGACCATGTTACGTGAAACACTGGAGCCGATCCGTGCCCAGTTAAAGCGGGTGATCAAGGTCGGTGATGCGGACAGTGTGGGCGATCTGATGCGGACCTACTACCGAATCATGGCGCCAAGTCCTGATCTGCCGAAATTGATTGTACGTACGATGATGATGGAGCCCGGAGATTTGCAGCGGCGTTCCATGGAAAAGATTTTCAGCGAAATAGCGTTTCCGGCAGAAGATTTAATGTTGGAGCAGATGAGCCGTGCCGGGATATTACGTGATGATGTGTCGCCGAAAAAGGCAAGGATGACCTTTATCAGCATGATGGTTTTTCCGTTTCTGGCCCCGCCGGCTCTGCTTGGGTTGCAAGGAATTGAATTGAATGAAGAGTGGCTGATGGAACTTGCTGATCATAATGTCGATGTGTTGCTTCACGGTATTTTAGCGCAGGGGGGCCGTACCAATGATGAAGCTTAATAGAAAACTATTGATTTTGCCGGCGATACTGGTTGGTGTGGCCGTGTTGGCGCTGGCGATTAATCTGCGCTCGACCCCGGCAGTCAAGCCGGTGTTGAACAAGGCGCGGCCGGTTGATGTGATTAGCCTGCAGCAGCTGCCTCTGGCCCCTGTGGTGACCGGATTTGGCCGGGTTAAGCCCAAAGTCGAATGGCAGGCCATTGCCGAGGTATCCGGCAAGGTGGTGTATCGCCATCCCGGGCTGGAGAAAGGTCGGGTACTGGATGCTGGCACGACCTTGCTGAAAATTGATCCCCTGGATTACGAACTCCGTCTGGCCCAGGCCGAAGCGGATGTTAGTTCAAGTCAGGCTCAGCTAGCCAAGTTGGCCCAGGAAGAGCAGAACCTGAAAACGACGCTGAAGATTGAGAAAAACCGGTTGGCCATCAGCCAAAAAGAGCTGACCCGCAAGAAAGAGCTGCGTGGCAAGGGGCTAACCTCGCAGTCTGCTGTTGATCTAGAGTTGCAAAACACCCTCGCCAGCCAGAAGGTGGTCCAGGATATCGAGAATCAGCTGATTGTGCTGCCCAATGAACGCAAAGTCACCGTCGCACAGCTGGAAGTTAACCAGTCTCGGGTTGCCGAGGCCAGACGCTCGCTGGAGAAAACCGTGATCACTCTGCCAGTGGATGCTCGGATCTCCAGTGTCGATATCGAACAGGATCAGGTGGTCAATGCCCAGCAAAGTATGGTGATTGCCCACGGGATTGATACCGTGGAAATCGATGCTCAGGTTGCGCTCCATGATATGCAGGTATTGGCATCGAGCCTGACCCAGTATACGGCACATGCCGATGGCCGTCCGCGGGCTGATCAGCTTGATCTGACGGCGAGTATCCAGCTCTCTAGCGGTAGCTTCCAGCAGCAGTGGCCGGCGAAGGTTACCCGGATCAGCGATACCGTCAGTGCCAATCAGGCCACGGTCGGGGTGATCCTCGAGGTGGATCAGGATTACAGCCAGCTTTCCCCGGAAGATGCGCCGCCATTGGTCAACGGCATGTTTGTCGAGGCGCGTTTGTCCGGACAGGACAATGCCCACTGGGTGATCCCGGAGCGGGCACTGCATGGTGATAAGATTTACCTGGTTGCAGAGAATAATACGTTGCAGATTCAGTCAGTTACCGTGCTGTTCCGCCGGGCTGGCAAGGTTGCTATCGCGGGTGAGCTATCATCCCGGCAGCAGCTTGTCGTTAATGATTTGCTGCCGGCGGTGTCCGGTATGGCACTTCAGGTGGTCACTCGAAATGGTCTGGCGGTGACAGAGGCGAGTCAGCAAGACAATGACGGGGCAAGCCAGAAGGATGAGGAGCCTGCGTTATGATCCGTTATTTTTCTCGTCATCCGACAGCAGCCAACCTGTTGATGTTGGCCCTGCTGATCTTCGGCCTGGTCTCCCTGCCGCAGATCAAGCGGGAAACTTTTCCTGAATTCTCGCCGCCTTACATTATTGCTTCAGTCGTGTACCCGGGGGCTTCGCCGCAGGAAGTCGAAGAGAGCATTTGTATGCGGATGGAAGATGCGGTCGATGGGTTGGCGAATATCGAGGAGACCCGCTGCGAGGCTGTGGAGGGGGCTGCTTCGCTGATCCTTAAGTTGACCGGCAGTGATGTGGTGTCGCGGATGCTGGTGGATGTCCAGACCCAAATCAACGCCATCAATGACTTCCCGACGCAAATCGAATCACCGATCGTCCGCGAGCTGGACTGGAACGAGCCAGTCGTTGATGTGGCTATCAGTGCCGATACCAGCTGGCCACACCTCAAGGCCTATGCCGAGCAGCTGAAGCGCAAGCTGAAGCTGGATTACGGCGTATCCCTGGTTGAAGTGGCCGGTTTCTCCGATCACCAGCTTCGGGTGGAGCTGAAAGAAGCCCCGCTGCGCCAGTTGGGTCTCAGTGTCGGTGATGTTGCTGATCGCCTTTCGCGTCAGAACTTGAAGTTACCGAGCGGCAATATTGAGCTGGCGGAGAAAAACCTGTTGATCCGGTTTGATGAGCAGAAGATCACTCCGGACACGCTGGCCAGCACCGTGATCGGTGCCGATAGTGAAGGAGCCCTGCTGCGGCTGGGAGACATTGCAACCATTACCGACCGGTTCGAGCTGGATGAACAAAAAGTGCTGTTCGACGGCCAGCCGTCGGCGCTGCTGAAGATCAGCAAGAACAAGGCAGATGATGCCTTGCGGATCAAAGAGCGGGTGGTGCAGTTTGTCGAGGATGAGAACCAAATCGCGCCGACCGGCGTCACGCTTAATCTGACCAACGATATCTCCTCGGTCTTGTGGGATCGCCTGACCATGATGGTGAAAAATGGCTGGCAGGGGGTGGTGCTGGTATTTGCCACCATGTGGCTGTTTTTCACGTTCCGTTATTCGTTCTGGGTGGCGGCCGGGTTGCCGGTGGCCTTTCTTGGCAGCCTGTTCCTGATGGCTGGCCTTGGTTTGTCGATTAACATCATGTCGTTGGTCGCTCTGCTTATGGCGATTGGTATCATGATGGATGATGCCATAGTGATTGCCGAATCGATTGCTGCCCACCTCGAGCGAGGGCTGACGATCCCCGATGCGGTTTCCGATGGGGTGAAGAAAGTCTTCCCTGGTGTGCTTTCCTCTTATCTCACGACAGTGTGTATTTTTGGAAGCCTGCTGTTTTTGGAAGGGGAGATGGGGGCCGTTCTCAAGGTGGTCCCTATGGTGCTGATCCTGGTGCTGACCATCAGCCTGGTTGAGGCCTTCCTTATCCTGCCTAACCACCTGAGCCATTCGCTGCAAAAGCAGCAGGCAAGAGGCCGGCATGAGCGGCCGCCGCTGGCATTCAAGGCCCGTTTTCTCAAGCGCTTTGAGACATTTCGTAACAACCAGTTGGTGACTGCGGTCGATACCGTGGTGCGCTGGCGCTACCTGTTTCTGGGCTGCGTGATTGCGATGTTGTTGATTTCTTTCTCCTTGCTCGCTGGCGGCGCGCTGAAGTTTGTCGGCTTCCCCGAGCTTGACGGTGATATTGCCGAAGCCCGGGTGATCCTGCCGCCGGGAGCGTCATTGGCCCAGACCGAACTGGTGGTCGATGAAATCATCACGGCCGCTGAAAAGCTTAACCGTGAGTGGAGTGACGAGCGGGAAGGCGGGCAGACGCTCGTCGAGCATATTACTGCGCAATATAACTTCAATGCCGACGCCGATGAAAACGGCCCGCATGTCGCCACGGTAAGGCTGGATATGCTGGGCGCTGAATCGCGCAATAGCCTGATCGATGAGTTTATTGCTGCCTGGCGTGAGGAAGTCGGGGTGATTGCCGCGCCGGTGTCCATGGTCTTTAAGCAGCCGATGGTCGGGCCGGGTGGCCGGGCGGTCGAAATTCGGATGCAGCATGACGATCTTGAGATGCTCAAGGGCGCTTCGATTGAACTGCAGCAGTTCCTGAATGAGTTTGACGGTGTGTCCGGTGTGCTGGATGACATGCGGATGGGTAAGCAGGAGGTACTGGTCAAACTGCGTCCGGGGGCCGAAAGCTTCGGCATTGACGGTCAGATGATTGCCTCTCAGCTGCGGGCGGCCTACTTTGGTCAGACAGCCGATGAAATTCAGATTGGTCCGGAGAATATCGAGGTCGAGGTGCGCTTTGACAAGCAGGAGGCGGCCAACCTCCAGACGTTGGCAAGCTTTCCGGTGATCCTGGGCGATGGCAGTCAGATCCCGCTAGCCTCGGTTGCCGTGTTGGAATATCAGCGTAACTTTGTCCGTATTCAGCGGATCAACGGGGTCCGGACGCTGAGTGTGTTTGCCGATCTCGATAGTAGCAAGATCAGCTCGACGGAAATTACCCGTCAGTTCCGTAATCGCCTGATGCCCGAGTTGCAGCAAGCATATCCGGGCCTGCGGTTTGATTTTGAAGGCGAGGCCAAAGATACGGCGCAAACCGGTCAGTCGATGGGGATTGGTTTTATGCTGGGTATCTTCGGGGTGTTTGTGATCCTCAGCTACCAGTTCCGAAGCTATCTGGAGCCGTTCGTGGTGTTGTTGGCGATCCCGTTGGCATTAATCGGCGTTTTCTGGGGGCACTGGTTATTGGGCTTTGCCCTGAGCATGCCCAGTATCATGGGCTTCGTTTCCCTTGCGGGGGTGGTCGTCAATGACTCTATCTTGCTGGTGCAGTATATCCGCCACCATGTCGATGATGGTGACAGCGTGCATGATGCCGTAGTGAAAGCGAGCCGGGAGCGTTTTCGTGCCGTGTTCCTGACCTCTCTGACAACGGCGGCCGGGTTGCTGCCGCTGCTGCTGGAAACCAGCTTGCAGGCACAGGTGATCCAGCCGCTGGTGATATCAATCGTATTTGGGATCTTTACCTCGACCCTGCTGGTACTGTTTATGATCCCGGCGGCCTACGCCATTCTTGCCGACTTCAACCTGGTGCGAAAGCACGAGGAACTTGTGCCGGCCTAGACCGCTATTGCCATCACACTCTCAAACGGGACCAGTTGGTCCCGTTTTTTTGTCTGATGCCTGGCCAGGCTTTCACACTGGCGTGTTTTGTCATTGAGCCTCCTTGAAAACGTCACGGCACTGTCATCTCGCTTTTTTAGTCTGACGATAATTTAATCAGTGAAGGACTCAATGATGGCCGTTCTCGCACCGATACAGCGTTTTGATAATGCCTTTTCTACTCTTTGCCTGTGCCACCGGTTTAATTATCAGGTGGCTGCTATGAGCCGGGCGGTTTCTCGTTCGGGAGACGGCCCGCTGTATGCCGTTTTCGGCATGACGGTATGGCTGACCGATGAACAACAAGGCAGTCAGGTGCTCGTTCTCGGCTTGCTGGCATTTTTAATCGAGCTGCCGGTGTATTGGCTGCTTAAAAACGCATTCAAGCGCAGTCGGCCCAGCCACCTGCCGAGCTTTATTAAACCCTCCGATAAATACAGTTTGCCTTCCGGGCATACGGCTGCCGCGTTCATCATGGCCTCGCTTATCTCGGCGTTTTATCCGGCAGCGGCTTGGCTCGTGTGGCCATGGGCGGCACTTATCGGCTTGTCCCGGGTACTGCTCGGGGTGCATTTCATCAGTGATATTGTGGCGGGCGCATTGCTCGGACTGATCTGCTTCGATTTCGTTCAGGGGACATTATGAAGATACTTTACGGTGTACAAGGTACCGGCAATGGTCATATTTCACGGGCCCGGGAAATGGCGCGGGCCTTTAGTCAGCTAGATGTCGAGGTGGACTATCTGTTCTCCGGCAGGCCGCCGGAGCACTACTTTGATATGGCCTGTTTCGGGAACTTTCAGACTCGTCGCGGGCTGACCTTCGTAACTGAAAATGGCCAGCTCAACCAATGGAAAACCGTGACAAACAATCACCCGACCAAGTTCCTGCAGGATGTGAAGGTCATGGATTTGAACCAGTATGATGTCGTACTGAATGATTTTGAGCCGGTGTCAGCATGGGCGGCCAAGAGGCAGCAGGTACATAGTATCGGGATCAGCCACCAGAATGCTTTCCTGCACCCGGTGCCCAAGAAGGGAGAAGGGTGGAGTGATCGCCTGATCACCCGGCACTTTGCGCCTACCTCGCAGCAGCTAGGGCTGCATTGGCACCATTTCGGGCATATGATTTTGCCGCCGATAGTACCACCAACCCATAGTAGCCAGATCCGCAATGACGGCAGTGTATTGGTATACCTGCCCTTTGAAGAGCTGGGCAAGGTACTGGCATTGTTGTCGCGTTTTTCCCAGCAGCATTTTTATTGCTATCACCCAGCCGTCACCGACGATCAGGAGCTGGAAAATATCAGTATCAGGGCATTGAACCGGGAAAGCTTCCATTACCGTTTGCAACGCTGCGCCGGGGTAATTGCCAATGGCGGTTTCGAGCTGCCGTCTGAAGCCATCGGGTTGGGGAAAAAGTTATTGCTAAAGCCGCTGCAGGGCCAGTATGAACAGCAGAGTAATGTGGCAACGCTGGAGCAAATGGGGCTGGCGATGTCGATGGTCCATCTTGACCCTTCTGCTGTTCGCTTGTGGCTGGACACAGATGCGGCCGGGATGGTTAAAATTCCCGATGTTGCTCAGGCGATCGCACGCTGGGTTATCGCCGGTGATTGGTATAACTGTGATGAATTATGGCAGCGGCTTTGGCAGCAGGTTGAGTTTCCCGATTTGGTGCATGATTTAATGGTCGAGTTTGACTCATCTCAGGAAGCCGAGAAGCGTATATTTTCAATCACTGGGACTTATTGATAAGCCGTAAAATTGCTTTTTCAGTCGAATAGGTGTGGTGATTAATTGCTCAATAAGGCGTCATTTTTTGCTTATAATTGCGCCTTTATTTAATTTATAGAGATTTTATAACTTTTTATAACCACTCTAAGGTATTGATTTCATTTGGTTTGTATTCTGAACTTTAGTATTTGCTTATAAGTCTTTATATTTGCTGAGTTTCGCCTATTGGTTTCGTCAATCTATTTGAATAATACTGGCCGCATCCCGAACAGGGAGACAGTGGTAAGAGCAGAGGAGAAGCTCTTTTATTCAGCGGTGGCATAACGGATTTTGCCCCAAATTTAATTCAAGTAGAGGCAAAATATGACGCGAAAAACTTCATCTATTCATCCGACTGATAGCTATAGAATGGAGTCAAATCTAAGAAGTGTTGACCTGAATCTTCTGACTGTATTTGATGCGGTGATGCAAGAGCAAAACATTACCCGTGCCGCCCATAATTTGGGTATGTCGCAGCCTGCGGTAAGTAACGCTGTGGCACGCCTGAAAGTGATGTTCAATGATGAGTTGTTTATCCGTCATGGCCGTGGGATCCAGCCAACCCAACGTGCGAAGCAATTGTTCGGTCCGGTGCGCCAGGCGCTCCAGTTGGTAAAAAACGAATTGCCGTCTTCTATCTTTTCACCGGAGACGTCAAGCCGTACTTTCAAGCTGGCTATTTGCAGCCCGTCGGACATGCGCTTTGCTCCACGTATTTTAACTAACGTGGCCGAGCAGGCCCCTAACTTGCGTATGCAGCTAGAAGCAGAGCTGGATGCTGAACTTGCCCAGAAGATGCGCTATCAGGAAGTTGACTTTGTGATTGACTATGTACGCTTTGACGAGCCGGGCTTTTGCAGTACCGAGCTGTTCAGTGACGAACTGGTCGTGATTGCGGCCGGTAACCACCCGCGTATTGGCGATACGATCACCGAGGCAGAGTTTGCGGCAGAGAAACACGCGGTGCTGAAGTCGATTCCGGGCGTCAAGCTGTTTGCGGATCATATTTATAACCAGCACAATTCGTACCATGAAGCTTACCAGGGCGCGAGCCTGAGCAACATTATGTATGTGGCTGGCCAGTCTGATTTGATTGCGGTTATGCCGCGTTGGCTGGCTGAGTCGGCTGCCCAGTCGCAGCAGCTGAAAATTCTACCGTTACCGTTTGAATCGGCAAAAATCTGCGGTTACCTGAGCTGGCATGAATCGTCTCAGAAGGACAAAGGCCATATCTGGATGCGAGATCAACTGCTGAACGTCTGTGGTGACAGCTCGTACTAACCACGACTAGCCACTGCTTAAGAAGCCAGCGCCTGCTGGCTTCTTGTGATCGCCGGGCCCTGCCTCCTGCCCGGCGGCCATAATTTCTTACACTTTGTATTATTTCTTTTAATAACTCGTATCAGGCCTGTACCGGCAGGGATAGGGACTGGGATCGCCACGACATAAAAAATAAAATATACCGCTTTACAGTTGCCTTTTCTGGTACCGACTGTAGACTTCGCTATCTCTAATAGGCTTACAGGTGTAAGCCAGAATGGCAGAGTAGTTATGGCTGAACGTGATTTTCATATCGTAAATCGAATTCGTGCCCAGATTGCCCGTTTGGGTGATCGGGTGGCATTGCGTCATCAGGTCGGGGACCAGTGGCAGGATATAAGTTGGACGGAGTTTGGTGAGCAGATCCACCAACTTGCCTTGGCAATGCTTAGCCAGGGGCTGAATGTCCAGGACAAGGTCGGTATTTTCTCCAACAACATGCCGCGCTGGACCATTGCAGATTTTGCTGCCCTCTATAACCGTTGCGTGACAGTGCCTATCTACCCGACCAGCACGCCGCAGCAGGCTGCCTATATCATTAATAATGCCGATGTTCGTATTCTGTTTGTCGGCGAGCAGGCCCAGCATGATGCAGCGGTAGAAATAATCGCAGAATGCCCGCAGCTAGAGCGTATCGTTGTAATGTCTGATGCTGTCGAGCTGGCCGATCATCCTTTAGTTTGCCGCTACCATGATTTTGCTGGTCAAGTTGCTAGCGAAGCCTCTGCTGACATCGAAACTGAATTGGCACAGCGCCTCGAACAGACTGCAATGGACGACCTGCTGACCCTGATCTATACCTCTGGTACTACAGGGACGCCAAAAGGGGTCATGCTGGATTATGCGAATATTGGCTCGCAGCTGGAAGGCCATGATACCAATCTTGCCCTTGATGAGGGGGATACGTCGCTTTGCTTCCTGCCGCTGTCTCATGTGTTCGAGCGTGCCTGGACCTTCTACGTACTGCACCGTGGCGGCGTAAACTGCTATCTGTCAGATACCAATAAGCTGAAAGAAACCTTGGTAGACGTGAAGCCGAACGTCATGTCTGCGGTACCGCGGGTGTATGAAAAAATCTATTCTGCGGTTCACGATAAGGTGGCGAAAGCGCCTTTCCATCGCAAGGTGATTTTTACCTGGGCGGTCAATATGGGCGCGCGGATGGCCCTGTGTCGTCAGCAGCAGCGTAAACCTTCGCTGATGCTCAACAAGAGCTACAAGCTGGCGGATAAGCTGGTGCTGTCGAAGCTGCGTGAAATTCTCGGCGGTCAGATCAAGTTTATGCCGTGTGGTGGTGCCAAGCTTGATGCCAGTATCGGCCGTTTCTTCCATGCCATTGGCGTTAACGTCAAGCTGGGCTACGGCATGACCGAAACCACGGCGACCGTTTCCTGCTGGGACGACACCTGTTTTAACCCGGACTCTATCGGGATACCGATGCCGGGCGCCGAGGTCAAGATTGGTGGCAATAGCGAAATCCTAGTCCGTGGCCCGATGGTCATGCGTGGTTATTACAAGATGCCGGAAGAGACCGCCAAGAACTTCACGGAAGACGGCTTCCTGAAAACAGGTGATGCCGGTGAGTTTGACGAGGCAGGCAACCTGTTTATCACCGATCGCATCAAGGAGCTGATGAAAACCTCGGGCGGTAAGTATATTGCGCCGCAGGTGATAGAAGGCGCTATCGGTAAAGATCACTTTATCGAGCAGATTGCCGTAATTGCCGATACCCGCAAGTTCGTCTCGGCCTTGATTGTCCCTTGTTTCGAGACGCTGGAAGAGCATGCCCGTGAGCTCAACATCAAATACCAGGATCGCCTTGAGCTGGTTAAGCACAGCCAGATCGTGGAGCTGATCGAGAAGCGAGTGGTTGAACTGCAGAAGGATTTGGCCCGCTTCGAACAGGTGAAAAAGTTCACCTTGCTGCCGATAGCATTCTCGATGGACAAGGGAGAGCTGACTCCGACGCAGAAACTGCGCCGTAAGGTGATCCAGGACCGTTATCATCAGGAAATTGAGCGGATGTATGAAGAAAGCCATAAGAAGTCGGTGAGACACCACTGATACCGCTTTGCAACCCTCTTATAAAGGAGCCTTCGGGCTCCTTTTGTGTTTTATTCGTCCCTGTTATTCCTCTATAGCCGTGGGAATCAAGAGTCGCTGTGCGAAGAGCTCCTGGTTTCGCCTTTATCTTTTCCCTTTCCTTCAGATGAATCTTCTCATTGTTACATTATATTCAGCCCATGATCTCTATTGCATAGCTCTCCGGCCGAAGGAAGCTGACGTATTTCACGGTGTTGCAGAGGAATAATGTGAACTGCTTTTAGCCAATAGACTTGATTGATAAAAAAGCGTTACAGTTGTTGCGGGTTACCGTTGTTTGTTATGGCAGGCGGCGGCTCACATAGCATGAAGAAGTAAACATGATTTCAATTTAGGCTAAAAATAAGCCCTAACTATGTTATATCAGCCCGTATAGCTAATTGATGTGGTGTAAACACCTAAAAGTCCGGCCACAACAAGGCGATTGTGCTACCCATACTGTCTCTTTCTGTAAACGCGTCACTGACTCCTGCGGTTTACGGCATTGAACAGGTTACAGTCGCTTGGTTGGGTCCGGAGAATTAGCTATATGGGATGATATACGCGACCTGGAGGCAAGAAATATGGAAATGTTGTCCGGCGCTGACATGATCGTTCGCTCGATGATCGATCAAGGCGTAAAACATATCTTCGGATACCCTGGCGGCTCGGTGCTTGATATCTACGATGCACTGCATGAGAAAAGCGATATTGAACACGTTCTCGTCCGTCACGAACAGGCTGCAGTACACATGGCCGATGGTTATGCCCGTGCAACGGGTGAAGTCGGGGTGGTGCTGGTTACATCCGGTCCCGGTGCAACCAATGCGGTTACCGGTATTGCGACAGCCTACATGGACTCAATTCCAATGGTGGTTTTTTCCGGCCAGGTAATGAGTAACCTGATCGGCAATGATGCCTTCCAGGAGTGTGACATGGTGGGGATCTCCCGCCCGGTCGTCAAGCACAGTTTCCTCGTTAAAAACCCTGAAGATATCCCGGATATCGTCAAAAAAGCATTCTACATCGCATCCAGCGGCCGACCGGGCCCTGTTGTCATCGATATCCCTAAGGATATGCTGAACCCGGCTGAAACGTATCCCTATAAGTATCCCGAGTCGATCGCGATGCGCTCGTACAACCCGACGACCCAGGGTCACAAAGGGCAGATCAAGCGCGGTGTCAAAGCTTTGCTGGCAGCCAAGAAGCCGGTGCTGTACGTTGGCGGCGGTGCGATTATGTCCGACTGCGGTGAGCAGATCCTGAAGCTTGCCGAATCGCTGAACATTCCCGTTGTTAATACCCTGATGGGGCTGGGCGCTTTTCCGGGCTCGCACAAGAATTGCCTGGGCATGTTGGGGATGCACGGCACCTATGAAGCCAATATGGCGATGCACAATTCGGATCTGATCTTCGGCATCGGGGTGCGTTTTGATGACCGGACCACCAACAACGTCGAGAAGTACTGCCCTGACGCCACTATCATGCATATTGATATTGATCCGTCTTCAATCTCGAAAACCATCGCGGTGGATATCCCGATTGTCGGCTCGGCCGATACGGTACTCAATAGCATGCTTAAGCTGATTGATGACCAGAGTGGTACCAGCGACGAGCAGGCGATTGATAGCTGGTGGAGCGAAATCGAGTCCTGGCGTGCCCGCAAGTGTCTGAGCTATAACAAGAACAGTGAGCGGATCAAGCCGCAGGAAGTGATTGAAGTTCTGTACAAACTGACTGACGGTGATGCCTACGTGGCATCTGATGTTGGCCAGCACCAGATGTTTGCCGCGCTGTACTACCCGTTTGACAAGCCACGTCGCTGGATTAACTCCGGCGGGCTGGGCACCATGGGCTTTGGCCTGCCTGCTGCAATGGGCGTGAAGTTTGCGCTGCCGGATGCCGAAGTGGTTTGTGTCACTGGTGACGGTAGTATCCAGATGAACATCCAGGAGCTGTCGACGGCGCTGCAGTATGATATCCCGGTTAAGATCATCAACCTCAACAACCGCTTCCTGGGCATGGTGAAGCAGTGGCAGGATATGATTTACCAAGGACGCCACTCCCATTCCTACATGGACTCCGTACCTGACTTTGCCGCTATCGCCGAGGCCTACGGCCACGTCGGGGTCCGGATTTCCGATCCTAACCAACTGGAAAGCGAGCTGGAAAAAGCACTGGCGATGAAAGACAAGCTGGTCTTTATCGATATCAGTGTGGACGAGACCGAACACGTGTACCCGATGCTGATTCGTGGTGGTTCAATGAGTGAAATGTGGCTAAGCAAAACGGAGAGAACATAATGCGCAGGATTGTATCAGTACTACTTGAAAATGAATCGGGCGCATTATCACGGGTTGTTGGCCTGTTTTCCCAGCGAGGCTACAACATTGAATCGCTAACGGTAGCGCCGACCGATGATCCGACCTTGTCCAGGCTAAATATTACCACCAATGTGGAAGATGATGCTGCGCTAGAGCAAATTGAAAAGCAGCTGCACAAACTGATTGATATTCTCAAAGTCAGCAATGTGACCGAAACGGACCATGTCGAGCGTGAGCTGATGCTGGTTAAGGTTAAGGCGAGTGGTTTTGCCCGCGCCGAGGTTAAGCGGACTGCTGATATCTTCCGGGGGCAGATAGTCGATGTGACGACTCAGATCTACACCATTCAGCTGGCGGGAACCAGTGACAAGCTGGATGCGTTTATTTCAGCTGTCGCCGAAGCTACAGAGATTGTTGAAGTGGCCCGAAGTGGTGTGGTCGGTATTGCTCGCGGGGAGCGGGCACTGAAAGCCTAACGTTCTGAACGACAGCTAGTTGTATCAAGCCCGGCTCGGGAATCCTGAGCCGGGCTTGTGCTATTTGGAGCCAACAAAAACATGGTTCTCGGTCAGCCTCTGTCTAACAGCTTGCCCGGAAAGGCTCTGCATCTTAGACTAAAGTCTAATAGGTGATAGCATGAAATATCGGGCTGCGAGGGCTTCTCTTGCCTGGCAGTTACCGCCTGATAGCTATCGCAAAACTGTCATACTCGCTTGTTGCTTTCGACTTAAGTCGCTGCTGCGATAGCGGACAGTTTGGCGGGAAACAATGCGTGGCAGAGGAGTTGGGGCGATGGTGAATAAATTTTTGGTTAGGCTAACCACCCTTGGATTATTTTTGCTGGGATTTAATGTCAGTGCGCTGTACTTCTTGTTGGCAGTGCTGCTGCTAAACACTCACCATAAAGAGATCTTCTGGTGATCTGGTCTCATGATGGAGTGTTAGCAAGCAAGAATAAGTACGAAGAGTAAGTACTTACAGATAGGTTTTGATCATCTCAATGGCACGTTGTGAGTGGGTACTTAGAAGCGCCTGCGCTTCATGGTGATTGCGGCTGAG
Source organism: Photobacterium proteolyticum (assembly GCF_001939735.1). Taxonomy (GTDB): domain Bacteria; phylum Pseudomonadota; class Gammaproteobacteria; order Enterobacterales; family Vibrionaceae; genus Photobacterium; species Photobacterium proteolyticum. The sequence continues at coordinate 38,502 of NZ_MJIL01000065.1, forward strand.
TACAGCCTTCATCATCGCTTCATGTTCGCCGTTGTCATGGTAACGCTCCTCATAATGACGTGTCTGGCTAACCCAGATATGCCGATAGCGTTCTATTTGCTCGTAGACATCACGATAGAGCCCAAGCATGACGGTTGACTGACTTCCCTCCAGCAAGGCAAGGTGGAAATCGCTATGGCGCTTTTCCCATTCGTTGAAATCGACATCTGCATCTGCAGGGTTGATTCGACTGAGCTTGTGATAGCTGGTCAGGATATTGAGCTCCCAAGCCTCATCGCCGTTTTTCATCGCTCGCTCAAGTAGGGCTTGAGACAGAAGCTGGCTGGTTTCAAATAGCTCTTCAAGCTCGGCAATTGATACGGGTGCGACCCAACAGCCCTTCTGAGGGGCAAAAATAACATATTTCTTCCACGACAGTTGTACCAGCGCTTCCCGGATAGGGGAGGCACCGACGTCATAACGGGCTTTTAAGTCAGCAACAACAAGCTTTTGTCCCGGAGCCAGTTCACCGAGCAAGATATCTTGTCGGATCATTTCCATGACTTTGTTGGTCAAAGTAGGACTAGACACTGCGTTCCTCATTTTTTATTGTTTTTTATACTAGGCATTACCGCCTAGGGGGTATTAGTAGTAGCTGATTGAATTTAATTGGTAAAAAAGCATCAGCCAATCCAATCGTAGCCAGAAAAGAGTTTGGTCGTTCGGGATTATACCTTGCGGGAATCTGCTACAAAATGAGTATACGACGGAAAAACTAGTGGGGCGACAGCGAACCCTTGGTTCTGTGAGTCGTTTCAGCTTATCACTACAGATTTATACTATGGAGATAAGTTATTGATCATTATTGACGGCTAAAAGCATCGATAAGTGAATCAAAGTGCAGGTCTTTGGGGGGAATGCCTTCCTTCGGTTCGGGCTGGCGGTGTGAGAGAGAAAGAGAGCGTTGGCTGGATGGGATAAAAAAGGGAGCCTCAGTGGCTCCCTTTTTTGATTCAGTATTCGTCTTATAGTACGTGTACTGAAGCAGTGTTAGTTGTACCAGAAGGTACTAGCGCACCAGATACCATAACAACGATATCGCCTTTCGCGCCCAGGCCAGTTTCAAGAGCAAGATCTTTACCGCGGCCGTAGAAAGCATCAGTGCTGTCGATAGATTCAACAACAACAGGAGTAACACCTTTAGTCAGTGCTAGCTGAGCAGCTGTCTTAGTGTTCGTTGTTACCGCTAGGATGTTTGCAGTTGGGAAGTACTTACGTACAGAACGTGCAGACTTACCAGCTTCGGTCGCAACAACGATTAGTGGTGCGTTTAGCTTCTCAGAAGTGTCTACAGCGCCTTTACATACAGCTTCTGTAATGCGAAGACGAGAGCTGTCCAGGCGAGAGCCTAGCTCGGCTTTAAGAGCTGCATCAGTACGCTCACAGATCTGAGCCATGATAGTAACAGCTTCGATTGGGTATTTACCCTTAGCAGACTCACCAGAAAGCATTACTGCATCAGTGCCGTCCATGATTGCGTTCGCAACGTCACCCGCTTCTGCGCGAGTTGGACGTGGGTTCTTGATCATAGAGTCAAGCATCTGAGTTGCAGTGATAACTACTTTACGTGCACGGTTACACTTCTCGATCATCATCTTCTGCGCGAAGATAACTTCTTCAACTGGGATCTCAACACCTAGGTCACCACGAGCAACCATGATACCGTCAGAAGCTTCTAGGATAGCGTCGAAGTTATCAACACCTTCCTGGTTCTCGATCTTAGAGATGATCTGGATCTTCTCGCCGCCGTTTGCATTTAGCAGTTCGCGGATTTCTTTTACGTCTTCTGCTTTACGGATGAAAGAAGCAGCAACGAAGTCAACGCCTTGCTCACAGCCGAACTTAAGGTCAGCTTTGTCTTTTTCAGCAAGAGCTGGAAGTTTTACAGAAACGCCTGGTAGGTTAACACCTTTGTTTTCACCCAGGTCACCGTTGTTAAGTACTTTACACTTAACTTCAGTTTCAGTTGTTTCTAGTACTTCCATCTCGATCAGACCGTCGTCAACCAGGATAGTGTTGCCTTTAGTCAGGTCTTTAGCGAAACCAGGGTAAGTTACCGCCACGCGGTCTTGGTTACCGATAACAGAAGTGTCTGTAGTGAAAGTGAACTCCTGGCCTGCAACCAGAGAAAAGTCTTGACCGTTTTCTAGCTTGATTGTACGGATCTCAGGACCTTTTGTGTCAAGCAGAACAGCAAGTTGCTTGCCAGTCGCTGCCATTACTTCACGCAGGTTGTTGATACGCTGACCGTGCTCTGCGAAGTCACCGTGCGAGAAGTTAAGACGCATAACGTTCATGCCAGCGTTAGCCAGCTTAGTTAGCATCTCTACTGATTCAGTTTTAGGTCCAATCGTACATACGATCTTAGTCTTTTTCATTGAGGATTGTCTCCGGACGAACTTTTACCCAAGGGAAATTTGAATCACAGAGTTATACCTGAAAACGGACGTGCATTTATGTTGAAATACGCCTACAAACTGCGGGCCAGATCAAAAAAACGCAACTTCTCATGTTCAGTTCTAAGTGATAATACAAATTTTTTACAAAAATATTGCCTTATGAAAGCATCGGGTTGCTTTCATAAGGCAGCTCTTGTGTCCATGTTTTGCTTATGTCGTCCGTCCTTGAAAGATGTTCTCACGCCAGCATGACGAAAGTGTGTCGAGCAGCCATAAAATTGGCTAACAAACAAGCTCAGTATTATAGCACAGCTCGATTCTTTTATCACCTTGTGATGATGCGCAAACTTTTCATCAATGATTTTATTGAGGGTGAGATTATCTACTTATTTCACAGATTTTTTTTGTTATGTATCAATAGTTGATTTATTTCTAACCCCAAAATAAATCAAAAGCACTGAATGTGTTTTAACGTAAACAGTGTGTTTATTGCTGTGACTATAAATGAAATAAGCCTTCCGGGTATTAAGGGCGATTACATTAACTTTGAAGGTATTACATGTATGCTTTCTGGGAGTTTATTAGGTGTGACTGGTAACTTGAGGGTATGTCTGAATATGGAGGGCAAGGTTCTGTAATGTACCGAGTTAAGTGGAACCCTGGTTTCTGGCGGCCAAGTGTATGATGGAAGCCGCTTTAACATGTGATGGATTTCCATATAGGAAGTAGCTTCCGGTTAATCCATCCAAATACCACTTTGGTATTAAAGGAATTTGTTGGTTTATCGTTTGCGTGTGATTTAATGGAAATTCATCGTGGTATGTTGCGCTAACTTCTTATTTGAATGTGATCTGCCTCTGTTTTATTTCTCTTTGTATCATAAATACTTACCGCTCGCTTAAATGTTATAACATAACAGTTTCCCTGTTATGTCAGCTGTATTCTGATCATTAACCCATTTATTCATATGGATTGAAGTTAAGGGAATTCCATGAAAATAAGAACAATAGCATCTCTGTGTACTCTTCTTTTTGCTGCCAACACCTTTGCTGACGTTGTTGTAAAAGAGACAGATAAATTTCAAGACGTTGCGGACAAAGTTAGTGCGTTGACTGCCAAGGCCGAAAATCCTTTGGTGGTGATTGATATCGATAATACCCTGCTGACAACGACCTCTGATCTTGGCGGTGACATTTGGTACCAGTGGCAGCGTGGAAAACTGGATGTGAAACCGGCAGATGGCGCTAAGGTTGATTGCTTATTTCAGGACTCTATCGGCCTGCTGTATGAGTTGGTTCCGATGAAAACGATTGAAGATAATGTTCCGGCAACAGTTCGAGGCTGGCAGGACAGCGGGGTGACGGTAATGGCACTGACGTCGCGTTCGCCGAACTATCGCTATGCAACTGAGCGAGAGATGTATCGAAATCAGTTTGACATGACAATATCTCCGCTAAAAGAAAAGGCCTCTGATGATATCCCGGTGTATATCGACAACCCTAAGCGAGCGTTAAGCTACATCAACGGCATCATGATGACGACCGGTATGAACAAGGGCACCATGCTGAAGTATGTGCTTGATAAGACCGACCAGAAATTCAGTCAGGTCGTATTTGTCGACGACAGCAAGAAGAATGTCGTGAATATGGAAAAAGCCTACAAGGATGATGCATCCGTTGATATGACTATTTTCCACTACACCAAGGTTGAAGATGATCGCGTGGAGAAATACGGCTCGGTGCTCACTCAGGCTCAGGCGAGCAAAATGGCTAGCGACTGGAAAGAGCTGAATCAGATTCTGGACAAGGTTGCACCAGCACGTATCGGAGATACGTGTCTAGGACGTTAATGACGGGACGAAAAACGCAATAGAATGCCCAGAAACAGAAAAGGCTGATAGGTTTCCCTATCAGCCTTTCTTCAATCTGGTGGCCCCTCGCAGACTTGAACTGCGGACCAAGCGATTATGAGTCGCCTGCTCTAACCACTGAGCTAAGGGGCCAGTGTGCGGGAAATTATATGGGATGGTCTGGCGCTTGTCTAGCGAATAAATAGGGTGTTTTGTTTGCTTTTTAAGCAGTTAAAGAAAAAATACTCGTGTTGGATGGCCAGTATAAGATGTTGATCTTCAAACCAAATCGCAGAGACAAAAAAGCGAGCCGTTCGGCTCGCTTTTGGATTGTTATCGGCTTGGGCCCGGCGATTATTCGTCAAGGAAGCTGCGCAGAACGTCTGAGCGGCTTGGGTGACGGAGTTTACGCAGTGCCTTGGCTTCGATCTGACGGATACGCTCACGGGTAACGTCGAACTGCTTACCAACCTCTTCCAGGGTATGGTCAGTGTTCATGTCGATACCAAAGCGCATACGCAGTACCTTCGCCTCACGAGGCGTCAGGCCGGCCAGAACATCATTGGTTGCGCCACGCAGGTTGGTTGCCGTCGCAGCATCCATTGGTAGCTGAAGCGTGGTATCTTCAATGAAGTCACCTAGGTGCGAATCTTCATCGTCACCGATAGGGGTTTCCATTGAGATTGGCTCTTTGGCAATCTTCAGAACTTTGCGGATCTTGTCTTCCGGCATTTGCATGCGTTCAGCCAGTTCTTCCGGCAATGGCTCCCGGCCCATCTCCTGAAGCATCTGGCGAGAGATACGGTTCAGTTTGTTGATGGTCTCGATCATGTGAACAGGGATACGAATGGTACGTGCCTGGTCAGCGATAGAACGGGTGATTGCCTGACGGATCCACCATGTTGCGTAAGTCGAGAACTTGTAACCACGGCGGTATTCAAACTTATCAACGGCTTTCATCAGGCCGATGTTACCTTCCTGGATCAGGTCCAGGAACTGCAGTCCACGGTTGGTGTATTTCTTGGCGATAGAAATAACCAGACGCAGGTTTGCTTCAACCATTTCTTTCTTGGCACGGCGAGCCTTGGCTTCACCGATAGACATGCGACGGCTGATGTCCTTGATACGCTCAATAGACAGGCCTGTCTCTTCTTCCAGTAGACGTAGCTTCAGGGCAGAGCGGCGAAGATCTTCTTCGTAGTTCTTCAGGCGCTCGGCATAAGGTTTGCCAGAGTTCAGTGCTTCGTCGATCCACTCGCTAGAAGACTCGTTGCCTGCAAACAAGCTAACGAAGGTTTTCTTCGGCATCTTGCTGTTATCGACACACATGCGCATGATAATGCGTTCGTTAGTACGCACTTTATCCATTGATTCACGCAGTGAGCTGACCAGGCGGTCAAATTGTTTCGGGATCAGACGGAACTGTTTGAAGATGTCGGAAAGCTCTTCGACAGCCACTTCGGTTTTCGCATCATGACGACCGTGTGTATTGATTGCGATAGCCATCTTCTCGTAAGAATCACGAAGTTCCATGAACTTCTCACGGGCTAGTTCCGGATCAATACCAGCGTCTTCTTCGTCTTCATCGTCGCTGTCGTCGCCGTCTTCAAGATCTTTGTCTTCGTCTTCAAGATCAGACTCGCTCAGCTCGGAGCCGATATGGGTTGCTGTCGGTGCTGTTGTTTCCTCTTCGTTCGGATCAACAAAACCGGAAATAATGTCGGTAAGACGAAGCTCATCGGCTTCAACTTTGTCGAACTGCTCAAGCAGGTGCGCAATAGCTGTCGGGTATTCGGCAACTGAACACTGAACCTGGTTAATACCATCTTCAATGCGCTTGGCGATATCAATTTCGCCTTCACGGGTCAGTAGCTCTACGGTACCCATTTCACGCATGTACATGCGTACCGGATCGGTAGTACGGCCGATCTCGCTTTCCACGCTAGACAGGGCTTGAGCGGCGGCTTCAATCGCGTCTTCGTCCGCATTATCTTCAGTCATCATCAACTCATCGGCATCAGGGGCTGTTTCAACCACCTTAATACCCATGTCATTGATCATCTGAATAATGTCTTCAACCTGATCGGAATCGACAATGTCTTCCGGTAGGTGATCATTTACTTCGGCGTAGGTCAGATAGCCTTGTTCTTTGCCTTTAGCGACAAGTAACTTAAGCTGAGACTGCGGATTTTGCTCCATAGACGATATCCAACTTCGGGTCTGAGTGAAAATGTAGTATGCAAAAATGCAAACCAATAATTATAACAAACTTCTTAATTGTTGACCACTTACTAGCCGGGACGGTTGAGTAATAATAACTGCAACTCCCGCTTCTCTTCGACTGATAAGCCGACGGTATTCGATTTAGCCTGCAACTTTTCAATTTGTTGTTTGACGCACTGGCCTAAAACTTTGTCCATTGCGTCCATAAATACATCTAGAGTGTTGTCCTCGTCTTTAGCGAGGGGCAGCTCCCAGGCGGCGAGACGCGCCATCATGTTCTCGTTTTTGCTGCCACGCCAGTACTCTAGTAGCTGGCCTGTAGTGATATTGGGGTTCGATCGGCATTTATCAACTACTGATATCAATAAATTTAGCCCAGGGACCGAATTATCTTCAAACGCCGCCATATCAAATTCGAGGCTGCTGACAAAACGCGGGTTTTGCAGCAGCAGGGCGATAACGTCACGCATCGGCGTTCGCTTGATGTTTTGCTGGGGCTGTCGTGGCCGTTGCGTGTCATCTCGCTTTAGTTCAAGCCTGATCTGATCGGGTGGTAACCCTAAATTATAGCCTAGTGCATTTAGCAGGTATTCTCGCAGGGTTTCACCGGCTACTTTTTCCAACAGCGGCTTGGCCAGCGTTTTCAGCTTTGCCTTGCCTTCCTTGCTGCTCATGTCAACCTGGGCAACCAGCGAATTGAACATGAACTCCGACAGTGACATGGCCTCGTCGACCTGGCGTTCAAAGCCCTCTTTGCCGAACTGGCGGATATAGGTATCCGGATCCTCGCCGTCGGGCAGGAACATGAATTTCAGCTGGCGGCCATCGGTAAGGTAGGGCAACGCCTGCTCCATGGCACGCCAGGCTGCATCGCGTCCGGCCCGGTCACCATCGTAGCAACAGACAACGGTACCGGTCTGGCGGAACATCATCTGAATATGATCGCCGGTGGTAGAGGTACCTAGCGAGGCGACGGCGTAGTCAACGCCAAACTGGGCCAGGGCGACCACATCCATATAGCCTTCGACAACTAAAAGCCTTTCTGGTTCACGGTGGGCCTGCAGGACCTCATACAGGCCATAGAGCTCGCGCCCCTTGTGGAAGATCGGGGTTTCCGGCGAGTTGAGGTACTTGGGCGTGCCGTCACCCAGTACCCGGCCGCCAAAGCCGATCACCCGGCCGCGGCGATCATGAATCGGAAACATCACTCGGCCACGGAAACGGTCATAGCGACGACCATTATCGTTTTCGATCAGCATGCCTGCTGTAACAAGTGATTTTTGCGATTCAGCATCCCGGCCAAAACGGGTACGGACCATATCCCACTGATCAGGAACAAAACCGATTCCGAACTTCTTGACTACTTCCCCTGACAGGCCGCGGTCTTTGAGGTAGTCAATGGCAACCTGGCCTTCCTGGGTACGCAGCTGTGACTGATAGAACTGGGAGATCTGCCCCATCATTTCGTACAGGCCGAGCTTTTCCTTGCTGCGCGGGGCCGAGGCACCGCCGCCGCTGCCTTGTTCGCGGGGAACTTCCAATCCAAGCTGAGAGGCGAGCTCGTCAATGGCCTCGACAAAATCCAGGCGGTCAAACTCCATGACAAAATCAAGCACGTTACCATGGGCACCGCAGCCAAAGCAGTGGTAGAACTGTTTTTCCTGGCTGACAGAAAAAGACGGGGTCTTCTCATTATGGAAAGGACAGCAAGCTCCGAAGTTCTTGCCTTGCTTCTTCAGTTTTACCCGGGCATCAACAATATCCACGATGTCATGTCGTGCAATGAGATCATCGATAAAAGTACGAGGGATTTTTCCTGCCATAGAGAGAGCATTACCTGAAGAGTTCGGGAGTAAAATTGTAATTTATTGACGCTAAAATACAAACAAGCCGCGCATTCCTGGATGGATAGCACGGCTTGTTGCAGAATTGGGTTAGTTTTAGCTAAGCTTCGCTTTCACTAACTGGCTAACTTTACCCATATCGGCACGACCCTGAACTTTAGGCTTTAGCACACCCATCAGTTTGCCCATGTCTTGCATGCTGGCAGCACCGGTCGCAGCAATTGCCTCATCCAGCAGAGCAGCAACTTCGTCGTCGCTCAGTGGTTGTGGCATAAACTCTTCCAGCACCTTAATTTCAGCAAGCTCTACATCAGCAAGATCCTGTCGACTTGCAGCTTCGTATTGAGCTACAGAGTCACGGCGTTGCTTGACCATCTTGGTCAGTACTGCCAGCACGTCGTCATCGGAAAGAGTGATCTTTTCGTCAACTTCACGCTGTTTAACGGCAGCAAGAGCAAGACGGATGGTACCAAGACGAGGTTTGTCCTTCGCCTTCATCGCCGCCTTTTGTTCGTCTTTTAGACGTTCAGTCAGAGTCATAACACGTTCCTTCTGTTAATCGGTCGATTAGTACAGACGAACGCGACGCGCGTTTTCGCGAGCCAATTTCTTCAGGTGACGCTTAACTGCCGCTGCTTTCGCACGCTTACGTACAGTAGTAGGCTTTTCGAAGTGCTCACGACGACGTACTTCTGAAAGGATACCTGCTTTTTCGCAAGAGCGCTTGAAACGACGTAGTGCTACGTCAAACGGTTCGTTTTCACGTACTTTGATTACTGGCATGTAATACTCACCTCAGAGTGATTCGGTTAACGCTGACGTTCAAAAGTGTCAGCTGATTAAAAATGGTGCGAAATTCTAATCTGATCTGGGGGCATTTGTAAAGCATTCTGCAACCCTGAACTGGTTAATTTCTGTCAAGGACGGTAGTATTGCCCCCAATTACCATAAGTATAGAGGTTGTTATGCGTATACTGGGCATCGAAACCTCCTGTGACGAAACAGGCGTTGCAATTTTCGATGATGAAAAAGGCCTTTTGGCACATGAACTTTACAGCCAGGTAAAACTGCACGCGGACTACGGTGGTGTAGTTCCTGAGCTGGCTTCACGTGACCATGTAAAGAAGACCATTCCGCTGATCAAGGCAGCATTGGCTGATGCCGGACTGACTCCGGACGATCTTGACGGGGTTGCCTATACTGCAGGACCGGGCCTGGTCGGTGCCCTGCTGGTTGGTGCGACAATCGGCCGCAGCTTGGCGTACGCATGGGATTTACCCGCGGTAGCGGTTCACCATATGGAAGGCCACCTGCTGGCGCCGATGCTGGAAGATAATCCGCCTGAATTCCCGTTTGTGGCCCTGCTGGTATCCGGCGGTCATACCATGATGGTTGAAGTAAAAGGCATTGGTGAGTATCAGATTCTGGGTGAGTCGATTGATGATGCCGCCGGTGAGGCGTTCGATAAGACGGCCAAGCTGATGGGGCTGGACTATCCGGGTGGCCCGCTGCTGTCGCGTCTGGCTGAAAAAGGTACGCCGGGGCGTTTTAAGTTCCCGCGTCCGATGACTGACCGCCCGGGACTGGATTTCAGTTTCTCGGGGCTGAAGACATTCGCGGCGAATACGATCCGGGCCAATGACGACGACGAGCAGACACGTGCCGACATTGCATTCGCGTTTCAGGAAGCGGTAGTGGATACGTTGGCGATCAAATGCAAGCGTGCCCTCAAGCAAACGGGGTTCAAGCGCCTGGTGATTGCCGGTGGTGTGAGCGCCAATAAATACTTGCGCCTGGAGCTGGAAAAGCTGATGACCGGAATGAAAGGGGAAGTCTTCTACCCTCGCACTGAGTTCTGTACCGATAACGGAGCGATGATTGCGTATGCAGGAATGCAGCGCCTGAAAAACCATGAAACCATGGATTTGAGTGTGAAGGCGCATCCTCGTTGGCCTATCGATCAGCTACAACCGATCAGCGAGTAAGCGTGTAAGTTTATCGGCCGCAATAACCGGTATCGGAGAGCAGCGCTACGAGTTGTTACCCGAATGCTTGGAGTTGCGGCTGAATTTATTCCAGATTTTCCCTTCTTTTCCTTCCAGCAGGCGACGTACATTGTCGTGATGGCGAAGGACTATCAGGCAAGAGAGCATGGATACCGGCATGGTGTATTCAGGTTTGACCAACCAGGTAAGCATGGGGGCTGCCAGTGCCGTGATCAGCGAGCCGAGTGACGAGTAGCCCGAGATCAACACGGTCAGCAACCAGGTCCCAATCAGCATCCCGCTCAGATCCCAGCCTATCGGTGCCAGAGCCCCCAGGGCTGTAGCGACGCCTTTGCCACCACGGAAGTGGAAGAAGATCGGATAGATATGGCCGAGACAGGCGGCGATGCCGATAATACCGAGCAGGAACGGGTTGATACCGATCCAGTAGCTAAGCCAGACCGGCAGCATGCCCTTGAGGATGTCGCAGACCAGCACCATGGCGGCTGCGCCGCGCCCGCCAAGGCGCAGGACATTGGTGGCTCCCGGATTGCCGGAGCCACTGTCCCGGGGATCCGGCAGGCCGTAAAGTCGGCAGATCAGTACGGCGCTTGATATGGAACCAAGCAGGTAGGCGGCAATAATGATCAGAAGCGCGAGTGGTGTCATGCAAAATTCCAGTTGCTGGTGACAAAGTATTGCTGGTAAATAAGTATCGTCTTTACGCCAGATCTGACCCTGACTTTCATTCCGCTTTGGCACAATGACTGTGGTATAGTGCTTGCGACCTGCTTGCGGCGTTATGCCGAGCAAGGGATGAATGTCATCATTTTTGACGATTACGACCTGATAATACGCGTTTTTGCTCAAATTAGGTATCCGACCTCTAACAAAATTAGCGATTGAACATGGATTCAGTATTTATCGAACATCTTGAGGTTATCGCCACTATTGGGGTGTATGACTGGGAACAGACTATTAAGCAGAAGCTTGTGCTTGACCTGGAAATGGCGCACGACAACCGTCCTGCGGCCGAGAGTGATGATGTGGTCTATGCCCTGGACTACGCCGCGGTTAGCGAGGCGGTGACCGAATATATTCAGGGCGGCCGCTTTTTGCTGGTCGAGCGTGTGGCCGAGGAAGTTGCCAGCCTGATCATGACGAAATTTTCCGTGCCGTGGATCCGAGTCCGGGTCACCAAGCCGGGGGCTGTGGCCAACGCCCGCGGAGTCGGGGTGCTGATTGAACGGGGCAGCAAGTGATCACCGCTTATATCAGTCTTGGGTCTAACATCGACCGCGAATACCATATTCGTGCCGCTATTACCGAACTGAAAAAACTGGGCACTGACTTTCAGGTCTCACAAATTTTTGAAGCCGAGCCTGTCGGTTTCTGCGGGCCGAACTTTTACAACTGCGTTGCTGCTATCAATACGTCATTGCCGCTTGATAGGTTGCAGCAGATCCTGAAGCAGCTAGAGCTGCAGTACGGACGGGCGCCTGATGCCCGGAAAAACCAGAGCCGGACCCTGGATCTGGATATCTTGCTGTTTGGTGACGTGGTACAGGCTGAGGCCCCGATGTTGCCTCGGTCTGACTTGTATAAGTTTGCCTTTGTTTTACGGCCTATGATGGAGCTGTGTCCGGATCTGGTTATTCCCGGTGACGGTCGGACCATTGCCCAGTTATGGCACTCTTTTGAACCCTCTCAGGCCCTATGGCCTGTAGAACGGATTGCATGTTGAAGGATAAATGATGAGTCATTTTGAAGCCTTTGTGTTGGCACTTATCCAGGGGCTGACCGAGTTTTTGCCGATTTCAAGCTCGGCCCACCTTATTTTGCCTTCCGAGGTCTTTGGTTGGGACGATCAGGGGCTGGCTTTTGATGTCGCGGTACATGTCGGCACGCTGGCGGCTGTCATGCTGTATTTTCGCAAGGAAGTTGTTGCATTGCTCGGGGCCTGGATCGGCTCTATTTTTCAGGGCAGGCGCTGCGCCGAAGCCAAGCTGGCCTGGATGATCGTTCTTGCGACGATCCCAGCCTGTGTTTTCGGCCTCTTCATGAAAGACATTATCGAGATTTATTTGCGCTCGGCCTGGGTCATTGCGGCGACGACTATCTTTTTTGGTCTGCTGTTATGGTGGGTCGATGTCCGGGCAACCCAGCAGGACAACGAATATCAGGCTGACTGGAAGCGCTCGTTGTTTATCGGTCTGGCACAGGCGGCAGCGATGATCCCGGGTACCTCTCGCTCGGGGGCTACCATGACGGCGGCACTCCACCTTGGGTTTACCCGCGAGGCCGCCGCGCGCTTTTCGTTCCTGATGTCGATTCCGATTATTTTGCTGGCGGGCGGCTACCTTGGCACCAAGCTGGTGACCAGTGGCCAGGCGATTGAATTTGGTGCGCTGGGCATTGGCCTGGCAGTCTCGTTTGTCAGTGCCTATGCATGTATCCACGTATTCCTTAAGCTGGTGACTCGCCTCGGTATGCTGCCGTTCGTGATTTACCGTCTGCTGCTGGGCGCTGGACTGATTGCCTTTCTGCTGAGCCAGTAAGCGTAAGCCTTGAGTTAGCAACCGCAGCACTTGATACCAATGAGAAAGCCCGACGTGATGTCGGGCTTTTTGATCGTATTAGCCTGGCCTGTTGTGGTGCCAGCGTAGTTTCTTAGCCGAAGGTGGCAAGACAGGCCTTCACCGCATCGGCGCGATGCATTGCCAGCTGCTCCTTGATGGCCTTGCCGGTAAAGCCCGCCTCGACGATAGGTTTGACGGCAACGTTTTGGGCGGCGGCAAAAACAGCCTGCAGAATATCGGCCTGACGGTAGGGATCATCTTCATGGCCTGTTCGTCCGCGAACATCGGCGCGGCAGCACAGGGCCAGTTGCTTGATCCGTTCTGGCTTACGCCAGGCGTCGACCTGGTCGAAGATTTTGATGAAAGTGCCAGGCCGTAGTTCGTTGGCATGGTGTACCTTGGTGTGCTGGGCGCAGACCACCAATGCAATGTCACGGTATTCATTGGGGATCCGGAGCCGTTGGCAGAGCGCCTTGATAGCCCCAAGGCCTGTCTGGCAGTGCATTTTGTGGCTCGGCCACTCCTCGGGCGGGGTCAGGGCCTTGCCGAGATCATGAACCTGGGCGGCAAAACGAATCGCCGTATCCGGGCTGAGCTTGGCGGCTTGCTCGGCAACTAATAGGGTGTGCAGGCCGGTATCGACTTCCGGGTGCCATTGCTCGGGCTGCGGTACGCCAAACAGGGCGTCGATTTCAGGCATGATGACACCAAGGGCCCCGCACTGACGCAGTACCTTGATAAAGACGTCCGGGTTTTCTGACGACAGGGATTTTTCCCATTCTTTCCAGACCCGTTCGGGGGTCAGGGCGGAAAGCTCGCCAGCCACGACCATATCCTGCATCAGGGCTAGAGTCTCCGGTGCCACGGTAAAGCCCAGGTGGGCAAAGCGGGCGGCAAAGCGGGCGACCCGAAGGACCCGCAGCGGATCTTCGACAAATGCGGGTGAGACATGGCGCAGCTGCTTGTCGAGCAGATCCTGCTGACCGTTGTAGGGGTCAACCAGCGTGCCGTTATCGGTCTGAGCGATGGCATTGACGGTGAGATCCCGTCGCATCAAGTCCTGCTCCAGCGTAACGTCCGGTGCGGAGTGGCAAACAAAACCGGTATACCCCTTGCCTGATTTTCGCTCAGTGCGGGCGAGGGCAAATTCTTGTTTGGTCTTCGGGTGGAGGAAGACCGGAAAGTCACTGCCGACCTGGCTAAAGCCCAGATCGAGCATCTGTTGAGGCGTCGCCCCAACCACGACCCAATCTTTGTCTTTTACTGGCAATCCCAGCAGCGCATCACGAACGGCGCCACCCACAAGGTAGGTCTGCAAGTTTCACTCCTTTTGTATAACAACAGCAAATTTGGGATATCGTACTGATATCCTTTGCATCATAGATCGCTTCATCACGGTATCAGGGTATACAATCTTGAGTAGCAAGGGTAATTTAATCATCAGAACTAGTATCATTCTAATCTGGAACAAGAGTATCAGGCATGTACAAGGATTTCTTCGGGATCAGTGAGTCCCCCTTTTCAATTGTACCCAGCGCTCGCTTCCTCTATCTCAGTGAGCGCCACAGGGAAGCGTTAACCCATATGTTGGCCAGCTTATCTGGGGGCGGGGGGTTTGGGTTGCTGACGGGCGAAGTGGGAACCGGAAAAACCACCGTATTGCGGGCACTGGTGGCTCGCCTGCCCCAGGAGACCCAGGTTGCGATAATCCTGAACCCGGCATTGTCAGCCCATGACTTGCTGGCCACTATCTGTGACGAGCTGGGTGTCGACTATCCGGATGATGCCAGTTACAAGGTTCTGACAGATCGGATTTACCAGCATTTGCTGGCCAACCATAGCGAGGGCAAGCAAACCCTGCTGCTGGTCGACGAGGCGCAGCACCTGATGCCGGATGTCCTCGAGCAGCTCCGCTTGTTGACCAACCTGGAAACAGACAGCCGCAAACTGTTGAAAGTGGTGCTGGTCGGTCAGCCAGAGCTGCAACAGTTGCTGCAACAGGAGCGGTTGCGCCAGCTGGCGCAGCGGATCACCTCTCGTTACCACCTGTTGCCGCTGACGGCGGAAGAAGTAGATGAATACATTAATTATCGCCTGAGAGCCGTTGATTGCCTCTATGCCGTGTTTGATCCGGCGATGACGCGCCAGGTCGCCAAGGCAACTAACGGTATTCCGCGCCTGATCAACCTGGTGTGCGACAAAGCCATGCTACTTGCCTGCCAGCAGGCAATACATCAGGTTAACAAGGCGATAGTCAGCCAGGCCTGTGAGGATGTGCTGAGCTGGCAGCTGCCAACGGCTGACAGGATGAAAGTGAATACCGGCGGCGGCAATGGCAGCCGGGCCGCGACTTGGGGAGGTGCCCTGATACTTGGCGGGGTGCTCTCTGCTGGTCTGTGGTATTGGCAAGGACAATCTCTGGTATCACCAGTGGCTGTTGCCCCAGCAGTATCAGAAGCCCAACCATCAGTTGCTCAGCCAGAGCCTGCCGCAGTGGCTGTGGTCCCTCAAGTTCAAGTGGCTAAGCCAGAACCGGTGGTGGTCGACCTGGCCGCTAAATGGCAGCAGTTGATGGAGCACAGCCGCTCAGAGCGCAAGGCGATGCAAACCTTATATCGGCTGTGGGGCTATGAAACGCATCTCAATCAGGCGAACTGCGAAACCAGTCAGCGAGTCGAGCTGAGCTGTCATCAGGGCAAGATCAGCCTAGAGCAACTCAGTATTATCAACCGCCCCATTATCGTGCCGTTGCAGGAAGACGGAAAGCCGCTCTTCTATGCCGTGGTATATGCCCTGGATCAGGACAGCGTCGAGTTGCTATTGGGAGAGGAGCGCATTGCGGTCAGTTATGACTGGCTAGAGCAGCGCTGGCAGCAGGAATACACCCTGTTGTGGCGGCCTCCACTGGGGGACAAGACCACGATTCGCTATGGCCAGCAGGGCCCGCGGGTTGTGTGGCTGAATCAGCAGCTGAGCTTGTTGCTGGGCGAGAAAATTACCCGGGACGATCGTTTTGATCAGGTGCTGCTGGATAAGCTTCGCCGCTTTCAGCGGGCTCAGGATCTGAGCGCGGACGGCATTGCCGGGCCCCGAACCCTTATGGTCATTGATTCGGCGTTGAACTTGCCGGGACCGACGCTGCAACCGGAGAGAAGTTAATGTCCAATTTGCTCAATGCTATTGCCCAGTCTGATCAGCAAAATCAGCTGCAGCCTTCTTTGGCGAGCAGGCCTGTGCGCCAGGCGGCGGGGGCCCGCCGTGTACCGTCATGGCTGTTGCCTGCCGTGCTAGTGTTAACACCGGTTGCGGCAACGTTGGCATACATGCACTATACCCACTCTTCCTCTTCGGCCGCTGTTATGCCTCTTCGGGAAACCAGGGGCGCGGAGGCTGTGGCTACAGCGTCCAGACCGGTTATCGTGACCGAGCCGCAGGTTGTAAGAGCGGAACCTGCCTTGCCGACGGCAACTATGATGACAACAACCGTGACGGCGGCAACTGAGCCAAGGCGTCTGCCACAGATACTAGGTGAGGGAGAATCACAAATTCGTTTCTTGCCATACCCTGAGCTGCGAACCGAGCCGTTACCGTCGTTAAATCGCCAGTTGGCCAGCCAGACGCTTGCTGTACCGCCGAGTTCAGGACGGGCGGGAGGCAACCTCGAAGAGCCAAAGATTATCTCCTCTGAGCCGAGAGAAACGGAGTGGGGGCTGGACGGGCTCGATTATTCGGAGCTATCACCGCAGCTTGCACAGCAGTTGAAGTCCGCTATTGCTGCGACGGACAACTTGCCGGTTGATATACCGCCCGAGCCGGAGGAAATCGCAGCGCCAGTTATTGAGGCCGTGGCACTTGGCGAGTTGCCGGCTTCGGTACAAAATCGCATTCCGCCGCTGAATTTTGAAACTCATATCTATTCGTCGGTTGCCAACAGCCGTTGGGTCAAGGTGAATGGACACGAGGCTTTCGAGGGTGACGAAATTGCACCGGGTGTGGTGCTACGCCGGATAGAGCCGAGACAGGTTGTATTTGACTTCGAATCCTATCTGATCGAAATGCCTGCTCTGTCAGAGTGGTAAAAGGGAATACCGGAGACAAAAATGGCAGCCACTGGCTGCCATTTTTTTATGTGTTTTTTCAGACCTTATGCCCAGCCGTTGTTACGCTTGCGACGGCGCGGGATCAGGTGTGGCAGGATCAGGCCAAATAGCAGGCCAGCTCCGGCAACCATACCGCCGTAGGTGAACCACTTCATCAGCAGGTCATCTTTCTGGGTATCAATTTTGGCGCGTAGCTCACGAATTTCAGTCTGTGAGGTCATCAGCTGCTCGTTTAGCTGGCTGTTTTGCGATTCCAGCTCGGTAATTTGCTCGGTGCGCATTTGCAGCGAGTTTTGCAGGCTCTTGGTTTTTTCATCACCGGACATCTGAGCATCCGCCAACGCCGCTTTGACTTCTGTCAGCTCTTTTTCAAGCGCAGGGACACGCTCTTTCAGGCCAACCTGGCGAGAGATAAAGTCGGAATTAACCCAACCGCTACGCCCGCGGCTGTCAGTGATTTTGCTGAAGCCATTTTCCTTGTTGACTTCCAGCAAGGTGACCTTGGTGCCTGCATTGACACTGCCCATAATACGGAACTGAGTACTAGGGCCGCGATGCATATAGGTAAACAGGTCGTCAGAAATGTAACGAATCTGTTCAGCTTTCGCCGGCAGGGTTGCCGCGGCGCAAGCGAGTAATAAGATGCTGATTAGATGCTTCACAATATGATCCTTGAGGAGCCTGTATTCTTTAAGAGCACAAATACTAAAAACTTTGTCCTTCGGGTGCAAGAAAAGAGGGAGGCAAAGCCTCCCTCTTTTGAACCTGTACCACTTTTAGCCAAAGAATGCTTGCATCGCGTAGAAGAAGATGACAGCAAGCAATGCCCCGGCAGGAAGGGTAACAACCCATGAGGCCACAATGTTACGAACCACACCCAGGTTTAGGGCGGCAATACCACGTGCAAAGGCAACGCCGATCACACCACCAACCAAGGTTTGAGTTGTTGAGATAGGCAGGCCTGTACCCGATGCCAACACAACCGTTGATGCGGTTGCCAACTGAGCGGCAAAGCCACGGCTAGGTGTCAGTTCCGTAATACCGGTACCGACTGTCGCCATTACTTTGTGGCCCATCGTTGCCAGACCAATGACGATACCGACACCGCCTAGCGGTAGGATCCACCATGCGATCGTACTTTTCGCAGCAAGTTCACCCATATGCTCAACCGTAGAAACAACAGCAGACAGTGGGCCAATTGCATTGGCAACGTCATTAGAGCCATGGGCAAATGCCATTGCACAGGCGGTAACCACCATTAGCAGGCTAAATACGCGTTCAACACCGGCATAGCCATTGCTATCAACAGAGCTACCATCATCAGTGTACTTCTTACCGATGTAGATGTAGCCGAAAATCATAACAACAGTAGAAACAGCTACTGCGGCCATCCATGCTTCACCCCCCGTAAGGTGCAAGCCGACGTGTTTCAGACCTTTCTTGATTGTTACCAACGCAATGACCATCGCTGTGATAAACATATAAACAGGTACGAAACGCTTGGCATTTACCAGCGGGTTATCAGTATCAAAGATTAAACGTTGGGCACTGATAAAGATCACATAGGCAAAGAAGCCAGAGATCAGAGGGGTGATAAGCCAGCTACCGACGATACCTTGCACCGAAGACCAGGAAACAGACTCGGTTCCTGCAGATACACAGGCAAAACCGATGATAGCACCGATAATTGAGTGTGTTGTAGATACAGGCCAGCCCATATAAGACGCGAGCAGAAGCCATGTACCTGCAGCAAGAAGTGCAGACATCATGCCGTAAACCAGTACTTCTGGTTGATCGGCAAAAAATGACATATCGACAACACCTTTACGGATGGTGTCTGTTACTTCACCACCTGCAAGGTATGCACCGGCAAACTCAAAAATCATCGCGATGATAATTGCTTGTTTTACCGTTAGCGCTTTTGACCCTACTGAAGTACCCATAGCATTGGCAACATCATTTGCACCAATACCAATCGCCATCAAAAGACCAAAGATAGCCGCCACCATGATAATCATGGTGCCGTAGTTAGCCAGGATTTCCATTGTAAAACCTTGTTTTTGTTACATTCTCTCGCTTATGAACGCGATAGCATGATTTCTAGTCGCGAGCCGACACGTTGTGCCTGGTCAGCGATACCGCCAACCCACTCGAGAATTTTGTACAGGAACATCACATCCACCGGACTGTGTTGGTCTTCGATGGACATCAGTTGTTGACGTAATTGGATCTGCAAGGTGTCGGTATCATCTTCGATGACATCAAGCTGATTAATCATTTCAGCAACCAGCGTCACCTCTCTGCCCTTGAAGCCTGTTTCCAGCAATTCATCCAGCTCGTTAATTACACGGTTGGCTTGATTTGCTGCATCGAGGCAACGTTGAACATAGGCAACGAAATCCGGGTACATTTCGGCAGGAATTTGCAGCTGACGACCCAAGACACGACCAGCGATATCTTTGGACAGGTTAGCAAGCTTATCCTGTTGGGTAAGGAGGCCTAGCATGTCGGTACGATCGACAGGCATGAAAAGACCACGAGGAAGTTTCAGGCGGATCTCACGCTTCAACACATCCGCATCTTTCTCAAGCTGCGAGATCTGTTCACGTAAGTTCGATGCTTTTTCCCAATCTCCGGCATGACATGCCTCGAAAAAAGGAACAAGCAATTCGCAACACTCATTTACACGAGTAACATGACGTTGCAGCGGTTTGATTGGGGATTTAGCAAAGAGCCCCATAATTGTATTTACTGGCATAGCCGATCAACCTAAAGAGCGCCTAAAGAGGCTAATTCTTGAGCGATGGTCACAGAGGCGCGCATGTTAACTTATAAGTTAGTATAGGGGAACCACTTTTGATCAAGGTTTTGTCGATATTTCATGCTTGCCCCGGAAGGCAATTGCAAATATCCTTGGTTTGCCACTGTTTATAGGTATAACTATGGAAACCGAGATAGAACTGAAGTTTTTCGTCTCACCAGAATTTTCGAGTCAGTTATTACGCAAAATCTCTGAAGCGAAAATTTTGCAGCAAAGTAGTCGAATGCTAGGCAATGTCTACTTCGACACCCCAGACCAAATTCTTCGCCAGCACGATATCGGCCTGCGGGTCCGTCGTTTTGATGATGTATTTGTTCAAACCTTGAAAACAGCAGGACGGGTGGTCGCAGGACTGCACCAGCGTCCGGAATACAATGCTGAAATCAATGGTACCGATCCTGATCTCTCCCTGCATCCTGTTGATGCCTGGCCGGAGAGTGTCAATGTTGCTGACGTCCAACAGCAATTAGCCCCGTTATTCTCAACCGATTTCGAACGCCAGCAATGGCTGGTTGCCATGCCAGACGGCAGCCAGGTTGAACTGGCCTTTGATCAGGGTGAAGTCAGCGCCGAAGGGCAGACCACGCCGATTTGCGAGGTTGAGCTGGAGCTGAAATCCGGTCAGACGGATGCGTTGTTTACGCTGGCCCGTGAATTATGTGCCGAGGGCGGAATGCGCCTTGGCAACCTGAGCAAGGCTGCGCGAGGCTATCGCCTTGCTGCCGGTTATCAGGGGGATCAGGTCACTGCGCTGCCGTTTGTCCCTGTCCGGAGTGGTCAGAGTGTTGAGTCGGTCTTTGTTAATATCCTGGAGCATGCGCTCGGACACTGGCACTACCACGAACAAATTTTCGCTGAACGTCAGGAATTGCCTGCTCTGTATCAGATCCATCAGGCGTTGACCCTGATCCGTCAGGCACTGGTGATCTTCGGTGGAATGATCCCGCGCCGCGCCAGTGCCTTGGTACGCCAGGAACTGCAGTGGCTGGAAGGCGAGCTTGACTGGCTGGGCGAGTTTGCCAGTATTGAACAGTTGATGGCCGACAAAGGCCATGTCCTGAAGAAGCTCAATGCGCGCAAGGTACTGATGAAACAGCTACAGGCAAGACAGCAGAGGTTGCCTGAAGTCGAAGAGATGATGCAGCTGCTGGAGTCGTCCCGTTATTGCGGCTTGCTGCTTGATCTTAGCCGTTGGATTTTGAGCCGCGGCTGGCAGCCATTCCTTGATGACAAGTCGCGTGAGCGCCTGGCCGGTGATATCAAGCCGTTTGCCGATCATGTGCTGAACCGCTCGTGGGAAGAGCTTGCTGACGTGTTTCCGGCTGAGCGCCAATTGAACCGTATTGACTATCTCGACCAGCAACCACGCCTGAACCGTAACTTGTTGAGTGGCTTGTGTTTCGCCGAGCTGTATGACGAAGAGAAGCGTGCTGGTTTCAGAATGCCGTGGCTGGATTTGTTGCGTGGTATGGAAGACCTGCAGCAGCTGGAGCCAATCAGGTTGTTGCTGGAACAGCAGGAAGACGAAGATCGCACTCAGATCGAGAAATGGCTATCCCGTAAGGAAGAGTCACTGCTTCATGCCATGGATCAAACCCGTCAGATAGGGATCGAGCTGGCGCCTTACTGGCCGTAAACTTAATGGCTATTGATGTTCAAACGCCTCGCAATTGCGGGGCGTTGTTATATGGTACGTCTTTCGCGCTGATCGCTTTTGGCATCGAGCCGCTGTTCCAGATCATCGATACGCTTTAGCAGCAGTTGTTGACTTGCCAACATTTGCTGCCATTCCTCTTCATGCCGGGCGGCATCTTTTTGCTGTTGTTTTTCAGGATCGGAAATCAGCGAGCTGACCAACCCTGCTACCATACCGAATAGACCGACTCCGCAAAGAATGATAACGGCTGCCAGAATTTTCCCGAGTGTGGTTACCGGGAAGTGATCGCCGTAGCCTACTGTCGAGATAGTAACAAATACCCACCAGAGCGCATCGCCGGCAGAATGGATGTTGGACTCGGGAGCATTGCCTTCCAGCATCAGTATCAATGCTGAACCGACTGTGACCAAGATTGTCAGGAGCAGGAAAATGGTGGCGACTGTCGCTTCACGACGGTTGCTGCGAATATGATGGAGAATATGATGGCTGGATCGGAGCAGCCGGATGACACGGAAAATCTGGACGATACGGGCAAAGCGAAGAGGTTCGATCACCGGGATGCTGGCAATGAAGTCGGGCCAATGATGTTTGAGATAGTGAATTTTGTGATTGCTGCGCGCGAGATCAGTCAATAATTGACACCAGAACAATAGGCAGATGAACGAGTCAACGCCCACAAATAGCATGTAAACGCTGTCTGTTTGCGGAATAAATATTAAGCTCGTCACAATGGCGAGCGACATGAACGAGAGGACCAGTGCCATTAGGCTCATCGGATTAAGTTCATGTTTGACCGCGTCGATCTTTTTCATCATTTAATTTTCGCAATTGCCTGCCGACCTATAGAATATCAGTTATTGTTTTGAGCATAAAAATAAATCATAGCCAACTGCGGGGTGGGCAGTCTGGCCGGGACTTTTTGCTCGAAGTGATGGCAGGCATTGGAGCAATAGCCTCCTCACGGAAAGTCGTCATTATTTCCGGGGCTAGCATAATAATTAAATGGAGATTCCAAATGGCAAAGATGGTTTTCAAACCCTGGGAAAAGGGACTGACCAATATTCGGCTAGTGCCGAAGCTGGTGCTGTTAATGGTATTCAGTACCGTTTTGCTGATCGGAAAGCAGTTATGGGATGCAAACACTTTTTATCAGTCGGTAGTCAGCATTCAGCAGGACCGCTCTCAGGAGCTGGCGGAAGCGAATGCGGCTATGCTGACAACGTTTTTGGCTCAGGGCGAGGCAGGAAAAGCCCTGGCAGAGCAGGCGATAGCTGCTCAGTCGAGTAGCTGGGACCATGGGGCGTACCTCTACCTTGTCGAGCGTGACAACGGAAAGCTTCTCGGGCATCCCGAGGCTAAAACAATCAACGGGCTGACAGCCTCAATGGAAAACGGTAATAGCCTGTCTGGCTTTTTGAACCAGTTTTCAGGGGCGGGTAGTCTGGTGCTGAGTAACCAGGAGCGCTTTGAGTATGCTGTCGAGCTACCTAAGTGGAACTGGCTGGTTGTCGCGTCACAGTCGGCGTCAGAGGCCGAAGCGTATTACAACGATTATTTGGTACAGGTTGCCTGGCAGACTGCACTGATGATTGTGTCCTTTGTGGTGATTCTGCTCGGCGGCTCAAGCACTATGCTGCGCCAGACCCGCTACCTTGCGGACAATATTCAGCTGCTCGCTGCGCGTAATCTGTCTCAGCCGATTGAGATGGATTGCCGCGATGAGTACGGCGACTTGGCCCGCGAGCTGGAAAAGACCCGGACACAGCTGAAGGATGTGATCCACAACCAGCGTGACGCGGCAGCCGAGCTATCGGGCCTTGCCGAAGTCATGTCGATCAGCATGATGGAGACCAAGGAGTCGGCGCAGGAAGAATTCAACGAAGTTGACCAGCTGGCCTCGGCGATGAGCGAGATGACCTCGACGGTCCAGACCGTGGCTGATCATGCCCGCGAAGCGTCGAATGCCACCGAAGGAACTTCAGAGCAGGCGACTCAGGGGCAACAGTTCGTTTCGCAGACCATCGGCACTATCAACCAGCTATCGCAGGATATCAGCCAGTCGGCGAATGCGGTGAACCAGGTTGAGGAGCGTGTCGAGCAAATTGGCAGCGTGATTGTCACTATCCAGAGTATCTCCGAGCAGACTAACTTGCTGGCACTGAATGCAGCTATCGAGGCGGCGCGTGCCGGTGATGCCGGCCGTGGTTTTGCCGTTGTTGCCGACGAAGTGCGTAATCTGGCCCAGCGTACCCAGCAGGCCACGGTCGAGATCCAGGAAATGATCTCGCTGCTGCAAAATAGTGCCCAACAGGCTGTTGGCCTGATGGAGCAGAGTGTGGTGGAAGCCGCAGAAGGGGTGGATCTTGTAACCAACGCCGGGGGCGAGCTGGACAAGATCGTTGACCAGGTCCAGCGTATCAATGATATGAACTTCCAGATCGCATCCGCTGCCGAGCAGCAGAGTGCGGTTGCCGATGAAATGAGCCAGAACCTGACCAATGTTCGCGAGCTGGTGGAAGCTTCGGTGGTGGTAGTCACCGAGCTGACGGAAACATCGGAGACGATGCAGAACCATGCGACAGAGCTGGAAGGCAAAATCCAGGCCTTTCATGTCTGACGACCACTTGTAAACGGCTGCCACGTTT
The DNA here is from genome assembly GCF_001939735.1 of Photobacterium proteolyticum. Lineage (GTDB taxonomy): Bacteria > Pseudomonadota > Gammaproteobacteria > Enterobacterales > Vibrionaceae > Photobacterium > Photobacterium proteolyticum. The sequence continues at coordinate 62,643 of NZ_MJIL01000065.1, forward strand.
CCGGAACGTGAGCCAGGTAACTGACAACGCCCGCTAACTAGCGGGCGTTGTGTTATGTTATTGCTAATAAGCATTTAATCCGCTTTGCCAGGGAATTGAATTAAGGAATCGAGATGAACCAGCCTGCCCCGTTGATCACCGCCGCCGACAAAGCCATCGAAAAAATTCAGAGTGCTCATTCTGAGCCGCTGGCCCTGTGGCCCGTGGAGCGCTTGCCGGAGCTGCGGCAGGTGCTTGGTTGCAGTGACTTTGTTACCGCATCGCTCGTACGGGATGGCCAGTTGCTGCCCTGGCTGGCAGATCATGTTGATGATACAGAGCATGCCAGCCAGTATCGCCAGCTTCTGGCTGACAAGCTGGCTTCAGCGACCGATGAGAACAGCCTGATGCGTTTGCTGCGTGCCTTTCGCCGCCAGGAGATGGTATGGATTGCCTGGCGAGATTTCACCGGCAAGGCATCTCTGACCCAAAGCCTTGATCATCTGTCGCAGCTGGCTGAAGCCCTGATTATGGAAGCCTATAACTGGCTGTATGCCCAATGCTGCAAGGAGTGGGGCACCCCGATGAATGCTCAGGGAGAGGCGCAGCCAATGTTGATCCTCGGCATGGGCAAGCTCGGTGGTGGCGAGCTGAACTTTTCCTCGGATATTGACCTGATCTTTACCTATCCGGAAAACGGCGAAACCGAAGGCGGGCGACGTAGTCTGGCCAATGCCCAGTTTTTTACCCGCTTGGGACAGCGATTGATCAAGGCGCTGGATCAGCAGACATTTGACGGTTTTTGCTACCGGGTCGATATGCGGTTGCGTCCGTTTGGTGACAGCGGCCCGCTAGTGATGAGCTATGCGGCACTCGAAGATTATTACCAGGAGCAAGGGCGGGACTGGGAGCGCTATGCGATGATCAAAGCGCGGGTGATGGGGCGAGAAAGCTTCAGCCAGTATCAGGAACTGCGCCAGATGCTGCGGCCTTTCGTATTCCGTCGCTATATCGATTTCAGTGCTATCCAATCATTACGACGAATGAAATCTATGATCAGCAGCGAGGTCCGCCGCCGTGGCCTGAACAACAATATTAAGCTAGGGGCGGGCGGGATCCGTGAAGTTGAGTTTATTGCCCAGTCGTTTCAGTTGATCCGCGGCGGGCGCGAGCCTAGCCTGCGCCATCGCGGGTTGCTTGAAACTCTTGCGGCAATGAAGCAGCTGGCATTGTTGCCGCAAGAGCAGGTTGCCGACCTTGAACAGGGATACTGCTTCTTGCGCCGGCTGGAAAACTTGCTGCAGGCGATCGACGACAAGCAAACCCAGACCTTGCCGGACAAAGTGCTGGACCGGCACCGCCTGGCCTTTGCGATGGGGTATGATGACTGGGACGCGCTGCAGGCGGCAGTCGACAGTCATATGGGCGCGATTCACCAGGTCTTCGAGAACATTATCGGGTCCGAGGAAGAAGAGGTCCACTCTGCTGCCGATACCCAATACCATGAAATGTGGGCCATGGTGAAAAATGAGGAGGTCGTGCTCAGCATTCTTGACGAGCTGGCGGCCTCTGACGGCGCCAGCCAGGCCAGCACGCTATTGGGAATGAAGGCCGAATTGTCCAAGCGTACCCTAGGCCCTCGTGGCCGGGAGGTACTGGCAAAACTGATGCCGGAGGTCTTGGCGCGCATTGTGCCTCGCCCGGATGCTGCGCAGGTTCTGGCCCGGGTGACCAAACTGATTGCCCGGGTGGCAACCCGGACGACGTATCTTGAGCTGTTGAGCGAGCACCCGGCCGCACTGGATCAGCTGGTCCGCCTATGTGCTGCCAGCCCGATGGTCGCCGAGCAGCTGACGCAATATCCTATTTTGCTCGACGAGCTGTTGGATCCCCAGCACCTCTATAATCCGACACCGCTGGATCAGTATCAGTATGAGCTGTATGAGTACCTGGCACGGATCCCGGAAGAGGATATGGAACAGCAGATGGAGGCTATCCGCCAGTTTAAACAGGCACAGCTGTTGCGCATTGCCGCCGCAGATATTGCCGGTGCACTGCCGCTGATGAAAGTCAGTGATCACCTTACTTATCTGGCCGAGGCGATTATCGGGGCCGTGGTCAACCAGGCCTGGCTTCAGATGGTCGAGAAGTATGGCGAGCCTTCCCACCTGCAGGAGCGTGACGGCAAGGGCTTTGGTGTGTTGGGATATGGCAAGGTCGGCGGCTGGGAGCTGGGGTATGGCTCTGATCTGGATCTGGTGTTTCTCCATGACTGTCCGGCCAATGTGTATACCACCGGCAAGAAGGAAATCGACGGCCGCCAGTTCTATCTCAGGCTGGCACAGCGGATTGTCCACCTGTTTTCGACCCGAACCTCTTCCGGTGTGCTGTACGAGGTCGATGTGCGCCTGCGGCCGTCCGGTGCATCCGGGCTGCTGGTCAGCACTATGGAGGCCTTTGCTGAATACCAGCAGCAGGAAGCCTGGACCTGGGAGCATCAGGCACTGGTGAGGGCACGTATGGTGTATGGTGACAGCCCGCTGCAGCAGGCTTTTTCCAAGGTACGGCAGGCTATTTTGATGCAACCTCGCGAAACGGCGGCCTTACAGCAGCAAGTGGTGGAGATGCGCCATAAAATGCGTGAGCACCTTGGCAGCAAGAAAGCCGGGATGTTTGGCCTCAAGCAAGATGAAGGCGGGATCACGGATATTGAATTTATTGCCCAGTATCTGGTCTTACAGCATGCCAGCGGCGAGCGGGCCCTGACCCGTTGGTCTGATAACGTTCGTATTTTCGACACGATGGCCGAGTGCGAGATCCTCAGTATTCAGGATGTACAGGCGCTTAAGCTGGCCTATTGCCATATGCGTGATGAAATTCACCGTCTCAATTTGTTGGGCCTGTCGGCGTATGTGCCTGAAGATCAATTTGTTGCCGAGCGAAAGGTGGTACAGCAGGTATGGCAACAGTGCCTTAAACAGTAAAGGCGATGAAAGGTAAACAGCCCCGAGGCTTTGTGATAGTATTTCTCGGTTTTTTCTTCTCAGTTTTTCTACCCCGGAGATAATAATGAAACTGACTCTTCCTGATTATGATCAAGCAGGTGTTTTGGTTGTTGGTGATGTCATGCTAGACCGTTATTGGTATGGACCAACCGGGCGTATCTCGCCTGAAGCGCCTGTGCCTGTTGTTAAGGTCGATCAGATCGAAGAGCGCCCGGGCGGCGCGGCTAACGTGGCAATGAATATTGCAGCGCTGGGAGGTCATGCTCGCCTGGTTGGCCTGACGGGGATAGATGAGCCGGCGAAAGCGCTGAACGAAAAACTGTCGTCGTTGGATGTTCGTTGTGATTTTGTCTCACTGCCGGATTACCCGACTATTACCAAGCTCCGGGTAATGAGCCGTGGCCAGCAGCTGATCCGCCTCGACTTTGAAGAAGGGTTCCATGATGTTGCGGCTGATATGATCCTGCCGCGCCTGGAGCAGTCGCTGCCGAATGTCAAAGCGATGATCCTGTCTGACTATGCCAAAGGCGCACTGGAGCATGTCCAGGCAATGGTTCAAATGGCCCGCAAGGCTGGTGTGCCTGTGATGGTCGATCCGAAAGGGACTGATTTTGAGCGCTATCGTGGTGCTACCTTGCTGACACCGAATCTTTCAGAATTTGAAGCTGTCGTAGGCAAGGTCAATACTGACGATGAGCTGGTTGAAAGAGGCTTTGGCCTGATTGAGCGATTTGAGCTTGAGGCGCTGCTGGTCACGCGCAGCGAGCACGGTATGACGTTGCTGCAAAAAGGTCAGGAACCTCTGCATATGCCGACATTGGCACAGGAAGTCTATGACGTTACCGGTGCCGGTGATACGGTGATCTCGGTATTGGCGGCATCGCTGGCAGCGGGCAAATCACTGTCGGATGCCTGTAAGCTGGCCAATGCGGCTGCCGGTGTGGTCGTTGCCAAGCTGGGTACCTCGACGTTGTCAACCATTGAGCTGACCGAGGCCATCCACGGTAGCCAGGACAGTGGTTTTGGTGTGATTGCCGAAGCTCAGCTGAAGCAGGCTGTTAAAGCGGCAAGAGCACGTGGCGAGAAAGTTGTCATGACCAATGGTTGTTTTGATATTCTTCATGCCGGCCATGTTGCCTATCTGAATGAAGCGGCAAAACTGGGCGATCGTCTGATTGTTGCGGTTAACTCGGATAGCTCGGTACAGACTCTGAAAGGACCGGGACGACCGGTTAACCCTGAAGACCGCCGTATGGCTGTATTGGCCGGACTTGGTGCCGTTGACTGGGTGGTGCCGTTTAGCGAAGAAACGCCGCAGCGTCTGATCAGTGAAATCTTGCCAAGTCTGTTGGTTAAAGGTGGTGACTACAAGCCGGAAGAGATTGCCGGTGGTAAGGAAGTGGTTGCCGCTGGTGGCGAGGTAAGGGTACTAAATTTTGAAGATGGCTGTTCAACGACAGAAATCATCGAAGCTATCCGTGGCGGTCGCGGGTAATTGAGCTGCCGCCGTTACATTGCTCTAACTTGGCAAAGTACAGCATCTTCTTGTCTAGTCCTAAAATAGGTTGACGCTTTTTTTATGAAGCCGGTAGGTACTCCCTGCTGGCTTTTTCATGCACCTCACTCG
>NZ_MJIL01000066.1 GCF_001939735.1 Photobacterium proteolyticum
ATTATTTTTGTTAACTTATCAAATTCAGCTTTTGCTTCTTTGTTCAAACCTTCTTGCTTAGCCAAGAACAACCACATGTAAGCGTTGAAATTGCTTTTTGGCAAACCACAACCATGGATGTACATCAACGCGAGGTTACTTTGCGCCAGGCCTTTTCCTTGCTTAGCAGCCATTCGAAGCCACTTCGCCGCTTTTTGGTCATCTTGCTCGACACCCCGACCATTAATGTACATAACGCCAAGAGTATTTTGCGCATTCGCATTGCCTTGCTCGGCGGCCAACCGGTACCACTTCACCGCTTCTTGGTCATCTCGCTTACCCCCCCGACCATTAATATACATAGTACCAAGATTGTTCTGCGCACTCGCATCGCCTTGCTCGACAGCCAATCGGTACCACTTCACCGCTTCTATAAAATCTTGCTCAACACCCTGACCGTTCTCGTACATCCAGCCCAAATTGGTTTGCGCACTCACATAGCCTCGCTCGGCTGCCAGCCGGTACCACTTCACCGCTTCTTGGTCATCTTGCTCAACACCGCGCCCCTTGTCGTACATTGTGCCAAGATTGAATTGCGCACTCACAAAGTCTTGCTCGGCTGCCAGTCGAAACCACTTCACCGCTTCTATAAAATCTTGCTCAGTACCGTGTCCAATGTTGTACATTACGCCAAGATTGCTTTGCGCATTCGCATTGCCTTGCTCGGCGGCCAACCGGTACCACTTCACCGCTTCTTGTTCATCTCGCTTAACACCATGACCTTTCTCATACATCCAGCCAAGATCGAGCTGCGCCCTCGCATAACCTTGCTCGGCCGCCAGTCGGTACCATTTCACCGCTTCTTGGTCATCTTGCTCAACACCCTCACCGTCATCGTACATAACACCAAGATTGGTTTGCGCCCTCTCATAGCCTTGCTCCGCAGCCAGTCGGTACCACTTCACCGCTTCTTGCTCATCTTGCTCAACACCTTCACCATAGCGGTACATAACACCAAGATTGGTCTGCGCCCTCTCATAGCCTTGCTCCGCAGCCAGTCGGTACCACTTCACCGCTTCTTGGTCATCTTGCTCAACACCCTCACCGTCATCGTACATAACACCAAGATTGGTCTGCGCCCTCTCATAGCCTTGCTCCGCAGCCAGTCGGTACCACTTCACCGCTTCTTGGTCATCTTGCTCAACACCATGACCCTTATCGTACATCCCGCCAAGATTGGTCTGCGCCCTCACATTGCCTTGCTCCGCAGCCAGTCGGTACCATTTCACCGCTTCTTGGTTATCTTGCTCAACACCTTCACCATAGCGGTACATAACACCAAGATTGTTTTGCGCCCTCGCATAGCCTTGCTCCGCAGCCAGTCGGTACCACTTCACCGCTTCTTGGTCATCTCGCTCAACACCCTCACCGTCATCGTACATAACACCAAGATTGTTTTGCGCCCTCGCATTGCCTTGCTCGGCGGCCAACCGGTACCACTTCACCGCTTCTTGTTCATCTCGCTTAACACCATGACCTTTCTCATACATCCAGCCAAGATCGAGCTGCGCTCTCGCATAGCCTTGCTCGGCCGCCAGTCGGTACCATTTCACCGCTTCTTGGTCATCTTGCTCAACACCTTCACCGTCATCGTACATAACACCAAGATTGGTTTGCGCCCTCTCATAGCCTTGCTCCGCAGCCAGTCGGTACCACTTCACCGCTTCTTGGTCATCTTGCTCAACACCATGACCCTTATCGTACATCCCGCCAAGATTGGTCTGCGCCCTCGCATAGCCTTGCTCCGCAGCCAGTCGGTACCACTTCACCGCTTCTTGGTCATCTTGCTCAACACCATGACCCTTATCGTACATCCCGCCAAGATTGGTCTGCGCCCTCGCATAGCCTTGCTCCGCAGCCAGTCGGTACCACTTCACCGCTTCTTGGTCATCTCGCTCAACACCATGACCCTTGTCGTACATCCCGCCAAGATTGGTCTGCGCCCTCACATTGCCTTGCTCCGCAGCCAGTCGGTACCACTTCATCGCCTCTTGGTTATCTTGCTCAACACCTTCACCATAGCGGTACATAACACCAAGATTGTTCTGCGCGCTCGCATAGCCTTGCTCCGCAGCCAGTCGGTACCACTTCACCGCTTCTTGGTCATCTTGCTCAACACCCTGTCCTTTGTCGTACCTCAAGCCGAGTTTATACTGCGATCTCTCATGACCTAGCTCTGCTTGCAAAGTTAGCTCCTTAATATCATTGGAAGTAGTGGAGCAAGCCGTTAATAGCAGTAATGCTATGACATTTATCGTTATAGGTTTGATANTACCTCAAGCCGAGTTTATACTGCGATCTCTCATGACCTAGCTCTGCTTGCAAAGTTAGCTCCTTAATATCATTGGAAGTAGTGGAGCAAGCCGTTAATAGCAGTAATGCTATGACATTTATCGTTATAGGTTTGATATCTAAGCGCATATTGAGATCATGAATGAATGATTTTTAATTGGGCGATTTTAGTGATATCTCAACCAGCATAAATTGATAACAGACAAAAAATGAGCATTAGCTCTAATTAAATATTAAACCGAGCTCTTATTGATTGAACGCTAAATAATGCATGACCATTCACCAGAACTGCCTGAGTGTATGAACCAATACAGATTAAAACTTAAGATCTGCCCTGAGACGGGCTGACTAGAACTCGGGCTCAACGGTAATATTTAAATTCAATACTTCCAGTTTGAAGAACACGTGCCACTCCCCGACTTCACGCTTTTTGCTCGAGCGACGACTGCGGCTTTTGCCTCTTCATTGTTCGGATACTTGAAGACGATTCTAAACTCTGGCTCTCAGGTGCCGGTTGATACCTCTTTGAGGTTACCGGATTCGGATAGCATCAATCATATCCCCCTCACAGGTTCTGTAGTCGTCGCCATAGAAAGATAACTCCAAGGTAAAAGATTGTAGTCGCGGCAGGCCACCTTTTGATGAATGGTATTACTTCTGTGGGCTGAATAGCTGCCATAAATGGCAGACCTCGCTCGGCTGGGTTTGACTACCTTCTGAACGGCAACGAGTAGCTGGATGGGTAGCGGCCATATTGCGGAGGCTTCTGCTGTCGTTCTCTAGCTTCCTGGTTACGCTGAAAGAAACACTGCGAGGCACCAACCCCTGCAGTTGGTTATCCAGTGCATGGTTCTTGGCAGTGAGAGAATCAACAGTGAGTTGTGAAGCCTTGTCTTTTTCAGCAGGTAGACCGCTGAAAATTCCCTGCCCCGACATTAAAAACCTCTTCATGGGTTACTTCCGAATTCGGCGTAACACCAACCGTGTGGCCATAACCGTTAGTCCATACATTGGCAGAGCATTGATAGGCGTTTAACTAGCACCCTTCATAGTCCATGATCAGCTTCAGCCCGGCATCACTGGTTTTCAGTGTGCCGGAAGGCAGAACCGATAACAGACCAACGATAACAACAGCCGCACACAAAGATAAGACAACGCCGAAGATAGCTTTTCCTGCATGCTTTCCACCCATACAAAAAAGCGCCGCCGACCAAAAGCCAGAAGCGCCAATTCATGTTGATAGTGCTAAAACGAAAAAACCCCGCCATCAGGCGAGGTTTTCCAACGTAGTAATCATGCATCGTTTAGGGGTGAGTGCCAACGTTCAGGTTGAAATTTGTACAGATAGCTAGTCATCAAACCAAAGGGAGAACTCACCAACTGATTACAAACCATTATTTTTAAACATTAATTTTATTAAAAGATAAATAAGTTTGATATATCACACAATTTGGACGTCTGGTTTTACGGCATAATGTGCTGCAAATTTTGATGTGATCTGGCTTTGAGGCTGTTACTCAAGGGCGGTAGTGTTTTTATATAAATGCATATGCATTTTAAACATACCTCTCTCCGATACGCCTGAGTAGCAATCTTCATGTTCTAGGAATAAAATGAAGATATAGCGAGCACAGATCGTATACGTCCCAATTCAGAGAGGACATGCAATCTATGATCATTGAATAAAATATCATGGAGTAATTAATATAGAGTTGGATAATATCAATGACTATTCAATGTTATAATGTTCTCTTTATAATCAATAAACTAGGAGTTATAATTGAAAAACAGTGTGTTTCTTGAGCGATTTGTTCGAGTTTTATTATTGATAAGCATTATTATTATCGTGTTCTTGCTGCTTCCTTTTTTTCAAGGTGCTAAGGATTTAGTAATCCTTTACCCTACAATAAAAGAATATGGCTTTACTTGGTTAATAGGAAAAGAGTGGTTTTTATTAGGAATTATATCAGGGTTATTGTCAGTGATATTTTGGCATACTTTCTTTTTCTCAGTAATTAGAGGACGAAACTGGGGGTTGGGAAAAATTAACAGAAAGCTGCTAATAAAATCATATGACTACTTCTGGTATATTGGAAGTTTTATTACAATTCTAGTAACCCTTGATACATTATACTATACTCACTTGAAAAATATAGAAGAAAATATTACACATGACGTCGCTAATTATGAGGTCTTATTGATCAGGAGCGAGGGAGAACTCAAAAAGCGGTGTGGTATGGTTAATGAAACTATTATGGATAGTCGCTTAGACAAGAAAGTTTTAGCAGTTTGCAGCTTCAATGGTAAAAGTAAAGCTAAGCGCTTAGAAGTTTGTAAAACTGCTGAGATGGGTGATGGGTATAGTGAGTTAACTGGTAATAGAACTGATAAATATAAAGAACTGTCTGATATGGCGTCTGTTCAATGTAATAGTTTACGTAATTTGGAAACAACATCTAAATACTTAGGTGCAATAAGAGAAACAATGAATATTAAGGAAGATTCAATGTTTAACAAACTCTTTTGGACATTTTTCTTTCCGATAATTATTGGTTTTAGAGTAGTCAAGACATCTATAGAACTTGTTGATGAGAGAAGAAAAATCGCATCAGAAAAAATACGCAAGGAAGATTTTAATAGTTACTTACTAAAGTATATTTATCCAAGTACTTATATGTCTAAATAAACCTGCCTTTTCGCTCCATAACAACGCTTTAAGAGCATTACATTCGGCGGTCTGTGCACTTGGCAGGTTCTTCAGTGGAGCGCACATTATTGCAGGCTGTGCGCTCTCTATAATAGTATGAACTAGAAGATACCTACAAAAATCACCTAGGCACAGTGCTGAGTGATTACGAAGATTCATCCCCCTCGAATTAAAGATGAACCCAGTAGTACTAAGAGGAAATTCGTACTTGTAACGATTTCAAATTCATTGAATATCCTTTACCAGAAAACGTAGATTAACATTTTCCTCAAAAGGCGACTTCCCGTCGCCTTTCCTTCTCCCCCTAAGCCACCTCCAACACCTCTGCCTCTTCCCGCTCTACCCTACCCTGCAACGCCAGCACTGCCGCAGTTCTCTGCCCTGTCAGCCATTCAACCAGCTTTTATAATACTGTTGAGTACCGCTTGAAGCGTGAATACGTGATCGGTAGTTTCTGGCAGAAGAGTGCGAAGCGGGTTTCTGTTGTCCACTCTATGCGGCCTTCTTTACAGCATGGGCACTTGCGGGTGACGCGGTGCTTGTTGGTTACCATCCCAGCCCATTGCACTCGGGGCAAAGCTGGCCGAGTTGTTGAGTGGCTTCTGCCATGGCAGTTAGGCACAGGGTTTCGATGGTTTTGGGTGGGTAGACGCCGCGTCATTTTTGCATGGCTTTGGCGGCTTCTAACCAGGTTAGTTGGTATAGCTCTCTGGCTAAATCCCTGTCGGTTAGGCATTCTACAAATAGGATGTGAAAGCCAACCGGTGACTCCTTCTATGTAATGCCTACCACGGCCAGCTACTCGTCGAGGCTGAGCAAAGCTTTACCGACAGTTCTGGGGCCGTAGGTGATCCCCTTCATTCCGAATTTACTTAGCAACTTTTCCATTTTCATCTTCTTATGCCGCCTCTTCGAGCGTTGTTACCATGCTGGCACACAACAAATCGGGTAAGGATTTTCGATCCGCAGTTACTACCAAATTCAACGGAGTATTCATGATGGAACATTTACCAGTAATCATTTACGCCATCGGCTGTGCTGCTTTTTATGTCGGTTATTCGCTTTACACCAGTAACAACCCGAATTAAGGAAATCGTGATGAGTAAGACTTTAAGGCCAACTTGGCTAAACTGCACCGTTTGCGACAGTAACCAAATCGAAGTTGCCTTATCTAACTAAATGCGAACTTGGCAATGACGAATGGCTGTATGACGGCGATAAAGCAAAGTGCCTCAACTGCTGCGCCACTGGTGAAATTGAAACAGATGGCGTAGATGCCTGGTTCGAAGCCGACGAGGAGCAGCAAAATGTACAATTACACTAACTACCCTACTGTTGATGTCACATATTGTGTTAAATCAGACATTAACGTGACACCGTCACAGACAAAATCTGAAGACAATCAAAGCTCATTGCCTAAACCATCTCAACCAGTTACAACCTTAGATGAACAGTCATCACTGCAACTGATCAGCCATAAAGAAGTGTTGGAGATGTTCCAAATTTCCAGCAAAGCCACCATCTACAAGTGGCGCCAAAACCGCGGGTTTCCAGATCCGGTAACGCTTATGCCGCTGCGGTGGTTACGCTCTGCGGTTGAAGAATGGAAAGAAGGTATTGGGGGCTGTGGGCGGTGAGGATGGAAAGCGGCCGAGTGGCCGCTTTTTGTCACCTTGTTAAGGGTGAGCAACGCAACCACCGAGTCTCAACAGTTGTGCCTAAACACGAAACCCAACCTTGAACTGAGAATGTCACGCGTTGCGAATCACTCTTAAATAGTTTGTTAAGTGTATATACTACTTACTAAAACCCGTGCTTTTTTAGAACTTCGGCGATATCTTTCGCTAGCTCAGATTTTGGCTCAGCTACTATACTACCTTGAATCTGCGTCAGACTATCACTTTCAAGTTCATTCAACTCAAAGTAATCATAAGTAAATCGACCCTTTTCTGAGTTATCAACTGGAAAGTATTTTTTAAAATTTAGATCATCAACTCTTGAATTTACAATTCTCAGATGCTCATAAACATTATCCAAATTAGGATGCACAAAATAATAGTAATTACTATTAAAATATTTAGTCTTCCATTTCCCATATGTAGTAAGTAGATCTATGGCAAGAAAATTTACCTTGTCATTTTTCAACTTCATATTGCATCTCTTACACGCAATACTTAAATTTTCCAGATCAAAAATACAATATTTGTATTTACTCTTTGGGAGTATGTGTTCGATATCAATGTCATATCTAAATTCACCAGTAAAATCCCTCAAACAATAACAACACTTTGGGGTTACTTTATTTAAGTGATTACTTTTTATTCTTTGCTTTATATCCTTAACATGATTAGATACCCATGGATTTGTTTCTTTTAGAGCCTGCACTATGGATTTTATTTCTTCGAGTGTATAGTTCATTTGTTACAGTCCTACTCCTGAATGTAGAACAATATTTCTAACCTCTTGCAGTGCAGATAATTGTCTTTCATCACTAGTATTCGAAGATAATTTTTCTATACAGTCCAACACATACTTTCGCGTTACCATTCTATCATTAAGATCATTCATCAAATTTACAAGAAGGTTAGAAAGGAATCTATTTTCTGGTGTAATAACATTAAACATATCCCACAATATTCCCTCTACATTTGTAGATTCATGATCTATTTTATTTATAGAAAAATTTTCAACCCTATAAACAGATGTATTTATATTATAATCAGTATACTTGTTATCGATATCTAAACTCGATATCATTAGAGGTGAGTGAGTTGCTAATACAAACTTAGGTCTGTAGAGGGAGAAGAAACTAAACAGCTTGCTAATGTACTCTTTCTGCCATTTTGGGTGTAAACTATTTTCAGGTTCATCAATTAAAATTATGCTATTTTTTTTAATTTTTGATGCAATATATGAAATATTTGCTATTTGATACAATTCTCCAGAGCTTGCCCCGTCGAGATTAATAACTCGATTTCTTTTTATTAAGAAGTAATTAGTCTTTTTAATTATGCCTAGGGAAGTAAGCTCATCCTCATACTTCAATAATTCTAGATATCTTGTGTTTGCTAATGACGAAAAATTCTTATAACTAAAATCAATCCAAATTAGTTCACTGTTCTTCGAGCTCGAAACATATGCCTTGATCAAATCTCTAACATTTGAATGTCTCATTTCACTTCTATTTAATCTTGAAAGAGTGATAGAAAGTGATTCGATATTATCGTAGTTTATCTCGAATGATAAACCTACTGTAGGTTGGTAGCCAACATATTCAAAAATTTGAGACAGACTAAAATTACTTTTGCTACTTTTGTTACTTTTGTTACTATCACTAAACGTCTTTAGAACCTCTTTTAAAGCAATCTTTGTCATTTCAGAGCCATACCTTGCTCCGATAAAATTAAAGTTTTTCTTCTTATTAAGTGCGCTATCAAATTTATCGTGTATGCAATGAGCAATTGCAATAACGTGTTGACCATTATCTACATATCTTTGGGATAGTTGGTTTAATATTTCGCTTTTTCCACAACCATTCTCACCTATAAAAACAGTAAAATCCGATGTTAACTTTAAATTATCTACATTCATATACTTACCAATATACTGATTTATACTTAACGCCCGGCATAAGGTGCACCAACACCGAACCAACCAAGCGCACTAGACTCCATACTAAAACCGCCGAGCGTAAAGCATCACCTTGATGCCTTTGTTAAGCATATTTAGTTAAGTGCATCGAACGCTCGTTTAATAGGCTCAGGTATATCAGAAACTTCCATGTGACTACCAATTTTAGCGCCCCAATCAAAACTCTTATTTGGCCACTCCACGATTCGTTCAGACTCACCAATAGCGTGTAGTTTTTGACGAATTAACGCTTGCAACTTAGGTGCAAACTTCTGGTTAGCTTGCAATGTATGCCCTTGTTGAGCCACTGGAATACTATCAATGATATTAGTAATGTCTTGTTGCGTTACTTCTATATCACCTACGTACACTTCGGCTACGATACTCGGCCAAATAGTTACGGGAAGTGAATCTTCAAGATCTTGCTTACCAACAACAAACACTTGTTCATTCTCTTGTTTATTTGTGTCAGCATCAAAAATATACACTGAAATATCATCCCGTTTTGCAAAACCATCAATCAAACAATCTAGAAGATCATTGGCGATATCCTCGTTAGTACACCCTTTCAAGTTAATTTGCTGGATGTTGTCCTCTCGAAGCGTGCTACCAGTGTACTGGTGATAAAGCATGGGAATTAGAGCCTGTTCCGTGTTTCCTTCAACAATTAAGAATTTATTGAAGAACAGGAAGTCACTATTCATAACACCTAAGCTATCAAATATGTCTTCAACTTCACCAATTGCACCAATTTGAGTGTAGCTGTTGTTGATTCTGAAGGTGTTTATATCCTCTAACTTCGAAGCGTTCACGAAAATCGTACTATGAGTGCTGACAATAACTTGAAAGTGTTGTGCGGAAAGAAGCCTAAGAGTACTTATAAACTCTCGCTGTGCTTTTGGATGCAAGTGGGTCTCTGGTTCATCAAAACACCATACATATCTTTTATTACTAGTGCCACTTTGCTCCGCTTGAAGTTTTAATAATGCAAACCATATTTGACGCTTTATTCCTTCACCTTGGTTATCAATGTGAACATTATCTTCTGAGCTGTCTTTACCTACAAAGAGATCTGTAAGTTGGTTTTTTAACTCAAAGTTGACGCTAGCGCTAATACTTTGGATACTTGGCACTTCATTGTGGATACCAAGCTCCTCTAGCTTTTGATTGATTTTGGTTTGAGCCCTAGTTCTAAGCCTTGCGGAGATTTTCTTTGCTCGATTTACTTCTACTTCAATCGAATCCGACAGTATAGCGTTGGCTGCCTTAGTTATCCCTTCGAGCGACTCATTCCAGCTCAGATATGCATATTCAGGATATGCAACCTGTAGATCCACTTTCCATTTCTTTTGCTTTGCGTCATCGCCGAACTTAACAAACTTGAACGTACAAGGAACTGTGTTAAGTATTGAACGCATTTTTTCGTAAATGGAAAAACGACCTTCACCATTGTCATTTACTAGGTTTTCTTGCTCAGGATTGTGGTTCGTCATAGCAGTATTAATTGGAGCCTGTCCCATACTGTATATAACATTTAAATCTTCTGCGTCTGGGTGGTCATGAGCATAAAAGATCTCAGATGAACCTGAAGATGCATTAATTACTCTAGCTTTATAGAAATATCGATTCTGATCGTCACTTAACCTCGCTGATTCCATTACCCAACGTAGATGATTCGATATCTCTTCAGATTCTAAATCAAAATCTTCGATTTGAAACTTCCCGATGCATACTATGAACTTTTGTTGTTCATCTTCAATGGAGTCAAACAATTGAGGAAGCTCACGCTCATTTAGCTGAGCATTGATTTCCGCCCTTGTTAATGCTGTGTGAGAGAGATCATTCTTTTCTGTTTTATCATTAGGTACTGAAGCAGAGAATGAATGTTCTAAAAGCAAACGAACTGAGTTAAGTGATGTTGTCTTTCCACAGTCATTTTCCCCGATAAGAATCGTAGGAGAGTTCGCCTTAATTTTTAATGCCGTTTTCTGAGCACTTTTATAGTTAATTGTGATTACTTCTGAGAGTAACATATTATTTTTATTCCTAGGGCGTGTTGATCTTTGCTGTACATTTCGCGTTCAACAATACATCGGTAGCCACATTAACATGAATGCCAGCGATAAC
>NZ_MJIL01000067.1 GCF_001939735.1 Photobacterium proteolyticum
CTATCAGAACGCCCTTGCTGAGCGAGTTAACGGGATACTAAAGAGTGAGTTCCTGCTCTATCAATGCAACACGATGAAGGAACTCATGGTGTTAGTGAAAGAGTCGATATCGATATATAACGACTTGAGGCCACATATGAGCTTGGGGATGAAGACCCCGAGTGAGGTGCATGAAAAAGCCAGCAGGGAGTACCTACTGGCTTCATAAAAAAAGCGTCAACCTATTTTAGGACTAGACAAAATATCGGCGTTCGAGGATAACAAAGCGCATATCGTGGGCGTTTTTCTCATCGGCATGGTACGTCTCACTGTGCACTTCCTGCCA
Organism: Photobacterium proteolyticum; assembly: GCF_001939735.1. Classification (GTDB taxonomy): domain Bacteria; phylum Pseudomonadota; class Gammaproteobacteria; order Enterobacterales; family Vibrionaceae; genus Photobacterium; species Photobacterium proteolyticum. The sequence goes on from NZ_MJIL01000067.1 coordinate 326, forward strand.
GCCCTCACCCCACTCGGGAAAACAGGTATCCCCCTCGACATCAAAATCGATGAATGTCAGGTACAGGCGCTCGGCATCAGGTAGACAGGCACCGTAAATACTACCTCCACCGATGATCATTAACTCATCGACCTCACCGGCAGCCAGCTTGGCAGCATCAATATCACCGACGACGGTTACGCCTTCGGCTTGAAAATCCGGATTGCGGCTAATCACTATATTTTGGCGCCCGGGTAGCGGTCGGCCGATCGACTCAAACGTCTTGCGTCCCATCACGATAGGCTTACCCAACGTCGAGCGCTTAAACCAGGCAAAGTCGGCCGGTAAATGCCAAGGCATCGCGTTGTCCTTGCCAATCACCCGATCATTGGCCATTGCCGCGATCATACTGATCTTCATTTCATTCCCCCAGCAAAAACTAAACCACAGGACGGCGACGATAAAACAATAACCCCGGCATTGCCAGCCCAATTGCCAGCGCGGCAACAATAAATACAGCCTTGATAACATTTTCCAGCATCAGCGCCCACAGCTCGGGACTAAAGCCTCTGTGGTTGATTTCAACCAGTGCAATCATCGCCTTGAACGCAAACACACCGGGTACCATAGGGATCATCGCAGCCACGGTGAACACTTTCGGATGGGCAAGAAAACGATGTGACCAATGAACTCCGATCATCCCGACCAGGGTCGCCGCTCCCAGAGTCGCCCACTCGATAGGGACCCCCCAGTGCATCAGAACAAACCGGCTTCCGTGTCCCAAAGCGCCCCCGATGGCACAATACTTCAGCGCCTTTTGCGGCACATTGAACACCAGCGCAAAGCCGACCGCCGGGATCATTGCAAAAAACATATCATTGAGCAGAGCCAGCAAAAAATCGACATTAATCATGATAGCCACCCCCAGACGCCGAGCACATTCATCGCAGCAACAATGCCCATGCTCGTCGACAACGTCAGCAAGGTTGCCATGGTCCAGCGCGCTATCCCCATGTTGGCATAGCCCTTCACCATATCGGATATGGCATTAATCAGCGGAAAACCAGGCACTAGCATCAACACCGAAGAGGCCATCGCCAGAAAAGGGGCTTCACCGATCTGGTACACCTGGCCGAAGCCAGAGATCAGCGTGGTCACAAAGGCGGTTACGCCAAAGTTAACCAGAGGGTTAAAGTGGCAATGAGCGATCTCCTGACGGACAAACATCCCGACGGAAGAGGCAAAGAAGGTCAGAAAGAAGACCGGCCAGTCAGCGCCGGCAAGGCGGCTGAATGAAGCACAGGACAGGCCAATCATAAAAATAACCAACACACGATTATAACGCAGCGCCTGGATCTTTAACAGACGATCATGCACCCCCTGAATATCCAGCAAACCGCGCTCGGCCATGATAACGACCCGCTGTACCTCGGTGACCACCTGCATATTGATCCCGCGATCCTGACAGCGGCGAGTGGTTGTAATACACCGTCCATGGCTCAATGTCGTGATCACCATTGAACTGGCAGACAATGACACCTCGACGCTTTCAACGCCCAATGCCCGTCCTAACCGGCAGGTAACATCCGTCACCAGCGTGCTTTCAGCCCCATGCTGAAGCAGCCGCTGGCCTGCCAATACGGCCAACCTCGATATTTCCCGTTGCTGTGGCTCTGTTAACGTTGGTGTCAACGGCTCCGCCCCACTTACCATTTCCTTCCCTCTGAGTGTGTCTGCTAATACCAAAAAGTTCAATTATCAGACAATTATTAGTCTACTGCGTTGACCAGACACAAAAAAGCCGCTCCCAAGAGCGGCTTTTAACAACGGTGTTAATTACGGTTTGTAGATAATCTCTACATCATAATCATCTTCGTTCCAGTCGTCCCAGTCATCATCGTCGTCATCACTGCTTTCGGCTTTCTTCACCTGCTGCTCGTGATAATCGTCCCACTTGAACTCGACCTTCTTCTCTTCAGTATCTGTTTCGTCTTCTTCGAAAACTTCCACTGGCATTGACTCAATCTGCTTCATCAAGTCATAGGTCAGCTCTTTGGTACCCATACGGTTCAGTGCTGAAATACAGTAATAATCATCTTCCCAGGCCAGCGCTTCCAAGATCGCCTCGATCTTTTCCTGCGCTTCATCTTCCGGCAGAAGATCAACCTTATTGAATACGATCCAGCGCGGCTTGTTTGCCAGCTTCTCGCTGTACTGATCCAACTCATTAAGAATCGTGAATGCGTTCTCAATCGGATCAGAACCATCAGCAGGCAGTAGATCAATCATGTGCAGCAGCACACGACAACGCTCAAGGTGCTTAAGGAAACGAATCCCCAGGCCAGCACCGTCAGCAGCGCCTTCGATCAGACCAGGAATATCGGCAACCACAAAGCTGCGCTCGCTATCGACACGTACCACACCCAGGCTCGGAACCAAAGTCGTAAACGGATAGTCGGCGACCTTCGGCTTTGCAGCCGATACAGAGCGAATAAAGGTTGATTTACCGGCATTTGGCAAGCCCAGCATGCCTACATCAGCCAGCAATAATAGCTCCAGGCGAAGATGACGCACTTCACCCTTGGTACCCATCGTCTTCTGACGAGGTGCACGGTTTACCGATGACTTGAAGCGGGTATTGCCCAGGCCATGGAAGCCCCCCTTGGCAACCATGATCTTCATGCCATGCTGGGTCAGATCAGCAATCACTTCACCCGTTTCTTCATCAACAGCGCGAGTACCTACAGGCACCGACAGCACATTGTCTTCGCCACGCTTACCGGTACAGTTACCGCCCCGACCATTCTCGCCACGCTGCGCAGCATGGAATCGTTCAAAACGGTAGTCAATCAGGGTATTGAGGTTCTCATCGGCCAGCAGATAAACATCACCGCCATCACCGCCGTCACCACCGTCAGGGCCGCCCTTCGGTACGTATTTCTCACGACGGAAACTTACTGTACCGTTGCCACCGTCACCGGCATCGACTCGAATTGCCGCTTCATCTACAAACTTCATCTCTTTCTCCGCGCTGTGGCGTTAAAACTTCTCGACCAGGACCGTCAGCAATTTCCCGGCACTATTAACCTATTGTAATTGACCTTGACTAGTTATGCTGCCTGATAAATTTATGGCCAATAGCACAAAACATTGCACCACTTACCACAACGATAGCGCCAACATACCCCATCACATTCAGGGCGGCGGCAGCAAAGTACTGTGGCCAGAACATACTGGCTAGGTCGACAAAAATAATTGTAAACAAGGGAGCCAGGGTGATTACTGCACTCACTTGCGAGGCCTGCCAGCGGGCCATTGCTTCCGCAAACGCGCCATAGCCGACCAGGGTATTTATACAGCAAAACATCAACATGCCCAGCTGTCTCTGATCCATCAGCAAGATCTGTTCAGGTACTGCCAATGGTGTCAGCATCAGGGCACAGATCAAATAGATCATCAATAAGATCTGAGGCGAGCTAAACTGCTTGAGCATGACTTTTTGGGCCAGGCCGTAAACGACCCATACCAGTGCTGCCAGCACGGCGAGCACAACACCCAGAGTATAACCTGTAAAGCTGGTAAACAGCTCGACAAGCCGTTCATTGAAAAACAGCAACAAGCCAAACATCAGGCAGCTCACACCAATAACCTGATGTACACCCAGCTTCTCTTTAAACAGCCACACACTGGACAACAACAAAATGACCGGTGCCAGCTGGATAATAACCTGCACAACAGGCGGGTTAAGGTATTCCAGTGCGCTGTTAAACAGCACAAAATTCCCCGCCAGACCAATACTCGCCAGCAGCAGGGTGCTATATCCAGCAATCCCCAATGCACGAACCTGAGGCAGCTGCCTACGCCAATATAGCCACAGGCCCAGTCCGAGCGAAGCCGTTACAAAGCGATACCAGACAATAGTAAATGGCTCCATCACTTCTACGGCTTGTTTCATTGCGATCGGCAATGCTCCCCAGAAAAACGCTGTCGTCAGCGCCAGGAGGATACCTGCCGTCGGGTTCTGATTTGGCATAAACCCTTCCATAACAAAAAGCCCCGCCAGTAGGCAGGGCTTTATAATTCGTTATGAGACTGAATTATTCAGCTTCGATAGATACGAATTTACGGTTCTTAGGACCTTTAACTTCGAACTTCACTTTACCGTCAGATAGAGCGAATAGAGTGTGGTCTTTACCTAGGCCTACGTTGTTACCAGCGTGGAATTTAGTACCACGCTGACGAACGATGATGTTACCTGCTAGTACAGATTCGCCACCGAAACGCTTAACACCTAGACGTTTGCTTTCTGAATCGCGACCGTTACGAGTAGAACCGCCAGCTTTTTTGTGTGCCATCTTTAAATTCTCCTGTTATTAAGCGCTGATGCCAGTGATTTTGACTTCAGTGAACCACTGACGGTGGCCCGCTTGCTTACGAGAGTGCTTACGACGACGGAACTTAACGATTTTTACTTTATCGCCACGACCGTGAGTAACAACTTCAGCAGTTACTTTACCGCCAGCTACGAAAGGTGCACCTACAGTTACTTCTTCGCCGTTAGCTACAAGAAGAACTGAATCAAATTCAACGCTAGCACCAGTTTCAGCGTCTAGTTTTTCTAAGCGTAGGGTCTGGCCTTCGCTTACACGGTGTTGTTTACCACCACTTTGGAAAACAGCGTACATGTCTTACTCCGCTTGTCCGCATAGGCCATTAGCCACTTATAACTCGGGCTATGGGTATGCGCTTAATCTTGTCATCAATAGGGCGCGAATGTTACGCGAAAACAGGACTTCTGGCAACCCATTAAGCGAAGAAAAATGGCGAAAAGCTAGCCAGTAATAAAAGTCCCTGATTTAAACGTAAACGAGGTTATGAAGATAGCGGGGTTTTAGTGTAGTATTCGGTAAATATTTTTGATGCCAATTGACAACAATAGCCAGCGATTTCATGCCTGGGCGGGAAGTTTTAGAGGTAAAGTGTGCTACAGCTCATCGTAGCAGTTTTCGGATAAGCATCACGTATAATAATGCCGACAACCTTTGCAACTACCCTGCCACCACTGCTTGACGTCTGTTTATTGTCAGTTGGTATACTTAACTTTTCCGCCTGGTGCGGCAAACAATTTTGCTGGATATACAATGGATTTTAAAGCTATCCAAGCGCTTACCGCCAAAGATATGGCGGAAGTTGACGCGAAGATACTGGCACAGCTGAATTCAGATGTGGCCTTAATCAATCAACTCGGTTTTTACATTGTCAGTGGCGGCGGAAAACGCCTGCGTCCAATGCTGGCCGTCTTGGCTGCCCGCGCCCTTGGCTATGAAGGTAGCAAACACACGACTGCCGCAGCTTTTATCGAGTTTACGCATACTGCAACACTACTTCATGACGATGTTGTCGATGAATCAGATATGCGCCGTGGCAAGGCAACCGCCAATGCCATGTTCGGCAATGCCGCCAGCGTTTTGGTGGGTGATTATATCTATACTCGCTCCTTCCAGATGATGACCAGTCTGCGATCCCTACGGATCCTCGACATTATGAGCGAAGCCGTAAATGTGATCGCCGAAGGCGAAGTGCAACAGTTGATGAACTGCAATGATCCGGATACCACGGAAGATAACTATATGCAGGTTATCTACTCAAAAACCGCTCGCTTGTTCGAAGCCGCGACCCAGGTCGCTGCCATTCTTGCCGATGCCCCGGAACATATCGAAGTTGCCTTGCAGGACTACGGTCGCTTCTTAGGTACGGCCTTCCAGCTTATCGACGATGTATTGGATTACAATGCCGACGGTGAGGAAATGGGAAAAAATGTCGGTGATGACCTGGCCGAGGGCAAACCAACCCTTCCGCTATTGCATGCCATGCATCATGGGAATGCCGAGCAGGCCGCAATGATCCGGGAAGCCATTGAGAAAGGTGACGGCCTTGACAAGCTTGAACCGATCCTGGCCTGTATGCATGAAGTCGGTTCACTGGAATATACCCAGCAACGTGCCGAGCAAGAAGCAGAAAAAGCGATTGCCTGCCTTGGTGCTGTTCCTGATTCAGAGCACAAAGAAGCACTTATCGCACTGGCTCACCTGGCCGTCAAGCGTAACAAGTAAGCCGCACTCCCATCCCGGATCCCAAAGCCTGCCCTGCGCAGGCTTTTTTGATCTTCCGGCCCCAAAAGAGGATCCTTTTCTTGTTCTATAGTTAACAGTGATCCTTGTGATCTAGCGGAGGTTGATTATGCAAGCCAAAGATCTTAAACCGGGAATGTGGGTAGAATGCCAGCAGGGTGTCGCAGAAGTGATTGACGTTGACCAGGAACATAATACTGCCATTATCGAGAGTATGAGTGATCACAAACGCATCAACATAAACTGTGACGACATCAGAGAGCAGCCCCAGCTTCACACCGGATGTGACAGCTATTACTAACTCTCACATTTACCGAACCGATATAGGTAGCCAGATATAAAAAAAGCGGCCATAGGCCGCTTTTTTACTATCGCTGAGTCAGTTTACTGCGCAGCAAACTCTTCGCCTTTAGTGATATCGCCCTGAAGGGTATCTAGCATGCTTTCCAGTGCATCCTGCTCGAATGCACTTAGCTTGCCGTAATCCATCACCTCTTCTACGCCGTCCTTGCCCAGACGCACAGGCTGAGCAAAGAAGCGAGCATGCTGGCCTTCGCCTTCAACGTAGGCACATTCGACAACGCCTTCTTCACCCTGAAGCGCACGCACCAGGGCAAGACCGAAGCGGCATGCAGCCTGACCCATTGATAATGTCGCAGAGCCGCCACCCGCTTTTGCTTCGACAACCTCGGTACCGGCATTCTGAATGCGCGGTGTCAGCGCCTTAATTTCTTCTTCGGTGAACTCAACACCTTCGACCTGTGAAAGCAGAGGAAGAATCGTTACGCCAGAGTGACCACCGATAACAGGTACGCGTACCTGGCCCGGATCGATATCTTTTAGCTCGGCCACAAAAGTTTCAGAACGGATAACATCCAAGGTTGTTACGCCGAACAGCTTACGCTTATCATAGACACCGGCTTTCTTCAGTACTTCAGCAGCAATCGCCACCGTAGTGTTAACAGGGTTCGTAATGATACCTACACAGGCATTCGGACATACAACGGCAATTCTTTCAGCCAGAGACTTAACGATGCCCGCATTGACATTAAACAGATCCGCGCGATCCATACCTGGTTTACGCGCAACACCTGCAGAAATCAAAACAACGTCAGCACCTTCCAGTGCAGGAGTCGGATCTTCACCACCATAACCTTTGATTGAAACCGGTGTAGGGATATGACTCAGATCAGCAGCAACACCCGGTGTTACCGGCGCAATATCGTACAGCGCCAGATCAGAGCCCGCAGGCAGGCGGTTTTTCAGAAGCAGAGCCAGAGCCTGGCCGATACCGCCAGCAGCGCCAATTACAGCAACTTTCATGTTCGTTCTCCTTTACGATAGAAGTATATTTTTTTCAGACCTAAAACCAATCAAATGAAGACATAACTCAGCTAAGACCATGATTTCATTTGATTGGTCTTGATGACGTTATAGCAACAAATAGTGAAATACAATCAAACCCAACCAGCTTTGCGATGTCACGCATAAGCAAGAATAAAATGTGCTACATATATATAACATTTCTTTCTCGGGATTGCAGTCGACAAATGGCGAAGAAACCAATCAGAGTTAAATAATTATTCATCCTATTCCACCAGAATGGTGACTAACACTCCAGTTTCCATGAACATGGTTTGCTACCAACCAGAGGGTTATGCAAGAATACGGCACCTCGTCCCTGTATATGAAATTTACTTATGCGAAATTCAGATAAACAAGAACGCTTAGTCAAAGCATTCAAAGCCATTCTAAAAGAAGAAAAATTCAGCTCTCAAGGTGAAATTGTAGATGCCTTGAAAGCTCAGGGGTTCGACAATATAAACCAGTCAAAAGTCTCTCGCATGCTGACGAAGTTTGGTGCTGTCCGCACCCGCAACGCTAAGATGGAGATGGTCTATTGCCTGCCCGTGGAGCTGGGTGTACCAACCACCAGCAGCCCGCTCAAAGAGCTGGTCATGGAGATTGATTACAACAGTGCGCTGGTTGTTATTCACACCGGGCCTGGTGCCGCTCAGGTGATTGCCCGCCTATTAGATTCGCTAGGCAAGGCAGAAGGTATTCTGGGCGTAGTCGCAGGCGACGATACGATTTTTATTACCCCGACAAACTCCATTTCTACCGAAGAATTGTTCAGTTCGGTGTGCAAGCTTTTTGACTACAGCAACTAAAAATCTTCCCGATCCTCTCTCTCAGCAAATGAGAGAGAGCTCACATTCAGAAAAACTTTCATAAATTGCATATTTCTCATGCAAGTACATGATTGATATAAATAATTATTCCTTTTTCAATATCATTTCTGTGCTTTTTTTCCAGTAATCCGGCAAACAATCATTAACATAATTTTAATTTTCCTGGTCTCTTTTGCTATCATCGTTCTGATTTGCTTGAGCAAATATGCCTTTTCCACCGATGGAAACCATTTCCATACTGGAGATAACAACAATTAGGAAGGGACAAACATGGCATTAAAACAAATTGTTAAAATCAGTGCTTTAGCCGCAGCAGTTATGACTAGCGGCATGGCCAGTGCCCAGGACTTCATCACAATTGGCACCGGCTCCGTCACTGGGGTTTACTACCCGACTGGTGGCGCGATCTGTAAGCTCGTAAACAAAGACCGCAAGCAGCACAATGTCCGCTGCTCGGTAGAATCCACAGGCGGCTCTATCTACAACGTCAATACTATGCGTGCCGGTGAACTGGACTTCGGTATTGTTCAGTCTGACTGGCAGTACCATGGCTATAACGGTACCAGCAAGTTCAAAGATCAGGGTGCCTACAAAAAACTGCGCGCGGTATTCTCGATCCACACCGAACCGTTCAACATCATTGCCCGTACCGATTCTGGCATCAACGGTGTTGCAGATCTAAAAGGCAAGCGTGTAAACATTGGTAACCCAGGCTCTGGCGACCGCGCCACCATGGGTGTGGTGATGGATGCGATGGGCTGGACCAACGCCGATTTCAAACTGGCCTCCGAACTCAAAGGCTCCGAGCGCTCCCAGGCACTATGCGACAACAAAATTGATGCCTTCGTCTATGTAGTTGGCCATCCAAACGGTTCAATCAAAGAAGCAACAACCTCTTGTGAGGCCAAGCTAGTTCCGGCTACTGGCGCTGCGATCGACAAGATCGTTGCCGACAACCCGTACTACGCTAAGAGCACAGTACCTGGCGGCATGTACAAGGGCACCAACGACGACGTAAACAGCTTTGGTGTTGCGGCAACGTTGGTTTCCTCTACCGACGTATCTGATGATGTTGTCTACGCGCTTGTGAAATCGGTATTTGAAAACTTCAATACCTTCAAACGCCTTCACCCGGCATTTGCTAACCTAAAACCTGAGAACATGGTAAAGGATGGTCTATCCATTCCTCTACATCCAGGTGCTGAGCGCTACTACAAGGAAGCAGGTTACCTGAAGTAACCTATATTGACTCCCTTTATCAGGCACTTGTTGCCACTCATGCGCCGCGCAAGCGGCGCATGCTATTTCACCTACCTATAAAAATAATAATAAACACTTTTTTACCTAGTCCATCGAAGAAGGATTATGCATGACTAAGACAACCGAAGCGTCGACAGATGTGCAGGATATGGTGGCTCAGGCAGACACAGGGGCAAGGAATCCTGTTGGAATGGCTGGACGCATCTTATGGTTCGTCCCGCTGTGTTGGTCACTGTTCCAGCTGTGGTATGCCTCACCGCTTCCGTTTATTTTTAACTTTGGTGTATTGAACGATACCGAAGCCCGCTCGATCCACCTGGCATTTGCCATTTTTCTGGCTTTCACCGCCTACCCGGCGCTGAAACATTCTCCCCGGGATCGTATCCCTATTGTTGATTGGGCCCTGGCACTGGCAGGCAGCTTTTCCGCCGCCTATATCTATATCTTTTATACCGAGCTAGCCGGTCGCTCAGGCGCACCAACACAGTTTGACATTGTCATTGCCGTTATCGGCATGGTGTTATTGCTTGAAGCCACTCGCCGTGCACTCGGCCCGCCATTAATGGTTGTTGCAGCCGTCTTCTTGCTGTACACCTTCGGCGGTCCGCACATGCCAGACGTTATCGCCCACAAAGGAGCCAGCCTTAATAAGGCCATGTCACATCTGTGGCTGACAACCGAAGGGGTATTTGGAATCGCCCTTGGCGTATCAACCTCCTTCGTCTTCCTGTTCGTCCTGTTTGGCGCAATGCTTGAACGCGCAGGGGCCGGCGCCTACTTCATCAAAGTCGCCTTTTCACTGCTTGGCCACATGCGTGGCGGTCCGGCAAAGGCTGCCGTTGTGGCCTCTGGGCTATCTGGTCTGGTCTCCGGCTCATCGATTGCCAACGTAGTAACCACAGGCACCTTCACCATTCCGCTGATGAAAAAAGTCGGCTTTCCCGGCACAAAGGCCGGTGCAGTCGAAGTGGCCGCCTCCACCAATGGTCAGCTAACACCACCGATTATGGGGGCTGCCGCCTTCCTGATGGTTGAGTATGTCGGGATTTCCTATGTAGAGGTCATTAAAGCGGCATTGTTGCCTGCACTTATCTCTTACATTGCCCTTCTGTATATTGTTCATCTCGAAGCCTGCAAGGCTGGCATGACCGGACTTAAACGCCACTACAAACCAACTCTGGCACAAAACCTGCTCTCATTTAGTAGCACGATAGTGGGCCTGATCGTATTGAGCGCAATGGTCTACTACGGTGTTGGCTGGACCAAGGACGTCTTTGGTGCCGCAGCAACACCAATCATCGGGGTAGTGATCCTCATTGCTTACGTTGCCCTAGTTAAAGTGTCGGCCAACTATCAGGATCACCTGATGGAGAACCCTGAAGACGATATCACCGAAGTACCCGATCCGGGGCCGACTATCAAATCCGGACTCTACTTCCTGCTACCTATCGTCGTACTGGTCTGGTGTCTGACCGTCGAGCGCTTCTCCCCCGGTCTTTCTGCCTTCTGGGCGACGGTCTTTATGATATTTATCCTGCTCACGCAGCGTCCGCTGCTGGCGATGTTCAATAAAGAGAAAACCGTCAGCGAAGCCTCGATAGAAGGCGTTCATGACCTGCTTGAAAGCTTGGTATCCGGTGCACGCAACATGATCGGTATCGGTGTGGCCACTGCAGCCGCCGGGATTGTGGTGGGAGTCGTGACCCTTACCGGTATCGGACTGGTCATGACCGACTTCGTCGAGTTTATCTCCGGCGGTAACATCATGCTGATGCTACTGTTTACCGCAGTGATAAGCCTAGTACTTGGTATGGGCCTGCCAACCACAGCCAACTACATTGTCGTCTCAACCTTGATGGCTCCCGTTATTGTTACACTCGGTGCCCAAAACGGCCTGATCATTCCGCTGATCGCCGTCCACCTGTTTGTGTTCTATTTCGGTATCCTGGCTGATGACACCCCGCCAGTTGGTCTGGCTGCATTTGCGGCCGCGGCCATAGCCAAAAGCGATCCTATCCGTACCGGTATCCAAGGCTTTACCTATGATATCCGTACCGCCATCCTGCCATTTATGTTTATCTTCAATACCCAGCTATTGATGATGAATATCGACACCTGGTGGCACCTGTTCCTGACGGTCAGCTCAGCAGTTATCGCCATGCTTACCTTCTCGGCAGCAACTCAGGGATGGTGGTTTACCAAGACCAAATGGTGGGAAGTCATTGCCCTGCTTCTCATTACCTTCTCGCTGTTCAGGCCTGGATTCTGGTGGGATATGGTCTACCCGGCAAAACATGAAATGCCTGGAGTGCTCATCGTCGATGCTGCCGACAAGCTGGCAATAGGCCAACCTATTGAGCTGCAGGTCAGCGGCGAAAACCTTGAAGGTAAAATGGTAAGCAAGCATGTGCTGCTACCGTTTGATGAAGATGCGGTTAGCGCCGACGAGCGTATTGCCTCAACAGGCCTGATGCTACGTCAGGAAGGCGAGAAGATGCTGGTTGATCTGGTTGAGTTCGGCAGCCCGGCCGAAGCCGCCGGTATTGACTTTGACTGGGAGATCACCCAGGTCAGCTTGCCGGCAGTAAGGCCGATGAAAGAGTGGGTATTTGTCCCGACCCTCATCTTGCTGGGAGCCCTTGGCTGGAACCAGCGCCGCCGTGCCAAGCAACTGTCACACGCATAATCTTGCCACTGACCTGGTCAATACAGGTCTAAACTATAGGGAGAGTTCACTCTCCCTATATGAAAATAAAGAGAATAATATGTATAAGCAGATTTTAGTGCCCGTTGATCTAAACGACCAAGGCTTCGCCGACAAAGCCGTCGAGCAGGCCGTCTGGCTGGCCAAACAGTCCAATGCGACGATCCACTTGCTCAATGTGCTCCCAGGCATTCACATGTCGATGGTATCGAGCTATTTCCCGAAAGATGCCGCTCGAAAAATGATGCAAGATGCCCAGCACCAGCTAAAAGACTTCGCCAGCCAGCATATCCCGGATGAAATTGTTCACCACCAGTATGTTTCCGAAGGGAAAACCTGGACCACAATTCTTGAGCATGCGGGACGAGTGGGTGCCGATCTGATCATTTTGCCGAGCCATAAACGCTCTCGCCTAGATAAGGTCATGCTGGGCTCTGTCGCTTCCAAAGTGGTCGAGAACTCACCAATCAATGTCGTGGTGATCAAACCCCAGGCGCACCTGCAAGAGGTCTAACCCTGTCTGAGTCATTGGTGTAATTAAGTACGCTCAAAAAAGCCCGCTCATCAAGCGGGCTTTTTATTAATATCAACGCATTCCGGCGTTCACTGTCTCTGATCGTAACCCCAGCGCGGAACCAACCCCTGCTCGACACCAAGGTGATCGAGGATCCTTGCTACCATAAAGTCGACCAGATCTTCAATACTCTCAGGCTGATGGTAAAAGCCAGGTGCCGCCGGCATGATGGTCACTCCCATCTTTGACAACTTCAGCATGTTCTCCAGATGCAGTGTCGAAAACGGCGTTTCCCGTACCACCAGCAATAACTGCCCGCGCTCTTTCAGAACGACATCGGCAGCACGCTCGAGCAAATTATCAGACATTCCATGCGCAACAGACGCCAGCGTACCTGCCGAGCAAGGGCAAACCACCATCTGTTTCGGCGCTGCAGAACCCGATGCCACCGGCGAGAACCAATCTTCTTTACCACACACTTCCAGCTTGCTGGCATCACAACCAAGATGCTCAACCAGCGCCTTTTTCGCCGCATCCGGGCCAGAGGGCAACTTAAGACCATGTTCCGTTGCCAGCACAACCCGGGCCGCCGATGAAACCAGCAAGTACACCTGATAGTCGGCAGCCAACAGGCTTTCCAGCAAACGCAGCCCATAAGGCGCGCCAGAGGCCCCCGTCCAGGCAAGGGTTATTCGCTTATTTTGGATCTTGCTACTCATTCGCTTTTCTCTGCCAGAGCTGCCAGTAGCTTGTCATGAATACCGCCAAAACCACCGTTGCTCATCACCAGAATATTATCGCCAGGCTTTGCCGACTCAGTGATTTTCGCCACCAGCGCAGCCAAATCGCTATCTGTAGCCGCCGGCTGAGAACAGGCCGAGGCAATCTCATCAACCGACCAGGGAATGGTATCCGGCTGGAAAATGAACACCTCATCTGCCACCCCAAGCGCCGGTGCCAAATCCTGTTTGTGCACCCCCAGCTTCATGGTATTAGAACGCGGCTCCAGGACAGCCAGGATACGCTCATCGCCAACCTTGGCCCGCAAACCACCAAGCGTCAGCTCAACGGCGGTCGGATGGTGGGCGAAATCATCATAGACCCTGATCCCGTTTACCTCACCTTTCAGTTCCAGGCGACGTTTGGTATTGATGAACTTAGCCAATGACTCACAGGCCAAATCTGCTGTAACACCCACATGGCGGGCCGCCGCAATCGCCATCAGGGCATTGCTGACATTATGGTCGCCCACCAGATCCCAACTCACAACACCAGTAAGTTCACCTTCCAGGTACACCTCAAACTGGCTACCGTCGGCAACGAGTTTGCGTGCCTGCCAGTGACCGTCTTCGCCGGTATATTCCAGCTCGCTCCAGCATCCCATATCCAACGTCTGCTGGATATTGTCGACATTTTTGGGTGCCAGGATCCGGCCATTACCCGGCACAGTTCTCACTAAATGATGAAACTGGCGTTGGATGGCTTTCAAATCATCAAAAATATCTGCGTGATCGAACTCTAAATTGTTCATAACGAGCGTGCGTGGTCGATAATGAACAAACTTAGAACGCTTATCGAAAAAAGCACTATCGTATTCGTCCGCCTCGACAACGAAGAACATACTTTCACCTAACCGCGCGGAAACACCGAAGTTTCCGAGCACGCCACCAACCAGAAAGCCCGGCTGATAACCACAATCTTCCAGGATCCACGCCAGCATGCTGGCTGTCGTCGTCTTGCCATGGGTACCGGCCACTGCCAGCACCCAGCGATCATGCAGCAAAATTTCCTGCAGCCACTGCGGCCCTGAGGTATAGCGCAGATTATTGTTCAGTACATATTCTACACAAGGGTTGCCCCGGCTCATGGCATTGCCGACAACGACCAGGTCGGGAGCCGGATTGAGCTGTGATGGGTCATAACCCTGAATAATTTCAATACCTTGAGATTCAAGCAAAGTACTCATCGGCGGATAAACATTGGCATCACAACCGGTAACTGTATGGCCCAACTGGCGGGCGAGAATCGCGGCCCCGCCCATAAATGTGCCGCAAATTCCTAGAATATGGATATGCATAACTGTCGGCTCACTGGATAAATTCTGTTGATTTCACGCTTAGGTGTTACTTCAGTACCATAAAAAAGATCTTTATATACAATTCTTTATGCGTATTTACAGCACTAACAGGCTATAAATCCTATATAGAGGTACCAAAATTGTCCGTAAGAGACATTGTACCTGACTTAACTGCCCCAATGACAACATGATGCAAGGATTGTATATGTCCGATATTAGAACCCTTGGTGAGTTCATTGTCGAGAAACAGACCGACTTCCCCCATGCCAGCGGTGAGCTCTCCTCACTACTGGGCTCTATAAAGCTAGCGGCTAAAATCGTGAACCGTGAAATCAACAAGGCAGGCTTGGTTGATATCACAGGATCGGCCGGTGGCGAGAATATTCAAGGTGAAGATCAGCAAAAGCTCGACCTCTACGCGAATGAAAAATTCAAGGCCGCACTTGAAGCCCGAGATCAGGTATGTGGCGTCGCCAGTGAGGAAGAAGACGAAGCCGTTGCCTTCAACAAAGAATTAAACCTAAATGCGAAATACGTTGTGTTGATGGATCCACTGGATGGTTCTTCGAACATCGACGTAAACGTTTCCGTCGGGACTATTTTCTCCATTTACCAGCGAGTTTCCCCTGTCGGCACCCCTCCGACTGAAGAGGATTTCCTCCAGCCGGGCCACCGCCAGGTTGCAGCCGGATACATCATCTACGGCTCTTCGACCATGTTGGTTTATACCACAGGTAACGGTGTTCATGGATTTACCTACGATCCATCACTTGGTGTGTTCTGTCTGTCACACGAAAGCATGCGTATCCCGGAAGACGGCCGTATTTATTCTATTAATGAAGGGAACTATATCCGCTTCCCAATGGGCGTGAAAAAGTACATCAAGCACTGCCAGGAAGACGTGCCTGAAGATAACCGTCCGTATACATCCCGTTACATTGGCTCTCTGGTTGCTGACTTTCATCGCAACCTGCTAAAAGGCGGTATTTATATGTACCCGAGTACTGCAACTCACCCGAACGGCAAGCTGCGCCTGCTGTATGAATGCAACCCGATGGCATTTTTGATTGAGCAGGCTGGTGGCCTGGCATCTGACGGTAAAAACCGGATCATGGATCTCAAACCAACTGAGCTGCACCAGCGGGTGCCGTTCTTTGTCGGCTCGACCAAGATGGTCCGCAATGTAGAGACCTTCCTCGAAGAGTTCCCTGAATAAAAGCGATACTCAATAAAACAGGCTGCCATGGCAGCCTGTTTTATTTCAGCCCCGACTTTCTTTCCGCTTGCCACTTCTTTTTGCTCTCATCGGGACAAAACGGTTACTAAATAGACAACTCGTTAACGAAGTTGGTATTATAATTTATTACATCGTCAACAATTAGTTAACTCAATAAAAGGAATACATCATGAGCCTTAATCAGGTGCCAGCAGGAAAGGACATCCCTGAAGATATCTATGTTGTTATCGAAATCCCCGCCAATGCCGACCCCATTAAATACGAGGTAGACAAAGATACCGGCGCAGTGTTTGTCGACCGTTTCATGTCAACGCCGATGTTCTATCCTTGTAACTATGGTTATGTAAACCATACTTTGTCCCTTGATGGCGATCCTGTCGATGTATTGGTACCAACCCCTTATCCGCTAGTCCCGGGTTCAGTGATCCGCTGCCGCCCGGTTGGTGTATTGAAAATGACGGATGAGTCCGGCGAAGATGCAAAAGTGGTTGCAGTTCCACATAGCAAGCTCAGCAAAGAGTATGACCATATTCAGGACGTCAATGACTTACCGGATCTTCTAAAAGCGCAAATTACCCACTTCTTCGAGCGATACAAAGAGCTGGAAGCAGGTAAATGGGTAAAAGTGGATGGCTGGGCTGATGCTGCGGCTGCGAAGGAAGAAATTGTAGAATCCTTCAAGCGAGCACAGGAAAAGTAACTGACTAGCAGTTAAGAATTAACGCTCCTTCTCTCATAGGCTGACAAGGAGCGTTTACAACACCGATATGATTATTCAGAGGTTAGTCCTGTAAAATGCTCAGCAAAATACGTCAACTCATTCTCTTCACCCTTCTTCTTGCCTCCCCAGTTCAGGCCGAAGTGGTAACACCCGAACAATTCTGGCAACTACACCAGGAAAGAAATCCGCTGATTGTTGATGTGCGAACCAATGAAGAATTTATCGCCGGGCACCTGCCAAAATCAATCAACATCCCCTTTAATGAAATCGACAGGCTGGTAACGATAGCCAAAGATAAAACCCAG
Source organism: Photobacterium proteolyticum (assembly GCF_001939735.1). Taxonomy (GTDB): domain Bacteria; phylum Pseudomonadota; class Gammaproteobacteria; order Enterobacterales; family Vibrionaceae; genus Photobacterium; species Photobacterium proteolyticum. The sequence goes on from NZ_MJIL01000067.1 coordinate 17,446, forward strand.
CCCATTTTTCTCTATTGCCGCTCCGGACGACGTTCCGGGATCGCAGAAGAAGTACTCACGCAACTGGGTTATCAGTATATCTACAACGGTGAAAGCTACGAGGCATTACACGAGGCAATGCCACGTCCATAGCAAACACTCCAACATCAGCGACGAATAAGCCAAATAGACACTGTTATCTTTGACACCAGTCACCATGGCTAATCAGAGGCAAGCCAGCAGCAGGTAGGTTGTACAGGTAAATCCAGGCAACCCCATATTCAGTTTCGACCAGTTCGCGCGTATACAACTCAGGGTACTCCTCGAGTTGATCGAGCAAAGTCATGGTATGGCTATCAACCTCGTAGACTTCACCATACAGCGGGCTAGTACTCGAGGTGCTCTTTTTTGCCCCCGGATAACTACCGAGATTAAAAAGCACATAACCCGACATCAACTGACAGCCCCCCAATCTGGATGCCTGTTCTAGCAAGCCATGATTCGACTGGCCAGCCCTCAATGTCCCATACACAAACACTCTTGCCACAACAACAGGCCCTTAATTGAACTCAAACTGATACAGTAAATCGACGGCACTATCGAGGCCGGATACGGCTTCAACGTACAGATCTGTCATTAGCCGATATCGAACTGTAAACTCAGGGATGGAGGTAAATATCCCGACGCCATATTTTACCTGCAGGCCAGGAGCAATATAACCACTGATCGTCACCTGAGAGTCGTCCCCTGCTCCCGCGGTATCCAAGGTCAGATCCTGGACACCAAACGCTTCGCCGACATTCCCGACAAGCTGACCACTCTTGGCCAGCCCCATGCTAATCAATGCGGTCGTCATCGCATCGCCACTGCCACTTTCGCCAGACTCGGTATCGAGGTTTTTACCCCGTAGCAGGTAAGACAGCGCATTTTGCTGAGGCATTGCCGGATCGGAGAAGATCTCTACCGTCGGCTCATCAGCCGGGCCACTGACCCGGATGCCGGCAATGACATCATCTTCCACATTATTCGGATCTCGGACTGCCTCTATCGCCAGATAAGGCTGGTCCGCCGGGCCGTTAAAAAGAATCTGACCTTTGCGGATCACCAGCTCCTGGGCAAACGAGCGATAAGTACCGTCTCGTAGGTTTACCTCACCATACACTAACGGTCCCTTATCTTTTTGGCGTACGTTCAGATCACCTGTCAGCCTGGATTTCAGGCCAAACGCCGACAGTTTCACGTCTTTACCGATGTTGACCGAGATATTGGTTTTGATTTCAAACGGGATTGGCGGTTCTGTCTCGACAGGCTGTAGATCATCGGTTAGCAGCACTTCATCATCAGATACTGACACTGCCGATTCCGGCAGCTGGTCAATGGTGATCCGCCCCCAGGGGATCGCAATACTGCCAGAGATCTCGGCATACTTCGGCGCGGCTTTAATCACCAGATCCGGCGAGACCTTCAGATCAAGCATTGGTGGCACACTGACTTCCAAATCACGCGCATTGACTTGTAGCTCCGACTTCCATTGCGCCAGATCCTGCCAGTCGCCATTGCCCCGTAACTGTAACTTGCCATCAGGTGTAATAATGTCGCCATGCAACGTCGCATTGTAACCATTAAAGGTTGCGATGATATCTCCCTTGGAGACATCAAGCGGTACCTTACGGCCAACCGCTTTCACATTTGTCAGCTCCAGTAATCCATTCACAGCCGGATGCATAATTGGTCCAGCAACGGTCAGGTTGGCATCAACCTGACCATCAAACTCTTCATAGCCTTTAATCAGCGGAGCCAAAAAGCCCAGCATAAAGCGATCAATCTTAAGCCTCGCCTCCAGCTGCTGTTCACCTGTTAGCTGGCTGACTTTCGCTCGCCCTGAGATATCGCCATTGTCTTTCACCGCCACCAGCCAGTCGGCATTTAAGATATCCTGCTTCATCTCAGCGTTAACCGTCACCTTGTCCCAGCCAACCGTCAGGGCCGGAGCTTCAGGATCGGCCTGTTGGACCACCGAGCCCGATGGCATTCGGATCTGGGCCTTCACATACGGGGAGGCCTTGGGTGCCCAGGTAGCCTCCACGTTGGCACCGACCTCTCCTTGTAAAGTAATGGTTTCAGGGATAAACGATGCAATTCTACCAAACCCGAAATTATTGACAGCGACCTTGGCACGACCTGAACTCCCCGCCTCGAGAGCTTCGGTCAGGCACAGCGAAGCTTGATCCTGTTGCCAGCAGTGCGCGGCCACATTCGCCAACTGTGTCTTGAGGTTATAACCGAGCTTCGTTGGACGGTTTAGCTGCCACGGACCAATTTCCGTATCAACTTCGCCTTGCTGCAATATCCCTTGCCAGCCTGTCTTGCGATCCAGCTTGCCCTCAAGACTGATATTCGTGCTCACTGGCTGAGCATCAACATTGAGTGTCAGGCTGTGCTGGGCTTCGGTGCCCTTGAAAATCAATGCCAGCTCATCAAGCTTGAACGTTTCATATTTACCGTCAGACGCCGTCAGGCTGATATCTGCTTTCAGAGCTGGCATGGGCGTTACCCGACCCTTAAGTGCAAACCGCTGAAGACTGGCCTGCTCCTGCCAACCTAAAGCCTCTCCGTCCAGCTGAAGATCAATGTCCGGTTCGGCGAGTTTACCCGACAGCTCGAGGTCTCCCTGAATGCGTCCACGCAGATCCGGTAGTGACTGCGCCAAGTCCGGGGCATCAACCTGTGCAGACATCGCCCATTCTTTGCTCAAAGAGCCCTTTGCCGTCAATCCATTAGGACCATGTTTCAACCTCAGACGATCGGTGACCAGCTCAATATCTCCCTTACCGGCGGTATCTTTGGCATCAAGCTGACCGTCAAGCGTAAATGGCTGTTCAAGCACCACCCCGTCGACTGATAACTCCGGCAGCTTGACAAACCAGCCGCCTTGCTTGGTCAGGCCTCCAGAGGTTTGTAACTTACCACTCAGATCCCCTTTGGCATCCGGCCATTCAAGCCCGGGCTGTATATGGCTAAAATCTAACTGCCCCTGCCAGTTAACCAACGTCTTCCAACTGGCTTTGGCATTACCTGAAATAGAGCCGCCGAGGGTTTCGATAGCCAGTTTATCCAGGCTAACCTGAGTCAAATCGCCCTGCCCCGATAAGTTTGCGGCAACAGCAGGCATCGGCGCTCCGTCAACATCAGTTTTTAGCTTGAACTTGAACCCGTCCAAACTTCCGGCAGCAGTTAATGCCGTATCTGTGACTTCAAATTCAGCATCTTTATCAATCGGCCACTGAATATGCCTACTGGACAGGTTAAGATCGAAAGGCAACGTCGGATCCAGCGGAGACAGCTTGCCACTCAGCAACGCATCAAGCCTCCCTTTCAAGCTGGCATCAAGCGCCAGCTCGGCCAATGAGCCGCCAGCCTTGAGCTCGAGGTTATGCCCCTCAAGAGGAGCCATTGCAATATCAAGCCCAGCTTCTAGCTGAAGCGGGTAATCACCGCTCAACGAAACACCGGCAGTCGCATCAAGCTTGGCCTGCGGAACATCCAGTACCAGCTTGCTCAGTGACACATCACTGCCCGTTGCCGTTGCAACTATGTCCAGCACGTTCACCCGTTGGGAAATCTCGCCGTTGAGTGTAAAGTTCTTAACGGTAAAGCGTTGGATATCAAACGACAAAGGCAGTACCACTTCCGGCAAGCTGATAGGCTCACCAGTAGGTTCAACTTCAGCTTGCGTAACCGTACTACCTTCCTCAGAGGCTGGAGCCAGTGTGAGCTCAATATCCTGCCAGTCGGTCGGCTTGAGTATTAACCGGCTTTCCTCAATCTCCGCTGCAGTAGAAAAATGCTGCCAGGCAATCTTGTTGCCCAAAATATCCAGCTCAATATCATCCAGCGCGACCCGATCAACACGTATCGGCAGCGGCATCACAATGTCAGTCACGGGCTGAGGCTCAACCTCACTCTCTTCAGCATCCGGCTGCGACGGGGGCAACTCGGGCATGGCAAAACGAACACCCGAAACACTCAGATCGGTCACGCAAACTGCCGGAGTTAGCAGGCAACTGTCTTCCAACGTCAACACCAGGCTCTCAGCCTTCAGATCAAGATGAGTATCTTGATAGGCAACCTGCTCCAGCATAAAACCTTTCAGCAAACTTCCCGAGCTACCGGCTATCGACAGGGCTGGCAAGGCCTTCTGTGCGCCCCAAACAGCGAGCTTAACGCCTGCCGGGGTATACAGCAGTGATGCGATCGCAATCACCAAAACCAATAACAGTGCCAGCACCCCTAGTGCTATACGTTTTATCCAGATCATATTTCAGGCCCCAGAACAAAATGCAGCTGGAACTTATCGCTTTCCTTTTCCAGTCCCCATGCAAAATCAAGACGAATCGGGCCGACCGGCGATGCCCAGCGGACACCGGTCCCCACTCCCCGATACCAATCCGGGGTATCTATCCAGGAAGAGCCATAATCATAAAACAATGCTCCCCACCAATTTCCGTAAACCCGGTACTGATACTCAAGGGTCGAGGTCAGCATGTAAGTACCACCGCGCAACTCGCCCTTGCTGTCTCTCGGTGCAATCGACTCATAGCTATAACCACGCAGGCTATTGTCACCACCAATGAAAAAACGCAGCGATGGCGGCACATCTTCTATCCGATCCGCAATCACCGCACCACCATCCAGCCGCAACAGGCCACGGTGATCCTTGCCGGAGCTGCGGATCCAGGCACTCCGCCCACGAAACCTTGCCAGCCGGGTATCAGAACCAAAAGCCGGATCAGAATATTCAACCGAAATCAGCTGTTTATCACCCCATGTCGGCATTGCGCCTCCACGACTTCGAGTTTTGTCATAACTGATCCCCGGCAGTATCATGGAAAGTGCACCACTTTCTTCGGCCCCCTGCTTATAGTCCTCATACAACCAACGAACCGAGGCCACACGCTTCCAACCCGATTCCAGCCGCCAATGCCGTTCCACGCCAAAATTATATTCCGTACTGACCGTGTCATGATTATCGACATAGCGAATACCGCCAATGATCTGGTAATAATCATTGAGAACATCATCAAGAGGAATTTTATAGGTTGCCTCGATTTTCGGCTGCACCTTCGAGAGCTCAGTTTTCACATTGAGACTGTGCCCGGCACTGTTCATCCAGGGCTTGCGCCAATTGAATTTAAGACGGGTTCCAACATCGGTCGAGTAACCGATACCTGTCTCTATCTGGTTTCTGACCTGCGGCTCCAGAGCAACTTTGACGGGCACGCTATTGTCTTTTAGGTTGGCGACATCCCCGCCGACAAAGATCGAGGAGAACCAGCCCACATTAGATAATCGCTGGTTAAACTCCCCCAGGGTAGAGGCAAGATACGGATCACCCTCCTCGTAGGGGATCAAAGATTGCAGCCTGTCTTCTTCAATCTGGCTGCCGGTGAATAATGTCTCACCGAAGTTATAGCGTTGCCCGGCAGCAAACTCGATAGCAATGAAAGCTTCATTACGTGTCGGCGCCACTTCCAGCACACTTTTCTTCAGTTCAGCATCAAAGTAGCCTTTTCGCAACGCCAGACTACTCAGAGAGGATTTAAACGACTCATATTTGCCATGGTTCAGTGTCTTACCAAATCCAAGCCCACTCTTTCTCTTCAGAGCCAGAAAATCCGGATCACTCTCTGCCATACCTGTAATGCGGATATCGCTTTTGGCAATGGTTGTTTTCGGTCCTGCATTAACCGTAACAATCAGCTCGCTGTCATCTCCGTCCTTCTCGACCTCGTAGGAAAATGTCGGCTGATAGCGCCCCAGCGCTTTAAGGGCGTCTTTAATCTCGCCTTCGAGCTGCTCTCGAAAGCGAATTGAAATACTGTAGTCATCTTCAGGAATTGCCGAGACATAAGCATCAACGTTATCTTTCAGGCTTCCTTTCAACCCCTTAATGGCCAATGTGGTCTCTGCCCAAACAGGGACAGAAGCAACAAGAGCAATTGCGGTAAGGCTAAACCGCTTAACGTTTTTTTTCATTCTTATTTGGCTTCACTACTAAAAGCTTTATTTTTGTTTGTCGCGCGCAGTAATAATTCTGACAAAGGGCAGCCATAACTGCCAACATTATATAAGGACAAATCAAACGATATTGATTGTCTGTCAAGATTCCTCTACTTTCTCTGTAAAGACAATGTAAAAGGAAATAACAATGTCAGCAAAGAAACAAGTCATGATCTCGCCGGAGGCTGCACTCATTGGCAGGGCAACGCCAATCCTTCCTTCCCTGCCACATGCTGTCAATGGTACCCCTATCAATGATCATAAGCCCGAGGGGCTAGAAGAGCTTATTGTTGGTATGGGTTGTTTCTGGGGTGCCGAGAGGCTCTTTTGGCAACTTGACGGGGTTTACAGTACGTCTGTTGGCTATAGCGGAGGGTTTACCCCAAATCCGAGCTATGAAGAAGTTTGCACCGGAAAAACCGGGCATAGCGAAGTGGTACGGATTCTTTTTGACCCTGCCCAAATACCTCTAAAACAACTGTTTGCACTGTTTTGGGAAAATCATGATCCGACACAGGGAATGCAGCAAGACAATGATATCGGAACCCAGTACCGTTCCGTCATCTATACCACTTCTCCCTCACAGCTTGATCAGGCATTGCAGAGTAAAGAGCACTACCAGGCAGCCTTAAAACAACAGCAACACCTGCTCGAAATCACCACAGAAATAGAACCGGCTGGCAACTATTATTTTGCAGAAGAATACCATCAGCAATACCTTGCCAAGAACCCCGGAGGATACTGTGGACTAGGGGGAACAGGCGTGTGTCTGCCCCCTCAGTAACCCCGTGCCCTGTCATATCTAATCAGAGCTAGGGACCAGCTATACAGCCTCTGCCGCAAGGAGGTCGATTTCGCGATTGACCTCCGATAACACATTTAGCGCTTTTAAATCTTGTTTTTTGGGTGGCAGCAAACGGCCGCAATCAAATTCGAAACCGCCGACTCCCATAATAAACACACGCCCGCGAAAATAGCTCTTTACGTAGCGGGCAACCTGATTTGGACGATAGTGTTTGAAAACTCTAAGCATATATCCCTCGCAACACCGATACAGCTGTAGACCCCGCCATATCAATAATGTTTCAACCTTCCGTCGAAAAAAGAAAGCAATTTACTTGCCATGCTTGGCAACCTATCCCTAAAAGTCAGCTCAAGCCAAGTATTCAATGTAGAACAGAAAAGTCATAATTGCTTATAAGATCAGCGACAAACATTCCCAAAAAACATCTCCAAGCCGAGAAGGAATAGAATAATTAGTGATTCAGATCGACTATTTTTAACTGGTTTTACCAGTTATCTCTGACTGTTCTAAGATAATGAAGCGTCTAACAATAAATGGAATAAATACAATGAATAAGAAGCCAATGATTGCTTTACTTGCTGCATTATTACCAGGCTTGGCAGCGGCTCATACTATTCAGGTTGGTGAAATGCTCCCTTCTGCGGCCGTTTCTGACAAAGGTGAGATCACCTTACAAGGCGATGATATCGTCTACCAAAACTGGAATAGTGCACAACTGACAGGTAAGGTCCGGGTCATTCAGGCAATCGCTGGCCGCAGCGCGGCAAAAGAAATGAATGCGGAACTCATGCAGGCAATCACAGCAGCAGGTTTACCGGCAGAAGAGTACCAGACAACAACAATCATCAATCAGGATGACGCCATTTGGGGAACAGGCAGTTTTGTTGCCTCGTCGGCAGAAGACAGTAAGCGAGAGTTTTCGTGGTCGTCCATGGTACTTGATGCCGAAGGCGGGGTACATGCTACTTGGGAGCTGCACGAAGAAAGCTCTGCAATTATTGTCCTGGACAAAGAAAGCAAAGTGTTATTTGTCAAAGAAGGAAAACTCAGCCCTTCAGAGATAGAACAAGCACTTAGCTTAGTTAAAGCCAATCTGTAACACGCTCAATTAATCTTCCTAGATGGCAACAAAGCCATGACCAACAACAAAAAGTAATGTTATATTATTACAATCCTGTTTTGGTGATGGCTTTTCTGATTCTAACGTGTTCCGTTTCAACTCTCGGTGGTTACACCTATGCACAATTCTCTGTATCGGCCTAATCTGTGTAATTGGGCCGCTAAAGGTATTGCATGAATTAGAAGTCGAGAGCAGCCATCATCATATACAGGAATGTAACATCTGCCATCTGGTACATGTTACAACGCCAATCATTGAACTCGATGCCCTACCAGCACAGTCACCGGCACAGCATAGCCGCCAAAGCAACGTTCTAACAGGCTATCGTCTTCCCACGCAACCTTTGGCAAGATCTCCTCCGGTAACAGCCTAAAACGAATGTATCTATTTTTATTTACCTTTATTTTTTAGACAGGAGTTATCATGCCTTTTCCTTACCGTCTTTCATCGTGTGCACTAATGTTAAGCACCCTGACAATGGCTACCACTGCATCAGCAGAAGAGACTTTTCGCCAACACGACGCCCATGTACACGGCGTCGTTGAATTCAATATTGCCCAAGACGGCAAAGATTTACTGATGGAGATCACGGCCCCGGGTGCGGATGTTGTTGGCTTTGAACATGCTCCGACCAACAAGCAGCAACAACAGCAGCTAGAAGACGCAATTGCAAAACTTAACAACGCCGGAAAGCTCTTTGCTTTCTCCTCTGCGTCAAACTGCCAGCTAACCGATGCCCATGTCACTGAAACATTGACAGCTGATGATGACCATGACAGTCATGAGGGACATGATCACGACGAGCATCACCATGACAGCCATGCAGGACATGATCACGACGAACATGACCATGACAGCCATGCAGAACATGATCACGACGAACATGACCATGACAGCCACGAAGGACATGATCACGACGAGCATGACCATGACAGCCATGCGGGGCACGATCACGACGAGCATGACCATGACAGCCATGCGGGACACGATCATGACGAACATGACCATGATAGCCATAATGGACACGGTGAGTTCTCTGCTCAGTATGTATTCCGATGCAATAACATCGAACAACTAACTTCTCTGCAGGTTAACTGGTTCAGCCACTTCCCGACCACGGAAAAAATCACTGTCCAGGCAATTACAGGTACCAACCAAAGCGCTTCACAGCTAACGCCTACCAGTACAGTATTTAAATTCTAAGCATTGGCTTATAGCGAGAATCCATTCACGATGGGGGGCTTCCCCCCATTACAGGGACAACTATGAACGTTATAGAACTCACCGACATAACATTCCGCTGGCCAAAACAGACGGAGGATCTCCTCGACATTCCATCCCTGACGATAAAGAAAGGCGAGAAAGTCTTTCTGAAAGGACCGAGCGGGAGTGGCAAGTCCAGCTTGTTAAGTCTGCTAGCAGGCATTTCACAACCAACATCAGGCGAAATCCAGCTATTGCAACAGCCTTTCAGCCAACAAAAACCGACACACAGAGATCAATTCAGGGCAAACCATATTGGTTATATTTTCCAGATGTTCAATCTGCTTCCCTATCTCTCGGTGATCGATAACGTCCTGCTACCGTGCCGCTTCTCCCGGCTGCGAAAAGACCGGCTTTCAAGCGCTATGGACATAGAGGCTAAGCGGCTGTTAACCCAATTACACTTGCCTCAAGAATATCTTGAGAAGCCAATAACCGAGCTGAGTATCGGTCAACAACAACGGGTCGCGGCAGCAAGGGCACTGATAGGCCAACCGGAGCTATTAATCGCAGACGAGCCAACGTCTGCGCTCGATCATGACAACCGTGAGGCCTTCATCCAATTACTCATGGCAGAATGCGATAAAGCAGAAACAACCTTACTCTTTGTCAGCCATGATGAAACACTTGAATCCTTATTCGATCGTAGCATTGCACTCAACGAGTTAAACCAAGCTGTAAGAGGGGCCTGCTAATGGGCGCAATATTCCGACTGGCATGGCAAAGCCTGACTAACCGCAAAACGACAGCATTTCTTACCCTACTGACCGTCGCCATTTCCGTCACCCTACTGCTTGGTGTTGAAAGAGTACGTACTCAGGCTAAATCCAGCTTTGCCAATACGATTTCAGGAACGGATTTAATAGTTGGCTCCCGTTCGGGACAGGTGAACCTGCTGCTGTATTCCGTCTTTCGGATTGGTAATGCAACCAACAACATTGACTGGCAAAGCTACCAGGAAATTAGCCAACACCGCTCGGTGAAGTGGTCAATACCAATCTCACTTGGTGACTCCCACCAGGGTTACCGAGTGATCGGTACCAATCATGCTTACTTCAAGCATTACCAATATGGTCAAAAGCAACACCTTAATTTCGCCGAAGGCCGGCAGTTTAATGGGCTATTCGAGACCGTCTTAGGGGCTGAAGTCGCTAAGAAGCTCAACTATCGGCTCGATGACGAAATCGTCATCGCCCATGGTATCAGTGATAAATCCTTCAACCGACATGATAATTTGCCTTTCAAGGTAGTCGGCATACTGGAACCAACAGGAACGCCGGTCGATCGCAGTGTCCATGTCTCTTTAGGGGCTATTGAAGCCATTCATATTGGCTGGGAGTCCGGAGCCAAGTTAGGACATACACCTGATGCGCAAACTCTGGCCAACTATCAGTTCGAGCCAAAACAGATTACCGCCTTCATGCTTGGTCTAAATTCCAAAATACAGACTTTTGCACTGCAGCGTTATATCAACACATATTCGAAAGAGCCGCTGAGTGCCATTATGCCCGGCATCGCTCTGCACGAACTGTGGAGAATGATGTCAATTGCCGAGCAGGCACTGCTTGTTGTGTCAGGTTTTGTCGTTATCGCTGGTCTACTGGGTATGTTAACGAGCCTTCTGACCAGTTTGAATGAAAGACGCCGTGAAATGGCAATACTAAGAGCTATGGGGGCCAGACCCAACCATATATTCTTCCTCTTAGTCAGCGAAGCAACAGTACTGACAACAATTGGAATTGCGCTTGGCACCGCTTTGCTTTATAGCTTATTGTTAATCGCTCAACCGTTTATCCAGCAGCAATTCGGGCTATATATCGAGATCAGCGGGCTGACAACTTACGAACTGCTATTACTTGGCATCGTTCAGCTTGCAGGGATCATCGTTGGGGTACTTCCGGCGCTACGTGCTTATCAACACTCTCTGGCAGACGGTATGACAATCAAGGTTTAATAGGATAGAAAATGAAAAAATGGCTTATTTTATTATGTTGCTGGCTCCCATTGATGGGCCATGCCAGCGATGTATTAACTCTGGACTGGATTGACCTGGTCCCCGAGCAAGAAAGGCAGCAATTCAACAGCAATAGCATGCCTGTACTTGACCATAATAGTGCGGCTGTAAAACAGTCAATGATCGGTAAGGTCCGTACCGAGCTAAATGGAAGCAAGGTAAAGATCCCGGGCTTTGTTATTCCATTAGAAGGGGATGACAAGGCTGTAACTGAATTCTTGCTAGTGCCCTACTTTGGAGCCTGTATTCATGTGCCACCACCACCGCCGAACCAAATCATTTATGTGAAATTTGAAAAAGGCGCTCCCATCCAGCAACTATGGGATGTGGTATATGTTGTCGGTACTTTGCAAACCCAGCATATCAGCCATGATATGGCAGAAGTCGGCTACCTATTAGAAGGTACGGCTTTAGAAGAATACGATGACATGTAATCTCTGTCGCTCATATTCCCTTTAAACTCAGGGCTTATCTTGCTTGTTACACTATAGGTACATAGCAAGATAAGCCAGTATTGTTATGTAGCCTAATACCAGCAGCACGTCAGTCAGTCGTTTTCCAGACTTATTCATCAGTACCTCCCTCACTCCTATTCGATAAAACTCAACCACGCAACAAATTTAACCACTCATTAACACAAAAGTCACGCATATTGCCAAATAATACGATCAACTGGTAAAACTATAGCCAGACTAATCAACCTTGAGCCCGCTATGGATAATGCAGACAAGGACACCAAGACAGCGACAAAAACAGCTATAGCACCTACTGCAAAAAAAGAAGAAACCAATAGTTATATTCGAAGCAGTCATGCAAGAGCCAAAGACCTTGCCAGCTATTACGCTGTCAGTCATCTCATCGCAAATGATTCTGAAAAAGATATCGCAGAAAGAACCGAAAACCGGTTGTTAAAAGAGGCGCAGCACGAACAAGAAAACCTGGAACGTATCTTTAAACTATCATACGACAGCTGCAGCGATGAAACCGCCGGAGAACCAGATCCCGACTGGCTATATCATTTCATCTCCATTGCTAAGCATATACGCGGTGCCTCAATGCAAAAGCTATGGAGCCGAGTACTCAAGCAAGAGATCATTACTCCAGGGTCAACGTCCCTAAAAACACTCGATACTCTCAGAAACATGACCCAAAAGGAGGCGCAAACCTTTCACCGCGCCTGTATGTTAAGCTGTCATTTTGGCAGTGATGAAAGTAAAAAGCTGCTGACTAGCATTAAAGTTCGCCATAGCGGGCTTTTCGTTTTACGTGCTCCTTCCTCCGACAAGCTTGCGCTGGGAAGCTATCAGTTACCTTATTCGAACTTACTCGTACTCATGGAGCTGGGATTGTTACTCCGCAGCGAGCTGGAATCAGGCGAGATCGATGTCGAGTCTCCGCTTGCATTTGGCTACCAAGGTTCACGCTATTTACTGCGCCCGATTAAAAAAAGAGTCTCCCTGACATATTACCGTCTTTCTCCCGTCGGCCAGGAAATTGCCAGTCTATTAGGAAATAAGAAACATGAACCCTACAAAGAGAGCCTGCTTGAACTACTCGCAAAACACTTTGTAGTTGAAAAAAATGAAGGCTCTCAGGTTAACCTTGCCACCTAGCAGAGTCTTGGGCTGTCCGGCCATAGGACGGACAAAAATGAACAATACAGTTAAACCTCAGCATTTCTGCCGGGACGCACATTTCGAAGAAGTGACGGAACGGCGGGGGGCACCTAGTCCGGGCTATCCGACTAAAGGGCGGACAGAAATAACAAATGCAAAAAAGCCCCAACATTTCTGCTGAGGCTTTCGAAAAAGTGGCGGAGCGGACGGGACTCGAACCCGCGAATGCCTTCGGCAGCGTGACAGGCCGCTGCTTTCAAGGTAAATAGGCTAACTAACTGAACTACCGCTCTGTACTGCACATAAAAAAAATCCCCAGCATTGCTGCTAGGGACTTAATGACTGGCGGAGTGGACGGGACTCGAACCCGCGACCCCCGGCGTGACAGGCCGGTATTCTAACCAACTGAACTACCACTCCGCACTAAATTGGAAGCCTGGCGATGTCCTACTCTCACATGGGGAGACCCCACACTACCATCGGCGCTATTACGTTTCACTACTGAGTTCGGCATGGGATCAGGTGGGTCCATAATGCTATGGTCGCCAAGCAAATTCNTCACTACTGAGTTCGGCATGGGATCAGGTGGGTCCATAATGCTATGGTCGCTAAGCAAATTCTTTTGAATACATTCCGCTGGCTATAAAGCCCGCTAGCTACGTTAAGTTGCTCTCTCGCTCAGTCATTTAGCAGGCTAAACTCCTTCGCTCGACTCACAACTTGTCTTGCTATCGAACTTTATCCCGGCGCTACCTCTGGTAGGCGGAATATCTTCATAATCTGGGAAAGTAACTAGTATTCTCACGCTACATTCAAGCGTCTGTGGAGTCCGTAAAAACCCCTTGGGTGTTGTATGGT
>NZ_MJIL01000068.1 GCF_001939735.1 Photobacterium proteolyticum
AAGGCATCCACCGTGTACGCTTAGTCACTTAACCATACAACCCCAAGAGGTTTCGTATGTTCAAACAACCAAGGTTTGTGTGCCTGATAAGGGCACATTGGTTTTTCGCCGGACTCTTCTTTTATTTTCACTTTTGAAAAAGTGAAGACAAAAGTACAAGACACTTGAATGTGTATTGCTTGAGAACTCGTTTCATCTCTCGATGAAACATTTTAATTCAACCTTGTGGTTGAATTTACTAGTCAGCTTTCCAGATTGTTAAAGAGCAAACGCTAAAAGCGTTAATCAATAACCGAAGTCATTCATTAGCGCTTTCGCTATTTCTAAAACCATTTCACCAGGCAATCTGTGTGGACACTGCATCAAACAAGCAGTCTATCGTTAAGGAGGTGATCCAGCCCCAGGTTCCCCTAGGGCTACCTTGTTACGACTTCACCCCAGTCATGAACCACACCGTGGTAAACGCCCTCCCGAAGGTTAAGCTATCTACTTCTGGTGCAGCCCACTCCCATGGTGTGACGGGCGGTGTGTACAAGGCCCGGGAACGTATTCACCGTGGCATTCTGATCCACGATTACTAGCGATTCCGACTTCATGGAGTCGAGTTGCAGACTCCAATCCGGACTACGACGTACTTTCTGGGATTCGCTCACCATCGCTGGTTGGCAGCCCTCTGTATACGCCATTGTAGCACGTGTGTAGCCCTACTCGTAAGGGCCATGATGACTTGACGTCGTCCCCACCTTCCTCCGGTTTATCACCGGCAGTCTCCCTGGAGTTCCCACCATGACGTGCTGGCAAACAAGGATAGGGGTTGCGCTCGTTGCGGGACTTAACCCAACATTTCACAACACGAGCTGACGACAGCCATGCAGCACCTGTCTCAGAGTTCCCGAAGGCACCAATCCATCTCTGGAAAGTTCTCTGGATGTCAAGAGTAGGTAAGGTTCTTCGCGTTGCATCGAATTAAACCACATGCTCCACCGCTTGTGCGGGCCCCCGTCAATTCATTTGAGTTTTAATCTTGCGACCGTACTCCCCAGGCGGTCTACTTAACGCGTTAGCTCCGAAAGCCACGGCTCAAGGCCACAACCTCCAAGTAGACATCGTTTACGGCGTGGACTACNCGGTTCCCGAAGGCACTCCTCTATCTCTAAAGGATTCCGTGGATGTCAAGAGTAGGTAAGGTTCTTCGCGTTGCATCGAATTAAACCACATGCTCCACCGCTTGTGCGGGCCCCCGTCAA
>NZ_MJIL01000069.1 GCF_001939735.1 Photobacterium proteolyticum
CTAACCTGTACTAATTGCCCGTGAGGCTTAACCATACAACACCCAAGGGGTTTTAGCGGACTCCACATACGCTTGAATGTAAGCGCGAGAATAACTAGTTACTTTCCAAGATTGTATCTTCCGTCAATGACGTAAGATAAACGAATTTGCTTGGCGACCATAGCATTATGGACCCACCTGATCCCATGCCGAACTCAGTAGTGAAACGTAATAGCGCCGATGGTAGTGTGGGGTCTCCCCATGTGAGAGTAGGACATCGCCAGGCTTCCAATTTAGTGCGGAGTGGTAGTTCAGTTGGTTAGAATACCGGCCTGTCACGCCGGGGGTCGCGGGTTCGAGTCCCGTCCACTCCGCCAGTCATACTAAGCCCGAGTCGAAAGACTCGGGCTTTTTTACGTCTTTAAGATATGTTCGCCCTGCGGGCGAATGAGTCCCGCTTGTGCGCAAGCCCGGCCGCTCCGCCACTTATTAAGAAGCCTCGTCGAAAGACGGGGCTTTTTTCATATCTGAAGGTTATGTTCGCCCTTCGCTCGAACAGTCCAACGATATAATCTGCAATACCTTTCTATATTTCTTACCATACCAACGGTTTTACTGTACAGGTTATAGAGCTTAAGGAATATAATGGGCAAAAAGCTGCACAAGATATAACACCCTATTTTTCAATGAGTTATATGTATTGATTGGAGTTTAAAATCCGAAAGATCAAAATGAGCAGCTTTTGGGTTACCATGTTACTTAAAGTTGTACAGCAAAACGCAGGTTGCAGCTCGCACCAGAGAGGGCTTCAGGGTAAGATCCCGGTATGGTTAAAGCATGCAGAGCATGAAGGGAAAGGTGATGACAGTAACCACCAATGACAATACACATGTTGATAGCGATCTGCTGACGGAGATTGCCATTGCTTACTATCAGGACGGAGCGACGCAGGAGGAGATCTCGAAAAAGTTCGGGATGTCTCGTGCTAAGGTCGGACGTTTACTGCGAAGGGCCCGTGATGAAGGGGTGGTTGAGATCACCGTTAAGTACCACCCAGTTTTCAGCGAAAAGCTTGAGCAGCAGCTGATAGAAAGGTTCAACCTTAAGCGTGCTCTGATTGCTTTGGATCAGCCGGACGATGAAACCCAGCGTCAGCAAGTCGCGAGTTTAGTTTCTAGCTATTTGGCATCCACTCTGACTGATGACATGGTTGTGACGGTGGGACAGGGCAGGAACATTGCCACGATTGCCAACCATGTTGGGGTTGTGCCGCATCGCAAATGTCGTTTTGTGTGTGGGATTGGTGGTACTCACCGCTCGGGAAATGCCATTAATGCCGACCATATCTGTCGCCAACTCGCCAAGAAGTATGATGGCATCAGTGAAACCTTGTATGCGCCAGCGTATGTTGAAGACATCAAGGTAAAAGAAGCTTTCATGAAAAACGGTACGGTTAAGGAAACACTAGACCGTGCCCGCCGTGCTGATGTTGCTTTGGTCGGGGTGGGGGATATGAACGAGAACAGCCATATGGTTAAGCTGGGCTGGTTCACACCACAGGAGATTGTTGAGGCCCGTATTCGCCGGGGTGTTGTCGGTGATATTGCAGGTTATGACTTCTTTGATAGCCAGGGACAGAAAGCCGACACCATGATGAGTGATCGTGTGATTGGTTTGAGTATGGAAGAGCTGCGCCATATTCCGACGGTCGTCGTTACTGCCGCTGAAAACAGTAAGGCGCTGGCCTTGCTGGGCGCATTGCGTTCCGGGGTTGTGGATGTACTGGCAACCAGTGTGAGTAACGCACTAACAATTCTGAACCTTGATCAGCAGATGAAGTAATTTCAGGGTAATCCGTTGTTTTGCCAAAGGCTGCATTATTGCAGCCTTTGTTGTTTAGGCGTGGCTGAAAATTGGTTGCTATGCTTTTCTAATGGCATGAGGCTAGCTTTTTCCACCTTTTCTAGTTCAAGGGTATCGCGTTGAGAATTGCATGGTTATTGTTGCTGTGGTTGTTGCCACTTCAATTTGTTGTGGCTAGCCCGTGGGAGAGTATCAGCTCCCCTAGTACGGGTAAGTCGGAATCTATTGGTACCTATAATAACGGTTGCCTGGCAGGTGGCGAAAACCTGCCGTTGCAGGGAGATGGCTATCAGGTCATGCGCTCTCATCGCGGGCGTTATTACGGCCATCAGGACATGATTCAGTTTCTTCATGATCTTTCGAAAAAAACACGTCAGCTTGAACTCGGCCAGTTACTGGTGGGAGATATCGCCATGCCACGTGGTGGGCGTTTTTCCTCTGGTCACGCGAGCCATCAAACTGGTCTGGATGCAGATATCTGGCTCAAGCTGAGTGACGGGCCTTTATCTGAAGAGCAGCTCATTGATGTTCAGCCGCTGCCGATGGTTCATATCAAGGACTATAAAATTAACCAGGACAACTGGGGGCAAGAACAGGCCATGCTGGTTCAACTGGCCGCCGTCGATGAACGGGTTGCGCGAATATTCGTCCACCCGGTCATCAAGGAGCAACTTTGTAAACGAGAATGGACTGATCGAGGCTGGTTGCGAAAAGTGCGCCCCTGGTGGGGACATTACTACCATTTTCATGTCAGATTACACTGCCCGGATGGTGACACGAATTGTAAGCCGCAAAAAGCGCCACCTGCCGGTGATGGTTGTGGTGCAGAGTTGGCTTCGTGGAAACCTAAGCCTGAGCCAGACAAGGCAAAAAAGAAGAAGGAAGCCAAGAAGAAAAAACAGCCACCTAAACCACCTGATCAATGTCTGGCTCTGCTGAGAAAGTAGCTGCTCTGAGATAATTGTTGGTTCTGAAAAACAAAAAAGCGCCGTATGGCGCTTTTCTATATTGCTTACCTGAGTGGTTAAGCAAGACCTTGCAGAGTGACAAACTTTTCGAGCAGTTCGTCATCGGTCTCGACATGCTCCGGATCGGTAATAATGCAGTTGGTGATCGGGCAAACTGACTGGCAAGTCGGTTTGTCGTAGTGCCCTTTACATTCAGTGCATCGATCTGGGTCGATCTCGTAGATCTCTGCGCCCATGGTGATCGCCTCGTTAGGGCACTCGGGATCACACATGTCGCAGTTAATGCACTTACTGGTAATAAGTAGTGCCATAACGATTACTTACTGTCTTTTGGTGCGTGAGGGTTACGGGTATTCTCACCGGTATTGAGGTTGCGCATTAGCAGACCGTAATCCAGATCCATATCCTGAGGTACCGGGATAAAGACGAAGTGACCGTTGCCTTTCGCATCATCAATCGACTCAGACTTGCGGTTTTCCATCATCTCAAGGTTGAAGATCACGTTGCCTTTCGGTGTCATGACTTCAAGACTGTCACCGACAACGAACTTGTTCTTCACTTCGACTTCGGCCAGATCGCCGCGACGTTTACCGGTGAACTCACCAACAAACTGCTGGGAGTCAGAGATAGAATAACCGTAGTCATAGTTTTGGTAAGTATCATGAGTGTGGCGACGTAGGAAGCCTTCGGTGTAACCACGGTGCGCCAGGCTTTCCAGCGTACCCAACAGGCTCTCGTCAAACTCTTTGCCAGCAACGGCATCGTCGATCGCTTTACGGTACACCTGTGCCGTACGGGCACAGTAGTAGAACGACTTGGTACGGCCTTCGATTTTCAGGGAGTGAACACCCATCTTAGTCAAACGCTCAACGTGCTGCACCGCGCGAAGATCTTTTGAGTTCATGATGTAAGTGCCGTGCTCGTCTTCGAAAGCCGCCATTTTTTCTTCTGGGCGGTGAGCTTCGCTCAGCAATACGACTTCGTCTGTCGGTTTACCCAGACCAAGCGTATTGTCAGGACGCTCATCAACTTCCTGAACCTGTACCGCAGCAGCATCTTGAACTTCAACAATCTGGCCCGCATCGTTTTCGGTCGCTTTTTCGGTTTTGTATTCCCAGCGGCAAGCGTTAGTACAAGTACCCTGGTTCGGGTCACGCTTGTTGATGTAGCCAGATAGCAGGCAACGGCCGGAGTAAGCCATGCATAGCGCGCCGTGTACAAAGATTTCCAGCTCAGTCTCCGGGCAATGCTCACGGATTTCTTCGATTTCTTCCAGAGAAAGCTCACGAGACAGAATAACGCGCTCAACACCTTGGGTTGACCAGAATTTTACGGTTGCCCAGTTAACGGCATTGGCCTGTACAGACAGGTGAATTGGCATTTCCGGGAAGTTTTCACGCACCATCATGATAAGACCTGGGTCTGACATGATCAGGGCATCAGGGCCCATGTCGACGATAGGTTTCAGGTCACGAATGAAGGTTTTAAGCTTAGAGTTATGCGGCTGAATGTTACAGACCACGTAAAGCTTTTTGCCTTGTGCGTGGGCTTCATCGATACCGATTTTCAGGTTTTCGTGGTTGAACTCGTTGTTACGTACACGAAGGCTGTAACGAGGCTGGCCAGCGTAGACAGCATCTGCGCCATATGCGAATGCATAACGCATGTTTTTCAGGCTGCCGGCAGGCGATAACAATTCAGGTTTAAACATAGCTCTTATATTCCAGTGTCTGATTCCAAATCAGGCCGTATCAGTAGGGGATACGGATGTGAGGCGGGATTTTACTGTGATCACTACCACAAAGGCAACGAAAACGGATTAAAGAGGCGAGTTTAAAGTGTCGAGAGGCGAGAATGAATATCGAGAAGCGAGTAGGAAGTGGCGAGTTTCGAGAGAATGGCCCTCGGAACTCGCCTATACCATCTCGTTTTTTAATCTTTTGCTTCCAGGCCGCCCAGTACATCGAAAACATTTGGTAGGAAGGCCGAGAATTCACCACACATCAATGATAAATCGGCATCGATACGTGCAGCGACTTCTTCGCGGTCAATATCTTCATTCTGATCTTTAATTTCATCAGAGAATTTCAGGCGCTTGATACCAAGATCCGCTTCCAGGACGAAGTCGATACGATCTTGCCAGTTTAGGGCCAGTTTAGTGACTAGCTTATCGGCTTCGATGTGCGCCAGAATTTCATCACAGCTTAGGTCTTGCTGTTTGCAGCGGATCACGCCACCGTCTTCCAAAATGGCTTTAAGTTCAGCTTCTTCACCCATGGTAAAGCCGTCTGGTGAGGTGTTTGAACGTACCCATTCTGTCATGGTCAGTTCAGCTGGCTTTTCTGGCGTGACAGGGACAACTGGCAGAGAACCAATTGATTTACGTAGTAGGGCCAATAAGTCTTCCGCTTTTTTGTAGCTACCCGCGTCAACGATGATGAAACCTTCTTTCGGCATGATCAACGCATAGGTTTGCGAGTGGCGGCTGAATGCGCGAGGCAGTAAGTCCATTACGATTTCATCTTTGATGGTGTCTTTTTCGCTTTTCTTCAGCTTGCGACCCTGCTCTTGTTCCTGCATTTCAACCTTGGCATTAAGGGATTCCTTGATGACCGATGCAGGCAGCATTTTTTCTTCTTTACGTACGCAGACAAGGATGTTGTCGCCTACTACGTGTGTAAACATATCACCATGCTTACCCAGCGCGTGTACCCAACCAAACTTTTGGACATCTTGGCTACCACAAGGGGTAAAGCGGAACTCTTCCAGTTGCTTTTCAATCTGATCAGGGTTGAGGTCGATCTCTCGGGTAAAGCGGTAGGTCAGTATGTTTTTAAACCACATCATGGTAGTTACAAATCCTAGGTTGTGCATTTGGCTGACAATCTTATTGCATTGCACTGTCTTTGTCGCAATTTTTCTATCAGCGATTGGGTGGGGCGAGGTGAAAATTGCGATACAATCAATCCAGTTTTCCTGACTGGCATATACACCAATAATGAAGATCCTCCACACCTCCGACTGGCACCTTGGCCATCAGCTGCATGGCTATAGCCGTGACTATGAACATCAGGCTTTTCTGGACTGGCTGGCTGAAACGCTAGAGCAACAGCAGATCGATGCGCTGTTGGTTGCGGGCGATATTTTTGATACCGCAAACCCGCCGGCAAGTGCCTGGCGAATGCTCTATCGCTTTATGGCCCGACTGGCAAAAACTATGCCCCAGCTTAATGTCGTAATGATAGGTGGTAACCATGACTCGCCGAGTAAGCTTGATGCGCCGCATGAGCTGCTGAAAGCGTTTGATTTGCACATGGTGGGTGGAATTCACCGTGGTGAAGATGGTCAGTTGGATCACCAGCGGATGTTGGTACCACTTACCAATAGATCGGGTGAGCAGACTGCCTGGGTATTGGCGGTACCGTTCCTGCGCAGTGCAGACCTGCGAACAGACGATCTGAGTGAAGAGGATGATCGCTTGATCAAGGGTGTTGAAACCCTGTACGCCGAGATGACGCAGGCTGCCCGGGAGCTGAAAAATAGCCAGCAGGCGCTGATTGGTATGGGGCATGCGTTTATGGCTTCCGGCAAGTTATCCGAAATGTCGGAACGTCGCGTGCTCGGCGGAAATCAGCATGCACTGCCGGCCTCCATTTTTGCCGACGATATTAGCTATGTTGCGCTGGGACATTTGCACCTGGCGCAGCGGGTGGCAAAGAAAGAGCATGTTCGCTATAGCGGCTCGCCATTGCCTTTGTCGATGTCTGAGCGGGACTATAAGCATCAGGTCGTGGTCGTAGAACTAGATGGCGACCAAGTGATTGATATTGAGCCTATCACGATCCCACGTGCTGTAGACATGCTAAAAGTGCCGCGTTCTCCGGCACCGCTGGAACAGGTGCTGGAAGAGCTTGAGGCTCTGGAGGTCGATGATCTCCCTCGCGAGCAGCAGCCGTTTCTCGAGGTACATGTCCGTCTTGATAAGCCTCGGGCATTATTGCGCGAAAAAGTGCTCGCCGCACTGGATGGAAAAGCGATTAGGCTGGCCAAAATCACCCCGCACTACCAGCAGCAGGAGCGACAGGATGATCTGCGCCACCGCCGCCTGTCAGATGTTTCGCCGCAGCAGGTGTTTGCCTTGAGCTGGGGGAAAAAGTATGACGGCGAGCCGGATGAAGCGATGGCCGCAGCTTTTGAGAGTCTGCTTGGTCAACTGGAAGACAGCGAAACGGTCACAGAATAGAGTAGTGGAATAATAACGATGAAAATTCTAGCGCTACGTGGCGAGAACCTTGCCAGCTTACAACATAAATTCGAGATAGATTTTGCCCATGGGCGTCTTGGTGACGCCGGGCTATTTGCCATCACCGGCAAGACGGGAGCCGGCAAGTCCACCTTGCTTGATGCCATATGCCTGGCTCTCTTTGACCGGATCCCCCGGTTGCAGTCGAACAAGAAAAATGATGCCGAGATTGGTCGCGATGACGATGCCAGCCGCATTAAGGCTAATGATGTTCGCAGTATTTTGTCACGCGGCAAGGCTGAAGGCTTTGCCGAGGTTGATTTCGTCGCCAATGACGGCAGCCACTGGCGCGCACACTGGCATGTTCGCCGTGCCCGGGGCCGTGCCGAGGGGCGGATCCAGGCATCGGAGCAGTGGCTGGAAAACCTTGAAACCGGCCAGCGGTTTACAGGCAAGAAGCAAGAGCTGCAAGCGGAAATTGAACGTCTGGTCGGCTTGACCTTTGAGCAGTTCCGCCGTGCCGTGATGCTGCCACAGGGGGAATTTGCCGCGTTCCTCAAAGCCGGTGCTGATGAGCGTGCAGCTTTACTTGAGCGAATGACGGGAGGCGAGATTTATGGCCGCCTGTCGGTGGCAGCCTATGAGCGTGCCCGCGAGGAAAAGCAGCGCCTTGAACAACTGCAGGCCCAACTGGGGGATATCGAGATCCTGGATGAAGCCGAGCAGGCAGAGCTGAACCAGCAACTGGAGCAGGCCCGTGAGGCTTTGAGTGCAAAAGAAGAGGCGTTGGCGACCCTGAGCCAGCACCAGCAAGCGCTGGATGTAAAAGTGCAGCTTGATAGCCAGTTTTCCGAGGCCCAACTGGCACAGCAAGCCGCACAGCTTGCCATGGAAGAGGCGGCACCGCGTCATCAGCAGCTGGAGCAAATTGCCAAGGCGCAGCCGGCGCGGGGGGATTTTACCTTGTTGCAGCAGACACAGCTGCAGCTAAACAAGCTGACCAGTGCGATGGAGAAAGCAAAGACTTCGCTAAACCATGATAGCCAGCAACTGCTGAATGCTGATGGTGAAGTGGAAAAAGCCAGACAGGCCCATCATCAGCAGCAACAGCGATGGGAAGTATTGGCACCGAAACTTAAGCAGGCGGTGGTCTTAGATGAGCAGGTAGCGGCCAGCCAGCGTCAGCTTGAAGCCCTCGAGCGTGATTTTCAGGCGACTCAGCAGGAAAATCAGCAACAGCATCAGGCCTTGGTTGAAAAGCAGCAGCAACAGCAGCAGTTGGCACGTCGCCAGCAGCAGTTAATGCTGATGCTGGAGCAATACAGTGAACTGGCGGGAGTGGCCGAGCAGTATCAGCCGGTGCTGGATAACTTGGATCAGTACCTGTCTGCCCACCATACCCTGACGCGTTTATCCCGCGAGCAGCAACAGATCCACTTTGAGCAGCAAAGCCATGACCGAAATGTCGCGGTATTGAATCAGCAACAAGCGGAAGTTAACGAGCAACTGGGTTATATCAACCAGCAGCTCACGGCGCTGGATATTGATGCAGTTGAACAGGCTGTCAACGACAACCAGAAGCTTTACGCTGAAAAGCAGGTTGAGCTGGATACGCTGCGCCAGGCCATGGCGGGCACCAAAGAGTGGTCAGGGC
Organism: Photobacterium proteolyticum; assembly: GCF_001939735.1. Classification (GTDB taxonomy): domain Bacteria; phylum Pseudomonadota; class Gammaproteobacteria; order Enterobacterales; family Vibrionaceae; genus Photobacterium; species Photobacterium proteolyticum. The sequence continues at coordinate 8,708 of NZ_MJIL01000069.1, forward strand.
TATTGGAGCAGCTGGACAAGCTTAATGCCGAGCACAAAGAGCTGAGTGAGATCAGCCAGAAAATTGAGCAGCGCCTGACTGAAATCCTGCCGGAAATGGGCGAGTTGCAGACCCGCTATCAAGAAGCCGAGCAGCAGCTGCAACAGAGTATGGCGGTAGTGAACCTGACAGAATACCGCAGTCAGCTAGCGCCGGATTCGCCGTGTCCGCTTTGTGGTTCACTCGAACATCCCTATGTTGACCAACACCCGGTGGTAGAAGGCTTGTTGCACAGTCAGCAACAGCGCCTGCGTGAGTTGCAGCAACAGCTGCAGGCGGGCGAGGGGGAACGCCGTCATCTGCAACAGCAGTTGCCGCAGTGTCAGCAGCGCCTGACGGTGATTGAACACGAACAGGCTCGTTTTCGTGACTACAGCGATCAGCTGGTGGAACAATTACTGACCGTGTTCAAGCAGCTGGAGGTAGAGCAGCAGTTGGCGACGACGCCATCGGCCTCTCAGCTCAATGAACAGTTACGTCAGTGGCAGCAGGAGGCCGAGCAGACCTATCGCGACATTCGCCAGTTGCAGCAGTCGATTGAACAGGCTCAGCATCAGCTACAGCTGGGGCGTCAGCTGCAGCACCAGCAGCAACAACTGCAACAGGCACAAAATGAGATCAAAGAGCACCAGCACCAACTAGAGAAGGCAGCTACGCAATGGAAGGAGCGCTTGCAGTCGATTGATACTCAGCAGCAGACTCAGCAGACGATCCTGTCATCACGTGCGGCCGCACTGAACGAGCAGCACGGTGGTGAGCAGTGGCGCGACATGCTTCACCAGCAGGGTGCCGAACAATATATCCAGCAGCTCAAGCAGCAGGTAGAGCAATATTTGGCAAACCAGAAAGCCTTGCAGGAGGTCGAGCAAGAGCGAATATCGCTGGCTCCGCAACTGGCCGAGCTGGAAACCAGCCTGGCTGCCAGCCAAAAGCAACTGCAAGAATGGCAACAAAAAGGCGAGCAGCTTCAAAAGCAGCTGCAGCAAACCTGGCAGCAGCGGGTTGAATTAATTGGCGAGCAGGAAACGCAGCTTCTGGAGCAACAGGCTCAGGCAATGCTTTCACAGGCGCAGCAGCAACTGACGGCTGCCGAACAAGCTCAGCGTCAGGCGGGCGAGGCCGTTGCCGCCGCTGATGCGGCACTAAAAGGCTTGCAGCAGCAAGAGCAGGAAACGTCGGCAGCGCACCGAAAGGTGGTGTACGACTGGGTCGGCTGGCAGGAAAAGCTGGGACTGAATGAGCATGAGCTGATGCAATTGCTCAGCAAGGATGAGGCGTGGCTGGCAACAGAACGTAGCGAGCTAAAAGCTATCGACGATGCGAACACCCAGGCACAGAGTGTCGTCAGTGAACGTCAGCGTGCTGTCGAGCAGCATAGCGATCTGGCAGGCATTGCTCGTCAGTGGTTGATCTCGCATCACATCGGTTTGCCGGTCGCACCAGGTGACGAATCCGAGGTGGCTGATGTTGATACTGAAGTGAAGTCGATCAGCGAAGTTCGCCAGCAATGGCAGCAGGATAAAACTGCATTGGATGAGCAAGTATTCCAGCTTCGCCAGCGGTTAACAGCAGCCGAGCATGCCTTGAGGCAAGCCGGTGAACTCACTGAGAAACTGGCATCCCAGCAAAAACAGACTGAACTCTGGCTACAGATGAGCGAGCTGATCGGTTCGGCCACCGGCAACAAGTTCCGTACCTTGGCCCAAGGGCTGACTCTGCAGCAACTGGTGATCCTGGCAAACGAGCATTTGCAGGATCTTGCTCCTCGCTATGCGCTTCAGCCTGTACCGGGCAGCCCGCTGGCGCTGCAGGTGATTGATCATGACATGGGCGATGAAGTCCGTAGTGTTGAATCCCTGTCTGGAGGCGAAAGCTTCCTGGTATCTCTGGCCCTTGCGCTGGCGCTGGCATCACTGGCTGCCGATACCCGCCAACTGGGATCGCTGTTTATTGATGAGGGCTTCGGTACACTGGATCCGGATAGCCTCGAAATGGCGCTGGCCTGCCTTGATGCCCTTCAGGCGGATGGCCGTCAAATCGGGGTGATTTCTCATGTCGGCACCCTGGTTGAACGAATCGGGGTGCAGGTTGCCGTCGAGGCACAGGGGGGCGGCAGAAGTAAGATTGCTATCAGAGGTTAGGCGGAAGATTGATAAGGCACTGATATAGAAAGTGTCGATATGGCACGATAAGAGAGTCGTTGCATTCATAAATGTTAAACACAGGGCGACGCTTTTATCGTGTCGGGTCACAAAAGTGTCATAATAAGAACACATAATGACGCTCGACAGACAACAACGACTAGGTATAGATCACTATGGTAAGACGGATTCTTGTAGTAGAAGACGAAGCACCAATCCGCGAGATGTTGTGTTTCGTTCTCGAACAAAAGGGATATGAGGCCATCGAGGCCGAGGACTATGATACGGCGCTGGAAAAAATCTGTGAACCTTATCCAGAGCTAGTGCTGCTGGACTGGATGTTGCCTGGTGGCTCGGGAATCAACCTGATCAAACACCTTAAGCGTGATGAAATGACACGCCAGATCCCGGTGGTCATGCTAACGGCCCGTGGTGAAGAAGAAGACAAGGTCCGTGGCCTTGAAGTCGGCGCCGATGACTATATCACCAAGCCGTTTTCACCCAAAGAGCTGATGGCTCGCCTGAAGGCCGTCATGCGCCGCGTCTCCCCCACTTCGCTGGATGATGTGATTGATGTACATGGCCTGAAGCTGGATCCGGTTTCTCACCGCGTGACGTCCAACGAAGAACCGCTGGATATGGGGCCGACTGAGTTCAAGATGCTGCATTTCTTTATGACCCATCAGGAACGTGTCTACAGCCGCGAACAGTTGCTGAACAATGTGTGGGGAACCAATGTGTACGTTGAAGACCGTACAGTCGATGTCCATATTCGTCGCCTGCGAAAAGCACTTGAAACCGGTGGACACGATAAAATGGTACAGACGGTGCGTGGCGCGGGATATCGGTTCTCCACCCGTCTGTAAGTCGTGGTTAACGAATTAGTACTGAGCTTGAAACATACACGGGAGCGAGCGAAAGCTTCCGCTGAGATGGAGTGGTAGATGGTTGAACGGCTGTCGTGGAAAAAGCTGGTCTGGGAACTGGCCTTTTTCTACTTGCCCTGGATAGGATTGGGTCTGGTTTTTGGATACATGCCCTGGTTTTTGCTGGTGGCGACCTGGATCCAGTTGATCTGGCATTTTCATAATCAGCTGAAAATGTCCGACTGGCTGTGGAAAGAGCGTAGCCTGACCCCCCCTTCCGGCTCGGGTAGCTGGGAGCCTTTGTTCAACGGTATTTACCGCCTGCAGCAACGTAACCGTCGCCGTCGTAAAGAGCTGGCAACACTGATCCGCCGCTTCCGCAACGGGGCGGAGTCGCTTCCCGATGCGGTCGTTGTCTTTCGCAGTGAAGGCAATATCGTCTGGTGTAACAAGCTGGCCCAGCACCTGTTGGGGTTCCGCTGGCCGGACGATGCCGGACAGCCTATCAGTAACCTGCTACGCAGTCCGGACTTTGTACGTTATCTGGCGAAACAGTCTTTTGATACCCCGCTGGAAATCACCTCGCCGCTCAATTATGACCGCACGCTGGAGCTGAGGATCATGCATTACACCGAGGGTGAGTACCTGATGGTGGTGCGGGATGTTTCGCAGGTCAAGCAGCTTGAGGGCATGCGCCGCAACTTCTTCGCCAATGTTTCCCATGAGCTGCGAACACCGATGACGGTGCTGCAGGGTTACCTCGAGATGTCGAAAGATCCGGAAATGTTGGCTGGCCCGATGTGGGATAAGGCGCACGGCGTCATGACAGAGCAACTGCTTCGGATGAACTCGCTTGTCGAGCAGCTATTGACCCTGTCCAAAATCGAGGCGGCGCCGAATATTGAGTTGGAAGAGACTATCGATGTGCCGTCTATGCTTGATATTCTTGAAAAAGAAGCCATCTCCCTGAGTGGGGGCGATGAGCATCTGTTTAGTTTTGATATTGATAAATCATTGAAAGTATTGGGCGATGAAGACCAGCTGCGCAGCGCGATTTCTAATCTTGTCTATAACGCCGTGAAACACACTCCGAAAAATGCCAAAGTATCGGTGCGTTGGTATTTATCCTCTGCCGGACCCCGTCTGGAAGTGACTGATAGTGGTGAGGGTATTGAGCCGCAGCATATTCACCGTCTGACAGAGCGTTTTTACCGGGTGGACAAGGCCCGCTCGCGGGAGACGGGCGGTAGCGGCCTGGGGCTGGCAATTGTCAAACATGCCCTGAGCCATCATGATTCGCAGCTGGAAATTGAAAGTGTTGTCGGTGAAGGCAGTACCTTCTCCTTTACACTTCCGCAAAGGTTAGTGGCAGAAGCGGCCTAGCCCTGCGAGCAAAATGTATTGAAGATAGCGGCCCTCGGGCCGCTTTTGTCGTTGCTGTTTCTAACGTTGTCACTACCTTGAGAGGGAATACCTGAACTTATGACAAGCCTGTACCGTAAACTTGGATATCTGCTGGCCCTGGTCGGTAGTCTGGCGGTTACTGCGGCCGATGACGAATTGGCTGAGTACCATAAGGTCCGCGGTGTTTCCGGCACTTTGTCATCGGTTGGCTCAGATACGTTTGCTAATCTGATGACCTATTGGTCTGAAGAATTCAAGCGGTTATATCCGAATGTGAATGTGCAAGTACAGGCGGCAGGCTCGTCAACGGCCCCGACGGCCTTGACCGAGGCGACCGCCCAGCTCGGGCCGATGAGCCGGATGATGAAGGCCAAGGAAATCGAGGCGTTTGAGCATGAGTACGGCTATCAGCCGACGGCTGTCAGGGTGGCGATTGATGCGCTGGCGGTTTTTGTTCATGAAGATAACCCGCTGGCGGGGATCAGCTTCAACCAGCTGGATGCTATCTATTCGCGGACTCTGCGTTGCGGTGGTACCGAGCCGATCACCCGCTGGGGACAGCTGGGCCTGAAAGGAAACTGGGCTCATCGTGATATTCAGCTATTTGGCCGTAACTCGGTGTCGGGTACCTATGGCTATTTTAAACAGCGTGCCCTGTGCCAAGGGGATTTTCGCAATAATGTTAACGAACAGCCGGGCTCGGCATCGGTCGTGCAGTCGGTATCGAGCTCCCTGAACTCGATTGGTTACTCGGGCATCGGGTATAAAACCACGGGGATCCGGGCAATTCCCGTTGCCAGGGAAGAGGGGGGTGAATACGTTGAAGCCTCGATTGAAAACTCACTTAACGGCAGCTATCCGCTGGCACGTTACCTGTACATTTATGTCAACAAGCACCCGAACAAGCCCATGCCGCAATTGGAGGCTGAGTTCATTAAGTTCATCCTTTCGCGCTTTGGTCAGGATATGGTTGAAAAAGACGGCTATGTTCCGCTCTCTGCCGCCATCGTTTCGGCTGATTTGGCGCAACTAGGGTTAATTTCCAGCGCTCAGGTTGATTAACCCCAGCTTACGAGTTTAAGGGCTAATGGCCAACTGCCAGCCGGCTTTGCTCCAATACTCTTGTTCCTGCCGTAAGTCAGCAGCCAGTAGCTTGTTACTGGCTTCCCAGTCTTCTGGTAGCGTAAGTTGCCAGCTTTCCTTGTTGGCTTCGACCATGATGTCCGGTAGCGGCTCCTCATTACGCTGGCCGTTAAGCGCCACAGCAAGGCGCAAGGTACGGATCAGCGGGTAGAGGTGCTTACGTTTGTAGATACTGAGCTCAGGCATCTCTTCCAGTTTGAGAGATTTGCGCTGAAAGCGAACCAGGGTCGCCAGCACTGTCTGTTGCTCGAGGTTAAATCCCGGCATGGTACTAAAGCGCAGCAGGTAGGCGGAATGGCGATGGAACCCGGGATAACTGATGCTAAGCCCGGCCTCATGGAGCAAGGCACCCCAGCCCAGCAGTGTCAGCAGCTCAGATTTGGTCAGCCCTGGCTGTGGCTCGATTTGGTTATAGAGATATTCGGCGGTGTCCTTGACCCGCTTGGCCTGAGCCATATCGACGTTATATTGGGTTGCCATCGCATCGGCAGTACGGGTGCGGATATCGCTGTGGCGAAACCGGTCTTCCATCTCATACAGCAGTCCTTCACGAAGCGCACCATCGGAAAAACGCATCTCGTCTATTTTCAATGAACTGAAAACCGCATCAAGGATGGCAACACCGGCGGCAAAAACCGGTTTGCGATCATCGCTCAGCCCCGGTAAATCTAACTCGTCGGCATTTTTGACGCTGAGTATTTTGTCTGTCAGCTGACCGAGACGCTTGCCGGTGATAATGCCGTCATTGTAGCCCTGACCGATCAGGACTTCCCGGATCGCCTTGATGGTACCGGATGAACCAACGGCATACTGCCAGCCTTTGTTGCGGTACTGGTTGGCTATGCTTTCCATTTTCTGCTGGGCAGCCAGTTTCGCTGTTGCCATGTTCTTGGCACTGATTTTCCCTTTGGCAAAGTAGTGCTGGTTATAGCTGACACATCCCATATGTTTGCTATAGAGCAAATGGGTGTTGAAATCTTCACCGATCACCAGTTCGGTACTACCACCACCGATATCAATCACCAGCTTGCGGCCTTTTTCCGGCTGGGTATGGGCGACACCGAGATAAATCAGGCGGGCCTCTTCGGTGCCCGGGATGATCTCGATGGGATAGGGGATGATGCTTTCGGCTCGCTTGAGGAACACATGGACATTTTGGGCCTGGCGCAAGGTATAGGTGGCAGCAATACGGACATTCTCCGGCTCGAAACCCTGCAGGCGCTCGGCAAACATGGCCAGGCAGTTGAGGCCGCGCTGGATCGCTGCCTGGTTGAGGTTGTGGTGTTCGTCGAGTCCGGAGGCTAGCTGAACCCGCTGCTTATGGCGGCTGATAATTTGCAGGCTTTGCCCGATCACTCGGGCAACAACCATGTGGAAGCTGTTAGAGCCAATATCGATAGCCGCTATCTCGCGTGGACGTGGATTATCAGTCATTATTAACCATCGCTTTCTCAGCTTTTTTTCTGAGCTGTTTTTCGGAGTGCTTCAGGTAATCATAGATCGCAATTTGTGAACGGATCTTGCGACGGTTACCCCGGGGCACATATTGGTTGCTCATTTCTTTATCGATAACCCGTGCCTTGACCGTATCGGTTAGCTGGATATTCAGGATATCGATGATTCTCATTTTCAGTGCCGGATCCCGGATCGGACAGCCGACTTCTATTCGATTATCGATGTTACGGGTCATCCAGTCGGCCGATGAAATCATCACGTCCGGATCGCCGTTGTTCTCAAATACCACCACACGCGGGTGTTCGAGGAAACGGTCGACAATACTGATGGCGGTAATATTTTCACTGATCCCCTTGATGCCGGGGATCAGGGAGCACATCCCGCGAATGATCAGTTTAATGGTCACACCGGCACTGCTGGCCTGATAAAGCATGTTAATCAAACCTTTATCGACCAGATTGTTCACCTTAAGTGTAATACCCGATGGCAAGTTTTGCTTGGCATGGGCAATCTCCCTGTCTATCAAATCATACAGTCGCGAGCGGGAGTTACGCGGCGAGACGATTAAATGATGGAATTTAACCGGGCGATAAGGGTTTTCGATATACCCGAAGACCTGCCGTACCTCATTGGTAATTTCGTCGTCACAGGTCATCAGCGAGAAGTCGGTATAGAGCCGGGCAGTATTTTCATGGAAGTTGCCAGTACCGATATGGGCATAGCGGACCAGCTTGTCACCTTCACGCCGGGTGATCAGGCACAGTTTGGAGTGAATTTTCAGCCCCGGGACACCAAATACAACGTGAACCCCGGCTTCGGTCAGGCGGCGGGCCCAGATAATATTGGCTTCTTCGTCAAAGCGGGCCTGCAGCTCGACCACGACGGTTATCCGTTTGCCGTTATTGGCGGCATCTATCATCGACTCAATGATGCGGGAGTTTTTGGCCACCCGGTAGATATTGATTTTAATACCACGGACCTTGGGGTCGTAGGCAGCCTGGCGAACCAGCTCGGTCATGTGGTTAAAGGTATGGTACGGATAGTACAGCAGAATGTCCTGTGCCTTGATGGCGTCAAAGGCATTGCGGGCAGAGGAGAAGTGGTAGCTTTGGATCGGCGGCAGGGGCTTGTTTTCCAGATAGTTGCGACCGACATTGGGAAAGCCAATAAAGTCCTTGAAGTTATGGTACCGCCCGCCGGGAATAATACTGTCATAGCTGGAGACTTTCAGCAGCCCGCAGAGGACATCAATCATATCGCCTGGCATATCGCGCTGGTAGACGAAGCGAACCGGCATGGCCGTGAGGCGCTGGTTCAGACCTTCAGACATTTGTTCCAGCAAGCTGTGTTCCACTTCCAGACTGAGATCGTATTCGGCGTCCCGGGTCATCTTCATCGAGTAGGCGGCCAGGCTGTCGTATTCGAAGAAGCCGCTGAAGATATCGTCGAGACAAAAACGAATAATGTTATCAAGCAGGATAAGGGTTTTGCGTCTTTTTCCTTTCGCCTCGGGCAACTGGATAAAGCGCGGTAGCTGATCAGTCGGAATCTCGATCAGGGCATGGCCCTTCTTTTCTCCCTGCTGCATTTCGACGGTCAGGTAAGAATATTCGTCTTTGAGAAATTCAAGCAGATCGATATCCGGTGTGAGAAGGATGGGCGTGATATGGGGCAGAATTGCATTGCGGAAATATTTTCGAAGCCAGTTCTGCTGATGCTCGTCGAGCTGTTGCTCATTGACCAGGAAAATATGGCGCCGTGCCATTTCCAGCAAAATCTCGTTATAGAGGCTGTCGAAGTCCTGGTTGAGTTTCAGGACACGGCTCTGGATTTTGCTGAGTAGCTGTTTGGCACTGTCATCGCCGCCTTGTTCCTGGCTGATCAGTATCTGGCGTTTTACATCGGCAAAACGAACTGAATAAAATTCATCGGTATTACTGGAGAAGATTCCAAGAAAACGGACGCGTTCAATCAGCGGCACGGATTTGTCTGCCGCCTCTTGAAGTACACGTTCGTTAAATGATAGCCAGCTTAATTCTTTTTCTATATAGAGAGATTCCGTACTCATTGTATTCCTATTAGATAAGCTATGGGCTAAAAGTTATGCCTCTTCGTTAATTGTCATCGACATCGATATTGAGATCATCGGACAGTTGTTCCAGCTCGTCCTGAACAGTTTCCAGGGCCAGCTCAGATGGTAGCTCAAGCTGAAAATTTGCCGAGAAAATCGGGTAACCCCAGTTAGGTGCGCTTTGGGTATCAGTTTTGAGCTTATTGATATTGATCCCAAGCTGGTTGAGCTTGGCTGTGACTTCTTTGACGATGCCGAGACGATCGTTACCGGTGACGGTGAGGTTGTGCAGCGTTGTGACCGGAACGGCCTTGCTGTCATCTTCGACAATATGGATTTGTAACCCATTCAGCTTCGACAGGCTCTGACTCAATACAGGGATATATTGGTCGGCGACTTCAATCTGCAAGATACCGGCAAACTGCCCGGCAAGTTTACTAAGGCTGCTGGCCAGCCAGTTACCGTGGTTCTGGTATACCGTGTCTGAGAGGGTTTCAACCAGGCCTGGTCGGTCTTTACCAATTACAGTAATAACGAGGTGCTTCATAACGACTTCCTTATTCGCAGTAGGCTTGTTCATTATGTGAGCATGTGCAATATCTGTCCAGAAGCAACGAGAGAACGGCCAATGAAATCAGTTAATAGTCATAAATCATTAAGACTAATGACCTTTTATTGCAATTTTATGTCACTCTAATAGATTAGCCCAAGGAATCGAAAGGAGTGTTGGCCTCACTCGTACTGGCTGTCATATAATTGTCATCTAAAAGAAATATTATTGATAAACGTATAAATCCTATGAGGTAATAATGGCAGACGCCAGCGCATTTTTGAGTGGGGACAGCCCTGGCCGCCGAGTTAAAGACAAGCTCGCACGCTATGGGGTAACCGCTGGTGGTATTTCTGTTCTTATTACTCTTGTCCTGATTTTCTTCTATCTGCTGTATGTGATCATGCCGATCTTTGCCTCGGTTAACGTCACATCGAAGCAGGCATTCTCCATTGATTTTTCAGACAACCCTGCCGCTATTTATCTCAACGAGCAGAACAACATTGCCTATAGGATGTCCCTGCAGGGCTATTTGACCTTCATAAACCTTGCTCCGAAGAATGTCGGCGAACTTATGGGTGAGCATCAGCTTATGGCAAGCCCTGTCAGCTTTGCCCGTACCCTGCCGAGTGAAGAAGTATTTGCCTATGGCGGCCGCTCTGGCGAAGTGGTGGTATTTAAACCCACTTTCAGGATTTCGTTTACAGGGGAGATGAAGCAGACAACACCGGATATTGCCTACCCGTTGGGAGTGAGTCCGCTGCAACTGGACCCTGAGGGGCACGCAATTAGCCAACTGGCGGTATCGGTGCGCGCCGAGCAGGCCGTCGTGGCTGGAGTAACGGCTGATCAGCGAGTTAGAGTAATGACTTTCAGCCACCAGGATGCGCTGCCTGGTCAGGCATCGGATTGGCAGGCGATATCGTTCGGGATTGAGGGGCTGCCCGACACTATCAGTGCGCTGGCCGTAACACCGGATGCCCGCACGCTGTATGTGCTGAGCGGTAATAATTTGTATGTGGTGGCGCTGAACGGGGACAACTCGGTGATCCGCGATGTTGTCGATGTCAGTTCAGCTCAGGGAGAGCCGCAGCATTTGACGTTACTGTCGGGCGCGAACTCCTTGTTGATCACAACCAGTGACAATGCAGTATCGCAGTGGTTCGAAGTACTTCGCGAGGGCAAGCGAACACTGGTCAAGGCGCGGCACTTTGCACTGCCTGATAGCCCTGTGGTGCAGCTTGTTCCTGAGTATGCCCGCAAAGGTTTTTTTGCGGTACACCAAAACGGTGAACTCTCGGCGTATTACACGACAATCAAAGGATATATCTACAACGAGCCGTTGCTGGCTGAGGTACCCGACTGGGTTGCTATCTCTCCTCGGGCAGACCGTTTGCTGACCGTGAACGGTGACAACTGGCAGCTATACAAGGTGGATAACCGCCACCCTGAAATCGGTTTTTCATCTCTGTGGCAGAAAATTTGGTATGAAGGCTATCCTGAGCCTGAATACGTTTGGCAATCGACATCCGCCAGTGATGAGTTCGAGCCGAAACTCAGTTTGGTGCCTGTCGTATTCGGTACCCTTAAAGCCGCCGTCTATGCGATGTTTTTTGCTATTCCGATGGCTTTGGCCGGGGCAATTTATACCGCTTATTTCATGTCTTCCAAAATGCGACGGGTGATCAAGCCGACGGTCGAGATTATGGAGGCATTGCCGACGGTGATCCTGGGCTTTCTGGCTGGCATTTGGCTGGCCCCTATCGTTGAAGAGTACCTGCCCGGTATTGCAATGGTTATTGTGGTCTTCCCCTTGATGATGATGCTGGTCGGGATCGGCTGGTCCTTGCTTCCGGGGCCGTGGCGTCACCGTTTGCCAAACGGACTGCATATCATATTGCTGATGCCGGTGATTGTGCTGCTGGTCTATGCCTGCCTGGAAGTCAGCCCGTATGTCGAGCAATGGCTGTTTGACGGTGATATACGTATGTACCTGACTAACGAGTGGGGTATAGGTTATGACCAGCGCAATACGCTTGTTGTCGGGATCGCGATGGGCTTTGCGGTGATTCCGACAATATTTACGATTGCCGAAGATGCGATTTTTTCGGTACCGGGACATTTGACCAGCGGTTCCTTGGCACTGGGCGCGACACATTGGCAGACGTTGACCCGTGTTGTGTTGCTAACGGCCAGTCCGGGGATTTTCTCCGCCATTATGATGGGGCTTGGTCGTGCGGTCGGTGAAACCATGATTGTGCTGATGGCAACGGGTAACACTCCGATCATGGACTGGAACATACTGGAAGGTTTGCGAACCTTGTCGGCAACCATTGCGATTGAGATGCCGGAGACCGAGGTAGGAAGTTCGCACTACCGGGTATTGTTCCTGGCTGCGTTTGTGCTGTTTGTGTTTACCTTTATTTTCAATACGATTGCAGAACTGGTTCGTCAGCGGCTAAGAGAAAAGTACAGCTCGCTGTAATGTGAGCGCACACTAACTGACAGATAAAACTAACCGATAGATAAAATGAAAATGCAAAGTGATGGGTAATTGGTTTAAATCGGGTTCTCCATGGATATGGTTGACGGCTGGCGCAGTTAGCCTGAGCCTGGTTGCCGTGCTGGGATTGTTGCTATTGATAGGCTGGAAGGGGCTGAGTTACTTCTGGCCGGCACCTGTGTACCAGTTTGATGTTGATATCAATGGCAACAGGCAGGCCATTATCGGTGAAATCTATGAGACCAAGTCGGTATCGGTACGCCAACTGGCAGAAGCCGGCGTGGATGTGTCGGCAATCGAGGGAGAGCGGGTTTTTCGCTACCTGATCAAAACCGGGAACCGCGAAAGGGTCGAACTCGATTTTATTACCTTGCTTGAGACGCAGATCACCAGCAAGACGCTGGCCGATGATATTGCCGTCATCGACCGGATCAAAAACGGCAAGTTTTATGGCTATCCGGTTAGTTTTATCGATGATGGCCAGAGTAAGTCGCTTGCAGAGCTGGAGCAAGGGCTGCAGGATGCCGATCGGGTTCGTGGTGAAATTGACTCGCTGCTGAAAACGAATGTGGCGGCCATTAACCACCAGCTTGATCAGCTGCGTCAGCAAGAGCGTCAACAGGGTAAGCAGCCAGCCATTACGGCTCAGCGGCTTCAGCTGGAACAGCGCTATGCTGATATAGAGCAGCGCATGTTGGCACTGCGCAAACTGCTGGACCAAGATGCGCTGCTGGTGCGCGATATGGCCGGTACCATGGTGAAACTGCCCCTCGAACAGGTGCTGGATATCTGGTATCCGAACAATTTAACGACAATAGAAAAAGTGGCCCACTGGGGGCGTCAGATTGGCAAGTTTGTCAGCGAGGATCCCCGAGAGGCCAATACCGAAGGCGGGGTATTCCCGGCGATTTTCGGTACTGTGTTTATGGTGCTGCTGATGAGTGTCATTGTGACTCCACTTGGCGTGATGGCTGCGATCTATTTGCATGAGTACGCAGGAAAAAACCGATTTACCAAGTTAATCAGGGTTGCCGTTATCAACTTGGCTGGTGTGCCGTCTATTGTTTACGGCGTATTTGGTCTGGGCTTTTTTGTGTATATGGTCGGCGGAACGATTGATGAAATCTTTTTCTCTGATCAATTGCCGGCTCCCACTTTCGGTACACCGGGTATTTTATGGTCGGCTCTAACACTGGCTATTCTGACGTTGCCTGTTGTGATTGTCTCGACCGAGGAAGGTTTGGCGAGGATCCCGAGTTCGGTTCGTCACGGTTCGCTGGCACTGGGCGCAACCCAGGCTGAAACCCTATGGCGAATTGTATTGCCGATGGCGAGCCCGGCTATAATGACAGGACTTATTCTGGCGGTCGCCAGAGCCGCGGGTGAAGTGGCCCCTTTGATGTTGGTCGGGGTAGTCAAAATGGCACCGACGTTACCGGTTGATAACCTTTTTCCCTATTTGCATCTGGATCGCAAGTTTATGCACCTTGGCTATCATATTTATGATGTCGGCTTTCAAAGTCCCAATGTCGAAGCTGCCCGGCCATTGGTGTATGCCACCTCGTTTTTATTGGTGACGGTGATTGTAGGGCTAAACCTGACGGCGATTGGTATTCGAAACCACTTACGGGAAAAGTACCGCTCTTTGGAACAATAACGGGGATACAGTAACTTACATGTTTTCAATTAATTCGACCATGGGGCTGTTTCAGCCTCAAGATTTAACAAAGTTACCCGAAGAGAAAACGGCCATGTCGATTGAGGGGCTTGATCTGCATTATGGCAAGCAACAGGCTCTGTATAATATCAATATGCGGATAGCCAAGGGGCAGGTTACTTCGTTTATCGGTCCGTCCGGTTGCGGCAAGTCGACCTTGCTGCGTTGTATCAACCGGATGAACGAGCTGGTCGAGGGCTGCACCGTCGAAGGCAAAATCATGCTACATGGGCAGAACATCTATGACAGCAAGGTGGATGTGGCCTCTTTGCGCCGTCGGGTCGGCATGGTGTTCCAGCGGCCGAATCCGTTTCCTAAATCCATCTATGAGAATGTGATTTATGGCTTGCGCCTCCAGGGGATCAAGGAGCGCCGTGTGCTTGATGATGCCGTCGAAAACTCCCTGCGTGGCGCTGCACTGTGGGACGAGGTCAAAGACCGCCTCCATGAAAATGCGTTCGGACTTTCAGGGGGCCAGCAGCAGCGGCTGGTTATTGCCCGGGCGATAGCGATTGAGCCGGAGGTCTTGCTGTTGGATGAGCCGACATCGGCTCTGGATCCGATCTCGACCCTGACCATCGAAGAGCTGATCAATGAGCTCAAGACCAAGTACACGGTGATAATTGTTACCCATAACATGCAGCAGGCTGCGCGGGTGTCGGATAATACGGCATTTATGCATATGGGCGAGCTGGTGGAATATGCCAATACCAATGATATTTTCACCACGCCCAAAGAGAAACGAACAGAAGACTACATCACGGGTCGATACGGTTAAGGAACCAAACCATGTTGGATAATTTAAGTCTTGGCCGTCATATTTCCGGCCAGTTTAACGCGGAGCTGGAAAGTATCCGTACCCATGTGCTGGCAATGGGTGGCTTGGTCGAGCAGCAACTGGCCGATGCACTCAAGGCGATGCACAAGCAGGATGCAGAGCTGGCCAAGCGGGTGATCAAAGATGATCACAAGGTCAATGCGATGGAAGTGGCGATTGATGAAGCCTGCACCCGGATCATTGCCAAACGTCAGCCGACAGCCAGCGATCTGCGTCTGGTGATTGCGATCATCAAGACCATTACCGATCTGGAGCGGATCGGTGATGTTGCAGAAAGCATCGCCAAGGTGGCATTGGAGAACTTCACCAACAAGCAATATAACCTGCTGGTATCACTGGAAGCGCTGGGGCAGCATGCTGTTCGAATGCTGCACGAGGTGCTGGATGCCTTCGCCCGAATGGATGTTAAGGCGGCCATTGAGGTCTATCAGGAGGATGACCGGATAGACCGCGAATACGAAGCTATTATTCGTCAGTTAATGACTTATATGATGGAAGATCCGCGTTCAATCCCGAATGTACTGCAGGTGATGTGGTCAGCCCGCTCCATTGAACGGGTTGGTGACCGATGCCAGAATATTTGCGAATACATCATCTATTTCGTCAAAGGCAAGGATATTCGCCATACCAGCCAGGAAGAGATAGAGAGTATCCTGAAGTAACCTTCCCTTGTGTATTCTGTCTCAGTATTCCTCTGTTAAGTGCTCTCCGGTTTTGATTTTGAGCCGGAGAGAATTAGAGGTGAACCTAATACTCGATTCGAGCTAATCTTTGCTAAACAAGTTCGGAACAAATGTCTGGCTGTCAGCTGGTGCTCTGACATACCCTTCTTTATTGACCTCGGGGAGATCGATATGAGGGTAGTGGAGCTCTTCATAGGGAATGTGGGACAGCAAATGGGAGATACAGTTGATGCGTGCTTTTTTCTTGTCGTCGGCATCGACCACCCACCATGGACACTGTTTGGTATCGGTGTAGGCAAACATACGGTCTTTGGCGGCTGAATATTCTGCCCAGCGATCGCGGGACTCAAGATCCATCGGGCTGAATTTCCAACGCTTTATCGGCGTATGAATACGTTCGAGAAAGCGTGCTTCCTGTTCTTCGTCAGATACCGAGAACCAGTATTTTAGCAATATAATTCCCGAGCGTTGCAGCATACGCTCAAACTCGGGGCATGAACGAAGAAACTCTTCGTATTCGTTGTCGGTGCAAAAGCCCATTACTTTTTCGACCCCGGCGCGGTTATACCAGCTGCGATCAAACAGAACCATTTCACCGGCCGAAGGCAAATGAGCGGCATAACGCTGAAAATACCACTGGGTTTTCTCTTTTTCGGTCGGAGCAGGCAAGGCAACAATACGACAAACCCGTGGGTTGAGCTTTTCGGTGATCCGCTTGATGACGCCGCCTTTCCCTGCCGCATCTCGGCCTTCAAAAATAACCGCTACCTTTAAACCACTGTGCTTTATCCATTCTTGCAATTTAACGAGCTCAACCTGCAGGCGTTTTAGTTCATTCTCATAGTCTTTCTTCTTGAGCTTTTTGACGGTTTTGTCTGAGGTCATTTCGCACTCCATTTGCTGGTGACTGTATGGTTTTACTTTCTTAAGAATAATCCTGAATTATGAACATGACGAATGAACTTGTTTGCGGTTGCTAGCTTGCTCGGTTCTTGTTGAATGAAATGTGACCAAAGGACAAAATATCACAATTGTCCTATTTATGTCTGAAATGCACTGGTTGGATGTCATTGATATTAATATCTAATTGTGTTCATATTCGGCGGATGGGATAAAAACGTTTCAATTTATTGATTAGAAAAATAAAAAAGGAAAAAAGATGTACAGGAAAACGCTAGGTTTATTAGTTAGCCTTTTGTTGGCTGGATGTGGTGGCGGTGGAGGTGATAACCAGTTTGCCAAGGATAACTACGCGACGCAGACTTGCCCTTCTAATATGACTTGCAGCTTTATGAAAGCACCGAAAGATTATAATAATCCGAATGGTGAGCAGGTTGATATTTATTATGGTGTACATAAAGCCAATGATCCTGCCAATCGAATCGGGGCGCTATTGCTTAACTTCGGAGGCCCGAGTGCGGAGGCGGTGAGTGGGGCTGGGTACATGGTTGAGAAGGAATTGCCAAAGGAAATCCTGGATCGCTTTGATATTGTTGGCATGGATCCTCGCGGCACCGGCCAGAGTGTTTTTGCCAAAGAGTTAACTGACTGTGCCGTTGCGCAAAGCAATAAACAGGGCGATTGTTCTGCTACTTATTCTCAAGTTGCGCCATTTTTAGGTAGTAACACTGTTGTGAAAGATATGGATATGCTGCGGAACCTGCTAGGCGATGAAAAGCTGACGTTCCTGGGTTATTCATACGGTACTCGGCTTGGTTCACTGTATGCGCATACTTTCCCCGACAAGGTGCGTGCTATTGTGCTTGATTCATCAATGTCGCCATTGGATGATAACTACATCGAAATGCGGGTTGATAATACGGCTGGCTATGGAAAGGCTGCTGATTACCGTTTAGGGCATGACTTCGCACTCAGTAGCCGCTATCAGACTATCGTTGATAGCCTCTTTGCTAACTCAACGTACTCAGCCAATGATGTGGATCTAACGCTAGCAGAAGGGAGCTTTACACTTGGCTTGACAGTAGCTCGGGAAACATCGGGAGACTGGCAAAAAATAAAGCCCGGACTAATGACGTTATTGGTTCAAGACAGTGCCGCGCCGATAAAAAAAGCGTTGTCGGATAATGATGATTGGCCATTTGTTTCACACCTCTCAAAATCACCTGATGATCTTCGTGGTAGTGCGTTATTTAAGGCCGTGGTTTGTACTGATGAGAGTTCTCCTCTAACAACTAATGAGATAGTTAACTCAAAAGATCGCTATATTCTAGCTTCAGCGCTTTATGGTCTGGACACATATTACTCTACAGCGGGTATGTGCATTGATTGGCCAGCCAAACGGGATCCTATTGCAACTGTTTCAAATATGGAATCAGCGCTTGGAGGTCAGCAGATCCTTATCATTGGTGGTCAATATGATCCGGCTACTCCGTATAGCTGGGCTGAGGAGATGGTTGATGCTTTTGGTAATTCGGCATCACTGATTACCGTTGATAATTATGTTGATCATGGTTTCAGCTACAGTAATATTAGCTGTGTTGACCAAAAGACAACTGCATATCTGCTGGATCCGGACACCAAGATTTCTGATGAGACATGTGATGCAAGCGCACTTTCACAGAATAAGTCATTTATGATTGCTTCTGACACTTCGCATCCTGCCAAAGATGTTATTGGTTGGTAATTAAAGCGGATAACAAGTTAGTCAAACAGCCTGTCTTAGCGCAGGCTGTTTACATTGCAGTTATTTTTTTAGAGAGCGAATGACTGCCGCAATTTTTTCTGCGGAGGTAACGGGGATTGTAAAGTCATCGACATTGCTACTGCCCATATGGGCCTGATTTGCATACTGAAGCATTTGGCTTGGCCGGGTGCTTTTCCCTGACAAATGTATTTCCTTTACTCCGCTTTTTCGAACAATCTCGGCCACGTTGTCTGCCGTGATACCGGCACCGGCCATAATATTGAGGCTGTCTCCACAATGTTTGACCATCTCCGCTAGCATTTCAGCACCATCCAAGGCTTTGGCCTGCAAACCAGATGTAAGCACTCGCTCGCAGCCTGCGCTCATGATGCTATCGAGGGCGGTCATCGGGTCAATGCACTGGTCAATAGCACGGTGGAAGGTTACGCCTAGCCCGCCGGCTTCCTTTATCAAACTGCGCAGACAGCTTTCGTCCACCAGGCTGTGGGCATCGAGCACACCGACGACTACGCCTTGTAAGCCAGCTTGCTTGGCGGCATGAATGTCTGCCAGCATGATTTCTATATCATCACTCGAAAATAAAAAATCCCCCTGGCGTGGCCGAATCATGGCATAGACGGGAATAGAGGCGTGCCTGGCTGCTTGTTTCATAAAGCCGATACTTGGGGTTAGGCCACCAAGTGCAAGCGATGAACACAGCTCGATACGGGTTGCCCCGCCTTGCTGGGCGTAATGCAGCGATTCGATATTATCGATACAAACTTCTAGGTGTTGAATTTTCATGACGATTAATCAGGGAGGTAGATGATGGAAGCAGTGTAGTGGATCTTTGCTTGCCGGAGGGTTAATCAGATCAAGAATATGAAGAGATAAGAGATAAGAGATAAGAGATAAGAGATAAGAGATAAGAGATAAGAGATAAGAGATAAGAGAAATAAAAAGGGCCCGGTGTGTCCGGGCCTCATTCTATTTTTGCCTATTGGCTGACTTTGGCTTTACGCTATTGCGTTTGTTGCCTAATTAACACCGTGAGCATGGTGTTAATGGGTAATTACTTACCTAGGTCTGCAGTGTGCTCAGATAGGTAGTCAGCAACACCTTTTGGCGATGCATCCATACCTGCTTTGCCTTCTTCCCACTGTGCAGGGCAAACTTCACCGTTCTTCTGGTGGAAGTTTAGTGCATCAACCATGCGTAGCATCTCATCGATGTTACGGCCTAGTGGTAGGTCGTTAACTACCTGGTGACGTACAAGACCGTCTTCGTCGATTAGGAAAGAACCGCGGAAAGCAACGCCTGCTTCTGGGTGCTCTACATCGTACGCTTTGCAGATTTCGTGCTTAACGTCAGCGATTAGAGGGTACTTAACCTGACCGATACCGCCGTCTTCAACAGCAGTGTTACGCCATGCATTGTGAGAGAACTGAGAATCGATAGAAACACCGATTACTTCAACGCCTTTTGCCTGGAAATCTTCGAAACGCTTGTCGAAAGCGATTAGCTCAGATGGGCAAACGAAAGTGAAGTCTAGTGGGTAGAAGAAAACTACCGCTTTTTTACCTTTAGTAAACTCTGCAAAGTTGAAGTTATCAACGATTTCGCCGTTACCTAGAACAGCTGCAGCAGTAAAATCTGGTGCTTGACGACCTACTAGTACCATTATGGTGCTCCTGAAATATTCGGTTGTTGCCGACCTTCTTGGTTGGCTCCGTGTTTGGACGAGACAAACTATAACGAAACTGTTAGATTGGAAAAAGCGGAATAAATAGATTGATGTAATCGAAAAATACGATGAATAAATTTCCTTCTCTCAAGCAGCTACATTATTTAGTAACTTTATTTGAAACCCGTCATTTTGGTGAAGCCGCCAAGAAGTGCTTTGTCAGTCAGTCGACATTAAGCTCGGGGGTTCAAAACCTCGAGGAACTCATTGGTTGCCAGCTGATCGAACGTGATAACAAGTCTCTGGTGTTTACCTCTATGGGTGAAGACGTAGTGATCCGAAGCCGGGAACTGCTTGCCCGCAGCCAGGACTTGATGGAGCTGTCAAATTGTACTGGCGACGGTATGGACGGCCAGCTACGGGTTGGCTGTATTCCCACCATTGCTCCTTTCTTATTGTGTGATCTTGTCCAGGAAGTGAATCGCCTGCACCCAAGCCTTAATCTGTTATTGCGTGAAGATACGACCACCAACCTGCTGGCAGCCCTTCGCAATGGCGAGATGGATGTACTGATATTGGCATTGCCGGTTGAAATCAACGGAATGCACAGTCAGACAGTGGGACGTGATGCCTTTAAGATGGTTATCAGCAAGAATCAGGCGGAGCAGGTCAATGTGCCGTTACGCTATGCAGACTTACCGGATGAGTCGGTATTTTTGCTAGAGAAAGAGCACTGCCTGACTGAGCACGCAGTTTCTGCCTGCAAGCTGACCAGTAAGGAGAAGATAAATCCGTTTACAGCCACTAGCCTACACACCTTAGTTCAAATGGTTGCGAATGGATTGGGGACGACCTTCATTCCACAGATGGCCATCGATCATGGGATTTTGGATAACCAGAACCTGGTGATCATTGAACCACCTGGCCAGGAGGCATACCGAGAAATCGGCCTTGTCTGGCGTCCTACCTCGAGTCGCAGTCGTACCTTCCATCGACTTGCCGAGATTGTTGAGGGGCTTTTGTAGCCTTACCGACAATGTGCTGGCAGATTTTTCGTTCTGTCAGCACTTTATTCTAAACCCTGCACTTCAAACGATATATTTAAATCCCATTTTTTCCTTTATAAACAAGGCTTTTTGTAGGTTTATTCTGTTTCGTTTTGCGAATAAATGAAATTGATTGATTACGCAACTATTCCACCAATGTATAAAAGTAGTTTCACACTGTCGAATAACTGGTTGTTATTTAATCGATAGTAGCCCGTCTTTAGCACATTGCCATGTTTGAAACGCCTTTTTACACAGGGGTTTGAATAGCCTTGTTTTGTAATTAAATTACGTAACTGGTTACATTTTGCTGCCAATTTGTCTTTCCTGCCAAAAACCGAGCATTTCCCTGAAAATTGTTTTAATTCAGTGTTTTGAGTTATTGCTCTATTTTTATTAAGTTGTTGATTTTAATTGGTTAGCTGGTAAATGTCCTTTGGCCTCATAAACAGGGTTATTTGCAATTGCCAATTTGTTGCGGCAACGTAAATAAAGCGTTAAGACAACGAGTGTCAGAATACCCCTGATACTGACTGCTGATAAAAGTGGTGATTAAGTTACAGCTGCAAGGGAGCGAAAAATGACGGATACACAAACGCCACCTAACCATGAAGTAAAGCTATCTCTGCAAACGCTATTAACTGAGCAGCAGAAAGAGATTTTAAATGAAGATGCCTTTCAGTTCGTGGAGCGATTGGTGCAGCGCTTTGCGTTACGTATCCCGGAGCTGATGGCGGCCCGAGAGCGTCGACAGCTGGCCATAGATGCTGGCGGCTTACCGGACTTTCTTGAAGATACCGCTGATATTCGCACTGGGAATTGGACCATCCGTAATATCCCGGACGATCTCCAGGATCGCCGGGTTGAAATTACCGGGCCGGTTGATCGCAAGATGGTGATCAATGCTCTCAATGCCAACGTCAAAGTGTTCATGGCTGACTTTGAAGACTCGTTTGCACCGGCCTGGGATGAAGTATTGGAAGGCCAGCGAAACCTGCGTGATGCCGTCAACGGCACGATTGCCTATACCAATCCGGAAACAGGGAAGGAGTATCAGCTCCATGATGATCCGGCTGTTTTGATTTGCCGGGTCCGAGGCCTGCACCTGCCGGAGAAGCACCTGTTGTGGCAGGGCGAGCCAATTCCCGGATCTTTATTTGATTTTGCTTTGTACTTTTACCATAACTACAAGCAGTTATTGGCAAAAGGCAGCGGCCCTTACTTTTATCTTCCCAAGCTGCAGGCCTATCAGGAGGCTGCGTGGTGGAGCGATGTATTTAGCTTTACCGAAGATGAGTTTGGTTTGCCGCGAGGGACGATAAAAGCCACGGTGTTGATAGAAACGCTGCCAGCGGTATTTGAGATGGATGAGATCCTATACAGCCTGAAAGATCATATTGTCGGTCTGAACTGCGGGCGCTGGGACTATATCTTTAGCTACATAAAGACACTGCGGAACCACCCGGATCGGATTTTGCCGGACCGCCAGGTGGTGACGATGGAGAAACCGTTTCTGAACGCATATTCCCGGTTGCTGGTCCGTACCTGTCACCGCCGAGGCGCGTTTGCAATGGGAGGAATGGCCGCCTTTATCCCGTCGAAAGATCCGGAGCGCAATGAATGGGTGCTCAACAAGATCCAGACCGACAAGGCACTGGAAGCCAACAACGGCCATGACGGCACCTGGGTTGCTCATCCCGGCCTGGCGGATACAGCCCGTGCTATTTTCGATGACACATTGGGTACAAGGCAAAATCAGCTGGATGTCAGTCGTGAAGACGACGCGCCGATTACTGCTGAGGAGTTACTGGAACCGTGTGACGGAGACCGGACCGATGAGGGCATGCGCCATAACATTCGAGTCGCGGTGCAATACATTGAAGCCTGGATTTCCGGCAACGGCTGTGTGCCAATTTATGGTCTGATGGAAGATGCTGCCACGGCGGAAATCTCCCGGGCGTCGATTTGGCAGTGGATCAAGCACGGTAAGGCATTGAGCAATGGGGAAGTGGTTACCAAGTCCTTATTTGAGCAGATGCTAAGCGAAGAAATGGTCGTGCTCGAACAGGAGTTGGGCACTGACATGTTCAATCAGGGGCAATACCAGGAAGCGGCGATGTTGATGTCGCAGCTAACGACCAGTGACGAGCTCGTGAACTTCCTGACTCTGCCGGGTTATGAATATTTGAAGTAGCAGAAAGACAGTAATTAACAGGGAACTGCTTATTTGTGCTGTTGGCAGGGCCCGAAAGCCTGAGAAAAGAAGTCTACCGATAACGAAAACGTTAAACGGATTATCGCCAAATGAAACGAGGGACATCATTATGACATTGACTCGCCAGCAACAAATTGAAGCTATTGAAAAAGATTGGGCCGAGAATCCACGTTGGAAAAACGTAAAGCGTACCTATACGGCCGAAGAGGTGATTAACCTGCGTGGTTCTTTTGCACCGGCCAACACAATCGCTCAGCGCGGCGCTGACAAGCTTTGGGATCTGGTCAATGGCTCGGCGAAGAAAGGATATGTAAATTGCCTGGGGGCGCTGACTGGCGGCCAGGCGGTCCAGCAGGCGAAAGCAGGTATAGAGGCCATTTATCTGTCAGGGTGGCAGGTCGCTGCCGATAACAACACGGCTTCGACCATGTACCCTGATCAGTCATTGTATCCGGTTGACTCGGTGCCGGCAGTGGTGAAGCGCATCAATAATTCCTTCCGCCGTGCTGACCAGATCCAGTGGTCGAACGGTGGTAGCCCGGAAGACGGTATTGATTACTTCCTGCCGATTGTTGCCGATGCCGAGGCTGGTTTTGGTGGCGTTCTCAATGCCTACGAGCTGATGCGCAATATGATTGATGCTGGTGCCGCAGGGGTGCACTTCGAAGACCAGCTGGCATCGGTGAAGAAATGTGGCCATATGGGCGGCAAGGTGCTGGTGCCTACCCAGGAGGCGGTACAGAAACTCGTGGCAGCCCGCTTGGCGGCGGATGTGGCAGGCACAACCACGCTGGTTATTGCCCGAACTGATGCCAATGCGGCTGACTTGCTGACCTCGGACTGTGACCCGTATGACAAGGACTTTATTGAAGGTGAGCGTACCGCAGAAGGTTTCTACCGGGTTCGCGCCGGTATTGATCAGGCGATAGCTCGTGGTCTGGCCTATGCACCGTATGCAGATTTGATTTGGTGTGAAACGGCAACGCCTTGTCTCGAAGAGGCGCGCAAGTTCGCCGAAGCGATTCATGAACAATACCCGGATCAGTTACTTGCCTACAACTGCTCGCCATCGTTTAACTGGGAGAAAAACCTGGATGCTGAAACTATCGCTAAGTTCCAGCAGGAACTGGCAGATATGGGCTATAAGTACCAGTTCATTACGCTGGCCGGTATCCATAATATGTGGTTCAACATGTTCGAGCTGGCTCACGACTATGCCCAGGGTGAAGGGATGCGTCACTATGTCGAGAAAGTACAGCGCCCTGAGTTCGAGGCGGCCGAGAAGGGGTATACCTTCGTTGCTCACCAACAGGAGGTCGGTACGGGGTATTTCGATAAGATGACCAATACCATTCAGGGGGGCCAGTCTTCCGTGACAGCTCTGACAGGGTCGACAGAGGAAGATCAGTTTTAAATTCGCTTTATCCTAGCAACTCGTTGTTATTTTTGGGTTATCCGTAGCTATTGCTACAGAGATTGATGTGACACATAACTATAGAAAGACCTCTTCTTATGTTATGACCTCGGGAGCGCCTTGGCGCTCCCTTTTTTTGTCTGATAGGGGCTACTGCTGCGAACGGTAAGTGTGTGTCGCCCGGATCACTTGCGGGTAAATTGCATGGAATCGCAGCTCAAGGGTGTCGTAATGCTTGTCTATCAGCTCAGGGCAATTCGCCAACTGGTGTAGTTTGGGGCGCCGGAGAGCCATTCGTTCCAGCGCTGTGGTGATTGTGCGTTGGTCCCGGTACTGCAGCAACCATTGTTGCTGCCACATACGCGACATGGTCAGTCGATAGCTGTCGGGCAGGTTATCCTGATATTGCTCAACCTGCTGCCGGGCCTGTGAGACGAAATCCGGGAGCGCGAGGGGATGATAGAGCGGCCAGTGTTTGGCCAGAAAGTGATCCCAGGCAATATCGAGGGCTATACCGCTAACTCGCCTGGTATCAGTGGTGAAGAGCTGCCGACACTGCAGCACTTCAGGCATGGCGTCGATGTAACTGTCCACAAAGCGGTGGAGCTTGATGCCGTCAGCGACCGCCAGGGGGTACTGTTGATAGGGATCGCCGCGGACAAAATCAGCCAGCAAATTGCCCGCCATATGGCTGCAGCAGCGATCGGCAAGGTGGAGATGCGCAAGAAAATTCATACCATCCTAATAGAAGTTGGCGTCACCTTGTTCAGTCGGCTCCACTTCCTCTTGTATCTCAAGCAAATTGATTGCAATAGAAACAAAATCAGAATCTGTGATGATCCCGACCAGTTTATTTTGGTGCAAAACCGGTAAACAGCCAATTTTATGTTTTTGCATATAGATTGCGGCTTCTTTTAGCCCGGCATGCGGTTCAACATTGCTGAGGTTTCTGTGCATACATTGCTCGAGAGGAATATCAAGCGCAGAGATAAAGCTTGATTGATGAGTTTGCTCAAGGCTCGACTCTTGAGCAGAAAGAATATCACGCTGGCTGACAAGACCTATCAGGTGGTTGTCTTTGTCCGTAACGGGGACGTGATGAATTCCTTTCTCTTCCATGAGTTTTTTTGCATCGGCCAAAGTATGGGCAGAGGTTAGGGTATGCGGGTGCGGTGTCATCATATCTGCGACAGTAAACATATAAGCCTCCGTAGCGACTAGTTATTCATCCATTTATCGTCAACTTACCGGTTTCACTTAGCTTGCTCTTTGAATGTAGCTAATCCCTGCCTCACTACCTATGACGCTAGTCAAATATTTCACAAGTTATAGCGATGTTTCATATATGTGTTTCTCGGGTTAAACGCCAAATTGTGTCATATAATCATTAAACAACATTCCACATAGGTATTAATTGATGCGTATGCTATTGATAAGATTGTTGTTATGTTGGACTGTATTGCTGCCTTTTCAGGCGGTCGGCATTGAAGCCGAAGACAATGAAAATAAGGTGACAGCCAAAATTATCGGCGGTATTGAGTCTGCTGATAATGAAATCCCCTGGCAGGCATATTTGAACCTAACGTTTCCTAACGGGGAAGGAGGGGAGAGCACCTTTGTCTGTGGCGGTGTGGTGATCAGCGATGATCTAGTGTTGACAGCAGCACACTGCCTACGAAATGGTTCATCGGTGGTCACCCCGGATAAGATCAAAGTATGGGGCGGCATCATCAGTATTTTTGCTGCGGGCAACTCGAATGCAACAGCTGTGACTGACTTCGTTATTCACCCTTCCTATAACTCCTCCCGTTTTACCAATGATATTGCGTTACTTAAATTGGCAAGCCCGCTGCCCAGCTCGGCAATCCCCATTCAGGTGGCGGATAGAAGCACTCAGGACAGGGTTGATACGGCGTTTGATAACGGTTGGGTTGCCAATGATGTGAGGGAAGCAAACCTGCTTGTCTCCGGCTGGGGAACAACCGACCCGGAGGATCCTAACTCTGGCGCTACTCGGTTGAGACAGACACTGATGTCAGGTGTTCCTGATATAACTTGTGATGGTCATTGGGGCGCTAACATGAATACCAGTGATTACCCCATCTTCCTTTGTGCGGGCTCGACTTCACCTGATTTGGCCCGAGACAGCTGCTTCGGGGATTCGGGGGGACCTCTGATATGGCAGGATCCGCAAGCAGCCAGTGATAGTGACTTTGGCTTGCGCCTTGTCGGGCTTGTCAGCTTTGGGAACGGTTGTGCCGGTCCGGTACCCGGTGTCTATACTGAAGTGGCCGATTATATCAGCTGGATAGAAGGCGAGGCCGGAATATCGGTGCGGAGCTTAACTGTGCCAGTGTTTGAAGTTAACCCGTTTTCTAGTGATTTAGCCAATGCCGGTTCTGACATCGAGGTTCCAGCATCTACCGATAGTGGTGATAGTGGGGGAGGCGGAAGTGTGGGTTGGACCGTATGGTGGTTCTTGCTGCTTGCTGGGTATTTACGACGTCTCAGCACGGCTTAGGTGAAAAGCGTACGATTGCGCTCTTGAACGCTATCATCTTTGCTTGATATTGCAGTCGGGCAGCCTATACTAGCTGCCTGCTGTAATTTAGGGCCCGAATGATGCAAGTATCTGATTTCCACTTTGACCTTCCTGACGAGCTAATTGCTCGCTATCCACAACCTGAGCGTACTGCCAGCCGTTTGCTTCAGCTGACCGGTGATACCGGTGAGGTGCAGCACAAAGGCTTTAAAGATGTGCTGGATTTGGTTCAGCCTGGTGATTTATTGGTATTTAACAATACTCGGGTGATCCCGGCCCGGCTGTTTGGTCGCAAGGCATCTGGTGGCAAATTGGAAGTCCTCGTCGAGCGTATGCTGGATGACAAGCGTATTTTGGCTCATGTGCGTGCATCCAAGTCGCCGAAGCCGGGTACCGAGTTACTGCTGGGCGAGAATGATGATTACCAGGCAGAAATGGTGGCACGTCATGATGCGCTGTTTGAAATTCGTTTTGACAGTGACAAGACGGTGCTGGAAATTCTCGAAGAGGTTGGCCATATGCCGTTGCCACCTTATATCGATCGCCCTGATGAAGATGCAGACAAAGAGCGCTACCAGACGGTGTATAACGCCAAGCCTGGTGCAGTAGCCGCGCCGACTGCCGGGCTGCACTTTGACGATGAAATTCTTGAGGCCATAAAGGCCAAGGGGGCAAACTTTGCGTTTGTTACCTTGCATGTCGGAGCGGGCACCTTCCAGCCGGTACGAGTAGATAATATCAATGACCACCATATGCATGCCGAATATGTCGAAGTACCTGAAGAGGTTGTTGCGGCGATCAACGAAACCAAGGCTAACGGTGGCCGTGTTGTTGCTATCGGCACAACGTCTGTACGCTCGCTGGAAAGTGCGGCGCAGGATGCAGTGAAGAACGGTACTGAGCTGAAACCATTTTTCGGTGATACTGATATTTTCATTTTCCCTGGTTATGAATTCCAGCTGGTGGATGTACTGGTTACCAATTTCCACCTGCCGGAATCGACGCTGATCATGCTGGTCAGTGCCTTTGCCGGTTACGAGCACACAATGAATGCCTATCAGCAGGCTGTTGAAAATAAATACCGTTTCTTTAGTTACGGTGACTCGATGTTTATCACTCGTAAGAATAAATAACTGAACTTAATTGGTTAAGTCAGTGTCTCTTAAGGCTGCTTTTGTTAAAATTGCAGCCTTTGTCGGCTCTATAGAACAGACAAGATGTCGCGGCAGATCCGGGTGTGACTTGTCATGATACTATTTTCTTTCGCTAGGCTATATGGCGTGGCGAGAAATGCAAAAGAGGCGCATTAGGCAAATGGCCCATTGTGCTTGAATCCCACTATGGGAATTGATGTCAGATTGTTTCTCTGGCTTTTGGAGGCTTTGTGAAATTTGAATTAGATAAAACTCAGGGGCGTGCTCGTCGCGGTCGCCTGCAGTTTGAACGCGGTACTGTTGAAACACCAGCATTTATGCCAGTCGGCACGTACGGCACGGTAAAAGGTATGACACCTGAGGAAGTTCAGGATACCGGTGCTCAGATTATTCTGGGTAATACTTTCCACCTTTGGCTGCGTCCGGGTCAGGAAGTGATGAAAATGCATGGTGATCTGCATGACTTCATGCAGTGGCAGGGCCCGATCCTGACTGATTCAGGCGGCTTCCAGGTATTCAGCCTTGGCGATATTCGTAAAATTACCGAGGAAGGTGTTCACTTCCGTAACCCGGTGAACGGCGACAAGATTTTCATGGATGCCGAGAAGTCGATGGAAATCCAGAAAGATCTGGGCTCCGACATCGTGATGATCTTCGATGAGTGTACGCCGTACCCGGCGACACACGACGAAGCGAAGAAGTCGATGGAGATGTCTCTGCGCTGGGCACAGCGTAGCCGCAACCATTTTGACAAACTTGGTAACAAAAATGCGCTATTCGGTATCGTACAGGGTAGTGTATATGAAGACTTGCGTGATGTTTCTGTTGAAGGTCTGACTAACATCGGTTTTGATGGCTATGCCGTAGGCGGCCTGGCTGTTGGTGAACCGAAAGAAGATATGCACCGTGTGCTTGAGCATACGTGTCCTCAGCTACCGGAAGACAAGCCTCGCTATCTGATGGGAGTTGGCAAGCCGGAAGACTTGGTCGAGGGTGTTCGTCGCGGTATCGATATGTTCGATTGCGTGATGCCGACCCGAAATGCCCGTAATGGTCACCTATTTGTAACCGGTGGTGTGATCAAGATCCGCAATGCGAAACATAAAACAGATACAACCCCTCTCGATCCGCACTGTGACTGTTACACTTGTCGCAACTATTCGAAGGCGTATCTGTATCACCTGGATAAGTGTAATGAAATTCTGGGTGCGCGCCTTAACACAATCCACAACTTACGTTACTACCAGCGTTTGATGGCAAGTATCCGTAAGGCGATTGAAGAAGATCGTTTCGATGCCTTTGTAGAAGAGTTCTACGCGCGTCGAGACCGTGAAGTTCCACCGTTGAAAAACGCTTAACAATAAACGAGGACGTTAATAAATGAGTCTTTTCATTTCTCAGGCACATGCCGCGGCTGAAGGTGCACCACAGGGCGGCGGTATGCAGCTATTCATTATGCTGGGTCTGTTCGCAGTTATCTTTTACTTCATGATTTACCGTCCGCAGGCGAAGCGCGTTAAGGAGCATAAGAACCTGATGTCTTCCATGGGCAAAGGTGACGAAGTGCTAACCAATGGTGGTCTGGTGGGTAAAATCACTAAGGTCTCCGACGAGAACGACTACATTGTTATTGCGCTGAATGACACGACTGAAGTAACAATCAAAAAAGATTTCGTTTCTGCAGTTCTGCCAAAAGGCACAATGAAATCTCTGTAATTTTTTGCTCTGAAGGATCACAGCAGTGTTAAACCGTTATCCCTTGTGGAAGAACCTGATGGTGGTGTTTACACTGCTCATCGGGCTGCTATATGCGCTTCCCAATGTTTACGGTGAAGATCCGGCAATTCAAATCTCCGGGGCGCGTGGCGCCTCGGCAGATATGTCAACGCTGGATGCAGTCACCGAAGATTTAAATCAAAATCAACTCTCTTACAAATCTGTCGCTTTCGAAAACGGTACTGTACTTGTCCGCTTTAACGATACTGATACTCAGATCAGTGCCCGCGATATTCTCAATGAACAGCTTGGTGATGACTTCGTCGTCGCACTAAACCTTGCAGCATCCACTCCTGACTGGCTTGAATCCATCGGCGCCACCCCAATGAAACTGGGTCTGGACTTGCGCGGCGGTGTGCATTTCCTGATGGAAGTCGATATGGATGCAGCAATGGACAAGTTGCTGGGTCAGCAGGAAGAAACCTTCCGAACTGAGCTGCGCGAAGCGAAAATCCGTTACCGTGCTATCAGTAAGACCGATACCTCGGTTGAGGTTCGCCTGCGTAATGCAGAGCAGCTGGCTCAGGCTAAAATCGAGCTGTCCAAGCTTCATCCGGATATGTTGTTCACCGATAGCGACAGCAATGGCCGTTTTGTGCTTTCGGCTCAGTTTACTGAGGCGCGCCTTCAGGAAATTCGCAACTACGCCGTTGACCAGAACATCACCATTCTACGTAACCGTGTAAACGAGCTGGGTGTTGCCGAGCCACTGGTACAGCGTCAGGGTGCAAACCGCATCGTTGTCGAGCTACCGGGTGTTCAGGATACTGCGCGCGCGAAAGAAATTTTGGGTGCGACAGCAACACTGGAATTCCGCGAAGTGGATAGTACTGCAGATGTGGCTGCTGCTGCTTCTGGCCGTGCACCGGCAGGTAGCGAGGTGAAATACACCCGTGACCAGCGTCCGGTCGTGCTGAAAAAGCGTGTGATCCTATCCGGTTCTCATATTACTGACGCAAGCTCAAGTGCTGATGAATATGGCCGTCCTCAGGTTAACATCTCGCTCGATAGCGAAGGTGGCAGCAAGATGACAGCCTTCTCGCGTAATAACGTGGGCAAGCTGATGGCGACCGTGTTTACCGAGTACAAAGACAGCGGCGATCGTGATGCCAGCGGCAAAGTGATTCTTGAGAAACACGAAGAAGTGATCAACCAGGCGACCATTCAGACGGCACTGGGTCGTAACTTCCGTATTACTGGTATCGACTCTCAGTCCGAAGCGCACAACCTGGCATTGCTACTGCGTGCCGGTGCCTTGATTGCGCCGATTTCAATTGTCGAAGAGCGAACTATCGGTCCGTCAATGGGTCAGCAGAATATCGATATGGGTATTCAGGCAATGATCTGGGGTATGGTTGCCGTTATGCTGTTTACACTGGTGTACTACCGTCGTTTTGGCTTGTTTGCCAATATGGCCCTGCTGATGAACCTGGTGATGATTATCGGTGTGATGTCGATGATCCCGGGGGCAACCATGACCCTGCCGGGTATTGCCGGTATTGTTCTGACCGTCGGTATGGCCGTCGATGCCAACGTACTGATCTTTGAGCGTATCCGTGAAGAGCTTCGTGAGGGCCGCAGTCCTCAGCATGCGATTCAGCAAGGTTATGCCAACGCATTGAGTACGATTGCCGATGCCAACATTACCACCCTGATCACGGCAATCATTCTGTTTGCTGTGGGTACAGGGGCGATTAAAGGCTTCGCGGTGACCCTGTCTATCGGTATTCTGACGTCGATGTTTACGGCGATCGTCGGAACCCGTGCGATGGTCAACCTTGTTTACGGCGGTAAGCGCGTCGATAAACTGTCGATCTAAGGAGACGCTGACATGTTTCAAATAATGAAAGCGGATAAAGTGATCGACTTTATGCGCTGGTCGAAAGGCACTTTTGTCCTGTCGATTATTATGATTGTTGCGGCAATCGCGACGGTTACCACCCAGAAGCTGAACTGGGGCCTCGACTTTACCGGCGGTACACTGATCGAAGTGGGTTTCGAACAGCCTGCTGATCTGGTCAAAATTCGTGATTCACTGGAAAGTGCCGGTTTTGGTGATGCGATTGTGCAGAACTTCGGTACAGCACGAGATGTGATGGTTCGCCTGCAGCCGCGTGAAGATGCACAGGGCGAGAAGCTGGGCAACCAGATCATTGATGCACTGAAGGTTGGCACCGGCCAGAACGTTGAAATGCGCCGTATAGAGTTCGTTGGTCCGAATGTCGGTGACGAACTGGCAGAAGCCGGTGGCCTGGCGATTCTTGTTTCGCTGATCTGTATTCTGCTGTACGTCTCAATGCGGTTTGAATGGCGTCTGGCGGCGGGGGCGGTACTGGCGTTGGCACACGACGTGATCATCACCATCGGTATCTTCTCGTTTACTCAGATTGAGATCGACCTGACAATTGTTGCGGCCTTGCTGACGGTAGTCGGTTACTCGCTCAACGATACCATTGTTGTATTTGACCGTATTCGTGAGAACTTCCGCAAGATGCGTAAGGGCGGGCCAATCGAGGTGATGAACAGCTCGGTTACCCAGACTCTGAGCCGTACTTTGATCACCTCGGCAACAACGCTATTTGTGGTTATTGCCTTGTTCCTGAAAGGCGGTAGCATGATCCACGGCTTTGCCGCGGCGTTGCTGATCGGTATCACTGTCGGTACGTATTCCTCTATCTACGTTGCTTCGGCGCTGGCGCTTAAACTGGGTATTACCCGTGAGCACCTGATGCCACCGCAGGTAGACAAAGAAGGTGAAGAGTTCGACGCGATGCCGTAAGGTATTGTGTGAAACACAATGAATGAAAAACGGAGCCGCAAGGCTCCGTTTTTGTATCTGCGGCTCAGTCTTTGCGAACCCTTATTTGGCCTGCCACTCACTGACCGGACGTTGCTTGCCACCGTTCATTGGATTCCCTTGCTCTAGCAGCTGGTTGAGCTTTGTATTGTGGGAGAGATCCAGGGCGGTCAGGGCGTTGTTTCTGACATTGAGTTCAGTCAACGCAGGATTGTTCGATAAGTCCAATG
This sequence comes from Photobacterium proteolyticum, assembly GCF_001939735.1. Taxonomy (GTDB): domain Bacteria; phylum Pseudomonadota; class Gammaproteobacteria; order Enterobacterales; family Vibrionaceae; genus Photobacterium; species Photobacterium proteolyticum. The sequence goes on from NZ_MJIL01000069.1 coordinate 41,620, forward strand.
TTTGCAGCTCGTTGTCAGCAACAAGCAGTGCACGTAGCTTGGGAAGCTGGGATACAGTCAATGTGTCGAGTTCATTGTCATTCAGGAACAGCTTTTCCAGTCGCTCGGACTGAGGGAGTTCGAGGGTATCAATGTCATTATCGCTTAGCCGTATTTCACGCAGGGCATGGTTTTCTGACAGGTCCAGGGCGTTGAGCTGGTTATCGCTGAGGTCGAGGTAGCGTAGCTCGGGATTATCAGACAGATCCAGAGAATTGATCTGGTTGTCACCGAGTGACAGTTTACGAAGGTTCTCGAAGTACTTCACCTCGGCAGCCGAGCGGATGTTAAGGTCTTCACATTCGAGCTCGGTGATATCGTCGGGGTAGCTCTCGCCAGTTTCCAGCACGCAGGCACGGAAGTTTTGGTCAGCGAAGGGGATTGCTTCGAGCGTATCGTAATGCTGCTCGCAGCCAGTTAGCAGCAAGAGTAGCGAACAGGCCAATAGGCTGCTGATTAGCAGGGGGCGTGTGTTGGGGGCGGGCATCAATGTCACCTAATAGAATACAGTTTTCTTAATAGGGGCAGAGTATCATAAAGAGGTCGTTATACTGTATATCTAACTGTATGAAATGAAAGCACTTAACTTCTGAAAAAGAAAAGCCCCGTCAGCATCGCTGGCGGGGCTTGTTTTTGGTCAGTAACCAAAAATTACTTAGTCAGTGCTTCGCTGCCGTGTTCACGGATCTTGGCAAGCATTGGCTTAACGACACGAGCGTTACCAGCAACGATGTTGCCAGACGTCAGGTAGTTAGTGTTACCGGTAAAGTCAGTACAGATAGCACCTGCTTCACGTGCGATTAGTTCACCTGCTGCCAGTTCCCAAGGCTTCTGGCCTAGCTTGAAGACACCGTCAACGCGGCCAGCTGCCAGGTAGCAAAGATCCAGTGCTGTTGAACCACACTGACGCATGTCGTCACATTCGATGAACAGCGCGTTTTGGATCTTCATGTAGCTTTCAGCGTGTTGCTTGGCTGCAAAAGGAAGGCCTGTTGCCAGTGTTGTACCGCTTAGATCTCGTGGCTGGGAAGCACGAACGCGCTGGCTGTTAAGCTGAGCGCCAGAGCCGCGGGTTGCGGTGAATAGTTCGTTACGAGCTGGGTCGTAAACAGCAGCAACTTCTGTACGACCACGCATGCGTAGTGCTACAGAGATTGCGAAGTGAGGTAAACCGCGAACGAAGTTTTTGGTGCCATCCACTGGGTCGATGATCCACTGACACTCTTTGTCTTTGCCCTCTTTGTTACCAGTCTCTGCACCAATGATGCAGTGATCAGGGTAAGACTTAAGAATAGTGTCGATAATGATAGCTTCAGCTTCTTGATCGATGTTGGTAACAACATCATTACCTTTGTTGGCAACTTCGATTGCCTGAGGTTTTTCTAGAGATTTAATGACATGGTCACCAGCCTTTCGCGCAGCGCGAATGGCGATATTAAGCATCGGATGCATAGGATCTTCCCAACGGATGTTAAAGAACTAAAAAGCGGCGGCGAGTATATCAGAGCTAGGGCAAAAAGGAAGTGGTTATTTTTTGCCCGGAACGGTTTTTCCTTTCTGCGTTAGTACAAAAAGGAATAAAATACTGGTCATAGATATAATGTTTTTACATGTTTTCTCCATTTTTGGAGAGGGTGTGTTAAAATCCTCCCGCTTTAAGAATTCGTCGGATATAGCTTTTTCATGTTAGATAAAATCAGTGTTGTTTTAGTGGGTACCTCTCATCCGGGTAATATCGGCTCGGCTGCCCGAGCGATGAAAGTGATGGGCCTGACCAATTTGGTATTGGTCGATCCGGCTTGTGAAATCGATGAGAAGTCGTATGCGCTGGCTGCCGGTGCAGCTGATATTGTCGAAAATGCGAAAATTGTCCCGACCCTGGATGAAGCGATTGCTGATTGTGGCCTGGTTGTTGGTTCGAGCGCACGTTCTCGTACCCTGGAGTGGCCGCAGCTCGATCCGCGTGAGTGCGGGATCAAGTCGATTGCCGAGGCCAGCAGCCATAATGTCGCTATTTTGTTCGGTCGTGAACGTACCGGTCTGACTAATGAAGAGCTGCAAAAGTGTCATTGTCATGTCTATATTCCGGCTAACCCGGACTACAGTTCGCTGAATCTGGCGATGGCTGTGCAGACGGTCAGCTACGAGATCCGCATGGCGTACCTCGAGCAGCAAAAATACGATGGTGAGAGCAAGGTAGAAGAATACCCGCGCGCTAAAGAACTGGAAATGTTCTACGAGCACCTTGAAAAAGTCACTACGCAGACCCAGTTTATTAATAAGAAACATCCGGGAATGGTGATGGCGAAGCTGCGTCGACTATTTACCCGTGCTCGCCCTGAGCAGCAGGAGTTGAATATCCTGCGAGGTATCTTATCCTCAGTCGAAAAATCGCTAGAAAGTCGCGACAAATAGACGTATAAACCCTATGGTTAAAAGCTTGACTAAAACAGTCAGGTAAATACTTGACCGTTTTAGTCGGGTATGCGACACTCCTCCCATACATATAAGTGGGTAGCGGTGTGTTATGAGATTGACATCAAAAGGAAGATACGCAGTAACAGCCATGCTGGATGTGGCTCTGCATTCTCAAGATGGTCCTGTTCCTCTGGCTGATATTTCAGAGCGCCAGGGAATTTCACTGTCTTATTTGGAACAGCTTTTCTCTCGCCTGCGCAAGGCTGGCCTGGTTGCCAGTGTTCGTGGTCCCGGTGGTGGTTACCGCCTGGGTGAAGATGCGGACAGCATTGCAGTAGGTATGGTCATTGCAGCTGTTGATGAATCGGTTGATGCCACCAAGTGCCACGGAAAAGGGGATTGTCAGGGCGGTGTACGCTGTCTGACACATACTCTATGGCACGACCTGAGCTCCCGGATCAGCGGCTTTTTGAACAACATCACTCTTGGTGAGTTGATGAAAGACAATGATGTACAGGAAATTTCTGATCGACAGGATCATGGTCGACATAAAGCATCATTTGTAAATAATAATACACACGACAGCGCCACTATAGGTGTCGATGTTCGCTCCTAGAGACTATACGTCCGTGTTTTCGGAGAAGAAGATGAAACTGCCAATATATTTTGATTATTCCGCTACTTGCCCAGTAGATCCCCGTGTTGCCGAGAAGATGATGCAATGCCTGACTATGGATGGTAACTTCGGTAACCCGGCTTCTCGTTCTCACCGTTATGGTTGGCAGGCAGAGGAAGCAGTCGATACGGCACGTGAAAATATTGCCGATTTGCTCAATGCAGATCCGCGTGAAATCGTCTTTACCTCAGGTGCTACTGAATCTGACAACCTGGCTATTAAGGGTGCTGCGCACTTCTATGGTAAGAAAGGTAAACACGTTATTACCTGCAAGACAGAGCACAAAGCGGTTCTGGACCCATGCCGTCAGCTTGAGCGTGAAGGCTATGAAGTCACCTACCTTGAGCCAGAGGCAAACGGCCTGATTGATCTGGCGAAGCTACGTGATGCAATGCGCGAAGACACGGTGTTGGTGTCTATCATGCACGTGAATAACGAAATTGGTGTTATTCAGGACATCGCGGCTATCGGCGAGCTGTGTCGTGAGAAGAAAGTCATTTTCCACGTGGATGCCGCCCAGTCTGCCGGCAAACTGCCAATCGACGTTCAGGAAATGAAAGTCGACCTGATTTCGCTGTCTGCGCACAAAATTTACGGCCCTAAGGGTATCGGTGCACTGTATGTGCGTCGTAAGCCACGTATCCGCCTTGAGGCACAAATGCACGGTGGCGGTCATGAGCGTGGTTTCCGTTCTGGTACTCTGGCGACCCACCAAATCGTTGGTATGGGCGAAGCTTTCCGTGTAGCCAAAGAAGATATGGACAAAGATTACCAGCACGCGCTTGCGCTGCGTAATCGTCTGCTTGAAGGTGTCAAAGACATCGAAGCGATGACCATCAATGGTGATATGGAGCAGCGTCTGCCGAACAACCTGAACATCAGCTTTGCTTTCGTTGAAGGTGAATCCCTGCTGATGGCACTGAAAGATCTTGCGGTGTCCTCTGGTTCGGCGTGTACGTCTGCCAGTCTGGAGCCTTCGTATGTATTGCGTGCGCTGGGTCTGGATGATGAACTGGCACACAGCTCAATTCGTTTCTCTTTCGGTCGATTCACGACGGAAGAAGAAGTAGACTATGCAGTTTCGCAAATCCGCGGTGCGGTTGAGAAATTGCGTGAAATGTCTCCGTTGTGGGATATGTATAAAGAAGGCATTGACCTGAACACAGTCGAGTGGGCACACCACTAATCTTGCGGTCATAACGTATTCGAGGAGATATATCATGGCATATAGCGAAAAAGTCATCGATCATTACGAGAACCCGCGTAACGTGGGCTCATTTGACAAAAACGACAAGAGCATCGGTAGCGGCATGGTGGGTGCACCAGCGTGTGGCGATGTGATGAAACTTCAGATCAAAGTGACTGAAGAAGGCATCATTGAAGATGCGAAGTTTAAAACATACGGTTGTGGTTCGGCGATTGCGTCAAGCTCTCTGATCACCGAGTGGGTGAAAGGCAAGAGCCTGGACGAAGCGGCTTCAATCAAGAACTCGGCGATCGCAGAAGAACTTGAACTGCCACCGGTAAAAGTTCACTGCTCGATTCTTGCTGAAGATGCAATCAAAGCCGCAGTTAGCGATTACAAGAAGAAACACGAAGAAAATTAATCTCCTGAGGGTTGTTGTATGGCCATTACTATTACTGAAGCGGCGGCAAGTCGCGTAGCTACTTTCCTAGAGAACCGAGGCAAAGGCATTGGCCTGCGTTTAGGTGTCCGTACTTCAGGGTGTTCAGGAATGGCTTATGTCCTTGAGTTCGTAGATGAACTGAATGAAGAGGATACGGTATTCGAAGAGAAGGGCGTAAAAATCATTATTGATGCCAAGAGCCTTGTTTATCTCGATGGTACCGAGCTGGATTTTGCCAAAGAAGGGTTAAATGAAGGCTTCCAATTCAACAACCCGAACGTTTCAAGCGAGTGCGGTTGTGGTGAGAGCTTCAACGTCTAATCGCTGTTTCAACTGAACCTGGTAGCTGTTTAGTTATCAGGTTCGGTCTCTATAGATATCAGACGCTATATGAATCATTTCGAATTATTTGGGCTACCTTTCCAGTTTGAACTGGATGGTAGCCTTCTTTCAACTCAGTTCCGGGAACTGCAACGTCGTTTCCACCCTGACAATTTCGCAGTCGCCTCTGAGCGAGACCGTTTAATGGCGGTCCAGAAAGCTGCGCAAATTAACGATGCCTTTCAAACGCTGAAAAGTCCTATTGCTCGTGCAGAATATATGCTCTCTGAGAAGCATGTGGATATTCGCGGCGAGAACAAGACATTGCAAGACCCAGAATTCTTGATGCAGCAGATGGAACTGCGTGAAGCTCTGGAAGAAATCCCTGATGCCACTGATCCTGAGTCGGCGCTGTTCGACTTTGAACAGCAGGCGTCGGCGATGTACAAGTCGCAGTTGGCGGATCTAGAGCAATTATTAAATAATGAAAGCTGGGAACAAGCAGCGGATGCCGTGCGCAAGCTGAAGTTTATTGATAAGCTGCGTAACGAAGTTGAGCGCCTTGAAGAAACGTTGTTCGACTGATCCTTTCCCGATTCCAGCACTAACTCCACAGGAACGATAATGGCACTGTTACAGATTGCTGAACCAGGTCAAAGTGCAGCACCGCACCAACACAAACTGGCGGTGGGTATTGATCTGGGTACCACAAATTCTCTCGTGGCTGCGGTTCGCAGCGGCGTTCCGGAAACGTTACAGGATGCGCAGGGCCGGGCTATTTTGCCGTCGGTGGTGCATTACGGCGAAGACGACGCAGTACTGATTGGCCAGGAAGCAAGGGCGTTGGCTCAGCAGGATCCTGAAAATACGATTTTCTCCGTAAAACGTATGATGGGCCGTTCTCTGGCTGATATTCAGCAACGCTATCCGCAGCTACCTTACCAGTATCAGGCAACCGATAACGGCCTGCCTCAGCTTGTTACTCGCAGCGGACTGGTGAACCCTGTCCAAGTCTCGGCAGAGATCCTGAAGACGCTCAGTGAGCGTGCCAAGGAGACGCTGGGCGGTGATCTGGAAGGGGTGGTGATCACGGTGCCTGCCTACTTTGATGACGCCCAGCGTGCCGGTACCAAAGATGCGGCCAAGCTGGCAAACCTGAACGTTCTGCGTCTGCTTAACGAGCCGACAGCGGCAGCGATTGCCTACGGTCTGGACTCTGGCCAGGAAGGTGTGATTGCGGTCTACGATCTTGGTGGTGGTACGTTTGATATTTCTATCCTTCGCCTGTCGAAAGGTGTGTTCGAAGTGATGGCGACAGGCGGTGATTCAGCTCTGGGCGGCGATGATTTCGACCATCTGCTGGCTGAGTGGATTGCTGAGCAGGCCGGTTTTGACGGTCAGCTTTCTGCGCAGCAGTCGCGTGCTCTGCATGATGCAGCGACGGCGGCCAAGATCGCCCTGACCGATGCCGGTGAAGCCGAGATTGACGTGCTGGACTGGCAGGGAACGGTTAGCCGCGAGCAGTTCAATGCGCTCATTCAGCCGTTGGTGAAGAAAACCCTGATGGCTTGCCGCCGTGCAATCAAGGATGCAGCGATTGAAATCGACGAAGTGATTGAAACGGTCATGGTCGGTGGTTCGACGCGTGTGCCGCTGGTCCGTGAAATGGTTGGTAGTTACTTCGGTAAAGATCCGTTGACCTCGATTGACCCGGATCAGGTGGTTGCAATTGGTGCCTCTATCCAGGCGGATATTCTGGCGGGCAACAAACCGGACTCTGACATGTTGCTGCTTGATGTTATTCCGCTGTCACTGGGTATCGAAACCATGGGCGGAATGGTCGAGAAGATTATTCCTCGCAATACCACTATCCCTGTTGCCCGTGCGCAGGAGTTTACCACCTTCAAAGATGGTCAGACAGCAATGTCAGTGCATATTGTTCAGGGTGAACGTGAAATGGTGAGTGACTGCCGATCGCTGGCTCGTTTTACCCTGCGTGGTATTCCTGCCATGGCAGCGGGTGCGGCGCATATTCGTGTGACCTACCAGGTTGATGCTGATGGCTTGCTATCGGTTACGGCAATGGAAAAGAGCAGCGAAGTGCAGTCATCCATTCAGGTGAAGCCGTCATACGGTCTGACGGATGATGAAATCGCCACTATGATCCGTGAGTCGATGACCCATGCGCAGGAAGACAAAGATGCCCGCACACTTGCCGAGCTGCAGGTTGAAGCGGACCGCGTTCTCGAAGGATTGATCACTGCGCTGGCAGCAGACGGTGATACCCTGCTGACAAAAGAAGAGCGTGACGAGCTAGAAGCTGTCATGATGGAGCTGGTTCAATTGCGTCAGGGCACCGATCCGCATGCGATTGAACAAGGTATTAAGAAAACAGATAAAGCTAGCCAGGAGTTCGCCTCTCGCCGAATGGACAAGTCTATTCGTCAGGCACTGGCTGGTCATTCGATTGATGAGGTTTAGGCATGCCTAAAATTGTTGTACTACCCCACGAAGAACTTTGCCCGGAGGGCGCAGTACTAGAAGCAGAGAGCGGCCAAACCGTCTTGGATGTTGCGCTGAAAAATGGTATCGGCATTGAGCACGCATGTGAGAAATCCTGTGCCTGCACTACTTGCCATGTGATTATTCGTGAAGGTTTTGACTCTCTGGAAGAGAGTGAAGAGCTGGAAGACGATATGCTGGACAAGGCCTGGGGCCTTGAGCCAGAGTCACGCCTGGGTTGCCAGGCGGTGGTGGCTGACGAAGACTTGGTGGTGGAAATTCCGAAATACACCCTGAATCTGGCGTCGGAAAACCACTAAGGCCTCGGCCAGTCTGTCTGTTCATTGATGCTTCATCAGTGGGCAGACAGGCTACAATATAGTATTCCTTCTTGGTTGATAAAAGGTGAATGTGATGGGTTTGAAATGGATTGACTCGCAAGAGCTGGCCATTGAGCTAGCTGAACAGTTTCCGGATATTGACCCGGCCACCATCCGGTTTACCGATCTCAGGGAGTGGATATTAGCGTTGGAAGACTTTGATGACGACCCTGAGCACTGTAACGAGCGTATTCTCGAAGCGGTGCAGATGTGCTGGATCGAAGAAGCAAACTGACCATTCGATAACTCCCGCCTTTTTTAATATTGTTTCTTACCCGGCTCATTATTCAACAAGTCGCATCTGCAACACGATCTCGCTCTTACTCTTGATGTAAACACCTTGTTTATTTCGATATGCCAAGGCAAAGTAACGAAAATTTCTGAATATTTGGTTTTTCACAAAATGATTAACCATGATATCGAGAATTAGCGGGCTTAATGGCCTGCTTTGTTATGTTACAGCCGATAACTCCCTTGCAATACAAGACTATGCCCCCATAACTTCTCTAGGTGTGGTAACAGTGATGTCATCATTTTGTTGCCTGAGCACGAAACAGAAGTTGGGGCTGAGTCGGTTTTCAGAGTCGGCTATACCCTATAATTGGTATTCATTGAGCAGTGGCCCGATCATTGCGGTGAATAGCAGAACTCAAGGAGTAATTCATGTCTGCCAATATGTTCGTATTTTTATCCCAGGAAGTTGCCGATGAGAAGTGGGGCAAAAATGCACTTGTGACCTTTGAAGCCAAAGGGGCAATGGTTCATTTGACGGCTGAGAACCCGTTGGCCGCGATTCAGCGCGCAGGACGGAAGCTGGATGCACAGGGTATCAAGCAGGTTACGTTGGCAGGGGATGAATGGGATCTGGAGAGTATCTGGGCATTTATTCAGGGGCACCGCAATGCCAAGTCGGGCAACGAAGTGGTATGGAGCGGACTGGGCGAGGAAGAAGAGGCTGAGCTTCAGGCTCGCCTGACTGCGACTAACTGGGTACGTGAAATTATCAACCAGCCGGCTGAAATTGTCCGCCCTTCACAACTTGCCGCGCGTGCGGGTGAATTTATCAAGTCACTGGCGCCGGAGCATGTGACCTACAAAATCATCAAGGGCAATGATTTGCTCGACGAGGGGTGGAACGGTATCCATACCGTGGGCCGCGGCTCCGAGCGCTCTTCGGCGATGCTGCGCCTCGACTATAATCCGACAGGTGATGCCGATGCGCCGGTACACACTTGCCTGGTGGGTAAAGGGATTACTTTTGACTCTGGCGGCTACAGCCTGAAACCATCTGGCGGTATGACGGCGATGAAGGCCGATATGGGCGGCTCTGCCATGGTAACCGGCGGTTTGGCACTGGCGATTGCCCGCGGCACCCAAAAACGTATTAAGCTAATTCTGTGCTGTGCCGAGAACATGGTATCTGGCCGAGCCTTCAAGCTAGGCGATATTATTACTTACAAGAACGGTAAAACGGTAGAGATCCTCAATACCGATGCCGAAGGGCGACTGGTACTGGCTGACGGCCTGATTTATGCCAGCTCGCAGAACCCTGAAGTGATCATTGACTGTGCGACCCTGACCGGGTCGGCGAAAAATGCGCTGGGTAACGACTATCATGCATTGTTCAGCTTTGACCACGATTTGGCCCAGCGTGCCTTGATGGCAGCCAGTGATGAGCTGGAAGGGCTATGGCCGCTGCCGCTGGCCGATCATCACCGTGCCATGATGCCATCGAACTTTGCTGATTTGTCGAATGTGTCGATGGGGGATTTCCTGCCGGGTGCAAGCACCGCGGCCGCATTCCTGTCGTATTTTGTTGAAGATTACAAAAACGGCTGGATGCACATTGATGCCAGCGGTACATACCGCAAAACGGCCAATGACAAGTGGGGGGCTGGTGCCACAGGCATGGGCGTACGCACTCTGGCAAACATCCTCAGCGACGAAGAATAAGCCATAGCGTCGTTACATTAACTTGTTGGCAAATCACCGCTACGAAGCTCGTGGCGGTGATTTGTTACTTATAACGGAAAGAGAGTTTATGTTAAGGATTTCACTTTCGGCAGAGCCAAGCGCAGGAGCGTGGGGCGAGAAAGCGCTGCTGTCGTATCAAGAAGGTGGTGCCGTGATCCACTATAGCGGCGACTACCCGCTACGTCGTATTCAGCAGGCCGCTCGCCAGTTGCAATCCCAGGGAGCCACCCAAGCTAGCCTTGAAGGTGATGGCTGGAGCTACGAGCGCCAATGGGCCTTCTATTGCGGTTTTGCCGCCACGATGAAGCCTGTAGAGCTGAAGTGGGCATCCATTGACGAAGACGAGCTTGAGTTGCTCAATGCCCGTCGCCAATGTAGCGACTGGGTGCGCCAGGTGGTTAATGCGACCCCGGAAGATATGTACCCGGAAAAATTGGCCGCGGATGCGGTTGAGTTTCTTACTTCCATTGCCGGAGACAAAATCAGCCATGAACTGCTGGTTGGCGAGCAGCTACTGGAGCATGGCTGGATTGGAACTCACAGCGTCGGCCGTGCCAGCAGCCGTCCGCCGGTGATGCTGACGCTGGACTTCAACCCGACAAGCGATCCTGATGCGCCGGTTGCAGCGTGTCTGGTGGGCAAGGGGATCACTTTTGATTCTGGCGGCTACAGCCTGAAATCAAGTGCCGGCATGGTGACCATGAAGTGCGATATGGGCGGTGCAGCTACCGTCACAGCGGCACTCGGTTACGCGATTGAGCAAGGTTTGCGTCAACGTGTGAGGTTGATCCTGTGTTGCGCAGAAAACATGGTCGCGGGTAACGCCTATAAGCTGGGGGATGTGTTAACGTACAAGAATGGGCTGACCGTAGAAGTGGTCAATACCGATGCTGAAGGACGTTTGGTATTGGCCGACGGGTTGATAGCAGCCAGCGAGACCAAGGCGCCGCTGATTATCGATGCCGCAACACTTACCGGTGCGGCGATGATGGCAGTCGGAACCGATTACAATGCCTTGTTCGGTCTTGATAAGGACTTGTTGCAACATGCGCAGCAGTTGTCAGAGCTAGTTAGCGAACCGGCCTGGCCACTTCCGCTGGAAAAGTGGCACCAGGCAAACTGCCCGTCCTACTATGCCGATACGGCCAACAGCCGGGCACAGAAGGGCGGCGGGATGGGAGGGGCATCGAATGCTGCCGCCTTCCTGTCACGTTTTGTTGATACCGATTCAAGCCGCTGGATCCATTTTGATCTGGCTGCGTGTTTCCGGGATAGCGCAGATAGTCGCTGGGCGGCCGGAGCAACCGGTCTCGGGGTTGCTAACATTGCAGCCTTGCTGCTATAGCGGTATTGTGAAGGGGGAGTTGTTCGTGTCTCCCCCCAAGATTCACGTCACATTGATGAACAGATTCAAAAGGAAGAATAATAATGACAATTGAAAGAACGTTTTCCATCGTTAAGCCTGATGCGGTAAAGCGTAACTTGATTGGGGCGATTTATCAGCGCTTTGAGAATGCCGGGTTGAAAATTGTTGCTGCCAAGATGGTGCGTCTCAATGCAGAAAAAGCGCAAGGTTTTTATGCCGAGCATGAAGGCAAGCCTTTCTTTGATGATTTAGTCGCATTTATGACATCAGGTCCTGTGCTGGTACAGGTACTGGAAGGAGAAGATGCGATTGTGCGTTACCGTGAGCTAATGGGTAAGACCAACCCGGATGAAGCTGCATGCGGGACAATCCGTTCTGACTTTGCTCTTAGCCTGCGTCATAACTCAGTCCATGGCTCAGATAGCCCTGAATCCGCCGCGCGCGAAATTGCTTATTTCTTTGCCGAGGATGAAATTTGTCCTCGTGATTAATATACGCGGTTAAATTTTAATCAAAACAGATTATTAACGGGAAGCCTAGGCTTCCCGTTTGTGTTTTTGTCCCCTAAGTTGACGCGGTTGCTAGAATATCCTTATAGGTAACAAGTGGAAACCATGTGACAAAGGCTGTACAATTTCGCGCCTTGAATTGTCCTGTTACATGCAACCTCCCTACTTTAGGTTGCCAAGGCGCAGAATCAGTCATTTTTTAGTGAGGCAACAACCGATGACAACAGTCAAAACTAATCTGCTGGATTTCGATCGCAAGGGTCTGCGTAAGTATTTCGCCGACGAGCTTGGTGAAAAACCATTCCGTGCTGATCAGATCATGAAGTGGATCTACCATTTCGGTTGTGACGACTTCGATCAAATGACAAACATCAACAAGAAGCTGCGCGAAAAGCTAAAGCGTGTCGCTGAAATCCGTGCGCCATATGTCTCTGAGGCCCAGCACTCGTCTGACGGTACAATTAAGTGGGCGATGCGTGTGGGTGATCAGGATGTCGAAACGGTTTATATTCCGGACGAAGACCGTGCAACGCTGTGCGTTTCTTCTCAGGTAGGCTGTGCCCTGGAATGTAAGTTCTGCTCAACGGCGCAGCAAGGCTTTAACCGTAACCTGCGTGTGTCAGAAATTATTGGCCAGGTTTGGCGTGCGGCCAAAGAGATCGGGGTCGAGAAGGAAACCGGTCGCCGTCCAATTACCAACGTCGTTATGATGGGGATGGGCGAGCCGCTACTGAATATGAAGAACCTGATCCCGGCATTGGAAATCATGCTCGATGACCTGGGCTTTGGTTTGTCCAAGCGTCGCGTAACAGTATCGACATCCGGTGTTGTTTCTGGTCTTGATCAGATGACGGGTAACATTGATGTGGCACTGGCCATTTCGCTGCACGCTCCGACTGATGAGCTGCGCTCGGAAATCATGCCGGTTAATGATCGTTGGAACATCGAGACGTTTCTTGAGTCGGTGCGTCGTTATGTTGATTCAACGAATGCAAACCGTGGCCGTGTCACCGTTGAATATGTGCTGTTGGATCATGTCAATGACGATATGGACCACGCGCGTCAGCTGGCCGAAACACTGAAAGACACCCCGGCGAAAATTAACCTGATCCCGTTCAACCCGTACCCGGGCTCGCCATACAAGAAACCAAGCAACTCGCGTATTGATCGCTTCATGAAAACCCTTATGGAGTATGACTTTACCGTGACCGTACGTAAAACCCGCGGCGATGATATCGACGCGGCATGCGGACAATTGGTTGGTGATGTGATTGACCGCACGAAACGAACAAAAGTCAAGCAACAAAATGGTGAACAAATCCCTGTAAAAGCAGTCTAATTGCAAAGGCCGATACCCGGTGGCTACTCGCTCGCCTCGCGTATCGGTGCAACATGGACGTTAGCTTGGGGAAAATATGGTACGGTGGACGATGTCCCCTCTATTGTGTAGCTTGTTAATAGGCTGTGTCACAGTCGATGAAGCCGGCAATAGAAATGAGATAGATAAAATTGAAGTGTCTGAGGCCAGGATCTCTCTTGGCCTTAGCTATCTGGAATCTGGGCAATGGCAGCGTGCTCGTGATAACCTTGAGCTGGCGCTTGACTACGCGCCGCGGTATTATCGGGCACAAAATGCAATGGCCTATTATTATCAGCAAGTTGATGAACCGGCTGCCGCTGAGAAAATGTATAAGCAGGCACTGCGTGATTCGCCGAAAAATGGCGATGTACTGAATAACTATGGTGTATTCTTGTGTAGTCAGCAGCGTTACGATGACGCTATCGCTGTCTTTGAGAAAGCCATCGAACAACCTAATTACTACCAAACTTCGGCCAGTTATGAAAATGCCGCTTTTTGCAGTCTTAAAGGCGGCGATAAACTGCAAGCCAAAGGGTACTTTGAAAAGGCTCTGGCTTATGAGCCTTTTCAACCGAAATCAATGTTACAGCTGGCGCAGCTTGAAATAGACTCCCACAATTTGAATGATGCGCGCGCCATGCTTTTTAAATTTAATAAGAGGTATGGGTACAATGCAGACAGCCTGTTGCTGCTGCTTCAGCTTGAAAGTGAGGCCGGACGCTTAACTTATGTCGAGAAGTATGCCAGTCTGCTCAAAGAGCACTACCCAAACTCACAGCAATATCAAAAATATCTAGCCAATGAATACTGAACAGAACGAAGATCTATCAACAGAAGAAGTCATTCGTCCGGGGGATATGCTACGTCAGGCTCGTGAACAGCTTGGCTATTCACAGAAGGATATTGCCAACCGGTTGAGGCTTCGCCTCTCGGTGATCAATGACATCGAAGACAATAATTTTGAACAGTCACAGCTTGCCACGTTCACGCGTGGCTATGTTCGCTCCTACGCCAAGTTTGTCGGACTGGATGAAGCCGACGTGCTGGCCAAGCTTGATCAGCACGGCCATGCTCAGCACCAAGACCATGAGATGCAGAGCTTTTCCCGTCGCACCAAACGGGAAGCCCATGATAACCGTATCATGCGCCTGACCTGGGCGCTGGCGATTATCTTTGTCGGTCTGACCGGCATCTGGTGGTGGCAGAGCTTACAGATGGAGCAAGAGACAGAGGCACTGAACCTTGCCGAACAACAGGGGCAGCCGCTGGATGAATCCCTTGCCAGTGCAAACTCATCGGCAATCAGCAATGCCGAGCTGTCTTCCGCCGATATTAGTGTCGCGGCAGAAGGGGCAGTTATCGAGACGATAGAGCCTGTTGACACGGTTGTCGTGAATGAATCCGTAGAGCCGATAACCAGTTTTGATGATAGCTTCAGCAACGAACCCGAGGCGAACAATGTTGAAGAAACCGACAGCGCAGATAGCCTGGCTTCACTTCAAACGCCCGAGACAACAGCAGAAGATGCTGAAGTGGCGGTTGTTGAGTCAGATTTGATCCTGACATTCAGTGCCGATTGCTGGGTCGATATCCGTGATGCCAACGGCAAGCGACTCGATACCGGCATCAAGAAGTCGGGTGATGTGCTGAATTTAGATGGCCCAGCGCCATTTAAACTGGTGCTAGGTGCGCCGGGTGCTGTTAAAATAAGCTACAAAGGTGAGCCGGTGGATCTAAGCAAGTACCCGGTTGGTAAAGTAGCCCGATTGAAGCTGCCGCAGTAAACAGAGTAAATGTAATGCATAACGAATCTCCAATTAAACGTCGTCAGTCAACCCGGATTTATGTCGGGGATGTCCCAATTGGTGATGGCGCCCCAATAGCTGTTCAGTCGATGACCAACACGCGTACGACTGATGTTGAAGCCACTGTTGCGCAGATCAAATCCCTGGAAAACGTTGGTGCGGACATCGTCCGTGTTTCGGTGCCGACCATGGATGCTGCCGAAGCATTCAAGCAGATCAAACAGCAGGTTAATATCCCGCTGGTCGCCGATATCCATTTTGACTACCGTATCGCCCTGAAAGTGGCGGAATATGGAGTTGATTGTCTTCGTATTAACCCGGGCAATATCGGTCGTGAAGACCGTATCCGTGCCGTGGTTGACTGTGCACGCGATAAGAACATTCCGATCCGTATCGGGATCAATGGCGGTTCGCTGGAAAAAGACATCCAGCAGAAATACGGAGAGCCGACGCCGGATGCCCTGGTGGAATCGGCGATGCGCCATGTCGATATTCTTGATCGCATGAACTTTGACCAGTTCAAGGTTAGCGTCAAGGCCTCGGATGTTTTCCTGGCCGTTGAATCCTACCGTAAGCTGGCGGCACAAATTAAGCAGCCGCTGCACCTGGGGATCACCGAAGCCGGTGGCCTGCGTGCCGGGTCAGTGAAGTCTGCGGTTGGCCTGGGTATGCTGCTGTCCGAGGGCATCGGTGATACATTGCGTGTCTCACTGGCTGCCGATCCGGTTGAAGAGATCAAGGTCGGTTTTGATATCCTCAAGTCTTTGCGCATTCGCTCTCGCGGCATCAACTTTATTGCCTGTCCGACCTGCTCGCGCCAGGAGTTCGATGTGATCGGCACCGTGAACGAGCTGGAGCAGCGCCTGGAAGATATTACGATTCCAATGGATGTCTCTGTCATTGGCTGTGTGGTTAACGGCCCGGGCGAAGCCGAGGTCTCGCACCTGGGTATTGCCGGCGGTAACCGCAAGAGCGCCTTCTATGATGACGGTGTTCGTCAGAAAGAGCGTTTTGACAACGACAACGTGATTGATCAGCTAGAGACTAAGATCCGTGCAAAAGCATCAATGCTAGATGTCAACAATCGCATTGATGTAGAAGAAAAATAGCGAAATATGCCCGAACCACGCCCTGAAAACTCAGGGCGTGGTTCACTATTTCTGCAAGAACCTATATATTCGATTCAATTCCCCATCGGTTAACGAGAATAAACGTGGCGAAACAAATTCAAGCAATTCGAGGCATGAACGACTGCCTACCAACACAATCACCGCTTTGGCACAAAGTGGAAAATACCATTAAGCAAGTAGTTAGCGCATACGGCTATAATGAAATCCGTATGCCAATCGTTGAGTCTACGCATTTGTTCAAGCGTGCTATCGGTGAAGTAACGGATGTCGTCGAGAAGGAAATGTACACCTTTGACGATCGTAACGGTGACAGCCTGACCCTGCGTCCGGAAGGTACTGCTGGTTGCGTACGTGCCGGGATCCAGAATGGTCTGCTGTACAACCAGGAACAGCGCCTGTGGTATACGGGTCCTATGTTCCGCCACGAACGTCCGCAGAAAGGCCGCTACCGTCAGTTCCACCAGTTTGGTGTCGAAGTCTTCGGTCTTAACGGCCCGGATGTTGATGCCGAGCTGATTATGATGATGGCACGCTTCTGGCGCGAGCTGGGTATTTTTGAGCATGTGCGCCTGGAGCTGAACTCGATTGGTTCTCTGGAAGCGCGTGCAAGCTACCGTACTGCCTTGGTGGCGTTCCTTGAGCAGCATATGGATGTGTTGGATGATGACTGCAAGCGCCGTTTGCACAGCAATCCACTTCGTATTCTTGATACCAAGAACCCTGCGGTGCAGGAAATTTTGGTTGATGCACCTAAACTGTCTGAGTACTTAGATGAAGAATCTAAGCAACATTTTGCTGGTTTATGTGAACTATTAGACGCTGCTGGTATCGAATATCAAGTAAATGAACGTCTTGTACGTGGTTTGGATTATTATAACCGCACTGTTTTTGAGTGGATCACCGAAAGCCTGGGTGCCCAGGGCACCGTATGTGCTGGTGGTCGTTACGACGGTCTGGTTGAGCAGCTAGGCGGCAAAGCTACCCCGGCGGTTGGCTTTGCGATGGGTCTGGAGCGTCTGGTCCTGATGATGGAGACGCTGGAGCTGACAGACGTACGTCGTCCGGTAGATGTCTACATGGTGACAGCCGGCGAAGGGACTATGCTGGCCGGGATGAAACTGGCCGAGAAACTTCGCGAGGATGTACCGGGCCTGCGTGTAATGAACCACTTCGGTGGTGGCAATTTCAAGAAACAGTTTAAACGTGCCGACAATGTTGGCGCTGCTATTGCGCTTGTTCTTGGTGAGAACGAGATTGCCGAGAACACGGTGGTTGTGAAAGACCTGCGTGGTGGCGAGCAAACGACCATGGCACAGGACGACGTAGCAGCGAAGCTTGCAGAATTGATTTAAGAGAGGACAGGAAGTGGACGTCAACATCACAGAAGAGCAACAGGTTGAACAGATTAAGGCTTGGTGGAAAGAGAACGGTAAAGCCGTTGTTCTTGGCGCTGTGATTGGTCTGGGTGGCCTGTACGGCTGGCGTTATTACCAGGGTGAAGTACAGGCAGCCAAAGAGCAGGCATCCGATGCTTATACTCAGGTGATAAACCGTCTGGAAAGCGGCAGCGCTGATGCTGTAGCGGATGTTCAGGCTTTCATCTCTGCCCATGAAAGCAGCCAGTATTCGGTACTGGCGGCATTGCAGCTGGCCAAGGCTCAGGTAACACAAGGTGAGCTGGATGCAGCTGCCGAGCAACTGAGCTGGGCAATTGGCAATACCCAGGACGCCGCAATCCTACCGATTGCGCAAACGCGTCTGGCACGTATCTATGCTGAGCAGCAAAAGTTTGACCAGGCAATGGCGGAACTGGACAAGGTCACTGCCGAAAGCTGGCAGGCCAAGGTTGCTGAGCTGCGCGGTGATATGCTGTTGCAAAAAGGCGATGCAGTCGCAGCCCGTGAAGCATATGTTCAGGCTCAGCAGCTGGGTGCCTCGCCTGCGCTGAAGATCAAACTTGACGATCTGGCGCAGTAAGGTTGATACGTATGCAGAAGGTGTTGAAGCAAGCCGTATCCGTGGCACTGGCCGTTGGCATTCTTGCTGGCTGTGCCGGAGAAGAAGATACTATCCAGATGGCCCCGCTGCCGCAGGTTGACAGTGCTTTTTCTCCCCAGCAGAGCTGGTCTCAGACTGTGGGTGATGGCGTAGGGCATTACTTTTCCAAGTTGAGCCCGGCCGTGGGTTACGGCAAGATTTTTGTCGCTGACCGTAACGGTGTCGTCAAAGCGTTGGATCCGGAAACAGGCGAGACGCTCTGGGAACAGAATTTGGAAACCGAGGTCACTGCAAAGCTGGCCGGTGGAATTGCGCTATCGTACGGTAAGCTATTTATCGGTTCCGAGAATGCTGAGGTTATTGCCCTTGACGAGGAGACAGGCGAAGAAGCCTGGCGTACGACTGTCGAAGGCGAAGTGCTTGCCAAACCTCTTGTAGACGAAGGCCTGGTTGTCGTGAATACCAGCCGCGGTATCCTGCAGGCGCTGGATGCCGATAGCGGTGAAGCCAAATGGCAGCTAAGCAGTGAAGTGCCGAATCTGACACTACGCGGTGACAGCTCGCCGGTTTCGATCTCTGGCGGTATTTTCTGGGGGCAGGCCAATGGTAGACTTGCCGGGGCATTGATGAACAATGGTCAGGTGTTATGGCAACAGTCTGTCGGCTCGCCAAAAGGCGGGACAGAGATTGATCGTCTGGTGGATGTGGACGCGACACCGGTGATTGCCGGCGAGCGCCTGTATGCAATTGGCTATAATGGCAGCTTGGTATCAATCGAACTGCGTACTGGCCAGGCAGCCTGGAAGCGTAGTTACTCATCAGCCACAGACTTTGTTATTGATGGCAGTCAGCTATATTTAGTAACAGATAAAGATCATGTGGTTGCTGTTGATATCCGCAGCGGCACCGAGTTGTGGCAGAACCAGTCTCTGGAGCACCGTTTGCTCAGTGCGCCGTCAGTCATTAATGGCTATGTCGTACTTGGAGACAGTGAAGGCTATCTGCACTGGCTCGATCCGGTTAGCGGTGACTTCGTGGCCCAGCAGGAAACGGATGGTAGCGGAATAGCGATTCCACCTCAGCCGTTGAATGATGGTTATCTGCTAGTAACACGGGACGGCCGTATTAACAAAATGCAAATGCCGTAAATTGTCGGTATAATGCGCCCGTATTAAATTTGTCGGCTCCTGCTGTGTTATACAGTCAGGAGCCGTTATCGTTATATCCATTCCCTATATTATTGTCGGATGAAGGACGCCCACGGAGGCTTCTGGAGGCAAGAATGAATGGAAAGTATGTCATTAAGACTATGAAAAGTAAGAGGTAGTTATGATTCCTGTTGTTGCCCTTGTCGGGCGCCCGAACGTGGGTAAATCGACGTTATTCAACCGTCTTACCCGTACGAGGGATGCGCTGGTTGCAGATTTTCCTGGCCTAACAAGGGATCGTAAGTACGGTAAAGCTGAGCTCGAAGAGCACGAATTTATTGTTATCGATACCGGTGGTATTGATGGCACCGAGGAAGGTGTGGAAACCAAGATGGCCGAGCAGTCACTGGCTGCCATCGAGGAGGCGGACGTTGTTCTGTTCCTGGTTGATGGTCGTGCAGGCCTGACTGCGGCGGATGAAGGTATTGCCAAACACCTGCGCAGTCGTGAAAAACCGACCTTCCTTGTCGTTAACAAAATTGACGGTATTGATGCCGACAGTGCCTGTGCTGAATTCTGGCAGTTAGGTGTGGATGCGATGTATCAGATCGCTGCGGCGCAGAACCGTGGTGTAACCGCCCTGATGGAGCGAGCGCTGGCTCCGTTTGCCGAGACGCTGAAAGAATCTGAAGAAGGCGAAGAGGGTGAGCTGGTCGATCTGAGCTCGGTTGAAGATATCGAGAAAGCCAACTTGTCAGAAGCTGATGCAGAAGCCGCCTACAAGCGCCTGCAGGAGCAGCCAATCAAGCTGGCAATTATTGGTCGTCCCAATGTCGGCAAATCGACCCTGACCAACCGGATCCTGGGTGAAGAGCGTGTTGTGGTTTACGATATGCCGGGAACAACGCGTGACTCTATCTATATTCCGATGGAGCGTGACGGTCAGGAGTATGTCCTGATTGATACCGCCGGTATTCGTCGTCGTAAGAACATGCACCAGGCGGTCGAAAAATTCTCGGTGATCCAGACCCTGAAAGCGGTTGAAGATGCCAACGTGGTACTGCTGGTCATTGATGCCCGCGAAAATATTTCGGATCAGGATTTGAGCCTGTTGGGCTTTGCCCTCAATGCCGGTCGTTCGCTGGTGATTGCCGTCAACAAGTGGGACGGTCTGGACAACGAAGTGAAAGAGCGTGTTAAGTCCGAGCTGGACCGCCGTCTTGGTTTTGTTGATTTTGCGCGTATCCACTTTATTTCAGCCCTGCACGGTACAGGCGTTGGCCACCTTTACGAGTCTGTACAGGAAGCCTATCAGTCGGCGACCAAGCGTATCAGTACCTCGATGCTGACCCGTATTATGCAGATGGCACAGGATGACCACCAGCCACCTATGGTTCGCGGTCGTCGCGTTAAGCTGAAATATGCTCACGCCGGTGGTTACAACCCGCCGATCATTGTGATCCACGGTAACCTGGTGAACGAGCTACCTGGCTCTTACAAGCGCTACCTGATGAACTACTACCGCAAGTCACTGGAGATGATGGGGACGCCGATCCGCATTCAGTTCCAGAGCAGCGACAACCCGTTCGAAGGCAAGAAGCAGAAGTTGACCGTGTCTCAGGAGCGTCAGCGCAAGCGACTGACCAGCGCCATCAAGAACCGGGACAAGTAAGTCCGGCCCGTTGCCAAGAAGCGATCGTTATTGCTGATAAGATTGACAAACCCAGCCTGAGGCTGGGTTTTTTTATGTGTTTGCATATTGGTACAATGCCAGCATCAATGTCGTTGCAAAGGAAAGAAGATGTCAGTTGTTACCCCGACCCAGGTGTTGTTTGCCCAGCCACAATGGCAAGCCAAGGCTGAAATCCAGCTATGTCTCCCGGCCGAATGTGGAGGAAGTTGGCTGGTAACGGATCGGACGCCTTTTCATCCGGTCAGCCATATTTGGCCGGATCATCCCGCCGATCAGGGTGAAGTCATAATTGACGGCCGTCGCTATGCTGTTGCCGGTTGTTATACCGGCGCCGTCGAGTTGGCAAGCGGCAACCTGTTTGTCGGTAAGGATATTCCTGTAAAGCGTGATACCGACGGCTGGGCTTTTGTTGTAGTGCATCATACCGAACATGCTCTGGAGCTGGCTGCCGGTGCACTTGTTGAGCTGGATGTCGATAAAGTTCGCCAACAGGCCCTGAGCCGGGGCCACAGTGGTGGCCACCTGTCGTCACTGGCACTCAACAAGGTGCTGCATCATGATTTCTGGCGCAAAGATGCCTCGCGCAAGGATGAGATGGGTCATTACGACTTTCATAGCTATGCGCAAACCGAGAGCCAGGTGTCGGAAGACTGCAGTACAGATACCTATCGGTTGGGCAAAACGCTGCGTAAACGTGGATTGAACAGTGCAGATCTACTGCAACGCCTGGATGAAGTCGAGGCCAGGATCAATCAGCAGCTGGAAGCCTGGCGTATGGCCGGGGCTGCCGTGGTAATGCGTTGCGAAGGAAAGGCGCTGACCGATTCACGATACTGGCAGTGTGAGCTTGAAAACGACGTACTGATTGAAATTCCCTGCGGCGGAACACACATTGGCTCACTGGCCGATTACAGTAAAATTACTGTTGAATTTCAGATTGTTAGCGACCAAGAGTTAGTAATGATAACGCGAACAGCAGCTTAAATGACCGCAGGGCGTGTATCAGGCAGCACATTGTTGATGCCCCGTTGCCTGATACCGTCAATTGTCAGCCAAACGATAGTAAGTGGTTTTATTTTTTGCTTGATCTTCCCGTGTACAGCGAAACGATAAGATGTATATATCGTTTAAAATCCAAAAACAGAGCATGTAACTTATGCTTTCGGGATGTGTATTGATAAATGTTCTTTTGATACCTGATCGCTGATCACGATGGCTTTTGAGGTTGATCAACAGATTCACGCACGATCAAGCTGCCTGAAAATAACTCGGTAGCGCTGATCTTTTCACCTTTTAACAGTAACAGCGTCTGTTCGACCGCAGCTTGCGCCATGGCCTCTACCGGAAGCATGACGCTAGAGAGGCTAGGGATTAAGAACGGGCCGGCTGGATCGTTGTCAAAGCCCATCACAGAAACCTCTTCCGGCACCTTAATGCCAGCTTCGTGCAGTGCACGGATAGCGCCCATTGCCATACTGTCGTTGGCAGTAAATATTGCGCTGAAAGCGTGCCCACGGGCTAGCAAGTCCTGACAGGCACGATAGCCGCTCTCGGTGTAATAGTCGCCGTGGTAAATTCCGCAATGGTCTAACTGATGTGTTGCCAGTGTATCTTTGAAGCCCTGTAATCGCAGGCTGGAGTTAACCGAGTCTTCGGGGCCGCTGATACAGGCAATATTGCGGTGGGCTTTGGCGATCAGGAACTCCGTTGCCTGGCAGGCGGCCTTGTACTGGTCAAAACAAATACAGCGTTCTTTGAAGCCATCAACCATCTGGTTGATGACAATCAGGGGAACCGGTAGCTTCTCCATCAGCGATTTCAGTGTGGCGGTTGGCATTTTCCGGGTGTAGAGAATAATCGCATCAACCTTGCGTTCCACCAAGCTGTTGATCGCAAGCTCTTCGGATTCGGCGCTGTGGCCGCCGTCCATGATCAGCAGCTGTTTCCCGGCACAGGCGCTGGTTTCCGATGCTGTGCGCATCAGGCCGCTGAAATAGGCTCCCTCGAACGCAGAAACCACCAGTCCCAATGTATTGGTGCAGTTTGTTGCCAATGCCCGGGCCAGGCTGTTGGGTTTGTAGCCTAGGGTGTCCATAGCGTGATATACGGCGTCTGCGGTGGATTTTTTGACTTGTCCGGTGTTGTTAAGCACACGGGAAACCGTGGCCTTGGAGACACCGGCAAGTTTACATACATCGTTAATCGTTGCCATGGGGGAATCGATTCCTGAAAATAATGCCAAACTGAAAAGGTAAAAGCCCGAGCAATGCGCGAGAGGCGTATTGTCGGGCATGATCCCTCTTTGGATCAACAAGGAATTATTGTCGTTGTATGCCGTTAGCGCGTGGCACCGTTCGACTCAATCACCCCCTGATACCAGAAGAAGGACTTCTTGCGTTTACGGGCCAGGCCATTCTCGCGGTCGACATAGACGAAGCCATACTGTTTCTGGTAACCGTTCAGCCAGCTGAGCAGGTCAATAAAAGACCACGGATAGTAACCGCGAACATCGATACCTTGTTTGATGGCGTCTTCAGCGGCGGCAATATGGCCTGAAAGGTAATCGATACGCGGATCATCGACGACCTCGCCGTCAGTGATAGGATCTTTGGCACCCAGGCCGTTTTCGGTGATATAAAATGGGATATCGCCATAGCGCTCTTTTAGTCGCATCATTCCGATGCACAGTCCTTGCGGATAAATTTCCCAATCCCAGTCGGTATAGGTTGACTCGGGATTACGGACAAACTTGAACAGTCCTTTGAAGCCGAACGCCTGTCCCGAGCCTTTTTGGCCTGTGGTATTGATCTTGGTGTTGTCGGTATCTGGGTTGGCTGCCACCCATTCGCGTTTGTAGTAATTGACCCCGATAAAGTCGCAGATATTGTCCTTGAGTAGGTCTTCATCTTCGGGGGCAAACTCGGGAACGCCCCAGGTCAGCTGTGCCATGTTCAGGATGTGCGGCGGATACTCTCCCTTGAGCACAGGATCATAGAGCCAGTGGGTTAGCAGATCATCGGCCATCTTGCAGGCGGCGACGTCTTCCGGGCTATCGGTGATCGGGTCATGGGGTTGCATGACGTTAACAAAGCCAATTTGGCCGCTGGTCGGCACGCGGCCCTGTGCCTGATAGTGGCGGAATAACCTGACGGCCTTGGCATGGGCAATAAACACGTGATGGCAGGCCTGGATACCGCGCTTGGGATCGGTCAGGCCCGGAGGGTGCGCACCGGTAAAATAGCCCATACCGATAAAGATCAGGGTCTCGTTGAAGGTTGACCACAGCTCGACGCGGTCACCAAACGCCTCGTAACACAAACGGGCATAGTGCTCGAAAGCCTCAATGGTCTCGCGATTTTCCCAGCCGCCGATATCTTGCAGAGCCTGCGGCAGGTCCCAGTGATAGAGGGTGATCATGGGTTTGATGCCATGCTTGAGTAGCTCATCAATCAGCTCACTGTAAAACTGAATACCGGCCGGGTTGGCTTCGCCGCGGCCTTCGGGAAGCAGGCGTGGCCAGCTGATAGAGAAACGGTAGCTTTTCAGGCCTGCTTCAGCCATCAGGGCAACATCTTCTTTGAAACGGTGGTAATGATCGGCCGCAATATCGCCGTTGGTACCTTCATGGGTGGTTCCGGGCTGGTGAGAAAAAATATCCCAGATTGACGGTCCTTTGCCGTCGGCGTCATGGGCTCCCTCGACTTGGTAGGCCGCAGAGGCTGCGCCCCACAAGAAGCTCTCAGGAAAGGCTGATGCTCTTTTTTCGCTCGTCATAGCTGGATTACCTTAGTGTTTGGTGAACAGGACCCAGTCACTGTAATAGAAAAATGAAACCGGTTACAGTAACCGGTTTCATTCTTGATGGGTAACGTGATCTGGATCGAAAGGATCCAGAAACTGAGGTGGATCAAAGGATATTTTGAAGCGTGTGTTTTTTCATTGCGCCAGGCTGATGGATCGCAGATGATTTGGTCATTGAAGTGATAATGGAAGAATAGTTATGAGCGAGAATCGATGTCCCGCCTGTCAGGACGAACTGAACTGGAAGGACGGTCAGTACTATTGTGATACCTGCCAGCATCCGGTCAGGAAGCGGGCGTTTTGTCCCGACTGTGATAGTGAGCTGGAAAAGCTACAGGCATGCGGTTCGGCAAGTTATTTCTGTAATAGTTGCAACGAGTTGAAGTCCAAGTCGCGGGTCAGAGTGGTCTTTGAGAAAGCCTGAGTTAATACTTAACAGTGGTAAATCTTGTTTAATCACGGTAATCTTCATTGATAATAA
The DNA here is from genome assembly GCF_001939735.1 of Photobacterium proteolyticum. GTDB lineage: Bacteria > Pseudomonadota > Gammaproteobacteria > Enterobacterales > Vibrionaceae > Photobacterium > Photobacterium proteolyticum. Next base: position 66,849 of record NZ_MJIL01000069.1, read on the forward strand.
TTATCATTACGATATTTGTATTCACTGATAGGGATTATTGGTATGACATCAGCTTCTCCACTTTTGCAGGTCAGCAACCTTTCTGTTTCATTCCGCATGGAAGATGAAACCGTCGAGGCGGTGAAGAATATTTCATTTCAGCTCGAAAAGGGGCAGACGCTGGCGCTGGTCGGTGAGTCCGGCTCAGGCAAGTCTGTATCCTCCAGCAGTATTATGGGTCTGTTGCCACCCAATGCGGTTATCTCGCCTGACAGCTCAGTGCGCTTTCAGCAACAGGAAATTCTGTCGATGTCTGAAAAGGCATTGCGGAGTGTCCGTGGCGATCGGATTGCCATGATATTTCAGGAGCCGATGACCTCGCTTAACCCCTACATGCCGGTGGGGGAGCAAGTTGCTGAAGCGATAGTGTGCCACCGTAAGGTGTCGCGCAAGGAAGCGGTAGCCCAAACGCTAGCGCTGTTTCATAAGGTGCAACTGCCCGAGCCGGAAAAGCGGCTCAATCACTACCCTCATGAGTTCTCGGGCGGTCAGCTGCAGCGGATCATGATTGCGATGGCGTTATCCAATAAGCCCGATATTTTGGTGGCCGACGAGCCTACCACGGCACTGGACGTGACGGTACAGGCTGAAGTGCTCAGATTGCTGAAAGATATCCAGGCCGAGATGGGGATGGCAATTTTATTCATTACCCATGACTTGGGGGTGGTAAAACACTTTGCCGATGATGTTGTGGTGATGTGCAAAGGGGAAGTGGTCGAAACGGGGAGTGTTCATCAGATATTTGAACAGCCTCGTCACAGCTATACCAAAATGCTGTTGGATGCCGAACCTAAGGCCCATGGACCTTCCGAGGAAGCGCACTCGTCATATGTACTGGAAGCCGAAGATGTCAGGGTGAAGTATGTCCTCAAAACCAACTGGCTCGGTGTCGATACAGAATACCTTGAGGCTGTTAAAGGGATCAGCCTGGCGGTACGTCCGGGTCAGACGGTCGGTATCGTTGGCGAGTCAGGCTCCGGTAAATCGACCTTGGGTCGAGCATTGATGCAGTTGCTCCCGTCTACCGGCAATATCCTGTTTGAGGGTCAGAGCATTCGTTCGATGACGGATCGGCAGCGCTACGAGCTGAAGCGGAACATGCAGATGGTGTTTCAGGATCCCTATGGGTCACTGTCACCAAGGATGACGGTTGGTGAAATTATAACTGAGCCACTTACCGTATTTTCCGAATTGAGCAAGCAAGAGCGTATGCAGCGGGCACGCAAGGCGTTGGAAGAAGTGCGTCTCGAGCCGAGCTGTATTAACCGTTATCCCCATGAGTTTTCGGGTGGACAGCGGCAGCGAATCGCGATTGCCCGGGCCTTGATTATGGAGCCGCAGTTTATCCTGCTTGACGAGCCGACGTCGGCGCTTGACCGGTCGGTACAGCTGACGGTGCTGGAGCTGCTGAAGGATATTCAGAAGCGACACAATATCGGCTACCTGTTCATCAGCCATGATCTGTCGGTAATACGGGCGATTTCAGATGAAGTGATCGTGATGCAGCGCGGTGAAGTGGTAGAGCGGGGGACTGCCCAGCAAGTGTTTGAAGCACCGCAACAGGCTTATACCCAGCGCTTGATTGATGCCTGTATGCTGGTTGATGATGTGGCCTGATAGCCGAATTTAGTCTGTATATTCAAGGTATAAAATAAAAAAACGCCGCTATTGCGGCGTTTTTTTATTCTGGCGCGGCCATCTAGTCGCTGACGACGGAGCGAATTTCCCCGTCAGCCACTTTGGTATTCAGGATATCTCCGGCGCTGACCTGATCGGCTCGGCGGATCACCTTGCCCTTGTCATTGCGGGTGATGGAGTAACCGCGCCCCAGTGTGGCCAGCGGGCTGACCGTTTCCAGTTTCTCTGCGGCCATGGCCAGTTTGTGGCTGGCATTGAGCAGGCGGCGATCCATGGCATCGAGCAGGCGATGTTGGGCTTTTTCCAGTCGGTTGCTCTGCTGTTTGAGCGTCTGGGCCGGCGAGTGCAGTGCCAACTTGTATTCGGCACGGTTGATATGCTGCTGGTGGTGGTTAAGCAGCTGGCGCATCGCCCGCTCCATCCGGCTCGACAGCTCGTCGAGGTGTTGCTGCTGTTGGTTCAGACGCACTTGCGGGTGCTGGCGGTCCAGCCTGTGCTGAAGCTTGATCACTGTCGCCTGACGACCTGCCAGGTAGTGGCGCATTGCATGGTGGAGCTGCTGGGTTTTCTGGCTGATTTTCTGGATCTGATGGGTCATATCACGGCTGATCAGCTCGGCTGCTGCCGACGGCGTCGGTGCCCTGACATCTGCTACAAAATCGGCAATTGTTACGTCGACTTCATGGCCGACGGCGCTGACCACTGGGATCTGGCTGGCAACGATAGTACGGGCGACGATTTCTTCGTTAAAGGCCCACAAGTCTTCCAGTGAGCCGCCGCCGCGACCAACAATCAGAACATCACACTCCTGGCGGGCATTGGCCCGGCCGATAGCCTGAGCGATGGAGATTGCAGCCCCTTCGCCCTGTACCATGGTTGGGTAAATGACCACGGGCAAGCCGGGATCACGTCGTTGCAATACATTGAGAATGTCATGCAGGGCAGCGCCGGTTTTCGAGGTCACGATGCCGACCCGTTGTGGCTGCTCGGGCAGGGGCTTTTTCAGCGACTGGGCAAACAGGCCTTCAGCGGCGAGAGACATCTTGAGCTGCTCGAATTGCTGCTGCAGGCGACCGTCGCCTTCCGGCTGCATGCTCTCGATGATCAGCTGATAGTCACCACGCGGTTCATACAAGGAGAGCCTGGCTTTCACCAGCACCTGGGTACCGTTGGCCGGTTTGAAGGTCACCCGGCGGTTGCTGCCACGGAACATAGCGCACTTAACCTGCGCCCGTGAGTCCTTTAGCGTGAAATACCAATGACCGGAGACCGGCATGGACAGATTTGACAATTCCCCGACCAGCCAGACTACGCCCATTTCATTTTCGAGAATGAGACGGACCTGTGCATTGAGACTGGAAACGGTATAGATACGATCGTTGGATTGGGTCTGTTGAGCGAACATGGTCACAAGGCAAGACACCTGTTTTCGAGAGGCTAAGTAGTGCGCGATAACGTGTTGATAAATGAGTAGACAGATCGCTGGACAGATCTTGGTCGTTATCTTATGACCGCAGCACCGGAAACTTAACCGAAATATATTACGCATCAAGCAAAAAGTGTCAACAAAAAAAATTAATTTTTTTGTGGCTAAACGTTTGCTCTCCCCGTATAATTCGTTCGCAATATTTTATCCTCCTTTAAACCACAACTTGGTGTGAGATATTGCAATGTTACGAATCGCTAAAGAAGCTCTGACTTTTGACGACGTTCTACTCGTCCCTGCCCATTCAACTGTTTTACCTAACACTGCCGATCTGCGCACCCAGCTAACGAAGAAAATTACGCTGAACATTCCAATGGTTTCTGCTGCAATGGACACAGTAACCGAAGGCCGTTTCGCGATTGCGTTAGCTCAGGAAGGTGGCATCGGTTTCATCCACAAAAATATGTCTATCGAACAACAAGCGAATGAAGTTCGCATGGTTAAGAAGTTCGAGGCTGGCGTGGTATCCGAACCTGTGACCGTAAAACCAACAGCAACCATTGCTGATGTGAAACAACTGACAATTGAGAACGGTTTTGCTGGTTACCCGGTGGTAACAGACAACAACGAGCTGGTCGGTATTATTACTGGCCGTGATGTTCGTTTTGTTACCGACCTTTCACTCAAGGTTGAAGAGGTGATGACACCGAAGGGCAAGCTGGCAGCGGCCAAAGAAGGTGCCTCCCGTGAAGAAGTTGAAGCTATCATGCAAGAGCACCGTGTTGAGAAGGTGCTGCTGGTAAACGAAGAATTCCAGCTTAAAGGCATGATCACTGCAAAAGATTTCCAGAAAGCGGAGCGTAAGCCAAACGCATGTAAAGATGAGCTAGGTCGTCTGCGTGTCGGTGCGGCGGTGGGTGCCGGTGCCGGTAACGAAGAGCGTGTTAAGGCTCTGGTTGAGGCGGGTGTCGATGTGCTACTGATTGACTCGTCGCACGGTCACTCTGAAGGGGTTCTTCAGCGTATTCGTGAAACACGTGAAGCCTTCCCGGAACTACAAATCATAGGTGGTAACGTGGCAACAGGTGCCGGTGCCCGTGCACTGATTGAAGCCGGTGTTGATGCGGTTAAAGTCGGTATCGGCCCAGGCTCTATCTGTACTACCCGTATTGTTACCGGTGTAGGTGTGCCGCAAATTACCGCTATTTCTGATGCGGCAGACGCGGCAGCCGAGTTCGGCATTCCTGTTATTGCCGATGGCGGTATCCGCTTCTCGGGTGATATGTGTAAGGCAATCGTTGCCGGTGCATCATGTGTAATGGTGGGTTCTATGTTTGCCGGTACCGAAGAAGCACCGGGTGAAGTTGAGCTTTACCAGGGCCGTGCCTACAAGTCATACCGTGGTATGGGCTCGCTGGGTGCGATGTCTCAGGGCTCTTCTGACCGCTACTTCCAGTCTGACAATGCTGCTGACAAACTGGTACCGGAAGGTATCGAGGGTCGCGTTGCCTACAAAGGCCATATCAAGGAAATCGTTCACCAGCAGATGGGCGGCCTGCGCTCGAGCATGGGCCTGACCGGTTCGGCAACGATTGAAGCACTGCGTACAAAAGCTGAGTTTGTGCGTATCTCCGGTGCGGGTATGAAAGAGTCGCACGTGCATGATGTGACCATTACCAAGGAAGCACCAAACTACCGTATGGGGTAATTTTCACCAAGCGCACTTTTGCTTGAGGAAAACGTTTGCCTAAACGGGAAACTTGTATAAGATCGGGGGCGTTTCTAGGCCCCCAAATTTCACTTTTTTTTTGAGACTGCTCGATAATGACCACGACCACAAACATTCATGACCAACGTATCCTGATCCTGGATTTTGGTTCTCAGTATACTCAGCTAATCGCCCGTCGAATCCGTGAAATCGGTGTGTATTGTGAGCTTTGGAGCTGGGATGTTGATGAAGCCGATATCCGCGACTTCAACCCTAACGGTATCATTCTTTCTGGTGGTCCGGAGAGTGTTACCGAGGAGGGTTCTCCGCGTGCGCCGCAATATGTATTCGAAGCGGGTGTACCTGTTTTTGGTGTGTGCTACGGCATGCAGACCATGGCTGAGCAGCTGGGCGGCAAGGTCGCTGGTTCAACACTGCGTGAGTTTGGCTACGCGCAGGTTAAAGTGGTTGAGCCGACAGATTTCTTCAAAAATATCGAAGATGCCATTGCTGAAGACGGCACGGCGCTACTTGACGTATGGATGAGCCACGGTGACAAAGTGGTTGAGATCCCGTCTGATTTTGTGAAAGTGGCTGAAACTGACACTTGTCCGTACGCTGCAATGGCCAATGAAGAGAAGCACTTTTACGGCGTTCAGTTCCACCCTGAAGTCACGCACACTCGTCAGGGAATGCGTATTATCGAAAACTTCGTGCTGAACATCTGTGGCTGTGAAAAGCTTTGGACGTCGGCCAATATTATTGAAGATGCGGTTGCCCGCATCAAAGAGCAGGTCGGTGACGACGAGGTTATCCTTGGTCTGTCTGGTGGTGTTGACTCATCGGTGGTGGCGATGCTTATCCACCGTGCCATCGGCGACAAGCTAACTTGTGTATTTGTTGATAACGGTCTGCTTCGCCTGAACGAAGGTGAGCAGGTGATGGAGATGTTTGGCGATCACTTCGGCCTTAACATTGTTCACGTGAACGCTGAAAACCGTTTCCTTGACGCACTGGCTGGCGAAGCGGATCCGGAAGCCAAGCGTAAGATCATCGGCCACGTCTTTGTTGATGTGTTCGACGAAGAGTCGAAGAAGCTTGAGAATGCGAAGTGGCTGGCACAAGGTACTATCTACCCAGATGTGATTGAGTCGGCGGCGTCTAAAACCGGTAAAGCACACGTGATCAAGTCTCACCATAACGTAGGTGGTTTGCCTGATGATATGGAAATGGGCCTGGTTGAACCGCTCAAAGAGCTGTTTAAAGATGAAGTTCGCAAGATTGGTCTGGAACTAGGTCTGCCATACAACATGCTTTACCGCCACCCGTTCCCGGGACCAGGCCTTGGTGTCCGCGTACTGGGTGAAGTGAAGAAAGAGTACTGTGATCTACTGCGCCGTGCTGATGCAATCTTCATTGAAGAGCTGCACAATGCGGACCTGTATAATAAGGTTTCTCAGGCATTCACCGTATTCCTGCCGGTACGTTCGGTTGGTGTAATGGGCGATGGCCGTAAGTATGACTGGGTTGTATCGTTACGTGCCGTCGAGACAATCGACTTTATGACAGCGCACTGGGCTCACCTGCCATATGATTTCCTTGGCAAGGTATCGAACCGTATTATTAACGAAGTCGATGGGATCTCCCGCGTGGTTTATGATGTATCCGGTAAACCGCCAGCGACTATCGAGTGGGAATAAGTTTACTGCGTTGACAGAAGCTTTGATGCTTCGCCCATTGACTGGGCGAAGCTGTTGAAAAAGGCACCTTCTGGTGCCTTTTTTCGTTTTGATCCTAATGAGCTAGAAGACAGATGCTAATGGGCAATAAAAACGAAGTGCCGGTTTTCTTGTAAGTATTGTTGTTGAGTGAATGATTCCATCCTGTTGCCTGATTGTTGGTGGTATGTTCTATATTAATACTTTTTTACAATATATCCTTGTGGGTTTTGGTTGTTTGCTGGGTTAGTGTGCGTTTTATTTGCCGTCTTTCATTACAATCATCTGATAGCCCGAGAAGGGTATTCATTTGGCGACAAAAATATAAATGCAGCGCCGCAACTATACACATCATCAACAGCCATGGAGTTCCCATGAGTAATGAAGCAGTACAGAAAGCACCCGATGCCCCATCGAGTGCGATGGATAAGTTCTTAAACTTCATAGAACGCGCAGGTAATAAGATTCCCGATCCTGCCCTACTTTTTTTCTGGGGACTCGTCATCGTCTGGGCCTTGTCAGCACTACTTTCTCAGTTCGAATTTGGACTGATCCACCCTGTTACAGGACAAGCCATCGAGATCAACAACCTTCTGACAGGGCAGTCCCTGGCAGGGTTCCTGTCTGGTATGGTTAAAACCTTTACCGGATTTGCACCGCTTGGCATTGTATTGGTAGCGATGCTGGGTGTCGGTGTCGCAGAAGCGTCCGGTTTCATTAACACCGGCCTGAAGAAAATGCTGAACTTCACGCCAGCCAAGCTGCTTACACCAATGCTTATCCTGGTGGCGATCGTTTCCCACACTGCTGCAGATGCCGGTTACGTTCTGGTTATTCCTCTTGGCGGTATTATTTTCCATGCCGCAGGCCGTCACCCGCTAGCGGGTATCGCAGCGGCATTCGCTGGTGTCTCGGGCGGCTTCTCGGCTAACTTTATTCCTTCTGGCATTGACCCGCTATTGGCTGGTTTTACTCAGTCTGCAGCGCAAATTCTTGACCCTGAGTATGTCGTCAACCCACTGTCTAACTTACTGTTTACGGGTCTGTCTTCAATTATCGTTGTTGCGATCGGCTGGTATGTTACTGAGAAAATCATCGAGCCACGCCTGAGCAAGACACCAATTGATGACGATGCGGAAGAAGCGCCGGATCTGGGCTCATTTACCGACATTGAATCAAAGGCTTTCAACCGCGCTGGTTGGGCTATGGTTATCGGTATCGTGGCATTGGTGGCGGCCGTTTTCCCTGAAACCTCACCACTGCGATCGCCGGAAGGGGAAATAACTGCCTTTACCGCACCTTTGATGCAGTCAATTGTGCCGCTGATCTTCATCCTGTTCATTATCCCGGGTGTGGTTTACGGCCGCGTATCAGGTACGTTTAAATCAAGTGACGATATTATCAAGGCGATGTCGGCGACTATGGGGACCATGGGCGGCTATATTGTCATGGCTTTCTTCTGTGCCCAGTTCCTGGCAGCATTCAGCCAGTCTAACCTTGGCACATTGCTGGCGCTATCGGGAGCAGATTTACTAAAAGCAATGAACTTGCCTGGCCAGATCACCATCGTTGGTATGATCCTGCTGACAGCTTTCGTTAACCTGCTAGTGGGCTCGGCATCGGCGAAGTGGGCCTTGATTGGTCCAATCTTGGTGCCAATGCTGATGGCAGTTGGTATTTCTCCTGAACTGACTCAGGCGGCGTACCGTGTGGGTGATTCTGTATCCAATATCATTTCACCACTGATGGTGTTCTTCCCGCTGGTGGTGGTCTATACCCAGCGTTATGTGAAGAGTTCAGGTATTGGTACGCTGGCTTCACTGATGATGCCGTACTCGATTGCCATGCTGATTGGCTGGACAATCTTCCTGTTGGCCTACTGGGCGATTGGTATCCCGCTGGGTATTCAGGCACCGTACACATACAGCATGTAACCAATACTGTTACTGGTTGTTATCAAGCCCCGCACTGCGGGGCTTTTTATTGGTGGGAATGATAATAAATACCCAAAACGTATAAAATTCTAATTAATTGCATTTTTGTAAATTTTTGTTCTAAAAATTATTATTTTGGTAGTTTGTTTTGTGTTGGTTTTTAATGCCAATTTTACGCTGATACTCTTTCCCTATTCTCTGAAATTTAAGTTTTTGGTGGTTTATTAATCTTGCTTGTTGCCTTTTTGTGAGTTTTACGTGTTGCGAGTGATTTGTTACTTTCACCCTCCAAACACAACATATAACTCAATCGAAGTAGTAAGGAAGTACGATTATGAGTGAGACCATTACACCGGCTCCCGCCCAAAAGGGAGTGATAGCGTTTATCGAGCGCGCAGGAAAGAAAATTCCTGATCCTGTTATTATTTTTATGTTCTTGTTTACATTTTCGCTGTTGCTGACCGGGCTGATTGGTGGTTTGCAGTTTGAGACCACCGGGGCTGATGGTGGCGCTGTTACCCATACCATTAAAAACATGATGGCGACTGAAAGTGTCCGCTGGATGTTTGATAATGCGCTGCTGACTAACTGGCTGTCGTTTGGCGGTGGTGTACTGGGGGTGATCCTGATTGTGATGCTGGGTGTCGGTATTGCTGAAAACTCAGGTTTGCTATCGGCGGTGATCAAGAAAGTTGGTTTACGTATCAATGATCGCTGGCTGCCATTAATGGTGGTTTTTCTGGGTATCATGAGCTCAATTGCTACGGATGCCGGCTACCTTATTCTTATCCCGCTGGCAGGTCTGTTGTATGCCGGTTTAGGTAAAAACCCGCTGATTGGTATGGCCGCGGCATTTGCTGGGGTATCTGCCGGGTTTTCTGCCAACCTGATCCCGGCAACACCGGTTGATGTCATTTTGGGGGCGAACGCCCGTATTTTTGCTGAATCTCAGGGTATCCCGTTTGAGACGGCAAGCGGTGAGGCCATTAACCCGGCAACCATGCATTACTTCTTTATCTTTATCTCAACTTTCATTCTGGCGGGACTGGGCGCCTGGGTAACCAGCCGTTTCGTGGCACCGCGCCTTGAGAAGATGTCCTATGAGCTGCCGGAAGATCTGAACCTGAACGATTTTCAGGTTTCGGATGCCGACAATAAAGGTCTGCGTGCTGCTGGTATCGGCCTGGTGCTGGCTCTGTTGGCGGTTGCTGGCTTGGCGATGGGGCCGCTTGCTACGTACACCAATGAGGCTGGTCGCGAAGTAACGCCATTCCTTGATAACGTTATCTTGCTGATTGCGATGGTATTTGCCGTTGTAGGGATTTTCTTCGGTGTCGCTACCGGGAAGTTCAAGTCTTTGCAGGACGTGGTCAAGGCGATGGTAAAGCAGATGAACACCATGGGCTACATTCTGGTGCTGACATTCTTCTGTTATAACTTTCTGGCGCTATTAGGCTTTTCCGGGCTGGGTACGTATGTTACCTACCTTGGTGCCTCTTTCCTCGGCTCGCTGGGATTGCAGGATTATCCAATTTTGCTGATCATCGGCTTTATCATGACAACAGCGGTGATCAACCTGTTTGTCGGTGGCCTGACGTCTAAATGGATGCTGCTGGGACCGATCTTTGTTCCTATGTTATATCAGGTTAACCCGAACATGACGCCGGATCTGGTGACAGCGGCCTACCGTATCGCGGATTCATCAACCAATATCATCACCCCGATGATGACCTATGCAGGTGTTATTCTGGCGTTTATGCGTAAGTATAAGCCTGAGCTGAGTTTTGGTGATGTGATTGCAATGATGGTGCCGTACTCGCTGACGTTCCTGAGCGTGTGGACTGCTGTTCTGGTTGGCTTCTTTGCGTTTAATATTCCGCTAGGTTTCTAATCTAAAGGTTGAAGCTTTAAATAGACATCAAGCCCGGCAATTGCCGGGCTTGTTGGTTTAGTCTGTTTCGCGGGTTACGCTTCGAAGTGTCTGGCATGAAAGCGAAGATGCTCTTCGATAAAGCTGGCAATGAAATAGTAGCTATGGTCATAGCCTTCCTGCATCCGTAATTCGAGCGGGTAGCTGCTGTGCTTGGCGGCTGCCTGCAACATTTCGGGTTTTAGCTGTTCGGTCAGGAAGTCATCTTTGCTGCCCTGATCAACCAGCGCAGGCACATGCTTGCTCGCCTGTTTCATCAGCTCGCTGCTGTCATAGTGTTTCCAGTCATCCTGGTTGTTTCCCAGGTAACCGGTAAAGGCTTTTTTGCCCCATGGGCAGTTGACCGGGTTGGTGATCGGACTGAAAGCCGAGACCGAGGTAAAACGCTCCGGGTTGCGTAGGGCAATCATCAGGGCACCATGCCCGCCCATTGAGTGGCCGCTGATCGCGCGTTGCTGGCTGACCTGGAAGTTGTTTTCGATAAGCTCTGGCAATTCTTTGACCACATAGTCATACATACGATAGTGGCGATTCCACGGTGCTTGGGTCGCGTTAATATAGAACCCGGCACCTAAACCGAAGTCGTAGCTGCCTTCCGGATCATCGCTGACGTCTTCACCACGCGGGCTGGTGTCAGGGGCGACAATGGCGATACCGAGCTCGGCTGCCATGCGCTGGGCTCCGGCTTTCTGCATGAAGTTCTCATCGGTACAGGTGAGGCCGGATAGCCAGTAGAGGACTGGCACCTTAACACCTTTGGCGGCTTGTGGCGGCAGGTAGATCGCAAAGCGCATATCGCAGTTCAGGGTGGTTGAGTGGTGGCTGTATTGTTTATGCCAGCCGCCGAAACTTTTGTTGGCACTTATATTTTCTAAAGTCATAAGATGGTTTGTCTCTGATATGTCAAAAAGCGCTGCCGGAGCAGCGCTGATTTATCTTTACGCCGATAGATGCTATTGGCGATTGGACTACTTGTCGAAGTGGATAACGCTGCGAATACTCTTGCCTTCGTGCATAAGGTCAAACGCGTGGTTAAGATCTTCCAGCCCCATGGTGTGGGTGATGAAGTCATCCAGTGCGAATTCGCCCGCCATGTAACGTTCAACAATCTCTGGTAGCTCAGAGCGGCCCTTAACACCACCGAATGCAGAACCACGCCATACCCGGCCGGTAACCAGCTGGAACGGACGGGTAGAGATTTCCTGACCTGCGCCGGCCACACCAATGATCACAGACTCGCCCCAGCCTTTATGACAGCACTCAAGCGCTGAGCGCATGACGTTGACGTTACCGATACATTCGAAAGAGTAATCGACGCCGCCATCGGTCATATCGACAATCACTTCCTGAATTGGCTTGTCGTAGTCATTTGGATTGATGCAGTCTGTTGCGCCCAGCTTCTTGGCCAGCTCGTATTTGCTTTCATTGATATCGACACCAATGATGCGGCTTGCGCCGGCCATGGTCGCGCCAATGATGGCTGACAGGCCGATACCGCCAAGACCGAAGATAGCAACCGTATCACCTTTCTCAACTTTAGCTGTGTTAAGCACGGCACCCATACCAGTTGTGACCCCACAGCCCAGCAGACAAACTTCTTCTAGTGGCGCGTCTTTGTTGACTTTGGCCAGTGAAATCTCCGGCAGTACCGTGTACTCGGAAAACGTTGAGCAGCCCATGTAATGGAAGATCGGCTTACCGTCTTTATAGAAGCGGGTAGTGCCGTCAGGCATCAGGCCTTTGCCCTGTGTTTCACGCACGGCCTGGCATAGGTTGGTTTTGCCAGACTTACAGAATTTACACTCGCCGCACTCAGCGGTGTAGAGCGGAATGACATGATCGCCAACCTGGACACTGGTTACGCCTTCGCCGACCTGCTCGACAATACCGCCGCCTTCGTGGCCGAGGATAGACGGGAAGATGCCTTCAGGATCTTCGCCAGAAAGCGTGAAGGCATCGGTATGGCAAACACCGGTTGCGACGATGCGTACAAGCACTTCTCCCGCTCTTGGTAGCATGACATCGACTTCTTCGATTGATAGTGGCTGATTAGGGCCCCAGGCAACAGCAGCTTTGGATTTGATAAATTGATCAGTCATTCTGCACTCTCTTCTCTAAGGATTAGGTATCTACAGTGCTCCGTCTTATCGCGCATTGTCCGGTTGAACGAACCAAAATATCGCGGGCGGTATCAATACACTGTAGAAAAGAAATTCGCTATCGACGATAGTGATTGCCATCTAACGTCGCTCGTTGTGATGGCGAGTATTATATTTGTTTCAAAATTAATAATAATTACCATGTTGGGTAAATTACTTTTACCAGCTGGTAATAATGTTATTTGAAGGAGGCGGACAAGGTGTTGATATTTCTGATGGCGTTAACTCATCGGACGCCGGTGGTTGGAGCCAGCTGTGCTTGGCATTATAATGCGCCTCCTGATACTGAAAGTATGATTTGAGAGACCCCGTGACCGATCAGAGCCAAGACGAATTGTTTATGCGCCGCGCCATTGAACTGGCGGCTAAAGCCGAGGAAGAGGGTGAGGTGCCTGTCGGGGCGGTCGTAGTGTATGACGGCCAGGTGATTGGTGAGGGCTGGAATCGCTCCATCGGCCAGCATGATGCAACGGCCCATGCTGAAATTATGGCACTTCGCCAGGCTGGCAAAGTGATCCAGAATTACCGTCTGCTAGATGCTACCTTGTATGTGACGCTGGAACCCTGTCCGATGTGTGCCGGTGCGATGGTACACAGCCGGGTGGGAAAAGTGATCTATGGAGCCTGTGATTTGAAAACCGGAGCGGCCGGCAGCGTGATGAATCTGCTGAGCTATGATCAGGTAAATCACCATGTGGCCTGCGAATCAGGTTTACTGGCTGATGAGTGCCGTGCCCAGTTGCAGGCCTTCTTCAAGCGTCGCCGGGCAGAGAAAAAAGCGGAAAAGAAGGCTCGCCAAGCAGCACTTAACGAACTTCCTGCCAAGGCCTAACGGCAACTACTGCCTATAATCACAACAAAGCCCGGCGATGCCGGGCTTTGTTGTTTAGCTGTGGAGTAATGAAGTGAAACCAGCCTGCAGTTAGCTGACAATGCTGGCTGCAACCACATAGCTGCGCTGGCGCCAGAGGATCTTTTTGCGAATATTGGCATTCAAGCGTTTACGTCGGGTTGCGATCGAGGTCATTCGCTGTTTTAGGCTTTTTACCGCCTTTTTTTGTCTGGAAAATCGCATCGGTTCTTCCCATAAAGCAATGGCATTAGCTGCCGGATATAGAAGGGGATAGGCTTTTTAGGCGAGCCTGATTAATGGTTCGATTGTTACCTAAATAGCGCGGATTATGAATGATCAAAGTCGCAGATTTGCACTTGCTCTTGCATCAAGAGACGCTGTAGGTGCGACTCATAAGCCCTACCGAAGTAGGGCTGTTGGGGAGAGATCGGGATGTTAGTTGTTGGCAGTTTTAGTCGGTTTGGCTTGATCGACAATGTCGGCTTCCGCGTTGCTTCCTGCCTCCTGAGGGGCTACCTCAGGTGTTTTTGGCGGGGTGATGGTGTGGAGATCATCGATCACCGCAATGTCCTGCTGCTGTGGCGGCTGATTATGCGCCTGTTCGTAGCCGATAATACTTTGATAGTAGCGACGAATATTCTCGACATAGTTGAGCGCTTCATCACCGCGGGCATAGCCGTAGCGTGTTTGGGTGTAGTATTTACGCTGGCGTAGCAATGGCAGGCGTTGTTTTACATCGCTCCAGGCATCCGGGTTGCCACCTTGTGTTTTGGTCAGGCGCCGGGCATCCATCAGGTGACCAAAACCAACATTGTAGGAGGCCAGGGCAAACCAGACTTTTTCATGCTCGGCGATGCTGTCCGGGATCCGGTTGATCATCTTCCGCAGGTATTCGGTCCCTCCGCGGATACTCTGCTCGGGATCCAGACGATTGTTCACTCCGACAGACTTCGCGGTCGGCAGGGTAAGCATCATCATACCGCGGACGCCGGTTGGAGAAACGGCTTTGGGGTTCCAGTGCGACTCCTGGTAGGACAGGGCGGCAATCAGGCGCCAGTCAAATTCTTCGGCATATTTCTTGAAAAGTGATTCCCAGCGCGGCAGTTTTTTCTCAATGGCGCGCAGGAAGGCACGGGTGTCGACATAGTCGAAGGTGGCAACATGGCCGAAATACTTTTCCTCCAGCTTGGCCAGTTCGCCGTTTTGCTGCATGTCGCCGAAGAACTCGATGAGCAGCGCATACAGGCTGTCATCTGTGGTTTTGTTGACAAACCAGGCGATAGGTTCGTCTTCGGTCAGTTCCAGGGCGGTGGCGATGTCTGGGTGAATGCGCTGGCTGAGGGCGACATCGACCGAGTCGGCGATGGTGTAGTCCAGCTCGCCTTTGGCAACCATCCGCAACAGGTCGTCGCTGTCGGTTTCCTCAACGGCTTGCCATTTCAGATCCGGGTAGAGCACTTTCAGCGTATTGAGGCTTTTCTCATGGCTGGAGCCTTTAACGACAGTCAGCGAGCCTTTGTTCTGCGAAAGATCCTCGGTATCACGAGGGCGCCACTGGCCTTTTTTATAGACCACAATCTGGCTGGCGTAGTAATAGGCCGGTGCAGCCCGGAAACTTTCCAGCCGATCATCGGTCATGGTCAGCCCGGCTGCGATGATATCCACATCACCCCGCTCAAGGGAGGGAAAGAGACCGGCCAGGGTAAACATCGGCTGCATTTCCAGTTTTACCCCCAGCTTGTCGGCAAATCGCTGGGCAAGCTCGTAATCCAGCCCGGTCGGTCCGTCGGCACCGATAAAATAAGCTAGCTGGTTGTTCAGGGTACCGACACGTAATACGCCGCTCTCGCGGATCTTCTCCAGATCACTGCGCGCAGGAGGTTCTAGCCATTTGCATCCGCTAAGCAGCAACAGGCTCAGCATGATAGCAATCGCGTATCGGGGGGAAGGGATTAATCGAATATTGTTCAACAACATGTGCTCATAATTATAATTAGGTGTTCTTTATACCAAAGCTAGTCATATCAGCAAAGTCGCTCAGTAGCCCACTGTGAGGAATTTTCCGTTTTGAAATACAACTAAGTGTATCTGCTCGATGCTGGTTTTGCGTTGCTATCTTGGAAAGTATCGCCCTCCCGGCGACTTCCTTGAGCAAAAGTTGGCTTTCTTCCTCTTGATTTACACCTGAATGAAAAAAAAACACGCAAACGGTTGCGTCAGGTGTTACGTCACAAAAAAAATTCCCTTATACTACGCTCCATCGTGAGTTACTCGCCTCGGGTCAATTCGGTGAAAAAGGTGGCATTGACGTAATTAGCCCAGTGATTGAGCTGGGTGTTAGGCCAATATCACCTTCATTCAACTGCTAATCGAGAGACGTACGCACATGGAAATTTTGCGTGGTTCACCCGCACTGTCTGAGTTTCGCGTTAACAAGCTATTAGAGCGTTGCCGCGAGTTAGATCTGCCTGTGTCAGGCATTTACGCCGAGTTTATGCATTTCGCTGATGTATCTGCTCCCCTGAATGCTGATGAGCAAAGCAAGCTGGAAAGCCTGCTAACCTACGGTCCAACGATTGCAGAGCACGAGCCGACAGGCACCTTGCTACTGGTTACCCCTCGTCCCGGAACTATCTCTCCATGGTCTTCAAAATCAACGGATATTGCCCATAACTGTGCCCTGGAGACGATTAAGCGTCTGGAGCGCGGTACGGCTTATTATGTTGAAACAAAGACGGCTCTGACCGAGGCTCAGTTTGCGGAGCTGAAGAGCCTGATCCACGACCGTATGATGGAAGTGGTTTTCACCGAGATGGAAGCGGCCAGTGCGCTATTTAAGCAGGCGGAGCCTGCGCCGGTACAAAGTGTCGATATCCTGGTCGGTGGCCGCAAGGCACTCGAAGAGGCCAATGTTAGCCTCGGTCTGGCACTGGCCGAGGATGAGATTGATTATCTGGTTGAAAACTTCACCAAACTCGGCCGCAACCCGAATGACATCGAGCTAATGATGTTTGCCCAGGCCAACTCGGAGCACTGCCGCCATAAAATCTTTAATGCTGACTGGACGATCGACGGTGTTGATCAGGAAAAGTCACTGTTCAAGATGATCAAGAACACCTACGAGCAGAACCACGACTATGTGCTGTCTGCCTATAAAGACAATGCTGCGGTGATGGAAGGCTCCCATGTCGGCCGTTTCTTCCCTAACCCGGACTCGCGTCAATATAACTACCATCAGGAAGCGGCACATATCCTGATGAAAGTGGAAACCCACAACCACCCAACGGCGATTTCGCCTTGGCCGGGCGCTTCAACCGGGTCCGGCGGTGAAATCCGTGACGAAGGCGCAACCGGTATTGGTGGCAAGCCAAAAGCAGGCCTGGTCGGCTTTACCGTCTCTAACCTTCGTGTTCCAGGTTTCGAGCAGCCATGGGAGACGGATTTTGGCAAACCGGGCCGAATCGTCAATGCCCTGGATATCATGCTGGAAGGCCCGTTGGGCGGCGCGGCATTCAACAATGAGTTCGGTCGTCCGAACCTGCTGGGCTACTTCCGTACCTATGAAGAGAAGGTGGACTCGCACAATGGCGAGGAGATCCGTGGTTACCATAAGCCGATCATGATTGCCGGTGGTATGGGTAATATCCGCGACGAACATGTGCAGAAGAAAGAGATCCCGGTAGGGGCCAAGCTCATTGTGCTGGGCGGCCCGGCGATGAATATCGGCCTTGGTGGCGGGGCGGCATCATCGATGGCATCAGGTCAGTCGGCAGAAGATCTGGATTTTGCCTCGGTGCAGCGTGAAAACCCGGAAATGGAGCGCCGTTGTCAGGAAGTGATCGATCGCTGCTGGCAGATGGGCGAAGCCAACCCGATTGCCTTTATCCACGATGTGGGTGCCGGTGGCATCTCCAATGCCTTGCCGGAGCTGGTGGATGATGGCGAGCGCGGCGGCAAATTCCAGCTGCGTGATGTACCCAATGATGAGCCGGGCATGAGTCCGCTGGAGATCTGGTGTAACGAGTCACAAGAGCGTTATGTAATGGCGGTGGCGCCTGAGAATATGGCTGTGTTTGATGCCATTTGTCAGCGTGAGCGTGCACCTTATGCCGTGGTGGGCGAAGCGACCGAAGAGCGTCATCTGACACTCGAAGACAGTCATTTCGACAATACGCCTATCGATATGCCGATGGATATTTTGCTCGGCAAGCCGCCGAAAATGCATCGTGATGTGAAAACCCAGAAAGCGCAAGGCCAAGCCATTGATCGCGCTGGGATCGAGCTAGAAGACGCGACTCACCGTGTTCTGCGTCTGCCGGCAGTTGCCGAGAAAACGTTCCTGATCACCATCGGTGACCGTACGGTAACCGGCTTGGTGGCTCGCGATCAGATGGTGGGCCCTTGGCAGGTGCCGGTAGCAAACTGTGCCGTTACGGCTGCCAGCTACGACACTTACCATGGCGAGGCGATGTCGATGGGTGAGCGCACCCCTGTCGCGCTTCTTGACTTCGGTGCGTCGGCTCGACTGGCTGTCGGTGAGGCGATCACTAATATTGCCAGTGCGGATATCGGTGACATGAAGCGGATTAACCTGTCGGCCAACTGGATGTCGCCTGCCGGTCACCCGGGAGAAGATGCGGGTCTATACGAAGCCGTTAAAGCTGTGGGTGAAGAGTTGTGTCCGGCCCTTGGTTTGACCATTCCTGTCGGCAAAGATTCGATGTCGATGAAGACCAAGTGGGAAGAGAACGGCGAGCAGAAAGAAGTGACTTCGCCGCTGTCTCTGATCATTACCGCCTTCGGCCGTGTTGAAGATGTCCGCAAAACCGTCACGCCTCAGCTGCGCACCGATAAAGGTGAATCGACACTCCTGTTGGTTGATTTGGGTTGTGGCAAGAATCGCCTGGGCGCGACGGCGCTGGCGCAGGTTTACAAGCAGCTGGGCGACAAACCGGCTGATGTCGATAGCCCTGAGCTGCTGAAAGGCTTCTTTACTGCCGTACAGACTTTGGTTCGTGATGAAAAAGTGCTGGCTTACCATGACCGTGGTGACGGTGGCTTGTATGTGACGCTGGCCGAGATGGCATTTGCCGGCCACACCGGGGTTGAAGTTGATATCAATACAACCGATGCCGATGAGTGTGACGATGTTCTTGCTGCGCTGTTTAACGAAGAGCTCGGTGCTGTGCTTCAGGTTCGCACTGACGATCTTGACGACGTACAGTCAGTACTGGCGGCCAATGGCCTCGAGGTGTGCAGCCATGTGATTGGTACTGTGGTTGACGAAGATGTTGTCCGTATCTGGAACGGCAATGATCGCGTCCTGGAGCAGAGCCGTACTGAGCTGCGTACCATCTGGGCCGAAACGACCTACCAGATGCAGGCAATGCGTGACAACCCTGCTGGCGCCCTGCAAGAATTCGAAGCCAAGAAGGACAGCCAGGATCCTGGCCTGACAACCAAGCTGAGCTTTGACATTAACGAGGATGTGGCTGCTCCGTTTATCTCGACAGGTGCTAAGCCGCAGATGGCTATTCTGCGTGAGCAGGGTGTGAACTCCCATGTTGAAATGGCGGCGGCATTTGACCGCGCTGGCTTTGATGCCAAAGATGTCCACATGAGCGACATCCTGTCGGGCAATGTCAAACTGGATGGTTTCAACGGCTTGGTTGCCTGCGGCGGCTTCTCCTACGGTGACGTTCTGGGTGCCGGTGAAGGTTGGGCGAAATCTGTGCTGTTCAATAACATGGCCCGTGAGCAGTTCGAGCGCTTCTTCCATCGCAACGACACCTTCGCTCTTGGTGTCTGTAACGGCTGTCAGATGATGTCGAATTTGCGTGACTTGATTCCGGGCGCCGACTTGTGGCCTCGTTTTGTCCGCAATGAGTCAGAACGCTTCGAAGCCCGCTTTAGCCTGGTAGAAGTCCAGCAGAGTGATTCACTGTTCTTCAATGGTATGGCTGGCTCTCGGATGCCGATTGCAGTCTCTCACGGCGAAGGACGGGTCGAGGTGCGAAATGGCGAACACCTGAACGCGATTGAGCAGTCGGGCACTGTGGCTCTGCGTTATCTGGACAATTATGGCAACGTGACCCAGAACTATCCGGCTAACCCGAATGGTTCCCCGAACGGGATCACGGGCCTGACGACTCAGGATGGTCGCGTTACGATCATGATGCCTCACCCTGAACGTGTATTCCGTACCGTAGCAAACTCCTGGCACCCGGATGACTGGAACGAGAACAGCCCGTGGATGCGTATGTTCCGTAATGCCCGCGTCAATATCGGCTAACCGCAGTCTAAACTCTGTGAGAACTGAAAACCGCTCTTCGGAGCGGTTTTTTATTTTCAGGTTTTCGTCCCGAGGTTGTCTAAACATTAGACATGTCAGTAGTAAAGTTTGTATTGGCTAACCTTTTTCGCTGAATTTACTCGCCTTTGTGGATAAAGTGTGATTAAGCTGAGGGTAGGGTGTTCACAGGAGGGGGTATGATTTTTTTTGATCTTGATAATACCTTGCTTGATCACGACGGTGCCGAACAGGATGCAATCCGAAGCTTTGTTGCCCGTTATCGTGCTGACGTCGTCCCGTTTGAGGGCAAACCGGAGGATATTTGGCGTGAGATCACCGATCGGCACCGGGCACGCTGGCGTGCCGGAGAGCTTACCTTTGAAGGACAGCGACGGGCCCGGATCAGCGAGTTGTTTGAACGGCCGTTAACGGTGGCGGAAGCGGATCAGCTGTTTGCCGAGTTTTACGCAATTTATCGCCAGCATTGGCGGCTGTTTCCTGACGTCAAACCGGCACTGGAACAGCTGAGCAAGGTCTCTCCCCTCGCGGTGATCTCAAACGGCCTGAACAGGCAGCAGCAAGCCAAGCTTACCGAGACCGGTATTGCTGATTATTTTAGTTTTATCATGACTTCAGAGCAGGCCGGTGCCGCCAAGCCCGATCCGCGTATCTTTCAGGCGGCGCTTAAGTTTGCCGACAAGAGTGCCGATGAATGCTGGTACATAGGTAACCACCCCGTAAATGACGCCCAGGCGGCTCAGGAGGTGGGTATGAAAACGGTCTGGCTCAATCGCCGCGGGCTGAGGGAAAAGGTCCATACCCGCGTAGTGCGTTCTATGGCCGGATTTGTGGACTTGGTACACATACAACACTGACAAAGTTGACAGCTACTGAACTTTTCAGGCAGGGAATGTCTAAAAAAAACAGTAGTCAAAATAAAATTCAAGTGCCTGGAGAGCTATTGTTCGGGTTGAGCTAAACATCAATACCACATAAACTATGCGGCTATTGTGAACAGGTGGCTCCTGGTACTACAACATCATGGAAGAGAGAAGGGAATGGAAGACCCTAAAAGCAATGGAAAAGTAAGTGCCGCCCAGGGGTTGGCAGCGCTCGTGATTATCTGTTTGCTCCGCTACTTTGATACCTTTGCGGTAATCTTCAGTATTAAGCAAGTGGGTATAGTGCCAAGTATCATCGCCATGCTGGTGCTGCTCTCCGGTCTGTTTGCCATAGCAGGCTTGCTGCGTGGCTATAAGTGGGGCTTTATCCCGCTGTATTTCTTTATTCCGGCAGCCACGATGTTCTTCGGTTTCAGCCTGATCCCCTATCTCCCCTTGCTGATAGAACCCGAATACCGTAGTTTGATGGTCATTGCTATAAATAGCAGTGTGCTTGTCTATGCCGTTTTCCTGCTGCTCAGAATGATGGACTCCAATGTCATATTGCCCACTGAAAAGCATTGAATCGCACAACTACACATTGAGCTTACTGACTCAGATCTGTGATAATACCTCCAAGACTAATCAGGCAGTTGGTGCAAGCACCAGCGACCTCTGCTCAGCAAAGGACGATGAAAGATGAAAAAAATTGAAGCCGTTATTAAGCCGTTTAAGCTTGATGATGTTCGTGAAGCCCTGGCAGAAGTGGGCATCACAGGGATGACAGTATCGGAAGTGAAAGGCTTCGGCCGCCAGAAGGGTCACACCGAGCTATACCGCGGAGCAGAATACATGGTCGATTTCCTGCCGAAAGTGAAGCTGGAAATCGTCGTAGCAGACGACGTTGCCGAGCAATGCATTGATACCATCATCGAGACCGCGCAGACCGGTAAGATCGGTGACGGTAAAATCTTCATGTTCGATGTTGAGCGCGTGGTGCGTATCCGCACAGGCGAGGAAGACGAAGACGCCATCTAAAAATCCCTTTTGCTTTGCTGTTTCATCCTCTAGCTGTATCGGAAGTGCTCATTTATGCTTATAAACTCCGCGCTTCCTCTTTGCTACAGAATGAAACAGCTTTGCCAAAGAGATTTTATCAGTAGCGTAATACTCAATAGCTGCATCAGGGGTGCTCATTTATGCTTATAAACTCCGCGCCCCTTTTTTGTTCTTGAGCGAAATTCCTTCGCACTAATGCAAATTACTGCCCTGAGCGCTTCCTCTTTGCTACAGAATGAAACAGCTTCGCCAAAGAGATTTTACCAGTAGCGTAATGCTCAATAACTGCATCAGGGGTGCTCATTTATGCGTATAAACTCCGCGCCCCTTTTTTGTTCTTGAGCGAAATCCCTTCGCACTAATGCAAATTACTGCCCTGAGTGCCTCCTCTTTGCTACAGAATGAAACTGCTTTGCCAAAGAGATTTTATCAGTAGTGTAATGCTCAATAACTGCATCAGGGTGTTATGTAGAGAACAAAAAAGGCTTGCCGGATGGCAAGCCTTTTTCTTGAGTAGCTGATTGTGTTAGTTGCAGCTGGTAAGTGCCTGGCCGCTATAGCGTCCCGGTTTGTGGTTCATAGCCAGCACCAGGTTCAGCAGGACAGCACCGAGTACGGACAGGACCAAGACCATTGGACTGACCAGGAAAAAAGAAGCGACCAGGATGCAGGTATCAATCCCCATTTGCAGTTTGCCTGCAGACAGGCCAAATTTTTCCTGTAAAAACAGCACCAGTACATTAAAACCGCCCAGGCTGGTCTGGTGGCGAAACAGGATCAGCATGCCCAGTCCCATGAGCAGGCCACCGATAGCGGCACAATAGAGCGGTTCAAGTCGGCTGATCTCAAGGGCATGGTGAAGGTTATCGGTGATCACCGAGACTAAGCCGCCAGAAATGATACTGGTTACAGCAAAACTCTTACCCATTCTAAACCAGGCCATCAGATAGAATGGTGTATTCAACAGGAAATACAGCTGGCCGAAAGAAAGGTCGACAAACTGGCTAAGGAGAAGTGCCAGTCCCGTTGTGCCGCCTGTCAGTAAGTCAGCCTGCTGGAGAAAGAAAACCCCCTGGGAAACGATGAACGTACCGGTCAGGATAGCAATAATGTTTTCTTTCAGTGAATGATGATAACCGCTCAAATGTACACTCCTTATATCAGAAGCGCGCAATAATAAGGGGGAACCCGGGGAAAACGAAATTGTTGCCGCAAACAGTCAATATATGGCTGTAAGAAATATTTTACGCGATCGTAAAATATTAATTTTCATGTTCACTTGTAATATGATGCATTTAGCATGAATTGTAATGGTGATTGATTCATCAAGATGAAAACAATTCATGCAGCCATCGAAAATAAACATGCAGAATGACTAAGAAAAAGTGCCTTGAGGACTATCTGATTTAGATCAAATTCTGTAAGATGGCGCAATATATACAGGTGTAACGAAAACGTTTGCGTCTAGGCGGGGCCTAGGTTTGTGTTTTTCGAATTGCACCGAAGATTTATGATTACCACCGATTCACACAAGGATCTGAATTTTTCAGGTACTTCTGTCAATTTGTATGAGAACAATCTGAGTCAGGAGATACAGATGCTAAAACGCGACATGAATATTGCCGATTATGACGCAGAACTTTTTGCAGCCATTCAGGAAGAAACTGCGCGTCAGGAAGAGCACATCGAGTTAATTGCCTCTGAAAACTACACCAGCCCACGTGTAATGGAAGCGCAAGGTTCTCAGCTGACGAATAAGTATGCCGAAGGTTATCCGGGCAAGCGCTACTATGGCGGTTGTGAGTATGTCGACAAGGCTGAGCAGCTCGCCATCGAGCGCGCCTGTCAGCTATTCGGCGCCGAATATGCGAACGTTCAGCCGCACTCTGGCTCACAGGCCAACAACGCGGTTTACATGGCACTGCTGAATGCCGGCGATACGGTATTGGGTATGAGCCTGGCACACGGTGGCCACCTGACTCACGGCTCACCGGTAAACTTCTCGGGCAAGCTATACAACATCATTCCTTACGGCATTGATGAAAGTGGTCAGATTGACTACGAAGAGATGGAAGCCCTTGCTCTGGAGCACAAGCCGAAGATGATCATCGGTGGCTTCTCTGCCTACTCTCAGGTTGTTGACTGGAAACGTATGCGTGAAATCGCTGACAAAGTAGGCGCGTACTTCTTTGTTGATATGGCGCACGTAGCTGGCCTGATTGCTGCCGGTGTGTACCCGAACCCTGTACCGCATGCCCATGTCGTTACTACTACAACGCACAAGACACTGGCTGGCCCTCGCGGTGGCCTGATCCTGTCAAGCGAAGGTGAAGAGCTGTACAAGAAGCTGAACTCAGCGGTATTCCCTGGTGGCCAGGGTGGTCCTCTGATGCACGTGATTGCCGCTAAAGCGGTGGCCTTCAAAGAAGCAATGGAACCAGAGTTCAAAGCCTATCAGGCACGTGTGGTTGAAAATGCCAAAGCGATGGTTGCCGAGTTTACCGAGCGTGGCTACAAGATTGTCTCTGGCGGTACCGAAAACCACTTGTTCTTGGTTGATCTGATTGATAAAGGCATTACAGGTAAAGAGGCCGATGCGGCACTGGGTGAAGCCAACATCACAGTGAACAAGAACAGTGTACCGAACGATCCTCGTAGCCCGTTTGTGACTTCGGGTATCCGTCTGGGTACGCCTGCTATCACCCGTCGTGGTTTCTCGGCAGATGAAGCTAAACAGCTTGCTGGCTGGATCTGTGATGTTCTGGACAACATTGACAAGCCTGAAGTGATTGAAGCGACCAAGGCGAAGGTACTGGAGATCTGCAAGCGTCTACCTGTTTACGCTTAATAGCGCCTCACCTCTTTGCTATTTAGTCCAATACCAGCATCGGAAGTGCTCATTTATACTTATAAACTGCGCGCTTCCTTTTTGCTCTTGAACGAAATAGCGTCGAGCTGAAGGACTATATGATTAAGTGGCAGATACGAAATGTAGTTTGAAGCTAGTACTTTGAATCTGATAAAACGGCACCTGCTTAAGGTGCCGTTTTGCTTTGGTAAGCCAGAATAATAAGAAAAACCATTCTTATATTCTCAATAACTGATTGAAATGAGTTACACTGAGTCGACGAATTTTAGGAGGCAAGATGCATTGTCCTTTTTGTGGTGCAAATGACACCAAAGTAATCGATTCCCGTCTGGTTGCAGACGGCCATCAAGTCCGTCGTCGCCGTCAGTGTCTGGCGTGTAATGAGCGCTACACGACGTTTGAAACCGCTGAGTTAGTCATGCCTCGGGTGATTAAAACCAACGGTAACCGCGATCCGTTCAACGAAGATAAGCTTCGTGGTGGGATCCAGCGTGCGCTGGAAAAACGACCGGTGAGTGCTGATGACATCGAACGTGCCATCAACACCATTAAGTCTCGTCTTCGTGCGACGGGCGAGCGTGAAGTACCGTCAGAGATGATAGGAAACTTGGTAATGGAAGCGCTGAAGGAACTGGATAAGGTTGCCTATATCCGGTTTGCCTCTGTTTACCGTAGTTTTGAAGATATTCGTGAATTTGGCGAAGAAATCGCCAAGTTAGAGAAGTAAGCGGCGTTAGCGGCAGTTACCTGCCAGTTAATGCCTTCAAATGTATGCAAAGCCAGATGTTCTCACCCATAGATCATGCCATGATGCTACGTGCCATTGAGTTGGCAAAACGTGGTCGTTTTACAACTGCTCCGAACCCCAACGTTGGTTGTGTGATAGCCCATGGCGATAACATTGTCGGAGAAGGCTACCATTACCAGGCTGGCCAGCCGCATGCCGAAGTGTTTGCGTTACGTGCCGCGGGCGATAAGGCCCGGGGAGCCACTGCCTATGTCACGCTTGAGCCTTGCTCTCACTATGGACGCACTCCGCCGTGTGCCGAAGCGCTTGTCAAGGCTAAGGTGTCACGGGTTGTGTGCGCGATGGTTGATCCCAATCCGCAAGTGGCAGGGCGCGGTATCGAGATGTTGCAGGTGGCCGGAATCGAAGTCCAGACCGGTCTGTTTGAAGCTGATGCCCAGGCGCTGAATCCCGGTTTTATCAAACGGATGAAAACCGGGTTGCCTTATGTGCAGCTAAAGCTGGCATCAAGCCTTGATGGCCGTACGGCGTTATCGAATGGCCAGAGCAAGTGGATCACAGGGGCTGCGGCTCGCGCGGATGTCCAGAGATTTAGGGCCAGGGCCGGTGCGATCCTTTCAACCAGTGCGACCGTACTGGCCGATGATCCTTCGCTGAATATTCGTTGGGACGAGTTGGGTGACGTGGTACAGCAAGAGTATCCGCAGTCGGCCGTTCGCCAGCCGTGTCGGGTCGTTATTGATAGCCGGAATCGGGTGACACCGGACCATAAGCTTGTACATTTGCCTGGGCGGACTATATTGGCCCGCCGCGAACAGGGTCACGAAGCATGGCCGCAGTCAGTTGAGCAGTTACTGGTACCGGCAACCGAAGCCGGAGGCCCGCTCGATTTGCCAGCGCTGATGAAGGCACTGTCTGAACAGGATATCAACCATGTCTGGGTGGAGGCTGGTGCCGGACTTGCCGGTGCATTGCTCTCGGCGGGACTGGTTGACGAGCTGATTATTTACCAGGCACCTAAACTGATGGGAAGTGACAGCCGCGGGCTGGTTGATCTGCAGGGGGTGACGGAGATGTCCCAGGTACCTGAACTGGCTATCAGTGATGTTCGGATGGTCGGACCGGATATCCGGATTACCGCCCGAGTCAAACAAGTTTAACGAGCAACTCAAGGAATTTTAATTCATGTTTACTGGCATTATCGAAGCTGTAGGTACGATTACGGCCCTGACACCGAAAGGTGCTGATATTTCTGTCACGGTCGATTCCGGCAAGCTCGATTTATCTGATGTTAAATTGGGTGACAGTATTGCAACCAATGGGGTATGCCTGACCGTCGTTGAGTTGACCGGTAGCGGTTATATTGCCGATCTGTCGCTGGAAACCCTAAAGCGTACCGCCTTTGCTGGTTACAAGGCCGGGCAGAAGGCCAACCTGGAAAAAGCGATGTTGCCGACGACCCGTTTCGGCGGCCATATGGTTTCCGGTCATGTTGATGACGTAGCTGAAATTATTGAACGTACCCATACCGGGCGAGCGATCGAGTTCTGGGTGAGAGCACCTGAGCATCTGGCAAAATATATTTCGGAGAAAGGTTCGGTATCCGTCGATGGTATCAGCCTGACCGTCAACGCGATCCGAGGCAATGAGTTCAAACTGACAATTGTGCCGCATACCGCGGCGGAAACGACAATGGAATCTTTTAAAGCGGGACGTAAAGTCAACCTTGAGGTTGATGTGATTGCCCGCTACCTAGAGCGTTTGATGCTAGGTGAGAAAGCAGCAGATAAAAAGTCTGAAGTTACCATGGACCTACTGGCTAAAACTGGGTTCTTAGGATAGAGCATTAGGATAAGGGTATTGTTATGGCGTTAAGCAGTGCAAAAGAAATAATCGAAGATATCCGCCTGGGTAAGATGGTTATCCTCATGGATGATGAAGATCGCGAGAATGAAGGCGATCTGATCATGGCATCAGAGAAAATCACGCCTGAAGCGGTGAACTTTATGGCGACCAACGGCCGGGGCCTGATTTGCCTGACCTTGACCCAGACGCGCTGCAAGCAGCTTAACCTGCCGCTGATGGTGCAGGATAATACCGAGCAGTTCAGTACCAATTTTACAGTATCGATTGAGGCGGCCGAGGGAGTGACTACCGGGATCTCTGCGGCAGACCGTGCCCGTACCGTTCAGGCGGCGGTGGCTGAAAATGCCACGGCGGCTGATATTGTCATGCCGGGACACATCTTTCCGCTAATGGCTCAGGAAGGCGGTGTGCTTGCACGCGCCGGCCATACCGAAGCCGGTTGTGATGTTGCCCGCCTGGCGGGCTTGGAGCCATCGAGTGTTATCGTTGAGATCCTCAATGAAGACGGCACGATGGCTCGTCGTCCTGACTTGGAAGTGTTTGCCGAAAAACACGGTCTGAAACTGGGTACCATTGCCGATCTTATCGAATACCGTAACAACAACGAAACGACGATTGAACGTGTGGCGGAATGCCGACTGCCGACAGAGTTTGGCGAGTTCGACATGATCACCTACCGTGATACGATCGACAATGAAATTCATTATGCACTGCGCAAGGGTGATGTAGTACCCGAGTCATCGACATTGGTTCGTGTTCACCTGCAAGATACGTTCAAAGATATTCTTCACTCGGGCGCGTCGCAGTGGACCTTGCCTGCAGCCATGAAGCGTATTGCTGACGAGGGCGGTGTGCTGGTGGTACTGAGCAAGCATGAGCCGCAAGAAGCGGTGATCACCAAGCTGAAACAGCTGGCTGCACAGGAAGAGGGCAAACCGGTGGTGAAGCTGAATCCGAAAGATCAGTCTCGTCAGGTGGGCGTGGGCTCTCAGATCCTATCGGACCTGGGTGTGTCGAAAATGCGGCTGCTGTCGTCTTCTACCCAGCGTTACCATTCACTGTCAGGCTTTGGCTTGGAAGTCGTTGAGTATATCTGCGAGTAAATCAGTAGACGGGCCAGTATCGACTGGCCTGTTTTTTCTTTCTCCTGTTGCTGCTTAGTTGCAGGACAGGAGGTTATTTTGATAATACCGGCGAGAAATACGCGCTTATCACCTGCTATGACCGATTATTCATTCACCCTGAGCTGGTGAGATGTCAATTGGTATAACTTTTAAAGTGTGATAGACTCCCGCGGTTTCTCAAACCGGAAAGACATAGTCACAGGAAGGCCCATGAAGGTAATTGAAGGCGCCATCGCGGCACCAAACGCAAAAGTTGCTATCGTAATCGCACGCTTCAACAGCTTTATCAACGAAAGCCTGCTTTCAGGTGCGTTGGACGCACTGAAACGTCAAGGTCAGGTAAGCGATGACAATATCACTGTTGTTCGTTGCCCTGGTGCATACGAGCTTCCACTGGTTGCCCAGCAGGTTGCCAAGAGCGATCGTTACGATGCTATCGTGGCGCTAGGCTCTGTGATCCGTGGCGGTACGCCACACTTTGATTATGTTGCCGGTGAGTGTAATAAAGGTCTGGCGCAGATCGCTCTTGAGTTCAATACTCCGGTAGCGTTCGGTGTTCTGACTGTAGATTCAATCGAACAAGCCATTGAGCGTGCCGGTACCAAGGCTGGTAATAAAGGGGCAGAGGCTGCACTAAGCGCGCTTGAAATGGTTAATGTCCTGTCCCAAATCGAATCCTAATGGGGGTTACTGTGAAACCAGCCGCACGTCGAAATGCACGTCACTTTGCTATCCAAGCTATTTATTCTTGGCAGATCACTAAGGGTAATGTTGCCGATATCGAGCAACACTTCCTTTCTGGCGATAAATTTGAAGAAGAAGAGCACCAGGCTGAAGCGCCTGAGCTGGCAGCACCGCATACTGACGTTGCTTACTTCCGTGACCTGTTTACAGGTGTGGTTCTGAACCATCAGGAACTGGACAGCAAAATGCGTCCGTACCTGTCTCGTCCGCTACAGGACCTGGATCAGATGGAACTTGCGCTGCTTCGTCTTGCTATGTATGAGATGACCAAGCGTGATGATGTACCATACAAAGTGGTGATCAACGAAGCTATCGAATTGGCCAAGGCCTTCGGTGCGGAAGATAGCCATAAGTTTGTAAACGGTGTGCTGGATAAAGCGGCACCGACACTTCGCAAGAAGTAATCGAATACGATTCTAGAGGGCCAGCTTAGCTGGCCTTTTTTCTGTCTTTAATTTGAAAAACAGTATGGCTAGTAACGAATTTGACCTTATTGCTCGGTATTTTGAGCACCAGAAAGTAAACCGCCGTGATGTCGCCTTGTCCATCGGTGATGATTGTGCCCTGCTGGAGGTGCCGGACGGCAGCCAGCTGGCTGTCAGCACAGACTCACTGGTAGCAGGTACTCACTTTTTGGCTGATGCTGATCCGGCGCTGGTAGCCCA
The DNA here is from genome assembly GCF_001939735.1 of Photobacterium proteolyticum. Lineage (GTDB taxonomy): Bacteria > Pseudomonadota > Gammaproteobacteria > Enterobacterales > Vibrionaceae > Photobacterium > Photobacterium proteolyticum. Next base: position 96,502 of record NZ_MJIL01000069.1, read on the forward strand.
TAAAGCTTTGGCCTCGAACCTGAGCGATCTGGCAGCCATGGGGGCAACGCCGGCCTGGGTTTCTCTGGCATTGACCTTGCCTTCCCCGGATGAAAGTTGGCTACGCCAGTTTTGCCAGGGCTTTTTTGCACTGGCTGACTATTACAATGTTCAGCTGGTGGGTGGCGATACCACTAAAGGTCCGTTGAGCATTACGATTACCGTGCATGGCTTTGTTCCCAAGGGGAAAGCGCTCACCCGCAGTGGGGCAAGCTCAGGTGACTGGGTCTATGTCACCGGTAATTTGGGGGATAGCGCCGCCGGGCTTGCCTTGCTGCTTGGCGAGAAGACGGTGAGTGACCCGCAGTTACAAAAAACTTTGCTTGATCGCCATTACAAGGCGCAACCCCGGATTTTGGCCGGACAGGCACTGCGCGGGATAGCCTCGGCAGCCTTGGATATTTCCGACGGCTTGATTTCTGATCTCGGCCACATACTGAAGCGCTCCGGGCTGGCAGCCAGCATTGAGGTTGATAAACTGCCGCTGTCACCAGAGCTGTGCTTGTTTGAGTCTGACAGGGACAAGGCTCTGCAGCTGGCGCTGGGCAGTGGCGAAGAATACGAGCTCTGCTTTACGGTTCCCGAGCAGAACCGTGGAGCAATCGATACGACTCTGGCACACTGTGGCGTCAAGGCGACCTGTATCGGTCAGTTGCGCCCGGGCCGGGGGGTCACGCTGATCAGGGCTGATCAGCCGCTTGACTGGCAGTTGTATGGCTATGATCATTTTGCGGAGTAGTAAGTGGGAAATCCTAAAGAGAATATCAACCTGACAAACCCTTGGCATTTGCTGGCAACAGGGTTCGGTAGTGGCTTGTCACCAGTTATACCGGGAACCATGGGCACTGTGGCGGCCATCCCTTTTTATCTATTGATGGTTAAGCTCCCTTTTGTGGCTTATTTGGTTATCACGGTAGTCGCGGCGTTGGTCGGTATTATCATTTGTCAGAAAACTTCGGATGATATGGGGGTTCACGACCACGGCAGTATCGTCTGGGATGAGTTTGTCGGTTTCTGGATCACCATGGCCGTCGCCCCGGTAGCGAGCTGGGAATGGATACTGACAGGTTTTGTCCTGTTCCGTTTCTTTGACATGGTCAAGCCGTGGCCGATTAGCTGGTTGGATAAACATGTCCATGGCGGTCTGGGGATTATGGTAGATGATATCCTGGCAGGCTTTATGGCAATGATTGCCCTGTGGGGAGTCGGTTACTGGATGGGCTGGTAGAACAAGCCTGGATCCTGATAACAGAAATTTTAGCCGCGCAATAGCGCGGCTTTTTTGTAGATAAACCGGCTTTAAATCAACCCGCTAAAAATTGTTCGTCTAGGCTTTATTAAGGTTTTCAGAACAACTGAGTGGTGAGCTATGCTGTGGCACGGGTTGGGGTTAGTTGCAGGCTTATTGTTGGCCTATCAGGCCTATGCGCAAATTTATCCCTCGACAGGGGCAGCCTGGGTGTTGCCGGGAAGCTGGGATGAGCCGTTGGCTACATCGTTCTTCAACACGACCCAGGACGTGAAAGACTGGGAGGCAAGCCATGCTGATATTATCTTTGGCGGTATGCAGGATGTTGATGTTAACCGGCAGACCATTGCAGTGGGTTATATCTATAGCCAGAAGCTGGACTGCCGGCCGGGAAAACAGTCAGCATGGCTAAACAAGCAGGCGGCTTTGTCCGGGGTTGATATGGAAGACGGTTTCATGCATTTTGCCGAAGATACTTTGCTGGCGGTTGATAATCCAAGCTCCGGTATGGATTATCTGCTCAAAGGCCAGCCCTATCACTTGCTGCTGGTACGCAATAATCAGTTTTCTACTGCGCGTTTGCCGCTGACTCTTCAGCCCGGCGACGAGGTGATCCTCTTCTCTTCCTACCCGCTTGATGCCCTTGAGCTTGTTGCTGACGGCTCTCCTTTGCTAAAACGCAACCTGACCGATGAGAATGGAAATGTGGCTGGCTGGAAAAAAATGAAGGTTGACTGGTCGCATTCCGATTTGGGGGCAGCTTCTGAGCAGTTGCCAATCTTTGATGGAGGAGATTCTCAGGGTGAAAGCCTTCTAGGACAAAAAATACTGACTGGCAATCTTGAGTATAAAAAAGCTTGGCACAGTGCATGGCCGTATTATCAGCAACGTAAACTCAATAGCGGAAATATTGGCTTGGATAACGGCTTAAAGACATGGATGGTTAAGCTCGCCTGGCCGGATGAGACTCGGCTCAGCGCGCTACGTATTAAGCCGTGGCTGCGGCTCGATGCCAAACAGTTGCGGATCCCCGGTTGGGACAGAGCCAATGATCAGGACGGTGACGGATATGTGAGTGATGTCGAGTTTAGCGAGCGTCCCAATACCAAGGCCAGTGCTCGCTTCAGGCATCAGGCACGCCTGATACCGGCCAGCAATATGTGGCCGGGTACCTGCTGGTACCGAGTGAGTTTTGTTAATGATGCTTTTAATGAGGTGCATGCCAATTGGTATCGTCATGACTGGCTGCGGCAGGGGTTAAGCGGGGCATACAATGATGATATGGCCAAGCTGCTCGACAGCAATCAGTTCAGCGTCCACGAGGGTGGACAGCTCAGCGAGCTGCCATTCAAGGCAGGTACGACAGATGCGGCAACAGAGTATGCCAAGCAACTGGCCGATTTTTTGCTCCGGGTGAAAAAGAAAACGCAAACCACTTGGTTGGCTGCGAATATCTCGGAGATCAACCTCTGGCATTATTCGGTATGGCCGGTGCAGTTGCGTGATGTCATTGATCTCTGGTTGCGGGAACATTATCTCACCCCGGCGATGGGTTTGCAGAAGATGCAGCGTGCCTGGGAGACTTTTGCGTTGGCCAAGGCTGGTGACAAGAGTGTCATCATGGCGTCGGTGAAAGGGGGACGCAGCGAGCTGGCCCCTTCTTCTGATCTTGCCTGGCAGCGGGATATAGAAACCGGGCTGGCCCAATACTACTTTTTTAACCTGCCCGGCTATACCTTTTTCCACAGTTGGAACCAAACCTATTTTTATGGCAGTGGCAATACGACGTTGCGAAACTGGTACCGGCAGGGAGTACCGAAAAACTGGGTATACCAGCCGACGGGAATGCTGGAAATTGATATCGGCCGGCCAGTTAATATCCCTAAAGGGCACAAGGCGGTGATCTGGGAAAACAAGGGCGATAAGGCAAAAACATCGGCATCGATGATATCGGATATTGCGCTGAAACCGGCAAACTGGTTCTGGCTTTACCGCTCCGGCTGGTTTGGAGATTTTCCCCGGGAAGGAGTGATTGCACGCCGTTACAGCGAAGGCTTGGTTGTTTACCGGGCCGTTAAGGAAAGAAACCAGAAAGGTTTTTTGCTGGCCAAACCCATGCGGATATCCCTGCCGGGAGAGTATCAGCGTATAAACTATGACGGTTCGCTGGGGGAGCCTATGCGCTATATCGAGCTGGGGGGGTACGAGGGGGCGGTACTGAAAAAGGTTCCCTGGCCCAATGTGACGGTGGTCGGGGAGAGCTTCTAACACCCGAACCCGGCTGCCAAGAAAGCTACCGGGCCAGGGCGTTATCTTTGTTAGTCGATGTAGGCTTTTACCTGCTTCTCGATGCCCGGACCATCAATGCCGAGCTGGGCATGGAGTTCCGCCTGAGTGCCTTGTTCGATAAAGCGATCCGGCAGGCCGATGTTCAGTACCGGCTTGAGCACTTTTCGCTTCATCAGGAACTCGTTCACACCGCTCCCGGCACCACCGGCAATGGCATTCTCCTCGACGGTGACCAAGGTGTCGTGGGTTGCCGCCAGCTCCAGGATCAACGCCTCGTCGAGAGGCTTGACGAAACGCATATCAGCCACGGTCGCGTTAAGATTTTCAGCCGCTTCCAGCGCATAGCTCAGGGTGGTTCCGAAGTTGAGGATAGCGATTTTCTCACCTTGACGGCGAACAATCCCTTTCCCTATCTCCATGGCGGTCATTTCGCGATTCGGCACGACGCCGGTACCGCTGCCGCGCGGGTAGCGTACCGCACTCGGCCCCTGATGCTGGTGGCCGGTATAGAGCATCTGGCGACATTCGTTTTCGTCACTTGGCGCCATGATCACCATATTGGGGATACAGCGCATGAAGCTCAGGTCAAACGAACCTTGGTGCGTCTGCCCGTCGGCACCGACCAGGCCGCCGCGGTCAATGGCAAACATAACCGGTAAATCCATGATCGCGATATCGTGGATCAGCTGATCATAGCCGCGCTGCAAGAAGGTTGAATAGATGGCAACAACCGGGTGGTAGCCACCGATAGCCATGCCTGTTGCCAGAGTCACTGCATGTTGCTCGGCAATGGCAACATCAAAGTACTGCTCGGGGAACGCTTTCGAGAACCGAACCATGCCAGAGCCTTCGCGCATGGCCGGGGTAATCGCCATTAGCTTGCTGTCTTGCTCGGCCATGTCGCATAGCCAGTCGCCAAAGATATTGGAGAACGTTGGTTGGCTCTTGGTTTTCGGAATCGGGTTCTGGGTCAGATCAAACTTCGGTACGGCGTGATAGTTAATCGGATCCGCTTCGGCCGGGGCATAGCCCTTGCCTTTCTTGGTCATGATATGAAGGAACTGCGGCCCTTTGAGGTTACGCATGTTCTTCAGGGTATTGACCAGTTCATCGACGTCATGGCCATCGACAGGGCCGATATAATTAAAACCAAGCTCCTCGAACATGGTGCCGGGAACAACCATGCCTTTGATATGCTCTTCAGCGCGCTTGACCAGTTCCTTGATCGGCGGCGCACCAGACAGTACTTTCTTTCCGCCTTCACGAATGGTGGTATATAGGCTACCGGACAACAAGCGCGCAAGGTGGTTATTCATTGCACCCACGTTTTCTGAAATCGACATCTCGTTGTCGTTCAGGATCACTAGCATATCCGAGTGGACATCACCGGCATGGTTCATCGCTTCAAATGCCATCCCGGCAGTGATAGCGCCATCGCCGATCACGCTGACTACTTTGCGGCCGAGGCCTTCTTTTTCCGCGGCAATCGCCATCCCCAGTCCGGCACTGATTGATGTTGACGAGTGGCCGACGGATAGAACGTCATATTCGCTCTCTTCACGCCACGGGAATGGGTGGATTCCGTCTTTCTGACGGATCGTCGACATCGCCTCGCGGCGGCCGGTAAGTATTTTGTGCGGGTATGCCTGGTGTCCGACGTCCCAGATGAGGTGATCGAACGGTGTGTTGTAGACATAGTGCAGGGCAACCGTCAGCTCGACGGCACCAAGGCCGGAGGCAAAGTGACCGCTGCTTTGGCTTACTGACTTCAGTAAGTAGGTACGTAGCTCGTCGCAGACAGCTGGTAGACTGTCGACTGGCAACAAGCGGAGTTCATCTGGAGTGTTTGCCAGAGCCAGATGAGGGTATTTTGAAATATCCAGTGTCATAACATTTCGGCGCTTTTACTGTTTTTTAGTTATTGCGCTCGATGACGTATCGGGCAAAAACTTCTAATTGGTCTGTATTGTAGGGTATTGCGTCCAATGCTTGTAGCGCTTCTTGATAAAGTTGCTGAGCTTTTTGCTTCGCACCTTCCAATCCGAGTAAGGCCGGGTAGGTACTTTTTTCCAGTTCGAGATCTGAACCTTGCGGTTTGCCCAAGGTTTCCGTGTCGCTGATAACGTCCAGAATATCGTCCTGAACCTGGAAGGCCAGGCCGATAGCATCCGCATATTGATTGAGCTGCGGCAGTATCTCGGCACCTTTGTTACCGGCGGCAAGTGCCCCGAGGCGAATCGCACAGCGGATCAAGGCACCGGTTTTATGTTTGTGGATGGTTTCCAGTTCCTGCAGCGTGACATCCTGTCCCTCTGCCGCCAGATCCAGCGCCTGTCCCATACACATGCCGGCCGCGCCTGATGCCTGTGCCAGTTCTCTTATCATCTGGATACGGTAGGTCTCCCCGTCTGCGCTCAAGGGACCGGTTGCCAGAATTTCAAAAGCCAGCGTCTGCAGCGAGTCGCCAGCCAAAATGGCTGTCGCCTCGTCAAAGGCAATATGGCAGGTTGGCTGACCACGGCGCAAGTCATCGTTGTCCATTGCCGGTAGATCGTCATGAATTAACGAATACGCATGAATGCATTCCACTGCCGCCGCCGGAGTATCAAGATTAGCACAATCGGCACCAAGCATCTGGCCTGTTACATAGGTCAGGAAAGGGCGAGCACGTTTGCCACCCAGCAATGTACCGTGCTTCATGGCCTCGATGAGAGGCTGTTCAGCGTACGGCTGAGCCGAGATCCATTGTGCCAGCTGCTGGTTATTACGCTGCTGGTAATACTGCAGAGACTGTGACAGGGAAGTGTTTTTATTCATTATCGGCATCAAATTCAGTCAGGGGGGCTTCATCATCTGCCTGAAGCAGAATCTCTACTCGCTGCTCGGCCTGAGTCAGTTTTTGCTGGCTGCTACGGGCAAGCGCAATGCCACGCTCAAATTTTTTCAGCGCATCTTCTAGCGCAATGTCACCGGATTCCAGCTCATTTACGATGCTGTCTAGTTCATCCAGTGCGGCTTCAAACGCCATATTTTCAGGTTTTTTAGCTGCCATAAAGGGTTCACTATGATTTAAGTGCAGGAAAAATAACGTAGAGAGTTTACAGCGTCAAATTATGTCACAGGATTCTGTGTCACCAACAGTTATTTTCGAGTTTTGCTGTCAAGAAAGCTAAATCAAAATTCAATGGTGCCGATATAGTCTGAGTTGGTTAGAATAGCCACAGAAATCATTTTGGCTACGTGTCGCAAGTTGGAGAATTACCGGTGGATTTGGCTACCCTCATAGGTTTAATCGGGTCATTTGCCTTCGTTATTATGGCGATGGTACTGGGCGGTAGTATCAGTATGTTCATTGATACGCAGTCGATTTTGATCGTATTTTGTGGCTCGATGTTTGTTGCATTGATGCAATACAGCGTCGGGCAGTTTTTCGGTGCAGCGAAAATTGCCGCCAAGGCCTTTATGTTCAAGACGGACAATCCTGAGGACTTGATTGCCAAGGTGGTTGAGATGGCTGATGCGGCCCGTAAGGGCGGTTTTCTAGCGCTGGAAGAAATGGAAGTGGAAAACTCTTTTTTGCGCAAAGGCATAGACTTGCTGGTTGACGGTCATGACGCCGATGTTGTCCGGGCAACCCTGCAAAAAGATATCGCCCTGACCAATGAGCGCCACGAGCTGGGGGCGGGTATTTTCAAGGCTCTCGGCGATGTAGCACCGGCGATGGGGATGATCGGTACGCTGATCGGTCTGGTTGCGATGCTGTCCAACATGGATGACCCCAAATCGATTGGCCCTGCGATGGCCGTTGCTCTTTTGACCACGCTTTACGGTGCGGTTCTGGCGAACATGGTGATGCTGCCAATTGCTGCCAAATTACAGCTGCGCAAGGACGAAGAAAAATTGAATCGTCGCCTTATCCTCGACGGGGTGCTGGCTATTCAGGACGGCCAGAACCCGCGGGTGATTGACGGCTATCTGAAAAATTATCTGAACGAGAAGAAACGTAGCATCGACGGCGACGAGTAACAGGAGGGACGATGGAAGAAGAATGCAAATGTCCCCCCCCGGGGCTACCGGCCTGGATGGGTACCTTCGCCGATTTGATGTCATTGCTGATGTGTTTCTTTGTACTTCTGCTGTCCTTCTCAGAGATGGATGTACTGAAGTTTAAGCAAATTGCCGGTTCGATGAAGTTTGCTTTCGGTGTTCAAAATATGCTGGAAGTGAAAGATATTCCGAAAGGAACCAGCGTGATTGCCCAGGAGTTTCGTCCCGGGCGTCCGGAGCCGACGCCGATTGAAGTCATCATGCAGCAGACGATTGATATGACCCAGCGTTCGCTGGATTTTCATGAGGGCGAATCCGACAGGGCCGGCGGTACCCAGCGAGACGCCGGCAAGATGACGGGCGGACAGAGTGCTGACTTGTCGACCGAGCAGAAGCAGAATAGTGATTCTGAACTGTCGGAATCACAGGAGCAGTTGATGGAAATTCTGCAGAAGGCGCTTGATCGTGAGATCCAGGACGGGGCAGTTGAAGTGGAAAGTTTCGGTCAGCAGGTCGTTATCCGGATCAAGGAGAAAGGATCGTTCCCTGCAGGTTCAGCTTTCTTGCAGCCCAAGTTCAGGCCGTTGGTGAGGCAGGTTGCCGACTTGGTCAAGGATGTACCCGGCGTGATCCGTGTCTCCGGCCATACTGATAACCAGAAATTGGATTCAGAGCTCTACCGCTCAAACTGGGACTTGTCGGCACAACGCGCCGTGTCGGTTGCCCAGGAGATGGAAAAAGTGGATGGCTTCGAACACAAGCGTCTGCGGGTGGTCGGGTTGGCCGATACGGCACCGCTGAACAACAACAAGACTGAGGCGCTGCGCAAAGAAAACCGCCGGGTCGAGATTTCCATCATGCAGGGTGAACCGTATTATTCGGATGAAGTGCCTAGCGCTGAAAATTAAGCCTACACTAAACCTAATAGTGGAATGATATACAGGGAAGGGGACCCTCTCTGTATATCATTGTTTCAGCAACAGCCTGCTTGCTGTATAATCCGCGCCTTTGATCCCTTTTAGGATTAATCCTTTTGGTATTGTTTGGCCCAGTGTAGCGAAGCGTGTTATGAAATTTATCGTTAAACCCCATCCTGAGATTTTTGTAAAGAGTGATTCTGTCCGAAAGCGCTTCACCAAAATCCTGGAAAGCAACATCCGCATTATTGTTCAGCGTTTGTCCGATTCAGTAGCGGTACAAAATCGCCGTAGTCACATCGAAGTGTCATCAAAAGATGACAGCATTCGTGATCAGGTTCTGGCGGTATTAACGCAAACGCCTGGTATTCACCATTCGCTGGAAGTGAAGCAAAGTGACTTCACTGACATGCACGATATCTACGAGCAGACTCTAGAACACGTCCGCGACCAGATTGAAGGCAAGACGTTCTGTGTACGCGCCAAGCGAACTGGCAAACATGACTTCACCTCGATTGAACTGGAGCGCTACGTAGGTGGCGGCCTGAATCAGGCGATTGAATCTGCTTCTGTCAAACTGAAAAATCCGGACGTTACCGTAAAAATCGAAGTTGCTCAGGACAAGCTGAATCAAGTGCTGGCGCGTCATAAAGGTCTGGGTGGTTTCCCTCTGGGGACTCAGGAAGATGTGCTGAGTCTGATCTCCGGTGGCTTTGACTCGGGTGTATCGAGCTATTTGCATATCAAGCGCGGTAGCAAGGTGCACTACTGTTTCTTCAACCTTGGCGGCCCGGCTCATGAAATCGGTGTTAAGCAGGTTTCGCACTTCCTTTGGAAAAAATACGGCTCATCAGCCAAAGTTAAATTTATTGCGATTGACTTCGAACCGGTAGTTGCCGAAATCCTGGAAAATGTGGCCGATGGTCAGATGGGGGTTGTGCTTAAGCGTATGTTTATGCGTGCTGCCGGCCAGGTTGCCGAACGCTTGGGTCTTCAGGCGCTGGTTACTGGTGAAGCTCTCGGTCAGGTTTCAAGCCAGACATTGACCAACCTGCGCCATATCGATAACGTGACTGATACTTTGATCCTGCGTCCGCTTATTAACTGGGACAAAGAAGACATCATTAATGTCGCGCGTGATATTGGTACCGAAGATTTCGCCAAAACCATGCCGGAATTCTGTGGTGTCATCTCCAAGAGCCCGACAGTGAAAGCAGTAAAAGAAAAGCTGGAAACTGAAGAGGCGAAATTTGATTTTGCAGTGCTTGATCGTGTGGTTCAAGAGGCCCGTGTGATTGATATTCGTGACATCGAAAAAGAAAGCCAGGAGCAGGCGCCGGAGATTGAGCTAGTTGATCAGATCGACAATGGTGCCATTGTCCTCGATATTCGCAGCCCGGACGAAGAAGATGAAAACCCGCTGGAAATTGAAAACGTCGAGGTTAAGCATCTGCCGTTCTACAAACTGGCGACACAGTTTGGCGATTTGCCGCATGACAACACCTATCTGCTGTACTGTGACCGTGGTGTGATGAGCCGCCTTCAGGCACTGTACCTGAAAGAAAACGGTTTTGATAACGTTAAGGTGTATCGTCCGTAAAAGGGATAGGCCTTAAACGCACTCAATAATAACGAGAGCCAAATGGCTCTCGTTTTGTTATTGGGGCCTGCTAACCCCCTCCCGTCCTCCCACTTGAAAAGTGGGAGGAGCATTCTTTGTTCTCTCCTCTTTTTAGGGGAGGGCTAGGGGTAAGTAAAACAGCCTACACCCTCGGCAGCACGTCGTAGTGCATGTTCGGCCATACCACCATTGGCTTGGCCACTTCTGCGGCCTTCTCCTTGCCTGCCAGACGAACGACAATTTCCAGGGCGAACTCCTGCGAGGTGCCCGGCCCTTGGCTGGTCAGCAGGTTGCCGTTGACATCAAAGACGACACGCTTGGTACGGCGACGATCTTCCGGGATCTGCTCCATGAAGGCCGGGTGCGCCGTCATAATAGCCTTCGGATACATTTGATGGTGCTCAAGCACTACGGCCGGTGAGGCACAAATCGCTGCCACCAGTTTGCCGTCATATTTATGCTGGTTGACGAACTCGATCAGTAACGGGCTGTCGCGGAAGCACTCTGCACCGCCAAGGCCACCGGGCAGGACAACACAGTCAAAAGGGTCGTCGGCAATCGACACCAGCGCGACATCAGCCACCAGCTTGATCCCGCGTGAGCCCTCGACGATTAATGCGCCGTCAGAGGCTGCGCTGGCTGTGGTGACCTCAAAGCCGGCTCGGATCAGGATATCGATAGTGTTGATCGCTTCCATTTCTTCGGTGCCAGGGGCGATACAGACCGCCACTTTGATTGGACGTTGCTGAGCGTCATTGGTCATTATTGTGTTGCTCCAGTTGTTTAATTTGTTGCCATAGCCGGGTATTGACCGGAACGGTGATCCCGTGTGCTTTAGCCCGGACAATCAGATAGCCAGTAATATAGTCGATTTCAGTGGGTCTATGCTGGCAAATATCTTGATTCATAGAAGAAAAGTTCTGGCTGGTGGCTTTAATCACCTTGTCGGCCAGTTGCTTCAGCTCATCGCTGTTTATTGGATAGCCCTCAGCGGTCATAACCTGGGCGACTTCGTGGCAGATATCTGTGAGCTGCTGGCTGTAGTTTTGATTGGCCAGTTCACCGTTACGGCACTGGTGAATCGCTGTCAGTGGGTTGATGGCACAGTTGATAGCCAGTTTTTGCCACAGCGGGTAGGCGATATCATCATGCCACTGACAGGGGGGAAGGGCATAGTCCAGTTCATCAGCCAGCGCTTTATGCTTTTTGCCTGTCGTGTTCAGGGCGCCTAGCCAGGTTTGCCCGATGCCGGTATGACTGACCTGCTGCTCATCGGGGCGAAAAGCTGCCTGCGCCGTAGTGGCGTAGAGTAACGGGTTTTTCGGTAACAGTTTACGGGCTATGTCCTGACTTCCCATCCCGTTGTGCATAATAATGACCGGTGTTTCCGGTCTTAGGTGACGGCGGATGTCCTTAAGAGCCTGCGTGACCTGAAACGCTTTGACGATGACGAGAATGCAGTCCGCATCGGTTAGCACAGGGGGCTGGTTAGCTGAAAAGTGGCAGATTGTCGACTTATCATTGGCCGCTAACGGATTGAGCTGCACTGTCAGGCTCGGGGCGTTATCCCGGGTCCAAAAATGAACATCGTGCTGCAGCGATAGTTTGCATCCCCATAAACGGCCGACGGCACCGGCACCGACAACGGTTAATTTCACCTGAACCCTCCTTTTTGTGTTTATTTCAATTGGCGCCAGTATTTTAACGTTACTTATACTGAGAGCTATACGAGGAAAGCAGGATAGCATTTTCTGCTGGAGAGGGAGAACAGGCAAAAGAAGGCGCATTCATATTGCTATGGATGCGCCACTGAAAGCCAGAAAAGAGTAGAATCCGTCTGGTCAGAATTTGTAGTTGATCGAGAAGTAGTGACCCCAGCCTGTGGTGTCGCCGGCAAAACCACCGTCTTTGAACAGCGCCATATTGTGGTAGTACTTAGCACCATAGCCAAAAGCCCACTGCGGGGTGTGATAGTAAATACCGTTGAACCATTCAACCGCTGTTGTTGTCCGGTTGACATCATCTGATATCTTCGAGGCACCGAATTTATAATCCAGGTACCCCTGATAGGTGATGAAATCGCCGCTGCTGAGGGTATACCAAGGCTTGAACCAGTTGGTGGAAATCATGTAGCCATCCCACTCACTTTCGTTGTCTGCCCCGAAATTTTCTCGGACATAGCGGGCATAGGTATTGAGCCCCATTTTCCCGAACCAGGGAACCTCAACATCCGAACCTATTCCAATGTAGTGTTCGAACAGGGCATTATCACCCACATTGGTAACTGTAGAAATATAGAGTTCCTGAACCGGCCCGAAGGAAAGATCCTTGCCCGTTAGTGCATCTAATGACGCTCTTGGTGCAAACTTGAAGAAGAAGTTATCTGCAAAGTCATTGCTGCCTTCAGGCTTGTTTCGGTCCGAGTTACTGGAGTTAAGCACATCGAAGACGTCCAGATACCCGTAGAGATCCAGCCAACCGGAACGGCCGCCAAACTCCATCTCGAAGTAGGTATCATCCTGGAACCCGAAAGGGATACGGTTGTTGATACTTTGCATCAGGTTTAAAGTGAACCACTTATAGTCATTTTTTCTGATGTCGTCGGAATAGTCGACGGCGAAGCTCGCACCGGAAAGAGCGAGGGCGGAACTGATACTAAGAGCTGCCAGAGTTTTATACATGATGACTTCCCGCTAACCATTTGCCATTGCTTGTTGTTCTTCTCGTCAGTTTGCTTTTCTAGGTTATAGCCACAGTCTGGAAAGGCATGACAAGAAGTATGCCGTGAGCGTGTTGTAGGAGTGAAAATATACTTCGCGCTCATACAGCAAAGGCTAGCGCATATTCTCAGCGCTGTGCTTCTGTCTTATTACTAAGTCGTATTTCTCAGTTGTAGGGAAAGAAGTCGGGAAAAATATGGAAGAAAATGAACTAGAAAGCCGGGGTGTCTCGTAAGTAATTTCAATCTTATTTTCGAGATATATACGTCGTAAATAACAAAAAGGCGCCCAAGGCGCCTTTCATCTCGCTATGTACAAATTAACTTAGAACTTGTAGGTAACAGCAATGTAGTGGCCAACGCCAGATGTTTTACCTGCAAAGCCACCATCTTTCAAACCGTAGATATCTTTGTATGCTTTCAGGCCGTAACCTACAGCGTAGCGCTCAGAGTGCCAGTACAGGCCGTTGAACATAGCGCCGCCGTTTGAAGTTGTTAGGCCTGGAACATCATTGTTCAAACCGAATTGGTAATCGATGTAACCCTGGTAAGACAGGAAGCTGCCGTTGTCGAAGAAGTGGAATGGTTTGAACCAGTTGGTAGAAACTTGATAACCGTTCCAGTCTTTGTTGTTGATGTCGTATAGGGCATATGCGTTCAGGCCAATTTTACCTAGCCATGGCACTTCTACGTCAGAACCCAGACCAACGAATGCTTGGTTTACGCCGTTTGCCTGATATTGAAGCTTGCCATTTTCATCAAGCTTTGGCGTACCATCGTTGTTCATCTGGATGCCAGTGTTACCGGCATTACCTGACCACTGGAATAGACCAGCTATGTAAAGTTCTTTAACAGGGCCGAAAGACAGGTCTTTGCCAGTTACCGCATCAAGAGACATACGAGGTGCGAACTTCATGAAGATTTTTTCTGCACCGTTTTTGTCGCTGCTGCTGTCGTTGGTTAGATTGAATACATCAACGTAACCGTATAGGTCGAAGATACCAGAGCGGCCGCCGAATTCCATTTCCAGGTAGTCGTGGCTTGATTCGCCTGGTAGCTCGTCAAAAGCATACATCAGGTTGAACTGAGACCAGCTGTAGTCATTCTTGTGGATGTCGTCAGAGTAATCTGCTGCATTAACTGCGGCAGGTAGAGCTGTTGCAGCTAGAACGCTAAGTGCTACTAGTGATTTACGCATGGTGAAGCCTCGCTAATTGTGTTTTATCTTTCGGACTTATTTATACGTTGTCCGTATTTATGGCGGTGATTCTATTGTTTTATGTCACTCTTGTGAATGTAACGATTGCGCAATCCTTTCCCAAACGTGACCGGGATCCTTTGTAATCGATTGCAAATGATGGTAATGGTGATCTCGATCGTTGTTTTTAGTGCTTTAAATGAAATTTTTCTGAACTAAATGATAAAGCGCTTATCTAACCGCTGTTTTGAGGGGGGGACCGGCAGAGAAAAGTGAGATGAATGAAGGGCGGAAGTATTCTTCATCAACAGAATACTTCCGGTTGGAGATGATGCTTAATGATGCTGTGAAATTGGTTGCTCAGCCAGCTTCAGAGCTGGCTTCCGAGGAGGAGCTCGAGGTCTTGTCTACAGCGTAGATCAGTAGCAAAACCGGCAAGCCGATCAGCGCGGTTGTTAAGAAGAAAATGTTATATCCGAAAGTATCGACATAAAGGCCTGAAAAACCAGCAATAAACTTAGGGAATAAGAGCATAATTGAGCTAAATAGTGCATATTGCGTGGCTGAAAAGGCCACATTGGTCAGGCTTGACATATAGGTAATGAAAGCCGCTGTTGCAATACCAGCGCTCAGGTTGTCAACTGATATCACCAGCGTCAGCATAGGCAGGCTGTTTCCCATATAGGTAAACACCATGAACAGAATATTGGTGCCGGCGGAAAGTATGGCCCCCAACGCCAGAATACCAAGTGTCTTGAATCGGCTGACAAGAATGCCGCCCAGCCCGGCGCCAAGCAAGGTCATGATCACGCCGTAGACTTTTGATACCGAAGCAACTTCTGTTTTGGTAAAGCCCATATCGACATAGAAAGCGTTGGCCATCACCCCCATGACAACATCTGAAATCCGGTAGCAGCCAATCAGTACCAGAATGAGCAGGGCATCACGGCCATACCGGGAGAAAAAGTCTTTGAACGGCATGACGGCAGCAGTATAGAACCAGGCGATGATTCTGGCCAGTTGCGGCATCATACCGTTGTCTGTGAGCTGATGGCGGAATTCTCGTTCTACATTGTCAATTTCCGAGTTGTCGATGTTGGGCTCGTGGATACAAAGTGCCGTGATCAAGCCGACAAGCATGAGTGATGCCATGATGAAGTAGGCTTGCTTCCAGCCATTGGCATCATAGCCACTGTCGGATCCAAGCCAAGCTGCAAAAGCGAGGGCTCCTGCACCGGCCATGATCATAGCCAACCGGTAGCCTGTCATATAGGCAGCGGCAAGGGCAGCCTGGAGGCGTTCTGTGGCTAACTCGATACGGTAGGCATCAATGACGATATCCTGCGAGGCCGATGAAAAGGCAACAATGACGGCAAAAACAGCCAACTGTACCAAATCGACCTGCGGGTTACTAAAGGCCATACCGCATAGCGAGACGATGATTAAGAGCTGGGAAAATACCATCCAGCCGCGGCGGCGGCCTAATAGCCGCGAGAGTACAGGAACGGGAAAACGGTCAATCAGGGGAGACCAGATCCACTTAAAGCCATAGGCCAAAGCGACCCAGCTAAAAAAGCCGATATCGGTTCGACTAACTTCTGCTTCCCGGAGCCAGAATGACAAGGTGCCGAAAACCAGCAACAGAGGCAGGCCGGAAGAAAAGCCCAGTGCCAGCATGATCAGCACTTTCTTTTCGAAATAGACGCGCCAGCCTAGTTTGTTTTCCTTGATAGATTGTTCCATTACTTCCCCTGAATCATCGCAATGTTGCCGTTTTCCCTCGATTATAAATCTAAGCTACTGGGAACTTCAGTAAAATGACAGTAAAAGATTGAGGGGTGAAATCCCAGAGTTAAGGAGAGGGGGAAGAGTTGGCTCTTGTTCCCTCCCTTTTTGAAGGGGAGGGCTAGGGTGGGGGGCTGCGGAATTCTGTTCCTTATTACGGCCTAATCCCTTGCATTTTTTTCTGGTGTTCGCCCAACCCGAGCAAAAACTGGGCCGTCGTTGTCACTTTAAACTGAATGAAGTTGTTACCCAGTAATTCGTGCTCTTCCAGTGACTCAAGCAGGTGGAGCAAGTACCAATAGGCCGATTCATAACTGTCGGCTGGCGTTCCCGATGCGACTGAGAGCTTCCACCAATCACGGAGATGTTCAGAACAGGTTTTACTCATGGAGTCGTAGCTGACATCGCCACTCAATGTACCTAAGGCGCTTAATGCCAGGGCGGGGGCGTAGTCAGCGATATGCTGATTGACCAATTCAGAAGACACATCTGGCCGGGATGAGATCAGTGTTAGCATAGCAGTCACCTGGTCGTAGGCTAACGGCCAGGTGACGTTAGCCTACTCTTTGATAATAGTAATAGCTTTAATAACTATAGGCTGCTGCGGGACATCTTTCATACCCATAGATCGGATAGTTGTAGTAGGAATTTCAGCCATTTTTTCAATAACTGAGAAGCCCTTCACAACTTTGCCGAATACGGCATAACCAGGACGGCTGCCCTGAGCGTCCAAAAACGAGTTGTTCTGGTAGTTGATATAGAACTGGCGAGTTGCCGAGTCAGGATCTTGAGTGCGTGCCATTGCAATGGTTGCGCGGGCATTGCTCAGGCCGTTGGTTGACTCGTTTTTGATCGGCGGATAGGTTGGCCGGCGCTGCAAATCTTTGTCAAAGCCACCGCCCTGGGCCATAAAGCCCGGGATCACGCGGTGAAAAATGGTACCGACGTAGCTACCGTCTTCGACGTAGCGCAGAAAGTTCTGGCTCGATAGCGGGGCTTTTTTCTCATCCAGTTGAATGGTGAGTTCGCCAAGGTTCGTCGTCATCAATACTTGCGTGGCACTGACGGGCAACGCAAAGCTCAATAGCAAAGCGACAAGGTAGCGACGCATTACAGGTTCTCCTGCATGTAGTTGTTCAGTTCAGGATCTGAATGGATGTCTTTTAGTACTGCTGTGATCAGGCTGTTCATTGCTTCTTCCATATCTCCCATTGACGCACTCATCGCACCGTTACGTTCGGACTTGCCGGAGTAGCGCTTGACGAACTTGCCGGTCGGGGACTCGATAACCAACTGAAGCTGAAGTTTGCTGTTAAGCTCATGGCTCATCATGCTGTGCTTGACGTTGATCATTGCTTCAAGGATGTCCAGGCGCATGGTTCCCTGACTATCTTGCGTAATGGCGTAACCTTGTGATCTCAGCTGGCGAGACAGGGCTTGTTCTAGCGTGACGCGTAAGTTTTGTGTCGCGTGCAGAGGCTGAACGTTCTGGCGGCCGCTGTCGACAACCGCTATAAACTGAGCCGTTCTCAGGTCGCGGCTTTCCAGACTCAGGGACTTACCCTGGGCGTTAGCCTGGGTACTAACAACTGGCGTCGGCGCAATGGTTAGCTGTGGTTCAGATGGTGCCGTACAGGCAGTAAGTGCCAAGACAGTGGCGGCAACAAAGAGCTTCTTCATATTTATTTCTATCCTTAACAAAAGCTGTTGTGAGCAGACAACGGCTCAATAGTAAAACATTGGGTTATTTTCCTGAACGGTAAACCACAAACTTATTATTCTGGGCGATGACCGACACATTACCAAATAAGCGTCTAAGTTTCCCATCGTAGCCCAGGTGGCGGTTACCAATGACAATTAACTGGCCTTTAGCTCTGAGAACTTGCTTTGAGTCACAAAACATTTGCCAGGCAATATGATCGGTGATGGCGGTTTGCTGGTGGAACGGTGGGTTGCATAGAATGAGATCGGCACTGTCGTGCTCAAGCCCATCCAGGCAGTTGGTCACTTTGGCTGTCAGCTGATCCGGTGCGTGCAGGTTAAGTTTCGCGTTGGCCTGGCATGAGGCGACAGCCATATAGCTTTCGTCGACACAGGTGACGGATGCATGGGGATTCAGCCGAGCGGCTTTAAGGCCGATAACACCGTTGCCGCAACCTAGATCGATAATGTCGCGATATTTGTCGTTTTGCGGGATATGTTCCAGCAGCAGGCGGGCGCCAATATCCAGGCTGTCACTAGAGAAGACATTGGCATGGTTGGTGATTGTCAGTTCATGCTCAGGAACTTCCCACTGCTGCGGAGCCGGAAGTGGTTTCGCCATCACCGGCTTAGGCCGGCAGAAAATCAGGCGGGCTTTTTTGACCGCCAGGGATGTTTTGGTTTCACCCAGATGCTTCTCAAACAGCTTCAGCGTCGAGGTATGGATATCTTTGGCCTTTGCAGCACCTATGACAGTACAGTCCTCTGGTAACAGGTTACAAAGCTGCTGTAGCTGCCAGGTAAGCAGGCGATTGTTTTTTGGCAGCTTAATTAACACCAGCTGCGGATTTTCCGGTAGTTCAGCCAGGCAGTCGACGATATTGACATGCGGTAGCTGGTTGGCATCGAGATTGGCGAGGCAGCCTTGCCGGGCGATAAACGAGTCAGTGACGCTGGTGACGCAGCCTTTGTGAGTGAACCAGCAGCTTAGCGCACCGAAACTGTCATTCATGATGAGAATTGGTCGCTGAGGATCCAGGGCCATCTCCTGGGTATGGTTGATGAGATATTCATCCGCGGCATCCCATGCTTGCAGGGTTTCGTTTTTTCTTACAGGGTAGCGCTTGAGTGTCAGCGTACGCTCGTGCAGGGTTAGCTCTGGTTTCATTACCGGTTACTTTAGGGTATGTTTACAGTGAATTGAGTTGTCCATTTTCGCAGAACATGCCTGCGCTGCAAACTAAAACCCGGCTTTTGGGACTGATTAATTACGGTCGTTACCTGACTAGCGGATATTTAAAGTAAAAGCGGCTAGTTGTTTCGTGGCGGTTTAGTGGCTATCGCATGGCGATAAAGGTGAGAGTAATGATCCAGGAACGTATAGAAGAAAAACTGCAGCAAGTCTTTGAGCCTTTGCATCTCGAAGTGGTTAACGAGAGTAACATGCATAATGTTCCGCCAGGATCGGAAAGCCATTTTAAGGTGGTGGTCGTGAGCAAGCAGTTTGATGGTGTTCGCCTGATTGGCCGTCATCGTGCTGTCAATTCTGCGCTTGCCGAAGAGTTGGCCCACAGTATCCATGCCCTGGCGATTCACACCTATACCGAAAGTGAATGGCAGAGCCTGGTTGACGGCGCGCCTGCGTCACCGGCTTGCGGAGGCGGCTCAAAACTGGGAGACTGAGTGACCTGATTAGCTCCGAACTGATTGATAAACCGCACTTTGCTGCGGTTTTTTTAGTTATAAACTTTGAATCTGCAGGCATCATTATCTTGATTATTCGCGTATTATTGCATTTACCTTCATTGGAGATGCGGAGCCTGCCTTTTGGTGATTGCCGAGATAGGCAGCTGTCAGCGATGGTGAGCTGACTATACTGTTAAGAACTTGAACCTCTGTGACTTTTGCAGCGGCCGTTCAGATAGTAGAAGGGAATTCAATGATACAACGTAGTCGTAAAATCGTAATCGGATTAGTGCTTGCTATGGGGTTGGCCGGCTGTGGTGAGCAGGGCAGCGATAAGAAAGACCAACAGGTCAAGGCCGTGGAATGGAAACTGGTTACCTCGTGGCCAAAAGGGTTTCCGGGCCTGGGATTGGCTCCCGAGCGGTTTGCCGATAAAGTCAATGCGCTCAGTGGTGGCCGGCTGATCATAAAGGTATACGGCGCCGGTGAACTGGTTCCCAGTTTCGATGTGTTCAATGCGGTGTCGAAAGGAACGGCTCAGATGGGGCATTCGGCAGCCTTCTATTGGCAGGATAAAATTCCAGCAGCATCGTTTTTTTCTGCGACTCCTTTTGGTATGACGGCTCAGGAAATGAATGCCTGGCTGCACTATGGCGGTGGCCTTGAACTCTGGCAGGAGCTCTATGAGCCCTATGGCGTTATTCCTATGGCCGGAGGAAATACCGGGGCTCAAATGGGCGGCTGGTTTAATAAAGAAATTAATACCCTCGCTGATCTTAAAGGGCTGAAGATGCGACTGCCCGGGTTTGCGGCAGATGTGCTTAAGCGGGCGGGGGGTATTCCGGTCAGCTTGCCTGGCGGTGAGTTGTTTACGGCACTTGAGACCGGTGCGATAGATGCCACCGAGTGGGTTGGTCCCTATAATGATTTGGCATTTGGTTTACATAATGCTGCGAGGTACTACTATTATCCGGGGTGGCAAGAGCCGAGTACGACACTGGAGTTCTTGGTTAATAAAAATGCATACCAAGCCTTACCTGATGATTTAAAACAGATTATTGAAGTGGCTGCACGCGCCATTAACCAGGATATGCTTGATGAGTATATGGTAAAGAACGTGCAGGCGCTGGATGTGCTGGTCAATGAGCACGGTGTTGAGATCAGGCTTTTTCCCAAAGAGGTGCTGGCTGAGCTGAAATTATTGACACAGCAATTGATGAATGAAAATAGTGCCAGTGATCCGGACTTAGGTCGGATCTATGCGTCATATAGCCAGTTTCTAGCGGATATCCGTCAATATGGTCGGGTGTCAGATAATGCTGATGTGAATATTGATTAACAAAATATGACAAAAAATAAACAACTTAAATGGGGCTTTGTTGCCCCATTATTATGACTGTTTCATTGGCATTGATTTTTTGTTAACGCAGTATTTCAAGTGAGAATGTTTTGATAAATCAGCTTACTTCTCACATTTGTGCGTTGGCTCAAACTTATAACCGAATAACCCTATTGCGTTTGAAATGTTCACGGATTTTCACCTCGTTTAGCGTGGTTTGGCATAGTAAAAACACGTGGATTAATGCTAGAATCGCGGCCTCAAAATTACTCGGCACAAATTATGTGACAAGTAAGTTAATAGGATGTTGCGGTGTCGGTGTTGGTTTAAAACCGGCTTCGGACGAAGGAAAGTCGTGTCTTAATTGCGCAATAGAAAATTCTTTTTCCCGTTAATGTAGTGCAAGTGCGTATGATTACAATAAAAAAGGGCTTGGATATCCCAATTTCAGGGACTCCTGCCCAGGCGATAAATGATGGTAAGACCATCACACGAGTCGCCTTGCTTGGCGAAGAATATGTTGGTATGCGTCCTACAATGCATATCCGCGTAGGGGATGTAGTGAAAAAAGGCCAGGTTCTTTTTGAAGACAAGAAGAACCCTGGCGTTAAGTTCACTGCACCAGCCAGCGGCAAGGTTGCAGAAATTAACCGTGGTGCGAAGCGTGTTCTACAGTCTGTAGTGATCGATGTAGAAGGCGACGAGCAAGTAACATTCAACTGCTACGATGCAGCTCAGCTGGCTCAGCTAGAGCGCAGCAAAGTTGTCGAGCAGCTTGTTGAGTCAGGTATGTGGACGGCTCTGCGTACACGTCCTTTCAGCAAGGTGCCAGCGGTAGATGCAGAAACTCAGGCTATCTTTGTTACCGCTATTGATACCAATCCTCTGGCTGCCAGCCCGGAAGTTATCATCAATGAACAAAGCGATGCTTTTGTAGCCGGTCTGACGCTTCTGTCTCGTCTGACTAGCGACAAGGTGATGGTTTGTAAATCTGGTGCTAGCCTGCCTCGTTCGAATGAAGCCAATATCGAAGAGCATGTATTCAACGGTCCACACCCTGCTGGCCTTGTTGGTACCCATATCCACACGCTATTTGGTGCAAACCTGGAGAACGTGGCATGGCACATCAACTACCAGGATGTGATTGCATTCGGTAAGCTGTTCCTGACTGGTGAGCTATACACTGATCGCGTTGTTTCTCTTGCCGGTCCTGTTGTAAACAGCCCTCGTCTGGTCCGTACCCAAATTGGTGCGGCTATCGATCAGATCACCGACGCCGAGCTAATGCCAGGTGAGTTGCGTGTGCTTTCAGGCTCAGTACTGAATGGTCTGCATGCGATTGGTGCTCATGCCTACCTTGGCCGTTACCACCTGCAGGTCACTGCACTTCGTGAAGGTCGCGAGAAAGAGCTTCTTGGCTGGATTGCACCAGGTAAGAACAAGTTCTCTGTGACTCGCTCGTTCCTTAGCCAGTTCTTCCCTGGCCAGTTGTTCAATATGACAACGTCGACGAATGGTAGTGAGCGTTCAATGGTGCCAATCGGTAACTACGAGCGAGTAATGCCGCTTGATATTGAACCGACATTGCTACTTCGTGACCTGTGTGCAGGTGATGTTGACAGTGCACAGCAGCTAGGTGCACTAGAGCTTGACGAAGAAGATCTGGCTCTATGTACATTCGTATGCCCGGGTAAGTATGAGTTCGGCCCACTTCTACGTGAGTGCCTGGATACAATTGAGAAGGAAGGGTAATTCATGAGCCTCAAGAATTTCCTAGAGCAAATTGAACATCACTTCGAGCCGGGTGGTAAACATGAGAAGTGGTTTGCGCTTTATGAAGCGTTTGCCACTCTGATGTATACACCGGGTCAGGTGACGCGTTCTGGCTCACACGTTCGTGATAGCATCGATTTGAAGCGTATCATGATCATGGTGTGGTTTGCCGTTTTCCCAGCCATGTTCTGGGGTATGTACAACACCGGCCATCAGGCTGTTGTTGCACTTAACCACATGTACGCCGGTGAGCAGCTGGCTGCGATTATCGCAGGCGACTGGCACTACTGGCTGACAGAGATGCTAGGCGGCACCTTGTCGGCAGACGCTGGCTGGGGTAGCAAAATGCTACTGGGTGCGACTTTCTTCCTGCCTATCTACGCGGTTGTTTTTGCCGTAGGTGGTTTCTGGGAAGTGCTTTTCTGTATGGTGCGCAAGCACGAAGTTAACGAAGGCTTCTTTGTTACTTCTATCCTGTTCGCACTTATCGTTCCGCCAACACTACCACTTTGGCAGGCAGCACTGGGTATTACCTTCGGTGTTGTTGTGGCGAAAGAAATCTTCGGTGGTACAGGCCGTAACTTCCTGAACCCTGCACTTGCAGGTCGTGCCTTCCTATTCTTCGCCTACCCGGCTCAGATCTCTGGTGATCTGGTTTGGACTGCGGCAGATGGCTTCTCGGGTGCAACGGCACTGAGCCAGTGGGCGAACGGTGGCCAGGCTGGTGTGATCAACACGGTGACTGGCGAAGCAATCAGCTGGATGGATGCGTT
This sequence comes from Photobacterium proteolyticum, assembly GCF_001939735.1. Classification (GTDB taxonomy): domain Bacteria; phylum Pseudomonadota; class Gammaproteobacteria; order Enterobacterales; family Vibrionaceae; genus Photobacterium; species Photobacterium proteolyticum. The sequence goes on from NZ_MJIL01000069.1 coordinate 119,638, forward strand.
TATCGGTAACATCCCGGGTTCAATCGGTGAAGTGTCGACGCTGGCTATCATCCTTGGTGGTGCAATGATCGTGTTCATGGGCATCGCTTCATGGCGCATCATCGCAGGTACCATGATTGGTATGATTGCGACGGCGACTCTGTTCAACATCATTGGTTCTGACACGAATGCAATGTTCAGCATGCCTTGGCACTGGCACCTGGTTCTGGGTGGTTTTGCATTCGGTATGATGTTCATGGCAACCGATCCTGTGTCTGCGGCATTTACCAACAAAGGTAAGTGGTGGTACGGCGCACTCATCGGTGTTATGGCGGTGCTGGTACGTGTAGTTAACCCGGCGTACCCAGAGGGTATGATGCTGGCGATTCTATTCGCTAACCTATTCGCACCTCTATTTGACAATCTAGTGGTTCAGGGCAACATCAAACGGAGACTAGCTCGTCATGTCAAGTAATAACGATAGCATTAAGAAAACGCTGATTGTTGTTATCGCATTGAGCTTAGTGTGCTCTATCGTGGTATCAACCGCAGCCGTTAGCCTGCGTCCGCTTCAGCAGAAAAATGCCGTACTGGATGTTCAGCGCAATATCCTTTCAGTTGCTGGCCTGCTTGAAGAAGGCACTAACGTAACCGAAGCTTACCATCAGTTCATCGAACCAAAGCTGGTTAACCTTGAAACCGGTGAGTTTGTCGAGCAATCTGAAGCTGGCGTCGCACCTGCTGAATACAAGCAGCGTGCCGCGGCTAAAGATCCTAGCCAGTCTATCAAGCTGTCTGGTGATCAGGACAAGGCAAAAATCATTCGCCGCGCGAATATTGCCACGATTTACCTGGTTAAAGATGCAAGCGACAACACTGAAAAACTGATCCTGCCTGTTCACGGTAACGGTCTGTGGTCAATGATGTACGCGTTTGTTGCAGTCGAGACAGACGGCAACACCGTATCGGGTATTACTTACTACGAGCAGGGAGAAACTCCTGGGCTGGGTGGTGAAGTAGAAAACCCGAACTGGCGTGCTCAGTTTGTTGGCAAGAAGCTGTTTGATGAGAACAACAAGCCAGCAATTCGTGTTGTCAAAGGTGGCGCTCCTGCCGGCGATCTATACGGTGTAGATGGTCTGTCTGGTGCAACCTTGACAGGTAATGGTGTACAGAACACCTTCGACTTCTGGCTGGGTGACATGGGCTTTGGTCCATTCCTGACTAAGGTTCGTGAGGGAGGCCTAAACAATGGCTGATGCTAAAGAAATGAAAAAGATTCTGTTAGCGCCGGTTGTTGACAACAACCCAATCGCGCTTCAGGTTCTTGGTGTTTGTTCTGCTCTGGCAGTAACAACCAAACTAGAAACAGCGTTTGTTATGACGCTGGCGGTAATTTTCGTTACGGCGTTTTCTAACTTTTTCGTATCACTGATCCGTAACCACATTCCTAACAGTGTGCGTATCATTGCCCAGATGGCAATCATCGCTTCACTGGTAATCGTGGTTGACCAGGTACTGAAAGCCTTTGTTTACGACATCTCCAAGCAGCTGTCTGTATTCGTTGGTCTGATCATTACCAACTGTATCGTAATGGGTCGTGCAGAAGCGTATGCGATGAAGTCTGCGCCGCTGCCATCTCTTATCGACGGTATTGGTAACGGCCTGGGTTACGGTTTCGTACTTATCACTGTTGGTTTCTTCCGTGAATTACTGGGTTCGGGCAAACTATTCGGTGTTCAGGTTCTACCGCTGATCTCTGAAGGTGGCTGGTACCAGCCAAACGGTATGATGCTGCTTGCACCATCAGCGTTCTTCCTGATCGGTTTCATGATCTGGGCTATTCGTATTTTCCGTCCAGAACAAGTAGAAGCGAAGGAGTAAGGGGACCATGGAACATTATCTAAGCCTTTTAGTTCGTTCGATCTTTATCGAGAACCTGGCACTTTCGTTCTTCCTGGGTATGTGTACATTCCTGGCCGTTTCCAAGAAGGTTAAAACGTCTTTCGGCCTGGGTGTTGCGGTTACCGTTGTACTGGCTATCGCCGTACCTGCGAACAACCTGATTTACAACCTGCTGTTGAAAGACGGTGCGATTGTTTCAGGCGTTGACCTGAGCTTCCTGAACTTTATTACCTTTATTGGTGTTATCGCGGCACTGGTACAGATCCTGGAAATGGTTCTGGACCGCTTCTTCCCGCCGCTATACAACGCACTGGGTATTTTCCTGCCGCTGATCACAGTTAACTGTGCCATCTTCGGTGGCGTATCTTTCATGGTACAGCGTGATTACAACTTTGCTGAATCTGTGGTTTACGGTGTTGGCTCCGGTATCGGCTGGTTGCTGGCAATCGTAGCTCTTGCGGGTATCCGCGAGAAGATGAAGTACTCTGACGTACCTCCTGGTCTGCGTGGCCTGGGTATTACATTCATCACCGTTGGTCTAATGGCGTTGGGCTTCATGTCCTTCTCCGGTGTTCAGCTGTAATCAGGAAAATAAGGAATAATCAATGGATATTATTCTTGGCGTAGTTATGTTCACCCTGATTATCCTGGCTCTAGTATTAGTGATCCTATTCGCTAAATCTAAGCTGGTACCATCAGGTGACATTACTATCTCAGTAAATGGTGATCCGGAAAAAGCAATTCAAACTGCTGCCGGTGACAAACTACTTAGCGCTCTTTCTGCAAATGGTATCTTTGTATCATCTGCCTGTGGTGGCGGTGGCTCATGTGGCCAGTGTCGTGTGAAAGTGAAATCGGGTGGCGGTGACATTCTGCCGACCGAACTTGACCACATCACTAAAGGTGAAGCACGTGAAGGCGAGCGTCTTGCTTGTCAGGTTAACGTGAAAACCGACATGGATATCGAGCTGCCAGAAGAGATCTTCGGTGTTAAGAAGTGGGAATGTACTGTTCTTTCTAACGACAACGAAGCGACCTTCATCAAAGAGCTTGTGCTGCAGATCCCAGAAGGCGAGGAAGTACCTTTCCGTGCTGGTGGTTATATTCAGATTGAAGCTGAACCGCATCACATTAAATACGCTGACTTCGATATTCCTGAGGAATACCGTGAAGATTGGGACAAGTTCAACCTGTTCCGCTACGAGTCAATCGTTAAAGAGCCATCAATCCGTGCTTACTCTATGGCGTCATACCCAGAAGAGAAAGGCCTGATTAAGCTTAACGTACGTATTGCAACGCCGCCGCCAAACAACCCTGACGTGCCACCGGGTGTGATGTCTTCATACATCTGGTCACTGAAAGCTGGCGACAAGTGTACTATTTCCGGTCCGTTCGGTGAGTTCTTCGCTAAAGAGACTGACAACGAGATGGTATTTATCGGTGGTGGTGCCGGTATGGCACCGATGCGTTCTCACATCTTTGACCAGCTGCTTCGTCTTAAGTCTAAGCGTAAGATGACATATTGGTACGGTGCCCGTTCTAAGCGTGAAATGTTCTACGTAGAAGATTTCGATACGCTGGCAGCGGACAACGAGAACTTCGAGTGGCATGTTGCCCTGTCTGATCCACTGCCAGAAGATAACTGGGATGGTTACACAGGCTTCATCCACAACGTGATCTACGAGAACTACCTGAAAGATCACGAAGCGCCTGAAGATTGTGAGTACTACATGTGTGGTCCACCAATGATGAATGCCGCCGTTATCGGCATGCTGAAAGATCTTGGTGTCGAAGACGAAAACATCCTGCTGGATGACTTCGGTGGCTAATAAGCTACACCGCTAGAAGAAATTGGCTGATCCGGTTTGGGTCAGCCTTTTTTCGTAAACAGTATAGAAAACGTTTTTTATTGTGGTCATAACAACGGCTGCGCCAGTCAGGTGAAGCGATGACCCTAATAAAAAGTGACCCGTTGAAATCGAGAGTTGTTGAATGAAGATGTTTCTACGCAAGGCAATAATGCTGTTTGTCTTTGCTGTCACCCTGTCGGCATGCAGTGATCAGCGTGAATTGATCCACTTAAATGGATCGACGATGGGAACCTATTACTCAATCAAATTGATCAAGCAAGAAGGGCTGCCAGATAGTAGCGTCATACAAGCAGAGATCGATCGCCGCCTCGAGCTGGTCAACGATCAAATGTCGACTTACCGCAAGCACTCTGAGCTTAGCCGGTTCAACCAGCATAAGAGCAATCAGCCGTTTGAAGTGTCTGCCGATACCGCCAAGGTTATTGCTGAGGCGATCCGTCTGGCCAACTTGACGGATGGTGCGCTTGATGTGACTGTCGGCCCGGTGGTTAATCTATGGAGCTTCGGGCCGGAAGCACGTCCGGAAAAAACGCCGACGGATGAAGAGTTGGCTGCACGCCGTGACATCGTTGGTATCGAGCATTTGTCGGTCGATGGCAATACGCTGACGAAAAAAATTCCTGAGCTGTATGTTGATCTGTCTTCGATTGCCAAAGGCTTTGGGGTGGACGTTGTTGCCGGTTACTTCGATGAGCTGAATGTTGTTGATTACATGGTTGAAATCGGCGGTGAGCTCACTATGCAGGGCAATAACGTTAAGGGCAAGCCTTGGCGTATTGCCATCGAGAAACCGACTGATGACGGTAGCCGAGCGGTACAGGAAATCATTGAACCGGGTGACATGGCTGTGGCAACATCGGGTGATTATCGCAATTACTTCGAGGAAGACGGCGTGCGTTATTCGCACCTGATCGATCCGAAGACTTGCAAGCCGATCACTAACCGGGTTGTATCGGTAACGGTTCTACACCCATCGAGCATGACTGCTGATGCGCTGGCAACAGCATTTTCTGTGATGGGAGAAGAAAAGTCACTGGAGCTGGCACAGCAAGAGAGTTTGCCGGTGTTGCTGGTTGTTAAAACCGAACAGGGCTACAAAGAGTATACCTCGGATGCCTTTGTTCCTTATTTGCAGAAGAAGTAGAGAGTTATCATGGTCGTATATTTAACCACGTTTGCCGTCTTCTTGCTGGTTATCGTAGCCATGGCTGTGGGCTACATTTTCCAGCGTAAAACGGTGAGCGGAAGCTGTGGTGGTCTTGATGGTATCGGGATTGCCAAAGAGTGTGATTGCCCGGAACCGTGTGACGCCCGTAAAAAGCGTGAAGCGCGTGAAGCAAGACATGCCGAATGGAAGAAAAATCAGATCATCTGATCAGCCTTCGTTCTGACGATTAGAAAAAGCCTGAGCATGCTCAGGTTTTTTTATGGCAGGCAAGACGGCAAACTAAATACTTTGGGCAACCTGTACTTGGTTCCGGCCACTTTGTTTTGCCCGGTAGAGATAGGCATCGGCAGCCTTGAGCAGATCGCTAAGGGACTGATTACCACTCACCGTGCCAATGCTGATTGTGACATTAAGTGATGAGCCCTGATAGATAATATTCAAGTCTTCGATGGTCTGCCGCAATGTCTCCAGCCGGCTGGTGAACAGCTCAAAGTTTCCGCAGCTCTGAATGCAGAATTCTTCGCCGCCAAAGCGCGCGACAATGTCATCGGGAAAATGTTGTTGCAGTTGCTGGCTGACCTGGACCAGCACTTCATCTCCGGCATCATGGCCGTATGTATCATTGACCTTTTTGAAAAAGTCGATATCCAGCATGGCGATATTGCGAAATTCGCAACGGTCTTGGCTGCAGCTTTGATTGAAGAAGTAACGCCGATTCCAAAGCCCGGTCAGTGCGTCCTGGTTCGCCATTCGGTATAGCTTGTCTGCGGTATCCTTCATACTCAGGATATGGTGAATGCGGCAGTAGAGTTCTTCCTGATTAAATGGTTTTTTAAGGAAATCATTGGCGCCTGCTTTGAGAAACAGGGCTGTCATCGCATCGTCGTTGCTGCCTGAAAGCCCGAGTATGGCAAGCTGGTTACGGCTATACTGCTGGCGGATTTCCCGGACCATAGTGATCCCGTCTTTTTCGGGCATGTCATGATCGGTGATGATCAGGCTGATATCAGGGTGTTGTTCCAGTTGCGCAATTGCCTCCTGGCCGTGACAGGCTTCTATGACCTCGAGGTTTTGTCGTCTTAGCAGGTTGACCAAATGGTGACGGACGGTGGCAGAATCTTCCACCACCATGGTTTTGTGCTGACTATTGGCCTCAAGTCGCTGCAATAGCGGAATGAGGTAAGCGACTGAAGCCGGACTGTCTTTCAGCAGGTAGTCGATAACCCCCTTGGACAGAACGGTATCGCGGATCTGCGTGCTGAATTGCGCTGTTAGCACAATGACCTTGAGGTTCTGGCTCAATACTAAATCAATGATTTCCCCGTCCTGACCATCCGGGAGGCAGTAGTCGAGTACAGTACAGAGAAAGTCCTTCTGCACTGAAAGGATCTCTCTGGCCTGAGCAATAGTTTCGGCAAATACGGGGTCAAAACCTGCCTGTGTTAGCTGGACGTTGAGGTAATTACGAAAGGCTCTGCTGTCTTCTACGACAAGGATTTTATATACCGACATTATTATTCCCTTACCCGATAGTGCAGGTCGTTACAGCTATCCTTGTGACTTTATTTATTGAGTAATAGCATTTTTACTCCCTCGGCGGCAACACAATATGCGCATAATTGTGCTGCGACGGGAGTAATCCGGACTGCTTGTCTCAGATTCTGGTAACTGTATAAAAAAACAGTGGTATAATGGATGTATCCAGCGTGAGAGATCTCAACACTGAAGCCGTTAATTTCAGAGAGCTATGCCGCAGCCAAGTGTCATACCCGCCCCCACTGCTACAGTGCAGCGTAAAATTATCCATGTCGACATGGATTGCTTTTTCGCAGCTGTTGAAATGCGTGATAACCCGGAGCTGAAGAACAAGCCGATAGCGATTGGCGGACGTTCAGAACAGCGTGGGGTGCTGAGTACCTGTAACTATCTTGCTCGCCAGTATGGGATCAGATCGGCTATGCCGACAGCTCAGGCGATGAAGCTGTGTCCGCACCTGACGCTTGTTGCCGGGCGGATGGGAGTATATCGCGAGGTATCAAAACAAATCCGGGCAATCTTTCAGCGCTACACTGATAAAATTGAGCCCCTTTCGTTGGATGAGGCTTACCTGGATGTTACCGACTGTGAGGTGATGCATGGTTCGGCGACACTGATTGCTCAGGACATCCGCCGGGCAATCCGGGAAGAGCTGGATCTGACGGCGTCGGCAGGCATCGCACCTGTTAAGTTCATTGCCAAGATAGCATCGGATCTGAACAAACCCGATGGCCAGTATGTAGTTACACCTGACGATATCCCCGGCTTTGTTGCCAACCTGAAGCTGGAGAAAATCCCGGGGGTCGGTAAGGTCACTATCCAGAAGCTACATGAAAAGGGGCTTTATATCGGCAGGGATGTCCAGGAGTATGATCGGCACTTGCTGCTTCAGCAGTTCGGCAAATTTGGCCAGTCTCTATGGTCCCGGGCGCACGGGGTCGATAATCGTGAAATTGTGGTTGAGCGCGAGCGCAAGTCGGTAGGTGTCGAACGGACCTTCTCGAAGAATATCATCAGCTATGAGCAGTGCTGGCAGGTTGTCGAGGCGTTGTATCCCGAGCTGGAAACACGTCTCAGGAAGGTGAGGCCGGAACTCAATATTGCCAAACAGGGGATTAAGGTCAAGTTTGCCGACTTTCAGCAAACGACGGTCGAGCACAGTCAGCCAAAGCTGGATAAGGCCCAGTTTGTCGGCCTGCTCAACGAAGCGTTGACCCGGCAGAAGGATAGGGAGATCAGGCTGATAGGGCTTAGTGTCGGGCTTGAACAAGGGCTCAGGGCACAGCAGCTCTCTTTTGAGGGGTTTTAGTGATAAAAAAGCGAGCCTCTATTGCTAGAGACTCGCCTTTTATTAAACGGGTTTTGTCATTACTTAACCGGAATTGCCTTCAGGATAGCAACCATCTGCTCCCAGAACAGACCAACCGTTTCAATGTTCACTTTCTCGTCTGGCGAGTGAGGGAACTTGATGGTTGGGCCGAAAGAGATCATATCCATGTTCGGGTACGGTTCTTTGAACAGACCGCACTCAAGGCCGGCGTGGATCACCATGATATTCGGTGTTCTGCCGTAGATGTTCTTGTACGTCTCGCGGAACAGGTGCATGACTTCAGAGTCTGCATCTGGTTTCCAGCCCGGGTAGGCGCCAGAGAATTCGCACTGGGCACCGGCCAGATCGGCAACGGCCTTAAGCATGCCTTCTACATTGCTACGGCCAGAGTCGATCAGTGAGCGGATCAGGCAAAGAATAGTGATTTTGTCAGCGTCGGTGGTAATAACACCAACGTTTAGCGAGGTCTCAACCACTCCTTCGATGTCATCACTCATGCGAAGTACACCGTTCGGGCAGGCATTCAGTACCGCATAGAAACGCTTCTGCGCTGTTTCGGTCAGTACGTCAGCAGGCAGTTCTGCTGGCTCGACAAACAGGTTGATGTCGGTTTCGACTTTGCCCAGTTCAGCACTCAGAATTGACTGGTAGTGGGTGAATAGCTCGTTTAGCTTGTCAACGTTGGCAGCCGGTAGTGTTGCCAGGGCAAAGGCTTCACGTGGGATTGCATTACGCAGGCTACCGCCGGTCAGGCTAGTCAGGCGTAGGCCTAGCTCTTCAGCGTGGGAAAACAGGAAGCGACCCAGCAGCTTGTTGGCATTGCCACGTCCGGTGTGAATGTCGCAGCCAGAGTGACCGCCTTTCAGGCCTTTGATCACCATTTTAACTGCTGCATGTTCAGCCGGTACTGCCTCACGCTCAATATCCAGAGTGATCGAACCGTCGACGCCGCCAGCACAGCCCATGTACACTTCACCCTCTTGCTCAGAGTCAGTGTTTAATAGGATGTCGCCTTCCAGCCAGCCTTCTTCCAGGCCAAACGCACCTGTCATACCAGCTTCTTCATCGATAGTCAGCAGGACTTCCAACGGACCGTGCTCAACATCTTTTGCTGCAAGCACAGCCAGACATGCGGCCATACCCATACCGTTGTCAGCACCTAGGGTCGTTCCCTTGGCTGTAACCCATTCGCCGTCGATATAAGGCAGAATCGGATCTTCTGTGAACTCGTGCTCAGTGTCTTCATTTTTCTGCGGTACCATATCAATGTGGGCTTGCAGAACAACACCTTTACGGTCTTCCATGCCCGGAGTAGCAGGCTTTTTGATAAAGACGTTACCGACCGCATCACGGCGTACATCTAGCCCTTCACCTTCGGCAAATTTGATGATGTGCTGAGCGAGTAGCTCTTCATGCTTTGAAGGGTGGGGAATGGAACAGATTTGATCGAAGAATTGCCACACAGGTTGCGGTGACAGTTGACTGATTTCAGACACAGCAGTCTCCCTTATAAACTATTGGGCTTGAGCGATTCACCAGCTGAATATTAGCCAATGAGCTAGTTTGACTAGCAGAATAAACTATCGCGATTGCTTCAAGGATACCACTGTGTCTGAAACGTGGACAGTTAAATCTTAAATTGCGAAATATGGGCGTTAAGATTGTGACCGCTCGCAAGAAGTTGCTCACTGGCGGCTGATATTTGCTCCCCTTGATGAACGGTCTTTTGGCTGTGCTCTGTCAGTTGGGCAAGGTTGCTATTAATCGCCTCGGCGGCATGGGTTTGTTGGGTACTTGCATCGGCAATATGCTGATTGAGTTCCCGAATTGTGGTGATCTGCTCGCCGATGGCGGTTAGCGTATGGGCAACATCATCGGCATGCCTGGCGGTACTGGCAGATTGTTCTCGGGTTTGCACGAGGGCTTCACTTACCTCTATGGCCCGGGCCTGGAGGCTATCAATAATTTCTTCGATTTCGTTGGTGCTGGCCTGGGTGCGGGTCGCCAGGGTACGTACCTCGTCGGCAACCACAGCAAAGCCCCGGCCCTGTTCACCGGCTCGGGCGGCTTCAATGGCCGCATTGAGTGCCAGCAGGTTGGTTTGGTCGGCAATGCCACGGATCACATCAAGCACCGAGCCAATAGTCTGTGAGTCTCTGGCCAGCGCCTGAGCGCTGGTATCGGTATTATCGAGCAGGTTGAGCAGAGCATGCATCTCAGCAGACGAGTTTGAGACAACAGAGATACTGGTTTCGCTCTGCTGGTGGGCATCCATGGCGGCTTCTGCTGCCTGACGTGCCGACTGCGATACCTGCTGGTTACTGGTATGAAGCTGAAGCATGGCGGCGGTCACGCTGTCGACGCCTTTATGCGACTCTGTTGCGCTGTTGACTGTGTGGGTCGCGACGGCATTGAGCTGGGTGGAAGTAGAGCTAATTTGTTCGCTGACGGGGGAGATCTCTTTCAGCATAATGCTGATCCTGCCGGCGAAGGTGTTGTAGGCTCGGGCAAGACGGCTTAGCTCGTCATTACCATGGCTGGGAAGGCGGAGTGTCAGATCGCCATCACCTTCGGCAATATCCTGCATGGCCGAGAGAGTCTCTTCACAGGGGGCGGTGATGGAGCGGCCAATCGACCATGCCATCACAAACATGATGGATAACGAGCCCAGCAGGATCAGCCCGAGCTGTTTCATTTCGGCATAGAACTGGGCCTGGACGTCGTCGACATAGATGCCCGAGCCGATAACCCATCCCCATGGCTGGAATCCTTTGACATAGGAAATTTTCTCTACCGGGACTTCTGATCCAGGTTTTTCCCAGTAGTAGTCAACAAAACCGGCATCCTGTTGCTTGACCACAGCGACCATGTTCAAAAACAGCGGGTTACCGTGCGGGTCTTTAAAACCTGAGAGGTTCTTGCCGTCCAATGCGGGCTTGAAGGGGTGCATGACCATGTTAGGTGTCATGTCGTTGATCCAGAAATAGTCTTTTTCTTCATACCGGAGAGAGGCGATTGCCTGCTTGGCTTGCTGTTGGGCATCGGCACGACTTAACACGCCTTGTTGTTCCTGTTGGTAATAATAGTGAAACAGACTGTGGGCAGACTCGACGAGGTGGCGGGTTTTAAGGCGTTTCTGCTCCAGCATGCTTGACTGGTAATTGGAAGCGAAAAGTAGCAGAGGGATGAGGGACAGTACCGTGATGGTGATCCCCAGTAGATAAAGTCGCCGGCTGATAGATAATGCTCTTAGCTTATGTATGATGCCCATAACCTGTCCCTGTTTTATTGTCGTTATTATTTCCCCAGAACCCTTAGGGTATTTTGCGGTGGCATAACAAATCAAGAACTCGGCCGTAACACTTTAGTCGCGAATTGCTAAAATTGTGCAGTTCGATTCTGTAATAAAATTACAGAAAAAAGAGGTGTCACGCACACAAAATAAAAAAGTGTGACGAAGTTAAAGAAAATGCTTGTAAGTTTATTACGTGAGGGGTATAGTTTACCCATCTTCTGGTGAAGACGAGATAACACAGTAAACCGCTCTAGGATGAGCCCGAGGTATCGCCTCCAAGGAACTGAGATTAAGTAAAGCCCTGATGGCTGAGCACTAAACGTTTTATGTGTTTTGATAACTTAATATTTAAGGTGATAAAGATGAAAGCATTCGATTCAATTGCAAACTTTTGGAATAACCGTTCTGTGTTCACTGGTAACTTCCAGTACCCGAGCTCTTTCGGCTATTAATTTATGATGTTGTGTCTGAGCCCTAATGGTTCAGGCATGGTGTCCCGAGCAAGTATTGTTCACCCCCCTTTATTGAGAATTTGGAATATCCGCTTTTCGGCTATTCAAGACATTCTTCCGCCACTCCTTATTGGAGTGGCGTTTTTTTATCTATCAAATCCCTTATCTTTTGCCGTCAAACCTTGCAGTTTTTAATGTTATAGCGGTGTATTCGATTACATGACGTCTGAGTTAATAAATTCATTGTTAACTTGATGCATATTATCGTTTGCGTGCCAGTGGAAAAATTTGAGCGATTAAAATATCAACATGATAATACAATGTTAAATCAATGAAATTTATTGATTTTTTACTTTTATGGTTTCGCCTGGGTTGGTTTTTTATTCGGTTAGACCCGTGTGCTACTGATAGTTGCGTTATTTTCTGGAAATTGCTTGCCAAGCAACATATAATCGCCCCCCAAAAATAGACCACGCAAACGTTTTCTATTTTAACTTTAACCTAGCGCATATTATCTCCAAGGAACCGAGAGCAATGCTTGAGAAACTATTCAAACTGACAGAGCACGGTACGGATGTTCGCACCGAACTGTTGGCGGGTCTGACGACCTTCCTGACAATGGCTTACATTATTTTTGTAAACCCGACAATGCTGGCCACCACGGGGATGGACCAGGGGGCTGTCTTTGTTGCTACTTGTCTGGCTGCAATGGTCGGCTGTTTCATTATGGGCTTTGTCGCCAACTATCCGGTTGCTCAGGCTCCGGGAATGGGCTTGAATGCATTCTTTACCTATGGCGTAGTTCTTGGCATGGGGCACACGTGGCAGGTTGCACTGGCGGCGGTATTCCTGTCGGGCTTGTGCTTTATTGCCCTGAGTGTGCTGCGTGTACGTGAGTGGATCATCAATGCGATCCCAATGTCTTTGCGGACCGGTATCTCGGCGGGTATAGGTTTGTTCCTGGCGTTCATTGCACTACAGAGCTCGGGCATTGTGGTCGACAACCCGGCGACGCTGGTTCATGTCGGCGATCTGACAAGCTTCCCGGCTGTAATGGCTTCTCTGGGCTTTTTCCTGACCATTGCGCTTGTACACCGTGGTTATAAAGCTGCCGTATTGATTGCCATTCTTTCGGTAACGGCCCTGGGCGTGCTGTTTGGTGATATTAGCTATGGCGGCGTTGTATCGGCTCCACCGAGCATTGCACCGACCTTTATGCAGATGGATTTTAGCGGTGCACTGGAAGTTGGCCTGATTTCTGTAGTGTTTGCATTCCTGTTTGTCGATCTGTTCGATACCGCCGGCACGCTGGTCGGTGTGGCGACCAAAGCAGAGCTGATGGACAAAGACGGCAAGCTGCCGCGCCTGAACCGCGCGTTGCTGGCCGACAGTACGGCGACATCAGTGGGCGCGGTATTGGGTACCTCAAATACGACATCGTTTGTCGAGAGCGTGTCAGGGGTGGCTGTTGGTGGCCGTACCGGGTTGACCGCAGTGACAGTCGGTGTATTGTTCTTCCTGGCGTTGTTCTTCTCGCCATTGGCAGGTATGGTTCCAGCCTATGCGACTGCCGGTGCGTTGTTCTATGTAGCCATTCTGATGATGTCAGGTTTGGTAAGCGTAGATTGGCGCGACTTAACAGAAGCGGCACCTGTGGTTGTCGTTTGCCTGTTAATGCCGTTAACATACTCCATCGCTGAAGGTATCGGCCTTGGCTTTATCACTTATGCTGCTGTTAAGGTTATGAGTGGCAAGGGAAGAGATGTAAATATTAGCGTATGGGTTATTGCTGCCCTGTTTCTTGCTAAAATTATCTTCTTATAACAGTTTATAAATATATCCAGCGACAATATCGCTGATTCAGAGGTTCATCGGATATGAGTAATAAGTTCATCATCACCTGGGACAACATGCAAATGTACACTCGTCAGCTGGCAGAAAAACTGCTTCCGGCTGATCAGTGGAAAGGTATCATTGCTGTTAGCCGCGGTGGTTTGGTTCCTTCAGCGATTTTGGCTCGTGAGCTTGGCATCCGTCACGTTGATACGGTATGTATCTCGAGCTACGACCACGATCACCAGCGTGAAATGAAAGTGTTGAAGCAGGCCGAAGGTGATGGTGAGGGTTTCATTGTCGTTGATGATCTGGTTGATACTGGCGGTACTGCCGAGATGATTCGTGCAATGTACCCGAAGGCCAAATTTGTCACTGTTTGTGCCAAGCCTGCCGGTAAGCACCTGGTTGATGACTACGTGGTGGACATTGCTCAGGACACATGGATTGAGCAGCCATGGGACATGGCCGTTACGTTTGTAGACCCTATTGCCAAACAATAATTGATGGTCGATGAATGACTAAAAGGAGCCGCAAAGGCTCCTTTTTTGTTTGCAAATCGTAACCGTGAGCATTCAAGCCCTTATGAAAAGACGGTTAACGCATGGCTCTTATGTCAGAAAGAGACTCGCCGTTGGGCTTGTTGCGATAGAAATTATTGTAGTTGATAAGGTCGATCATATCGTGACCGGTCAACTTACACTTTCTGTCTAGTTTGGTTTGGTAGGATCCTGGGATTTGCTCGCCTGAGCCATTGAGGCAGACGGCTATTTTGGCATTGACGGCACCGGATGCAGCACCTGGGTTACCGCCTAAAGACCCGCCGTTACCACCACCGTTTGAAGCAAGTACTGAGCTAGAAAGAAGTAACAGACTTATACCGAGTATTTTTTTCATACATCAACCACCGTATAAAATACTAACAGTATTATCAGCATAGCCCAGGATAGAAAATCAGCTGGAGATCTGGCACAAAGTGGCACTTCAACCTTATTTATTCTCAATATTGCGTCAAAGTGAGCGAATTAATTCAGTGTTGCATTCATGATTTTGTCATCCGAGCCAAATACTTGCAGATAAATGGTTGGAAGAGGTTTTGCCATCTTTTTGTTTTTGCGCGCACACTGCAATTGACTGTTGGATGGTATACTTTGGGTATCAATGTCATTGCGTATGCCGATGATTGCTTCCAGGTGACGGCGTTTTCTCCTGAGGAAAAGGAGCGCCAAATGAGTCGTTGCGCATAGAAAGAATTCGAACAATGGAGCTTACCGTGTCTGAACCCTCTAAAACTAACTTATCCGAAAAGCTGTTTGCACCGCGGCAAACCTCGAAAGAGACTTCCAGCCTGGTTAAGCTGGCTCATGTGGCTTCCAAGCCTATGCATAACGCGATTGATGGTGACAGTGAGGCAGGGTGGTACCGTGTATTGAGACGCCCGCAGTGGGCATGGCAGGGAATCGACCCGATTGAGATGGAGGCGATTCTTGCCCGGATGGCTAACTCCGAGGCTCAGCGAACCGATGACGAGTTGCTCGATACCGTGGTTGGCTACAAGCCTGGTAACTGGATTTATGAGTGGAGCCAGTCTGGCGCCATGTACCATAAAACAGCCCGGGAGCTGGTTAAGGCGGATAAGAAAGACAAGGCGGGACAGGTGCTGCTGACGGCCAGTATGTACTACAGTATCGCGGCTTACCCTCATCTAAAAGGGGATACACTGGCGGCACAGGCAGAGCTCCAGGCGAACCAGACCTATCGTGAAGCCATGGAGTATATGCCCCATAAAATGAAAACGATAGATGTCAAATACGAAGGTAAGACGTTCCAGGCATTCATTCATTTGCCTTGCACCGATAAATTGCTGCCAACCGTGATTGTCAGCGGCGGGCTCGACACCCTTCAGTCAGACTTGTGGCGCCTGTACCATGATTACCTCGGACCAGCCGGTTTTGCCATGGTTACTCTGGACATGCCGTCTGTCGGCCACAGTGCCCCCTGGGCTTTGACGGAGGATACCAGTCGGTTGCATCAGGCGTTGTTACAGCAAATTCGCGACGTGCCCTGGGTCGACCATCACCGTGTTGCCATGCTGGGGTTGCGCTTCGGGGGCAATGCCGCTATCCGCCTTGGGTTTCTTGAACCAACCCGACTGAAAACCTGTATCAGCCTTGGCGGGGCTATCCACAGTGTCCTGGCTGATTCCAAGCGGCTAGATGCGATGCCGCGGATGTACCTCGATATGATTGCCTCGCGAATGGGCAAAAAGGGAGTATCCCGGACCAGCCTGACTTCTCACCTTCCTGCCTGGTCGCTCAAGCAGCAGGGTTTGCTGGGGCGCCGTAAGACCGAAGTGCCGATGCTGGGGATCAGCTTGAAAAATGATCCTGTTTGTACCGACTTTGATAACCAGCTTATTGCGATGTCCAGCCGTGGTGGTAAGGCGATAACGCTTCCGGAAAAACCCCTTCACGACGGCTATCACCGAGCCTTGGAAACCGTGGTGGACTGGTTGAAAGAGAAACTCGCCTGAGGACTGCGTTCTCAGTCGTGCTATTGTAAATAAAATGTTGCTATCTCTTGGCTTTATGGCTTAAATGGAATAACGAGTGGCAGAAGCTGGGTCGTGATGAGCTTCTGGCTTCTGTCTGGCACCCGATGGATGCTGTTATTGTGTTATTGACTATGGATGGAGATACGCTATGACGACTACAACAACATTTCCGCCACATGGGCGCTTGATGACGAAGCTTACTGCACTGGGCCCCTATCTGCGCCAGAAACAGTCTTCTGAGGGCCATTTCTTTTTTGACTGCCTTGCTAGTTGTATCAGTGCCAAGAAAGAGCCGGAAGAGCGCGAGTTCTGGGGCTGGTGGTTGATCCTGACGGCCACTGAGACAGGTTTTGAATACCACTATTTCTTTGGCCGCTATGACAGTCGCGGTGAATGGCAGAAAGAAAACGTACCTGCCAAGCATGAGCAGGCCGTGCTCCAGACACTCGACGACTTTTATCCGAAATTAACAGGTTTGCTTCAAGATGAGTTCAAACTGACAGTAACTGCAGCTAGCGAGCTTGAAGAAGCAGAGCTGGGCACGGTTGCCTGATTGTGCATCAAACAGATTATCTGTAGCCAGAAGAAAGAATAATGCGCTTTTATAGCGCATTTTTCTTGTGATCTAGCAAGGGGATTGATAAAACATCTGAATATAAATTTATTCATCACAATTGTTTAATCCCAATGGCAGATACTAAACATTCGAACGCTACAGAGCAGGACCTTGCGGGTGCTCACTCTTCTACAGAGACCCCGGCGGTTAGACAATCTCAGACCATCGTCGTCAAGCTGGGCACCAGCGTACTGACCGGCGGCACGCTACAGTTGGATCGGGCCCATATGGTGGAACTGGTTCGACAGTGCGCATCGCTGCGTCGTCAGGGACACAAGGTCATCATGGTGACGTCTGGTGCAATTGCAGCAGGGCGTGAGCACCTGGGATATCCCGAGCTCCCCAAAACAATGGCGAGCAAGCAGTTGCTGGCAGCGGTCGGTCAGAGCCGCTTGATTCAGGAGTGGGAGAGTTTGTTTGGTATCTATGGCCTGCATGTCGGACAGATGCTGCTGACACGGGCCGATCTTGACGATCGGGAGCGCTATCTCAATGCCCGAGATATGATTGTTGCGCTGCTGGATAACGGTATTATTCCTGTCGTCAACGAAAATGATGCGGTTGCTACCACTGAAATCAAAGTCGGTGATAACGACAACCTGTCGGCATTGGTCGGCATTCTGGCCAGTGCAGACAAGTTGCTTCTGCTGACCGATCAGCCGGGGCTGTTTACCGCCGATCCGCGCAATAACCCGGATGCGGAGCTGATCCGTGAAGTCCATACTATCGATGAAACACTGCACAAGTTAGCTGGTGGTAGTGTGGGTGGCCTGGGTACCGGTGGAATGGCGACCAAGCTGCAGGCGGCCGACGTTGCCCGCCGGGCTGGTATCGAAGTGATTATTGCTGCAGGTAGCCGGCCTGATGTGATCGCTGATCTGGTCAGGGGGGAATCGGTAGGAACCCGTTTTCTGCCGCTGGAATCACCGTTGGAGAGCCGGAAGCGCTGGATCCTGGCTGGGCCTCCGCCGGCCGGGGACATTGTAATTGATGACGGTGCAGCCATTGCAGTACAACAGCGTGGCAGTAGCTTGCTGTCTAAGGGTATCACGGAAGTCAAAGGGCAGTTTGAGCGCGGGGAAGTCACTCGGATTTTTAATACCAAGGGTGTGTTGTTGGCACGTGGTATCTGTCGTTACTCAAGCAAAGATATGGCAAAAATTGCCGGAAAGCACAGTCAGGATATTTATCAGGTCCTGGGCTACGAATACGGTCCGGTTGCCGTACATCGCGATGATCTGGTGGTGATCTGACCGCGTATGGCGACGTACTGACAATATTTTGATGATAGGGGAAGAGTGTGGATCTTGAGATTATGGGTAAAGCTGCCCAACAGGCAGCTTTCGAACTTGCTACTGCAGCTACAAAGCAGAAAAATCAGGCGCTGGCGATCATTGCCGATGAGCTGGAAGCCAATAGTAATGCAATACTGGCAGCAAATGCCAAGGATATTGAAGCGGCACGCGAAGCGGGCATGTCTGATGCCTTGGTTGATCGCCTGCTGCTAAACACAGATCGCCTGGCCGGTATTGCCGGTGATGTGCGCAATGTGATCAGCCTAGATGATCCGGTGGGTGCAGAGCTTGATAGCAGGGTGCTGGAAAATGGCATGCGCCTGAGCCGTCGCCGTGTTCCGCTGGGCGTGGTGGGTGTCATTTACGAAGCGCGCCCGAACGTGACGATTGATATTGCGGCGCTGTGCCTGAAAACCGGTAATGCCAGTATTTTGCGTGGTGGCCGCGAAACCTTCCATTCCAATATGGAGCTGGTGAAGGTGATCCAGGTAGCTCTCGAGAAAGCAGGCCTGCCGGCGGCATCGGTACAGTATATCGAGAAGCCGGATCGTGAGCTGGTTTCCCAACTGCTTAAATTGGATCAGTTCGTTGATATGATTATTCCGCGCGGTGGCGCTGGCCTGCACAAGATGTGCAAGGAAAACAGCACTATCCCTGTGATTATCGGCGGCTTCGGGATCAGCCATGTCTTTGTCGACAAGACAGCAGACTTGGCCCGGGCACTGGATGTGGTGGAAAACTCAAAAGTACAGCGTCCTTCAGCCTGTAATGCGCTGGATACGCTGCTGGTCAGCGAAGACATTGCCGAGGCGTTTTTACCTCGTCTTGCCGAGCGTATGAACCACAAGAAGGTCGCTTTGGTGGCGGACGAAGCCAGCTTTGCATTACTGGAAGGCAAGGCATCAGAGCTGCGTAAAGTGGCGGACGGTGACTTTGATACCGAGTGGTTGAGCTTTACCCTCGGGGTGAAAGTGGTCAAAGACGTTGATGAGGCCATTGCTCATATGCGCAAGCATAATGCCAGCCACTCAGATGCGATCCTGACTAATGACATCAATGCGGCAGAACGATTCGTTAATGCGGCGGGCTCGGCGGCGGTATATGTTAATGCCTCGACGCGCTTTACCGACGGTGCCCAGTTTGGCCTGGGAGCCGAGGTGGCTGTGTCGACCCAGAAGCTGCACGCTCGTGGCCCGATGGGGCTGGAAGAGCTGACCAGCTATAAGTGGGTGGGTGTAGCCGACTACCTCGTTCGCTCTTAGCAATTCGTTCCCTCCCTTTTTTTAGGGGAGGGTTAGGGTGGGGTTACACACCCCTCCCGGCCTCCCTCTATAAAAGTGGGAGGAACTTTCTTTGCTCCGCTCAGGCTTTTTCATTCCGAACCTGCCTAGCTTTACGATTGTTCGTCCTTTTTCTCTTCGTCTTTCTGCGCCTCTTCGCGCTTTTGCTTCTCGTGCAGATATTTGATTTTGTCGCGGTAGCCAAACTTCATGTTCGCGGTGTATTTTAAGGCCGCAATGTTACTGACCACAACGCTGACGACTATGATGCTGATAACCCAGGGGTTGAGTAGCCATTCCACCATTTAGACCTCGCAGATATTCTCTATATACCTACTATAAAGACTATCAAGGTTTGACAAAATCTGCGACTTTCCAGCAATTTGGCTCGCGTTAAGTGTGTGGTAGAGCAGCTCTGGCGTAAGTTGCGTCAGCAGTGGCTGACTGACAGGGTAGTAGCTGATGTGCCAGGGCTCGATGGCTACCCCGTTACGGTCTTCGGCATAGGGCAGATAGAAGCCGAACTGGGCGATGTGTTCATTAAGCCAGGTACTGAATGCCGCCTGGTGTCCGCCCTGGCTGTATTCCCACGGCTCAAGCTGAAGCCGGGTTCCCTCTGGCAGGCAGTTCGCCGCATAGATATCGATGTCTGTGCCCCAATGATGACGGCTGGCACCGGGAAGGGCCGACCAGCGCATGATGGCATGGATTTTCTCCAGCTCCGAAAGCTGGCCGGCATCAAGGGGCTGGCTGTTGCTATCCAACAGAGGGCGGGAGCCTTTGAATTTGTTGTTCCAAATCAGCAGTTGACGCTCAAAGGAGCGAAAGGCACTGGCAATCTGCAAGTCAAAGCCCGCCTGATTAGCCGCCTGCTGGAGTCGGAGGAATGCTGGCAGCATATCCCGGTGCAGCAAGTGCTGCTGGTGGTCGACAAGGTGCGAGTCGGCCTGTCCGGTAAGTTGCCCGGCGCTGAGCGGCCGGGCTGGGGTTGGGTTAGTCATTAAAGTACTTTTTCCAACACTTTTTGGTACATATCGGTGAGCTTTTCGAGATCGGCCACTTTGACACACTCATTCACTTTATGGATGGTGGCATTGCACGGCCCAAGCTCGATAACCTGCGCGCCTGTCCGGGCGATAAATCGTCCGTCTGAGGTGCCGCCGGTGGTAAGCAGTTCTGGTTTCTTGTGATTAACTTCTTCGATGGCGTCGACAACAGCCTCCAGCAACGTACCGTGATCAGTCAGGAACGGGTGGCCGCTGAAAGTCCATTTCAGATCATAGTCCAATCCGTGGGCATCGAGCACTGAGTGCACTTTGCGCTTGATGTCGTCTGCCGTCAGCTCGGTACTGAAGCGGAAGTTGAACTGAACATGAAACTCACCAGGAATAACATTTGAGGCACCGGTACCCGCATGCAGGTTGGCAATCTGGAAGCTGGTCGGCGGGAAATAGGCATTGCCGTTGTCCCAGGTTGTGGCCGCCAGTTCCGCCAGCGCCGGCATCGCACGGTGAACGGGGTTGTCGGCAAGGTGCGGATAGGCCACATGGCCCTGGGTACCTTTCAGCGTCACATCGCCGGTGATCGAGCCTCGGCGGCCGTTTTTGACCACATCGCCCACGGCATGGGTACTGGACGGCTCGCCGACGATGCACATGTCGATTTTCTCGTTGCGGGCTTCCAGTGTATCGATCACCCGGGTGGTACCGTTGATAAATGGCCCTTCCTCATCGGAGGTGATCAGCAGGGCAATTGACCCTTTGTGGTCCGGGTTGTCGGCAAGAAAACGCTCGATCGCAACGACGATGCATGCCAGTGAGCCCTTCATATCGGCGGCACCGCGGCCGTGAAGGTAGCCATCAATAATTGTCGGCTCGAAAGGCGGGGTATGCCAGAGATCCGACGGCCCGGCAGGTACAACATCAGTATGACCGGCAAAGACGAACAGTGGCGCTTCCGTGCCTCGACGTGCCCACAGGTTGGTGGTGTCTTCGAAGACCATGGTTTCGATCTTGAAGCCGAGTTTTTCAAGACGTGCAATCATCACGTCCTGACAGCCTGCATCTTCCGGGGTGACCGAAATTCGGCTGATAAAGTCTTTCGCCAGGGCGATAACCGGGCTATCTGACATCCTTGTATCCTTAACTATTTTTCTGCAAGTGAAGATTGGAAAATTTCCTGATACTGCGCAGGCTTGAACCCCAGGTGGTAGGATTCATTGTGAACAAGCAGTGGGCGCTTGATCATCGCCGGGTACTCCAGCATCAGGGTAAGAGCGCTTTCACGGTTCAATCCGGACTTTTGCTCGTCAGTGAGCTGACGGTAAGTTGTACCGCGTTTGTTCACCATCGCTTCCCAGCCAAGCTGAGCTTCAAATGTTTCCAGCATCGCTTGATCCAGGCCGTCTGTGCGGTAGTCGTGAAAGCGGTATTCGATGTTTTCTGCCTCTAACCATTTTTTCATTTTTTTGATGGTATCGCAGTTCTTAATGCCGTATGTAACTGTACTCATAGTATTGCTGACTTACTTTTGTTTTGAATTAGCTTTCCTTTATAACCAGATTACCCAGCCTGCGCAACGGAATTAGCCATAGGCGACAGCCATTTTGATCAGCCAGATACAGGCTGCCAACCCGACAGCAAATACGATGGTTCGCCACGGGCTGAGCTTGCAGGCATAGCAAACCATGTAAAGGGCACGGGATAAGACAAACAGGTAGGCGGGGAGGGCGGCTTGCTCCTCGGGGACACCGGCAAAGTGGGCAATAAACACACAGCAGGCAAAGACCGGGGTGATCTCCCAGCCGTTGGCCTGCGCGGCCTTAACCCTGGCAGCAGCACCAGTCAATTCTCTTTCCTGGATACGAGGCTGGTTAATATCAAACTTTCCTGTCTGACGAAGCGTTAACCAGCCGCCGACGCCTGCGAGAAAGTAATTAAACAGGATTGAGATTATGATGCACCAAAATGCCGGGGTCATAACAAATACCTATAAGTTAAGGCGGCAATTACCAAATGCGCTGATGGTATTGAGTGTAGAACGGATGAGCCGGATAAGCCGAGAAGACTGAACTGGTCTGGTTATTTGTCATTGAAAAATAAGTGTTTTATTGGTGCTGTGAATTCTTGTGAACACATTAATTCATTGGTAGTTTTGCGAGGCATGATGCATATAACGTGTCACAAAAGTAACATTTTGCGGAGAAAAACGTGTTAGGAAAAACCCCTCTTTGGGGTTATTGATCTGTATCAAAAGTTAATTGTTGTTGTTAATTTTTGTAAATTGATTTCAGTCAATAACCCATTGTTTCAAAGTGGTTACATTTTGCTCCGTTCTTAACAGAAAGCCCAATATCCCTCAGCCGGGATTCAAAAGGAATGGAGTCAATAATAATGAAAAAGACTGTTTGTGCTTTAGCTGTACTCGCTACTATATCCGTTGCCCCTCAGGCGCTGGCCCACAAGAAAGGTGATTTTCTGGTGCGTGCAGGTGCTGCATCTGTGATGCCTAATGAAAGCAGTGATAACGTACTGGGCTCGCTGGGTGAGTTTGGTATTGATTCGAATATTCAGCTTGGCCTGACATTTGGTTACATGGTTACCGATAACGTCAGTGTCGAACTTCTCGCGGCGACACCGTTTAGCCACAAGGTATCATTGAATGGTCTTGGTGACATTGCCGAAGTTGAGCATCTGCCACCAACACTGATGCTTCAGTACTACTTTATGGAGAGCACCAGCAAGTGGCGTCCATATGTGGGGGCCGGGCTTAACTACACCACTTTCTTCAACGAAGAATTTAACTCGACAGGCAAGAATGCCAAGCTGAGTGATCTGTCGCTGGATGATTCTTGGGGCCTGGCGGCAAACGTCGGTATTGATTATCAGCTAAAAGATGATTGGTTCCTGGGTGCCTCTGTCTGGTATGCAGATATTGGTACCGATGTGAACTTTAAGGCGGACGGTGCGCAGCAGTCTGTGAAAACTGACATCGATCCTTGGATTGTTATGGTGTCGGCCGGATATTCCTTCTAGTGGGATAGGGATGCAGCCATGGTGCCTTTGCCGTTCCTGCTATGTTCGGGATGAATCGAACCAAGTCGGAACAAGTTTGTTACAACTTGTTGAAAATAAAAAGTTTGTTAGCAAATCAAAGGCGCCGTTTTCTGGCTGGAATTACGCAATATTTGAGAACTTGGTCACTGAATTGTACTTGTAGTGACCATAAATCTAATAGCTCCTTGATCAAACTCAACATCCAATTCGCCAAAGTCGGAATAATGAAGCCTCAAAATTATGGAGGTCTCAATGGAATTGAATCCGGTTTTTGCCCGTCGTCTTTACTTAGCGCTTCTTGTTGAACAGCTTGAACGCCCTAATGTTCCTAAACTCATTGAAATTACTGGCTGGCCGCGTCGTACTATTCAGGATGTATTAAAAGCCCTGCCGGGTTTTGGCATTGAGTTAGCATTTGTACAGGATGGTAAGCGCCATAATGATGGCTATTACCAATTAAGTGACTGGGGACCGTTTGACTTGCAGTGGGTTGAAGCGAGAGAGCAGGACATCATTACATCCGTTTCCAGCTAATAATAAACCGCTATTTTGCGGATTATTATCATGTCTTACTTTCAGTTAACAACCTGAAACCGCTGGCTATAGCTAGGGGCAATCGTAGGCATTGCCCAATAGTGTAACCGAGGTGCCGAAAGCTTGTGGGTGATATAGTTCCACGGTATTGGCACCACGCTGCACGGCTTGGTTTTTCAGGTCGTTCAGGGCACCCTTTGTTAGTGCCCGGTTGCTGATAAACCAATATGAATACCAATGCCCTTCTGAGCCGATTACAGTTCCCTTATCGGTGCATGTTTCGAGCTGTTCTGATGCATTCCAGCGTATACGTATACTCTCGCTATGGGCATGAGGGCGCGTAGTCTCGCAACCTGCTAGCAGTAACAGGATAAGTCCGACACCACGCCGAAATAGCATTACTGGCCCTGATACTCAAGGTACAGCACTGTGGCAGCCGTACGTGATTTTACTTGCAGCTTTTTCAGCAGGCTCTTCATATGCACTTTTACTGTCGCTTCTGAAATATACAACGAGTCGGCGATCTGCTTGTTGCGATACCCTTTTGCCACTTCTTTCAATATTTGCATTTCCCGATCTGTCAGTGAGTTTAACAACGAGTCTTGCTCCGAGTTGTCTTCCAGGTATTCGCGTACCAGATCACTATAGGCCTTGCCGCCGCACAGCGCTTGTTTTAGCAGTTTAATCAGCTGCTCTGGCTCGGTATCTTTGAGCAGGTAGCCGTCGGCACCTGCCTGGATCAGCGCCTTGACATCCGAGCGGCTGTCGGAAACGGTGAGAACGACAATGCTGGCGTGGATCCCTTCGGCCCGCATGGCGTTAAGTGTATCGAGCCCGGACATGCCCTTCATGTTCAGGTCGAGCAGAATAAGATCGGGCTCTTTTTCGCTGGCTAGCAAAACAGCATCGGCACCGTTGCTGGCTTCACCTACAATTTCAAAATCTGGTTCAAAACTAAGTAACTGGCTGATCCCCCGTCGCATTAGCGGGTGATCGTCCACAATCATTATCTTCCAACATGTCATAGTTATAATCCTTAAGACTCAAGCGAAAAGCTCAAGGCGACCTCACAGCCGGAGCCTTGGGTTGTATTAATTGTCAGTTCACCATTCAGGCGTGATGCCCGCTCTGTCATTATCGCCAGACCATAGTGATTGAGTTTTTCGTTGGCAGGGTCAAAGCCCTCTCCGTCGTCGTTGATCTTGATGTTAACGTGTTCGCCGTCCTGATTACAGGAAACGATGATCTCGTCTGCTTGTGCATGCTTGATTGCGTTGAGTACGGCTTCCCTGATCAACTGCAGCAAGTGAACCTGATGGTGTGCATCCAAATTCAACGACGATAAGTTGTTGTCTACAATGAGCATAGCATCTGTTTGCTCATCAAGCGGCTTGAGCATCTCAACTAATGCTTCTCCAAAATTCGCTTCCTTGATTGTTAGCCTGAACGTGCTGAGTAACTCCCGTAACTGGGTATAGGCGCCAGACAGTCCGCTATCGATATCCGATATGATCTGCATGGCACTCTCGGTCTCGTTCTTGCCGAGCTGCCTTTTAAGCAGTGTGATCTGAATTTTAAGATAAGACAATGACTGGGCCAGCGAATCGTGAAGCTCGCGGGCAATGGTTGCCCGCTCTTCCATTAGCAATAATTGTTCAGCCTGTTTCTGGGCCCGGTTGTAGTAAATCCCCCGGGCCAGGGTGCGGGCGATGTTGTCGATCAGGTTTTTATCCGGGCAGGGCAGGGTGTATTGCCACCACAGCTGGCCGAGTATCTGGCCATCCAGTTCCAGATCCTGATAATGCCATTGCTGTTGCTCTGACGGTTTGCCTGTTGTTATCTCGGTATTGATGCCGTTGTTTTCGTCAATCACCAGCTTGGTTGCCGTCAGTCCTTCGATTTCAATCAGGGTATCGAGCATCGCCGAGAAATTCTGTGATGACAGGCGGCTGACAGAGAGTTCCTGGGAACAGTTATAGAGCACCTGTAACGATTCGTTGGCATGGCGCAGGCGACGGGTTTTCTCATCCACCGACTTTTCCAGCCCCCGATACAGCTTGCCGAGATCGGCGGCCATTTTGGAAAAGGTACCTGCCAGAATGCCGAGTTCGTTATCACTTTTTACGTCGAGGCTGATATCAAAGTGGCCGTTTTGTATTTGTTTGCTGGCGCCGACCAGCTGGTTGAGCGGCGAGACGACTTTTCGCTGGGTGAAATGAATAGTAAACAGCGCGACAATCAGGATCAGGCTGAGCCCTATCCCGCCAGCGATGGACAGTACCTGAAGTTTGATAACGGAAAATTCTTGCAGCTCGAAGACAAATCGATCGATCCTGTCGACAAAATTGGCAACTTCGTCGAGAAAAAGATGCTTTTCGCCATCATTGAGCAAGGGGTGCAGGTTCTCCCAGCGACCGATGAGATTGTAGTAGTGGACTTTGATATCGGTCGGGACGGTCCAGTGCTCCAGGGCGGCCATCGAGGGCGAGAACAGCGACTGCTCGAACTGGTCGAGATGTTCAGAAAACTGCGAGGAGCCGGTCTGGATATCATAGGCCAGGCGGTAGCTCTGCATCCGGAGCGAGCCAGACACATTGACGGCCTCGGCATCGTTGAGGCTGGATGCCAGCGTCAGGAGGGCAAAGCTGGTGGTCATCACAGACAGCAGCAGGATTGCCAGCATGGCGCGGGCGATGGTGGTGGTGACAGGCTTGAGCGGCCGATTTCGCACTGAAATTCCTTTCTAATTTATTACCAATGACAGCTGACTGTAAATCAATTGGTTAGGTTGTTTGTTGAACTATAGTTGTTATGGTCGTAGTAAATATTGTGAGGGTTGTCATTTCTGTTTCTTGATCCAAGACAATTTTACCCCCTATTTAGCCCTAACTAGGTATTTAAGCATTTATTACGGGATTTACACTTGCCGTGTAAAAAGATGACGACTTGTGAACAGCTTTTGAGGGTTTAAGACTGTTTGTCGGCGTCGAAGAACAACCCGTAATGTGTATTTTATTCATATTACTTCACGAAAGGTAAAGCGAATGTTTGATCGTTCTCGCCGAAATCTACTTTCTCGGCGTCGCACACCGACATTACAGCGACTGCCCTGGGTTGTTGACGAAGATACATTTGTAGATAGCTGTACCCGCTGCAACAAGTGTATCAGCGCATGTGAAACGCAGATTATTGTCAAAGGCGATGGCGGGTTTCCGACTGTCGACTTTACACGCGGTGAATGTACGTTTTGTACCCGGTGTGCCGACGTTTGTCCCGAGCCATTGTTCCACCCTACAACGGAACAACCCTGGGGCATCAGGGCGCAAATCAATCCCAGCTGTCTGGCCCAACACAAGATTGAATGCAGAAGCTGCGGTGATGTGTGTGAGGTACAGGCCATTCGATTCAAGCTCCAGGCCGGTGGCGTGGCTACACCGGAACTTGATGCGGATGTGTGTAATGGGTGCGGTGCCTGTCTGTCGGTCTGTCCGGCATCAGCCATCAGTATGTTCACAACAGAACGAGAAGAGAAATAGCTTATGGCGCAAGAAGAAGTACATATTTCGAGCTTGGTGGTTCACGTCAAGCCTGAATACCTGGAAGTCGTAAAAGCTCAAATACTTGAATTGCCAAACACCGAGATTCACGGCGAAAGCGAAGAGGGAAAAGTCATTGTCGTTCTGGAAACAGCCAACCAGGGATACGTGACGGACACCATCGATAAGATCAATAACTTAGAACATGTATTAACAACTTTTTTAGTGTATCACCAAATTGAACACTTTGATTCGCAATCTGAGGATGATTCATGAAAATGACAAGACGTGCGTTTGTTAAGGCAAACGCCGCTGCTTCGGCAGCAGCTGTAGCTGGTATTACGTTGCCAGC
Source organism: Photobacterium proteolyticum (assembly GCF_001939735.1). Lineage (GTDB taxonomy): Bacteria > Pseudomonadota > Gammaproteobacteria > Enterobacterales > Vibrionaceae > Photobacterium > Photobacterium proteolyticum. The sequence goes on from NZ_MJIL01000069.1 coordinate 147,229, forward strand.
ATCAGCAACTAACTTAATCGTTAGTTCTGATGAAACCAAAATCAAATGGGACAAAGCGCCTTGTCGTTTTTGTGGTACAGGTTGTTCGGTACTGGTTGGTACGCAGAACGGTCGTGTCGTCGCTACCCAGGGTGATCCTGAAGCGCCGGTCAACAAGGGTCTGAACTGTATCAAGGGCTACTTCCTGTCGAAAATCATGTACGGTAAAGACCGTCTGCAGACGCCGATGCTGCGAATGAAGAACGGCAAGTTCGATAAAGACGGTGATTTCCAGCCAGTTTCATGGGATCAGGCATTCGATGTGATGGCTGACAAATGGAAAGCTGCACTGAAAAAGCATGGCCCGTCGGGTGTAGGTATGTTCGGTTCAGGCCAGTGGACGGTAATGGAAGGTTACGCCGCTGCCAAAATGATGAAAGCCGGCTTCCGTTCCAACAACATTGATCCGAATGCCCGTCACTGTATGGCTTCTGCTGTAGGTGCCTTTATGCGTACCTTCGGTATTGATGAGCCGATGGGTTGCTACGATGACTTCGAGCATGCCGATGCGTTCGTGCTTTGGGGCTCGAATATGGCCGAAATGCACCCGGTACTGTGGACACGTTTGACTGACCGCCGTTTAAGCCATCCTCATGTTAAAGTAAACGTGCTGTCCACTTACTACCACCGTTCGTTCGAACTGGCAGACAACGGCATGATTTTCGAGCCGCAGAGTGACCTTGCGATTGCCAACTTCATTGCCAATTACATCATTCAGAACGATGCCGTGAACTGGGATTTTGTCAACAAGCACACTCACTTCAAGCGTGCGACGACTGATATCGGTTATGGCCTGCGTGACGAGCACCCGCTGCAGCAGAAAGCCAAGAACGCCAACTCAGGCAAGCTGCATCCAATGACGTTCGATGAGTACAAAGCATCTGTTGCCGAGTATACCGTTGAAAAAGCCTCTGAAATGTCAGGTGTGTCTAAAGAGAAGCTGCTGGAGATGGCCAAGCAGTATGCCGATCCTAACGTTAAGGTGATGTCGCTCTGGACCATGGGCATGAACCAGCACACCCGCGGTGTCTGGATGAACAGCCTGGTTTATAACATTCACCTGCTGACCGGCAAAATCTCCAAGCCGGGTTGTGGTCCGTTCTCGCTGACAGGCCAGCCATCAGCATGTGGTACGGCGCGTGAAGTGGGTACGTTTGCTCACCGTCTGCCAGCTGACATGGTAGTAAAAAATCCTAAGCACCGTGCTTACGCCGAGAAAATCTGGAAGCTGCCTGAAGGCACTATTCCGCCAAAACCGGGTTACCACGCGGTTCTGCAGGACCGTATGCTGAAAGACGGCAAACTGAACGCGTACTGGGTGATGTGTAACAACAACATGCAGGCTGGTCCGAATATTAATGAAGAGCGTCTGCCGGGCTACCGTAATCCGGAAAACTTCATTGTGTGTTCTGACCCGTACCCAACGGCAACGGCCCAGGCGGCTGATCTGATCCTGCCGACAGCAATGTGGGTAGAGAAAGAAGGTGCCTACGGTAACGCCGAGCGTCGTACTCAGGCTTGGTACCAGCAGGTTGAAGCACAGGGTGATTCGAAATCTGACCTGTGGCAGCTGATGGAGTTCTCCAAGCGCTTCACGATTGAAGAAGTGTGGGGTGAAGAGTTGCTGGCCAAAGCACCGCAGTACCGTGGCAAAACCATGTATGAAGTGCTGTTCCGCAATGGTCAGGTCGATAAGTTCCCGCTGTCTGAAGCGCAGGAGCTTAACGATGATGCCAAGGCACAAGGCTTCTATTTGCAGAAAGGTCTGTTCGAAGAGTATGCAGCCTTCGGTCGCGATCATGGTCACGACCTGGCACCGTATGATGTATACCACGAGGTACGTGGTCTGCGCTGGCCGGTTGTCGATGGCAAGGAAACCAAGTGGCGTTTTGTTGAAGGTTCTGACCCGTATGTACCTGCAGGTGAAGGCTACCGCTTCTACGGTAAGCCAGACGGTAAGGCAAATATTATCTTTGCCCCGTTTGAGCCAGCACCGGAAGTGCCGGACAAAGAATACGACATGTGGCTATGTACGGGCCGAGTGCTGGAGCACTGGCACACCGGTACGATGACCCGCCGTGTTCCTGAGTTGTATAAAGCGGCGCCTGATGCCGTGTGTTATATCCACCCGGATGATGCCCAGGCTCGTGGCCTGCGTCGTGGTGACGAGGTTCTGCTGCAAAACCGTCGTGGTGAAGTTCGTTGTCGAGTAGAGACCCGAGGTCGAAACCGTCCGCCTGTTGGTCTGGTATTCGTACCTTTCTTCGATGCTCGTATTTTGATTAACAAGCTGATTTTGGATGCCACGGATCCGCTGTCTAAGCAGACCGACTTCAAGAAGTGTCCAATCAAGATCACCAAAATATAAATAATCGAATGAAATCAGCGTGATTGCCCATGACAGGTTCATGGGTAGTCACTCTCTTGACTCGAATTTAGCCATTAGGCGGAGAATACAATGAAACGACTAGTTTTAGCGGTCATGGCTGTAGGTATGTTGGTAGCCGGTGCCGTTCAGAGTGCAGAAGAACTTCATAACCCGGGCGGTATTGGCGGAGTGGAATCTCTGCGTGGCGCCAGTGAGCTCGAAGCGACCCGTGCTGCAGATGCGATGAAACGCTTCCCGCGCGATCAGGGTACGATTGATAGCGACTATGTTTATCAGCCACCGTTGGTACCGCACACCATTCGTAACTACGAAGTATCACTGAATGCGAATAAGTGTCTGGCTTGTCACAGCTGGAAAAATGCCAATGAAATGGGCGCGACCAAGATCAGTGTAACCCACTATCAGACTCGTGAAGGGCAGGTGTTATCAGATGTGTCGCCGCGTCGTTACTTCTGTCTTCAGTGCCATGTGCCTCAGGCTGATGCCAAGCCACTTGTTGAAAATGAATTCCAACGTGTTGATGCGTTGCGCTAGTTATAGCCATTAATTAAAGAGAGGCTATAGATGAATATATTAAAAGCATTTTGGCGTAGGTTAACATCACCGAGCAAGGTGGCGGTTGGTCTGGTCTTGTTCATGGGCTTTATGGGCGGTTTACTGTTCTGGGGTGCCTTCAACACCGGGATGGAAGCAACCAATACCGAAGAGTTTTGTTCGGGCTGTCACGCGCCGATTGTCAAAGAAATTCGTGAGACGGTGCACTTTGCCAACCGCTCTGGCGTTCGTGCAATCTGCTCTGACTGTCACGTACCGCACAACTGGACCGATAAGATTGTTCGCAAGGTACAGGCTTCGAAAGAGCTGGTGGCATTTGCGATGGGGACTATTAGTACCGAAGAGAAGTTCAAGGAGCGCCGGGGCTATCTGGCAAACCGAGAATGGCACCGGATGAAAGAAAATGATTCTCAGGAATGCCGTAACTGTCATAACTTTGAATACATGGACTTTTCGGAGCAGGGCCCTCGTAGTGTGAAACAACACTCAACGGCACTGGCTTCAGGTGAAAAGACTTGTGTAGACTGTCATAAAGGGATTGCGCATAAGCTTCCTGACATGAAAGATGTCGAAGGCTGGCAGTAAGGCCTGATTATCCGGCAATAATAGAAAGGTAGGTATACGATGAGTGCATTAGAATCGCTTATCTGGCACACGCTGGGTTATGCCGCAATGCCAGTGATCATCCTGGCGGGATTTGCAGCAGTTGCTGCAGTGTCTGTAGGGATTCTGGCTTTAGGTAAAGATAAGAACGCCTAAGTCAGTGTTAACTAACTGAAAAGCCATGTCGAAGGACATGGCTTTTTATTACCCGCACGTTGGGGGCGATGCCCGTTTGACCAAGCCAATAAGCATCATGCTCATCCAAACCAGATATAGCGGTAGCCATTCAACCAGAAAGTGCCTGAGAAGAGAGTCGCTATACTCCAGCAGCCAGATATCAATCAGGTGCAAGATGACCATGCTAATTGAGCCTAGAAAGCTAAATACCAGAAACGATGGCCTATCCATGAGATCTCCTTCAGAGTAATACTCTTCAATATAGATCTAAATGATAACCATTATCAAGTTGTGCTTGTGATTAATTGTCTGTTATATAACTTGGATCTAGTTTTTCAGGTACTCTGCGTCTGCCAGTCGGGTCCGAAAAAGTTCAGCCCGCTCGCGGTTGACGCCGAAGTCGGAATAGCCAGTACGGGACTCTGAGCGAACAATAAGCTCTTCGCCGTCTAGCCTGAGTTCGAAATCATCTACAAAACCAAAGACTTTGCTGCGGCATTCTACCCGGATGTAGTGTTCGCTTTGCTGCCCCAGGCTGGCGCCGGGAAGCGAAAGGGCTATCTTTTGGATAGCTTCCCAGTTATTTATGCCTTGCTGGTTAAGCCGGAACCTGGACAGGCTAAAGTCTGGCCGGGTTTCGATAGTCGACACGCAGTTCGGCTTTTCCTCGCAGGGCTCAAGACTACGGTCCGAGAATACCAGCGTCTCATTGTCAGCATTCGAGCATCCGGCGAGCACCAAGCTTGGCAATAATAAGAGTAGTGGCTTAGTCATATTGCAGTCCTTTGTCTGAGGCGTGTGCCGCCGATTAGTGGAAGTTATTAGTATTCCTTGGGTTATCGCATCAAGTAAGCGGCGAAGCCTCCCCAGGAGAGAACAAGCAGTAACCAGGGCAGCCAGTGATGTTTATAGGTAACTTGGGATTCGATAGTTGTCGTCACTTCTTGCTCTGGTTGCTCTGGCTGGGCCTGTTTGCTTTTCACTTGTTTTTTGCGCAGTTTGTCTCTTTCCCGGGCTTTGGCCTTCTGTTGCTTTTTATACAGCTCAATACCCTTTTGGATCCCCTGGGCGATAAGTTTGGTTTGCTCTTTAGTCTGACCGGGTTTTTGTGTGGCGCGGGCAATTTTCAGTGCCTCGGCCTGAGTTTCCGGCGACGGTGCGGCTTGCTGTGTGGTTTTGCTCATAGTCATTCCGTAGAAGGTCTGATAATCAGTCGGTTATAAGTAATTATACCTTGCTACTGTGGGGTTGAAAGAGCTGGATATACATAAAAAAACATTAACAATGTAGGAATATTTCAACATGTGAATAACGTGGTGTGTTTTCTTTAATAATGTATTTACACCTGTAAGAGGTTGATAATTATATATTTGATAAGGGTTTTTATAGATTGCACCCTCGCCTTAATACCTTAGGGGTAGTGTAATAAAGTGTAGGAAAATACGATTTTTATTACCAAAATCGTGATCTTGGCTACAAGATGAACAATTGATAAGTGCGTTAAAGCACAGAATTAAACACTGTAGGGTTGTGATTGGGGCGAGATGAATTATCGTGTCTGCATAATATTCTGACGTGCTACTTTGTTGACGGTTGAAATCAATCGGCTGAGCCTCCATTGCATATAGATAACAGGCGAATGGGGAAACAGTTTGCTCTATCCGATTGATGCATATGACAAGCACGGTTTGTTAAAACCTTCAGCTATGCTCTGGCTGACACTGGCATTTAGCGCCAAGGCGTGGGTCGTGTTTATTATGGCGGGCGCAAGCCGGGAGCAAGGGGCGCAAATCCTCGAGGTTTTATATCCGTTGCGGGATAACTTGTATTTCGCAATGGCAACAGGGTTACCTGCATTACTGATAATGTGGTTAACCGGACAACGATACAAAAATAAAAAACTAATAAATACACTGTGGCAGTACGGTAAGACCATCTTGCTCGCTGCCTACATGACAGATTGTGCTTTGCAAGTGTATCAACTTTCTCTTAGTGATGGTGCTTTCAGCTGGACCCAGGCAGTTAACTTGTTACTGACATTGTGGTTAGGCGCTTATATAGCTCGGAGCACCCGGGTCAGGAATACATTTGCGGATAAGCCCTTGGAGAGGTAAAGCAAATGAATGATTGGAGTAAAGGCCTGGTTCTTTTCAGCGCCTTCTTGAGCCCTCTGGCGATGGCAGACTGGCTATTGGATGTTAACTTTGAATTCTCAACCGCCGGCAATACGCAAACAGTGAATACCTCGCTGTCTCTGTTGCCTGGCGAAGAAACGGTCTTTTTTGGCACGACGAATGAAAGCAGCACCCCGCGAGAGTTGGTGGGCAGTGCCGAGTTGCTCGAAGTTTCGGCTGACGAAGTAAAGATAGCCTTTAAGGTGCAGGAGAGACTTGATGACGGTGCTTGGCGGACACTGATCTCGCCGACATTGTCGACCGGGCTGAATTCGCCGGCATCGTTTGAAACAGTTGACGGTGATGCCGACGAACAAGTTAAGCTTCAGGTAGAAGTCACATCGGTTTGATAGCTGTTGGCTGTTTGAACTACACAGTTTCAAAGCGCTCCTTCTGGGAGCGTCTTTTATTTTGGTACATGATATTGTCTGCGCGGGACAGGAAGTAGTCGGGGGTATCACCCTGGCGGTAGAAGGTGATCCCCACGCTGGCACCGATTTGGATTTTGTGGGGGCCAACGGTAAATTTTTTGCGGGCAACCGATGAAATCTCTTCCACCAGCTCTCTGGCATCGCTTTCGGAAGTAGTATTTAGCAAAATCACAAACTCATCACCCGCGAGCCGGGCAAAAAAGCTTTGTCCGTCAGTGAGCAAAGCGTCAACACGAAAACAAAACTGCTGTAGCACCCGGTCGCCGGCATGGTGCCCGTAGGTATCATTGACCCGCTTGAAATCATCAAGATCGATAAATAGCAAAGCCGGGTTGGCTTGTTGCGGCTTGATCCCGTTGACGACGCGATGTAGCTCTTCGATCAGGGCATAACGGTTGGCAATACCGGTCAGGGTATCTTTTCTGGCCATCTCCTCGGCTTTCTTTTCTGCCTCTATCCGTCGAGAAATTTCAAGTTTGAGCTGGCGGTTGACATAAGAGAAGTACCCGGCAGCCAACGATGTGACGAACAGCAGCAGTGCTCCCAGCTGTATCCACAGTTTAATGTCTTGCCAGGTGAGTTCGGTACGGAGTGGATAGAGGAAGTGGCTGTCTATGGCTGTGTTGGGGATGATATTGAGTTTGGCCAGCTCGTCCGCGATAGTTTGCCAGCGGTTGGGGTTCATATGACCAATTTCGATTAGCTCGGGCATGATCAGCTGTGCTGCCGTTTCCAGCTCGTAAGCCAGGTTTGCCCGGGATTTCTGAGGGTGGTAATGCTGCTCTATAATATCGAGGGTCTCCTCAATATGGGTGAGCGCATAATACCAGCCTTGCAGGCTGGCGCTGAGAAAGCGTTCAACGGTTTCTGGGTTGCTTTCGGCAAAGCCCTGGTGGGTAAAGATCACATCGCTATAAAAATTAATCCCGTACTCAGCAGGACTGAATATCAGAGCTTGTTCACCGTGCTCTTGCAAATAGAACGGCTCGTTGGTGAGGTAGCCGTTAAAGACATCAACTTGATCGCTGAGTAAATCATCGATATTGGCGGAAGTTGTTACCTGTTCAAGATCAGACAGCGCGATGTTATTGCGAGATAGTAGTACAATTAGCTCTGCATCCTCGGTTCCCGAGAACATCATCACTCGTTTACCGACTAAATCATGAATAGTTTGAATGTCACGGTTGGCTTTGGCGACGAGAACTGACGGGGAGTTCTGGAAAATGGCTGCGAGGGCCGTGAGAGGAAAGCCGTGTCCGTAGGCGACGAGTACTTCGGTATTGCCGACACCAAACTCTGCTTTTCTATCTAGCACCTCCTTGATAGGGACTTTATTGTTGCCGCCAGCTTTAATGGATACATCCAGCCCGGCGTCGTGATAGAAGCCTTTTTCCTTTGCCATATAAAACCCGGCAAACTGTGCCTGATGCAACCAGCGCAATTGCAGTGAGACACTTTCGAGTGCCGCTGCAGGCATCGCCAGTATCATCAGATATACGGAGATAAGCAGAGATAGAATCTTTTTCACAATATGCAACTGCTGGTTTATTTGTCCGGAGCCAATTTTGGTGAACTAACGTGGTGAAGTAAAGAGGGGATGTGATTTATTGAGAGCAATGACCATGATCAATTTCGGGCTATAGAAGCGCGATAAAATCAAACGTTTTTTGAATATTGGCTAATTAGGAGAATAATATGGCTATCGCACAACCTGCAATCTTGCCGGAAGCCGGCCCTTTTGCCCTGTATGTCGTTATGAAGATTGTAGGAGATAAGCGAGCGGTTATTCAGCAGTGTCAGGGCCTTCACCAGAGCCTGGCGTCGTTGAATGAACAGCAGGCTGACGCAAACTTGCGTGCAAGTATCGCTTTTGGCAAGTCCTTCTGGCAATCCCTCGATAAGGGAACTCCTGCTGAGTTCGACGATTTTCGTCCCTTGGGTGGGGGCGAGGTAACGGCTCCGGCTACCGGTGGCGATCTTCTTCTGCATGTGAATTCCAGCCGCCATGACTTGAATTTCTATGTACTGCGTCAGTTCTTGCAGCCGGTTGCTGACGCTGTAGAAGTACTTGATGAGACCTATGGTTACAAGTACCTGGATTCCCGTGATATGACTGACTTTATTGATGGCACGGAAAACCCGAAAACCCTGGAGTCGCGCGGTGATGTTGCACTGATCAAAGAGGGCGATTTTGCCGGCGGTAGCTTTGTGATGGTCCAGCGCTTTGTTCACAACCTACCGGCGTGGCACCGTCTTGGTGTCGAGGCTCAGGAAAAGGTGATTGGCCGTACCAAGCCAGATTCCATTGAGCTGGACGATGTACCGGCAAACTCTCACGTCGGCCGTGTCGACATAAAGGAAGAGGGCAAGGGCCTTAAGATCGTACGCCACAGCCTGCCGTATGGCACGGTGACCGGTGATCACGGATTGTTGTTTATCGCCTATTGCCACACCCAGCATAACTTTAATGCGATGTTGGAGAGTATGTACGGCGAAACGGACGGTAAGACAGATACGATGTTACGGTTTACGAAAGCCGTGTCGGGTGCCTACTTCTTCGCCCCGTCGGTCGAGATGCTGGAAAGTTTATAGAAGGGACGAGACCCTAGTTTCTTGGAACCAGGAGCTAGGAACGATTACCTTGAATTAAAACATAAAAAAACGCAGCCCTTAGGCTGCGTTTTTTACAAAGACCAAATAGCCTTACTTTTTGATGCGTAGTACTGGAGTTTCACCCACAGTAGTTGCACCAGAAAGCTTGTTTAGCTCTTTGATTTCGTCCATGTTAGAGATAACAACAGGAGTCAGAGTTGATTTCGCTTTCTCTTCTAGAAGAGCTAGGTCGAATTCGATGACTGTGTCGCCAGCTTTAACAGTTTGGCCTTCCTCGGCGATACGAGTGAATCCTTCACCTTTCAGTTCAACTGTGTCGATACCGAAGTGAACGAATAGTTCGATACCATCGTCGGACTCAATAGAGAAAGCGTGGTTAGTTTCAAAGATCTTGCCGATAGTACCGTTTACTGGTGCAACCATTTTGTTGCCAGCAGGTTTGATAGCGATACCATCACCAACGATTTTCTCTGCGAAAACAACATCTGGCACATCTTCGATGTTTACGATTTCACCAGAAAGTGGCGCAATAATCTCGATTGCACCAGCTTCGTTGTTGTCATCAGAAACCAGCTTCTTCAATTTGTCAAACAGACCCATATCGTTGCTCCTAAGCGTTGTTATTCTATCTGCAGCTATATTAGCAGATGGTCTTTTCTGCGATGAATTTTTCTACGTGTGCTTCGATTTCAGCTGCTGTTGGCATCGCAAGCGCTTGTTCTGCCATAGCTTTAACATCAGCAAAGTTAGCGTTTCGGATAACTTTCTTAATGCGTGGAATTGAAATCCCGCTCATGCTGAATTCGTCCAGCCCCATACCTAGTAGCAATAGGGTAGCACGTTCGTCACCAGCAAGCTCGCCACACATACCTGTCCACTTACCTTCTTTGTGAGAAGCATCAATTACTTGCTTAATCACATTCAGTACAGCGGGTGATAGCGGGTTATACAAGTGAGAAATCAGCTCATTACCACGGTCAACTGCAAGAGTATACTGGGTTAAGTCGTTAGTACCAATACTAAAGAAGGCAACTTCTTTAGCCAGGTGGTGAGCAATTGCTGCAGCAGCCGGTGTTTCAACCATTACACCGATTTCAATATTTTCATCGAATGCCAGGCCTTCAGCACGAAGCTCTGCTTTGTATTCTTCGATAGCCGCTTTCAGTTCACGGATTTCCTCAACAGAGATAATCATCGGGAACATGATGCGGATCTTGCCGTGAGCAGATGCACGCAGGATTCCGCGTAGCTGGTCACGTAGGATTTCACGGCGATCCAGGCTGATGCGAACGGCACGCCAGCCCAGGAATGGGTTCATTTCTTTTGGTAGATCCAGGTACGGCAGATCTTTGTCACCACCGATATCCATGGTACGGATGATCACTGGCTCGCCATGCATGGCTTCGGCAACTTCTTTATATGCCTGGTACTGCTCTTCTTCAGTCGGAAGGGCATCGCGATCCATGAACAGGAATTCGGTACGGTACAGACCAACGCCTTCACCGCCGTTGCGGTTTATGCCGTCACAGTCTTTGACTGTGCCGATGTTGCCGCATACTTCAACCTGCTTGCCGTCAAGCGTGATTGCCGGAAGATCTTTCAGCTTCGCCAGCTCTTCTTTCTCTGCAATGTGCGCGTCACGGATTGCTTTGAATTTGGTTAGCTCTTCTTCGCTAGGATTGATAACAACCTGATTGTTGATTGCATCAAGAATCAGCATGTCGCCGTTCTTAACCTGAGCGGTAATATCGTTGGTACCTACGATAGCAGGTAGCTCTAGAGAACGTGCCATGATAGAGGTGTGCGAAGTACGGCCACCGATATCAGTAATGAAGCCCAGTACGTAATCCAGGTTGATTTGCGCAGTTTCTGAAGGTGTCAGATCGTTGGCAACCAGAATGACTTCTTCGTTGATAGCGCTTAGGTTAACGATGTTGATACCCAGTGCGTTCTTGACGAAACGGCTACCGATATCACGGATATCCGTCGCACGCTCTTTCAGGTACTCATCATCGAGAGATTCGAGTGTCGCAGCCTGCTCTTCGATCACAGAGTGAATAGCAAGAGCGGCACAAGCATTGTTTTCTTTAATGAAGGCTATGATTTCTTCTTCAAGCTCTTCATCTTCCAGCAACATAATGTGGCCTTCAAAGATTGCTTCCTTCTCTTCACCGAAGGTTGCAAGTGCTTTTTCTTTGATTACTTCTAGTTGCTCAGAAGATTTTTTTCGAGCATCGAAGAAACGCTGAACTTCGTTTTCGATTTGGTCTGCAGCAATGGGAGCCTTGTTGAGAACAATCTCTTCTTCCTGCAGCAGTAGTGCTTTACCAAATGCAATACCAGGAGATGCCAGGATACCTGAAATCATAGCCTTACCTTAAATTGACTAAAAACTAGGGGAAGTAGTAATAAACAACTGCAGATTAGTGCAGTGTGTCCATTAGTGCTACAAGGTGATCTACAGCTGCTTGTGCCTGAGCACCTTCTGCTGAGATAGTCACAACTGTGCCTTTAACCAGACCTAGAGTTTGTAGTTTGAACAGGCTCTTAGCGCTTGCGCTCTTACCGTTAGAAGTCACTGTGATGTCAGCATCGAAAGTTTTTGCTTCTTTTACGAACTGAGCTGCCGGACGAGTGTGTAGACCGTTTTCTGCAGTGATTTCAACTTGCTTCTGATACATTTTTTCACCCCGATGTAGATATAGTATTTATTTAATATTAACGTAACTGAAAGAAAGCTTAACGTGGATAACGTATGCTTGCTAACTGGGAGTATAAACTACCCAACAGTTCGGCGTTTTAGCTTAATCCAAGTCAACTTTTAGTGACATTATTGGTTTACAAGCCCCAAAAAGGTCGATTTTTTGACCTTTTATTTCGACGCTAAAAATAAAACGCAACGGATTTATATTAAAGCTAAGTTCAAAATGCAACAAAAAAGCCCCCTCAAGGGGGGCTTTTAGGCAGCAATTATCAATCTATCATTATAAAATGTGATCACTGTTGGGTTTCTTTTTCCGTAAAGATACCCGCAAAGAGTGCCGTTGACAGGTAACGCTCACCTGAGCTAGGTAGCACTGCAACAATGTTTTTTCCTGCAAATTCCGGACGCTCGGCGATGCGGTTGGCAGCCACAATGGCAGCACCTGAAGAAATACCGGCAAGAATGCCTTCTTCTTCCATCAGACGGCGAGCCATTTCAATCGCATCCTCGGAACTTACACGCTCGACTTCGTCAATCAGAGCGAGATCCAGGTTGCCAGGAATGAAGCCGGCACCGATACCCTGAATCTTGTGCGGAGCCGGTTGTACCTCATCGCCGCTCAGCGTCTGGGTAATAACCGGAGACTCGGAAGGCTCGACAGCAACAGTCGTGATGGCCTTGCCCTTCTGTTGCTTGATGTAGCGGCTGACACCAGTAAGCGTACCACCGGTACCCACACCCGAAACAAAGACGTCAATTTCACCGTCAGTGGCATCCCATACTTCCGGGCCAGTGGTCTTTTCATGGACTTCCGGGTTAGCCGGGTTATTGAACTGCTGAAGCAGCAGGTACTTTGACGGATCAGAAGCGACAATCTCTTCTGCTTTTTCGATCGCCCCTTTCATTCCTTTCGGCGCTTCGGTCAGTACCAGGTTGGCGCCCAGTGCCTTAAGCAGTTTGCGACGCTCCAGGCTCATGCTCTCTGGCATGGTCAGAGTCAGCTTGTAGCCACGAGCTGATGCAACAAAAGCAAGGGCAATACCTGTGTTACCACTGGTTGGCTCAACTAGCTCTACCCCTTCTTTTAAGAGGCCTTTTTTCTCGGCATCCCAAATCATGTTTGCGCCGATACGGCATTTTACGCTGAAGCTAGGGTTGCGAGCCTCAATTTTGGCCAGAACGTTACCTTTACTTACACGGTTAAGACGAACTAGCGGGGTGTTTCCGATCGTTAGTGAATTATCTTCGTAAATCTTGCTCATGCTTGTCGTTCCTTCGTGACACGTTTCAACAAATGACAGATAAAGCATAAACCGTGATTGGCATTTGGAAAGTAATTAATTGTTATATCTTATTGTTATATAAGATGGGGTGTTCAAGAAGTCAGCATTCTATGCTTTGAAGGCAAGGTTGGCGGCCACTCGGCGCTATGAGGTGCGACAGGGGGATGAATAAACAGCGGGAGCTTATGCTCCCGCTGCCTGCTGGTAACTATAACTTGCTGGTTACGTTATACAGCTAGTAAAGCTTGTATTGTGTGCGGTAGTTATCAACCCACATGGCGGTGGCACCACAAACAGCAATAGGCATTACCACAAGGTTGAGCAGCGGTGTCATGGTGAAGAGCATGACCAGGCTACCAAAGCTGATGGATTTTCCGCGCTTTTCTTTCAGCGCGTCGCGCATCGTGGTGAACGGCACCTTGTGATTGTCAAACGGATAGTCGGCATACTGGATGCTCATCATCCAGGCACTGAACAGGAACCATAGTACCGGGCCGACAGTCTGGCCGATGGCGGGGATCCATAGCAGGATAAATAGGCCGATAGCCTTTGGTAGGTAGTATTTCAACTTGATCCATTCTCGGTTCATGATCCGCGGCAGATCTTTGAGAATATCTTTTAAACCGGCATCCGGGGTTGGCTCGCCGGTCAGCTTGGCCTCAAGGTGTTCGGCCAGAAGTCCGTTGAACGGGGCGGCTATCCAGTTGGCAATGGTACTGAAAAAATAGGAGAAGGTGACTAAAGCGGCAACGGCCAGGAGTGGCCATAGCAAATAAGACAGCCAGTCGAGCCATTGCGGCAGATAGGCCATCCAACCGTTGATCCAGTCACTCAGCTGACTCAACACAAAACTAAATGCGCTGCCGAATAGAATAATATTCACCAGCAGCGGCAAAATGACGAAGCGGCGGGTACCTGGTTGCATCGCTAGCGACATTCCCTTAAAGAAATACCCGGCCCCACTGGCAGGGTTTTGAATGGCTGGTGGTTGTTGCATCTGACTCTCCTTCATGAGCTTCTTTATTCGGGGGATCGACCGACCGGGAAAAGAATAGTTGGTGCATGTTAACGGTGTGTGGTGCAAGGAATCAAATTTCCTTGCGGCCTACCTAGGCGGTAAAGTGGAAAAATGCCACGGAACTGGCTGTATTTTGCTCGATTTTGTGCTCAGCAGCACTATCTTGCACGAATCACGATAATCATCTTCTCTTTCTGATTTGAGATTTGGTACATTACTAGTAATTCCTTTAATTATCTGCCTTGTCGAAGCAAGATAATTAAAGGAATTGGTTTAGCGTGATCAGGTTAGTTAGGGTGACTTGTGTGTCCAGATTGGCTTGATGAAACATTGGTTGTCATTTGCCCCGTTATGGGTAACGAGTAAATTCAGAGTATTCATATGCAGGAATTGCGTCTGGTTCTTATTATTGTCGGCGCGCTAGCTATTGCAGCGTTACTGTTGCATGGCTTGTGGAGTAGTCGTAAGGAAAAACCCGCGAAGTTTGGTGAGAAGCCGTTGGGCAAGCTAGATGATGCTAGCAATGTTGATTCCGACGGGTTTGATCAAGATGGTGTCGGTAGCGTACGGGTTGTGAATAGTGAAGCACCAGAAAAGGCTAGCCGGAGAGAGCCGGAACTGCATTTTGGCGCTAAAATCGAAGCCGATCCGCTGATGGAGTCGGCGACCAGTGACTTCTCGTCTGAACCCGCTCTAGACTTGCCCAAAATGTCGGCCAAGCCTGAGGTACAGCCTGCAGCGACAAGGCCGGAGGTAGATTCCCGTCCGTTGACCGGAGAGCCTGAGTTACAGCCCGTGGAACCTGTTGTTGCTCCTCAGCCGGCAGTTAGCCCTGAGCCGGAGATTCTGCAGCCGCAGCCCGCTTCGCCGGTGCACGTTCAGGCGACGGCTGAACCAGAGCTACCTAAGCAGGCTTTGATCGACCCGGAAGAAATGACGGTTGTGCAGCCGAGTGAGCAACCTCTTCACGAGCAAACCGTTGATGAGATCGTCCCTCAAGAGCCAGAAGTGGCAGAGCCGACAGTTAAGGTTGAGCCGGTTGTTGAAGAGCAAATCATTATTGAGCCAGAGCCAGAGCCAGAGCCAGAGCCAGAGCTTAAGCCTGACTATCTGGTACTGAATATCCATGCCCGTAATGGTGAGGCCCTGCGCGGAACCAAGCTGTTTAACAGCCTGGAGCAAAATGATTTGTATTATGGCGAAAACTCGGTGTATCACCGCCATGCCGATGTTGCCGGCACCGGGCCGATCATTTTTTCGGTAACCAACATGGTTCACCCGGCACACTTCCCTGAAGGTGGTAGCGATAGCTTTGAAACACCAGGAATAGCTTTTTACCTGATGCTGCCTTGCCCTGGCCGTCCGGATTATAACTTTAACCAGATGCTACAGACCGTTCAGCGTGTTGCTGACGAGTTAGGGGCTGATGTGCTTGATCATGAACGAGCGATGATCACCCCGCACCGCATTAATGAATATCGAGAGAAAGCCAAGCTTTATACTCGGGCTTAACGCGGGTAATGAATAGAGATAATCAGGCCCCTTTCGAGGGGCCTGATTTTTATACGATAGGAAGAACAATGAGTCACGACATTCAGCAGCAACTGACAGAGTTGCGCGAACAACTTGCATACCATGGCTATCGCTATTACGTCGAAGATAATCCTGAAATCCCTGATGCCGAATATGATCGCATGATGCAGCAACTGCTGGCTCTGGAGACTGAGCATCCTGAGTTGATGACGGTTGATTCTCCGAGCCAGCGTGTTGGCGGTGCGCCGCTGGATGGTTTTACCCAGGTGACGCATGAGCTGCCGATGCTGTCGCTGGATAATGCGTTTAATGACGAAGATCTTCAGGCATTTGAAAAGCGTATGCTGGATCGTCTGCTTTCGGCTTCGACGCTGAGCTATTGTTGCGAGCCGAAACTCGATGGCCTTGCCGTGAGCCTGATGTATGAAAACGGCATGTTGGTACAGGCCGCTACGCGCGGTGACGGCACCACCGGCGAGAACATTACAGCCAATG
Organism: Photobacterium proteolyticum; assembly: GCF_001939735.1. Taxonomy (GTDB): domain Bacteria; phylum Pseudomonadota; class Gammaproteobacteria; order Enterobacterales; family Vibrionaceae; genus Photobacterium; species Photobacterium proteolyticum. The sequence continues at coordinate 163,243 of NZ_MJIL01000069.1, forward strand.
TCCGAACCATTCGTTCTATCCCCCTAAAGCTTCAAGGGGATAACTGGCCAGCACGTCTCGAAGTACGTGGCGAAGTGTTTATGCCGAAGAAAGGCTTTGACGAGCTGAATGAAAGGGCACTAAAGAAAGGCGAGAAGACATTTGCCAACCCGCGAAATGCCGCAGCCGGAAGTTTGCGCCAGCTTGACTCGAAAATTACGGCAACTCGCCCGTTAAGCTTCTATGCCTACTCTGTCGGAGTTGTAGAAGGTACTGAACTGGCTCCGAGCCAGTATGATCGTCTGGTGCAACTGAAAGGCTGGGGCCTGCCAATGTGTCCGGAGATCCAGCGGCTGGAAAGCCTGAGCAAGGTCATTGCCTATTACCAGGAGATCGGCGAAAAGCGTCAGGCGCTACCTTATGAGATTGATGGCGTGGTGATCAAGATTGACGATGTCGCGCTTCAGGAGCAATTAGGTTTTGTTGCCAGGGCTCCTCGCTGGGCCATTGCCTATAAATTTCCTGCTCAGGAAGAAATGACCCTGTTGAACAATGTCGAGTTTCAGGTTGGCCGTACTGGCGCTATTACCCCGGTTGCCAAGCTGGAGCCAGTATTTGTCGGCGGTGTAACCGTGAGTAATGCGACGCTTCATAATGCCGATGAAGTTGAGCGCCTGGGTGTGATGGTTGGTGATACCGTGATTATTTGCCGTGCTGGTGACGTGATCCCTCAGATTGTCTCTGTGGTCGAGTCACGCCGTCCGGCAGATGCCGTCCCGATTGTGTTTCCTACAGAGTGCCCGGTGTGCGAATCCAAGGTCGAGCGAGTGGAAGGCGAAGCGGTTGCCCGTTGCTCTGGTGGCCTGTTCTGCCAGGCACAGCGTAAAGAGGCTCTGAAGCACTTTGTATCTCGCAAGGCACTGGATGTGGATGGCTGCGGCGAAAAAGTGATCGAACAGCTGGTGGACCGTGAAATGGTCGCCACCCCGGCCGAGTTGTTTAAACTTTCGGCTGGGGTCGTTACGGTACTTGACAGGATGGGGCCGAAATCAGCTCAAAATCTGGTTAACTCTTTGGACAAATCTAAGCTAACAACACTGCCGAGGTTCTTGTATTCGTTGGGCATTCGTGAAGTCGGCGAGGCAACGGCGGCAAACCTAGCCAATCATTTTGGGACCTTAGAGGCTATTACTCAGGCGACCAAGGAGCAGCTGATAGAAGTCCCTGATGTGGGTGACATCGTTGCCGCGCACCTGTTTAACTTCTTCCGTGAAGAGCACAACCTGGCTGTTATTAATGATTTGCTTGCCGTAGGTGTACATTGGCCTGCGATAGAGAAAGTCGCCGAGGGAGTAGAGCTTCCGTTAGATGGCAAAACGGTGGTTCTTACAGGCTCTCTTTCTCAATTGACTCGTACTGATGCCAAAGCTGCACTTCAGAATCTAGGAGCAAAAGTGACAGGGAGTGTCTCTAAGAAGACAGATCTGCTAGTAGCAGGGGAAGCGGCTGGTTCAAAATTAGCCAAAGCTCAAGATCTAGGGATAGAAATATGGGATGAGCAGGCACTTGTCGATTTTATGAATCGCTAATTAATATCGTCATCAGGAATAATCTATTTGTTTTATATTCCTAGAAAAAGCAACGAACTCGAATAAATACAAAGGCTCGCAATCTAAATTGCGAGCCTTTTTCATCGCTCCATTTCTCTCTTTTTCTGCTATCAAAATATCAGCCATTTTTTTAGAAAATATTCCTGAAGGTTGAATGTTTACTCTGTGTTTTTTCGTAATGTAACAGGTGCAAAGTGCATTGAAATACTGGGGAGAGTTCGCATTTATGCTTATTTAGTTTTTTAAGTGTATGTTTTAGATTGGTTTTTAGTTTTATTTATATTTGAGCTAGAAAAGGTTTGATATAGATCACTATTAACGGGAAAGTTTGCACTGAGTCATATTTTTTAAACAGTAAATTAAGTTCTTATTGATGTTTTGCGCTGCAAAAGTAGTCTTGTAGCTGAAGTTAAACACGGGTTCGTGAAAACTAAAAAAATATGATTTAGTCGGATTTAGATTTTTGACTGACATATGGGAGAGTTATTCGGTGTCTTCGGCGGCCAACCATAAAGACACGAATAAACAGCTAGTATTTTTTAGGAGTTATTCCATGGAAAAAAGTTCAAAGCTTTTTAAAGTTTCCGCTTTAACCGCAGCACTAATTGGTATTACCGCAACCCCAGCACATGCCAGTGATAATGAGTTTCTGGATGGTGCGTCACTAAACGGTGCGATCAATGCCGAGCATCGTTATCGTCAGAAAGATACGTCGACAGTCAATGATGATTACACAGCGACTGCCGATTATACCGTTTATAACCTTATTCTTGGTTTCGAGTCTGGCTACCATGATGACTGGCTAGGTTTGGACCTGTCTGGTTATTTCTCAGGTGCTATCGCTGGTGACGGCGAGGAGTGCGCAAGTGAAGCGATTCTTTGTGATACAGACGGTCCGTCTGGCCAAGATTTCAAAATGACCACAGCTGCCATGAAGTTTAAGTTTGGCGAGTCCGTTACTAAGCTTGGTTATATTCAGTCGCACGGCATTGGTACAGTAGGTAACGTTTGGGCCTTTGTTCCAGGTACTTACCGTGGTGCGAGTGTTGTCGCTCCTTTTGGCGATTGGAAACTTGGCTATTTGATTGCGGATGAGTTCACTGCACCTTGGCATCGTACTGAAAAAGATCAGTTTGGTGAAGACGGCCGTATACCGTTTAACTTCATCCACTCGCTAGGTATTTCAGGCTCAATTAATGATAACTGGGTACTTGATGCTGGTATTGGTCATGCTGAACTGGTTGAAGGTGATGATACAACGGATATCTCTTACCGCTTCTATACGCGCTACCAGATCGCTGATGACATGTCTATTGCGTATGATGTATATGCGACAGACTCTGAAACTTCTTATGGCGGCTTCGGTATTACCCAAGGTGTTTCTTTTGCCAAGAGCTTTGACAAGTTAACTTGGAACTCTGAAGCACGTTATGTGACTTCTGAAAATGATGCTGGTGTTGCACCTCGTACGGTTAAAAACTACGCAACTAACGGTTCTGTATTTAGCCAGTGGTGGGATGCTACAACTGACTGGGATGCTTCTGGTCAGCTATCATGGTTCAACCGTCTAGCTTATAACTTTGACAGTGGTCTGACACTAGGTGGTGCATTTATTTTCTCTACTTTAGATGACAATGACGTTAACCAGTTCGACAGTGAGTACGCGGTTACTGCTGACATTACCTACAGCATTCAGACTGGTGCATTAAAAGGAACGGCTTTCAACTTACACCTTGTACATAACGAGCGTGACACTAATGAAAACTTTGTTGATGGCCAATGGCCATGGGAAAGTTCTCAAGACGCCCGTCTACGTGTAATGATTCCATATAACTTCTTTTAATTGTAAAAGAGAATGAAGGAAAAGCAGGCCAACTGGCCTGCTTTTTATTTTTAAAGATAAATAACTCTGTACTTTATTGATAGATTTGTAAAGTTAGCGCTGAGAATTATACCCTTGACCAGTGATTTTATATTTACAAGGGGGGAATTTAGAGAGTTATCTTTATTTCCCTTAAAAATTAAATAGTAATCATTTGCAGTCCATAAGTCACCCTCTATACTCATTGTGAGGTACATCACACTTATAGGGGGTATTATGAGTAAAAAAGTAATTGCAATAATCACCTGTGCTTTATTGGCATTACCTGTTTCTTTATCGGTAAGTGCTTCTGGAGGCAGTGAGGGCCAACGTGGTTTTGGTCAACAATACTGTAAACTTCCATCGGGAGAAAGAATATTTGTTCCTTGGCATATTTGCCATGCTAAAGGTGGTAAAACAACAAACTAGTATTACTACCAATTTAATCTATTAATAGAGAGGAAAGGAGTCCTCCTATTATTAACCTGCGTTATGAGAGCTTGGCGATAATTCAATATTACACACGGACAAACTTATTTTATTCCTTTCTAAAACATTAATAACAACACCTTCTAACCTCCACGAAATCTGCGCCTGCTCACACCTTTCGCCTAAATCGTTCTAAATGGGCTAAATCTCACCTTCGAATTTTGTTTCGGTTGTGACTCATAAATACAAATGAGTAATAATTTTGCGGTATTTCGCACAAAACAAAATGTCGAGTTATCTTTATGTTTTCTGATATTTTTTGGTTAACCTGTTGTTTTTTATTTGATTATGTTTTTTGATATTTTGCTGATTTGAAGGCTGTCATGAAAATTTTGCTCCTATCTTCACGCTGAAAAAAAAGCAGGTAGCCTTAGCGGTGATTAGATTAATCACTATAAAAACTTGTTCGCATGCCTACGGCGGCCAACTGGGGCATGCATACAAATACAGCTATTATTTTAGGAGTATCTCCATGGAAAACATGTTCAAACGTTCGTTATTAAGCGCAGTGGTAGTCGGCATTATAGCGGGATCGGCGGTTACCGCAGCTCCATCTGCTCAGGCCAGTGCTTTTTTTGAAGACTCATCAATTAACGGAGCAATCAATTTTTGGATGCGTGATCGTACCCGTGGTGGCTACGATGCCTATACTGGCCAGGATACACGCAAGACACCAAACCTGGACCACGGCTCAATTTATACCAGCCTTGGTTTCAATTCGGGATACGCCAGTGATGTTGTAGGCCTGGACTTAAATGTTTATGCAACCTTTGATATGTGGTCAAACGCTTCTCCCGATCATGAAATGAACTTCTGGAACGTTGATAATCCGTATGACCAGAACCCGGCTATCGATGAGTGTCAAAACGTGACGGCCAATGACGAGACTGGTGAGCTGGAAGAAACGAATAGCCAGTGGAACAGCAGCTGTACCGACAATGGAATCAGCTACCAGACGGTGGCAGCCAAATTCAAGCTAGGCGAAGACGGCAGTGCCAAACTGGGTTACTTCCAGCCATCTGTTCCTTCTGCAATCGGCGTTAACTGGAGTTATGCGGCCGGTACATGGCTCGGTGGTGAGGTAGGTTATAAATTTGATAATCTGGAGCTGGGTGTGGTTTACGGTACCAAGTACAAGGCACCGTGGTTCAAAGATACTTACAACTTGCGAACAACTAATGGTAAAGATGCCGGTGACGCCTACTCTGTCGGCGCGCGTTATACCTTCAACAATGGTTTGTTGCTTGATGTTGCCTATGCCGGTTTGACGGATGGTGACCGTAAGAATGCCCATGTAAAAGTGAATAACACCTTGGACAATGGCTGGTACCTTGCCGGTCAGCTGTATGTTGTCGATGATGATGAACAATATGATAGCACAGCTTATCAGCTGGTCTTCATGTCCGCGAAATCCTATGGTGCTTATTCTGTTCGTGCCGAAGCGACCTATACTGAGGCCGAGTCGCTTGATTCAAGCGTCGTTGGAAACATGTCTTACCGCCTGACATCGGCATATGGTGGTTCAAACGGCACTTATGATGTGTGGTGGAACAACCGCTCAGACTTCAACCATGATGGTGAGTTTGCCGGATTTGCTTCTGTTGCACGTGACTTTAGTGACCTGGGGGCCCAGGGCTTCAGTGCCGGTGTCTCGGGGGCCTTTGGTATGGCCTCTTCAGATATTAGTGGTGTTGATGATCTGTTTGAATATGCCGGCAGTGTTTTCGCCAACTATGCTATTCAGGGGGGGGCGTTAGAAGGGGCAAACCTTGGCTTCTATTACACGGAATACATTAATGATACCGATGTCGGTAACTGGGCACCATACACGAACTTGTTCCAGGACGAGTCTGATATCAAGGTGACACTGACTATTCCGTTTACGGTTAAGTAACCCGAGTTATTACCAGTTTCTCTCTATGTGGCCGGGCTTTATGCCCGGCTTTCTTATAATAAATGCGGGCAAGACGTTTCAGATGTGAGATGAATTATTTCTTTGTTTCAAAAAATAATTTGGGTGGATTTTGTAAATTTGCCGCTGTTCTATACTCAACGGTGATTTAGTTCACACTGATGAGAGGGTGTATGAAAACGTTATTTACAGCCAGTTTTGCTCTGATGATGTCACTTTCCTCACACTTTGCGATTGCAAGCAATAATGCCGGCGGGGCGCCTGCGATGCCAATTTACCGTTGTGTTATTGATAATGACAACGGTGTTAAAGAAGAGCGGGTACCACACCATATTTGTCTGCAAAAAGGTGGCAAAACAGTTTTCTAGTGTGTCGGGTCGCTTGAAAGCATTCGCGCTGACAAGCGACTTCCCCGTCTTCCTTGCCCGCCACTGATGCTTCCCGCTTTGATATATTTGTACAATTGGTTCACAGTGCTAAAATAGCAGCCAATTTTCGTCAGGCAGCCCTAAGCGGCTGCCTGGCTCTTCTATCTCATTTAGGTATTTACAGATGACGGTTAAAACTCGCTTTGCACCTAGCCCGACAGGCTTTTTGCACGTAGGTGGTGCTCGTACAGCTCTATATTCTTGGTTATTCGCAAAACATATGGGTGGCGAATTTGTTCTTCGTATTGAAGATACTGACCTTGAGCGCTCTACACAGGAAGCGATTGATGCCATTCTTGAAGGTATGGAGTGGCTAGGTTTGAACTGGGATGAAGGTCCTCATTACCAGACTAAACGTTTTGATCGTTACAACCAGCTTATCGATCAGCTGATTGCCGAAGACAAGGCCTACAAGTGCTACTGCCCGAAAGAGTTGCTTGATGAACTGCGTGAAGAGCAGATGGCTGCGGGCCTGAAGCCTCGCTATGATGCTGATCACCCTAAGGTGGTTGCAGCAAACGGCGCAGCGACCGAAGAGTCTCCGTATGTGATCCGTTTCCGCAACCCGAAAGAAGGCACGGTTGTTTTTGATGATCATGTTCGTGGTCGTATTGAGATCGCGAACAGTGAGCTTGACGATCTGATCATTCGCCGTACCGACGGTAGCCCGACGTACAACTTCTGTGTTGTAGTTGATGACTGGGATATGGGGATCACTCAGGTTGTTCGTGGTGAAGACCATATCAACAATACACCGCGCCAGATCAACATCTACAAAGCACTTGGTGCACCGGTCCCTGAGTTCGCGCACTGCGCAATGATCCTGGGTGATGACGGCGCTAAGCTGTCTAAACGTCACGGTGCTGTTAGCGTGATGCAATACCGCGATGAAGGCTACTTGCCTCAGGCGCTGCTAAACTATCTAGTACGTTTGGGCTGGTCTCATGGCGATCAGGAGATTTTCTCTCTGGAAGAGATGGTTAAGCTGTTCAGCCTGGACTCAATCAGTAAGTCAGCCTCTGCGTTCAATACTGATAAGCTATTGTGGCTAAACAACCACTATATTAAGACTGCTGAGCCGGAATATGTGGCTAAGTACCTGCAATGGCACCTGGATCAGAAAGAAATCGATACTGCCAATGGCCCGGCGATTACTGATGTAATTGCATTGGTGGGCGAGCGTTGTAATACCCTGATTGAACTTGCTGAACAGTCTCGTTACTTCTACCAGGATTTCAATGAGTTTGAAGCGGGCGCGGCGAAGAAACACCTACGCCCGGTAGCCAAGGAAGCACTGGCTCTGGCGCTGTCGAAAGTAGAAGCGCTGGCGGAGTGGACAACTGAAAACCTACACAGCGTGATCAAAGAAACCTGCGAGGAGCTTGAAGTTGGTATGGGTAAGGTCGGTATGCCGCTGCGTGTTGCAGTAACCGGTCAGGGCCAGTCGCCGTCTGTTGACGCGGTGATGCAACTTGTTGGCAAAGAGCGTGTCGCTGCACGTATAAATATGGCACTGGCATTCATTGCAGAGCGTGAAGCGAGCGCATAAGCTGCTTTGTTTTGTTGCGATGATTGCTAAAAGCGGAAGCCTCAGTGCTTCCGCTTTTTTATACGCCAATGGCTCAATGTATCATCTTTCTTGCACAGGTTTATTTAAAGTCGGTCGACCAGTTAATGCTAAGTGTGATCTGTCTAACGTTTTTGCTTTGCTGATTACACATTCGCTTTTATCTTATTGACATGAATTCATTAAGTTTTTATTATCAGTCCCACAATTTGGGGCTATAGCTCAGCTGGGAGAGCGCTTCGCTGGCAGCGAAGAGGTCTGCGGTTCGATCCCGCATAGCTCCACCAAATTTTCCTGTCGGATACCTACTAAGGTAATGCGGCAATTAAAGAAACCTCGCTCTATAGCGGGGTTTTTTGCTATTTGGCGTTTAGAATCTGGCATTCAGAAATGCCGTGAGTGATTATCAGCGAAAGCAGTAGGCTGCCACTATATTAGCGAGCAGATAAACATTTTTGGGGGTATTAAATGATTGTTAGCTTTGAAAGCCAGAGGTTATGAGTTTGAAGAAATGTGAGGTTGGGCTAGTTGCCAAAGAGAAAATGGCGCTCCCTGCAGGAGTCGAACCTGCGGCCTTCCCCTTAGGAGGGGGACGCTCTATCCAGCTGAGCTAAGGGAGCATCAAGTCATACTTGAATTACCATTATACCTAAAATATTACTGATTTTAAGTAATTAGTGTTAACGAGGCAGCTGCTTGGTCAGTAAATCACCAGGTTGAATGCTGCTCGCCAGATCGGCTTGCTCGACGGAAAGCTCGGTCGATTTTTCGTATACGCGATCTACCGTCAGGGTAATGTCTGTCTGCACCATTCGATTGCGCGGGATGCCCTGTTGGTCAATAAAGCCTGCGCTGTGCCAAAGCTTCAGCTGATCGCCACGTTTTACCCCATGAATACGGCCAATATTGATTTGAACCTTGTTTCCGTAGACGTTCACGACTTCAGGCAGGCTTGTTCGGCATGAAAGGGCACTTTCGAGATCAAGCATCATGTTGCGACTAACCCGTTGTACAGCCTGGCCATAGCTCGACTGCCAAAAACGGGCACTCTGGGTATCGACCTGGCTGACACGAGAGAATGGCCACTCGGCAACCTCACGATAGTTATTTTGCATCAGCACTTCACCGGTTTTGCCATCCATTATCTTGAGAGTGGCGGCAAATTGACGGTTTATTTTATCGCTCTGGAGCAGTTTTTGATCTAGGGTCGATGTCAGGTCAGTAATTTGACCGTTGATAATATATTGGGCGTCATTATCTTCAGCCAGCATCATCATGGCGGCAGGTTGCCCGGCATTTACCGGCACGCGAGTGATCCCGGAAACCACAAAACTTTGTGATTTTCGCTCAATCTGGCGTTTTAGCATAAACGAAAAATCGTTGCCGAGCTGATAGACACCACCCATCGCGGCGTGCTGAGGCGAGACGATGTCGAAGCTGCCTAGCAGTACGCCTTTTTTGTATTGGATTTTGTGGCAAGTATTTGCCGATGGGTAAACATCAATACGTGCCGTCAGGTAATATTTGCCGCTTTTCTTACGAGTTTCCGTCACCATGACATGGCGCACTTCATTACCGCTAAACTGGTACTCGTCACGGACAGAGGCCAGGAAAGGCTTTAGGTTTGGGAAGCTGGCAAGGTCGGCACCGGCATAGCCCATCGCCTGATAAACGGCATCTTCCAGCGCATTGGTTCTGGCTGTCTTTTCACTTTCAAGCATAACGGCAGAACCTGTGACCTCAAGCCAGGCGGCATTAAGCTGAAACGCGGCGATAAGACATAGGCTGCTCAAGGTGTTAATAATTTTTTTAATCATATTTTAACTTCGGTATGAAAATTGCTTGCTGTGTGATTAGCTAAAGAAAATTGCCGTTTCTTTAATTCAGTTTGGAACATCTATGCAAAGAGTGTTCCTAGTAGCACTTTTTGAAACGGCGAGATAATAACGAGTAAAGTTTTTCTTTATACGAACGATAACAGGCTACAAGTCTATTTTCATCCGGAGCTGGCAAGAATGAAAAAATGGATAGTCCTGATACTGGCAGCGATGACTGTATCTTGCTCTTATTCTCCGATATATAACGGTAAAGAGCCCTATATGGGAAGCTCTTTTCTGCTAAAGGAAACGCCACGTCATACGATGGATTTCTTTATTGAGGGGCTGACTGAGCAGTTGGTATCATCGAACCAGTACCTGACGGCAAAGACGCCACTGGCTGTGACATCATTTGTTGACTTGCAGGAAATGAATGAAACCAACTGGTTGGGTAATTCCGTAACGGAAGGTTTCATGTTCCAAATGCAACAGCGCGGTTATACCGTTGTTGACTATAAAGCGACAGGTGCAATCAAGGTTACTGCTGATGGTGATTTTGCTATCAGCCGCAACTGGCGTGAGCTTGCTGGTGAACAGCCAGTTGATTATGTACTTACTGGTACGATGTTGCGCCAGGGGGCGGGGGTATTGGTTAATGCCAGGATCATCGGTATGCGCTCGCGGGTTGTGATTGCCTCGGCGCAAGGTTTCCTACCGGCCGATAGAATTGGACGTGACCTAGATACTTTGAATAAAATGCGGATTCAGAATGGCGTTATTATTCGCAGCGAAGTGAATACATTCGACCGCAATACTGTTGTCTTAAAACCTTAGGAGTTGTTATGCGTTACTGGTTTCTGCTAGTTTTCATGGCGTTGGCGGGCTGTCAGCCTTTAACAGAGATCCGTAATGATGATCTGATCACTTCCGTTGGCTATGCCTCTATCAGTGAGCAGCGTGGCCGCACAATTGAAGAAAAGCGTGTTCGGGCGATGCGTGCATCGAAAATTGATGCCTACCGTGAACTGACTGAGCAAGTTTACGGTATGCGTATAAGTGCCCGTGCGGAGCTTGAAGATCAGCAACTTGGTGTAGAAAACACCGATGGTGCGGTAGATGGCATTATCCGAGGTGCCGAGGTGATCCGTAGCTATCCTGTCGGCGACAGCTTTGTGACCGAGATGCAGTTGGATCTTCGCAAAATGGACAAGATGAAAAAACATGGCGAAGTCTTCCATGTTCCTACCAATCAAGAGACCATGTTCTAACAGCGCTTAGAGCAGCATTCCTATTTACAACATACTTGATCAAAAGGTGTACTCGTAGCGAGCGCACTTTGTTGTTGTTGAAGGGAAGAGATGCTGGGCGGTATCCGCTGTCAGATTTTGACAGAAATAAGGGAGTCGATGAGTTGATCTTGGTGCTGGGTCTTTGAACCTGGATTTTGATATCAGTGCGCAGGCCTTGCTATTGATTCTCTTATGCCTTGATATTGGTTCCCAATGAGCGGATGTTCTGTGCCACCCCTTCACTGTTATAGGTCATTTGTTGCTTGCCGCGGCTTTGCTGGAATAGGTTATTTAATTTATGGAAGCTAAGTTGGGCACGCTGTAGTGCTTCGCCGTTGACTTCATTGATCTCTTTGCAACGACTGACGATTGCTTTTATCGACTCAACTTTCTGTACATATTCCGGGTTGTCGACAAGCAGTTGGCGTTGGGCATGGCTGGAGATCTGGTGATCCTGCTGTTGCACTTTGTTGAGCAGGGCAAGTTTATCGTTGGCGAGTTTGGCGATGTCTGCCGCTTTTCGCTCGACAATAGCTGCTTTTTCTTGTTCAAGCAGGCGAGAGAGTGACTCCAATGTTGCAAGTTGCAACTCTAGTAATTGTTCAATACTTTGGGCCATTAAGTTCTCTCTGATAGTGCGTCATATCGAGCCTGCCTGGCTAGAGGCCACGAAGCTCGTCTTCAAATTTCATCATATTGGATGCCAGCTTGTCGGCATCGACCACATAAGAACCGTTGGAAATCGCATCCTTGATCGCCGCAACCTTGGCACTGTCAAAGCTTGGTTCAGCAGCGAGTTGCTGGTGGATCTGCCCGACCGCCTTGCCCTGAGAGCTGAGCGAAACGGCATCTTTGGGTCCACTTGGCACAGATTGCTGACTTTTTGCAGCCCCTGATGTCGATCCTGATACGTTGCCATGATTGCTGCGTGCTGTGGTCATTGGATGACCGGAGCGTAGCTGATCAATACTTGCCATAAAAAAAGCCTTTGCACAATTTACTAGAGACAGCCATTACTTCGGCAGGGTCTGTAATAACTTTAGCATTTAATTAAAAGTTTACGGTGACTTCACCGACGCCGGTGATAATACCATCGACAACACGCTTTGACTTGGCATTTTGTACCCGTATTTGTTCTCCGAGCGAGCCGTCGGACAGTGCTGTCCCTTTGGTAACAATATTTAGCCCGCTGCGACCAGCCTTGATAAGGACGGCATCATTTCGACAAACAAGGCAGATATCATTGCCCTGTATGGCGTCTCCCATGTTAACATTTCGCTTTACTTTAGAGCCAATGATTTGTTGTGGGTGCTCGAAAACCACCCCGCGCTGAAACCGGGTCTCGATCATTTGTACCACCAGATCGGAGGCGGACAGTACTGCGCCACGAGCCAGTGGCTTGGCGGCGACAACCCGGGGAAGGAGCTGCTTGACCCGAACCGGGACATAAACCTGCCAGCCTTCGGTGCTGCAACTGACCAGTACCGTGATATTGCCCGTCAGGGATTGCTTGCCGGGCACCGAGGTCTTAAGCGGCTCGGAACAGGTGCTCAGTTTTAGCCGGGAATCTAAATGTGCAGCCTTAACAGTGAGTTGGCCTTTAGGGGGAGATTTGACAATTGTTTTGACATATTCTTCCGCGGTATGCTGTACCATATCTAAGCTATTTTGTGGTGCTGATGACACAAAAGTGCTAAAGAAAAATGCCAGTAGGCCGAAAAAAATGGTTAAGAGTGTTAAATGTGTTCTTTGGGTCACGGTTTTTACTCTTTAATGCAAGGTCTAAGGGGCTACAATTAGCCTCAGCTCATCATATGTGATTTGCAATGAGAATTCTCATTTAACACGTATAGAAATAAAAAACGCATAACATGGAGTCACCTTATGTCGGGGATACTTGATTCAGTGAATCAGCGCACCCAGCTAGTCGGCCAAAACCGTTTGGAACTGCTAACCTTCCGGTTAAACCGACGTCAGCGCTATGGGATAAATGTATTTAAGGTCAAAGAGGTGCTTCAGTGCCCGAAACTGACAACAATGCCTAACCTGCACCCGTTGGTAAAGGGTATTGCCCATATTCGCGGACAAACTATTTCTGTTATTGATATGAGCCTGGCAACCGGTGGTCGCCCGATTGATGACCTGGACAACTGTTTTGTGATCATTTCGGAATTTAACCGTTCGATTCAGGGCTTCCTGGTATCATCCGTTGAGCGCATCATCAACATGAACTGGGAGTCGATTTTGCCGCCGCCGAAAGGAGCCGGCAAGGAAAACTACCTGACTGCGGTGACTGAAATCGACAATGAGCTGGTTGAAATTCTGGATGTAGAGAAAATTCTCGACGAGATCTCTCCGGTTGATACCGATATTAGCGGTACGGTCCTTGAGGAGCTGGTTGATGATATGCCGGTTATCCGTCGCGTGCTTGTTGCTGATGACTCCAGTGTTGCGCGCAAGCAGATCCAGCGCGCGATTGAAGCTATCGGCTGCGAGTGTGTACTTGTTCAGGATGGTAAAGAAGCCATTGAGAAGCTCAGGGAGATGGCCAAAGACGCCAGTATTTATGATCAGTTGGCACTGGTTATTTCAGACATTGAAATGCCGGAAATGGATGGCTACACCTTAACGGCAGAAATTCGTAATGATGCCAACCTAAAGGATTTACATGTTATCCTGCACACCTCATTGAGTGGGGTATTTAACCAGGCGATGGTTGAGCGTGTGGGTGCGAATGCTTTCATCCCTAAGTTTAACCCGGATGAGCTGGGGGCTGCGGTGAAGGCCGCTATGCCGGAATAATCGAATTAAAGAGTAGTAGATGACAGCTATAACAATTAAAGACCAGGAATACCGCGATTTTTGCCGTTTTCTAGAAGCGCAATGCGGCATTGTACTTGGCGACAGTAAGCAATACTTGGTTCGTAGCCGCCTGAGTCCGTTGGTCAGCCGATTTTCGCTATCATCTCTTTCCGAGTTATTGCAAGTAGTGATCAGTGGTCGTAACCGGGAGTTACGCGTTGCGGCTGTGGATGCCATGACGACCAATGAGACGTTGTGGTTTCGCGATACCTATCCGTATGCGGTGCTGGGGGATAAAATTTTGCCGGAGCTTGCTGCCAACAAGCGCCCGATCAAAATCTGGTCATCGGCAAGCTCTTCCGGCCAGGAACCGTATTCGATCGCGATGACGGTGCTGGAAACCCAAAATCGTCGCCCTGGCATGATTGCCGGCGGTGTTCAGATCACGGCGACAGATATCTCGCAGACTATGCTGGATACCTGTCGTGCCGGGGTTTATGACAATTTGGCATTGAGCCGTGGGCTTTCCCCGGATCGCCGCCGTGTTTTCTTCGAAAACAACGGTGACGGCCGAATGAAGGTCAACGACAAAGTGAAGCGGATGGTGAACTTCCGGCCGCAAAACCTGAAAGACAGTTATGCGCTATTGGGTAAATTCGATGTAATTTTCTGTCGCAACGTACTGATTTACTTTTCGCCGGAAATGAAGGCGAAAGTACTGAACCAAATGGCTGCCAGCTTAAATCCGGGCGGTTACCTGCTGCTGGGTGCGTCCGAGTCACTGACCGGCTTGACCGATAAGTTTGAGATGATCCGCTGTAACCCGGGAATAATTTACAAGCTCAAATAGATTTAAGAAAGAGCAGGACCCAGAACCCAACGTTATCGAGGAACATCCCTAGTTCCTCGATACTTACCTTCCAACCCTCATTATCTTTAAAACTTGGCACACCATTTGCTTATATATCAATAACGATTTTTGGAGGCAGCTATGTCCATCTCTTTTGATAAAGCATTAGGTATTCACCAGCACACGGTTGGCGTGCGTGCCAAGCGCGCGGAAACACTGGCCAGCAACATTGCTAATGCCAATACCCCAGGCTACAAAGCAAAAGATATCGACTTTCAGCGTGCATTGAATGCGGCAACGTCAGAGGCAAAGATTGGCCTGAGCCGCACTGATGGTCGGCATATATCTGCCTCCACCAAAATAATGGGCGAGCAAAAGTACCGTGTACCCAATCAACCGGATACCGGTGACGGCAATACGGTAGATGCGCAGCTTGAGCAAAATCTGTTTATGCAGAACTCACTGGAATACCAGGCATCACTCGACTTTCTGGGCTCCAAGTTTAAGAACCTGAGCAAGGCATTAAAAGGAGAATAATAAATGAGTTTGTTTAACGTTTTTAATGTCACAGGGTCGGCGATGAGTGCAGAATCTGTTCGTCTGAACACGACGTCCAGTAACCTGGCCAATGCCAACAGTGTAAGTAGTTCTGCAGAAGAAACTTATAAGGCTCGGCACCCAATTTTTGCAGCAGCGCTGCAGAATGCCAGTTATCAGCGTGATGAAAGCGTGCCGGTACAGGTAAAAGGCATTGTTGAAAGTCAAAAGCCGCTACGTGCCGAATATAACCCGCAGCACCCGATGGCGAATGCTGAAGGGTATATCTACAAGCCGAATGTCAACGTTATGGAAGAAATGGCCAACATGATTTCAGCTTCTCGTTCCTATCAGAGCAATGTCCAGGTAGCAGATGCCAGCAAGCAGATGCTAATGAGCACATTGCAGATGGGCAAATAAGGGTAAGGAGTAACTGTTATGACCAGTATTAACGGCGCAGGTCAAAGCAACTTGTCCTACCTTGATCAACTCAAGGGGATGCAAGAGAAAAAGCTTCAGGAAGATCAGAAAATTACTACTGGTCAGAATGAACTGAAGCAGGAGGATTTTCTCTCGTTGCTGACCAAACAGCTTGCCCAGCAAGACCCGTTCAAACCAGTTGGTAATGATCAGATGATTGCCCAGATGGCATCGTTTGCCACGGTTGACGGGATCAACCAGATGAATGAGCAGTTTGGCAGCCTGAACTCTGCCATGACCTCGAACCAGGCGCTGCAGGCATCCTCGCTGGTTGGCCGTGATGTACTTATCCCTAGCTCGACTGGGGTGAAGCAGGCTGAAGGTGGTATGGCCGGCATGGTTAGATTGCCTCAGGCGCTGGATAATATGATGGTCAGGGTCGAAAACGAGCAGGGCCAGTTAATTAAAACCTTCGATATGGGCGCTAAACCGCCGGGCGAGCATCGCCTTGAGTGGGACGGCACCGATGAAAGTGGCAATGTCTTGCCGGAAGGTCGCTATCAGCTAAAAGTTGCCGGGCTGGTTGATGGCGAAAGCCGGGAATTTGATGTGTCTACCTATGCAAATGTAAACAGTGTGTTGCTTGGTAATGGTGATGGCAATGTCATGCTTAACCTTGCGGGCTTTGACTCGCCATTCAAACTTGCCGAAGTACTTGAAGTCGGTCAGGTATAACAGGTCTTAGGAGATTCATAACATGGGATTTAATATTTCACTAAGTGGTATTGGGGCATCACAGAAAGACCTGAATACCACCAGTAACAACATTGCCAACTCGAATACTTTCGGCTTTAAAGAGTCGCGTGCTGAGTTTGGGGATGTGTATTCAAGCTCGGTATTTTCGAACGCCAAGACCACAACTGGTGGCGGTGTTCAGACATCGGTAGTTGCACAGCAATTTCACGAAGGCTCCAGTATTTATACCAACAACCCGATGGATCTGCGGATCTCGGGCAGTGGTTTCTTTGCGGTTGCCGATGACAAGCTGCAGCCTCAGAACAACAGCCTGACCCGTAACGGTGCTTTCCACCTCAACAAAGACAATAACATTGTCAACTCGGAAGGCCAGTACCTGCTGGGCTATAAGGTTGATCAGGAAACCGATCAGGTGACCTCCTATGAATCTCAGGCAATGAAAGTGCCGGATCAGTTTGGCCAGCCGAAGGAATCAGAGAATATCGAGATCGGCGTGAACCTGCCGGCCTCGGCAGAGGCGAAGAACCCGAGCGAGTTCGACTTTACAGATCCAAGTACCTATAACAAGTCAACCTCGCTGACGATGTACGATTCTCTGGGTCAGCCTTATAAAATGACCACCTACTATGTTAAAGACAATGGTGGTACAGGTGGTGCAGCTCCTGCTGTTGATGCCGATGGTAACCCAATTCCAGCCGACCCGGCTGCTGAAGGTGCTGCTGCGGCAGACGGTGCCGAGAACCGTTGGGCGGTGTACTACACCGTGACGGATGGGTCCGGTGAAAAAGCAGTCGATGTTAACCTGACACCGGAAGGTGATGGTGAGGTTGCCACTGGTGATGCAAACGGTCCGTTGGCCAGTGGTCATCAGGGCCACTATGTAGAATTCAATACTGATGGCTCGGTGAAATCTGTCAACAACGGTAATCCGATTCAGACCGAGGAGCTGGGTGCTGCCGGTGCTGGGGTTGATATGAACGGCGCCAGCGAGACACAGAAGCTGAACATTCAGTTTGAAGACCCGACTCAGTATGCTGCGCCGTTTGAGATCCGTCGTTTTAGCGAAGATGGCGCAACCACCGGTTTCCTGGCAAAAGTTGACATCGATGCTAAGGGGTCGATTGTCGCGACATACAGTAACGGTGAGAACGTGACGCTAGGCCGCGTCGGTATGGTACGTGTGCCGAATGAACAGGGGCTGGTATCGAAAGGCGGTACCCAGTGGGTAACGAGCCAGGATTCTGGCGCGGCTATCTGGGGTGAGGCCAGCCAGGGGGCATTCGGTGGTATTAAGAGTGGTACCCTTGAGCAGTCAAATATTGATATGACCCAGGAACTGGTGGATCTGATCACAGCCCAGCGAAACTTCCAGGCAAACTCCCGTGCGCTGGAAGTAGATAACCAGCTTCAGCAGACAATCTTGCAGATCCGATAAGCAAGAGGCGCTAGCGACGCGCAATATTATTGCCGCTTTATTGGCCTTGTGTCGATTAAGCGGCAAATCTTGTCCTTGTCCGTCATAAAATTGTCCCTTCTTTGCCCCTATTCTGGGCGAAAATCCTCAATTCGTTGATTTATTACACTATCTTAATGGTGGCATAGTTATTGCTTGATATTCACTAGATTGTGATTGGAGAGTCAATAATGGATCGTTCACTGTATTTAGCCATGAGTGGTGCCAAACAGGATATGTATGGCATGCAACTACATGCCAACAACCTGGCCAACGTGAGAACAACCGGTTTTCGTGCCGATCTCGAGCAGGCTCGTAGCATGCAGGCATACGGTGAAGGGCTACCGTCTCGCGTTTTTGCGATGACCGAGCGTCCGGGACAGGATTTTTCCCAGGGCTCTGTCATGACAACCGGGCGTGATCTGGATGTCACTGTCGAGGGGGATGGCTGGTTGGCTGTGATGGATCCTTCAGGCCAGGAAGCCTACACCCGTGCAGGTCATTTGAAAATCGACCAGACAGGTATGTTGCAAAACAGCAATGGCAACCTGATGTTGGGTGAAAATGGCGGTCCGATCTTTATTCCTCTTCCAATCAGTAAAATTGAGATCGGCAAAGATGGAACCATTTCAGTGCTTCCTCAGGGGGCACCGCCGGAAGCGATGGAAGTCGTAGACCGCCTTAAGCTGGTTCGCCCGGATAACCGTGATATGTATAAAGATGTCAATGGTTTATTCAAATCAAAGACCCCCGGTGAAGTCTTTGATGCCGATGCCGGCGTGACCCTGCTTAACGGAGCGCTTGAAGGCAGCAACGTTAATGCAGTCGGCGAAATGACCAGCATGATTGACTTGCAGCGTCACTTCGAAATGCAGGTCAAATTAATGAAAACAGCAGAAGAAATGGATGCGGCATCATCTTCACTGCTGCGTTTAGGCTAACCGATAATAAGGAATAGAACATGCATCCAGCTTTATGGGTAAGTAAAACCGGTCTTGACGCTCAGCAGACAAATATCTCGACCATTTCGAATAACCTTGCGAACGCCTCGACGGTCGGCTTCAAGAAAAGCCGGGCCGTCTTTGAAGATTTGTTCTATCAGAATATCAACCAGCCGGGCGGTCAGTCTACACAGGATACCGAATTGCCGTCGGGTCTGATGCTGGGCGCTGGTTCGAAAGTGGTTGCGACACAGAAGGTCTTTACCCAGGGAAATACCCAGACAACCAACAATGCAATGGACATGATGATCGAGGGAGACGGTTTCTTCCAGATCCTCCTGCCTGACGGCAATATGGGTTATACCCGTAATGGCCAGTTTACTATTAACGGTGAAGGCCAGCTGGTGACTACCGGCTCAGGCTATGTCTTGCAGCCTGAGATTGTCGTACCGGAAGATGCGGTTGGGATAACCGTCGGTACGGATGGTGAGGTGTCTGCCCGTATTCGAGGCCAGCAGGAGAACCAGGTGCTGGGTCAGATCACAACGGTTGACTTTATCAACCCGGGTGGCCTTGAACCTATTGGTCAGAACTTGTTCTTGCCAACCGGTGCCAGCGGCGATGCCCAAGAAGGGGTGCCGGGTCTGGACGGGTTGGGTTCGGTTCGCCAGTCTATGCTGGAAACCTCGAACGTAAACGTGACGGAAGAGCTGGTCAATATGATTGAAGCGCAGCGCGTGTATGAAATGAACTCGAAAGTCATTTCAACCGTCGACCAGATGTTGAGCTACGTTAACCAGCAGTTATAACAGGGAGTTAATACCGTGATGAAAAAGCTCATTATCGCATTGGCTGTTATTCTTTCGGGGTGCTCGCAGCTGCAGATGGAAGAGTCAGATATCGCACAGGCGACGACGTCGGTGGATGCGGTTGAGGGATCAACAGAACAGGGGGGTGGCCTGATCGACATGCTGCGCCGTCGTGAAGACCCGCAAGCTGGCGATCCTGCCTGGGCTAGTATTCGTCCTCAGGAGAAACCTGAGCATTATGCGACGGCGACAGGCTCGCTGTTCAATGTTACTGGGGCTCAGGATCTCTATGATGATACCAAGCCGCGTGGTATTGGCGATATAGTCACCGTGCTGCTGGAAGAGAAGACACAGGCGAAGAAGAGTGCCAGCTCGGACTTAGATAAATCGACAGACCTGTCGATGGACCCATTGGCACTTGGCGGTCAGGAAATCAAGATTGGCGAGCGTAACTTGTCTTACGAGGTGAGCAACGCCAATAAGTTTGCCGGCAGTACCTCTGCCGATCAGAGTAACAGTATCAAGGGCTCTATCTCGGTTGAAGTGATTGATGTACTTGCCAATGGCAACCTGTTAGTCCGTGGCGAGAAATGGCTGACACTCAACACCGGTGATGAATATATCCGGGTCAGTGGTACGGTGCGGCCGGACGATATCAGTCAGGAAAATACGATTGCCTCGACTCGGATTGCCAATGCCCGCATACAGTATTCCGGTACCGGTGATCGCCAGGATGTCCAGGAGCAAGGCTGGTTGGCCCGCTTCTTTAACGTCAGCATTTAGCGCTAGTTTGTTTGAACGATAAGTGACACTACGGAGCACTGAAGTGAAATTCCAGAGTATTTGTATGGGGCTGATGCTGCTGTTGGCATTACCGGCTCAGGCGGCACGAATTAAAGACGTATCGGAAGTCGCCGGGGTTCGGAGTAACCAGTTGGTTGGCTATGGTCTGGTTGTCGGCTTGCCGGGAACGGGGGAGACGACGCCGTTTACCGACCAGAGCTTCAATGCCATGCTGCAAAATTTTGGAATTCAGCTTCCGGCGGGCACTAAACCTAAAACAAAGAATGTGGCTGCCGTTGCCGTAAACGCAACTTTGCCGCCGTTTACCAAACAGGGGCAGACGATAGATATCACAGTATCGTCAATTGGTTCGGCGAAAAGCCTGCGCGGTGGTACATTGCTGCAAACCTTTCTAAAGGGCCTGGACGGAAAGGTCTATGCCATTGCTCAGGGGAGCCTGGTCGTTGGCGGGTTCAGTGCCACCGGGGCCGATGGGTCTAAAGTGGTAGGCAACACGCCGACAGTAGGACGTATTTCCAATGGTGCCATGGTTGAACAGGAAGTACCGAATCCGTTTGGTCGTGGTGATTTTCTGACTTTTAACTTGTTCGAGTCCGATTTTACCACGGCGCAGCGTATGGCTGATGCCGTTAACCAGTTTCTCGGCCCGCAGATGGCGGCAGCAGTAGATGCCACCTCTGTTCGAGTCCGCGCCCCGCGAGATGTGAGCCAGCGGGTGGCATTTTTGTCGACCATCGAGAATCTCGAGTTTGATCCGGCGGAAGGCGCGGCGAAAATTATAGTTAACTCGCGCACTGGTACGATTGTTGTCGGCCAGAACGTGAAGCTCAAGCCTGCGGCTATCACCCATGGCGGCATGACCGTATCGATTAAGGAAAATTATTCTGTCAGCCAGCCTAACGGCTTCTCTGGTGGTAATACGGTTGTCGTACCGAACTCTGATATTGAAGTCACCGAGGAAGATTCCCGAATGTTCAAGTTTGAACCTGGGATCACTCTGGATGAGTTGGTACGTGCGGTGAACCAGGTCGGTGCCGCCCCTTCTGATCTGATGGCTATCTTGCAGGCACTTAAGCAGGCAGGGGCCATTGAAGGTCAGTTGATTATTATTTAAAGCAACCTTTGGTTCTGAGCATGAAAACAACCAACCCGGGTTTTATTCACGATATCTCCAACCTTGAGCGACTAAGGGCGGGGATCAATGATGATGAAAGTCAGTCTTTGCGTGCCGCAGCGCAGCAGTTCGAGGCGATTTTTACTCAGATGTTGTTTAAGTCGATGCGTCAGGCCAATGAGGTTTTTGAATCTGATTTGATGAGCAGCAGCAACAGTAAGTTTTTCGAGCAGATGCATGACGAGCAGATGGCAAGCGAGCTGAGTTCCACGGGTTCACTGGGTTTGGCTGATTTGATTGTCTCCCAGCTTGGTGGTGAAGAGGAAGCGCAGAGCTCTGCAGTGCCGTCAGAGCAGGACTTCCGTCAGGCGGTAAAAGAAGCACCGCTGAACCTGCCGTTTGATACCAAAGGCAAGCAGCCGGATAAGGCGATGGTAGAAAAGGCTGCGGAAGATGCGCTGACGATAATGCAGCAAACTCAGCCGGCGTCGTTTACTGCGCCTCTGCCACCGTTGAAGCCGCAGGATAATGATCGTGGTTTTGAGTCACCTCAGGACTTTGTCAATCGGATGCGCCCCTATGCCGAAAAGGCAGCCCATGCGATAGGCACTGAGCCATCAGTATTGATTGCCCAGGCTGCACTGGAAACGGGGTGGGGCAAGAAAGTGATCAAGAATGCGGCAGGCAACAGCAACAACCTTTTCAATATCAAGGCTGATCAGCGTTGGTCCGGCAACAAGGTTGCGACCAACACCCTGGAGTTCCATAACGGGATCCCTGTCCAGCAACGGGCGGCATTCCGCTCTTATGACAGTTACCAAGACAGCTTCAATGACTATGTTCGTTTTCTCAATCAGAACCCGCGTTATTCTGAAGCGCTGGAGCAACCCGCTGATCCGGTGCATTTTATTCGAAATCTGCATAAGGCGGGTTATGCGACGGATCCGGAATATTCCAATAAGGTCATCAGTGTCATGGATACGGTGAACCGCCTGATGAAATAGGCAAGCCCTTGCCTCCGCTCAAAAAAACGTCACATCACTCCCCATATAGGTATAAGCAAGTCGCTATAAAATCAATAACTTAGTCAAATTTAAAAAGTGGAACGCTTTTTGCATTTCAAGTTATTGATTAATTGTAACCCCCTCACAGTTCCGGAGGCTTCATGGGGTTTGACTTGCTAAATATGGGCTCTCAAGGTCTGATGACTGCACAACGGCAGTTAAATACGACCAGCCACAACGTTAACAATGTTAATACTGAAGGCTACAGCCGCCAATCTGTTGTTCAGCAAGCCAATGATCCTATTTGGTGGGGGGGCAACCAGTACGGTACCGGTGTCCACGCGGCAGAAGTTCGCCGCGGTTTCGATCAGTTTGCCACCAATGAACTCAATTTGACCACCACCAACCTCAGCTATGCCACCGAACGAGAAGGACAGCTTGGTCGTCTGGATAATATGCTGGCCAACAGTGCCAAAAAAATTCCTGAAGACATGAACCAGTGGTATGACGCGGTCAAGGCGTTGGCAGACAGCCCTAATGATATGGGCTCGCGAAAAGTGGTGCTTGAAAAAGCAAAGATGGTTGCCAAGGGGCTGAATGACAATCACGGTATCTTGTCACGCCAAAAGTCGGAGACAAACGAGGTGTTGTCTCGCACCCTGAGCCGGGTAAATGATATTGCCAGGGAGCTGGTGGATGTCCACAAGGCACTGGTCAAGACACCGGCATCCGGGCATGACAACGATTTGTTGGACAGGCACCAGAGCCTGATCAACGAGCTGTCCGAATACACCAAGGTCACTGTTACCAGGAAGAATGCCGAAAGCTTCAACGTGATGATCGGCAGCGGCCACACCTTGGTATCGGGTACTGAATCCAGTGAGCTGAGGATGGTGAGCGGCAAGCCGGATCCGCAGCAGACCCAGTTGGCCATTGTCGAGGGCAAATCGCTTAAAACCATCCGCAATGATGATATTGGCGGCAAGATGGCAGCATTGTTCCAGTTCCGTGATGAGACGCTGACCCACGCTATGGATGAAATTGGCCGAATTGCGATTGGTTTCTCCAAGTCGGTAAACGAGCTTCAGCTGCAGGGTCTGGATCTGAAAGGTCAGGTCGGCGAGAACATGTTTCGTGATGTCAACGACCCGGCAGCAGCGGCTGCGCGGGTGATGTTACCGGCAGATTCGACCGCAGAGATGAAGGTCTTTATTGACGATTTGAGCAAAGTCAAAATCGGAGAATACGGTCTGAGCTTCGACGGCAGTCAGCATACCTTGTCTTATCCTGACGGTACGAGCCAGAACGTGATCCCGAGCGGTAACCCGCCGTCTTTCAGCATGGACGGTTTTCGGGTTGAAATGACAGCACCGATGAAAGCCGGCGAGCAGGTGGTCCTGCGTCCGACACGTTCGGCCGCGGGTGAAATCAGCGTCACAATGACAGATCCGGCAAAAATTGCCGCCCAGAGCTACCTTAGCTCGGCCAGCAATACGCAGGGGCAGGCCAGCTTTAATGTTACCCAGCCAGGTACCCTGTCGGAGTTTCAGGTTGCCGTCTCGCCGGATGCCAGCCAGTTTGCCGTTCTGGATATGAAAGGCAATATTTTGCAGGCCCCGCAGCCTTACCCGCCAGCCGGTGAAGTGGTTGTGGGTGGCACTGGTTTTACCCTGAGTCAAGGGGCTATTGGCGGTGATGTCTTTGCCGTTAACCTCAATGCAGCCGATGGCGATAACGGCAACCTGATCAAGATGCAGACCCTTCAGGCTGAAAAGCTGATGGATGAGGGCCGTTCTACCGTCATTGATGTCTATCAGGGGCTAAATACCGAGATGGGGGTACAGAAAGCTTCTGCAGCCCGTCTCAGGGAAGTTGGTCTGGTCGAGAAAGATGCTGCCGAAAGTCGGGTGGCGGAAATATCAGGCGTGAACCTCGATGAAGAGGCGGCCAATATGATGAGATTCCAGCAGGCCTATATGGCCTCGTCGCGCATCATGACCGTTGCCAACGAAACCTTTGATACCTTACTTAACGTATCGCGCTAGGGAGACCGTTAATTATGATTAGCCGAATGGCCACTTTCCATAACTACCGCTCTGTGGCAAACGATATGAATCGGCAGCAGGTGCGGGTGCAGGAAAACCAGGAGCAGCTGGCAACGGGGAAACGTCTGCTGACTGCCGGTGATGATCCGGTATCGTCGATCTATATCCAGAATTTTGATCAGCAGAATACCCAGATAGAACAGTCGCTCAAGTCGATCACACTGGCGCGTAACCGCCTGGATAATGAAGAGACGGCGATCACCGAAGTTGAAAATCTGCTTGATGAAGCCAAGCGCAAGTCGATGATGATGGTCAACGGCTCGCTGTCCGGTGATGACCGCATGGCCCACAAGCAAGATATGCAGGGGCTGTATGACTCGTTCATGAACCTGGTGAATACCAAGGATGAGTCCGGCAACTTTATTTTCGCCGGTACCCAGTACAGCAAGCAGCCCTTTTTCCGGGACAACAATGGTCATGTCACCTATGTCGGTGACAGCTACCAGCGGATGGCCAAGGTGGCCCCGTCGGTTGACGTGCCGATGAATGATGCCGGCGATAAGTTGTTTATGGAAGTTTCCAATCCATACGGTGACTACCAGCCGGACTATGAACTGCAAAGCGGTTCGCTGCTGTTGCTGTCACAGGCGACGAATACCAATGATGCTGATCCGTCGGCGTATCGCATCGAGTTTGCGACGACGGCGACCGGGCCTGCCTATAAGCTGTTCCAGAATGGCAGCGAGGTCAGTAGTGGCCAGTTTGATCCGGGTAAGGGGATCCAGTGGGGAACTCTGCAGGTTGATCTGGAAGGCGAGATCGAAGACGGCGATGTGATCGAGCTATCTCGGCAGGACAAGATCAATGTTTTCGATGCTTTTCAGCGCAGCATTGATCTGTCGGACAGCGATGTTTCAGATGCCTCGGCCTCGGCGGAACTGCAACAGGCTGTGGCTGAACTGTCCGAAGGCTTCAAGCATATTAACCGCGCGCGATCTGAAATTGGCACCCGGCTGCAGACCTTAGATCGCCAGGAGAATATGCACGAGGATTTCAAGATCGTGATGACACAGGCGCGTGGCACGCTGGAGGATCTTGATTACGCGACTGCTGTTATTGAATTAAATGAAAATATGATGGCATTGCAGGCCTCTCAACAGGCGTTTGCAAAAACCAAAGATTTGAATCTGTTCAACTATATCTAACTGGTATTCGCTCTAGCGCAAATATGTGTGTGAGTTGAACGGTTGACGGCGGCAATAGATTTACCGCAACGGCAAAGCTGCGTCTTGCCGATGGGCATAGGGTTGCCGCCGAACTGAACTTTATATCAATTTTAAACATAAGTTATTGAAATAAAGTATATTTTAATTTTGGCATGATAATTGCTAATACTAGGTTGGTGGCAACTGTGTTGCCAATATTATTTATACATATAGCTGGCCCCGCTTCACCGTCTTTCGTATTGACTGTTGCGGGTAGGCTGTTTCGCTGAAAGAGCGAAAGTCAAAGGAGAGCAAAATGGGTGTAACAGTAAACACCAACGTGTCTGCCATGACTGCGCAGCGTTACCTGGGCAAAGCAACGAGTGATCTTAGTACTTCGATGGAACGCCTATCGACAGGTAGTAAGATCAACAGTGCTAAAGACGATGCTGCGGGTCTGCAGATCTCTAACCGTTTGGTGGCACAGACACGAGGCCTGAACGTAGCAATGCGTAACGCCAATGACGGTATATCTATTGCGCAGACAGCCGAAGGTGCAATGCAGGAATCAACCAGCATTTTGCAGCGTATGCGTGATCTGTCACTGCAGTCTTCCAATGGTGCAAACTCGGATGATGACCGTGTTGCAATCCAGGAAGAAGTCTCGGCGCTTCAGGATGAACTTAACCGTATCGCGGAAACAACGGCATTTGGTGGCCGTAAGCTTCTGAATGGTACCTTCGGTGAAGCGGCATTCCAGATCGGTGCCGATTCGGGTGAAGCGATCATCATGGGGATGGACAGTGTCCGTGCCGATTATGAGGAGATGGGCGGTAGTCTGCTGGTTTCAACGAATAAGATTGAACCAGGCGCTGAGTTGAATGCCAATGCAACGGTTGGCTTCTCGGTAACTGACAAGCTGGGTAATGTCACCAACGTGAGCGTCGATCTGCTCCAGGGTGACGATGTCGAAGAAATCGCAACGCGCATTAACGGTCAGAACTCTGCAGTTAACGCCTCGGTAACTGAAGAGGGTGAACTGCAAATTTTTGCCGGTGACGGTGATGTGGCAGTGACTGCCGGTGCGATGAGCATGAAAAACACCGATGGTACGGTTGTAGCCGGTGATATCGCAGGTGTGGCTAAGTCGGTATCGGTGGGTGACATTGATGTCGAATCCGTAGGAGGCGCCCAGCAGGCTGTGCCAATTATCGATGCGGCCTTGAAGTATATCGACAGCCAACGTGCCGATTTGGGTGCGAAGCAGAACCGTCTGGGTCATACCATTAATAACCTGGCGAACGTATCTGAAAACGTATCGGCGTCTAACAGCCGTATCCGTGACACCGACTTTGCCAAAGAAACGACGGAAATGGCCAAGAATCAGATCCTGCAGCAGGCAAGTACGTCTATCCTTGCTCAGGCAAAACAGGTTCCACAGGCTGCAATGAGCTTGCTGCAATAACTTTCCGCTACTCGGACCAGATCAGAACGGCAAGGGGCAACCCCTTGCCGTTTTTGTTTCTGGCGGTGAAACTCTTGCCTTATTTTCCCCCTTCATACGCAACACGCCTAATTTGTTACCGGAATGAGCGTAAAAAAGTGCTAACCATTGAGTGGGCTGTACCACTTGCAATGAAATATTCACCTTGATTTTTATTAACTTGATCACGTTTTAATCGATTTCCAAAAAATACTAAAAAAAAACTTAAAGGTTTTTTTTACGGTGCCGTTAAAGGTCATGTACGAAGAATAACAAGGTTTTTCCGGCTGGGCTGGTCAAGCCATTTTGAACACTTAAGGAGAGACATTATGGCAGTTACAGTAAATACTAACGTTTCTGCAATGACCGCTCAGCGCTACCTGGGTCAGGCGACCGAAGCTACTGGTAAATCAATGGAGCGTCTTGCTACCGGTAGTAAAATCAACAGTGCGAAAGACGATGCGGCTGGTCTGCAGATCTCTAACCGTTTGATGACCCAGAGCCGTGGTCTGGATGTGGCAGTACGTAATGCCAACGACGGTATCTCAATGGCACAGACCGCTGAAGGTTCTATGCAGGAAACAACAAGCATCCTTCAGCGTATGCGTGACCTGTCGTTGCAGTCTGCTAACGGTTCTAACTCACAGGAAGACCGCGCTTCTATCCAGGAAGAAGTGACAGCACTGAATGACGAACTAAACCGTATCGCGGAAACTACCTCTTTCGGTGGTACCAAGCTATTGAACGGTCAGTTCGGTTCTCGTTCTTTCCAGGTGGGTGCTGACTCGGGTGAAGCGGTTCAGATGAACTTCAATAACATCCGCTCTGACGAAACCAAGATGGGCGGCAGCATGCTGACATCAACTAACAAGGTAGCAGCTGATGCGACACTGAACGCTGACACAGCTATCGAGTTGAGCGTAACTGATGCTGGCGGTACTGCGACAGCGGTAAATGTTAGCCTGGTAAAAGGCGATGATATCGAAGAAATCGCTACCCGTATCAACGGTCAGAATGACAAGATCAATGCATCTGTTTCTGAAGAAGGCGAACTACAGCTGTTCTCTTCTGAAGGTGCTGTTGGCGTAACTACCGGTGGTATTGCGATGACTGACAGTGCTGGTACAGCAGTAGATGCCACAATTGCAGGTACTGCGGCCAATACAACGGTTTCTGAAATCGACGTAACGTCTGTCGGTGGTGCACAGAAAGCGGTAGCGGTACTTGATGGTGCGATGAAGTATGTCGACTCAGAGCGTGCGCAGCTAGGTGCATCTCAGAACCGTTTGAACCACACTATCAATAACCTGAACAACGTTAACGAGAACGTGTCTGCATCTAACAGCCGTATCCGTGATACTGACTTCGCAAAAGAAACAACCAACATGACGAAGAACCAGATCCTGTCTCAGGCTTCTACGTCTATCCTTGCTCAGGCAAAACAGGCGCCGCAAGCGGCACTAAGCCTGCTAGGTTAATACCTCGTAATAGCGGCAAGGGGGCAGCCCCTTGCCGTTTTCTGCTATCAGAAGGTGAAAGAATATGGATGTCAAACCTGTTTCTACTTCTTCACTTCCTCTCCGTTCCGCTGAGAATGGCACCCATGCTTCTGCTGGCACAAATATTGCTAATAAATCTAATGGTAATTCTCAGGGGGCTTCATCGGCCGGTAATACCTCCACCCAGCATGCAATACCAAGTAGTGATGGCGGAAATTCGGATGTACGCCGGGTTGAGCAGAGCAACAGGGTAGAACAGCAGCAGCAAATGCAGCGCGAGGAGCTGGAAAAGGTGGTAGAGCGCATCGAAGAGTTTGTCGGCAGTACGCTAAACAAAGGACTGGCTTTTCGAATCGATGAAGAATCTGGAAAAAATATCGTCACCATTTACGATAAGCGTACCGGTGATGTAGTCCGTCAAATCCCTGACGAAGATATGTTAGCACTATCCCGGCAGTTGGCAGCCAATTCGGGAGGGCTGGTAACGACGAAAGTGTAAACTGACATCATTTGAGGTAATCAATGAATATAGGCGCAGCAGGCACAGCCTCCGGTCTTGATATTAACAGTATGGTTAACAAGATTGTCGATGCTGAGCGGGCTCCGAAAGAAGCACGCATCAATGAGCGCCGCGATAATGTCGATGTCAGTATCAGTGCCTATGGCAAGCTCAAGAGCTCGTTGAATGATATGAAATTCATGATGGCTGACTTTCGTCGCAACCATACCCTATCAGCTCGTTCTGTTTCGTCGGATAACAGTGACATTCTTACGGCTTCAGCCTCTCATGAAGCGATTCCTGGAAAATACAGTGTTAAGGTTGAGCAGCTTGCCCAGCCCCATAAAATTGTTTCCGGCACGTTTGACGAAGAAGAGAAAATGGGCGCCGGTAAACTGGCCATATCATTGGGTGCGACTCAGTTCGATGTAGAAATACCGGAAGACGAAAGCGAGATCCTTGATGTCGTCCGCTTGATCAACCGCCACCCGTCGAATACCGGTGTGCTAGCCTCGGTGATCAAAGATGATGTCGGTGCGCGTTTGGTGTTGTCGGCCGATAAAAGTGGTGAAGCGAACAATATCAAAGTACGGGTCGATGCGCCGGTTGCCAGTACTCTGCAAAAATTTGGTTTTAATCCGAATAACAACATCAACTCAATGAGTGAGATGCAGAAGGCAGAAGATGCCAAGGTAGTGATTGATGGCCTGGCTGTGGTCACCAGTGACACCAACACCATTGAAGATGCGATCAAGGGTGTTGATCTCAACCTTGTTGCTTTGACCGACTCTGCCAAGGCCGAGGGGGAAGCGACAAAGAATAAAGATGTGTTGGTCGATGTCGGTTATGATCGCAATGCCGTTGGGGGTGCCATTGAGCAGTTCGTCAATGCATACAATCAGTTTTACACAACCTCGAGAGAGCTGGGCAAGTTCGATCCTGAAACTCAGGAAAAAGGCCCACTAGTTGGCGACAGTATTATTCGTACGGTTGATAACCAGTTGCGTGCAGTATTTTCGACGCCGATAGAAGGCGCGCCAGAGTCAGTGACAACCTTGAGTGAGCTCGGGATCACCACTACGATGGAAGGGCGGCTTGAGATTGACTATGACATGCTCGACAAACAGCTGGAAAAGAATTTTGCCGATGTCGGTGAATTTTTTAGCAGCCGCGATGGTTTTGCCCGTAAGGTTGAAGATCTGATCCATGCCCATACCGGGATCACCGGTAGCATTAAAGGGCGGCAGGACAGCTTGAATGATCAGATAACGCGCTTGAATAGCGAGCAGACCAAGCTGGATCGCCGGATGGAAAGTGTTCAGAAACGTACCCATGACCAGTTTACGGCGATGGACAGTGCTATGGGGCAAATGAAAAGTCAGCTCAACTCAATGATGAGTATGATGCCACAATAGTTTTTAGGGTAAGAGAAGTCGCGTATGCAACGTTTAAATCAACTGGATGATCAACTTGAGGCTATGCTGGCTGTTGAGGCAGAGGTTGATTCTGAGCAGTTGCAGCTGCTTTTGGCACAGCGCGAACAGCTTTTACAACAATTAATGGCCCGGCCTGAGAGTCTGGATAAAGCAGAATGGCAGGCAGCGGTCGATAGAACGTCGTACTTACTTGCCAGGATCCGTCATCATCGGGATATGTCGGCAAGTCAGTTACAACGACTGCAGCACGGGCAACGCTCGATGCAGGTTTACAATAAATTTCGGTAAGGTTAGAAAAATGGCAATGAGAGGATCTCTACAGGCTTATAAACGAGTCTCAGTGGACAGTCAGTTAACATCGGCATCGCCGCACCGTGTGATATCGATGCTGATGGCCGGTGCGATTGAACGCTTGATCCAGGGCAAAGCCGCCATGGAGCAGGGCTCTATTGCAGTGAAGGGTGAACGTCTTGGCAAGGCACTTGATATCGTGATCAGCCTTCGAAGCTGTCTGTCGATGGAAGATGGTGCGGAAATCGCGTCAAACCTCGATGCGCTTTACGATTACATGATCCAGCAGATCTACAAGGCAAACCAGGACAACCTTGCAGAACCAATTGATGATGTTATCGGCATGCTGCGCGAAATTAAATCCGCCTGGGATCAAATTCCGGCTGAATATCATAATATGACTCAGCTAGACGTATAGTCGCCTTTCTGGGGCAATCGAAGTATTGGTTAATGGCTTTGTTGTTTGTAAAGTCAAAAAATAAACACCAATGACTTGATTTGCACTTTCCTTTGTACTGGGGTCACAGCTTTTGGGTGTCCCTAGTTGCCTTCTCCTGTGCTTTTATTACAATAGTCGGAATAATTTTGGTTGCTGTTCCTCAGTAATAGCAAACTGAACAATTTTTGACTGGATTTGATAGTTGTTCAGTTTGGTATAAAAGCCACAGAATAGAAAATCCTATAAAGGCAGGCAATATCTCTCCTATGCAAGGTTTAGCTAAGACCCTCGTTATTGATGACGATCAGCAGCACCGTCATGACCTTAGTGTCATCCTTAATTTTGTTGGCGAGCAGCACGAAGCTGTGTCAACAAGCGAGGTGGAAAATTCGCTTTGGGAAAAGGATTGGGGTGCCTGTTTACTGGGTAAAATCAGTACTGGTAAGTCACTGAACAAGATCCTGGATTTTTTGCGCATCCACAACCACATTCCTGTTATTGCATTGTCTAACCATGCCAATGAATTGGCGGGGCTGCCTAACTATGTTGGGGAGCTCGAGCTGCCGTTGCACTACGGGCAGTTGTCGGATGCGCTACGTCATTGCCAGGAGTTCCTGGGTAAGCGCGCGTTTCAGGTTCCGCAACTAGGGCGAAAGAATACGTTATTTCGGAGCATGGTTGGTCGAAGTGAAGCGATCAGCCAGGTCCGTTATTTGATCGAGCAGGTATCGTCTACCGATGCCAGTGTGTTGATCCTCGGTGAGTCCGGAACAGGCAAAGAAGTCGTTGCGCGTAACGTTCACTACCACTCCTCCCGTGGTAAAGGACCGTTTGTACCGGTTAACTGCGGAGCGATCCCACCAGATTTGCTGGAAAGCGAGCTGTTCGGCCACGAGAAAGGTGCCTTTACCGGAGCAATTGCGGCCCGAAAAGGACGCTTTGAGCTGGCTGAAGGCGGTACCTTGTTCCTCGACGAGATTGGCGACATGCCAATGTCGATGCAGGTTAAGCTGCTGCGTGTATTGCAGGAGCGCTGTTTTGAACGTGTGGGTGGCAACGGTACCATCAAGGTTAATGTCCGCATTATTGCCGCGACTCACCGTAACCTTGAAGAAATGATCCAGGACGGGACTTTCCGCGAAGATCTTTATTACCGCCTGAACGTTTTTCCAATCGAAATGCCGGCATTGCGTGAGCGTATCGGTGATATCCCGCTATTACTCCAGGAACTGCTGGCCAGAATGGAAGCTGAGGGTGCAAAACTTATCCACTTCACGCCAAGGGCAATTACCTCGCTGATGGAGCATGACTGGCCGGGTAACGTTCGCGAACTGGCGAATCTGGTTGAACGATTGATCATTCTGTATCCGGGTGAAATGGTTGATGTAAACCATCTGCCGATGAAGTATCGCTACAATGATCTGCCGGATTTTCAGCCGGAAGATCACTTCCTGTCGACCGAGGATCAGGAACGTGCGGCGCTGGCCGATATGTTCGCGACCAGCTACGATGAGACGGAGGAGGCTGCGGGCAGCAGTGATCTGCCGCCTGAAGGGGTTAACCTGAAAGAAATGCTGGCAGAGCTGGAGGTCGAGATGATCCGCCAGGCACTGGAAGCCCAGGCTGGTGTGGTTGCCCGAGCGGCGGACATGCTGGGGATGCGACGTACTACGCTGGTTGAGAAAATGCGTAAGTATGGCCTCAACAAAGAAGATTTGCGTTAACCACCTCAAAAAACGACGGTGTCACATTCTTGACGCCGTCAATTTTCTTTCCTTACCATTAACCCATTGATAATATGTTCTTTATTTTGGCATAAAAAATGCTTGTTTAGTGTTTTTATGCGTATTGATCAGGTAATTCATGGGTGACAATGCTTCTCCTCTTGGCACATTAGCGCAGCAGGTCGGCCGGTATCAGCAGGTACTGGATGTGATGCCCTCTGGCGTGATATTTCTTGATTCGATGGGGATCGTCTGCGAAGCGAACCCGGAAGCTCATCGTCTGTTGGGCGAGCCTCTTGAGGGAGAACGCTGGTTTTCTGTTATTCAGCGGTCGTTTGCGCCGCAGGAAGATGACGGCCATGAGGTATCATTGCGCAGCGGCCGCAAGGTGAAGCTGGCCATATCAGCGTCGGATAGCGGCCAACTTATTTTTATCACCGACATGACGGAAACTCGTCTCCTGCAATCGCGGATCAGCGAAATGCAGCGTCTGTCCTCGCTGGGTAAGATGGTTGCCTCGTTGGCACACCAGGTAAGAACACCGTTATCGAGTGCCATGTTATATGCCTCGAATTTATCGGCGCCAAATCTCAATAGCCAAACCCGGCAGCGGTTTCAGACCAAATTAGTTGATCGTCTGCACGACTTGGAAAAGCAGGTTAATGATATGCTGCTATTTGCCAAAGGCGGGGACAACAAGGTCATCGAGCGATTTACTCTCGAGAGCCTGCTCAATGAGCTGGATAATATGGTTGAGGCCCAGGTGGTCACCAATCAGGTCGATTTTAGCATTGAATGTGCTGATGAAAGTATCTCGATCCTGGGCAATGCCAATGCCCTGGCCAGCGCTTTAGGTAACCTGATCACCAACGCGATTCAGATGTCAGGCAAGCAGTGTAAGGTTGCATTGAACTGTACACAGCAAGGCGATGCCATTTATTTGTCGGTCATTGATAATGGGCCGGGTATTGCGCCTGACATGCAGGCCAAAATTCTTGAGCCCTTCTTTACCACCCGGCAGCAGGGTACCGGACTTGGCCTGGCCGTCGTGCAAATGGTGGCAACGGCGCATAAAGGACGGTTATTGCTAGAGTCCGAGCTTGGCAAAGGGGCATGTTTTACCCTGTCGATACCTGTGGCTGATGGTCTGGTAGCTCAACAAGAAACGACCCAAAATGAAAATAACCCAGCAATTGGAGAGTTGCAATGAATCAAAGCAGAGTACTGGTCGTAGAAGATGATGAAGGGCTACGTGAAGCTCTGGTTGATACGTTGGCACTGGCCGGCTACCAGTGGCTTGAGGCGGAGAGCGCCGAGCAGGCTTTGCTGCTGCTAAAGTCCGAGTCGGTTGATATTGTCGTTTCTGATGTGCAGATGGCTGGCATGGACGGGCTGGGTCTGTTGCGAAGTATTAAGCAGCATTGGCCGAAATTGCCGGTATTGCTGATGACAGCCTATGCCAATATTGAAGATGCGGTATCGGCCATGAAAGAAGGTGCCATTGACTATATGGCCAAGCCCTTTGCGCCAGAAGTGCTGCTAAATATGGTGAGCCGTTACGCACCAGTCAAAAATGAGTCAAGCAAAGCCATTGTGGCGGATGAAAAATCCCTGAAGCTATTAGCCTTGGCTGAAAAGGTTGCAAAAACGGATGCCAGCGTGATGATTCTGGGGCCAAGTGGCTCGGGGAAAGAAGTCATGTCTCGCTATATTCATGACCACTCAGATCGCCATGAAGGGGCGTTTATTGCCATTAACTGTGCGGCCATTCCGGACAATATGCTGGAAGCGACATTGTTCGGTTACGAGAAGGGCGCGTTTACCGGTGCTATCCAGGCTTGCCCGGGTAAATTCGAGCAGGCACAGGGTGGAACTATTTTGCTCGACGAGATCAGTGAAATGGATCTGAACCTGCAGGCCAAGTTACTGCGGGTATTGCAGGAGCGTGAGGTGGAGCGTCTGGGCAGCCGCAAGAGTATCAAGCTCAATGTCCGGGTACTGGCGACCAGTAACCGTGATCTGAAGCAATATGTGTCTGAAGGCAATTTTCGTGAAGATTTATATTACCGATTGAATGTTTTTCCATTAGTATGGCCGGCCTTGACGGATCGAAAAGGGGATATTGCCCCATTGGCGACATACCTGACAGAACGTCACTGTGTTAAACAGGGACTGCCGGTGCCAAAAATCAGTCAGTCAGCCTTGGTGAAGTTGCAACAATATGCCTGGCCGGGTAATGTGCGCGAATTGGATAATGTAATTCAGCGGGCATTGATCCTTGGCGATGGCAACAATATCGATTGTGAGCATATTCTGTTGGAAGGGCTTGATTGGCTGGATGCACAAAGCCTGCAAACCGCGGTAGAATTGGCAACACCGTCGCCGACGGTTGAACCGCTTCAGGTGCCGCCCTCTTCCGACGGACTCGGCAATGAGCTTCGGGAGCAGGAATTTTCCATTATTTTAGATACAATCCGTGCCTGTGACGGGCGGCGGAAAGACGTCGCAGATAAGCTGGGGATCAGTCCGCGGACATTACGCTACAAGCTCGCTAAAATGCGAGATGCCGGAATTGAGATCCCAGTTTAGAGTAAAATTTTAATTTTGCTGGTCTTTTGAGTCATGCTGGCGGTAAGCTTGCTAATTACAGCAAAGAAAGTCGTAAGTTGAGCAGTAAGAAATCGAATCAATAAAAACACATCTCTTTTTGAGGTGACAAATTTTTGACTGTCGGGGAAGATTATGAAAGTCAACGGACTACAAGCAGAAATGCAGGCTATGAAGCTGGAAGCCCAGAACACGACTCGCCCGGCGACAGGCCAGCAGGTCAGTTCGGATTTCGGCGCAGTACTTAATGACGCCGTTAAAACGGTGAACAACCTTCAGTCAGAATCCAGCGAGCTGGCTACGCGTTTTGATCAGGGGGATCGCAGTGTGTCGCTTTCCGATGTCATGATCGCCCGAAATAAATCCAGTGTTGCGTTTGAGGCGACCGTCCAGGTTCGTAACAAGCTGGTGGATGCGTATAAACAATTAATGAACATGCCAGTTTAATTCAGGAATTAATGAGTGTCGGAAACATCTTCAAACAACGAATTAGCCGTTGCAGGTAATGCCCCGGCCCCGGTCGTTACAGATACTGACCTGGAGCTGCAAAATCCTGATACAGAAGAAAAAAGTGCTAATCGTGTTGACAGCATGCTGGGTAACCTTGACTTACTTCGTCAGGTTATTCTGGTGCTGTCTGTGGCGATTTGTGTGGCGTTGATCGTGCTTGTCGTTGCCTGGATCAAAGAGCCGGAAATGCGCCCGCTCGGCACGTTTGAAACTGAAGAGCTGATCCCTATTTTGGATCATTTCGATCAGAAAAAGATCGAATACACCCTTGACGGCAATACGATCCGTGTACCGGCCGATGCTTTCTCGTCGATAAAACTGGAAATGAGCCGGGCGGGTTTGAACAACACCGTTTCTGAAGGTGATGAAATCCTGATGCAGGATATGGGGTTCGGCGTTTCCCAGCGTCTTGAACGCGAAAGGCTAAAATTAAGCCGTGAGCGTCAGTTGGCCCGTGCGATAGAGCAGATCCGCCAGGTACGAAAAGCACAGGTGCTGCTGGCGATGCCAAAGCAGAGTGTGTTTGTTCGCCATAACCAGGAAGCCTCGGCCACCGTATTTCTGACCTTGGGCACCAACGGTTCGCTTGGCCAACAGGAAGTCGACTCGATTGTTGATATGGTTGCAACGGCAGTACCGGGGTTGAGACCGACCCGCGTGACGGTCACGGATCAACATGGTCGCCTGCTGAGCTCCGGTACCGAAGACCCGAGTGCTACGGCACAGCGCAAGGAATATGAACTCGAACGCAAACAAGAGCAGGCTCTGCGCGAGAAAATTGATGCGATTCTGATCCCGGTTCTCGGGCTGGGCAATTATACCTCTCAGGTTGATGTCTCGATGGATTTCAGTGCCATCGAAGAGACACGAAAGAAATATGATCCGGCCACACCAGCAACACGAAGTGAATATACGCTCGAAGATTACAATAACGGCAACGTGGTTGCCGGTATTCCGGGTGCACTGAGCAACCAGCCACCGGCCGATGCCTCTATTCCTCAGGATATTGCCGAAATGCAGTCGGGTAAAGGCTCAAGTAATGGTTCTGTTCACCGTGAGTCCACCCGTAACTTCGAGCTTGATACAACCATCAGGCACAAACGAGCCCAGACTGGCATTGTCAGTCGTCAGACGGTATCGGTCGCCATTGACTACAAACAGGTTGTCAATGCGGAAACCGGCGAGATCACACGTGTTCCGGTGAGTGAAGCCGAGCTTGCCAAGATCAGCCGTCTGCTAAAAGGCGGAGTAGGTTTTTCTGAGCTTCGCGGCGATATGCTGGAAGTGATCTCAGTGCCGTTTGCCTTGCCTGAAGAACAACTGGTTCCCGAACTGCCTATCTGGGAGCATCCTAACTTTAATACCTGGATACGCTGGCTGGCAGCGGCACTGGTGATTATTGTGGTGGTTG
This sequence comes from Photobacterium proteolyticum, assembly GCF_001939735.1. Classification (GTDB taxonomy): domain Bacteria; phylum Pseudomonadota; class Gammaproteobacteria; order Enterobacterales; family Vibrionaceae; genus Photobacterium; species Photobacterium proteolyticum. The sequence continues at coordinate 200,834 of NZ_MJIL01000069.1, forward strand.
TGGTGCTTGTTCGCCCAGCGATGCGCAAACTGCTGTATCCGAACCAGGCGGCGGACGGTACGCCGCTGGATGAAAATGGTATGCCGATGCTGGCTGCTGGTGAAGAGGGCATTGATTTGATTGGTGCCGAGCTTGATGGTGCCGAGTCGCTCGAGCTGAGCAGCAGTAGTTTGGATTTGCCAAATCTGCATAAAGATGAAGATTTGCTGAAAGCCGTCAGGGCGCTGGTTGCCAATGAACCGGATCTGGCTGCGCAAGTAGTGAAAAGTTGGGTAACAGAAGATGGCTAACGAAGTCGCAACGACAGAAGAAAAAAAATTTGATGTCTCGTCATTAACCGGGGCAGACAAAGCTGCGATCTTATTGCTCAGCCTCAGTGAGCAGGATGCCGCCAGTATCATTCGCCACCTGGAGCCCAAACAGGTTCAGCGTGTCGGTGGGGTAATGGCCTCGATGGCCGATCTGAGTCAGGACAAGGTTTCTGCCGTTCACCGTCACTTCCTGGAAGATATCCAGAAATACACCAGTATCGGTATGGGCAGCGAAGACTTCGTTCGTAATACCCTGGTGGCGGCACTCGGGGAAGACAAGGCCAACAACCTGGTCGACCAAATATTGATGGGCAGCGGCTCGCGTGGTCTGGACTCTCTGAAATGGATGGATCCGCGCCAGGTGGCAAGTATTATTCTTAACGAACACCCGCAGATACAAACTATCGTTCTGTCCTACCTGGAACCGGAGCAGTCTGCCGAGATCCTTGCGCAGTTCCCTGAACGTGTGCGTCTGGACTTGATGATGCGAATTGCCAATCTTGAAGAAGTTCAGCCTGCAGCACTGCATGAGCTAAACGACATCATGGAGAAACAGTTTGCCGGCCAGGCGGGTGCACAGGCTGCGAAAATTGGTGGCCTGAAGGCGGCTGCTGAAATCATGAACTACCTGGACAACAACGTCGAAGGTCTGCTGATGGATCAGATCCGCGAAGCGGATGAAGACATGGCAACCCAGATTGATGATTTGATGTTTGTATTCGACAACCTCGCCGAGGTGGACGATCGCGGTATCCAGACCTTGCTGCGTGATGTGCCTCAGGATCTGCTGCAGCAGGCGCTTAAAGGTGCCGATGATATGCTACGCGACAAGATCCTCCGTAACATGTCAAAACGTGCGGCAGAAATGCTTCAGGATGACCTGGAGGCTATGGGGCCGATTCGTGTTGCCGATGTGGAAGCGGCGCAGAAGGAAATTCTGTCGATTGCCCGCCGTTTGTCTGATGCCGGTGAGCTGATGCTAACAGGCGGAGGCGCAGATGAATTCTTGTAATTCTCGCCTTTCCAGCAAAGAGAAAAATGCCGTAAGGGCTGGCTATGAGTACTGATCGCCGCCGTGGCTTTTTGCGGGTTTCGGACCATCAGGCCCAGGAGCTCGAACGCTGGGCTTATCCGGATTATGCGGATGCACAAGAAGCGCCGCTGGATAATGCGATCAGCTATGATCCGCAATGGCCACCGGAACTGCCTGAGGAAGAGGAAGAGCAGGGTCCCCCACCGCTGACGGCTGCTGATCTTGAGGATATTCGCCACTCTGCCTATGAAGAAGGGCTTGAGGAAGGACGGATAGCCGGGCATGCCGAAGGGCTGGAAGCCGGTAAGGCTGAAGGGCTGGAAGTTGGGCAGCAGGAAGGCATGGAGCAAGGTTTGCAGCAAGGGCTGGAACAAGGCCAGGCGCAGATCAACGAGCATGTCAACCATCTGACCCAGCTGGTTGAAAAGCTGGCTGCACCGCTGCAACAAGTCGACGGCGAAGTCGAAACTCAGGTGGTCAACTTGGTAACCAGCCTTACGCGGGAGTTAATCCGGGTCGAGGTTCAAACCAACCCGCAGGTTATCCTGAATACGATCCGTGAAGTTATCGGTGCACTTCCTATTGCTGGCCGAGAAACCCGGCTTAGCCTGCATCCCGAGGATCTGGCTTTGGTCAGGGAAGCCTACGGGGAAGACAATTTGGCTGAACGCCATTGGGCGCTTCAGGCCGAGCCTGCTTTAAACCGGGGCGATCTGCAGGTACAGTCCGGTGATTCCAGCGTTGACTATTTTATTGAAGATCGCATTCGCCATCTGCTACAACAATTCAACGGGGCCAATAGCCAGCAGAACAACGGAGGACAGTAATGTCTGCTCCTTTGGCTGAACGCCTTTCTCGCTATCAAACCAATAATACAGCCTGTCGTCCGGTAGCATCCGGACGGCTAGTTCGTGTCGTCGGGCTGACGCTAGAAGCGGTCGGCTGCCGGGCACCGCTAGGAAGCCTGTGCCGGGTAGAAACCCTCAACGGAGATATAGAAGCCGAAGTCGTCGGGTTTTCCGGTGAGACCCTGTTCCTGATGCCAAGTGAGCAGCTTACCGGTATTATGCCTGGCGCCAAGGTCACTCCGGTTCTGCAGAACAGCGGATTGCCGGTTGGGCCTGAATTATTAGGCCGGGTTATTGACGGGGTGGGCAACCCGCTCGACGGGCTGGGGGATATTTATACCGCGAATCGTGCTTCCTTCAGTGCCGAGCCGATTAACCCGCTGGCTCGCAAGCCGATCAAAGAGCCGCTGGATGTTGGTCTGAAAGCTATCAACGGTCTGTTGACTGTCGGCAAAGGTCAGCGTATCGGCCTGTTTGCCGGCTCGGGTGTCGGTAAGTCGGTCACTCTGGGGATGATGACCCGGGGAACCACGGCGCAGGTCGTGGTGGTCGGGCTTATCGGTGAGCGTGGTCGAGAAGTGAAAGAGTTTATTGATGAAATTCTCGGTGTTGAGGGCCGTCAGCGCGCTGTCGTTGTTGCGGCACCGGCAGATGCCTCGCCCCTGATGCGCCTGAAGGGGTGCCAGACCGCGCTCACGATTGCCGAATATTTTCGGGATCAGGGGCTGGATGTCTTGCTGCTGATGGATTCGCTGACCCGTTTTGCCCAGGCACAACGTGAAATCGCCTTGTCAGTCGGCGAACCTCCGGCCACGAAAGGTTACCCGCCGTCGGTATTTGCCAAATTGCCGGCACTGGTTGAACGTGCCGGAAACGGCGGGGAGCATCAGGGCTCGATCACCGCTTTCTTTACCGTGCTGACAGAAGGTGATGATTTGCAGGATCCGATTGCCGATGCCTCGCGGGCTATTCTGGATGGCCATATTGTCTTATCGCGGGAGATGGCCGATGCCGGCCATTATCCGGCAATTGATGTTGAGCGCTCTGTCAGCCGTGTTATGCCGGCCATTGTCAGTGAAGAACATATGCTGATGTCCAAGGCCGTGCGCCAGATCTTGTCGATATGTCGAAAAAACCAGGATCTGGTATCGATTGGAGCCTATAAACCCGGCACCGATCAGGCTATCGATCAGGCCTTTACCTTCAAACCTAAGCTGGATGCTTATCTGCAGCAGGCGATGAAAGAGTCTGTTCCGTATGATATGTGTGTGAATATGCTACGTTCCACACTGGGCGGCTAACTGGGCCGTCACGATCTGATCAACGGAACCCAAGCGTAAACGGGAGCAATAATGGCAGACAATGCACTAGAGCTGATTCTGGAAAGGACCAAAGATGACGAGCATAAGGCGTCGCTTGCCCTCAGCAATGCCCGTACCGAGTTGGATAACTACCGGGAGCAGCTAAAGCAGATCGAGCAGTATCGGCTGGACTACTGCAAGCAGCTCTCGGCCCGTGGACAGCAAGGTTTAACGGCCTGTTCCTATGGTCACCTGCAAAAATTCCTTAGCCAGCTGGACGAGACTCTGGTGACACAGAGGGAAGCGGGAAGACAGTTCGAGGATCAGGTCGAGCAGTGTAGCGAGCACTGGAGTGAGGTCAGGAAAAAGCGCCGATCCATCGAATGGTTGCTTGAAAAAAAACATAACGAGCGGCAACTGCTGCGTGATAAACAAGAACAGAAATTGATGGATGAGTTTGCCACCTTGCAGTTTGCGCGCAGGATCCATCGTTAGTCTGTACTTACCCCTCTTTGCATGCCTTGTTGGCTTATTTTTTGCATGCTATTGCATTATTACTAGTCTAATCTGAAGAGCCGCCATGTTTTCATCTCGCTTTTTGACAGCAGATATCCCTTCGTCTTCCTCGACCAAAGCTGAGGGAGCAAAAGCCAGTTCAGCGCTACTGGGAGAGGAGAGTGCTGCCTCGCCGGAAGATGGGCGTTTTGCCAAAGAGCTTCAAGCTGCCGCCAGTGATGAAAAAATTAAGGTTGAGCAGGCAGTCAAGGACGAGAAAAACGTTGAGGACGAGAAAAGCGTTAAGGGTGATTCACAAGCGGCATCGGTAGCGAAATCTCAAGCACCGGCTGATATAGCCAAAGAGGGTGAAGCCGAGTTGCAACAGCCTGGAAAAGAGGTTTCCCAGACAGCGGCCAAAGAGGCGGCAACGGCCGGGCAAGGTGAGCCGGAAACAGGCAAGCGACTGAAAAACAACGACGAGATCCAGCCTGAAATCAATAAGAGTCAAACAACAGATCACCAAAACGGGCAAAACTCAGCCAGCCAGAAGCCAGATAGCAGTACCGCACTTGATTCATCGTCAAAGCAAAAGATAATGGATGACGGTGAGGCGTTACTGAACCGCCTTTCGGCGTCAAATAAGCAGCTGGCATCGACATCATCGACTGCTGAAGACGGGCAGGATGGCAAAACTTTGCCGCAGGCAGCAACCGCTTCGGCGTTAGCGACCAAATCGGCGGCCTCAGCCTCGCAGAGCGAGCCGGTGAATAAAGAGCTGTTGCAAGAAAAGTCAGTGACTCCTAACCAAATGGCCGTTAAGCCTGTTGGGACTGAGCAGGCGCCGCTTGAGGTAGCCGGAAGATCTCAGCAAGGCGAAGCTAGCGGCGAGGTGAAGAGCAAGAACAAAGGCAAGACTGAGGCTCAGTCGGTTGCTGAGACTGTGAAAGCTGAGAGCAAGGCTGCACAGGGGCAGAGCAGTACCGAACTAACTCCGGCTGCCTTGGCTGGTGTCGGTGCTGCTAGCATTAAGGGTTCTGATAATGTTGTAGCGGCTGAAGAGATTAGCAAAGATACAGTCAGCGCGACAAAGGATAAAAAGCCCGCAGCCGGAATCAGCCAGGAGGAGCTGGCTAAGGTCTTTGCTGTACCGGGCCAGCAAGTCGTGGAAGGCCAGTCTGCTCAACAGGCTGGAGCCAAAACCTCTGAGCCTGTAACTGAAGGCGATGACGTCAGTGCTGATGGCGGCATAGCTGATGACGGCATGTTGAAAGCATTTTCTCTCGGTGCGGCGACAACTGCTGCTGCCGGGGCAGACGTGAAAAGTACCCAGACAGCCCCTCAATCTTCGGCGGATCTGTTACAATCGTCCAATCCAAGAACCGCGGAGATGACCAAGGAGCAGCAAATTGCTTCTGAGTTATTGGATAGTAAGAATAAACCAAGCAATGTGCCGGGGACCAATACGGCAGCAGCAACTGCTGTTACCGGGGCATTGTCGGCAGCCGCTAGTCAGCCTGCACTCTCTCCCGAGTCGGGTCAGGCCCAGGTGTTGAATTTAGGCCTGGGTAGCCAGGCGCAGGCAGCATCGGCGAGCAGCGTAGCAGAGGCCCAGCTTGCTGGTTCAGCAGAAACTGCAGCGGCAGTAGGCGCGGGCGCAATGGCGGCAATGGAGCTGGCCTCGGCTGAAGGTGGTAGTGATGCGAAATCTCCCGAGCTGACGCATTCGCTGACCGGTTCGGCAACACAGCAGGGGCAGGCGACACTACAGGCGCGGGCAGAAGCTGCGCTGGCGCAAAGCCCATTGCAACTGAGTAAGGAGCAGGCTGGTGATCAGCTTGCCGAGCGAGTGCAGGTTATGATGTCGAAGAACCTCAAGCATGTCGACATACGCCTGGACCCGCCTGAGCTGGGTAAACTACAGATTAAGCTGTCATTGAATCAGGATCAGGCATCGGTGCAGTTTACCGTTGGTAATCAGCAAACCCGGGACTTGGTCGAACAGGCGATGCCGCGACTTCGCGAGTTGATGAACCAGCAGGGGTTGCAACTGGCCCAAACCTCGGTTCAGCAAGATAGTTCGCGCCAGCAGTTTGCCGGGCAGCAGAACCAGCAACAAAACCAGACCAATGCGGGCCAGCAAAATAGCGGTGGCGGCCAGCAGGGCAATGGTGGCACGCGCCACCAGCATGCAGAGTCGGGAGGCTCTGAGCCCGTAGATATGTACGTGAGTCAGCCATCTGACCGCGTCGATTATTATGCATAATAAAAATGACCCTCTAGTGGCGGTCACGATAGAGAAAGGATTATAAGGACTATGGCTGAAGGCGCAGAAAACTCCGGCGGAAAGAAAAAACTGATCATCATTATTGCTCTGGTTGTCCTGTTGCTTGGCGGCGGTGCCGGCGCATGGTTTTTCTTTATGGGCGATGATGCCCCGGAAGCCGAAGTGGCCGAAGCCGCTCCGCTGGCACAACCGGCGAAGCTTGAACCGGCTTATTATGTGATTCTGCCGCAGCCGTTTATCTTTAATGTAACGGGTGACAAGCGAGATCGTCTCGTGCAGGTGAAGGTGCAACTCATGGTCCGTGGTGACAGTAACGAGTCTACGGCCAGCCAACATATTCCGCTGATTGAAAGTACATTGCTTCAGACTTTCGGTGCAGCAACGGTAGAGCAGCTTCGGACCCCGAACGGGCGTGCGGATCTGCGTCAGCAGGCACTGTCTTCAGTCCAGAATGCCATGGTAAAGGTCTCCGGCAACCAGGTTGTCGAGCGAGTACTCTTTACTGGCTTTGTAATGCAATAGGTTTAATGTGAGTGACTTACTAACTCAGGACGAAATCGATGCCCTGCTTCATGGTGTCGATGACGTAGAAGATGATGATGATAGCGGGAGTGACAGCGGTGCTGGTGTCATCTCGTTTGATTTCTCGTCACAAGACCGGATCGTGCGTGGGCGAATGCCCACGCTGGAATTGATCAACGAACGTTTTGCTCGTCATATGCGGATCAGCCTGTTTAATATGCTGAGAAAGACCGCTGAGGTGTCGATCAACGGCGTTCAGATGATTAAGTTCGGAGAGTACCAAAATACGTTATATGTCCCGACAAGCCTTAACATGGTGCGTTTTCGTCCGTTGAAAGGAACGGCGCTGATCACTATGGAGGCGAGGTTAGTTTTCATTCTGGTTGAAAACTTCTTCGGTGGTGACGGGCGTTTCCACGCCAAGATCGAAGGGCGGGAGTTCACCCCGACTGAACGTCGAATTGTTCAGATGCTGCTGAAGCTGGTCTTTGAGGACTACCGTGAGGCCTGGTCTCCGGTTATGGGGGTGGAGTTCGAGTATCTGGACTCGGAAGTTAACCCGACCATGGCCAATATCGTCAGCCCGACAGAAGTCATCGTTGTCAGCTCTTTTCATATTGAAGTGGATGGCGGCGGTGGCGACTTCCATGTGGTAATGCCGTATTCGATGGTTGAGCCTATCCGCGAGTTGCTCGATGCCGGTGTTCAGAGTGACAAGATGGATACTGATGTGCGCTGGAGCAAGGCGCTGCGTGATGAAATCATGGACGTACCGGTTAATATCCGTGCCAAGCTGATGGATGTCGATCTTTCGTTGCGTGATTTGATGGAGCTTCGACCGGGGGACGTTATCCCGATTGATATGCCAGAGGCGGCAACGGTTTATGTCGAAGACTTACCGTCATATCGTGCGAAAATGGGTAAATCCGGCGATAATATTGCCCTTAAGGTCACCGAGAAACTCAAGCGTCCGGATATGGTGAAGACCGATCTGGCTTTCCTTGACCGTGATGAACTTGGATCGGCGTTGCTTGATATCAACAACGACAATTCAGACGATTAATAACAGGTGTAAGTTATGTCTCAAAATGATCAACAAATTGCCGACGATTGGGCTGCTGCACTTGCAGAACAAGCGATTGACGAATCAGCTCAGCCTGCGCCACTCGAAGAGCTGACTGATGACAGCTCACCGATCAGCGACGATGAGCGGCGCAAACTCGATACCATCATGGATATCCCGGTTACGATCTCCATGGAAGTCGGCCGTACCCAGATCAGTATCCGTAACCTGCTTCAGCTTAACCAGGGCTCGGTTGTCGAGCTGGATCGTGTTGCGGGAGAATCCCTGGACGTGATGGTTAACGGTACCCTGATTGCCCACGGTGAAGTGGTGGTGGTCAATGATAAGTTCGGTATTCGTCTGACAGATGTGATCAGCCAGACTGAACGAATCAAGAAGCTGCGTTAAGGTTGGCTATGAGTTTGTTACGGACGATTGGATATACTGGCAGCGTTGCCTTGGCAACGACCAGTATGCCGGTATTGGCAGCGCCCCCGGCTGACATGAACATTGCAACGACGCTGGCAGCCCTGACGCTGGTCGTGATATTGATTTTATTTCTAGCCTGGTTGCTCAAGCGCATGAAGCTACCCGGCATCCAGGGAAGTGACGGCAACATGAAGATCCTGCGCCAGTTACCTGTGGGACAGCGGGAGCGGATTGTTCTGCTGCAGGTAGGTGAAGAGCAAATGCTGGTTGGGATCACCCAGCAAAATATCTCATTGCTAAGCAAGCTGGAGCAGCCCCTGTCGATGAACGAGGTTCAAAGTGGCAGTGAGTTCGCGGGCCATTTGACGAAGTTACTGAAAAAGAATGTTAAGAAATAATCTTATTGCCGCCGTTCTGGCGGCTTTTAGCTTTCTCCTCGCATTTCCTGTTTTGGCTGAAACGGCTGATCCTGGTTTATCGTCCGCGGCCGGCAGTAGCGTGACACTCAGTGAGATGCAGGGTGAAGCTGGCACAACCAAGCTGATGACGACAGGAAATGGCGGTGGGATCCCGGCTTTTTCCGTGACGGTAAACCCGGACGGCAGCGAAGACTATTCGGTAACCCTGCAGATCCTCGCCCTGATGACGGCACTGGGGTTCCTGCCGGCCATTGTTATCCTGATGACATCCTTTACCCGTATCGTGGTGGTAATGTCGATTCTCAGGCAGGCAATGGGCCTGCAGCAGACACCGTCGAACCAGGTTATCATCGGTATCGCCATGTTCCTGACTTTCTTTATTATGTCTCCGGTGCTCGACAAGATTAACACCACGGCGCTGCAGCCTTATATCAATGAGCAGATCACCGCCCCCGAGGCATTGTCTGCCGCTCAGATCCCGATCCGCCAGTTTATGCTGAAGCAAACTCGGGTCAAAGACCTTGAAAGCTTCGTTAATATGTCAGGGTCAGATGCAACCGACCCACAGGACGTGCCAATTACCGTATTGATCCCGGCTTTTATTACCTCGGAGCTCAAAACCGCCTTTCAGATCGGCTTTATGTTATTCCTGCCTTTTTTGATCATTGACCTGGTTGTTGCCTCGGTACTGATGGCGATGGGTATGATGATGCTATCGCCAATGATTGTTTCTCTGCCGTTCAAGCTCATGCTGTTTGTACTGGTTGACGGTTGGAATCTGATACTGTCGACTCTCGCCGGTAGTTTTGGGACTTAGGCAAGGGAGTATAGCGAATGACACCTGAAGCGTTTGTCGAGATATTCCAGGATGCGTTATACATGGTTTTGGTCATGGTTTGCGCAATTGTGGTGCCGGGCTTGCTTATTGGTCTGGTGGTAGCGGTTTTTCAGGCCGCAACCTCGATCAACGAACAGACTCTGAGCTTTCTGCCCCGTCTGATTGTGACGCTGCTGGCACTGATGTTTTTCGGCCACATGATGACTCAAATGCTGATAGATTATTTCTACCGCATTATTGAGCAGATCCCTCAGTTGCTGTACTGACGGCGGTTGGTATTGACTATGGTGAGTGAGTAACGCTATGTCCTACCCATCAGCACTGCTATTGGACTGGATTGCCAATTATTTTTGGCCGCTGACACGGATTGCGGCCATGATGATGGTCATGACTTTTTTTGGTGCTCGCTTTGTGTCGCCGAGAATTCGCCTTTATCTTGCCGTTACAATTACCTTTGCCGTCATGCCGGCTCTACCTAAAGTTCCCACTGATATCGAACTGCTATCTATTGGTGGCTTTCTGACCACTGCGCAGCAGGTGGTGATTGGTATATCGATGGGCCTGGTGACCCAGTTCGTTACCCAGACTTTCGTTTTACTGGGTCAAATCCTGGGTATGCAGTCGAGCCTGGGCTTTGCCTCTATGGTTGACCCGGCCAATGGGCAGAATACGCCAGTGCTGGGTCAGTTCTATATGTTTCTGGCCGTGATGCTTTTTCTTGCTACCGACGGTCATTTGACCATGCTGAACATGGTCGTACTCAGTTTCAAGACCTTGCCGATTGGCGAGTCGATGTTACAGCCGGTTGATTACTATCAGCTTGCAGGTTGGTTCGGTCACATGTTCAAGGCCGGGCTGAATATGGCGCTGGCCGGGATTATTGCGCTGCTGACCGTTAACCTGTCATTTGGTGTGATGACCCGTGCAGCGCCGCAGCTGAATATCTTTTCGCTCGGCTTTTCCTTTGCCCTTTTGCTGGGTTTGGTGATTAGCTGGTTCCTGGTGGCGGCAATGCTGCCGCAGTACGAATACCACTGGGATATCGGCTTCGGCCAGATATGCAGTTTGATTAGGGTAGATTGCTGATATGGCTGAATCTGACGGTCAGGAACGTACCGAAGAAGCCACGCCCCGAAGGCTTCAGCAGGCGCGGGAAAAGGGGCAAGTACCGCGCTCAAGAGAATTAGCTTCAGTTGCTGTGCTGGTGGCAGGTGCCGTCGGCCTCATGTGGTTTGGCGAAACCCTCGGCAAGGGGTTAGCTGAGATGATGATGAAGATGTTTTCCCTTAGCCGGGAGGAAATCTTCGATCTCAATAAATTATTTTCAGTGATCACCGGTTCGGTATGGCATGTAGTGTTGCCGTTGGTTCTGGTGCTGGTGTTTCTGTTTGTCGCAGCACTGGTAGGGGCTGCCGGGTTGGGGGGAGTGAGTTTTTCCGCTGAGGCGGCGCGGCCGAAGCTTTCCAAGATGAATCCCATCAGCGGTTTGCAGCGAATGCTTGGCAAGCAGAGCATTGTCGAGCTGATTAAATCGATTCTTAAAGTGGCGCTGGTGGCAGGGGTCGCATTCTATCTTATGCTGGCCAACCTGGAGGATTTCTTCCAGTTGAGCGTTGAAATCTATCCGCAAAACATGTTCCACGCACTCGATATTTTGTCGGGCTTTATCTTGTTGATCTGTTGTTCGTTGCTGATTGTGGTTGCCATCGATATTCCCTATCAGATTTGGCAGCATAACGAGCAGCTAAAAATGACCAAGCAGGAAGTGAAGGACGAGTTTAAGGACAGCGAAGGTAAGCCTGAGGTAAAAGGGCGGATCCGAATGTTGCAGCGCGAGATGGCCCAGCGGCGGATGATGGCCGATGTCCCCCAGGCCGATGTTGTTATTACCAACCCGGAGCACTTTTCTGTTGCTCTGCGCTATGATCCGGATATTGACTCGGCGCCAGTTGTGGTTGCCAAGGGTATCGACCACCTGGCTCTGAAAATACGGGAAATTGCCAATAAGCATGATGTCGACATCGTGCCCGCTCCGCCGCTTGCGCGTGCGCTTTACCATACTACCGAGTTGGAACAACAAATTCCTGACGGACTATTTGCTGCTGTGGCACAGGTTCTTGCTTATATTTTCCAGCTCAAGCAATATCGCAAAGGCAAGGGAACCAAACCGCAGCTTTCAAAGGAAGCAACAAATATTCCATCAGATATGCGATATTAATTCGTAAAGATCATATTGATACAAAGCTTCGTCAATTTGTTGACGGTTTGGAAGGTATGATTATTGCTTTGAAGGTTCCTGTTTGAACGTTAAAGCGATAAAATAGACCGCTCTCACTGTTCGTCAGTACCACACCAACAACAAAAAGATTGAATGAAGCTTTCGATACCTTTTGCGGATAAATTACCTTTATCACGCCTGCAATCTATGCCAGCAATAGGCGCCCCAGTCATGGTTTTGGCAACCTTGGCAATGGTTGTGCTGCCTATGCCTCCGTTACTGCTGGATATGGCCTTCTCCTTCAATATTGCCCTGGCTCTTGTGGTACTGCTGGTTACTGTTTATACCCGCCGTCCGCTCGATTTCGCGGCTTTCCCTACCGTATTGCTGATAGCCACCTTGTTGCGCCTGGCGCTGAACGTGGCGTCAACCCGTGTGGTACTGCTTTACGGGCACGAGGGTCCCGATGCGGCCGGCCAGGTCATTGACGCCTTCGGCTCGGTGGTGATTGGCGGTAACTATGCCGTCGGTCTGGTGGTGTTCCTGATTTTGATGATCATTAACTTCATGGTTGTCACCAAGGGTGCCGGTCGTATCTCCGAGGTAAGTGCCCGCTTTACCCTTGATGCCTTGCCCGGCAAGCAGATGGCTATCGATGCGGATTTGAACGCCGGACTGATAGATCAGGAGCAGGCCAGAACTCGCCGTTTTGAGGTGACCAAGGAGGCCGACTTCTACGGTTCGATGGATGGTGCGTCGAAGTTTGTCAAAGGGGATGCCATTGCGGGTATCCTGATCCTGTTCATCAACATCATCGGCGGCCTGGTGATTGGCATGGGCCAGCACGGCCTGAACTTTGGCAGTGCGATAGAAATTTATAGTTTGCTGACCATCGGTGATGGTCTGGTTGCGCAGATCCCGTCGCTGTTGCTGTCAATTGGCGCGGCAATGATGGTGACTCGTCAAAATACTGACGAGGATATGGGGCAGCAGCTCATCTTTCAGATGTTCAATAATCCCCAGGCCCTGATTATTACCGGGGTGATCCTGTTTGTGATGGGGATTGTGCCGGGAATGCCGCATGTACCGTTCTTGTTGCTGGCAGCTTCTATCGGGGGCTTTGCCTATTGGCGGATCAAGAAAGAAAAAGCGGCTGCGGTGGCGGAGGCTGAAACATCTTCCTCGACGGAACTGGCCGCCCAGCCGACGCAGAAAGAACTATCTTGGGATGATGTGCAGCCTGTCGACGTTATTGGCCTCGAAGTGGGTTATCGTCTAATACCTATGGTCGACAAAGAGCAGGGCGGTGAGTTGCTCGAGCGGGTGAAAGGGGTGCGCAAAAAGCTGTCTCAGGACTTTGGTTTTTTGATCCCGCCGGTTCATATTCGCGATAACCTGGAGTTACCGCCCAATACATACCGATTGAGCCTGATGGGCGTGGCCTGCGGGGAAGCCAATATTCACCCGAATATGGAACTGGCCATTAACCCGGGGCAGGTTTTTGGCACTATCGATGGCGAAGCGACCACCGATCCGGCCTTTGGTCTTGAGGCCGTATGGATCATGGAGTCGCAGCGCGAACATGCCCAGGCGCTTGGCTATACCGTGGTAGATTCTGCAACGGTACTGGCTACCCACCTGAGCCAGATCCTGACCAACAGTGCCTCGCAGTTGCTCGGCCATGAAGAAGTACAGAATTTGCTTGAGATGTTGAGCCAGACTACACCCAAGCTTGTCGAGGGCTTTGTTCCCGATCAGCTGTCGCTGGGTGTGGTGGTTAAAGTGCTGCAGAACTTGCTTCATGAAGGGATCCCGATCAGGGATGTGCGGACAATCGTGCAGACCCTTTCCGAGTACTCCTCCAAGAGTCAAGATCCTGACATTCTGACGGCCGCTGTCCGAATTGGGCTTAAGCGACTAATTTGCCAAGAAATCAATGGTATAGAACCAGAGTTGCCAGTGATCACTTTAGTCCCAGAGTTGGAACAAATATTGCATAAAACTATGCAGTCTGCCGGAGGTGAATCTTCCGGCATCGAGCCAGGGCTGGCAGAGCGTCTACAGCGCTCACTGACCGAGGCCACTCAGCAACAAGAGCTGAAAGGGGAGCCTGCCGTATTACTGACTTCCGGTGTATTACGGTCAACGCTCGCTAAGTTTGTCAAAAATACCATTCCGTCGTTGCGGGTACTGTCCTATCAGGAGGTTCCGGACGAAAAACAGATACGCATTGTCAATGCAGTGGGTAACTAGTGCGGAGTGGATGCAATACCGAATGGCTGGCTTGGCGTGACAGATGCCGTAAGCAATAGCGTGATTAGACGGGAAGACAAGATTGAAAATTAAGCGATTTTTTGCCAAAGACATGCGAACTGCGCTGAGCCAAGTGAAAGAAGAGCTCGGGGCTGATGCGGTGATCATGTCAAATAAAAAAGTGACCGGCGGAGTCGAGATTGTTGCTGCCGTGGATACTGACGTTGCCAACGAGCCGCCTAAAACGTCACAGGCGACACGTGACGCCCTGGCTGAGCGACTGGGTCAGGCCAAACGCAAGCTGGCAGATGACAAGGTACAGCTGAAGCAGTCGGCGGCAAGCCGGTTTGCCAATGTATTGCAGAACTACACCGGTGACAGCAAGCCAGAGGACGAGCCTGCTGAAACAGAAGTGGATTCGCTGTCGGCGCTGCTTAAACGCCAGTCCAAGCACCATGGCAACGGCTCCGAACGTGGCTATGATGAGCCGGATCGTTCAGGAATGCGTCCGCGCTCTGCGCCGGCCGAGCGACGTCCGGCGCAAAACCGTGCCCCGCAAAACGGCAATTATTCGCCGCCGGAATCCGGATTTGGTTCCGGCCGCCGGCAAGAGTTCGGTCAGGACCCGCGTACGGAACGTCGCCAGCAAAACGGGCTTAACGGCTCCTCGCGTGGTATGGGATCTCAGCGTCAGCCAAAGCATGCGCTGGATATTGGCGACTACCGTCGCCCGCAATCGCAGAGTAAAGGGCTGAAACAGGATTATGGCCGGGGAGGCAACCGCCTTGACCCGAGTCGTCACGATCCGAAGGCCGGTAGCCATTCGAATGATGAAATGGACTCGATGCGCAATGAGATGGCGTCGATCCGGCGATTGCTGGAACACCAGCTTTCCGGTCTGATGTGGCAGGAAGTCGAGCGCCGTGAACCGATGCGGGCAATGATGATCAAGCGGTTGGAAAAAATGGGGCTCTCACCGGAGCTTGCCGATCAGCTGGCCTGTTACATCCCCGAAGACGTCCCGGCTAACGAAGCCTGGCCGGCGCTGTTGGATTTGCTGTCAGATCAAATCATCACTACCGATGACTGTATACTCGAGACCGGTGGCGTTGTTGCGTTGCTGGGACCGACAGGGGTGGGCAAGACGACCACTATCGCCAAGTTGGCGGCACGTGCCGCGATGGATTTTGGTCCTGACCAAATCGCCCTTGTCACAACAGATACTTATCGTATCGGAGCGCATGAACAGCTGGCTACATATGGTCGAATTATGGGCTGTCCGGTAAGAGTTGCTAAAGATGCCGAGGAGTTGGCCGATATACTTCACCAGTTACGGCATAGACGCCTGGTTCTGCTCGATACTGCAGGGATGGGGCAACGTGATATTCGGTTGTCTGAGCAGCTTGATACCCTGATGCAGAACAGTGGCTCACAAATTCGTAGTTTTCTGGTGCTGCCTTCGACGGCACAGCGGCGCGTACTGCACGAAACCATTGAACACTTCCGCCGGATCCCGTTGTCAGGCTGTGTCCTGACCAAGCTGGATGAGTCTCTCAGCCTGGGTGAGGTGATTTGTGTATCGATTCAGAGTGCGCTGCCTATCGCCTACCTGGCTGACGGCCAGCGGGTACCGGAAGACATTAAAGTAGCAACAGGTGATTACCTGGTATCACGTGCAAACGAATTACTAGAACAAGAATTAAGCCAGCAATCTCATTTCTGGAGTAGCGATAGTTCAGATAATCAGGCGGCAGACTTTTATGATTGAGAACGCAATGTACGATCAAGCGAGCGGTTTGCGCCGTATGACAAAATTATCTTCCACTAAGGTCATTACTGTTACTGGCGGTAAAGGCGGTGTGGGCAAGACCAACGTGACCCTGAGCATGGCTATTTCGATGGCCCGCGAGGGTAAGCGGGTGATGGTGCTTGATGCCGACCTCGGCCTTGCCAACGTGGATGTCATGTTGGGGCTGCGTGCAGGCCGTAACCTGTCGCATGTCCTGGCCGGACAGTGCGATCTTCAGGATATCATTGTCGAGGGGCCGTACGGGGTGAAAATCATCCCGGCTGCATCGGGTACCCAGAACATGGCTGAACTGACGGCTGCTCAGCATATGGGGCTGATCCGTGCTTTCAGCAGCCTGGAAGATGATATTGATGTCCTGCTGGTGGATACTGCTGCCGGTATTTCAGATATGGTACTGAGCTTTGCGCGAGCCGCACAGGATGTACTGGTGGTAGTTTGTGATGAGCCGACGTCGATTACCGATGCCTATGCACTGATTAAGATCCTGAGCCGCGAATACGATGTTCAGCGGTTCAAGATTGTAGCCAATATGGTACGCAGTTACCGAGAGGGGCGGGAACTGTTTGCCAAGCTGACGCGCGTGACTGAGCGGTTCCTCAATGCCAACCTCGAACTGGTTGCCTGTGTACCGCTTGATGATCGGGTTCGCCAGTCGGTTAAACGACAAAAAATTGTGGTTGATGCCTTCCCGCGTAGTCCGGCGGCATTAGCGTTGACGTCACTGGCGTCAAAGGCCATGACCTGGCCGGTACCGAGCAGTGCTGGTGGGCATCTCGAGTTCTTTGTCGAGAAGTTATTGGTAAAGCAAACACCGGAACCAACACCGAACGAGGCTCCTATTGGTGAATAAAGCATTGACATACGGACGCTATCAGGAGAGTCCGCATGCCTTTATTGAGCGATATTCGTCATTGGTAAAGCGCATTGCTCACCACCTGATGGGGCGATTGCCCCCCAACGTTCTATTAGAAGATTTAATTCAGGCTGGTATGATAGGCCTCCTGGAAGCACAGCAGAATTATGATCCCAGCAAAGGTGCAAGCTTCGAGACCTTTGCCGGTATCCGGATCCGGGGCGCGATGCTTGATGATATCCGCCGTGGAGACTGGGTTCCGCGTTCGGTATATAAAAATAGCCGGCGCATCACGGAAGCCATTTCTTTCCTGGAAGCAGAGTTCGGGCGAGACCCTAATGATCAGGAAATTGCCGAACATCTCGAAATGACACTCGAACAGTACCATCAGGCGCTAAATGATGTTAATTGTGGGCGTCTTATTGGTATGGATGATCTGGGTGTATCGGAAGATGCTGTTGCAAGTG
This sequence comes from Photobacterium proteolyticum, assembly GCF_001939735.1. Classification (GTDB taxonomy): domain Bacteria; phylum Pseudomonadota; class Gammaproteobacteria; order Enterobacterales; family Vibrionaceae; genus Photobacterium; species Photobacterium proteolyticum. The sequence continues at coordinate 217,981 of NZ_MJIL01000069.1, forward strand.
AAGAAGCACTTGAAGAAAATCTTCCATTTCAGGGTGTTGTGAATGATAATTTCCGTCAATCACTGGCTGAAGCAATAAAAACACTGCCTGAAAGAGAGGCGCTGGTCCTGTCTCTTTACTATGATGAGGAGCTCAATCTCAAGGAGATTGGTGCTGTTATCGGGGTCAGTGAATCTCGTATTTGCCAGATTCATAGTCAGGCGATGCAACGTTTGCGTTCCAAGCTCAAGGTTTGGACTGCTTAATACATATTAGATAAAAACACTGTGACCTCAGTGGAGGCAACTTTGAATAAAAACATGAAAATCCTCATTGTTGATGACTTCTCAACAATGCGCCGTATCGTTAAAAATTTGCTACGTGACCTAGGTTTTAACAATACCCAGGAGGCGGATGATGGATTGACTGCGCTACCTATGCTGAAAAAAGGCGGGTTTGATTTCGTTGTAACAGACTGGAACATGCCTGGTATGCAAGGGATTGATTTGCTGAAGCACATTCGTGCTGATGATGAACTGAAGCACCTTCCGGTACTGATGATCACCGCTGAAGCAAAACGCGAGCAGATTATCGAAGCTGCGCAGGCGGGTGTTAACGGTTATATCGTTAAGCCATTTACTGCCGCTACGTTGAAAGAGAAGTTAGATAAAATCTTCGAGCGTATGCAGTAATTACAATCGTCAGGCGCTAAAAGGGTAATAACCATAATGATTTCACTCGATCAGGCTAAGCAGCTTGTCAGCCTGCTTGAAGATGGGAAACAGGACGAAGCAAACACGCTTGTACAGGGGCTTGTCTCCGACAGTCGTGATCCTGTCTATGCAGAAGTGGGTAAGTTGACTCGCCAATTGCATGATTCACTGGCAAATTTTCGTCTTGATCCCCGTCTTAATGATTTAGCGAAGAACGAAATTCCTGACGCCCGTGACCGTTTATCATATGTGATTGATAAAACGGAATCTGCTGCCAATAAAACCATGGATGCGATCGATAGTATCGAGCCGCTTGCCGATAGGTTGAATGACTCTCTGAGTCAGGTTCATCCTCAGTGGAAGCGTCTAATGGGTGGGCAGATTGCGCTTAATGAATTTAAGTTACTATGCCATGAAATTGACAGCTTGTTGGTACAGGTTGAAAGTGACAACAATGCGCTTCGTAGCCATTTGACAGAAATTTTAATGGCTCAAGACTTTCAGGATCTCACCGGACAGATAATACGTCGTGTCATCGAATTGGTGCACGAAGTGGAAGATCAATTAGTCGAAATCCTTAAAGCCTTTGGCATGGAACAAGAAGACAGATCAGATGCCCTTACAGAAGCCTGTGTGCTTACTCCCGAGGGGCCAATTGTCAACACAGAAGAACGTGAAAATGTCATGTCCTCACAGGATGATGTTGACGACTTGCTGTCTAGTCTTGGATTTTAGGGGAAATATATGAGCTTTGATTTAGACGAAGACATCCTGCAAGACTTTTTGATTGAAGCAGGAGAAATTCTTGAGTTGCTGTCTGAGCAGCTGGTTGAGCTTGAGCGTAGCCCTGAAGATTCAGAGCTGCTCAATGCTATTTTCCGTGGCTTTCACACCGTTAAGGGTGGCGCTGGTTTCCTCTCTCTGACTGAGTTGGTGGATGCATGCCATGGTGCAGAGAATATCTTTGACTTGCTGAGAACCGGCAAGCGAAGCGTTACACCAGAATTAATGGATGTGATTCTTGAGGCGCTGGACACCATCAACGAAATGTTTGGCCTGGTGCAGGAGCGAGAACCGCTTGTTCCCGCTGAGCAGAGCCTGCTTGATGCGCTTCACCGCTACAGCCAGCCGCCGACAGCAGAAGAACTCGCTCCTGCCGCTGCTGCGCCGGTCTCAGAGCCAGAGCCGGTTGTGGTTCCTGAGCCTGTCGCACCAAGCCCAGTAGTTGAACCAGCAGCGGCACAGCCTGCTGCCCCATCATCGGCAATTGCCGGTGATACGGTTGACGACATGACGCAGGATGAATTTGATCGTCTACTTGATGAGCTTCATGGAGCAGGCAGTGGCCCATCAGCTTCTTCTGCAGCTCCAACCCCGGCATCGGCACCTGCGCCTCAAGCAGGCAATGCAGCTGTTGTGGATCAGATCCAGTCTGAGTCGGGTGACATCACCGACGATGAGTTCGAGCGTCTGCTGGACGAACTGCACGGTGCAGGCAAAGGCCCGGGCAATACTGACAGCGTGGTTGTTGCTACACCGGTTCCAGCTACACCGGCACCAGCCGCACCGGTAGCGGCCTCGACAGTGCCGAGTGACACAGGTGCCAGCTCTGGTGATGATGACCTGATGACTGACGATGAATTTGAGCGTTTGCTTGATGAGCTACATGGCTCGGGTAAAGGGCCATCGGCAGAAGAGCTGGAGATGGCGACTTGCCCTGTGGCTGATATGCTGGCAGATGTCTCTAAACCGGCAAGTGCTGAAGTGCCTGTCGCGCCAGTGGCTCCTGCAGCAGCCACTGCGGCACCAGCAGCATCGGCTCCTGTAGCCAGTTCACCTGCTCCGGCATCTAAACCTGTGGCAGAAAGAAAGCCGAAAGCCGTTGCTGCCGCCAAGGATAAAGGCAAACCGGCCGCCGAAGCGACAGTCCGTGTTGATACCTCGACTCTGGATACCATCATGAATATGGTGGGTGAATTGGTACTGGTGCGTAACCGTCTGGTAAGCCTGGGGCTTAATACCAATGACGAGGAAATGTCCAAGGCCGTATCCAACCTGGATGTCGTGACTGCCGATTTGCAGGGTGCGGTGATGAAAACCCGTATGCAGCCGATCAAGAAAGTCTTTGGCCGCTTCCCTCGGGTTGTTCGTGACTTGGCGCGTAGCCTGAAAAAAGAAATCGTGCTGGAAATGCGCGGTGAAGAAACTGATCTGGATAAGAACCTGGTTGAAGCGCTGGCCGATCCGCTGGTTCACTTGGTCCGTAACTCGGTTGACCATGGTATCGAAATGCCGGATGCCCGTGAAAAAGCAGGCAAACCGCGCCTTGGTACCGTACTGCTGTCAGCCTCGCAGGAAGGCGACCATATTCTGCTGACTATCGAGGATGATGGCGGCGGTATGGATCCGGATAAACTGCGTAACATTGCTGTTGACCGCGGTGTGATGGACGCTGATGCCGCATCACGCCTTACTGATTCAGAGTGTTATAACCTTATCTTTGCACCTGGCTTCTCGACCAAGAAAGAGATCTCTGATATCTCCGGTCGCGGTGTGGGCATGGATGTAGTTAAGACCGGGATCAGTCAGCTTAACGGCTCAATCAGCATTGATTCGGCGCTGGGCAAGGGTACCAGAATTGATATCAAGGTGCCGCTGACGCTGGCTATCCTGCCGACCCTGATGGTGGGTGTGGCTGAACAGCCATTTGCCCTGCCGTTGGCAAGCGTAAACGAGATTTTCCATCTTGATCTGCGCAAGACCAACAATGTCGACGGTCAGCTGACAATCATTGTCCGTGATAAGGCAATCCCGCTGTTCTACCTGCAAGACTGGTTGTCAGCTGTCGGCCTGCCGCAGCGCGAACGCGACCATGGCCATGTGGTGATTGTTCAAATCGGTCACCAGCGAATTGGTTTTGTGGTTGATACATTGATTGGCCAGGAAGAAGTTGTGATCAAGCCACTTGATGAATTGCTTCAGGGTACACCGGGTATGGCCGGAGCCACCATTACCAGTGACGGTCATATTGCCCTGATCCTTGATGTGCCGAACCTGCTAAAACACTATGCCGGCCGTTAAGGCCTAGCGGCTCACTCAATATCAGAGCGACAACTAAATTAGGGGCGTAAGCCCCTAAATAGCAAATTAAATTATTATCTGGTTCTGCTGGCCTGCCGGTGCCAGATAATTGTTCAGTTTGTTAGATAGGCTGGATAACTCATATATACGGGATAAATACAACATGGCAGTAAAAGTATTGGTGGTGGATGATTCAAGCTTCTTCCGCCGCCGTGTCAGTGAAATAATTAACTCCGATCCTCGACTCGAGGTGATTGGCAGTGCCGTCAATGGTAAAGAAGCGGTAGAACTGACTAACAAGCTTCAGCCTGATGTCATCACCATGGACATTGAGATGCCGGTGATGGACGGTATTACTGCCGTGCGCGAAATTATGAAAAGCGCACCGACCCCGATCCTGATGTTCTCTTCGCTAACCCACGAAGGAGCGAAGGCGACACTGGATGCCCTTGATGCCGGTGCGTTGGATTTTCTGCCGAAGAAATTTGAAGATATTGCCCGCAACCGTGATGAGGCGGTTGGCCTGTTGCAAAAACGTGTTGGCGAGCTGGCACGCAAACGTGTCTTTATGCGTCGCTCTGTACGCCCAGCATCGGCAACGGCTGCTGGCCGTGAGCTGAAAAAGCCTGCACTTGGGCGAACAGCTGCAACGGCATCTCAGACAGCGACAGTAGCACGTCCGGGAGCGCGTCCTGTGGCGGCGAAGCCAATGGCGCGGTTTAAGTCTTCGGGCAAGAAGTATCAGCTGATGGCAATTGGTACCTCGACAGGTGGCCCGGTTGCCCTGCAGAAAATATTGACTAAGTTACCGGCCAACTTCCCTTATCCGATCGTATTGGTTCAGCACATGCCAGCGACCTTTACGGCCGCGTTTGCAGCTCGCCTGAACAATCTGTGCAAGATTGGGGTAAAGGAAGCCGAGGACGGGGATACCCTCAAACCGGGAATGGCCTACCTGGCTCCCGGCGGTCAGCAAATGATGCTGGACGGACGTCCGGGCTCCGCCCGTGTGCGGATCATTGATGGCGGCGAGCGAATGAACTACAAGCCATGCGTCGATGTGACCTTCGGCTCGGCGGCCAAGATCTATCATGACAAGGTTCTGTCCATGGTATTGACCGGGATGGGCGCTGACGGTCGAGAAGGCGCACGAATGCTGAAATCCAGCGGCTCGACAATTTGGGCGCAGGACGAAGAGAGCTGTGTCGTCTACGGGATGCCGCAGGCTGTGGCAAAAGCGGGGATCTCCAGTGAAGACCTGCCGCTAGATCGGATTGCCGAGCGCATTCTGGTTGAAATCGGCCTGTCATAGGGAGTTCGATTTGATCGTCTGGAGTATCGCCAATCAAAAAGGCGGGGTCGGGAAAACAACGACAACGGTAACGCTTGCCGGGTTGCTGAGTGAGCGTAACAAACGCGTACTGTTGGTGGATACCGATCCCCACTCGTCGCTGACGACTTATCTTAACCTTGATGCGGACTCAGTACCTGCCAGTCTGTTTGACTTGTTTCAGCTAACCGATGTCACGCGCGAAACCGTTCGCCCGATAATCTTGAACACCCAGTTCAAGAACATCGATATTATACCTGCGCATATGTCGCTGGCGACGCTGGACCGGGTAATGGGTAATCGTGGCGGGATGGGGCTTGTGTTAAAAAAGGCCTTGAACAGCCTGGCAGATGACTATGATTATGTGCTGATTGACTGTCCGCCGATCCTTGGGGTGATGATGGTCAATGCCCTTGCGGCCAGCGATAGGATCCTGATCCCGGTGCAGACCGAGTTTTTGGCGATGAAAGGGCTGGAGCGCATGATGCGCACCCTCCAGATCATGCAAAAATCTCGTCCCTCGGGCTTTCGGGTAACCATTGTCCCGACAATGTATGATAAGCGGACCCGGGCATCATTGCAGACACTGCAGGAGCTGAAAGTACGGTTCCCGGAGCAAATTTGGGCATCGGCGGTGCCGATTGATACCAAGTTCCGTGATGCCAGTATCAAGCATATGCCGCCGTCTTTGTATGCCCGCAGTTGTCGTGGTGTCTTTGCTTACAAGACACTACTAAATTATCTGGAGCGTCTGGATCAAGATGAACGATAAGCATCGTCTGTCCAGTGAACAGGCACTGGATGATTATTTCTTTGATTTGCTGGCTGAGCCTGAAGAGGCTCAGCCGGCAGATGAGTTAGCCTCTCAGGCTGAAGATGACGGCCAGGCTGCCTTAGCGCAAGAGCCTGTGCAGCAAGATGCGATTTCGCCACCTAGTCAGGCGGATGCTTCTGACGAAGAGACAGAACCCGCAGGTGAAGATGAGCTTGAGCTACAAGAGCAACCGGATCAGCACGATCAAGGCGGTGACGCCACGATCGACAGCGATCTTCAATCTGAGAGTACCGCGGCACCGTTCGACTTTGAACAACTGTCCGAGTCGCACGACGAGCAGAGTGATAGTGTCGTCTCTGTCGCGCTGAACCTTTCTCCCTCATCGGAGAAGGCATCGGGTTGGATACCACAGACTCAGGAGCCGCCGGCAGAGCCTAAGCCCGTATTACCGGACAGCAAGTCCTCCGTTTCTTTTGCCGAAAAGCCGCAGGCTGAGCTGGAAGATGTGCAGCGACTGCTGAGTCAGATGAGCCAGATGCAGTCTGACATCCAGCATGAAACCGATGCCCTGATTGCCGAGCAGATGCAGTGTGCGGCCGAAAGGGCTGAACAAGTGGTCGAAGAAGCGGTTCTGGAAGAGGCCGTGACTGTGCCTGCTATGGAACCTTTTTCTGTTGAATCGCAAAGCAATAACGTAGAATCAGCAACAAGCGTAGAATCAGAGCCAGACGTTGAACACGCTGAGCCTGAAGTGGTTGTTGAGCCTGAAACACAGCCAGGCAGTGAGGGGCCACCGGATGTGTGGCAGCAACAGCAGGACAGAAGTTCAGAGTTTCAGGCGCTTTTCTTTGAGGTCAATGGCGTGACGTTTGCTGTGCCGTTGACTGAATTGGGGGGCATTCATCAGCTCGGTGAGGTGAATCACCTTCTGGGGCGGCCGCCCTGGTACCTCGGGTTGATGACAAACCGTGAGCATCAGCTGGATGTGGTCGATACTGCACGCTGGGTGATGCCGGAAAAACTGAGTTCGAATGAACATCAGGAAGAATATCGATATATCGTGATGTTAGGGGAAAGTAAGTGGGGACTGGCATGTAATGCGCTCCACGGGACTGAAACTTTGACAGAACAGAGTGTTCGTTGGCGGGAACAGGCGGGTAAACGTCCTTGGCTTGCCGGAATGGTTAAAGAAAAAATGTGTGCTCTAATTCATGTTAGCGAACTAATATCTATGCTCAATGCTGGTTTAGATGTTAAGAGTGTAATGTGAGCAAGGCCAAAGAGGAAACAGCATGTCTCAGGTTAGTGTAGCCGAAATACAAAAAGAAGACGGTAGCGATCAGGTACTGCAGTGGGTAACCTTCCAGCTGGAAGATGAAACCTACGGTATCAATGTGATGCAGGTACGTGAAGTATTGCGCTACTCCGAAATTGCTCCGGTACCAGGTGCGCCAGATTACGTTCTGGGTATCATCAACCTGCGTGGTAACGTAGTAACGGTTATTGATACCCGTTCTCGCTTTGGCCTAATGCCAGGTGAAATCTCTGACAATACCCGTATTGTGATCATCGAGGCTGAAAAGCAGGTGATCGGTATCTTGGTAGACAGCGTCGCAGAAGTTGTTTATCTACGTAGTTCTGAAATTGACAGCACACCAAGTGTCGGTACAGAAGAGAGCGCGAAGTTTATCCAGGGCGTGAGCAACCGAGACGGTGAGCTGCTGATCCTGGTAGACCTAAACAAGCTGCTGTCTGACGAAGAATGGGACGAGATGGCGTACTTGTAATGCTAAGCCTCGTTTTGCAATGGTTGCCGGTTGCTGTTGCGATCCTGGCCGTGATCATTTCATGGCTAATGGTTCGTCGTGAACGCAAGGCCCGCCAGGCACTGGAAGCAAAATTTGCCGCCACAGAGTTGGTGTTGAAAAACTCTCGGCACCAGCACGAAAGCTTGCTTAAGCAGTTTACCGAGCTGCGTGCCGGAACAATAGGTATGAGCCAGAAGCTGGCTGACATGGCCGAGCACCTTGAGATGATCTCGGATCGACAGGGTGAAATGGCGATGTTGGATCCTGACGGAAAGCTCTACAGCCGCGCCAGTAAAATGGTTGAGCTGGGCGCCGATGTCGATGAGCTGATGGAAGAGTGTGATTTGCCGAAGGCCGAGGCGGAGCTGTTGCTGCGCTTGCAGCAAAAGATGGCGCAGCCAAGACGGCGTTAGAATGCAAACACGGTTTCACAACCTGTCGTTCAGTTGTATTACACTTGTTCGTTGATACTTGAAAGCCCTTCCCACCCGGGAGGGGTTTTTCCGTTTAGGTACCAGGAAAAAGCGATCAGCTCGGCGATAACCTGATAGAGTTTTTCCGGGATCTCATCACCGACCTCAAGGTTGTTGAGGTAGTCAGTAAGCGCTTCATCCTGATGAATCAAGCCGCCCTGTTGTTTGACCTGCTCGATAATGTGTTCTGCCAGCTGGTTATGGCCCTTGGCCGTTACCGTTGGTGTTTGCTGCCCGTCATAGTGGAGGGCTATTGCACTTTTGTTTTTCTGCATTGCTTCTATCTGGCTATCTGTGTTGTGGTCACTATATCAGAATCGACAGCCCTTCAGTGTTGGGCTCGATAACTTGCGGCGGACGAAGGGTAAAGATGGCAGGTTCGCTATCGATCCCCAGCATTGCTAATCGTTCGGTCAGTACCGGGGAAAGGACTTCGGTGCGTTTCAGCCACTCTCTATTGTCTGATTCGAAGGCGAGAGCCAGGTTTTGTTGTTGCCATACCGCGATTGCATGGACGGTATCATATTGACCGACAGGGAGTGCTAACCGGATAGTCCACTTAGACGATTGCTCGGTGCTTCGTGCTGGACTGGCGTCGGGATCTTTTTCAACGGATAACTTCAGCTCTCGGCCGTTTGGCTGCAACAAATGCAGCTGGAGCAGGCTGGTATCGGTGTCTTTACCGTTGGCAGCCAAACGCTGCTCAACAGCCAGTTTGAGAAGCGCATTGAATTCGTCTTGCTTGTCGGTTGGCAGCTGCTGCAACCACTGCCTCAGAGGACTATCCGCTTGTCTGGATTGTTCCAACAATTGGAGCAGAATCGGTTTTCCGGCACCTTGTCTAAGCCATTGGATAAGTGTGGCTTTATTTTCGGGCATCAGAAGCTGAGAGAGCAAATTAGTGACAGCAGGCGAAGAGGGCATCGGAGGGGATGAACTCTGTGCGACAAAAGTTGTAAAAAAACGTTGCAGCACATTCATTTGCATTAATACTTGAGACAGTTGAGAAATTTGTCCCTGAACAGGCCGATTTGCATTTACAGGTTGTGAAATTTTTGGATTTGTCTCATTTTCTGGCACTTTTTTAGGTTCAATTTGTCCACTCTTAATTAAAGCAGAGGTTTGGGAGCTGTCGATACGCATGGATGTCACAATTACTAACCTAAGTGATGGAACTATACAACTGGGTGTCTAACAAAATCCTGAACCAGTGTGGTAATATGCCCGCTAAATTGTGTCACCTAGGATACATCATTTAATATGTTGTCTGTACAAGAATTAAGCTGTGTCCGCGATGAGCGGGTGTTGTTCGACGACCTAAGTTTCTCTGTATCGTCAGGTGAACTGGTTCAGATTGAAGGACATAACGGCGCTGGAAAAACAACCTTGCTCCGGATCATTGCGGGTCTCGGGCGGGCAGACAGCGGTAGCGTGTGCTGGAACAACGAAAATATCGAATCAGCACGGGAAGATTACTATCAGGACTTGCTGTTCCTGGGTCACCAGACTGGGGTAAAGCGAGAGCTGACAGCGTTTGAGAACCTGGCTTTTTTCCAGGCTATGCATACCCATGCAGAAGACTCGGAGCTGGCGGGAACGCCGCAGGTTAGCGGTGATGATTGCCTCTGGCAGGCACTTGCCCATGTCGGTCTGGCAGGGCGGGAAGATGTCCCGGCCGGTCAGCTTTCTGCCGGTCAGCAGCGTCGGGTGGCTCTGGCGAGGTTGTGGATCAGCAACCATAAGCTGTGGATTTTGGATGAGCCCCTGACGGCTATCGACAAGCAGGGTGTGAAAGTGCTGGAACGGTTATTCCTGTCTCATGTCGAGCGTGGCGGTGTCGTGCTGCTAACGACTCACCAGGATATGTTCACAGACAGTAACCATTTACGGAAGATTAAGTTGGGGCAGTAGTTCAGGATGCTAAGCGCTATTTTTCAAGTCATTCGGCGTGAACTGCTGATTGCATTTCGTCGACAGGCTGATGTTTTTAACCCGTTGTGGTTCTTTATCATTGTGATCACCCTGTTCCCGTTGGGAGTCGGGCCGGAGCCGAATCTACTGGCTCGGATCGCACCGGGTATTGTTTGGGTTGCCGCGTTGCTGGCTGCGTTGTTGTCGCTGGAGCGTCTGTTCCGGGATGACTTTGTCGACGGTTCGCTCGAGCAGATGCTGATGATGCCGACACCACTGCCGGTGCTGGCTTTTGCCAAAATGGTGGCGCACTGGGTACTGACAGGTGTGCCTTTGTTGCTGATCAGCCCGCTGCTGGCAATATTGCTATCGTTGGACTGGGAGACCTGGAAGGCGGTGGTATTGACGCTGCTTGTCGGCACGCCGACATTGAGCTTTCTCGGGGCGATTGGGGTCGCGCTGACAGTGGGGCTGAGAAAGGGCGGGGTACTGTTGAGCTTGCTGATTTTGCCGCTTTATATCCCAGTGCTGATATTTGCCACTTCGGCGATTGATGCGGCAAGCCTCGGGATGGCGTTCAACGGGCAGTTGGCGTTGATGGGGGCAATGTTAGTTGGGTCGGCAACGCTGGCACCATTTGCGGTTGCTGCATCATTACGTATAAGTGTGCAATAAAAGATTACAATTACACCTGAGTAAGATGTCTCATAATAATGGATCTCATGAGACAATTTTGAGCAAGAACAAGGAAGCGATGGTTAGATGAGCAAGTACCTCAAAGGAGGTATTCAACTTTGCTTATCCTAATTTAATGATGAGAATTGTTTCATTGGTATGTTGTTCTGCTTTGAGTGAACAATACGCTGGCTGAGAACGTACTTATTACAATTATACGAGTAGAGCAGAAATATGTGGAAGTGGTTACATCCCTACGCGAAAGCTGAAAATTGCTACCGCCTGTGCGGTACCCTGTTACCCTGGTTCTCCATTATTGCCTTATTGGGGATCATTGGCGGTACTATCTGGGGGTTAATGTTTGCCCCGACAGATTACCAGCAGGGCGATAGTTTCCGGATTATCTATCTTCACGTTCCTGCGGCCATCTGGTCGATGGGGGCCTATATGTCAATGGCCATTGCTGCCTTTATCGGTTTGGTCTGGCAGATCCGACTGTCCGATATGGCTGCTGCGGCAATGGCGCCGGTGGGTGCTGTGTTCACCGTGATTGCTCTTCTCACCGGTGCCATCTGGGGTAAGCCTATGTGGGGAGCCTGGTGGGTGTGGGATGCCCGTCTGACGTCTGAGCTAATCTTGCTGTTCCTCTACCTGGGTGTTATCGCCCTCTATAGTGCGTTTGATGATCAGAAAACCGCGGCAAAGGCGGCGGGTATTCTGGCGATTGTCGGTGTTATCAACCTGCCTATCATTCATTTCTCTGTTGAGTGGTGGAATACCCTGCACCAAGGTGCCACGATTACCAAATTTGACAAACCGTCGATGGATAGCACCATGCTGTGGCCGCTGTTACTGAACATTGTCGGCTTTGCCTGTTTCTTTGGCGCGGTGACGCTGGTACGTCTGCGCAATGAAATCATTGCCCGTGAAAGTCATCGCCCTTGGGTCCGTGAATTAATGAAGTGAGGCCATCATGCATTTTGAATCTTTTAGTGACTTTTTAGCGATGGGTGGCTACGCATCTTATGTCTGGGCGGCCTATGGTATTTCCTTTGCTGCTCTGCTGTGGATCTTATTTTCAAGCCTGAGTAAAAAACGTCGCCTGGCGGCAGAAATCAAGAACAAAATCGCTCGTGAGCACCGTATTAAAGAAGCGAAAAAACTGGAGAATACACTATGAACCCGAGACGTAAAAAACGCATGACGTTAGTGTTGGCGTTGGTTGTTGGCCTCGGCGCAACGGTTGGCTTGATGCTGTATGCGTTAAACCAGAATATGGATTTATTCTATACCCCGACCGAGCTGGTTAACGGCAAGCCGGACGGCACAAAGCCTGAAGTCGGTCAGCGCCTGCGTATCGGTGGTATGGTTGTTACGGGTTCGGTTGAGCGTGATCCTCAGTCGCTGGAAGTTCGCTTTGACGTGGCCGATGTCGGCCCGGCTGTGACCATTAAGTACGATGGTATCTTGCCGGATCTGTTCCGTGAAGGTCAGGGTATCGTTGCTCAGGGTGTATTGGTAAATGCCACCACCATTGAAGCTCATGAAGTACTGGCAAAACACGATGAAGAGTATATGCCGCCGGAAGTGGCTGAAGCGATGAAGAAAACCCACGAACCTCTTCAATATACCGAAGAACAGATGCAGGGCAGTGTTCAATGATTGCAGAACTGGGGCATTTTAGCCTGATTATTGCGCTGGGTTTGTCGATCCTCGCAAGTATCTATCCATTGTACGGGGCCTCTGTTGGCAACCAGTCAATGATGCGCATGGCACGTCCGCTGACATACGGTGTATTCGGTATGCTGCTGTTGTCATTTGTCGTGCTGTGCTGGGCATTTTACACCAACGACTTCACCGTGACCTATGTGGCGAGTAACTCGAATAGTCTATTGCCGTGGTACTACCGTATTACTGCTGTTTGGGGCGCACACGAAGGTTCCTTGTTGCTTTGGGTGCTGATCCAGGCGACGTGGGCGGCTGCTGTAGCCATGTTCAGCCGCGGTATGCCGTTAGAGTCGGTATCCCGTGTATTGGCGGTAATGGGTATGATTTCAGTAGGCTTCCTGCTGTTTATCATCATGACTTCTAACCCGTTCCTGCGTACCTTGCCATTCTTCCCGGTTGACGGTCGCGACTTGAACCCTCTGCTGCAGGATCCGGGGCTGATTATTCACCCGCCGATGCTGTACATGGGTTATGTAGGTTTCTCTGTTGCCTTTGCCTTTGCAATTGCCTCTTTGATGACTGGTCGTCTGGATACTGCATGGGCGCGTTGGTCTCGTCCTTGGACAATCGCTGCATGGTCGTTCCTGACGCTGGGTATCGCACTTGGCTCATGGTGGGCATACTACGAACTTGGCTGGGGCGGCTGGTGGTTCTGGGATCCGGTCGAAAACGCCTCGTTCATGCCATGGTTAGCCGGTACGGCATTGATGCACTCGCTTTCTGTGACAGAAAAACGCGGTACCTTTAAAGCCTGGACGGTACTACTGGCAATCTCGGCGTTCTCGTTGAGTCTGTTGGGTACCTTCCTGGTCCGTTCAGGTGTTTTGGTTTCTGTCCATGCTTTCGCCTCCGATCCGGCTCGTGGCATGTTCATCCTAGGCTTCCTGATTGTGGTCATTGGCGGCTCCTTGCTGCTCTACGCCCTGCGCGGCGGTCAGATCAGATCACGTGGTAACTACAGCCTGTTCTCGCGTGAGAACCTGCTGCTGGCTAACAACCTGCTGCTGGTTGCTGGCCTGCTGGTTGTATTGATTGGTACCTTGCTGCCACTGATCCACAAGCAGATTGGCCTTGGTTCCGTATCCATTGGTGTGCCGTTCTTCAATACCTTGTTTACCTGGCTGATGATCCCGTTTGCCTTCATTCTGGGTATCGGTCCGCTGGTCCGCTGGAAGCGTGACAACCTGTCTAATATCACCAAGCCGATGATTATTTCGGCTGCGATTACGCTACCGTTCTCGTTCCTGGCCATTCTGCTCTTTACCGACAGCATGGAGCCGCTGGCGGTACTTGGCCTTGTCATGGCTATCTGGATTGTGGTGATGCACAGTTTTGAGCTGTATCAGCGCGCGACGCATCGCCATAGCCTGCTGAAAGGGCTAGGTAAGCTTGGCCGCAGTCACTGGGCAATGGTACTGGGTCATATTGGTCTGGCCGTGTCTGTGATCGGTATTACCCTGGTTTCGAACTATGATATTGAGCGTGATGTGCGCCTTGCGCCGGGTGAAACGGTTCAGGTTCAGGGATATAATTTCCATTTCGCCGGTCTGCGTGATGCCGATGGACCTAACTACGATGGTTATATTGCAGATTTCAATATTACCCGTAACGGCAAGTTTGTTACCGAACTGCATGCCGAGAAGCGTTTCTATACAGTAGCCGGTTCGATGATGACTGAAGCAGCGATCGACAGCGGCGTTACCCGCGATTTGTATGTTGCTATGGGTGAGAAGCTAGGTGATGGTGCCTGGGCGGTACGAATTTACTTCAAACCGTTTGTAAACTGGATCTGGTTTGGCTCGGTGCTGATGGCGCTGGGTGGAGCTATTGCAATTAGTGACAAGCGTTACCGTTTCCGTAAACAAGCCAAGCTAGGCACAGCTAAAGCTGCCAAGAAAGCTGAGGTTAACTGATGAATAAGAAATTATTGTTTGTACCTCTGGTACTGTTTTTGGCACTGGCGCTGGTCTTTATGGTTCAGCTTACCCGTAATGCAGAAGGCGATGATCCGACCAAGCTGGAGTCGGTACTGGTCGGTAAGCCGGTCCCTGATTTCAAGTTGGAAGATTTGGTCGAAGCCGGCAAGTTGTATGAGCAGGATATCTTCAAGGGCGAACCTCTGCTGTTGAACGTCTGGGCAACCTGGTGTCCGACCTGTTACGCCGAGCACACCTACCTCAATGAGCTGGCAAGCAACGGGGTAAAGATTATTGGACTTAACTATAAGGATGAGCGTCTTAAGGCTGTCCGTTGGCTTAATGAGCTGGGCAACCCGTACATTCATAGTCTGTTCGATGGTAACGGCATGTTGGGTATGGATCTGGGTGTTTACGGCGCGCCGGAGACCTTCCTGATTGATGCCAACGGTATTGTTCGTTATCGCCATGTTGGTGATGTGAACGAGCGAAACTGGGCTGATACTCTACAGCCAATGTATCAGGCGTTGCTGGAGGAAGCGAAGGGATGATGAAACAAATTAGTGCCATGCTGCTGGCTTTCGGGCTGGTATTTGCTGCGGCTCTTCCTGCGTCGGCTGCTATCGATGTCTATGAGTTTGAATCCGCAGAGCAGGAAAAAGCATTTCAGAACCTGACGGCAACACTGCGTTGTCCTAAGTGTCAGAACAATACAATTGCAGACTCGAATGCTGAACTGGCCAAAGATATGCGCCAGAAAGCGTATGATATGCTGAGCGAAGGCAAAAGCGAGCAAGATGTAGTCGACTACATGATTGCGCGCTACGGTAACTTCGTTACTTACGATCCGCCGTTGATGCTATCGACAATTATCCTGTGGGCTGGACCATTGTTGTTCGTCTTCATTGGTTTTACCGTGCTGGTTATGCGTTCTCGCAAAACGGCAGACAAGCAGGCAGCGCCAGAGTTGGAAGCTGATGAAGAGCAACGCCTGAAAGCGCTGTTGAAAGAGATGGAACAACAAAATCCGAATAACGACGGGAAGGTGAAGTAATGACGCTGTTTTGGCTAATAACCGTTGCTTTGGTTTTGGTTGCTGCGGCCATTTTTGTCGCGCCAATGTATCTTGGCAAGGCACAGGATAACGTCGCTAGCCGTGACGAGTTGAACAAGGCCTTCTTTAAAGACCGTATTAGCGAGCTGGAAAGTGAAACCAGCGAAGGCTTGGTCTCGAATCAGGATGAGCTGGTTTCTGAGTTGCAACAGTCACTGCTAGATGATGTGCCGGCCCAGGCCGAGCAGCAAAAAACGGCAGTCAGTACAGTTATGCTGATCCCGGGGCTTATCATGCTGGTGGCGGTATCGTACGGTATGTATTTCACCGTCGGTAACCTCGACAAGGTGGAGTCCTGGCAGCAGACGGTTGCTCAGCTACCAGAGCTATCTAAGCGCTTGATGGATGAGCAGGGAGCCGAGCCGTTAAGCGATGCTGAGATGAACGATCTCACCCTGGCACTGCGTACCCGTTTGCACGACAACCCGAATGACGCAACGGGCTGGTTGCTGCTTGGCCGTATTGGGATGGCGAACCGCGATGCCGATACTGCCCAGGGGGCGATGAAGCGCGCTTATGCATTGGAGCCGGGTAACCCGGAAATCCAGCTGAGCTATGCTCAGACGCTGATGCTGATTGGTGATCCGGCCAAGAGCGATTATGCGCGCCAACTACTGCGTAATGTGATCAAGCAAGACCACACGAATATCCGTGCAATGTCTCTGTTGGCGTTTGACTCATTTGAGCGTGGTGATTATCCGCAGGCTGTCTCTTACTGGACGATGATGAAGCGGATGATTGGTGAAGATGATCCTCGAGCCAAAATGCTGTACCGCAGTATTGAGCGGGCGCAGGCTCAGATCACTCAGGCGAGCGAACAAGCCGCGAATCCGAAAACTGTTTCGGTGAAGGTTGAGCTTGCTCCATCAGTGACATTGCCATCACAGGGAATCGTCATTGTTTCAGTACATTCAGCTGATGGCGCGCCAATGCCTGTAGCTGCGCGTCGAATTCCGCTATCTCAGTTCCCGCTAACGCTGACATTAAGCGACAGTGATAGCATGATACCTGAGCGTTTGATGTCATCGCTGCCGACTATGATCGTCAAGGCACGTATCGACACTGATGGCAATGTAATGACCAAAAAGGGTGATTGGTACGGCCAGAGTGATGTGATTTCGCTCGGCGGTTCCACAAATGTGCAGATAAATAAACAATACTGATAACATCGCTGGAACTCATGGAGCAGGCTGGATATCATTGTCCAGTCTGCTTTTTTATATCTGTGGAATAATCCCTTGAAAAGAATAACCCTTGTATCACTACTTCTTATTCTGGGTCTTTCGGGCTGTGCCGAGACACCAAACGATGAGTCTGTCAGCTCAGGTGCTGACACCAACGCTGAATATAGCGAGCAGGCAACTGAGTATAATGTCGAAGGTACCTATGATCCGTTCGAAGGCTTCAACCGGGCCATGTGGACACTGAACTACGATTATCTTGATCCGTATGTGGCTCGTCCGGTATCACTGGCTTACGTCGATTATGTGCCTTCGCCAGTGAGAACGGGGATCCGTAATTTTCTGTCTAACCTCGATGAGCCGGCCAATATGGTCAACAGCATTATCATGCTCGATGGTGAGCAAGCTGTTACCCACTTCAACCGTTTTTGGATCAACTCCGTGTTTGGCCTCGCTGGTTTGATTGATATCGCAACAGCGGCAGATATCACTAAACCTAGCGAGCGTGCATTTGGTGATTCAATGGGTTACTACGGTGTCGAAAACGGACCGTACTTTATGGTTCCGCTTTATGGCCCCGTCACACTTCGAGAAGGGGCCGGTGATTATGTAGACGGTCTTTATTTCCCGCTTAACCTACTGACATTCTGGCAGAGCCTGGGCAAATGGGCCTTTGAAGGCATGGAAGATCGCGCAGCACTTGTCTCGCAAGAAAACTTGCTGAAAGACTCGCCAGACCCGTACATCTTTACCCGAGATGCCTACATTCAGAACAAGAACTTCCGTGCCTTAGGCGGCGAAAGCCTGCCTGAAGAACCTGAAGATGATGAGTATCTTGATGAGTTTTTGGATGAGGTGGATGAGTTTTGACACGAACACATATAATTTTATCCCGTCCTAAGCTGTTGGTATTATGAGCTTTTTATCTGGGTGAAAAATCGATAAAACTTATATATAATGCTTGGCTCAGCAAAGATCATTGGTGAATGACGCTATGGGGATGCGTGAACCCTAGGGCGGTAGCGTGCATAAATTACAGGTATATGTAGCACCTTGAATAAAACCATCTATGCACTCATTCATGAATGAGTAATAAAGTTTCTATTAACATATTTAAGCTAAGAATGTATATCGCTAGCATGAATAAGCATTACTACAGCCATTGATTTGTAATAGATTGGTTTATGTTATTGAAATGTTGCATAATAATTATAACGTAGGATGATTTGATGAAAAATCAATTAATTATTATTGGTGCTGGTGGCTTTGCAAAATCAGTAGTTGATAGTATTAATTTTACAACAGAAGAAATAGTCGGGTTTATTGATAGTTATAAACAAGGAGAACATTTAGGCATTCCTATTCTAGGGGCTAGTTTAAATGAAATAGATGATAAAGATAAATATGTTTATTTCATTTCAATTGGTGATCCTAAAGCTAGACTGTTTTGGTACAACGAGTTAGAAAAAAGAAATTTACAGCAGATAAATATAATAGATCCTACAGCAATAGTGTCTAGAACTGTGGAGTTAGGAACAGGTATATATATCGGAAAAATGTGTATTGTTAATAGCGGTACCGTTATTCATGATGGCGCAGTTTTAAATACTCGAACGCTTATTGAGCATGGTAACCAAATTGGTTTTTGCGCAAACATATCTACAAATGTTGTGCTGAATGGCGATGTACAAGTTGGAAAATGTACTTTTGTTGGAAGTTGCACTGTTGTAAATGGTCAACTCAACATTGGAAATGAGTCAATAGTTGGCTCTGGATCAGTAGTAATTCGCGATATTCCGAATAACGTAGTTGTAGCTGGTTCTCCTACAAGATTAATTAGAGATATTGATTAATGGATAAAATATATATTGTTGCCGAAATTGGTTGTAACCACAACGGTGATTTTGACCTAGCCAAGAAAATGGTTGAAAAGGCAAAGGAAGCTGGTGTTGATGCGGTAAAGTTTCAAACATTTAAGGCTGAACAGTTAATTTCAAAGTTTGCCCCAAAAGCTGAATATCAGATAAAAGTAACTGGAAATACTGAAAGCCAGCTTGAGATGACCCGTAAGCTAGAACTACCTTACGATGAGTTTGTTAAACTAGAAGCATATGCTATTGAATTAGGGTTAGACGTATTTTCAACACCATTTGATTTTGATTCTATAGATTTTCTTGCAAGTCAAAATCAGAAAATGTGGAAGATCCCATCAGGTGAGTTGTTGAATCTTCCATATTTGGAAAAAATTGCAAATCTAGATATCGAAGGTAAGGAATTAGTATTATCAACTGGTATGGCTACCGTAGATGAGATTAAAATGTCTCTTGCTGTACTAGAAAAAAACAATGTACCAAAAGATTCAATTACAATTCTTCATTGTAATACTGAATACCCAACGCCATTTGAGGATGTAAATCTAAACTCGATCACAGGACTACAGAAAGAGTTTGGAGATTATAAGATTGGTTTTTCAGATCATTCACCTGGTTATTTTGCGGGGATTGCAGCAGTTCCATATGGAATCACTTTCATCGAAAAACATTTTACACTAGATAAGAATTTTGATGGACCTGACCACAAAGCATCGGTGACACCAGAGGAGTTGACGCTACTTTGTCAGGGTATTAGAGCTGTAGAGAGCTCTTTAGGTTCTCATGAGAAAATAGTAACCAAATCCGAAAAGAAAAATAAAATTGTAGCTCGTAAATCAATCGTTGCTAAAACAGCTATTAAAGCTGGTGAGGTATTTACGATCGACAATATTACAACTAAACGACCAGGAAATGGAATTAGTCCTATGTCCTGGTATGAAGTATTAGGTAAAGTCGCAGAAAAAGATTTTTCTGAAGATGAACTAATAGAACATAGTGAATTTGTAGCTCAAGAGGTTTAACTGAAAGCATGACTCTCAAAAAAATTGCAATCATTCCTGCACGCTCAGGCTCAAAAGGCTTGCCAAATAAAAATATATTAATGTTATTAGATAAGCCTTTGATAGCTTACAGTATTGAAGCGGCAATTGAGTCGGGTGTATTTGAGAGAGTCATTGTTTCCACAGACTCATTGGAATATGCACGAATTTCAGAGCAATATGGTGCAGAAGTTCTAATGAGAAGCCCAGAGTTAGCATCTGACACAGCTTCTTCATATATGGTAATAGAAGATGTATTAAAAAGAACGAATGCTAAGCCAAAAGACTCGTTTGTTCTTTTACAACCGACATCACCATTCAGAACTAGTGCACATATACAGGAAGCTGTGTCATTGTTCGATTCATCAGATGCAAAGTTTTCAGTATCAATGGTTGAAAGTGAGAAAAGTTCTTCGTTGATTAAGCCTCTAAATGAAGGAACGCTCAGCGAATTTGATATTGATTTTAGCAATTACAGGCGACAAGATTCTAAGGAATATACACCAAATGGCGCTATATTCATTGCTGAAAACGAAGCTTACCAAAGAAAGAAACACTTTTTTGGAGCATCAAGTCTGGCCTATGTCATGGGCAAAGAAGACTCAGTAGATATCGATGATGCTCTGGATTTTGAGTTCGCTATTACAATTGCTACAAAGAGAAAGAAAAGCCAAGTGCTTCTTGACTCGATAAAAAATAGAATTGAAACGAAAAAGAAAGATATGACGAGTGAGAAAGACATCACTCTTCTTGGACATTCACTGTTTGATTATTGGAATGTTGAGTTCCTTTCAAACCAGAGCGTCAATAATCTTGGTATTGCCGGTATCAGCACAAAGGAATACTTAGAGCTAATTTTAGAAAAGAAATTGATAAAATGTATAGGCAATAAGGTGGTTCTGTTTGCTGGTACTAATGATGTAGTGATCAATGGCTGGAGAAAAGAAGATACTCTTAAATGGATAAAGCAAAGTATTAAATTAATAAAATTAATAAATAGTAATGCTGAAATTTATCTTTTTGAAGTACCATTGATTAGAGGTCGTATAGACAGAAATAACTCAGTGATTAACGAATTAAATCAATTTTTGATTAGCGAGCTGGAAGGTGATGTTAATTGGATTGGTCTAAATGAACACTTCTCCGACGAGTTTGGGTGTTTACGCTCAGAATATACTTCTGATGGTTTGCACTTTACAGATCTTGCTTATGAAAAATTAACAGCAATAGTTGAAAGGTATGTGTAAATGAAAAAACTACTATGTGTAACTGGTTCTAGAGCAGAATATGGAATCATGCGTAGACTATTGTTGGAATTGAATAAAGACCCAAATATATGTCTTTCGATAGTAGCAACGGGGATGCACTGTGATCCAAAATTTGGAAGCACGTACAAGAATATCGAAGAAGATGGTTTTACAATTGATAAAATGATTCCTATCGATATCGATACATCAACAAATTCTAAAGTACTAAACTCAATGTCTATTTGTCAAAGTGGATTTGGAGAGTATCTAGAGTTTAATAAATTTGATGCAATATTAATTCTTGGCGATCGCTACGAGATTTTTTCTGTTGCCATTGCAGCTGCAATACATAATATTCCCCTGATTCACTTACATGGTGGTGAGAAGACGCTTGGAAATTATGATGAGTTTATTCGCCATGCTATTACGAAAATGAGTAAGTTGCATTTAGCATCAACAGAAGAATATAGACAGAGAATAATTCAGATGGGTGAAGAACCTAGCTCTGTTTATAATATCGGCGCACTAGGTGCCGAGAATGCAGCAATTCTTGATTTACCAAATACAACACAACTAGAGAAGAAATTCGGTTCGTTCGTTAAACCGTATTTCATGGTTGTATTTCACCCAGAAACACTAACAAATGTAAGTTTGGAATCACAGGTTAAAGAAGTTCTGGCTGCAATATCCGAGTATATGCCTGAGTATGACTTTGTATTTATCGGTTCTAACTCCGATACAGGTTCGGATAAAATTACAGAATTAGTTTCAAAGTATTGTCATGATAATAATCTTCGCTATATGACTTCTGTATCTTCAGAAGAGTACTTAGCATTAAATAAGTATTCATGTGGACTAATTGGCAATTCTTCTTCTGGACTTATCGAAATTCCTACTCTAGGTGTTGCAACTGTCAACATTGGTGACAGGCAAAAAGGAAGAGTAAGAGGTAATTCTGTCTTTGATACACCTTGTGATAAGAATTCTATAATCGAAGCTATAGAGAGTAGCCTAAAGCTAGAGTCATCGAATATTAACAATCCTTATTATCAAAAAGGCGTTCTTGATGAAGCATTAGTGCGAATTAGTGAATTTTTAAATAGTAAATTAATTACTCTTCCGAAAGACTTTTTTGATATCAATTCAAACGCCACGGAGGGGTTATGAATCCAATAATGTTCCATTACTTTCATGATGATGGTGAAAATTATCGTAATACTCAAGGAGCGTTAACCTCAACTGAACTTGAGCGAATTATTAATCATAAAGATATAACAGTTCTTGATGTTGATGAGTGGCACGCTAAACTGGAAAATGGCACCTTAAAAGATGATGAAACTTGTTTTACGTTCGATGATGGCATTCGTGAACAATTAGACATCGCTTTGCCTGTTTTAGATAAATATAATATTAAAGCCAATTTTAATATATGCTCCTTTCAATTCCTTAAAGAAAAAGATAACTTTGAAATCTATCGATACTTTAAGAATTATTATTTTGATGATATTGAAAGTTATTATAAAGAATATTTTTCACATTGTAAGTCGATGCTTGCCGAATACTATGACGAAATTAATGAGAATGTTGACTTTTCAACCTATCTTGAAAAATCTACTTTTTATACGTATAATGACCGAAAGTTTAGATATTTCCGTGATGAAATATTAAAAAAAGATCATTTCAAAATTCTTGATCGAATGATCGAAAAAGAGAAAATTGATCCTGAAATCGTGCATAGTAAATTATGGATTTCACCAGAAGAGCTTAAGATAATAAGTGATAGCGGTCATACAATAGGGCTACATACACACGAGCATCCAACTGATTTGTGTTCTTGGGAATATGAAGCACAGCTCAACAGCTTAAAGAAAAATAAAGAAATTCTTGAAGGTATAATTGATAAGGAAATTATACATTGTGCTTACCCTTGTGGTAAGAAAAACAAAGATACTTACAAAGTCATGAGTGAGTTAAATATTGAATATGCTTATGCTGCTCACGACTTTGAATTTGAACAAGATGGTTTAAATATCCCTCGATGTGATAGCACTAATGTTGCTAAACATTTTGACATTAAATAATTGGAGCAGATAATTGTGAAAGAGTTTTTCTTAGAACCATTAAATAATGTCGAAATATTAAGAAATAAGAATAAAATAAAGTCATCTTTACAGCCTATCGCGAAGAAAAAAATACGCTTATTGGTTCTTAGTGGCTCAACTGTTGGTGAGCTTAAAGAATATATTCAATTATTCCTGCTGAACCAGGGGATAGATGCTGAAGTAATCGAAGGATCTTATAACTCATATTATGAAGAAGTTATGTTTAGCGATCTTATCGAAACAGTATCTCCTGACTGGGTATACATTCACACTACAAACAAAAATATCCTTAAGTGGCCACAGAATAGTCAATGTGAACAAGAGGTTGACGAACTGTTTGAGCGTGAAGTAAGTAGAATAAGTGACATTTTAACTAAGCTTGATAACTTAAAAATCAATACAATAGTTAATAATTTTGAGCTGCCTCATTACAGAAATATGGGTAACTATGACTTCACGTCTAAGTATGGTTATGTCAATTTTGTAAATCGAATCAATAACAGCTTAGCAGAACTAGTTTCGACTAAACCAAATATCTATATTAACGATATAATGTATTTGTCTTCGGATATTGGTTTGAGTAAGTGGTTCGATGATTCATATTGGTTTGCATTTAAATATGCAATTGCACCAACAGCGCTACCAACTGTCGCCAAGTCAATAACTAATATTGTTAAATCAGTAGCAGGCCATAGCAAAAAGACGCTTGTCTGTGATTTGGATAATACGTTGTGGGGTGGTGTAATAGGAGATGATGGACCTGAAGGCGTACTCGTTGGGCAGGGTAATCCTAAGGCCGAATCATTTTTGGAATTACAAAACTATATTCTTCAGCTGAAATCTCGAGGTATAGTTTTAGCCATCAACTCAAAAAATGAAAAGAAACTTGCTGAAGAGGGGATTGCTAAATCTAGCGGCTCATTGTCATGCGATGATTTTGCTAGTTTCGTAGCAAACTGGGAACCTAAATCACAAAACATACAGCGAATTGAAACTGAATTGAATCTATTTCAAGATAGCTTTGTATTTATTGATGATAATCCAGCAGAGATAAAACAAGTCAGTGAGTTTTGCCCTTCAGTTACGTGCGTAACATACTCAAAATCACCTTATGAGTTAATTAAGCAACTTGATAAAGAAGGTTATTTTGAGGTCAGCCGATTATCTGCAGAGGATAAAAAACGAGCAGAATATTATAAGAAAAATAAGCTAGTTAATGAAATAAAAAACAATGCAAAAAATTTCGATGACTATCTTAAGTCTCTTGAAATGAAAACAACAATCGTTGGTATTTCGGAGAAGAATAGAGAGCGCGTTGTTCAACTTGTTAATAAAACAAATCAATTCAATCCAAACACATCACGTGTTACGGATGCAGATTTTGATATTAAATATGCAAACAACAGTAGCTCTTTAAACTTGGTAGCTGATTTAGAAGATATCTACGGTAATAATGGAATAGTGTCGACGTTGCTTTCTACTGTTTGCGGTGAAACTGTTGATATTGATATCTGGGTAATGAGCTGCAGAGTGTTTAATAGAGAACTTGAGTTTGCACTATTTGATACATTTGTTAATGTATGTAAATCAAGATCAATCACTACAATTTATTCTAGCTATACAGAATCACCTAAAAATGCATACGTGGCTAATTTGTATGAAAAGCTAGGATTTAAAATTATCGAACAAACATCTAACAGTAAGCAATATCGGTTAGATGTTAGTGAATATGTAAATAAGAGTAAAAATATCGGGGTAACCTATGAGTTCTGAACAGTCTGTAATTAAAATCGTATCTGAAATTCTAGAAATTGATAGCAATGATCTCACAATTGATACAACAATCGATGATATCGCGGTATGGGATTCAATGGCAACGGTTAATATAATGACTGTGGTATGTCAGGAGTTTGGTATTGTCCCGTCTTTTGATGACTTTGAGCACTTTACTTCTATCAACGGAATTGTTTCATTCATGGGTAAAGTAGCGTGCTAAAATTTCACCATGTCGGTATAGCTTGTAAAGATATTGATAAAAGTGCTTCTCAGTATAGGAAGCACTTTAAGGAATCTATCTTTTCCGAATCAGGTAATGTATATGACCCAGAGCAAGATGCAACCTTAAAATTGTTCACTCTCGCTGATGGTGCTAGCGTTGAATTCATAGCTGGAAAAATGGTAGAGGGGTTGGTCAAGAAGAACCGAGATCTTTATCATGTATGCTATGAAAGTAATAATTTTGATGTAGATACTCAATCTTTAATTCAAGATGGTGCTATTCCTATATCAAAACCAAAACCAGCGGTTTTGTTTGATGGAAGGGTTGTTCAGTTTTTCATGACAAGCTATGGGATGGTTGAAATACTGGAGAGTGCCAGTGAATATTGATTTAGCAAGTACTAGTGACATAAATGCTATTAGGAGCTTTATAAAGGATAATTGGGCTCCCAACCATATTTTTGCTCGCGATGCTGATTTTTTTGAATATGAGATGACTGATGAGGGAACCGTTAATTTTGTTGTGGCTAAAAATGAGTTACAACAAATATGCGGTCTAGTTGGTTTTACAAAAAGCAAAAAACAAATTAATGAAGCTAACTTGTTTCTCGTAATCTTATGTGTACTTCCTGAGTATGCAAAGCAAGGCTTAAGCTTCAAACTCATTAATAAATGTATTGAATTGACCTCTGGCTCAGTAAATACCGTAGGAGCAGCACCAAGTGTGCTGCCTCTTTATAAGTTACTAGGATTCCAAACCGGTTATCTCAAGCATTACTTTTGGTTAAATCCAGAGCTAAATAGCTTTGAACTGTGCCAGCCTGGTGAGAAGCAGTTTGTGCAGGTTCAGGACACGGGTGAGTTTGTTCAGGTTTCAAATGTACTAGAGGAAGAATTCTGTTCGCTTTCAACTGAGCGAAGAGATTACGAAACATTTGTTAAAAGGTATCTTGAACATCCAACGTATGAATACCTTCTTTATTTGTCTAAATCAAAAGACGGGCTAATAGTTGCAAGAGAGGTTAGTCAAGGTCAGGCTAAGGCTCTTAAAGTAATAGATTATTTTGGTGATAACGCTAAGCTAACAGGTGCGTTAATTAAATTAACCAGTGTAGCCGTTGGCCAAAAGTATGAGTTCATTGACTTATATGTTAAAGGAACTGAGGACACTGATGTTCAAAACGCTGGTTTTGACATTATCGATACGAATGGTGACGTAGTTATTCCGAATTATTTTAGCCCATTTGTTATGAAGAACATCCAACTAACTTATGCTACAAGAGACGAAAGCTTAATATTAATGCGTGGTGACGGAGATCAGGACAGACCATCATGAGTAAACAGAATATTATAATTTATACGACTGGTGGCTTTTGTGATGTAATGGCGTGCTCAGCGCTGTTTACTAATGGTGATTTGACCGACGATTGTAATTTGATCTTCGTAGTCAACAGTGTTGATAGAAACGTTAGCTTTTTAGAAAAAACAAAAGCTAACATTAAGCGCCTAACTGATAATGATAATGTAAAGATAGAAAATGTCTATGACTACTGTCATGACGATGATATCAAGACTTTAGATAGTGATCTTATCAAATCTAGTTTTAAAGATGTGAGTAAAGTATATCTTTATGCTGAGTCAAGCGGTTTGCGTATTGATGCTTTCTTCAGAGCATTTAAAGATGCGGAATATATTGTTTACGAAGAAGGAATGCTAGGTTATTGCGCCGACATTTTTCATAACTCTGAACTTGGTGGCCTTAAGTTAATTAGCAAGTATTATTCTACACGCTACTTTGACAAGCTATCACCTCAAAGTCTGAGACAAGTTCCGTTCAATGTTTGTAGTTATGATCGGCAAGCGATTAAGTTAGCTTTCTCTAAAATTGATGACGTATCACCTGGTTCAATAAACCAACAAGATAACATCTCTGTTATGGTTGTATCTGCTCCACTATGGAGGATGGGACCTTTAAGTTATTCTGATGTTTTAGTTGAGCATCTAAATGTAATAACATCTCTTCTAAGTACTGGTGCTACGGTATACTTCAAAGATCATCCGCGTCCTGAAGCTAAGCTTTATTCACAGATTCGTAGTTTGCTTGATGATAATGACAGAGAAAATTTTATCGACGTAAGTGATGTCGCAATGCTTGCTGAGACTATAGTTGATGTTTTATCTCCAGATGCTGTGGTCGGGTTTGGCAGTACTGTTTTGTTCAACTCTCCTCACTTTTACGGTGTACCAGCATTCAGAACATCAACTGAATTTGTTGCTTATTCTCTTGGGGCTCGACGTCAACATGTCCTGAATTGTGCGTTGAAATGTCAATATCTACCTCATATTGATGAGTTACTTGAAGTTCTTCACACTGATTGTGACAATAAAAAGGATATGGTTAAGCATACGTTTGACCAGTTTATTGAACAAACTGAAGAATCATTAGACAATCAAGCCATTAATAATGTCTATGAAGGCATGTTTGTTAAAAATATTCCTGTTAGTAATGATCTAAAACTGATTCGTAATATCCTTTATAAAGGAGAATTACCAACAGCAAAGGCAAGCTTCTTAAGTCAGCTATATAGAACCGGTTACCTTAGAAAGCTAAAGATACAGTTAGAAAATATCTTTCAAGTTAAGATCATGAAGCAAGATACATTCAAAGATATTAAGAAGAAGCTTGATAGTAATGATAAAACAATTGAGCATCTTATAAATGTAATAAGCAAGAGCGATTAAACATGAGTGTTTTGTTTGTCGATTATATTAAAACCTTAAAGATTTCTTATTATAAAGCTGTCCTTAATATTAAATCCGAGGTTAGTGATAATAAAATGTCCTATGCATGGCTCATTCTTGAGCCTGCTTTGTTTATGGGTATATATTATGTTGTATTTGGTTTATTACTAAACCACGGTACAGATAATTTTCTAGAATACCTTCTTGTGGGACTTGTACCTTGGTTATGGTTTTCAAGGAGTGTCACAAAGACTAGTGGTGCATTAGTTTCTGCACGTAATACAATCAGTCAAGTTAAAGTATCTAAAATCTACTTTGTCTATTCTCTTGTTTTGCAAGAGACGATCAAGCAAGCCTTAGTGATTGCTGTTCTTGCTGTATTTATTGATACTTATTTAGGAGGGGATGTAAACTATCTTCTTTTAACCTTGGTTATTCCACTGAATTTTATCTTTAATGTTTCAGTAGCATTAACTGTATCTTTTCTAGTTGCCTTTGTTAGAGATATTAAACTATTAATACCTAGTGCGATGCGAATTCTTATGTATGGAAGTGCTGTGGTATATTCTCTTGACAAAATACCAGAGAAATTTCATATTCTGTTCAGTATTAATCCTGTCTATAATGTTATTGATTTATATAGAGTGTCGATATTAGGTTCTCCAAGTGATTATGTAGCAGAGATTACTTTTTTGACTATTTTTTCATTTAGTCTCTATATCATTTCTCATTTGTTTTATATATTGTTTGATGAAAAGATAACCAGAGAAGTTTTGATGTAATGAAAGAGATTATTAAACTTACTAATGTTGGCTTGTCTTATAAACTTAAAAATAAAGTAAATGGAAAAAAGCATCATAACCCTATAAAAGATATAGGTTTTACTCTATATGAAGGCGAGACGTTAGGTGTTCTAGGTAAGAATGGTACAGGGAAAAGTTCTCTTCTCAAATTGCTCTCAGGTGTTTTAAAGCCTAACAAAGGAAAGATTGAGTTCAGAAAAGGTATATCTATTCGTATGCTTTCGTTGCAACTGGGCTTTGACCAGAATTTGAGCGGGTATGATAATATTCTTCTTTCTTCAATGTTATCCGGCTTTTCTCTGCGTGAAACCAAGTCGATGATACAAGATATCATTGAGTACTCTGAATTAGGCGATTTTATCTACCAACCAGTAAAATCCTACTCGAGTGGCATGAAGTCAAAGTTAGGTTTTTCCATTTCGGTAAATATATCACCTGATGTATTGCTTATTGATGAAGCGTTGAGTGTAGGCGATTTAGCTTTTAAGAAAAAGGCAGAAGCGACAATCGTCGAAAAAGTCACTGGTGATCAAACAGTAGTTTTTGTTAGCCACTCTTTAGCTCAGGTTAAGCGTCTGTGCGACAGAGTGTTATGGATGGATGATGGTATAATACGAATGATAGGGACGCCAGAAGAAGTAATCCCAGAATATGAAAAACACTTCGGGAAATAATTATTATGGAAAAATTAAGAAAAGTTATTCGATCTAAACTCCTAAGCGGTGTTGATTCTCGCATTAAGAAGTTGGACATGCAACTAGTGTCCTTAGCATGCAAGAACGATGCGTTAACATCCAAGAACGATGCGTTAACATCCAAGAGCGATGCATTAGAGACTCAAATTAAATCAATAGTCCCCCGTGTTGATAAGCTTACAAAAGCGGTTGATGCGGAAAAAAAACTTAGAATCGAAAGTAACCGCTCATTAATTTCAAAATCAATACCTAACAGTATCTTTGTTTGTACGATTCCTAAATCAGGAACAACTTATACAATTAATTTTTTAGCAAATTATATTGTGAACCTAAATAAAGAGCTAACTGAGAAAGTTAGATTTGATGAGCTTGTACAAAATGGTGTTTTTCATACTGTAGATACACCATTATTGATGAAAAATATCGATGATATCAGTCAATATAGTAAATCAATTAGCTCAATTTCTTCTAGTAATAATGCAATCTCGCGTAATTGTAGTTTCGAACATATTATTGGTACTCATAAATACCATGAAAGCTATAACTTTAATAAGGCAATATTCCTATATCGAAATCCATTAGACTTTTTAGTTTCGATATACAACTTCGAGTATGTGAAAAAAGGTATAGATAAGCCTTTCTCCGAGTGTGTCAAAGAAAAACTTGCTGGTAGCGAATACTCTTTTGTAGAACGGTACATGCGTCAGTCTGAGCTATGTTCTAAATATGGAGCATTACATGTATCTTACGAAAGTATTATGAAAGATCCCAAATCTGCTTTTACTTCGATACTTGATTATTTGGCCATTCCAGTTGTAAATGAAACTCTTGAGTTAGCACTGGAGTATTCCTCTATTGATAGCGTCAAAGAACAGGAAAAGTCATCTGGAAAAATCTTGCTTGGTTCTGAAAGAGGTTTAAAAGGCTCTTTTATAACGTCAGGTAAAATTGGTCAGTGGAAGGATTATTACGATGATGCGCTTTTAGATTATGTGAGATCAACTTTAGCATCGTACGGATTAGACCTCGACGATTTTATTTATGAATAATATAATGAAATCGTCCTTGGCTCTTTGTAGAACAAAATTACAAGTATTTACATTGAGCCTTATCCTTGCAAGAAAAAAAGAAGAAACTGTCGAGATTTACTACTTCGACGACTCCTATAAAAGTGATACTTTGGATTTTCTTAACCGAATTTGTAAATCCAAAGGATATCAATTTAAGTATTTCGTTAAAAAAAATACATTTTCGGATTTGTCTTTCATTTATAGAGAGTTTCGAAATAAAGAATACAGTAATTTATACATTGCTAGTTTATGTAATGGGTATATATCATTAGCAACTGGATTGATTAACTTTGTTAACCTTATAACATTTGATGATGGCGCAGCAAACTTAGAGAAAAGTTCTTTTGTATATCAGCAAAGAGAGAGCTTAAAGAGGAGCTTATTTTTTTCCTTATTTAGGTCTGGCTATTCATTAAGTGATATTGTAAGCAAATCTTCTGAACATTATAACATATTTGAAGCATCGCTTTACCCATATAAAGGGTACTTCAGTAAAGAGATCAACATAAGTGACGTATTTCAAAGCTCAGTACAGCTAGACTTGAACGAAGAGTTTTCACATTTGTTTTTATCTCCATGCTATGAAGAGCTCTTCGAAGATCCTGAACAAGGCTACTGTAACGTAAGAGATTTTCTAAAGTTACAACTATCCACTTCTGACAAAGTGGGATATATTCAGCATCCTAGGAGTTCATATCCAACCCCTGATTTGCCTGGTCTTGTTGATTTGACGAGTAACTATATTGCCGAGGAAATCATCGCAGACTTAGCTGTAGGTCCTTGTTCATTAAGTCTGATTGGCTTCGGTAATACTACACAAGCTTTTTATATTAATAGCAACAAGATACAAAACGTATTGCTTACATCGAATAATATGAAGAAGCAGTACATTAACCATTTCTTTAACAAGTCTAGCAATATAACTTATTTTACTTTGGATGGTTTATGAAGAAAAATTTGGTTATAACATTTGGAACATTTGACGTGTTTCATATTGGGCATATCAATATTCTTGAAAGGTGTGCATCTTTAGGTGATCGGCTCATTGTAGGTGTTTCTAGTGATCAGCTTAATTTTGAGAAGAAGAACCGAGCTCCTATTTATACACAGGAAGACAGGTTAAAGATAGTAAGTTCCCTTAAGTTTGTTGACGAGGTTTTCATAGAACACTCACTTGATCTAAAGCGAGATTATATCGAGTATTTTAAGGCTGATATTCTAGCGATGGGTAATGATTGGGAGGGTAAATTTGACGAATTTAAAGATATTTGTGATGTGGTTTACTTCCCACGGACACCATCTATATCAACAACAGAAATTATTGAGATAGCAAAGAATTTCTAGCTGAACACTTACTATATACTATACGTTCTATAAATTTGTATGAGTCTTGCCTCTGCTTTAAAGCAGAGGCTATATAAACTTCTATCTATTATCTTGTTAGTCTAATCCTATTTAACTCTCTCGATATAAATTTATCTATAATTTGAGATGCCGGCATAGTGTTAAGTTTTGATGCCCGCTCCTTTGGTTTATTTTCTTCTCCTACCTTGAAAAGCCCTTCTAAACTGTTCACTTCATCTCCCCACGTAACCTGTTTATAGTCAAATGAGAACCCAACCGATTTCTCGTACAATTTAATATCATACGGTATAAAGCCAACTGGTTTCCCAAGCATTGCAAAATCACAGTATATGCTTGAATAATCAGTTAATAGTACATCGAATTGGTCCAGGTATTCAGTGATGTCTTCTGCTTGGTTGCTATCAAGGTTTATTATACGGCTATTGAGGTAAGGGGTGATATCTCCCTCAAACTTAGGGTGTAGACGGATGAATATTACTATATCATTCTCAACTAATTTCTTTTCAACGGTTTCTGGCGAATAGTCTCCAAATGGAAATAGTTTTACATCTTCATATGGGCGCCATGTTGGGCTATATAGAAACAATCTGGTTTTGTTACTGTATCTATATTGGTTTATGAAATTAGATTGGCATGTCTGCATTGATTCTAATCGTGGTTGTGGCAAAACGATTATTTGATTTTGAGCAACTCCAAATGCTTGCCCTATATATTTAGAAAAATAGTCAGATGGACTTAAATAATAAGATATATTGGTTGTCATCAATTTGTAGTAAGCTCGTTTAAGCCAACTCGCGGAACCATCCATTAAACCTATATTTTTAATTGGTGTGCCGTGGCCCAATTGGAGAACAAATCGGTTTTTGTTAAGGAAGCAACCACCTACAGGTGGATCCATGGTACTCATGATCCAGCATGCAGCGTTTAGAATATAGCACTTATCTTTAATACCTTTGCTAGATATGAAGTAATCACCATATTTTTCAGTTAATTTTACTTGCTTTTCTATG
Organism: Photobacterium proteolyticum; assembly: GCF_001939735.1. Taxonomy (GTDB): domain Bacteria; phylum Pseudomonadota; class Gammaproteobacteria; order Enterobacterales; family Vibrionaceae; genus Photobacterium; species Photobacterium proteolyticum. Next base: position 250,608 of record NZ_MJIL01000069.1, read on the forward strand.
TCATTTATTACGAACTTTACTTCGTAACCTTGTTCTTCAAGATTTTTTTTATGGTTTAAAAACAGGTATTTAGAGTTAAATGTAAAATCTGTATTTACTGTAGAATTAAAGATTATACGTTTTTTTCTTTTTAAAAAGAGGAAAATTAAAGAAAGAAAAAAACCTGAGCTAGCATCTAGAAGCCTTTGTACTAGAAATTTATTTTTGTTATTTATTTTAATCATTGCTATAAACCAACCAAAGTAATTCATGTATAGTACCATAAGTCTTTTTAAATATTGAGATATTGAGTGAAAAGAGTATTAGTAACAGGTGCGAATGGCTTTATAGGACAGAGAGTTATCTCTTATTTAAACGGGAAGTGTCATATAAGGGCGTCTTTGCGGAAAGACAATGCAGTTTTTGATCATGTCCTAGATGGTATCGATTTTGACACAGTAACTATCGGCAACCTTTCAGGTCAAACGAATTGGTCTCACGCCCTATCTGATGTTGATGTCATCATTCACTTGGCTGGTCGAGCGCATATTACAAATGATACAGCGGAGTCACCTATCGATGAATTTCGGAAAGTTAACCGCGATGCCAGTTTGTGTCTACTAAAGCAGGCTGCACAGTATAAGGTTTCTCGTCTTGTCTTTGTTAGTTCAATTGGTGTAAATGGTAACACTACAGAAGGTTCTCCTTTTTGCGAGGAATCAGTTCCGAATCCAGTTGCGGACTATGCATTATCTAAGCTTGAAGCTGAGCAACTACTAGTTGAAGAGGCTAGTAGGTTGGGGATAGAACTAACCATTGTCAGGCCGCCGTTGGTTTATGGTCCAAGTGCACCAGGAAACTTAGATAAATTGATTAAGTTAGTAAAGCTATCGCCCATTTTACCTTTCGGCTTAGTTAATAATCGAAAAAGCTTTATTTCAATAGACAACTTAGCTGACTTTCTTGTCACTTGCGCATTTCATCCCAAAGCTGCAAATGAACTGTTTTTAATTGCAGATGATCAGGTTATTTCAACTAAGGATTTGACTAGATTACTTGCAAAAAGTGCTAAACGCAGTTTGGTAAACATACCAGTACCTCTTAGCTTGTTGAAGCTGACAGCTAGAATGTTTGGGAAGGGGAGTATGGCAATTCAGCTATTTGATGATCTTGTTATCGATAATTCAAAAGCTAAAGATCTTCTTGGTTGGAAGCCTGTTTTGTCAACAGAGCTAGCAGTGAGAAGATGTATAGAGGAGTAATGCTCCTCTATTCTTCAGCCTAAAACGAAACTAATGCAGTGCTATTGGTGTTAAGTTGAAGGCATACCTCATTAGTGTATATTGCCAATGGCCTGTTTTTGAAATGACTGGTCGGTATAGAGAAAATCCTTGATATCACCTTTGGGGCTATAACCAGTTGGTGTCGCGATCAGGATTTCACGTATACATTTGATATCGAAGTTATGGCAACATTCATCTAATTGCTTAATCACATATTCCATTTCGTCCCAGCTGAGCATATCTTCGATAGCTGTCATAATTTTGGGGTGCTCAGTTCCGGTTACATTTTCCCCGATGAGTAGTTCTTCATAAAGCTTTTCGCCTGGGCGAAGCCCGGTGAACTTGATCTCAATGCCGCCATCGTTCTCTTCATTTCCTTGCTCTCTGGCTCCCATGAGATGGATCATCCGCTTTGCAAGATCAAGAATTTTGATGGGCTCTCCCATATCAAGCACAAAAACTTGGCCGTTATGCCCTATAGCTCCAGCTTGGATGACAAGTTGTGCAGCTTCCGGAATCAGCATGAAATAACGGGTTATATCTGGGTGGGTTACAGTCACAGGTCCGCCGTTGTGGATCTGTTCACGGAATAATGGAACAACCGAACCTGATGAGCCCAATACATTACCAAAGCGTACCATGGTAAAATTAGTCCCAGATTGGTGATCAGCTAGAGACTGAAGAACTAACTCCGCCATACGCTTACTCGCGCCCATAACGTTTGTCGAACGAACAGCCTTGTCTGTTGATATCAGTACGAAATTTTTAACTTCCGCGTCAATTGCTGCTTGCGCAGCAAATAGTGTTCCGAAGATATTGTTACGGATTCCTTCAACGATATTATGCTCAACAATTGGAACATGTTTGTAGGCAGCGGCATGATAAACAGTGTCTATCTGGTATGAACGCATTAAATTTAGTAGACGATTTCTATGCTGAACGGACCCTAATGCTGCAATAATTGTTGTTTGCATGTTTTTATATCGCACTGTCTTAATTAACTCTCGCTCAATGCTATATAGGTTATATTCATTGAGTTCGAACAATACGATGGTCTTTGGGTTTCTTTGGATTATCTGACGACACAGCTCCGAGCCAATCGACCCGCCTGCTCCAGTAACCATGATCGCTTTTGCTTCTATACAGGCTTTCATCAGCGGCTCTTGAGGCTCAACAGTATTTCGCCCCAACAAGTCAGCAACGTCAAGATCTCTAATTTCTGTCAGTTGTGCTTTGCCTGATGCAATGTCTTCCACCGATGGTACAGACTGAACAGCAATTGGCCAATCGGATAGCCTATCAACTAATCGAAGACGCTCAGCTTTACTGATATTGTTTATTGCTAGTAGCAGTTTTACTGGTTGGTATAAATCGTTTAGTTTTGCAAATTCATTGCTATTGTAAACTCTTAACCCATAGATGATATTGCCGATCTTACTAAGATCATCATCAATGATAGCAACGGGGTGGTACTCAGAGCCTTGTCGTAGGGCGTAAGCAAGTTCGCGCCCTGTTGCACCGGCTCCGTAAATTAGAACATTGGGTTTACCACGCCGATAGTAACGGTCGAAGTACATACGAATCATGACCCGAGGCGTGCCTAGCATAAGCACTGCGATACCAGCGTAAATGGCTGGTACACTCCGGTGGATATAAGAATGTAGATAGAAGCTTGAAATGGCAAGCGCCAGAGCTGATGCTACAACAGCAAGCACTATATGGCCCAGAGCCGGTACTATCATGTAGCGTAACACAGCCCGGTATAAACCAAGCTTGGCGAAAACCAAAATAGTAACCACTACAGTTACAATTAAACTTCCGATTTCAACGCTAGAAATCGGAATTTCAAGTTTGCCAATTCTCAACCCAATTGCAGCGTATAATGACAGTGTGATGGCGATAACGTCATACAATACAGTAACTGTACGTTTTGTGGTTCTTTTGGCGCTGAATAGGGATAAAATTGGTTGAAGCATGAAATTTACACCTTAGTTCAAGGAGCGTTATTGTAGTCTTTACGGTTAGGGCAAGCCAGTTTTTTACGGAATTTATTATGTCTCAAACCATTTCGAGCTGTTTGTGCGTGATTTCTCAGAATGGTAAGCTTGTGGGAGAGATTTTGATGAGGGTACTGGTTTGGCAGTACTGAGACTAGCATGAGCTTCATAACACAATAAAAAATATGAATATACCTGTTACTTTACTATCTATTTTGGCAACCAGCTTTTTGTTAACGTTTTTTCTGCGATCTTATGCTTTAAAGAATAATATTATTGACAACCCTAATGCACGTAGTTCGCACTCGATACCAACACCAAGAGGCGGTGGCGTAGCTATTGTTCTTTGTTTTATTGCTTTCTGTGGAATGGGAGTCACCTTAAATATCGTGCCTGGCGTAATAGGTTACGGGATAATTGTGGCTGGGTTGATAGTTGCCACAGTGGGTTTCATTGATGACCATAATCACATCCCGGCTGGTTGGCGTTTGCTTGCTCACTTTTCATCTGCTTTTGTATTGCTATGGGCATCAAGTGGCTTACCCGCAATCACAATATTTGGTTTTACATTTTCATTTGGCGCGGCTGGCTACCTTATAGGAGGGCTGTACCTAGTTTGGCTATTAAACCTCTATAACTTTATGGATGGAATTGATGGCCTTGCTGGTATAGAGGCTGCCACCGTGTGTTTCTTTGCTGCATTGTTGTCATTTTCTATTGGAACTCCTGTATTTGTCTGGCTATTGCCGTTAGTGCTTGGAACTGCCTGTTTAGGTTTTTTGCTACTGAATTTTCCACCAGCCAAGATTTTCATGGGTGACGCTGGAAGTGGTTTTATAGGCTTAATATTGGGGGGGCTGTCCCTGTTCGCTGCACAACAGCAAAGTCAATTACTATGGGTATGGCTTATCTTATTAGGAGTATTCATAGTTGATGCCACTATTACATTAATTCGAAGGCTTAGTTCGGGTTATAAGCCTTACGAAGCCCATCGTACCCATGCCTATCAATATGCATCAAGGCATCATGGGAGCCACAGGGTTGTTACAATATCAGTATTAGCGATCAATGCGTTTTGGCTTTTTCCTGTTGCCAGCATGGTTGCCTTAAACTGGATTGACGGGGCGTTAGGAACAGCTGTTGCTTACTTTCCACTTGCTGTTGTTGCCATAAAGTACAATGCAGGGAAGGCAGAATAGGCTTAATGTTTATTGCCAGTTAATTGAATGTGTTTTCTTTTTTTTGTTTTGAGCTTAAATTCAAACATATGTGGTGTGTTCACTAGCGCTGATAATATTTATCGTATGTATTTAGACCTGATCTTTGTGGTTCAAAGCAAAGTGTTACGTAAAATATAAGGAACTTATTGTGAAAATTCTTGTTACCGGTGGTGCCGGTTTTATTGGCTCTGCTGTAGTGCGCCATATAATTAACAATACCGAAGATTCTGTTATAAATGTAGACAAGCTAACATATGCAGGTAACTTAGAGTCGCTGGGTTCTGTGCAGGATAGTACACGTTATACGTTCGAGCAGGTCGATATTTGTGACCGTGAAGCATTGGTGCGTGTATTCAATGAGCATCAACCTGAACTTGTTATGCATTTAGCTGCAGAAAGCCATGTGGATCGATCGATTGATGGTCCTGCTGAATTTATTGAAACCAACATTATTGGTACATACACTCTTCTGGAAGTAGCTCGTAATTACTGGAGTCAGTTAGAGGCTGAAAAGAAACAAGCATTTCGTTTCCACCATATTTCTACAGACGAAGTATATGGTGACCTTGAAGGTACAGATGACTTATTTACAGAGCAGACCTCTTATGCGCCGTCTAGCCCTTATTCGGCTTCTAAAGCTTCAAGTGACCACTTGGTGCGTGCTTGGTTACGTACGTTTGGCTTACCAACAATTGTAACTAACTGTTCTAACAACTATGGGCCTTTCCACTTCCCTGAGAAGCTAATACCTCTAATGATCTTGAATGCGCTAGAAGGGAAGCCATTGCCTGTTTATGGCGATGGTATGCAAATTCGTGATTGGCTGTATGTGGAAGATCATGCATCGGCCTTATACAAAGTCGTCACAGAAGGTGTTGTTGGTGAAACTTATAATATTGGCGGTCATAACGAGAAAGCCAATATCGAAGTCGTTAAGACGATTTGTGAGTTACTTGAGCAACTAGTGCCGAATAAGCCGGAGGGTGTAATGCAGTACCAAGATCTAATTACTTATGTAACTGATCGCCCTGGGCACGATGTTCGCTATGCTATAGATGCAAGTAAGATTGAGCGCGAACTAGGATGGAAACCCGCTGAGACATTCGAATCCGGTATCCGCAAAACAGTTGAATGGTACTTGGATAATAAAAAATGGTGGAGTCGTGTTTTAGATGGTTCTTATAGTCGAGAACGTTTAGGAGGGGAGAAATAATGAAAGGAATAATCTTAGCGGGTGGTTCAGGCTCTCGTCTCTATCCGATTACACGAGGTGTATCAAAGCAGCTTCTTCCTGTTTATGATAAGCCTATGATTTACTACCCCCTTTCCACTTTAATGCTTGCAGGTATTAAAGATATTCTTGTTATTACCACACCGGAAGATAATGAAGGGTTTAAGCGCTTGCTAGGCGATGGTTCAGATTTCGGTATCAACTTGGAATATGCGGTTCAGGAAAGCCCAGACGGTCTTGCTCAAGCCTTTTTGATTGGTGAAAAGTTCATAGGTGATGACAATTGCTGTTTGGTACTTGGTGACAATATTTTTTATGGTCAATCATTTAGCCAGACGCTACGTAATGCAGCAAGCCGTGAACATGGTGCGTCTGTATTCGGCTATCAAGTAAAAGATCCAGAACGTTTTGGTGTTGTGGAATTTGACAGTGAAATGAAGGCGATCTCAATTGAAGAAAAGCCTGTTGAACCTAAGTCGAATTATGCTGTGACAGGGTTATATTTTTACGATAATCGCGTGGTTGATTTTGCAAAACGCGTTGAGCCGTCAGATCGAGGTGAGTTGGAAATCACCAGTATAAATCAGATGTATCTTGAAGACGACTCGCTCAATGTTGAATTGCTTGGACGTGGTTTTGCCTGGTTAGATACGGGTACACACGAGAGCCTTCATGAAGCGTCATCTTTCGTGCAGACAATTGAAAACGTCCAAGGGCTGAAAGTCGCTTGCCTTGAAGAGATTGCATGGAGAAATGGTTGGCTTTCCGACGCTCGTTTGCTTGAGCTTGCAAAGCCAATGCTGAAAAATGACTATGGCCAGTATTTGATACGATTGGTTGCTGAACAGCAGAATAAGGTTGAAATGAAATGCGAGTATTAATTACAGGTTGCAATGGGCAAGTTGGCCATTGCCTTGTTGAGCAATTAGCCGGTCATGCTGAACTGTTGGCTGTTGATCGCGACCAGCTCGATATTACAGACAGCGTTGCTGTTGATACAACGGTAAATGAATTTAAGCCTGATATCATAATTAATGCCGCCGCGCATACCGCTGTTGATAAAGCTGAAGAAGAAGCAGAGCTCTCCTATGCAATCAACCGCGACGGCCCTAAATACATTGCTCAGGCAGCAGCTAATGTAGGTGCTGCAATACTCCATATTTCAACGGATTATGTCTTTGCCGGGAACAAAGATGGTCTGTATGTTGAGAATGACGAAACAGAGCCTCAGGGGATCTACGGGCAAAGCAAGCTAGCTGGTGAAAAAGCGGTAATTGAAGCCTGCTCAAAACATATCATTCTACGTACGGCCTGGGTATTTGGTCAGCACGGGAACAACTTTGTTAAAACAATGCTTCGACTTGCTAAAGACAGGGACACATTAGGGATTGTTGGTGATCAAGTTGGTGGACCTACCTGTGCAGATGATATTGCCAGTGCACTCATAACCATAGCTAAGCAGGTTGTATCAGGAAAGAATGCCCAATATGGGGTTTATCACTTTTCCGGCATGCCTCACGTCAGTTGGTTCGAATTTGCACAAACTATTTTTGAGCAAGCTGAAGAACAAGAGTTGTTATCAAGCAAACCTCGACTCAATAGTATTGCTACAGCAGACTACCCAACACCGGCTAAGCGTCCAGCGAACTCAAAACTTGATACGAAAAAAATTGAGCAAGCATTTAATATTCAGCCTTCTGACTGGCGTTCAGCATTGACAGATCTTAAGCCCTACACGAATTAAGCAACGGCTAACGAGTTTTAAATATGAATGTAATAGAAACTGATATCCCAGATGTGAAAGTTATTGAACCTGCTGTCTTTGGTGATGAGCGTGGCTTTTTCATGGAAACCTGGCAGCAAAAGAAGTTTGAAGAACTTGTTGCAAAGCGTACCTTTGTTCAAGACAACCACTCTAAATCGAAGCATGGTATTCTTCGTGGTTTGCATTATCAAACAGAAAATACTCAAGGAAAACTTGTACGTGTGCTCTCTGGCGAGGTGTTTGATGTGGCCGTTGACATTCGTAAGGGGTCTCCGACATTTGGTCAGTGGGTTGGTGTCTACCTATCGGCAGAAAACAAACGTCAACTATGGGTGCCAGAAGGCTTCGCACACGGTTTTTATGTAACAAGCGCAGAAGCTGAGTTTGTTTATAAGTGTACAGATTATTATAACCCACAAGCTGAAGTATCTATACGTTGGGACGACCCTGCGTTAGGGATAACCTGGCCATTAAAAGGGGTTGAACCATTGCTATCTGATAAAGATGCAAATGGGGCTAGTTTTGAAGAAGTTGAATACCTATGATTGGCAGGAAAATTGTTTTCCATTGCTTGTTTTATGTTATGGCTAACGCTAGTTGATGCAAATGTTTAATGTTGAAGATTTAATCACAATATTTAATCGTACATTTTTAGACACTTATAATACTGAGCTAGTGTTTGGCGGTGATGAGCCAATCTACCTTCCTGCTGACGATGACTATGAATATCATCGGATTATTTTTGCTCGAGGCTACTTTGCTTCAGCACTGCATGAAATTGCACACTGGTGTATTGCGGGTCCCAAGCGACGATTATTGGAAGACTATGGGTATTGGTACGAGCCGGACGGACGTACTGCCGAAGTGCAGGCTGAATTTGAGAAAGTCGAAATCAAACCTCAGGCAGTGGAATGGATCCTGTCTGCCAGTTGCGGTTTTCGATTTTTAGTTAGCTGTGATAACCTCAGCGGTGACTGTGAACCTGATAGAGATGCTTTTACTGACAAGGTAAGAGATCAGGTTTTCACCTATTTAGAGCAGGGGATACCAGAGCGTGCAAAGATACTGTCTGATGCGTTCCGCGACTATTACCGAGTTGCCTCCTTGTGTATAGAAAGCTTCACAGAACCAACTTCAATAAAGAGTATAGTTATGATCCAGCAATATGAAGAAAAGCTACTGAACCTGATTGATATGATGGTTGAGACCGCGTCAGATGATGAACTATTTGCTGGAGGCTATCTGCGCGGGCATATCTCACTGTCAGCCGCGAACTGTGAAATGGATGGAATAAGCTCGATTGAGGCAATGAACTCTGCTGTTGAAGAGAGCCTTGCTGAAGCTCAATCTGAGTTAACACCCGCCGATCAATTGATTGTTAAATCGATGTGGGAGCAGTTACAGCAAGGCGTACAGTAAAGGCTTAAGTTAGCTTGATTATGAAATGATAGGCCCTTTGATTAAGGCTTGAGACAAAAAAACTATCATTTCAGTATTCATGTTAATTGCTAGTGCTTATATATTTACGCTTATAATCAGATGCTTTGGCAAAAATTGCAGTAGGGATTGAAACCAGAAGAAATCCTGCTGTGTATGATAAGTTTTCATTAGCAACTAGTTGATAGCCGCTTATCATGAATACTCCTAACATTGAAATCAAGTTAAGTGTATGAATGTAAGGATGCTTTACAGTGAAATGAGCATATGCTTTATACATGCTCTAACCTCTTCTACAGTGTATGCTCGAATAATTATTTGTCACTCCATCGTGTTGATGGAAGTGTTATTAATAAATGGTACTATGTCCTGAGTGTATATTGTGTATTTAAAATGCATTTTTCGTAGAGGTTCACATTTTTGCTAACGATTAAATTGATCTCTGTTCACAGTATAGTATGCAGCATATGTCAGTACTACTGAGTTAGCTTTGTTACTAATTTATTATGCGATGATGGTAAGTGCGCTTATTGTTGCATAGAATAGTACCCCTTCATCTTAGGATGGATTGGTTCGAATAATTATTGTTAAAAAAGTCATCACGGATGTAAGTTAACACGATGAAAATGACACCTGAGAAATTAACCCATTTAAAGCAACTTGAAGCTGAATCTATTCATATTATTCGTGAAGTGGCTGCAGAATTTGATAATCCTGTGATGCTCTACTCGGTAGGTAAAGACTCGTCCGTTATGCTTCATCTTGCAAAGAAAGCTTTTGCTCCCGGCATTCCACCTTTCCCATTAATGCATGTTGATACAACGTGGAAGTTCAAGGAAATGATTGAATTTCGTGATTACATGGCTGAAAAGATGGGAATGAACTTGATTGTGCATCAGAACCCAGAAGGGATTGAGATGGACATAAATCCATTTGTACATGGCAGTTCTGTACATACAGATATCATGAAAACGCAAGGGTTGAAGCAGGCTCTGGACAAATTTGAGTTTGATGCTGCTTTTGGTGGAGCTCGTCGGGATGAAGAGAAATCTCGTGCGAAGGAACGAGTTTATTCTTTCCGTGACGAGAACCATCGATGGGATCCGAAAAATCAGCGTCCCGAGTTGTGGAATATTTATAATGGTAAAATCAATAAAGGGGAAAGTATTCGAGTATTCCCTCTGTCAAACTGGACTGAACTGGATATTTGGCAGTATATCTACTTGGAAAGTATTGAAATTCCTTCTTTATATCTCGCCAAACCGCGTCCTGTTGTAGAACGTGATGGTATGTTGATCATGGTTGATGATGAACGAATGGATATTAAGGCTGGTGAAGTTGTCGAAGAGAAAATGGTACGATTCCGTACTTTAGGCTGCTATCCATTGACTGGTGCAGTTGAATCTCAGGCGACGACATTACCCGAAATTATCCAAGAAATGTTATTGACTACGACTTCTGAGCGTCAGGGGCGTGCTATTGACCATGATAGTTCAGGGTCTATGGAAAAGAAAAAACGCGAAGGGTATTTCTAGTCAGTGCTCATCACCGCAATTGTAATTATGGGGCTGATTCTATTATTAATTTTTAGCCCCTTTAAAGCGAGCTTGGTATTTCTTGCTGCCGTTAGTGCACTTTATGCTAGTGGTGTTGTTGATCAAAGTGTTGTTCTTGCCAACAGTGTAAATAGTTCAGTGATCACTTTGCTGCTATTACTGCTTGCCTCTCTATCGCTAGAGCGTTCGATGTTACTTCCATGGTTATCAGGAAGGTTGCTCCACACGCGCTATCATTGGTCCGTAATTCGTTTAGCTATAACTACGGCATTTAGCTCAGCGGTACTGAACAATACGGCTGTTGTTGCGACATTGATGAGCAGTGTGTTAAACAATCAAGACCATCCACCATCTAAGCTATTAATACCGCTGTCATACTTTGCTATTTTGGGGGGAACGCTAACTCTAATTGGTACTTCGACTAATTTAGTTATAAGTGGGTTAATCGAAGAGCAAGGCTTACCCAGTTTATCATTTTTCAGTTTTTTTCCCGTTGGTGCAATTTTGCTTTCAGTCTGTGGTGCTGTTGTCTTTGTAATGACGAAATACCTACCCGTGAACTCACCCCAGGCCACTCCGTTCGAGCAGTATTTTCTTGACGCAGAGGTTAAAGCTGGTAGTAAATTGATCGGTAAGACAGTACGTCAAAATGGACTACGAGCATTGGATAGTTTGTTTCTAGCTGAAATTGTTCGTGGTGGACGGCTGCTCTCGCCAGTGACACCTGACATGATTATTGAAGTCCATGATAAGTTAGTATTTACCGGAAAGGTCAGTGAAGTACAGCAGCTCAAGACACTCCATGGGGTGGAAATTTTCGCAGATAGAAGCGAATTGCTTAACCAGAACTTAACCGAGGTAATCGTTAGCCCAGAATCAGTGCTGATTAATAAAACATTGAAGCAGACGGACTTTCGCTCTCGCTTTGATGCGGCAGTAGTCGCTATTAGCCGCCAGGGCCAGCCTTTATCTGGAAAGCTGGGTGAGCAGACAATTTTAGCTGGCGATAAGCTTGTGCTTGCTGTGGGCAAAGACTTTAGTAAGCGCCAAAATATCTCACGAAACTTCTTCTTGCTGACCGGAAAGAAAGTACGGGAGCCGCTTTCTTTGTTACAGAATATATTGGCTGTTTTGGGTTTTTTCTCTGCCATCTTCTTCTCTGCTTGTACGTCGCTAACCCTTGTTGATGCTTTGGCCGCCTATCTAATTCTGTGTGTGATTGTTGGTATCCTTGACGGAACCGCGATTCGACGGCAGTTTCCGTTTGAATTGTGGGTTATTCTGGTTTGCTCTTTAACGATAGCCTATGCATTCACATCAACCGGGCTGGCAACAGCAGTGTCTGAGCAATTGTATCAAATACTGGGGGGGCACTCTGTTTACTTCGCTTTTGCGGGTGTCTTTCTAGTGACTGTTTTACTTACCGAAACTATGACCAACAGTGCGGCAGCTGCAATTATGCTACCAATTGGATTGGCGTTTTCTGATACGTATGGGGTGCATTACCTGCCTTTTGTTATGGCCGTAGCTTATGCAGCAAGCGCTTCATTTATCAGCCCATTTGGTTATCAAACGAACCTGATGGTGATGAACGCGGGTAATTATCAATTTAAAGATTTTGTTAGAGTGGGCTGGCCTGTCACTGTTGTATATAGCCTGGTGGCTATTGTTATCATCCCAGTCTTTTTTCCGTTTTAAGGAATTACAATGTCAGAAGTAAACGTTGTGTGGCATGAACATACAGTTAGTCATCAAGAGCGAGTTGCACTTAAACAACAGCAACCGGTGGTGTTATGGTTCACCGGCCTTAGCGGCTCAGGAAAGTCAACGATTGCGAATGCTGTAGAGCGTTTGTTGCTTGATAAGGGAAAACACAGCTATTTGCTTGATGGCGATAACGTACGTCATGGTTTAAATAAAGATCTTGGCTTCAGTGATACAGACAGAGTAGAAAATATTCGCCGTATTGGTGAAGTCGCTAAACTGTTTGTTGACTCAGGGAGTATTGTATTGACTGCTTTCATTTCACCTTTTAGAGCTGATCGTAGTCAAGTTCGAAATCTTCTGGCTGAAGGACAGTTTATTGAGGTATTTATTGATACTTCATTGGAGACGTGTGAGTCGCGTGACCCTAAAGGTTTATACAAGAAAGCACGAGCTGGCGAAATTAAGCATTTTACCGGAATTGATTCAGACTATGAAGCTCCTATGGCTCCGGATATTCACGTAAAAACGGATGCTATGACAGTTGAACAGTGCGCAATAAAGGTTCTGGAGTATCTTGATGTAAAAGGATATCTACGATAATGCATTATGATGTTTTCAATGGCGATGCTGATGGCATTATTGCTCTATTGCAGTTACGCTGGAATGAGCCGAAAGCTAATACTCTAGTCACCGGGGGCAAGCGGGATATCAAGCTACTCAAGCAAGTACCACAAAGTGCTACTTCGGTAACTGTACTTGATATCTCTTTGGAAAAAAATGCGGAGCCGCTGGCTAGCTTGTTGTCGAGTGGAGCCTCAGTCTTTTATTGTGATCATCATCGTTCGGGGGTTATACCTCAACATGACAAGTGTGAAACGCTTATAGATGTATCACCTGAGATTTGTACAAGCCTGTTGATTAATCGATACCTTGGAGAGCAGTACATCTGTTGGGCGATCGCAGCTGCATTTGGTGACAACTTACATTCGGTTGCTAACACCATGGCAGAAGCGAATGGTCTTGATGAAGAACAAACAGCATTCTTATGTGAGCTTGGTACGTTGATTAACTATAACGGTTATGGTTCGTGTCTTGAAGATTTGCATATAGCACCTGCAGACTTGTACCATCAACTTCAGCCTTACCAAAATCCTTTTGAGTTGCTCAATAACCCTGAATCGCCTTATTTTCGTCTAAAAAGCGGATATGAAAATGACTACCGGCATGTGGATGACTTGCAGCCGTATGCGGATACTGAGTTTAGTACGGTTTTCATGCTACCCGCATCGATTTGGGCTCGACGAGTAAGCGGTGTGTTTGGTAATGAGTTAGCTAACCGAAACCCGAGTAAGGCCCATGCAGTCTTAACAATGAACCCCTCAAAGACTGACTATACCGTTAGTGTCCGTGCGCCGTTATCAAACCGTACCGGTGCCGATGAGATTTGCTGTCAGTTTCCGACGGGAGGGGGCCGTAAAGCCGCAGCTGGTATTAATGCTCTGCCAGTGGAGCAGCTAGATGTATTTGTTGAAACACTGAATAATTTTTATCAATAATAAATATATTGATAGTAGAAGGAACCCCCATGTCACACTCATCTAAACTGATTGCAACGGATATTGAAGCGTATTTGAAGGTACATGAAAATAAAGATCTGCTACGCTTTTTGACTTGCGGAAGTGTGGATGACGGTAAATCCACACTGATAGGTCGATTGTTGTATGACAGCAAACTGATCTATGAAGACCAGATGGCTGCGATCGAAAAAGACTCACAAAAGTTCAATACGACCAATGAAGCATTCGATCTGGCGTTGCTGGTTGATGGATTACAGTCTGAACGTGAACAAGGTATTACGATTGACGTTGCCTATCGTTATTTCTCAACAGATAAGCGTAAGTTTATCATCGCTGATACTCCCGGGCATGAACAGTATACTCGCAACATGGTAACAGGGGCTTCAACCTGTGACTTGGCAATTGTGATGGTAGATGCCCGCCATGGGATTCAGACCCAGACTCGACGTCATAGCTATATTTGTAGCTTGCTGGGAATAAAGCACATTATTGTTGCCATTAACAAGATGGATTTGGTGGGGTATGACCAGGAGATGTATCAGAACATCAAGGCTGATTACCGCAAGATGGCGGAAGGGTTTGATATAGAAGATATTCGCTTTGTCCCTATCTCAGCGCTGAAAGGAGACAATGTTGTTACCCCGAGCGAGAAAATGGACTGGTATCCTGGCGCAACGCTGATGAAGTTACTGGAAACCGTCAAAGTGGGTAAAGATAAAGACCTGGAGCGTATGCGTTTTCCTGTGCAATATGTTAATCGCCCCAATCTCGACTTTAGAGGCTTTTGTGGAACGCTGGCTTCAGGCATTGCCAATGTTGGTGATGAGGTGGTTGCCCTTCCGTCAGGCAAAACCTCAACCATTGAAGCCATCTATACCTATGACGGAGAGTTGAAGCAGGCTCATCCGGGCATGGCAGTAACACTGATCCTTGAGGATGAAATTGATATCTCTCGTGGTGACATGATTGTTCATCCAGAGAGTCAGCCTGAGTGCATTAGTCAATTCAAGGCGAATATTGTCTGGATGGATGAAGATGCGCTCAAAGTTAATCGCGACTATGGCTTTAAGTTTGCCACGAAAAGCTGTTCTGGAAAGGTCGCTCGACTAGACTACAAGATTGATGTTAACACCTTGGAGCAACACGAGCAGGATTCTACATTACTTCACTTGAATGAGATAGCGGTTGCTGATATTTCACTATCAGAAAAAGTGACGGTTGATAAATATCAAGAGCTCTCGCAGACAGGCTCATTTATCATTATTGACCGTATGACGAATGTTACTGTTGGTGCGGGTATGGTCAAAGAACTGTCGGCCACCAAAGCGGCAACCGAAAAAGTTTATACGCAGGCTGAAGTAGAACTGAACGCCTATATCCGTAAGCATTACCCTGAGTGGGGGTGCCAGAAAATATAGTTTGGCTGATTAAGTAGCAATGAATGAAAAAAAGCGAGAGGCTAAAACCTCTCGCTTTTGCTTTTTAGAATATTTGATTATATGCCGATACTTAGTTCATCGCCTTACGTCCATACCATGGGTAGCGTGCATCGGTTACACTGAATAGCTGGTATTTGCGATTAAGCATCTGTCCACCATCGCGGGTTAGTGGTAACCAAGAAATCGTAGCTCGGTTGGTACTTGGTTTAACCGTCATGATGTCAAACGGAATAGAGACATAAAACCCTTTGTTGTAGCTCCCTTCACCGAACTCTTCAGCAGACAAGTTTGTTTGTGCGATAAAGGCGCCGGCAATAACACCACTGTCAAACTGTTTAGAGAAGTCAACAGTCACACCCTTATCCTCTGTCAGGTACTGACCTGCACTGATTTTGAACAATGTGTTTGGCAGCCATTCCCATTGCGGTTGGTAATACACAGTTGCATGGCCTGTGATTGCGCCCGTTTGTACCCGATAGTCTCGGTTGGTTATAGGGTCAAACTGAACTTCCTCAGTAAAAAAGCCAAACTGTGAATCTGGATCACGCTGAATGACATAGTTAGCATCTACACCTACGGCCCAGTTACTGCCTTGAGGCCGATAAAGTATTTCAGTGCCGACACCACCGAACATCATCTCCAGGTAGCCACCGTAAGCCTGGCTGTACCAGTTATCACCAAGGCGATCCATCCATGTCAGCTGAAGATTATTCATTCGAACAGGATTGTCGTTGATATACTGGCGAACCAGGGTTCGAACGCGTTTAAGATCGGTACCATCAGGTGGAACTTCGTACAAGAATTTGTCGTAGTTGTCGTAGATATTGAAGTAGACAGAGCCACCGAGTTCAACATGATCGCCAAACCAATAGTTAGCGCCGGCATTGATGCCGATATTGAACATATAGAAGTTCTCTGAGCCACCAAAAGACTGTTGTAGGGTAGGGGCAACACTGATATCCCAATCTTTGTCTGATGAGGCAATCAATGAGCCTTTAGGTGACTCCGGTACGTCAACTTTTGTAGCATCTTCGACCTTTGCATCAAAGTATTCATGATTTGCCACTTTTACGAACTGTTCTCTATCAATTCGTGTTTCGGTGATAGCCTGGCGGTTTGATGTTTCAACTAATCGGTATTCTTTTGCCTCAGGAACGTGATTGGCAATAAGCGTTCCCGCGCGTTGGTGAGCTTCTGCTCTGTCGCGATATTTAGTTTGCGGCGCTACAACGGTTACTGTTTCTGAATCACTGTAAATCGATGGGTTTTCGTAGCCAGCAATTTTGTGTAGGTCTTGAGCAAGCTCAAGCCACTCCTCATTACTCAGTTCACTTTTGTTGACATTCGGACGCGGTGTTTGCTTTTGGTATGCAGGTAGTGGTTGGTCTTGCCAAATCGCTTTTAGGTCATTGAAGTTGGTATTGAGGTTAAAGCCGAATGTCCAGGTATTGCCTCGCTCATAGCTAAGACGCAAGTCCCCCCAGTTACCTAAGCGATATAGCGCACCATAGTTGAACTTGCTGTCTTGAGACATGTCAATGCCACCACGGGTTACCGGGAAGTCACTGGTATAATCATTACCATCATACTCAACTTTCAATCTTAGTGGTTGCCATGGGCTTTGGTACTCAAGCCCTCCAAAAATAGCGCTGCAACCTGTATACCAGCGATCAAAGTCAACACTACCACCTTTGCCTTTGACTTCAGTATTTCGGTTGCAATCGCTGGAAGCCGTCTTGTCTCCAGTCAAATTTGCACTATTTCCGATATAGCCCCAGCCTACACCGACAGTAAAATCGAATGGGCCGATATGTTTACTAGCAGCAATGAACTCACCATCAAATAACCCGGTGCCACCGAAATCACGGACACCTAATGAGGTCTCCGGTATCCAATAGCTTTCTTCGAGGAGGCGAATCTTGAAGTCGATCCCTTTGTCAGTATATTTTGTATCACCACTGAAGCTTGGGTCATTACTATAGAGAAGGTCTTGCACTAAGGTGTAGCGAATAGTGGATTCCAGCCAGGGCAGTAGCTGAAGTGAAACGGTGTAGTGATAGTATTCATTATTAAAAGTACCACCGACGTTGAACTCACCTTCAGGGGCCACTCGACCTGTTGGCATTTGGATCAAGCCTACGCCACCGAAGTCGGATTGGGATGGTTGTAATACCGGATAGCTAAATTCATCGGCATGGCTGTGCAACACAGGTACCATAACAACGGTAAGCGCTGATAATGAGGTTGTTAATACTTTTTTCATTTTACGAAGCCCGGTTCCTTAGCAGGTTAACTATTTCCTCGTTAATGGTGTTGAAATCATCGGGTAGAGAGGAAAAGCCAAGGTAAATAGTTGCACCCGGCGCAATGTCGAAGTGTTTGTTGTTCCAGTAAGCGATAGGGTGCTGTTCTACGTGCCCATCGGGTTGAATAACCCAGACATCGCTGTTATCTGCATTGCTGAGTATTACAACTTGCTTGAGATAATTATTGGCGTTTCTGCGTTCTTGCCAAGAAACCTCTTTAGGGTGGGATACCGCACCTGCGACAAGTAAAGTCCTTGGGCGAGGGGGCAACACCAACGTCAAATTATGGTCAACTAACGGGTTGATTGTAGACTCAATACGAACATGGTCATAATCAAGAGGCGTGAATATTCTTTCGCCAATATTAAGATTGTCAATGTGCGCTGCGAGTTTGAGAGCGGCTTGACTTTGTTCCCCTTTTCCTTCATTTTTCCAGAGGCTTGCTAACTGCGTAAGTTGGCTAATTACATGTTGCTTCCGAGGGTGAGGAAAACGCTCAAACAGTGCAGCACCAGTCCAGAAAATATTGTTTGAAGATGTAGGTTGAATCTGCTCTTGAGCAAGAGCTAGCTGGTTGATATTGGCAATACTATCACTCAATATTTGGTCAACACGAGCAGGTGCAGGATAGCTAAGTTGTATTTGCTGCTTATTGGTTAGCGATGTCGTTACAATAATCTTAAAAGACTTGTTATCGCCAGATGCAATGATTTCATTGTGAGAAGGTGCTTGCGCCATGAGATTAAAGCTAGCCACTGTACTCGTGAGTATAATCAAAACAGTTTTATTGATTTTTCGAGTAAGTCTTGCTTGCATAACAGTCAAGAAAGTAGAAATAGCAGAGGCTGCAAGTGTTCTGAAAAAGAGCAGGTTCATGTTCATTCCGTGTTATGAATAAGGCTTCAATAAAGTAATTTCGACATATGGCAGGCTAGGTGCGAGCTTTTGCTTGCTTTTTAGCACTTTTCCTGTTTGTGGATATAGCCAGAAGTCATTTTGATACTCTATGCTGAGGCTAGAAACCGTTACAATTTCAGTAAAGTGCAGTGCTTCAATAGGCTTTTCATTGACGATAATTACTGTGTTTTTCTGGCGTGTAAATTCGGACTGTAATGTATAGCCATAATGATAACCAGGTTGCCAATCAATCTTCCGTTGCCAGGTTGTTGGTGTTGAAGGCAGATGAAGCCCTAGAGCAAGGGGATCAGGCTGTGAGCTGATAGTCTCGATAAGATTACCTTGCGGCAAATTTAGCGTTTTTACTAATCGCCCACTTTCTGTAACTAGCATCCCGTTGTCTGAAGACATCCACTTTAGTTGTTTAGCTTGTTGTGATGTAGCTTGGTGCTGGCCTAAGCTTGTTTGGGACTCAGCAAGAGCTAACACCATGAATGCTTGAGGGCCGTTACTCACTTTCGCATAAATGCTAGCATAAGGAAGGTTATAAATATCATCCTGATCTAACTTTATGTCAGCTTCCCCAAAAAGCGCGATCTTAACTGTGTCGTTAACATCATTAAATTTTTGACTGCAGCCTGTTAAAGTAGCTGAAGCTAGAATTAAAGAGAGACAAAGAATAGAACGGTGAAGTGTTCGCATTTGAGTAGCAACTATCCATTAGTTTGAAATAAAGCATATCTTAATCGGTACGCTTATGAAGCAGCGGGCTAAAATAAAAGCAAATAATAACCGCACAGAAATGTGCGGTTATGTTATAAAGCTATATCAGTAAGCTGTGATTACCCCTGACCAGAAAGAGTTGTCACAGTATCGTTATTGCTTGAATCAGCAACAGCAACTGCTGCTACAGTAACAGCAGCTGTAGCAGCGACCGCTGTAGCAGTAATGCCGCCTGCAGCAGCAACAGTCGCACCTGCTGTACCAGCGGCAGCACCAGTTGTGGCACCAGCTGTAGCTGCTGTAGTTGAAGTTGCACCAGCTGTTGCTGAAGATGTAGCTCCAGCCGTAGTAGCTGAAGATGATGCGCTACCTGCCGCACCAGCTGAAGTTTCAGTAGCTGCAAATGCAGAACTAGCCATCGACATAGCGGCTAGCAATGCTATTGTGGTCTTTTTCATCCTATTCCCTTATTTTTATAAAAATACAAAAATGCGAAGTCACCTTCATTGGCAATGATATGAGCTATTTGGATTAATGGCAATGGATACACATAACTGCCACCAAACAATTTTAACTTCCTCTAATAATGAAATAATAAATTTGATGGTTGTGATGGATAGGGGAGCCTTAAAGCAGGAATTTAAAATGAGAGAGTTAGTTTAGTAGAATAAGTGATAATTTTGCTATTTATCAGAAATTTAGGTGCTAAGTTGGGGCGAGGGGATGAACCTGTTCTGAAAAATACAGTTCCTCTTAAGCCTCATTTTGTGTAAAATTGCGACCGTTTTTGTGTAAGTAGATAACTTCCATGAGATCATGGGATGTTAGTTGCTAACAAATGGGTGTATATGTGTATTTTCCGAGTTGAAAGGCCCCGCACACCCAGAAAGTAGAAATATAAAGCACATTGGGAGCTATAACCCAAGGGCGGTAGCGTGCATAAAATTGTCATCTAGTGGCCCTTCTTTCTTATTCTGCGGCCTTGGTTGACTATGTAATTTTGTGTATTTGCTAAGTTGGTCGCATCGTAATCGTAGATGCATAACCAGATGCAAACCCAAGATAATCTGCTCTCTTTATTGCTTGTACAATATGAGCAGCCCTTCATTTATCGGTACTGAATCTTATAATATGGATTTCACAAAAAAGTTTCTTATAACTGCAATGGCATCTGTCATGCTGGTAGGCTGCACGGTGCCTGGCGCCCATTTAACTGTTGATGACAAGAAAGTTATCACGGTTCAAAATCAAGATAGCGATTTTTCTGAACAGGTGAATGTTTACCCTTTAACAGCGAATGTCGTTAACCAATTCAAAGTGCCTAAAGCATTCTCTCAAACTAATCCCAGCTTAGATGCTGAGATAGCCCGTTACCGATACAAAATTGGACCTGGTGATATTCTAAATGTGACTATTTGGGATCACCCTGAATTGACGATTCCTGCAGGCTCTTATCGTAGCTCGAGTGAATCAGGAAACTGGGTGCATGCCGACGGCACTATTTTCTACCCATATATAGGGATAGTGAAAGTAGAGGGTAAGACGGTTACCGAGGTACGTGATGAAATGGCTACGCGCCTTGCAGCCTTTATCGAAAGCCCGCAAGTAGATGTAAATGTTGCCGCTTTCCGCTCTCAAAAGACATATGTAACCGGGGAGGTAAGTACTCCGGGCCAACAAGCAATTACTAATGTACCGCTGACTTTGTTAGATGCGATTAACCGTGCTGGCGGCCTTGCTGCTGATGCTGATTGGCGCAATGTCACATTAACTAGCAATGGTGTCGAAGAAAGTATTTCTTTATATGCACTTATGCAGCGTGGTGATCTAACGCAAAATCGCCTTCTCCGCCCTGGTGACATTGTTCATGTTCCTCGCAACGATGCTCAGAAAGTATTTGTTATGGGGGAGGTGAACGAACCTCAATTGCTTAAAATCGACCGTGCCGGTATGAGCTTAACAGAAGCTCTCAGCAATGTTGGAGGAATTAACCAACTTTCAGCTGATGCTACTGGTGTGTTTGTTATTCGTGGAAGAAAAGATGGATCAAAAAATAGTGCAGACGTTAATCAGATTCTTGCTAATATTTACCAACTCAATATTCAAGATGCATCTGCTTTATTGATTGGGACAGAGTTTGATCTCGAGCCATACGATATAGTTTATGTGACAGCGGCTCCAGTTACTCGTTGGAACCGTGTAATTTCACAAATTGTCCCAACAATTACTGGCTTCAATGAGCTAAGTGAAGGCGTACTGCGGATCAGAAATTGGCCATAGAAACGAAGTTTCTAGCAGCGAGATAAGAGGTGCGAGTTTCGAGTAATTTGCCTCTCAAGGAGCCAAGGAGGGCAGATGCATTATCTTAAGCTTGAAGTTTGGCAGAGAGGATATCAAGTCTCGCTGGGTGCCTGTAAATTACTTCAGTCCTGCAGAGATTTTGCACTAAAAGATCAAATATCACGTTCAGCAATTTCAATTCCGTCAAATATTGCAGAAGGTTCAGAGCGAAGAACAGCTAAAGACAATGTTAAATTTCTCTACATAGCCAAAGGCTCTTGTGGGGAGCTTGTCACCCAGTTGATGTTTGCAAGGGACCTTGGTTATATTTCGGAAGCAACCGCAAACGAAATGATTGACGAGTTGATAGAAGTTAGCCGGATGATTGGTGGACTGATAAGGTATCGGTCATCACAAATTCAAGAAAAACGCGGAGAGTATAGAGGTGAGTAGCGATGAAAAAGGTGCGAGTAGTGAGGTTGCTACAATGGTTCGCCGCGTTACTCAAGATACACCTCTCGAATCTCGATCCTAGCCTCTCGAAACTGGTAATACTATGTTCAACAAAATCCTTGTAGTCTGTGTTGGCAACATCTGTCGATCACCATCAGGCGAATATTTACTAAAAAAACTATTGCATAATAAACATGTTGCATCTGCAGGTGTTGGCGCACTGGTTGGTAAAACAGCTGACAAAATGGCGGCTGAAGTTGCTTTAGAAAACGGTGTGAGCCTTGATGGCCATATAGCTCAACAGTTAAAAAGTGAATTGTGCCGTGAATATGACCTTATTCTTGTGATGGAAAAAGGTCATGTAGAGGCAGTGACCAAGATAGCTCCTGAAGCGCGAGGAAAAACAATGCTCTTTGGTCAATGGGTTGGTCAGAGAGATATTCCTGATCCTTACCGCCAAAGTCGTGAAGCTTTTGAGCATGCTTATAGTCTAATTGACGAGGCTGCAAAAGCATGGGCGAAGAAATTGAATTAACTCAGGGTGAGATTTATAAATAAGTGAAGATCGATTGTGCTGATCTCATTACTCGCCACTAGTCCTACGAAACTAAACTCTCATTACTGGAAATAACTATGAGCGTTACGCAAAATTTACAAGTCAAGCAAGCAGACTCGGATGAGATTGATTTGGGGAAGCTGTTTGGTATTCTGTTAGATAATCGGTGGAATATAATCTCGATTACTTTCATTTTTGCCATTTTTGGTGTGGCGTATGCGCTGCTGGCGACACCAGTTTATAAAGCAGATGCATTAATTCAGGTTGAAACCAAAAGCTCTGGTATGCCCGCTCTGGGTGAAATGGGGGAGCTTTTCGCTTCTGAATCCTCGGCGACTACTGAAATTGAGATTATTAAGTCACGTATGATTTTAGGAAAAACAGTCGATAAGCTGAATTTAACGACTGTATCCTCGCCCAATTACTTGCCTATTGTTGGGAAGGGGCTTGCTCGTATTCAAGGTGAGCAAAATGCGATTTCTATTAGTCGTTTTGAAGCTCCTAACCATGTTGATATGCATGTGTTTACATTATTAGTGACTGACTCTGAAGCTGGGCATTTTGAATTAGTTGATAGTAATGAGCATAGGGTACTATCTGGTAGCGTTGGAGAATTATCTCAGCAAGGTGATTTTAGTATATTTGTTAGTCAATTGACAGCAGGTGATGGAGAGTCATTTACTATATTAAAAAGATCTCGACTTGATGCGATCCAATGGTTGCAACAAAATTTATCTGTCAACGAGCGTGGTAAACAAACTGGTATTCTTCAGTTATCTCTGACTGGTGAAAATCGTCGTGATATTGAAGAAATTCTTGACAACATAAGTCGAAATTATTTTTTGCAGAATGTAGCTCGTAACTCTGCAGAAGCCGAGAACAGTCTTAAGTTTCTCCGTACTCATCTTCCAGATATTAAGAGCCAACTGACGCTTTCTGAAGATGAACTGAATCAGTATCGACAAGACAATGAATCCATTGATTTAGGTTTAGAAGCTAAATCAACACTCGATGTTATGGTAAAGCTTGAAGCACAACTGAATCAGTTGACTTTCAAAGAAAGTGAAATATCTCAACGCTTTACAAAAGAACATCCTGCTTATCGTTCGTTATTAGATAAACGTAAGACATTGTTATCTGAGCGAGAAAGGTTGAATGAACAGATACAGAAACTGCCAAAAACACAGCGAGAAATTTTGCGTTTGACTCGAGATGTAGAAGTTAATCAGCAGATTTATGTTCAATTATTAAATAAAGTTCAAGAGTTGAATATCGTAAAAGCAAGTACGGTTGGTAACGTTCGTATATTAGATGTGGCACAATCATACACAAATGCAGTTAAGCCCAAAAAAGTATTGATTGTGGTATTGTGTACAATTGTAGGAGGGGTCTTAGCTATATCTATTGCTTTGCTAAGGTCTGTTTTCCACAGAGGGGTAGAAAGCCCTGAACAAATAGAATCGATTGGATTACCTGTCTATGCCAGTGTTCCAATGTCAGATTGGCAGGTCGAGCTAGAAAAAAAACAAAAGAATAAAAAATTACCTAGTGTAGATGAGACTCTCTTAACAGTATCTAATCCGGCTGATTTATCAATTGAAGCTTTGAGAAGCCTTCGGACAAGCCTCCACTTTGCAATGATGGAGGCTAAGAATAATATCATTATGATTTCTGGTCCTAGTCCTAGTATTGGAAAGTCATTTATATCTGCAAATATGGCTGCTGTAATAGCTAAATCTGGTTCTAAGGTATTAATCATTGATAGCGATATGCGAAAAGGGAGAATGGAGCGACAGATGGCTGTTGCGTATACTCCAGGTTTGTCTGAGTATCTCAGTGGACAAGTAGGGGTGGAGACTTTAATTAAACAACCGGGTGTCGAGGGCTTGGACTATATTGGCCGAGGGAAAGTTCCCCCGAATCCTTCTGAGTTACTAATGCACCCGCGCTTTAAGGTATTACTAGAATGGGCTTCCAAACACTACGATATAGTTATTGTTGATACTCCGCCAATTTTAGCTGTTACTGATCCTGCCATTGTTGGTGCTCACGCTGGGACCACGTTGCTAGTAGGTCGGTTTGGGCAGAACTCAGTAAAAGAAATTGATATAGCTAAGCAGCGTTTTGAGCAAAGTGGAATTGAGGTTAAGGGTTTCATCTTGAATGCAGTTATTAGAAAAGCTAGTAGCTATTATGGTGGTAATTATGGATATTATAATTATAGTTATGAATCAAAAGAATAATATCTAGTGATTATTAGTGTTTTTTTTGGCGCTATAATAGCGCCATTATTTTATAGTGAAATTTTCGTTATTCATTTATATGCTCGAGTTCGTTATGCCCGATTTACTATAATCAAGAAGTGGGATATTTTTATTTAAAATAACTGAAAGCATAATAACCACATCAAAGAGCATGTTAATACTTACTTTAGAAGGTATAAGGGTTTTAATTGATTTGGATTAATACACATTATTTAGAATAAGTGTCTATTTTAAGACTTAACTGTTCATATTTAGCAGCAATATATTAAAACACAAAGAACTACCTCATATGATTAATGTAAAATGGTTCCATTTATCCCAATCCATAATTTTGAAGTTGTCTTCAGCAGTTGTGAAGTTTATGTTAATCAAGGTCATTCTTATGTATATAAATATAGAGGTCTATGGTATGTATACATATTCTATAGCCATCTTTATGTTTTTTATGATGCTTTCAAGATTGGGGTTGGATACATATCTTCAGCGAGAAGTTTCCTCTGGAAATACTTCTGGGAATATAGCAGTAGGTCAGGTTTCTGTAATTAGTGTTATATCAACTATTGTAACAGGTTCAGTCTATTTGTTTTTCTCTGGCACAGAATATGAGACTTTCTGGGTGTTTTTTCTTCTGTCGGCATTCTTTTTTAACGCTTCGTGGATATATAGCTATATACTAAAAGGTGCTGGTTATATAAAAGAAGCAATAGCTATTTATGAAGTTGGCTTACCTTTAATAAATATAAGTTCAATTTTACTTTTAGGAAGATTTCTTGATGGTACAAAGTTGTTACTTTTATCATTTCTTATTAGCATGTTAATAACATTTTTGTTGTTGTTGGCTTTTTTGTATAAAAGACGTGTAGTTACTAAATTTGAAATAGCTCGGCCAAAAGTTTCAGAAAGTTATGGCTTTTCTTTAATTTCAATAAGTACAATGCTGCTAGTAATGGGGGATACGTACTTAATAGGAATACTACTGAGCGATTACGATGTTGGAGTCTATACACTTACGACAAAGATTGGAATGTTTATTCTTTTGCCAACTTCAGTTATTACAACCTTTTTGAATAATAAGATATCAAAGAATATTGGAAACGTAATAGCAATTAAAAATTTAATAGTTCCAAGTATAATTTTGAATGGGGTTATAGTTAGTATATTTGGCATGATTATATATATACTTAGTCCATTAATCCTTGATTTCTTGTCAGTAAGTAGTGATGAAGCAGTAATTGTTTTGATGTTATTGAAGGTATATGTTGTAGCTCAAATTATGATGGGAATGAGCGGTATATTTGAGTCGGTACTTATAATGGGAGGAGGGCAAAATGACCTCTTCAAGATAAACTCATTAATGGTGATTATAAACTTAATCTTGGGCTATCTATTCATTACAGCTTTTGGTCTCATTGGGGCTGTATATTCAACTCTGATTAGCTGTATTATTTGTCGTATACTACAGGTGTACATTGTAAATAAAAAGGTCTTTACTGTTAATGTCAGTGTCAATTAATGGCTCGAAAGTCAATTCGCTTACGTTGCTTTTTATTATTCTAACAATAATCACTATTTTTCTGGCTCTAATAGGTGTAGATGAACTTAACTTAGGTGGGCGGAAAATTGCCGCTCTTACTCTAGGGTTACCTTTCCTTCTAGTTATCAATTATCTTTTGATGACATCTATAAAAAAAGCTCTGTTTGCTATTTTAGTATTTTACCCTATATGGCAGAGACCTGCATATTATATAAAACTGCTAAGCATGCCTGATGGCTTTTATATTTTAAACTTACAACAAGCATATATCATGATTATCTCTGTCATAATTATACTTGCAGGGCTTGTTAATAGGAAGGTCAGGCTAAACTCCCAAGAGTTATTATGCTTGACCTTTTCACTATTAGTTCTAGTATTCTCTAGTATAAATTACTTTGTTAGTGGTGATGATGTTACTACATATAATTTTAATATTCTGATTGTAAATTATTACATTCCATCTTTGTTATTTATTGGGCTTATATTATACACTTATCAGGTTGATAGGCGCTATATTAATAATGCTATTTTGTGTTTCATTATATTCCAGTTTCTGTTTTGCTTTATTGAGCTAATATTTAGAGGTAAAATAATCTTAAGCAATCCGATGTTATTCGTTACATATGGGTTGAGGTTACCGTCTGGTAGTGATGGCTCACAGATAATAACGGGTGGCATTAGAGACTTACTATACTTTGCTTGGTTTTTTTCTTGGTTGCCAATCTATTTTTTTTATAGATATAAAAACGGACTTTTTTCTAAAAAAGAATATGTTTTTTGGATGTTTTTTTCTTACGTCGTTGTACTTATGACGTATTCAAAGTCTCCAATAATAATACTTCTAATTAATACGTTTATTATATTGAAGGTTGATGGTGTATTTAGTAAAAAAACAAGGAAGAAATTAATTGGTATAGCTTTGGGTATCACAATATTATCACCCTTTATAATAAATAATTTTTATTCGAGAGTAATACAATTTATTGAGTCTGTTACTGTATATTTTACTATGGGGGATAATGCTAGTCGAGAAGTCGATATGACTGTATATTATAGACTAAAATCTATCGCAGACCAACTACAGTATATCTCTAATGATGCGTCAAATTTATTTTTTGGTGGCTTTAACAACTTTGTTGAAGGCTCGTCGTTATTTTTTGTACTATCATCGTTTGGTTTTATAGCACTACTTATTATTATTATTATCTCTTTATTATACTTCATAAAATGTAATATTTATCAGAAGGGTGTTTTTTTATCATATTTAATTTACTCAATAACAAGTTTAGAGAGCTTCGTTGGGGTTTCAAACCACAGGTTATATTTACACTCTATAGATTATTCAAAGTATATTAATGAAAATGGTTGGTATCCTCAGTATTCTATGGGGAATGTATTTATAACAATTGTTCTTTTTGTTTTTGTTCAGAAAATTTTGTTGATTGATAATGGCGAAAATAATGTCAAATAAATTAAATGTCATCCAAGTATATCAAACAGATCCGTCATTAAATGATCAAGGCGGTGGAATTCGCTATGTTTGTAACTTAACTACTAACCTTTTAAAAAGAAATATTGGTATTACGTTTCTGGGGGTCGGGAAAAAAAATTATTCAGATAGAGAATTAAATTTTATTAAGGTTGATTCATCCGTTCGTGGTTATTTATCTTTTGGGATTAAGTTATTTAAATATTCCTTAAATCGTACTCTCTTACTAGGCAAAGTTGTACATGTACACAGGCTATATTACGGGTTACCATTTTCACTATTTAGTTGGTTTACTGGTTGTAAGGTTATATGTACTCTACATGGAAGAACGTTTGAAGTATTTAAAGACAAAAACTCTACAATAGCTTCAAAATTAGTTTTTCCACTGTTTTATTTCATAGAGTATTTATCATTACGCTTGGTTGATGAAGTTATCCCTGTTTCACAAGACGTTATCGATAGTTTCATAGAAAAGTATCCAAGCCTAGAATCTAAAATAGCTGTCATAGATAATATTATCCCTTCTATGTTAAATCTTTCAGATTTTAATGAATTACCTTCGAAAGAGGATTCACTAAGAGAGTTAGGTCTTTCCACAGACTTCCGTTATTTATGTTTTATTGGAAGATTCGCGAAGGTGAAAGATATCCCTTTTATTATTAACCTTGTTAATGAAAATAAGTGCTATTTTTCTAAAAATTCAATCAAAGTGATTTTATGTGGTCATGGGGAAGATTTTGAAGAAGTAAAGCTATCAATTAATCAACTAGGTTTAAATGTTTTTTTCCATCTGACTGGTGTCGTTGAATCAGCAGAAATAAAGCATGTATATAATTCTTCAGAACTAACTCTTATATGTTCGAAACATGAAGCCGGTCCAACGGTATTGATTGAATCAATAGCCGCCAATACTCCTGTAGTCTCTAATGATGTTGGAGAGGTAAAAGAGGTATTATCCGCTGGGAGGGTAGGAGTGTTAACAGATAAGACTACGGAGAGCTATTTTTACGCCATTAAAACAGTTTTGGAACAAGATAACTTTTTTGATTTAAATACTGGAATAAAAATTACTAATAGTAGAGGTAGTGAATCGATTACCGATAAATATATAGAGAAGTACATGGGGTTATTTAAAAAATGAAAATTGTAATTGTTACTTCCTGTTCTTTCCCTGCTTCTGAAGGATTAGGGACTCATGTTAAATCTATTGCTGAAAATTATGCTAACAATAACCATGATGTGGAAGTTTATATAAGAAGGTCTGGTAAAGGTGCTGTAGAAAAGGTCCAACATTGTGGTGTAACCTATGTGCTTATACCTTCTTCGTCTATTCCTGTGATAAGTTCATTTGTTTTTAAACATAAATGTGAAACAATATTAAATGATCAAGAACACGTTATTGATGTTATTCATTATCATAGCCCGCTAGTCTTACCATTGAATATAAAACATGAAGCAAAGGTAATAACTACTGTTCACTCAACCATGATAGAGGATACAAAGCACATTGAAATTATTAATGTAAAGTCTGTTTTATACAAGTTAATGGGACGCTTTGTAAGTCCTTTTTTTGAGAACTCATTATTTAAAGCTTCGTCGAATGTAATTGCCGTTAGTGCGGGTGTAAAAGATGAGCTTTACTCATTATATAAGCTCCCAACCAATAAAGTAAAAACAATTGCAAATGGTATTGATTTAGGAACATTTAGGCCTTTATGTAGTGTTGGCGATAAAACAAAGACCATTGTTTATATCGGACGCGTAGGGTTTCGAAAAGGAATTCCTGAATTAGTCGAGGCTATAAGATTACTTAAAAATGATTTGTTAGGCTATAGATTCCTAATTATTGGTTCGGGTGATTTAGATTCGTATTTAGAAGGTAAAATTAATGAGTATGCTTTAAGTGATATTATTGATTGGAAAAAGCATGTATCTCAAGAAAGCTTACCTCAACTACTATCGTCTTCAAGATTTCTCATCATGCCATCATCATATGAAACTGGACCTCGAGTTGTATTAGAGTCAATATCATGCTTAACACCAACAATTGCTACTCAGGTAGGATTGGTTCCACAGATAGATGATTCTGCATACATTAAAATTGATCAATCTAGTGCCGATAAAGTCAGAGATGCGATTCAATTTGCCATAAATCTATCACCAGAGGCTTATGACGTTTACGTTGAAGCGTGCCGCTTAGAAAGGAATAATTTTAATAGAGATATATCTTGTCAGGAATTATTAAAAACATATGAAAACTAAGAAGTATATCGTTATTGCGGCTTATAACTCTGAGCTTGCAAAGAGGCAGCCTTGGTACTCTGTCTCATATTTTATTGAAAAGTTAAGAAAAGATTACGATTGCATAATTGTAGGGAGTGTCAAGGATATACCTAAAACATTTACTGGTGAGGTTATAAAGGTTTTTTCTTTGAAAGATATTATTACTTTCGATAGCTTTAGGAGTAGAAAGTATAAACTAACATACTTTTGCTCATTGCCTATATATAACTTTTCTAGTTTTTTTTGTTTAGGACTTAACAATTTATTAAGAAATATCCAAGATCTATACCGCTTGATCATTATTTCATTGATTCCAAAATCTTTAATATGTAATGTTTTTTCTAACGCTGATTCCGTTATATTTATCTCCGATGAAACTTATAATTTGTTCTCAACTCTTAATAATAAACTTCATTTAATACCTTTTAAAAAAGACAATTGGGGAGGAGGAAATAACATTGAGATAAAAAGAGATAAAGTGGCGTATTTGGGGCCTCCTTTTGAGACAAGAGGCTTTGACATCGCTCTTAATTTATTTAATAAAATTGAAGGCTATGAATGTAAAGTTATCACTCGTATTGAAAGGGATTCATTAAAGAAAAGATTAATTAATTATAGCAATAACTCTAGTAATGTTAAGTTTATACTCGGCATGTTAAGTAGGGAAGAACTATTAAAAGAGCTTTCTGATGTTAAAATATTAGTTTTGCCATTTAGAGTTGTGATGTCTGAATTGCCTATCGTTGTACTTGAGGCCGCTGAATTAGGCATTCAAATCATAACAACAAAAGAATGTGGGGTTTCTAGTATCAAGAACTTCCCTGGTGTGATTATAAACAAAAAGGATATTCCCATAGATATTCTTGATAAAGTAGAACTTAAACTGGCTAATCAATCATTCTTTGACGAAGTAGAAAAGATAAATAGTATTTTTTGGAGTAAATATAATGGCAAAGATTAAGTACGCAAGAAGAGGTCTGTTATATGCCATTTTGAATTTAAAAATAATGGTACTTCTTTCAAATGTCTTATTCCAAGGTGCTCGTTATATGGAGTTCGGGGAGTTGTTATATAAATTATCTATAACGATATTTCTTTCAACAGCTTTGTATTTTTCGGGATTGGATGTGTTTTTTTCTATTTGTTTGGGACATGTTGGAAATTATATATTTAATGGTCAGTTTTTTGTGGTATATCGCTATTTGTTTGCATCGAAGGTGCTTACAAAATCAAAAGTTGAATATGTGTTAGATTGCTGTTCAAATCTATCTGATAGTAAACACATTAGAGATGTTTTATTTATTGGTAGTCTGTGTCGAAATACTCTTAAAGAGTCTAGTGATATTGATATCAGAATATTTCATAATTCAGGTTTAATTTCTAGCTTGTTTGCATATTGCCAAGCAACTAAGTTAAGATTTTTAGGGTTGATATATAGAGTCCCTGTTGATGTATTCTGTTTTTCAAATTTATCTTTTTTAAATAAAATCGATGAGCGAGAGGTTCCTCTTCATATTAACAGAGAGCGCGAGTTTATGGCCATGTATCCAAACTCTCTGAGTGTTTTTGATAGTAAGGTGAATTTATGAAAGTAATTCAGGTTATAGGTCCTGATGGTGTTGGTAAAAGTACAATTTGTTCACAGTTGACTGACCAACTGAGCATGAATTCATATAAGTCAAGATCAGTATGGTTACGTTTTAATAATTATATATCAAAAATATTTAATGCTATATGTAGATTGTTCGGAAAGAGTTATTATGAGCAATACACATGGGGTAAACTTGGTTACCATGATTATCAAGGTTCACTTGGGAATTTATATATTATATTGGTTTTTCTGGATCATATTATATTCCATACTTTTGTTAGAAGATCAAAAATCAGAACAGATGTTGATTTTAATGTTATCGACAGGTATGTATTTGATACTGTAGTCGATCTGTATGTTGATACTAATAATATTCGATTACCCTTGGTATTATTTTCTTCTTTTATAAAAAAAGAGTTGAGAGAGTCATTAGTTTATTGCTTGAAGTGTGATTATGACATAGTTGTGAGTAGACGCTCTGATATAGCAGATGATAAGGTATATAGTAAAAAGCTTGAGGGGTATAAAATAATAAGGCGATTATACGGGATAACTTCAATAGATACAGGTGTTAATGAAGTTATGGAATCCGTAAATCTTATTAAAAAGGAGTGCATATAAGTGAAAGTCGTTGCAATTTGTTCTGGGGGAGGACACATGGCTGAACTGAAAAGAGCTCTTCCTCATGTTAACGGTCTTAATATTACCTGGATCACAGCTTCTTCTGGCTATAATGCTGTTAAGAAAATGCCTAATACACTTTATATTTGTGATCCTCACACTTCAAAACTTATGTTTTTAGTTAACTTTGTCCAATCCCTTTACTTTTTTATTAAAACTCGTCCTCAAATCGTAATTTCATCTGGTGCTGGATTATGTATTTTTTATTGCTTGATTTGTAAAGTTTTTAAAAGAAAGTTGCTTTTCCTTGAAACAGGTGCGCGTATTTCTACTCCATCTAAAACAGGCATGCTATTGTATAAATATGCCGATTTGTTTATTATTCAATCAAAATGTTTGTTGAAATACTATCCTAAGGCAAGAGTCGGGTTGCTAAAATGATCTTATGTTTATTTGGTACTAATCCTTATGAGTTTACTCGATTGGCTTCAGCTATAGATAAGGTTGCTGTTGATTTTTCTGAAGAGTTTTTTGTTCAATCTGGCTCAACCAATTATAAATTTAATAATTGTCAAAGTGTTTCATTTTTAAGTCATGATGAACTTCTTGAAAAAATAAAAAATAGTAATCTTATTATTTGTCAGGGAGGGTATGGAAGCATTATAGAATCGATAGAGAGTAATAAACCTACAATAGCCATACCAAGGTACCCTCAATTAAATGAAAGTGCTGATGAACAATGTGAGACTGTCCATTATTTCTATAATGAAAATTTAATTGAAGCGTGCTTCGATAGCCTAGAAGATCTTGAAACAAAAATTACAGGTCTGTTAACTGGGCTATTAAAACTTAGGAATTATTCAGAGTTCTTATCTACAAGAGATGAACAAATAGTTAGTGATATTATCGCTGATTATCTGCAATTACATGAACATTCAAATACGAATTTATAGCTTTTATACTTATTGTTTAAAGGGCTGGGTTTTTTAGATATGGCAGTATATATTTCTGTAGTTTCACACGGTCATGGTGGTTTAATTAAACAATTAGATTGTCTTGCTAATTTAGCAGAGAAATTCAACGTTGTTGTGAAACTTAATTTAAAAGAATTGGACTTGGTGTCTTATCTTAAAGAGAATAACATTCATGTTATAGATGAACTATATGGCTTGGGTTTTGGTCACAATAATAATGTTGTTTTCTCTCATTGTAGTAATATATTAAAAATGAATGATGGTGATACTTTTATTGTTTTCAATCCTGACGTAATCTCAAGTGTAGAAGCTATTGAGCAACTTGTAGATTCTATGAATAAGGAAAAGGTTCCAATTGCTGCTGTAAATTTATTTAAAGATGCTAAATATTCTTTGCCTGATAATTCTATCCGAAAATTCCCCAGTTTAACTCAATTTATAAATTCGTTTTTAGGCTTGGGGAACTCTAGCATCATCAATAAAAAAAACATAATAAAACCGACTATTACTGATTGGGCCGCAGGGTCGTTTTTAGCTTTTACTGCTTCACATTACAAGACGCTACAAGGTTTTGATGAGAATTATTTTATGTACTGTGAAGATATTGATATTTGCTTTAGAAGTAATCGATTAGGAAGTCCAGTAACTTTTTTCCCAAATGTAAAAATGCAGCACCTTGCTGAACATGCTAATAGATCTATGTTCTCGAAGCATTTTTATTGGCATTTAAAAAGTGTTATCCGATTTTTACTCTGTAAACGGGGTTTAACCAAAGTAAAAAGTTCTTTATGATAACTCAACTACTTATTTAGTCCGTTAGGCGTGCAGGGTAACCTGTAAATTCCATATTTCTCTTTATTCCTAAACATGAAACAGGTTTACCGCCACTTTGTATAGGTGCATGGTAGAAACTTCATTATGGTCTTCTATGAAAAAAATAACAAAAGCCGTCATTCCAGTGGCGGGACTAGGTACACGCATGCTGCCTGCGACCAAGGCGATCCCAAAAGAGATGTTGCCGCTTGTCGACAAGCCGCTCATTCAATATATCGTCAATGAATGTGTGGCGGCCGGTATTAAAGAGATCGTGCTGGTCACCCATTCGTCTAAAAACGCGATAGAGAACCACTTTGATACCTCTTATGAGCTGGAGGCTACGCTGGAAATGCGCGTGAAACGTCAGTTGCTTGATGAAGTGCAATCGATTTGTCCGAACGAAGTCACCATCATGCATGTTCGCCAGAGCCATGCCAAGGGGTTGGGCCATGCCGTTCTGTGCGCCAAACCGTTGGTGGGGGATGCTCCGTTTGCCGTGGTGTTGCCAGATGTCATTTTGGATGAGTATACCGCTGATCAGTCGGCTGAGAATTTGGCGGCGATGGTTCAGCGTTATGAACAAACACGTTGTAGCCAGATCATGGTTGAACCGGTGCCGATGTCTGAGGTGTCCAAATACGGTGTTGTCGATTGCGGTGGGGCGACCCTGCAAGGGGGCGAGTCTCATTCGATGACCGCGATGGTAGAAAAACCGACCGTTGAGGAAGCGCCGTCTAACCTGGCGGTGGTGGGCCGTTATGTGCTGTCATCGAATATCTGGGGCAAACTGGCGATGACGCCTCCTGGGGCTGGCGATGAAATTCAGCTCACTGATGCCATTGATATGCTGATGGCACAAGAGACCGTCGAAGCTTTCCATATGACTGGAAAATCCCATGATTGTGGTGATAAGCTCGGTTATCTTAAAGCCTTTGTCGAGTATGGTCTGCGTCATGAAAGGCTTGGAACTAATTTCAGTGAATACCTAAGTAGTTTAATTAAAGGTGATACAGCATTGAAGTTAGTTAGCTAAGTGTTGTTGGCTAGTATTCTTTTTCGTTATTATTTCCTCGAACCTCGAACCTCGAACCTCGAACCTCGAACCTCGAACCTCGAACCTCGAACCTCGAACCTCGAACCTCGAACCTTTAAATCTATAAGTAAACCTTATGCCTACCGCATTTATTTTTGTATTTTTTACTTCGTTTTGTAGCCTTTTCGTTTTTCGAAAAGTGGCAAAGCGTGTTGGTTTGGTTGANAACCTTATGCCTACCGCATTTATTTTTGTATTTTTTACTTCGTTTTGTAGCCTTTTCGTTTTTCGAAAAGTGGCAAAGCGTGTTGGTTTGGTTGATAAACCAAATGCTCGTAAACATCACCAAGGTGTAATCCCTCTAGTTGGTGGTGTCTCAATTTTTATTACATTAGCTATTACCTTCTTATTGTTTGCACATATAACACCAGATGCTTTGCTATTTTTGGTTTGTGCCTTGATTTTGGTGATTACAGGGGTTGTTGATGATCGCTACGATATCAGTTTTAAGCTGAGGCTTATTATTCAGGCTGGTGTGTCGTTTGCGATGATGCTGATTGGTGATAAGAGCCTTCATAATTTGGGTTACCTGATGGGCAGTGAAGCCATAGAGCTATCCGTTGCTGCTAGTTATCTCATTACTGTTCTTGGTGTTATCGGTGCGATTAACGCTTTCAACATGGTCGATGGAATTGATGGGCTGCTTGGTGGTTTGGCATCTGTAACTTTTGGTGCGCTTGGCTTCATGTTCCTAGTTGACGGGAACATGGATTTGGCAATGACTTGTGGCTTGATCGTGACTGCAATCGTGCCATATATCATGTTAAACCTTGGTTTTCCTCTAGGGCGCCGTTTTAAGGTATTTATGGGCGATGCCGGCAGTATCTTTATTGGTTTCACTGTAATTTGGTTGCTGATTGAAGCGACTCAAGGTGAGAACAATACCTATATTCGCCCGGTAACAGCATTATGGGTTATTGCGATTCCTCTTATGGATATGGCAACAATCATGGTTCGTCGTATAAGAAAAGGGCAATCGCCGTTTAGGCCGGATCGTGAGCACCTTCATCATATTTGTCAACGTATTGGGCTTTCTTCAAGTATGTCGCTGTTCGTGATATGTACAATGGCTATAGTCATGGCAGGTGTTGGTATTTGGTCTGATATGGAGAAGATCAGTGAATCAGTAATGTTTGCTAGCTTCTTAGGTGTGTTTGCGGTTTACTTCTTTGTGATCAGCCATATCTGGCGTATTATTACCTTTATCCATAAGCTGTTTGGCACGAATAAACCTATTGATTTTAGTTTAGAAACGCAAGGCCAAGCTCCACAACAAACAAACTCAGAAAAATAAATATATGCGGTAGCTAAGAGTGTTCGTACTTATGCCCTGTTGTAATTGCCTAAATAGCAACAGGGCTTATTGCTATTAAGTGCTTTAATGAACATTGTTCTACTTACTTCAAATATTCCTGCCTTCTATCTTCTCGTCTCATCGCCTTCGATTGTCTATCGTATTTTTCAAGCTCGTCTAGAAATAGAGATCCTTTCCACAGGGAAATAAAGCCTGCCTCGAAGATTGCATCAAAAAGTTCTTCTACTCTCCAGTTGAAAGTTGTTCTTTTTTGCATACATCCTCCTACTAACAGAGTTCTTGTTATAATCATGCTTCCGGTAATTTCATCATAATGCAATGTCGTTTAAATTACTGAAAGTATTGCTATGCCACATCGGAGCACAAATGAAGTGTAGCCTTTATATGGTAGGATGTAAGTAGCAGTTATGAGACGTCTTTAGATAATGTGACCTATAGAGGGTGCTGTTTATACCTAAGCCATTAACAATGTACGTTTTATCTAGGGTTAATTAGCTTCTGTTTTCTCTGTTGGCTCTCTTGCTGGCTAGTTCTGTCATATTGATGTTGATCTTGCGAAGGAATGCCGTGATCCGCCAAATATGTGTGATAGACAGGTAGTAGGTAGCGAATAGCATAAGGAAAGCGTTGAACATGATTGATTCGCTCACCTTAGCTTGTTCACCAAGCACGCCGATATAGGCAAACAGTGATGCTAAACCACATATAGCAAGAAGGGTCATTCTTTGTGATAGGCCAATGCGCTGACAGATGTGGTGAAGGTGTTCACGGTCAGGCTTAAACGGCGATTGTCCTTTGCGGATACGACGGATCATGATAGTTGTCATATCCATAAGTGGAAGAGCAATTAACCACAACGCCGTTACTGGGCGAAGTGGTGTGCTTTCGCCTTGAGTCCCGTTGACCAAAAGCCAAATGACGGTGAAGCCAATGAATACACTACCGGCATCGCCCATAAATACCTTAAAGCGTTGTCCAAGCGGGAAGCCAAGGTTGAGCATGACATAGGGGATTGTTGCGATAACGATAACCAGGCAGAAATGGTAAAGATCTAGCTGATGGTCAAGCCAGAACAGGTAGCCGAGCGATGAAAAGGTGACTGTAGCCAGACCTCCGAGTAATCCATCTATGCCATCAACCATATTAAAGGCATTTATGGCTCCGAGAACAGCTAACGTTGTAATGAGGTAGCTCAATGGTGTGTTTAAGGTCAAATTGCCAAAGCCCAGTAAGTTACCGAGGCTGGCAAGGTACAGGCTGCCGAATTTAATCATGATGACAGACATCATGACTTGAATGACGAGTCGTGCTTTGAAGCTAATGTCGTATTTGTCATCTATTGCACCTGTGAAAACCAGAACCGAAGCACAGAACAGGTAAAGGTTAGTGTCTCTGGCCAGGTCTGGTGTCATGAATAGCGCAAGCGTTACGGTGCCAAAAATAGCGAGACCGCCGATAAGAGGAATAGTGCCAAGGTGCTGTTTTCTTCCAGATGGAACGTCGACGAGCTGGATCTTCTTGGCTACCTTTCGCAGCACAAACAGGCTGACGAAAGAAACGATAAAGATGAGAGCAAGTCCACTGTCCATAGGGATGACCTTTTAGATATAAGCAAAAAACTGACATATGTTATATCTATTACGGATGACATTAAAGTTACATATGCAATAAGTGGTTCGCTAAATTGGTAATAGCGAGTAAGGTAACGTTTTAGAAATGTTTATTGCGTATATTTAAAATTTTATACTAGCCTTGAAGGCTTGGTAATGAACTATTTTGTTGTACCTTACTATGTGAAATTTTATGTGTCACCACAAGGTGTGTCAAAATTGCTATTGTCTTTTTTTTAAGACTGTTGGTTACCGTTTATCACGTTTATCTTTCCCCTAGTACTATATCGCTCGCATGAATGGTTTTTTTTCCGTGATATGTCTCTAGCAAAATATTGTGAACGCTTACCCTTCGTTATGCTTTTGCCATCATCGGTGCAGGCTCACAAACCATAGGGCAAAAGAGTGAACATTATCCATCATGGTGCTCGTACTGGCGTAACGGGCTCGTGTCATGAGATACGAATCGGCAACTACGGACTGCTTATTGATTGCGGCTTGTTCCAGGGAGAGGAAGGCGGGCGCCTGTTAGATATTGATTTTCCAATCGAGCATATACGTGCGCTATTGCTAACACACTGTCATATTGATCATGTTGGGCGTTTGCCCTGGTTATTGGCGGCGGGCTTTCGTGGGCCGATTTATGCCACAGAAGCAACGGCTGCGTTATTGCCGTTAATGCTGGAGGATGGCCTAAAAATCCACCTTGGGCTGAATAAGGTTCAGTGCAGCAGGTTTACCCAATTGGTACAGCAGCTTTTAAAGCCTATTCCTTTTGATTGTCGTGTCGAGCTGATTTTGCCTAGTAGTGAGTTGGTAAGTATCTGCTTTCGCCCTGCCGGCCATATTCTGGGGTCGGCCTATATCGAGCTTGTATTGCCGGAAGAAGGGCAGATAAGTCATTCCTGTGGGCGTAAAGTCGTTTTTTCCGGCGATCTTGGCTCCTCGAATACGCCATTGCATGTTGACCCTCAATCACCCGAACAGATTGACACACTGGTAATAGAAAGCACTTATGGTAACAAGCAGCATCAGTCTGTTTGTCATCGTGAGCGACACTTAACTTCACTCATAGACCGTTCTCTTAAAGATGGTGGGGCAATATTGATCCCTGCGTTTAGCGTCGGTCGTACCCAGGAATTGCTGTTCGATATAGAGAATTTGATAGCCAAGGCAATGAAAGGCATTTCTAAACAAGTTGACTCTACAGTGAATTGGCATCAACTTCCTGTGATCCTGGATTCTCCTTTGGCAATGGAAGTTACGCAGCAGTATGTTACTTTCCAGCGGCTATGGGCAAAAGAGGCTAAGCAGCGGGTGATCAGCGGGCGGCATCCCTTGTCTTTTGAGCAGTGCGTGACTATCAATCAGCACTCTGATCATATTGCGCTTGTTAATCGACTGAAAGCGACTGGAGAGCCTGCGATTGTTGTTGCAGCAAGCGGGATGTGTGCTGGTGGTCGGATTATGAACTATCTTGAATCTTTACTGCCGGAGCCCCAAACGGATGTAGTGATGGTGGGATATCAGGCGAGAGGGACCTTGGGGCGCCAGCTCTTGGAGCAGCCTAAATCTGTTGATATTAATAATCGTCGGGTAGAAGTGAATGCAGCTATCCATTCGCTGTCGGGTTACTCTGCTCATGCCGATCAGGATGATTTGATTCAGTTTGTGGCAAATATCAAGAATGGTCCTTCGCAAATTCGGATTGTCCATGGTGATGTTGCCGCACAGGAAGCCTTGGCTCAAAAACTGGCTGTAGTAAAACCTGATTGCGAGATCATCGTAACAGCAAGCGAAACGCTGGATTAATAGGCCGGATAATTTTAAGACGAGTTAAATAATCATGTCATAAAGCGTTAAAACGACTACTCTACAATAGTGACCTTATACGGTGCTTTATAAGTATTGTTACAATATGAATTATTCCCTAAAAGCTGAAAATTGAATGATTTGAGGTTTAGTAATGCATATTACTGTTGTAGGAACAGGATACGTCGGGTTGTCTAATGCCGTGTTGTTAGCACAGAACAATGAGGTGATAGCTCTTGATATTCTTGAAGACAAAGTAAGCCTAATCAATCAGCAAATTTCTCCTATAGAGGATAAAGAAATTAGCGAGTTCCTGATTGGGCGGGAGTTAAATCTAGTTGCCATGATAGATAAGCAGTGTGCTTATGAGAAGGCAGAGTATGTGATCATCGCGACACCGACCGACTATGATCCGGTGACAAATCACTTTGATACCTCTTCGGTCGAAAGTGTGATTAAAGATGTGATGGCAATCAATCCCGAAGCGGTGATGGTCATCAAATCTACGGTACCTGTTGGCTATACCGAGCGAGTTAAACAAGAACTCGGTTGTGAGAACCTTATTTTTTCGCCTGAATTCCTGCGTGAAGGGAAGGCACTGTTAGATAATCTTTATCCTTCCCGGATTATCGTGGGTGAGCGCTCAGAGCGTGCAAAGCGTTTTGCAGAGCTTTTGGTACAGGGGGCGGCAAAAGAAGATATTGAGGTGTTGTTTTCGGAATCGACCGAAGCTGAGGCGGTAAAGCTATTTTCTAATACGTATCTTGCTATGCGGGTGGCCTACTTTAATGAGCTGGATTCTTACGCTGAAAAACATGGCCTCGACAGTCGCAAGATCATCGAGGGTGTTGGGTTAGACCCTCGTATCGGCTCTCATTATAACAATCCGTCTTTTGGTTACGGTGGTTACTGCTTGCCAAAGGATACCAAGCAACTACTGGCAAACTACCAGGAAGTACCGAACAATATCATTGGCGCTATTGTGGAGGCGAATAGAACCCGTAAGGATTTTATTGCTGATTCGATCATCAGCAAGCGGCCGAGTGTGGTGGGTATTTTTCGCCTGATCATGAAGAGTGGTTCTGATAACTTTCGTGCCTCTTCCATTCAGGGCATCATGAAACGTATTAAAGCGAAAGGTATAGAGGTTGTTGTGTATGAGCCAGTGTTACAGGAAGAGGAGTTTTTTAACTCTCAGGTGATCACTGACCTTGAGCAGTTCAAGCTCATGTCTGACGTAATTGTTTCAAACCGCATGGCAGCAGAGCTCGAAGATGTTGCCGATAAGCTTTATACCCGCGATTTGTTCGGGGAAGATTGATTAGTGAACAACAGGTTCGAGTAACGAGAAGAGAGTGGCGAGACAGGCGAATAATTTTGAAAGGATTTTATCGCCTCTCGATACTCTCATCTAGCTTCTCACGTTTATTAGAAATGCCAATGTCACACATTATATGGACACCAAAGTATCTATCATTGTCGTAGCAAATCTAATATTTCTCGCGTTTTTTCTTCCATTAATGGAATATTTCGCCGAGATTCTACATTAAGGCGAACTACTGGTTCGGTATTTGATGAGCGTAAGTTAAAACGCCAACCTTCAAACTCTATACTTATACCGTCAGTCTCATCAACTATCAAAGCATCAGATTCAAATGAACTTCGTACACGAGATATTGCTGCTTGAGGGTCTTTTAATTTAGAGTTTATTTCACCAGATGAGGGATATGCTTCGATACGACTCTTTACCGTTTCAGATAATTTCATATTATTAACAGAAAGAAGTTCAGTAACCAATAGCCACGGTATCATTCCACTATCACAATAAGCGAAATCTCTGAAGTAATGGTGAGCACTCATTTCCCCCCCATACACAGCATCCTCCTTGCGCATACGTTCTTTAATAAAGGCGTGTCCGGTTTTTGTCATAACAGGCTCGCCACCACCAGCATTCACAATATCGATAGTGTTCCAGCTTAAGCGTGGATCATGAATGATCTTCGAACCTGAGTATTTCTGCAAAAAGACTTCCGCTAATAGGCCGACGATATAGTAACCTTCGATAAATGTTCCTTCCTCATCAAACAAGAAACAGCGATCAAAATCACCATCCCAGGCAATACCCATATCAGCTTTATGTTCTACCACCGCATTTGCAGTATCAGCACGACACTCAGGAAGTAATGGGTTTGGGATGCCATTCGGGAAGTTGCCATCCGCTTTATGATGAATCTTGATGAATTCAACTGGCACACTAAGTGCGCCAAAACGCTTTTCGATTTCATCAATCAC
Organism: Photobacterium proteolyticum; assembly: GCF_001939735.1. Taxonomy (GTDB): domain Bacteria; phylum Pseudomonadota; class Gammaproteobacteria; order Enterobacterales; family Vibrionaceae; genus Photobacterium; species Photobacterium proteolyticum. Next base: position 292,708 of record NZ_MJIL01000069.1, read on the forward strand.
ATGACCTGCTGCCCCGTTACCAGAGTTCACCACCAGCTTAATAGGTTTTATGTTGCCGGGAGTAATGTAAGTCATCAGGTGATCAACATAAGGCACTAGGTTGGATTGCTTGATTAATACGCCACGTTGAGTGACTTCAGGAAATTCATTTCTCTCCGCAAGGGCTTGAATATCGCGAAGCCCGGTATCGTCACTGATTGGCTTTGCGTTTTCACGAACCAGCTTCATACCATTGTAGTTCATCGGGTTATGGCTGGCAGTCACTTCAATACCGCCATCAACCCCCAAGAATTGGGTTGCAAAATAAATCTCTTCGGTTCCTGTCATACCAATGTCAATCACATCAACACCAGCATCCGTCAAGCCTTTTGATAACGCAGATTTTAATTCCTCAGAAGTGAGGCGTACATCACCTCCAACCACGACGGTTTGAGGTTTTAAGTGTTCTCCATAAGCACGCCCTATACGATAGGCTATGTCAGAATTTAATTCGTTACCCAGTTGTCCACGAATGTCATAGGCTTTAAAGCAAGTTAAGTTTTTCACTTATTAGTATCCCTCACCTTGCGAGTAAATGCGGACTATGTAACTTTCATCCAATAATTTACCGGTTTGCACTTTAATAATATCTAGTGGAGTTTTTCCTGATTATCAAATGAATATCATCTCGTTTCTTTTTGTCTTGCCTTCATCACTTTCTCACCTTTAAGACTATCGGGATCTCCTTGTTAACTTGCCTATCGATCCCGGTAACTCTCCTATACTTACATTCATATCAATAAACTCGCTTATGTGTTCGGGGATGATATGAATAAATCAATAATTGCACTTTTTTGTGCCGGGATGATGAGCATGTCTGCATGCGCGGCAGACGCGACTAGTTCGCAATCAGCCTCTAGAGCTGCGACCAATACCTCGACGGCTACATCGGTGAATGCGGCTTCTCAAGCTACGGCTGAAGCTAAGGGAACGGCTGCCGGAATTGATACCGCGATGGCGGCCTCTGCGGGTGGTTTAACGGCGACAGTATTAGCTGTGGGTGTAGCAGCAATCGTTATTGGTGTGGCGGTGTCAGATACCGGCGGCGGTGACGATCCGGCACCACCGGTAACTGTTCAGGCTGAGTAGAACTCAGTGTGAGTGTCTAGAGACGAGTATCGAAAAAAAGCGCTTTCTTGCCTTTTCTCGTATCTCTAAACTCGCCTCTCGATAACTCGGCTTCTTACAATTTCTTCCCTTTAACTAACCTGCGTACCCACATCCGTCCCGGATGTAGGGCATCTAGCACATCATTAGGTAGCGGCAGCGGATCGCCGCAGATCTGTGATGCCAGCAGTTCACCTAGCAAAGGAGCAGAGCTTAATCCGCGAGAGCCTAAACCTATCATCGAGTAGAGGTTCGGATAAGCTGGAACATTCTCTGCGCTGTCTTGTTGTTCTCTCAAATCAGCATATTGCTCGATCAATGTCTCGTAGTTGCAAACATCGCCGACAAACGGCAGGTGGTCACGACTGGCACAGCGAACGCCTACGCGAGCCTGCTTTTCAGTCATATCGATCTCTGCAGGCCAGTTAGCATCTGGCAGGCAGTCAACTAGCCGCTGCTTGTTATCAACATGTTCTTCCTCGCTAAACGCTAGATCGGTACTGCCGCGGCGGTAGCTGGCACCAATACAGTGACTTTGAGTTGCGGTGTTGGCTGGTGTCAGGTAGCCGTCATAGCAAAGCACCGTTTTTAGTTGCGATAGCGATTTATTGGTGGGGATATGACTGACCTGCCCCCTGACCGAATAGGCGGGAATGGCCTGAGTTTGTTCAAATTCTGCAAAACGGTGACCGTTGGCAACAATAACCGCTGCATGCTGGTATTGGTTTGCCGCACTATCAGTGAGTACCCAGCCGGTTTGATCATCGTGCTGAGTAAGTTTGCAGATATCTGTATTGCTTTTGAGTGTCAGGCGGCCACTTTCTTGTGCTAGCTGGATGAGGGCGCGGGTGAGTTCCTGAGGGCATAGCCAGCCGCCAAGCGGGTAGCTTACGCTGCTATGGCCCGACGGGATGCCGGTAACTTGTTCGGTTTGCTCGGCATCTAGCTGTCTAATCAGGGTGTCGGGAAACCCGCCCTCCATCATTTTTCCAAGCTTTTTCTCTGCTGTTTCATTCCAGGCTAGCTGGGTGACACCACACCATTCATGGGCAAAGGATTTTTTCTCGGCAGCTTGTTCGACAAACTGACGGGCATAGAGGAAGGCCGGAGCAAAGAAGCGAGATAACGCATCATTAGAGCCATTAAGCAGTGGGTAGACTGCGCCCTGGCGATTTCCTGAGGCACCTTCAGCCGGCAGAGGATCGGCACAATATAAGGTAACGTCCATTCCACGGCGTACCAGCGATAATGCCGTGGTTGCCGAGCCGACACCGCCACCGATAATGGCAATATCACGGGTATGTTCAGCGCTGGTGCGTGCATACCAAGGCTTATAGTTCGCCTGGTGCTGACGTTGGTTCAGCGTGCCTGCCAGCATTTCCCGTTTTGTGCCAAACCCCTTCACCTTGCTCATCTCGAAACCGGCGTCGATCAAGCCGCGTCGAACAAAGCCTGCTGCCGTAAATGTTGCTGTACTGCAGCCGACGCGCGCCAGCTTGGCCATGCCGTCAAACAGGTTCTGATTCCACATCTCCGGGTTTTTGCTCGGCGCGAAACCATCTAAGAACCAGGCATCCACGATACCGTCATCATTGGTCCATACTTGAGGCATACACTCTTTGATATCGCCAAACCATAAGTCGAGGGTGATCATGCCATCTTCCAGCACAATACGCTGGCAATCGGCAACGGCTGGCGGGTAATGGGCATGGAGCTGTTCGGCTAGTTCGGACAGCTCGGGCCAGGACTGGTGAGCTTTGATTAAATCGGCTTTGGTGACCGGAAACTTCTCGAAACTGATGAAGTGAAGCTCTTTGGTGGCTGCATTCGGGTGAGCCTTGCGAAAGGCTTTGAACCATTGCCAGACGGCCAGGAAGTTGAGGCCGGTACCAAATCCGGTTTCGGCCACGACAAAGCGGCGGCGGTTGAAGGTTTCCCAACGTTCGGGTAAGCCATTTTGTTTGAGAAAAACATAGCGTGTTTCTTCTAACCCATTGGTATTGGAGAAATAAACATCGTCAAAGTCATTGGATACCGGGGTACCGGACTCGTTCCAGTCAAGAATGGCATTTTCAATGCGCTTGTTAGACAACTCAGACAAAGGGAAACCTCATGTAAATGGTGTAACAGATATCGTGATGGTCTGAATCTGATTGGCTAAGCTACAGAAACAGAAGCACTAACGATTAAATAAAGTGAAATTGACGGGGATTGTACCTGATAGTAGGGAAAGCTGACCACTTTCTGTGAATAAACCCGTTATTATCATCAGCGTTAAATGACAGTAGGAATTCATCATGAAACGAGCCGTAATTACAGGCATGGGTATCGTATCCAGCATTGGTAACAACGTTAAAGAAGTGCTGGAGTCTTTGAAAACGGGTAAATCCGGTATCAACTTCTCTGAACAGTTCGCAGAAATGAAGCTGCGAAGCAATGTTTGGGGCGACTTAAAGATGACCCCGTCTGAGCATATCGACCGTAAAAAAATGCGTTTCATGGGCGATGCAGCAGCATTTGCGTATTTGTCTATGGAGCAGGCAATTGAAGACGCCGGCCTGACTGAAGAACAAGTTTCCAATGACCGTACTGGCCTAGTGGCGGGTTCGGGTGGCGCATCCTCTTATAATCAGGCTGCAGCCGTTGATATTCTACGCGAGAAAGGCGTCAAGCGTGTCGGTCCTTATATGGTGCCTCGTACCATGTCATCGACAGTATCAGCCTGTCTGGCGACACCGTTTAAAATCCGTGGTGTGAACTACACCATGAGTTCAGCTTGTGCAACGTCTGCACACTGTATCGGCCACGCATTGGAGCTTATCCAGCTAGGCAAGCAAGATGTGGTTTTCGCCGGCGGCGGTGAAGAGCTGGACTGGACGCTGACTATGATGTTCGATGCGATGGGCGCCCTGTCGACTAAGTACAACGATGATCCGACTAAGGCATCTCGTACTTATGATGCAGACCGTGACGGTTTCGTTATCTCTGGTGGCGGCGGTATGCTGGTTGTCGAGGAGCTTGAGCATGCTCTGGCTCGTGGCGCGAAAATCTACGGTGAAATCGTAGGCTACGGTGCGACATCAGATGGTTACGACATGGTAGCGCCTTCTGGCGAAGGTGCGGTGCGTTGTATGAAGATGGCAATGCAGGATCTTGACGAACCGGTTGACTACATCAACACCCATGGTACCTCTACACCTGTTGGTGATGTGAAAGAGCTTGGTGCGATCCAGGAATTGTTTGGTGAGAAGAGCCCGGCTATTTCTGCGACTAAAGCGATGACAGGTCACGCTCTGGGTGCCGCTGGTGTGCATGAAGCTATCTACTCGACACTGATGCTGGATAACGGCTTTGTTGCGCCAAGTATCAACATTGATAACTTGGATCCGGCGGCAGAAGGCTTGGATATTGTTACTGAAACCCGTGAGCAACCGCTGAAAACAGTGATGTCTAACAGCTTCGGTTTCGGTGGTACGAACGCAACACTTGTGATTAAGAAATACGAAGGTTAAGCCTTCGGGAGAGAATAGAGATACGGGGTTCGAAATATGAGATAGAGGGACGAGTATCGAGAAAAGACGAGTTAGGCTCACCTTGAAACTCGACACTCATGACTCGCCCCTAAACCCCTTTTATCTTTTTCCGGGACGGCACTGGCTAAGAACCAATCTAAGACGACTTTGGCGAGACTTCGAAGATTGCTGTTTCTATAGCCAGTGCCTATTAGACAGACGCGACATTAGCTTATGTGAATAGTATTTTCTTTTGCGGGAGCTGTCTATTGCAGAAGCGAGTGTTTTTTATAACCTGGATTTTTTTACCCGGCGCTATGCCGGGTTTTTTTATGTCTGAAGCAGGAGCGAGCTTCTAGAGACGAGTTTCGAGGAGCAAGTAATAAGAGCAGAAAAGTTTGACTCATATTAATGACTTGCAGACTGCAAACCTCAGAGCTCTAGGAAAAGCAATGGCTTGACAGTACAATGAGTTTCTTGAATTCTCACTCGATACTCGATACTCGATACTCGATACTCGATACTCGATACTCGATACTCGATACTCGGATCTAACCCCATGAAAATCCTTATTGACGAAAACATGCCTTATGCGGCCGATTTATTCAGCCAGCTGGGCGAGGTTGTGACGAAGCCGGGTCGGACGTTAACGTCCGATGATCTCATCGACGTCGATGCCCTAATGATCCGTTCAGTGACCAAAGTAAACAAGTCGTTGCTAGAAAAAGCCGATAAGTTGCGCTTTGTCGGAACGGCTACCGCGGGGCAGGATCATGTCGATCAGGCGTTGCTTGAACAGCAAGGCATCACGTTTACTGCCGCGCCCGGATGTAACAAGGTCGGCGTGGCGGAATACGTGCTCAGTAGCTTGATGGTGTTGGGGCAGCAGCAAGGTTTTTCGGTTTTTGACAAAACCATCGGTATTGTTGGAGCCGGTAATGTGGGTACTTACCTGGCCCGGTGCCTTGATGCATTGGGGATCCGTTATTTGCTCAATGACCCTTTAAAAGAGCAGCAGGGCGATAGCCGTCAATTCCATTCGTTAGAAACGATACAGACACAGTGTGATGTCATTACCCTGCATACGCCAATCACTCGTGACGGTGACTTCCCGACTTACCACCTGGTTGATGAAGCCTTTTTGGACACCTTGGCACCGGGAGCCATACTGATTAATGCTGCGCGCGGTCCTGTGGTTGATAATCAGGCATTGAAAGTGGCGCTGCAACAGGCCAGCAGTGGAGAGGGCAAGCCGTTAACTGCTGTGTTGGATGTCTTTGAGCATGAGCCGCTGGTGGATCTCGAATTACTGCCGTTGCTGGCGTTTGCAACCCCGCATATTGCCGGCTATGGCCTCGAAGGTAAGGCGCGGGGTACCACTATGGTGTTTAATCGCTATTGTGAGTTCCTTGGCCTCGATAAGCAGGTGTCGGCCTCCAGTTTGTTGCCAGTGGCACCGATCCCCTTCGTCCAGCTGAGTAAGAAGTGGCAAGAAGAAGACTTATTTACCCTGATCCAGCTTATCTATGATGTCCGCAAAGATGATGCCTTGTTTCGTCGTGAAATGATCCAAAGTGCGGGTAACGATCAGCAGATGGCTGCGGCTTTTGACTTGATGAGAAAAAATTATTGGGATCGGCGCGAATATAGCGCAATTACAGTAGCCGGAGAGACGGGTTTTGGGGTAGAGTCGCTGGCTAAATTAGGTTTTACAGTAGAGGAAACTCCATGAGCCAGGAATTTGATATTGCCGTACTCGGCGCAACAGGTGCTGTCGGTGAGGCCATCGTCGAAGTTCTAGAGGAACGCAATTTTCCTGTTCGCAATCTATATTTGCTAGCATCTGAGCGTAGCGCAGGCAACACGTTGCGTTTTAAGGGCAAAAGTGTTCGTGTTACAGATGTAGAAGAATTTGACTGGAGTCAGGTGCAGCTTGCACTATTCTCTGCCGGTGCGGAAACGTCTGACCGTTGGGCACCGATTGCTGCTGATCACGGCGTGGTTGTGATTGATAATACATCACGCTTCCGCTACGAATACGATGTACCTTTGGTGGTGCCGGAAGTAAACCCGCATGCGCTGGCTGATTACCGGAACCGAAACATTATTGCTAACCCGAACTGTTCGACCATCCAGATGCTGGTGGCACTTAAGCCAATCCACGAAGCGTATGGTATCGAGCGCATCAATGTTGCCACTTACCAGTCGGTTTCAGGCTCGGGCAAGAAAGGTGTCGATGAGCTGGCGGGGCAAACGGCTAAGCTGTTAAACGGCCTACCGGCGGAAAACAAGGCTTACGACAAGCAAATTGCCTTTAACTGCCTGCCGCACATTGATGAGTTTATGGATAACGGCTACACCAAAGAAGAAATGAAAATGGTGTGGGAAACTCAGAAAATTCTGGGTGACGATAATATCCGCGTTAACCCGACCTGTGTTCGCGTCCCTGTGTTCTATGGCCATGCCGAAGCGGTACATGTGGAAACATGCCAGCCAGTCCATGTCGAGGAGGCTGTCAGCCTGCTTGAAAATGCTGAAGGCATTGAAGTATTCCACGGTAATGACTATCCGACCCAGGTGGGTGATGCAACAGGAAAAGACCATGTTATGGTTGCCAGAATCCGTGAAGACATCAGTCATCCGTGTGGTTTGAACATGTGGGTTGTTGCCGATAACGTCCGTAAAGGCGCAGCAACAAACAGTGTACAGATTGCCGAGAAACTGATTGAAGAGTACTTGTAATTCTCACGTACTTGTTCCCTCCCCTTATGAAGGGGAGGGCCAGGGTGGGGTTGAAGCCTCTTGCCAACCCTCCCTTGAAAGAGGGCGGAATTATCTTTGACTACATTAAGTATTGTTGATGCAGGGCCCTTCCTTTGAGCAACAACCCTCAATTACCGCTCAAGAGTCTTGATGTGTGGTCGATAGATTCATTATGCTTAGCGCCATGACTTCGATTGTCGGTTCAACTCACGCGATACTCGAAACGACTTTATTATTCCCTGCCAGAGAGGACAGTAGGCAGTGTCTGACCTATCGACTATGATAAAACGCTTACTATTACCGGTTATTTTCGCCAGTGCAGCCTTCCATATACCGGTTCAGGCCAATACGGTACGTATTGTTGGCCCTGCTGCTGACGAGCAGCCTGCAACGATTGTTGAGACGGCTCGGAATACCTCAACAAACCGTTCTTCTGCGACTCGCTATGGGCCGACGGCCAATAGTGAGACGCTGTGGTCTATTGCAACCCGTAACCGCCCGAACAATCAGGTGTCGGTCTATCAGGTCATCGGTGCGATCCACCGTGCCAATCCACAGGCTTTCGAGCAAAACAATATTCATGGTCTGATCCCCGGCAGCGTGCTGACCATTCCGAGCCTGGGGCAGATCCGTCAGGAAAACATTGATAGCGTCAAGCGTCGCCTGGCCGCTGACCAGCGCCGTCAGTCACGTCAGACATCCTCGCCTGCACCATCTAGTGCGCCAGCACCAAGAGCGAATACACCAGCACCAACCGTAGTTGCCCAGCCGATTCCCAAGCCAGATGCCGCAAAAGAAGAAGTGGTGAGTCAAGCTGCTCCTAAAGTGAGCAGCGAGGCTAGTTCGTCGTCGGCACCGCAAAGCCCGAAAGGGGGAATTCCGCTTAAGCCAACGGCTCTTCAGGCGCAGCTGGATGCGTCTGACGTCCAAATGACCAAGCTGCTGGAAAGCAATCATTTATTGCGGGTTCGCCTTGCTGAGATGCAGCACGAAGTTACGGCATTGAAGGATCAGATCAGCAGTGACGAGATCCTTCGAGAGCAAATCAAAGGGTTCATTCAGCAACAGAAGGTCCAGCTGGTGGAGCCTGTTGTTGTTCAAACGTCATGGATTGATAACCTGATAGCCAACCCATGGGCGTTAGCTGCAGTTGCCTTCCTTCCTGGTTCACTGATTGCCGGTGCACTGGCTTTCTTCATGCTAAGACGCAAGAAAGAGGGTGACGATGAGGTTAAATCCCTAGACAGCCCGGAACAAAAACCTGCGATGGCCCCTCCTCCTGAGGATGATGCGGTTAACCCGGAGATTCCGCTCAGCGATGACAATGATATTGATGATCTTTTCGGGGGCGATGACGACTCGTTGTTTGATGATCCTGAAAAGAGCCTCTTCTCTGGCGAGCCGGATAAAGAAGTCGATGCTATTGATATGCTCGATTTGTCTACAGATAGTAGCGATGAATTCGAGATTGACAGCGGCCTGACCCCGAGCAGCATTTCTGTGAAAGGTGATGAGCAGGCGATTGGACTCCAGGACATGGAGCGAGCGCTGGATGAAATGGATCAGACCTCAGATCCTAATTCGGATGAAGCTCTGGCCGCAATGTGGGAGCAGTCGCTTCAAAGCGAAGCCGATGATGAAGACAGCTTTGATCTTTCTGATGACAGCACGGTCGGCTTGGATGACGATTTACTCGGAGAGCAGAAGATTGACGATGGGCTGCTTGATCAGTCTATTTTGGATGATCTGCTGTCAGAAGTTGAAATGGAACAGGAAAGTCACGATCAGCCTGCGCAAGAAGATGCAAGTCAGCAGGTGGTTGATCAGGATGATCTGGATTCGTTGTTTGATTCGGTTGAGGTAGAAGAGACTCCGGAATCTCCGTCGCCGGTTAGTTCAGAGCAGGCTGATGTTGTCGAAGAGGCTGCACAGCAGGCCGCCGTTGATCAGGCGCTAGCCGATGTTGATGCGATGTTTGCCGTTGAGTCTGAAGCTGTTGATGAAGATGATATTGACGCTTTGTTTGAAGCGAACAGCACGGCATTGCTCGATGAGCTGATAGAAGAAGACGATGAGTTAAGCACTGAGGTTGAAGTCGAGGTTGAGGAAAACAGTACAGCACTGCTTGATGAATTGCTTGGTGACGATGACACCAATGATCTGCTCAATCCGAGCGTATCCATTGATGAAAACAGCACAGCATTACTTGACGAGTTGGTTGATGATCTTGATGACGACCTTGATGATGTCGACAACGATGGTTTAGCAGCATCCGATACTAAAATCGAAGATGAAGATGAGCTGAACCTTGATGATGTCGTTATTGACGAGAATAGCACTGACCTACTTGATGATATTCTTGCTCAGCACAGCAGCCTTCCTGAGCTATCGGCTTCTGAGCCCGAACCGCAAGGCCTAGACGAGACGCTAGGCACTCATGAACAGCAAGCCATCGATGTACAACAAGGCAGTGACAGTGATGAACTGCAAGCTATCGACGAACAGCCTGGCGATAGTGTGGGATCTGATGTTTCAGAGCCCGAAATGTTCGAGACTGATTTTTCAGACCCTGAGTTTGAGTCGGTATCTGACAACGAAGCCGCCTTATCGCAGCAACAGCAAGTACCTGATGCCGATTTCCCTGAGCCTGAACAGTCAGCTTTTGCCGAGATATTCAATGAGGCGTTGGATGAGCAGCCTGCAGATCCGGACCCGGAACCTCAAGCAGAACCTGCGCCTGTTGCAGAATCTATTCAAGAGCAGGAGCTTATTGATGCGCTCAGTCAGGAACCAGAGCAACAGCTTGATCAGGAGCCAGTGTTAGATAGCGAAGCGGATGCAGAACCACAGGAAAGCGAGTCACTTCCACAGCAAGAGCCGGTAGAAGCCGATGAAATTGATGCGTTGCTGGCGGATGTTGAAGGGTTGCTGGATGAACCTGAAACTGACGATGTCGAAGTGCTTGGCCGGAGTGTTGATGAGCTGCTGGAAAGCTTTGAGCATCAGCCGGAGCAAGCTGAGCAGGATGAATCGGCTCTCGATGCCATTGACTCTGGTGATACGACTGACTCTGATGTCGCTACTGACTCTGGTTCTGAGGAATCCAGTCTAGAGGAACCAGGTGATGAAGACGCCGGGATTCAGGAGCTTGGTGCCGAAGAGCTTGATGTTGAGAAACCTAGTGTTGATGAAACAGCTGTCGAGCCTGAAGAGACGGTATTGACTGAGGCCGATTCTGATGAACTCCCTGTTTCGGATGGCGAAGTGGTCTTGGCTGAACCAGAGCCGCTATTTGAGCCTCAGGCTGAAGTTCCGGTATCTGTAGAAGAGCCTCCTCAAAACGACGTTCTGGAAAATGACATTCAGGATGAACAACCTGAATTGGTTACGCCGAAAGTCGCTGAAGACGTATCTTCTGAAGGTGTAACGGTTGAAGACTCACCACAAGAAGATCTTGCCAAGCAAGCTGAACTGGAAGCGCCGGAACCGTTAAGTCTGGATGATTTGCCGGAGTTTGACGAAGAGGCGGCATTCAATGATCCGGAAGCAGAAGAGTTAGAGGACCTATCGCCTTCGCTTTCAGAAGATGAAGAGCAGCAGGCGCTTGATAATATTGTTAAGCAGCTGCAACAGGCAGCCGAAGCTGCCCAGCCAGAAAGTGTTGCCGCTCCTGATCTGGCATCAGATGAATCCGTATCTGAAGAGCTAGCCCCTGAAGCTCTGCTAGCTGTTGATGAATCTGAGTACCAATCTGTTGATGATTTACTCGATGCGTCGCTGGAAGACTGGACAGAAGAAGAGCCACTTCAGGAAGAAGCGCCGCAGGAAGAAGCATTTGCCGAGCAACCTGAGTTGGAAGCGCCGGAACCGTTAACCCTTGATGATCTGCCTGAGTTTGACGAAGAAGCGGCTTTTAATGACCCTGAAGCGGAAGAGCTCGAGGAGCTATCATCGCCGTTGTCAGAAGATGAAGAGCAGCAGGCGCTTGATAATATTGTCAAGCAATTGCAGCAGGCCGCCGAAGCTGTCCAGGCTGATAGCCATGAGCCAGAAGCGGAACAAAGCCCGGCCGATGAAGTGGATGCGGAGCCGACGGAACCCGTATCAGCATCTATTCATGGTGAGCAGAATATTGAGTTCGAGAGTATTGACCCAAGCTCATTGCCAGAGTTTAGCGAAGATGAAGCCTTGCAGGCGTCTTTCGATGAACAGCATGAACTCGAACAATATGAAGTAGAGCAAGGGCTGAGAGAACCGCAGGCCGCAAAACCTCTTCAGCCTGAAACGCCACCGGCAGATATGTTTGACGACGAGTTTGTCGACTCCGCCGGACTTGATATGGCTGCTCTGCTGAGCGATCCCGAGGAAGCCTTTGCTGGCCCTGACAATGTGCAGGCTGAGAACACATTGGTTGACAATGTTCTAGAAGCAGAGGTAGAAGCACAGCCAATCGAGCCAACTGTACAGGAGAGTGAACATGCACATGAGAAAGTGCATGAGCAGGAAGATGAGCTCGCTCCTCAAGACGCTGTTGTTGAGCTAGAAGACACTCAAGAATCACTCAGCATCGATTCTGCCTGGGGTGATGATGTTGACTCTGTATCGGAAGATATCGCTGGCGAGAGTGTGCCAGAGCCTGTTCATTCGGACCTGAATGAATCCGTGGCGGATAACACAGACGATATCGATACTAAACCAAGCTTTGATTTTCAGGATGAGCTTGAAGCCGAGCGTGAACAGTTGCTGTCGAACACCTTTGATGGTGATGACGAGTATTCGAGCTTTTCTGGCTCAGAGCTTGATATGCCGGAAGAAGATTCGGCAATCTGGGCGGCAACCAGCCCTGAACCAGTACTAGAGACAGAGAACTGGGCTGAACAGCCACAGATGCAAATTGAAGACGTGGCTGCTTTTGATACCGAAATGCTACTGGCAGAAGCGGAATCGCAGGCATTACTCGACGATATTGGCGGCAGTGAACTGGTTACTGATGCCGATCCTTCTCCTGCGTATATTAGTATTGACGAGCTGATGAAAGACATAGAGTCTGAGCACCCGGTCGAGGTGGAAGAAGAGCCGCTGAACCTGGAGGTCGGGCTTGATGAGTTCCCGGATGTCCTTTCTGATGTGGCTGCATTTGATGTCGATAGCCAGGGGGAATATGCCAGCAAGCTGGATTTGGCCAAGGCTTATCTTGAGATGAACGACAGCGAAGGTGCGCTTGGCTTGTTGGAAGAGGTTGCCAGTAATGGTGATGCCCAGATCAAACGCGAAGCGAAGGGGCTGTTAGACAAGGTGCGAGGATCGAGATCCTAGTATCTGAACAAGAAGGAAAACTAGGACCTAGGTTTTAGTTTTCAGGTTCGAGGAAAAGCGAGAGCCATGGCTCTCGCTTTTTTTTATGGGGTCATTTGTCTGATTCTATGAACTCGCCCCTAGGATTTCGGAACTTTGTTATTCTCGCTTTTTTCCCTATAATCCCTCACTCCTTGATAACAGGCCAGCTGCGCCGACAGTAAGAACGAAGTAAATTATGCGAATAGCTTTAGGTATCGAATACGATGGGGCCAAGTATTATGGCTGGCAGCGTCAACGTGACGTTGATAGTGTTCAGGAGCGTCTGGAAAAAGCGCTGAGTAAAGTTGCCAACCAGCCAGTTGAAGTACAGTGTGCCGGTCGTACCGATGCAGGAGTACACGGAACGGGCCAGGTCGTCCACTTCGATGTCGACGTCGAGCGTAAGATGGTTGCCTGGACCATGGGCGCTAACGCTAATCTGCCCAAAGATATCGCTGTTCGCTGGGCGACAGAAGTGAGTGATGACTTTCATGCCCGGTTTACCGCTACGGCTCGCCGCTATCGCTATATCATCTATAATCATGCACTACGTCCCGCTATTTTGGGGACAGGGGTAAGCCATTATCACGGCGAGCTCGACGTAGAGAAAATGCAAGAGGCCGGTCAGTATTTGCTGGGTGAGAATGACTTCACATCCTTCCGTGCTGTGTATTGTCAATCTCGTAGTCCTTGGCGTAACCTAATGCACCTGAATGTGTCTCGCCAGGGCAACTTTGTCATTATTGATATCAAGGCGAACGCGTTTGTACACCATATGGTACGAAATATCACCGGGAGCCTGATTAAGGTTGGCCGCGGTGAAGAAAAACCTGAATGGATGAAGTGGTTACTGGAGCAGAAAGATCGCACTCTGGCGGGTGCAACGGCGAAAGCTGAAGGTCTGTATTTGGTTGATGTTGATTACCCTGAAGAGTTTGGGTTGCCAAGAGCGCCGATTGGGCCGCTGTTTTTGCCCGATTGACAGAAGGATTAGGGGAATAAACTAGGATCTAGTTCCCCTTTAGCAACTAGTACAACCAGTTTTTTATCTACAGATCGACAACTTTGTGCTTTAATTCCACCTCGGTAAATTAACGAATTTATAATTCTCTGCTATATAGCCGGGAAATAAGAAGATGAAAGGTCATTCATGAGCTGGCTTGAAAAGATCAAAAGCAACATTGTTTCTTCTCGAAAAGCGTCCATCCCTGAAGGCGTATGGACCAAATGTACATCATGTGAACAAGTGCTTTATCACGCAGACCTGGAACGTAGCTTAGAAGTTTGTCCTAAGTGTGATCATCATATGCGTATGAAGGCGCGTCGTCGCCTTGAAACTTTCCTTGATACGGAAGGTCAGGTTGAAATCGCTGCAGAGATGGAGCCACAGGATAAGCTGAAGTTCCGCGATTCGAAAAAGTATAAAGATCGCCTTTCTGCGGCGCAAAAAAACAGTGGTGAGAAAGACGCACTGGTTGTGATGAAAGGTACGTTATTGGAGCAACCTCTGGTCGCGTGTGCTTTTGAGTTCTCCTTTATGGGCGGCTCAATGGGCTCCGTAGTCGGTGCCAAGTTTGTACAAGCTGTCGATGAGGCAATCGCCAATAACTGCGCACTGGTTTGTTTCTCTGCCAGTGGCGGTGCCCGTATGCAGGAAGCGCTGATGTCTCTGATGCAGATGGCGAAAACCAGTGCAGCACTGGAGCGCTTGTCTGACAAAGGCTTGCCGTTTATCTCTGTATTGACCGATCCGACCATGGGCGGTGTATCAGCAAGTTTGGCAATGCTGGGCGATATCAACATTGGTGAGCCGAAAGCCTTGATTGGTTTTGCCGGCCAGCGTGTTATTGAGCAAACAGTTCGTGAGAAGCTTCCTGAAGGCTTCCAGCGCAGTGAGTTCCTGCTTGAGCACGGTGCGATTGATATGATTGTCGATCGTCGAGAAATGCGCCAACGTATTGGTGGTATTGTCGCGAAGCTGACTCATTCAACGTCGCCGATGGTGGTGCCGGTTGTTCCGCCTGCGGCTGTTGCCGAGGACGTTCAGGCTGACGATACAGAGTCAAAAGAAGCAGATAACGAGAAAGAATAACGTTTTCTGCCATTGAACCGGGTTTGGTTGATAGTTGAAGCTATCAGTAAAGTGCACAAGTGATGTGTTGAGCGAATTTATTCCTCTCTTTACATGAATTCAAACTCGGTTCAGTGTTAAATTAGTACCTATCATAGGTATTAATTTAGAACGATAACAAATGTCCGGACTGACAGCACCACTAGCCACCGCTCCATTAGCCGATTGGCTGACTTATTTAGAAAACCTCCACACCAGTGCCATTGATCTTGGATTAGATCGCGCCTCACGTGTCGCTCAGCGCGGCCAGTTAACGAAACCCGCACCGCATGTTATTACTGTTGCCGGCACTAACGGCAAGGGCTCTACCTGTGCAATTCTGGAAGCTATTTTGCTTGACGCCGGATACAAGGTCGGTGTCTACAGTTCCCCTCACCTTGTTCGGTATAACGAGCGTGTCCGTATCAACGGCGCCGAGCTGGCCGATGATGAACATAGCAGGGCATTTGCAGCCATTGAGATGTACCGGCAGGACGTAAGCTTGAGCCTGTTCGAGTTCGGCACGCTGGCTGCTCTGGAGCTTTTTAAACGCCATCAGGTTGAAGTGGTTATTCTGGAGGTGGGATTGGGCGGACGCCTTGATGCCACCAATATTGTTGATCATGATGTATCGGTTATTACCAGTCTGGCCGTTGATCATGTCGACTGGCTGGGTGACGATATTGAAGTGATCGGCTATGAGAAAGCGGGCATATTCAGATCACAGAAGCCTGCAATATGTGGTCAGCCTAATCCTCCGGCAACCGTTCCTGCTCATGCTGATGACATTGGGGCCAAGCTTTATCAGGTTGGTTATCAGTTTGATTACAAGCAGTCTGAGAATAGCTGGAGCTGGCATTGCGGGGCATTTGATCTTAATGACTTACCTTTGCCGTCTCTTCCTCTGCCCAATGCGGCAACGGCACTGATGGCCTTGGGCGCTGCCGAGCTGGATATCAGTGATGAGAATATCGCCAATGGTCTGGCAAAGGCGTCGCTGCCTGGTCGAATGGAGCGTGTATCCGACTCACCGCTCGTTATTATGGATGTGGCACATAATCCCCACTCAGCACAGTACTTTGCCCAGCAGTTGGCTTTAGTTAAGCAGCGCGAAAACAAAGGCCGCATTCATGCTGTTGTAGCCATGCTGCACGATAAGGATATAGCAGCAACGGTGGCAGAGATGCATGATGTCGTCGATGTGTGGTACCCAGCGTCGCTTGAAGGGCCAAGGGCGGCGACTGCCGATGAAATTATTGCGCACTTGCCGGGTGATAGTCAGCCTTACCCAACGCCGGAACAAGCTTATGACACAGCGCTGACAGAGGCCGGCGACGAGGATATGGTAATCGTATTTGGCTCGTTTTACACTGTCGGTCAGATTTCCAGTCACTTAGCATCAACCCAGGAGTAGACGTGGCAAGTAAATTCCAAAGCCGCTTGGTCGGTACCATTATTTTGGTGGCGATCGGTGTTATTTTTCTGCCTGACTTGTTTGATGGCAAGAAGCAGCATTACCAAGAACAGTTTGCCAGTATTCCGCTTCAGCCTGAAATTGGCGAGGAAGGGGAGTTTGAAGTGATCCCCGAGCCCGAGTTTGCCGAGGTCGATTTGCCGCCGGAGCCTGTGACCGTCGTGATTGATGAGCCGGAGGCGAGCAATACTGTCTCGGAGCGTGGCACGGTCAAGGTCGAACCTGCCCCAGTCACACAGCCAAAGGTTGGTAACCGAGATAGCGGCTGGGTTGTACAACTTGGTGTATTTCGCAATTTTGACAACGCTAACCAACTGGTCAGCAAGCTACGTGATGCCGGTTATCAGGCACATGTTTTTCCCAAGCAGCCTCAGCAAGGTGATCTGGCGCGAGTTGTTGTTGGTCCGGATGTGTCAAAATCCAAGCTTTCTACCCAGCTCAAAGAATTGGAAAAATTAACCGGTCTAAAGGGCCGATTGCTCAGATTTAACCCACTAAACCCTTAGGTAAACGTTTGCGTTCTCATTTTTTCTGTTAGAATACGCACCAACAAGATGAATATAACAAATGATGATCTGGATTGATTACGTAATTTTAGGCGTAATAGGCTTCTCTGCACTGGTCAGTTTGATCCGTGGTTTTGTTAAGGAAGCCTTGTCACTGGTAATTTGGTTCGCTGCCTTTTTCATCGCCAGTAACTTTTATACCGAGCTGGCAGCGTACTTTACGAATATACAGGATGAGATGCTACGTAACGGTAGTGCCATCGCAGCATTGTTCATTGCGACGCTGATTGTCGGTGCGGTCGTGAACTATGTAATAGGACAGTTAGTACAGAAAACGGGCCTGTCTGGGACAGATCGGGTTCTGGGAATTGTCTTTGGCGGAGTGAGGGGAGTACTGATTGTCTCTGCCCTGCTGTTCTTTATCGATGCGTTTACAGGGTTTGCAAGTGCCGACTGGTGGAAAGAGTCGCAGTTGATCCCGCAGTTCGGCGTCGTGATTGAATGGTTCTTCACTTACCTCAAAGACACATCAAGCTTTTTGCCCGGTGCACTGTAGCATCGGTATTTAGACAGTTTGTTTATTCATTGATTGTTACCAGGGGCGGCAGATACCGCCCCTGCTGATAAGCGTGATTTGGGTAGGCTGTTATAATTGCACTTAATGCGTGACGAGGAATTAGGACATGTGTGGTATTGTCGGAATCGTGGGTTCAACCCCGGTAAACCAGTCTATCTATGATGCACTGACCGTGCTACAACATCGCGGCCAGGATGCCGCCGGTATTGTTACCCTGGAAAGCAATCGTTTCCGTCTGCGAAAAGCAAATGGTCTGGTACGTGATGTGTTTGAAGCGAGGCATATGCAGCGCCTTCAGGGCAATGTAGGTATCGGTCATGTCCGTTATCCGACGGCAGGAAGCTCAAGTG
Source organism: Photobacterium proteolyticum (assembly GCF_001939735.1). Taxonomy (GTDB): domain Bacteria; phylum Pseudomonadota; class Gammaproteobacteria; order Enterobacterales; family Vibrionaceae; genus Photobacterium; species Photobacterium proteolyticum. Next base: position 310,483 of record NZ_MJIL01000069.1, read on the forward strand.
CCTCGGAAGCACAGCCGTTTTACGTCAACTCACCTTATGGTATTTCACTGGCGCATAACGGTAACCTCACTAATGCAGCCGAAATCAGGGAGACGTTGTTCGAGCAGGCTAGGCGTCATGTCAATACGACCTCTGATTCGGAAATTCTTCTTAATGTCCTCGCCAATCAACTCGAACATGCTCAGTCCTACCCAATAAACCCAACAGATATTTTCAAAGCCGTTCGCGAAGTCCACCGAATCGTCAAGGGTGCATATGCGGTTGTTGCTATGGTGATCGGACACGGTATTATTGCATTTCGTGATCCGCACGGTATTCGTCCGCTATGTATGGGCAAGCGTGAAGTCGACGGCAAAACGGAATACATGGTTGCCTCGGAGTCAGTGGCTCTCGATGCAGTAGGTTTTGACTTTGTCCGCGATGTGGCACCAGGCGAAGCTGTTTATATTTCCTTTGACGGTGAGCTCTTCACCGAGCAATGTGCTGACAACCCGACACTAAACCCGTGTGTCTTCGAGTTTGTATACTTTGCCCGCCCTGACTCCTTTATCGATAAGGTGTCAGTGTATGGTGCCCGTGTTCGGATGGGCACCAAGCTTGGTGAGAAGATTAAGCGGGAATGGGATGATTTGGACATTGATGTCGTGATCCCAATACCGGAAACTTCATGCGACAGTGCGCTCGAAATTGCTCGCAGTCTTGATTTGCCTTACCGTCAGGGGTTTGTGAAGAACCGTTATGTTGGCCGGACTTTCATCATGCCGGGGCAGCAAATGCGTCGTAAGTCAGTTCGCCGCAAGCTCAATGCGATCCGTTCTGAGTTTAAAGATAAAAGCGTGCTGCTGGTGGATGATTCTATTGTCCGTGGTACGACTTCCGAGCAAATTATCGAGATGGCCCGTGAAGCGGGTGCTCGTAAAGTGTATCTGGCGTCAGCAGCGCCGGAAGTACGATTCCCGAATGTTTATGGTATTGACATGCCAAGTGCCAACGAGCTGATCGCTCACGGTCGCGAAGTGGATGAAATCTGCAAGATGATTGGTGCTGATGGCCTGATTTTCCAGGATCTTGACGATCTGGTGTCAGCGGTTCTGGAAGGAAATCCGGATATCCCGCAGTTTGAAGCCTCGGTATTCAGCGGTAGCTATGTGACTGGTGATGTCAATCAGGAGTACCTTGAATATCTGGAGTCGTTGCGTAGCGAAGATTCCAAGACTCAGCGTACTATTCAGCAGGATTTGGCAAACCTGGAATTGCATAACGAGGGTGTGTAGTCCTTCTATTAGCTCCTCCCTCTTTTAAAGGGGGAGGTTGGGAGGGGGTTAATTCCACCCCCTCACTCGTCTCTATCCGCTTAATGGCTAAACTGAGGTCCCAGTCCGAGATTCCAGAGAATGACTGAGCCGGCAATAATCGATACCAGTAGCACCAGGCCACAGGTCACAATGGAGCTGGAATAGATAAAACCGCGCTCTTCAGGAATATGCATCAGAATTGGAACGCCGGTATAAAGCAGATACACCGAGTAGGCGATCCCGATTAGGCCAGCAATCATCAGGAACCAGACCTGAGGGTAAATAGCTGCAATACTGACCATGAACAGCGGCGTTGCCGTATAGGCGGCAAGTTCAAGTGCCTGGGTATAGGTCGGCGTCGAACCGAATGTATGGCTCATCCAATAAGTGAGGTAGGCGAGAGCAAAGACACCGGCAATGAGTGCAAAATACATGGCAACAGACATGCCTAATGCACTGGATTGGGTGAGGAAGATTGGTTCACCGACGCCAATTCGCCAGCCGATGAAGACACTGGAGATAAAGGCAAAGGTCGGTGGCAGCAACGCGATCAGCAAGATATGAGAAAGGCTGCTTTGGAACCCTTCATGTTCCTTGTCAATGGTACGCCATTCTTGTTTCGGGTGTGTATACAGCCCAAATAAATGTCCCAGAATCATAACGTTTCCCCGTTATCTTGTGCGAGATTTTGCACGATAAGATTAATGGTTCAAAGAACACTTTCCCCAAATCACGATTGTGCTCTTAGTCCTTACTGAACAGGACAATTAGGAGTCCTTTGTATCAAGTGTCATTGGCTCCTACGCCTCGAAAAAGGGCAGCCAATTGCTCTGTTCAGTCTATTAACGTTTAGTCGGGGTTATCAGGGTTGGCAAGAAATTGGTACTCACCAGCCGGACATTCCGGCTGGAGGTGGAAGAACTATCAGGTAGGGGTTAAAGCTTGAAGTATTCGCTCGCGAATTCAATGAACAGACGCTGTTTTTCTGGCTGGTAATCGCGGTGGTTATAGAGAAGGTAGACTTCCCGTGGGTTGGCCGACCAGTTTTCAAGAATACGGACCAGCTCACCCGAGGCGATATATTTTTCCAGCATCACATCCGGCATCAGTGTGATACCAAGGCCGCTTGCACACGCTTTGCGCACAACATTAAGTTGGTTGGCTTCAAAACGTCCCCGTTCATTTACCGTGACGGTCTCGCCGTTACTGTCGGTCAGGCGCCAGCGAAGCAATGGCTTGCCTTTGAGCAGGGAATGCTGATGGAGATCCTGGGCATGCTTGGGTTCGGCGTTATTTCTCAGATAATCTGGGCTGGCGACCAGGATATCTTTGACCGAATTGATGCGCCGGGCAATCAGTGTTGAGTCGCGCTGCGGGCCGACTCGAAAAATAACATCCCAATCTGTCGGATCAAGCTGCTCCGGCTCGCTGCTCATATGCAGTTCAATACTGATTGCCGGGTGATCCTGCATAAACGCATTCAGCATTGGTTGCAGCATCACTTTGGTCAGGTTTGACGGAGCGGCAATTTTCAGCTTGCCAGCCGCTCCCTTGCACTCTTCGCTAATGTGCTCGGTAGTATCGACCAACTGTTGCAGCAGAGGGCTACAATCATCATAGAATTTCTGACCGGCCTCTGTCAGTGAAAGTTTTCGCGCGTGACGGTTTAACAGGCGAATGCTTAGGCACTCTTCCAGGGCTTGGATCCGTCGTGTTAATGTGGCAACTGGAACCTGAGTTTTACGGGAGGCGGCAGTATAGCTGCCGTGTTCAACAACCATACGAAACAAATTTAAATCGTCAAGCTTCATAGTCATACAATCACTGAAAACTAATAATCGGAGAATGGTATAACAAATTGTGCTATGAGGTGTCACTATCGTAACAAGTTTTGCTGTAAATCAATATCAACATGGTTCTACCTACTAAAAAGGGCGATGTTTATGCCTTGAAAAGGTTAATTTTTGAAGTAGGTTGCATAATCCAATAATTTACGGGCTGAAATCTGCGATAGTTATGACGGAATATTAATTCCGGCCTATGCTTTTGATAGATTGGTTAGCAATTCGAGTTTTCATGCACACGCATTCAGATAAAGCCGCATGTCGTCCTGAGCATACTCAGGGAAAAGATAATCATCATTCATGGAGGGCACAACCTTTGCTTGAGGATAAAGATGTTCTCGTGGTTGAAGATGATCCTGTTTTTCGCAGAATGATCACTGGTTTCCTCGAGAGCCAGGGCTGTAAAGTGCGTGAAGCTGAAGACGGGCTGGCAGGGTTACAAGCGCTAAGAGACGGCATCCCTGATGTGCTGCTTTGTGACTTGGCAATGCCGGTATTGACCGGGATGGAGTTTGTCGAAGAGATTTCCGTACAGTATCCGATGGTGCCGATTATTGTTATTTCTGGCACTGGTGATATGGCAGATGTTGCTACGGCGCTTCGCCATGGGGTTAAGGATTTTCTGATCAAGCCGCTGGATAACATCATGGTGCTGAAGTCAGCCATGTTGTCAGTTCTGAAGTCTCAAGATTCCGTGACGGAAAACCGAGATTTTTCTAGTCAGTGGTTTGGGATCGGAGGCGATGAGAGCTGTGTCGATGAGGAGCTGGAATGGCATATTGAAGAACTCAAGGCCAACCCGAGGGCTGCTCGCGAGTTGTTACTGGGTCTGATGCCGGAGACAGAGTCCAAGCAGGGTGACTGGCAGTTGAATTATTGTGTTCTGCAGTCGACCGATGTCCAGCCTGTGCTACTGGATTATACCTGGCTCATGGACGGGCGTTTGGCCTTCTACCTGGTCGACTCGTCGACAGATAACGACAATGGCACCGCGACCACCTTGCTTATTAGGGCCTTCTTTAATGATTTCCTACGTACTCGGATGGCCGATGAGCATGATATTCGAAGCTTGATTCAATTGATTGAAAAAGGGATGAAACATTCGGGTTATGCCGCGCCGATCAAAGCTTTATTTGGTATTTTTGATGCCTGCGACAAGAGCTTGTCTGTCACATCGACAGGCTTGGCTGCAATGTTGCAAACCAGTGAAGGTAATAAAGAGCTGGTTGCTCAGCCCTGGCTTGGTAAAAATGCCTACCAAAATGACACCATCCATTTGCCGCTTTCCGAATCCGGAGGTCGACTATCTCTCAGTGAAATTGGCTCGGCCAGTTTCAGCCTTACTTTAAAGCGGTGCGGGTTTTAAGTGCGGGCTCTGGTTCCTGGGAAGAAAAGTGCCGAGGAAGAGCTTGATACTTCCTGTGGGCTTTTGAACATTTCAGAACCTAGAACCTAGAACCTAGAACCTAGAACCTAGAACCTAGAACCTAGAACCTAGAACCTAGAACCTAAAAACAAAAAAGCGAGAGCCAATGGCTCTCGCTTTTGCATTGTATGCTTTTACCTAGGAACTAGGATCTAGTCCCCTATACTTTTATGCTTCAACAGGTTTCGCGTCTGTCGCTTCTTCTTCGACAACTTTACCTTCTGCACCGTGCATCCAGCGGATAAGCTGATTTGAGCAAAGTAGTAGCAGTACACCGGCAATTGTTGCTGCAATTGCAATACCGCTGAAGATTGCCATTGGACCTGCTTCACCCACTTGTGAACCGATGATACCGGCTACATAGTTAGCAATTGCGTTAAAGCCGAACCATGCACCCATCATCAAAGATGCAAGGCGTAGCGGGGCAAGTTTGGTTACCATTGACAGGCCGATTGGTGATAGGCAAAGCTCACCCAGTGTGTGGAAGAAGTATGCACCTACTAGCCACATCATTGATGTCTTAACAGTAAGATCGCCACCTTGCTGCATAACCGCACCGATCATGCATAGGAAACCTACCGCAAGGAAGAAAAGACCCATCGCAAATTTAATTGGTGAGCTTGGCTCTTTAGGGCCCATTTTCACCCAGATAGAAGCGATGATCGGAGCAAGCGTGATTACAAAGAACGGGTTCAGAGACTGGAACCATGCTGCTGGTACTTCAAAGCTACCAATCATACGGTCAGTATATTGCTGAGAGAAGATGTTCATCAGACCACCGGCTTGTTCGAAGCCAGCCCAGAAAATAACCACGAACAGACCCATGATCATGATAACTTTCATGCGATCGCGTTCTTGCTTGGTTAGCGGCTCTTGTTTACCGGATTTGTTCATCGCGGCGGCACGCTTGGCTGCAGGTTCTTTACCGATATTGCCCAATAGACGTTCAGCAAACACCATCTGAGTAACTAGGCTGATAACCATACCGATACCGGCAGTCAGGAAGCCTGCCTTCCAGCCGTAAGCCGCTGATGCAGCACCTGCAATAATACCCGCAAGTAGTGAACCAAGGTTGATACCCATGTAGAAGATAGTGAAAGCGCCGTCACGACGGTTATCACCATCTTCGTACAAGTCACCTACCATGGTTGAAATGTTCGGCTTGAACATACCGTTACCAATGATCAGCAGGCCCAGACCCAGGTAGAAAGCAGTAACTGAGTGCGGGTCGACCATGCTATTTGGTAGTGCCAGGGTGAACTGGCCGAGAGCCATCAGGACACCACCAATAATGATTGAGCGGCGCTGACCTAGGAAGTTATCGGCAATCCATCCACCAATTAGAGGAGTGATGTAGACGAGACCGGTGTAGATGCCATAGAGGTTGAGTGCGTCTTGAGTCGACCAGCCAAGGCCGCCGTTGATGGTTTTATCTGTCAGATAAAGCACCAAAATCGCGCGCATGGCATAGTAAGAAAATCGTTCCCAAAGTTCTGTACCAAACAGTAGAAACAAACCTTTAGGGTGGCCAAGCAATGTACCACTTCTCAGATTGCTCATAATTATTCTCTGTGTTGAGTTGTATGTGTGATTGCAAATTCGGCTCTTTTTATAAAGCACAAACTTTTAAACTGCAAATTTTCACATTTGCAGAACAAATGAAAAACAATGTAAACCTTTGATTTGTAAGTGGTTGCATATCATTTGGTCAAAAATGAAATCTCAGATTTACATGGCTCGTTTGGTGTATAATTCTGGTTTTTCTGTTTGGTGTGGATGTATATTTTGTTTTTTGTTTTTAAGTTGGTGCTTTGTGTTGCATTTTTGTGTTTTTAATGGTTGTTACAATTGTGGCGGGTGTTTGGAGAGAATCTGATGTGATATCAACCACTTTGGAATAAGTTGTTCTTTGTTTATCAGTACTTATAATTTAGGGAGTGTTTCAGTTGGCGTGAATTAGGCTAAGAAAATTATGAAAGATTGGTACCTCCTATATTGTAAGCGCAGCGAGCAGGAGCGCGCAGTGATCAATCTTGATCGCCAAGGTGTTGAGTGTTACTACCCTCAGGTGACAGTGCAAAAAATTGTCAGGGGCAAGCGAACGGAATGTTCCGAACCCCTGTTTCCGGGTTATATGTTTGTTTATTTCGACCCGGAAGAGATCAGCTATACCACCATCCGCTCAACACGCGGAGTGGCTAGCTTTATTCGCCAGGGTGCCAAGCCCCAAACTGTTCAGCCGGACCTGATCTACGGCTTGATGATGAACGAAGACAGTGAAGAGCATCAGGTGAAACTGTCAAGCTTCCCTCAACCAGGTGAAAGCCTGAAGTTGACTCAGGGGCAGTTCAAGGGTATTGAAGCGATTTACCAGGAGCCTGATGGCGAGAAACGTTCATTTATGCTGATTAACCTGCTGGGTAAGCCGGTGAAAGTTAGTGTTCAAAATGAAGATATTGTGAAGAAATAATTGGCAGTGTTCACTGCCAGAGACGGTGTCGATAGTTTAACCACAGTTTGTTATAGTTTGCCCGATTATTGATTAATGGAATTAAGAATGTCTAATACTTCCCCTGTTCGTAAGGCGGTGATCCCTGTCGCCGGTCTCGGTACGCGTATGTTGCCTGCAACTAAGGCGATCCCCAAAGAGATGCTGCCAATCGTTGACAAGCCTCTGATCCAATATGTAGTGAATGAGTGTGTGGCGGCTGGTATCAAAGAGATTGTGCTGGTTACTCACTCATCGAAAAACTCGATTGAGAACCATTTTGATACCTCTTTCGAGCTGGAAGCAACGTTAGAAAAACGTGTTAAGCGTCAGTTGCTTGATGAAGTACAGAGCATTTGTCCTAAAGATGTCACGATTATGCATGTCCGTCAGGGACAGGCAAAAGGTCTGGGGCATGCAGTCCTTTGTGCCCATCCGCTGGTAGGAGACGAGCCGTTTGCCGTTGTTCTGCCTGATGTTATTTTGGATGATGCGGCCAGCGATCTGCGTAAGGAAAATATGGCTGCGATGGTAACGGCCTTTAATGAGACCGAGGTTAGCCAGGTCATGGTTGAACCTGTGCCAATGTCAGAGGTGTCGAGCTATGGTGTGGCTGATATCAATGGTTCTGAGCTGAACCCGGGTGAATCTGCGCCAATGACCAAGGTTGTTGAAAAGCCGGATCGGGAAGAAGCGCCGTCAAATCTGGCAATCGTCGGCCGCTATGTATTGCCGGCAGAGATTTGGGGACTGCTTGAAAGAACGCCTGTTGGTGCTGGTGATGAAATTCAGTTGACTGATGCCATTGACATGTTGATGGAAACCAAGCAAGTCAATGCTTTTCATATGTCGGGGAAGAGCCACGATTGCGGAAGCAAGCTAGGCTACATGCAGGCGTTTGTTGAGTATGGTATTCGCCACGGGACCCTTGGCGAAGATTTTAAAGCCTACCTGAAAGACGTGGTAAAAACGCTATAAGTAGCGAGTTTCAGGAAAAACCGGCTCTAGACTCAAAAAAGCGAGAGGTGTAAATCTCTCGCTTTTCTTTATATTCGACTTACGTACTTTGGTACTGCCTTTAGATCCTAGCCCCTTAGTCCGAATGATACTGCTCACAGGCGAGCAGGGTGTTTTCTATTAACGTAGCGACTGTCATTGGTCCGACTCCCCCCGGTACCGGAGTAATGTGGCGAGCTTTCTCACGGGCGATATCGTATTCAACATCACCGACTAGCTTGCCGCTGTCTAATCGGTTGATACCGACATCCATAATGGTAGCGCCTTCTTTGATCCACTCGCCCGGAATGAAGTTAGGTTTGCCGACGGCAATAATCAGGATATCGGCCTGACGAACATGCTGCTCCAAGTTTTTGGTAAAGCGGTGGCAGGTTGTTGTTGTGGCGCCTGCAAGCAGCAGCTCAAGTGTCATCGGACGGCCGACAATGTTGGATGCTCCGACAATAACGGCGTGCTTACCTCGAACGGCGATGTTATAGCGTTCAAGCAGTGTCATTACGCCTTTGGGGGTGCAGGAGCGGAGCTTAGGAATACGCTGACACAGGCGGCCGACATTATACGGGTGGAAGCCATCGACATCTTTCTCCGGATCGATTTGCTCAATGACCTTGGTGGTATCTATACCGGCAGGTAAAGGCAACTGAACTAAGATGCCGTCGATTTCTTTATCATTATTGAGTTCATCGATCAGAGCCAGCAGCTCAGTCTCGGAGGTTGCAGCCGGCAGGTCAAATGACTTAGAAATAAAGCCGACTTCATCACAGGCTTTACGCTTGCTGCCGACATAAATTTGAGATGCCGGATCCTGTCCAACAAGCACAACGGCTAAACCTGGGGCACGCAAACCCGCATCCACTCGTGCTTTAACACGGGCAGCAACTTCTTGTCGAACGGTCTGGGAGATGAGTTTTCCATCAATAATTTGAGCGGCCATGATTATCCTTTGGGCTGTAGTTAACGGAGCTTTCACATTGTCGCAAAGAATGTGACCAAGATCCACAGCGCAAACGTTTGCTTTGTTCCTTTTTAGGCAATACAAATGCTTTTCTTTCACAAGATTATGGTTGAAGCAAAATCGACGGACTGGTGTGTGTAGATGATTAGGTTTGTTGCTGGCGACGCGTTGAGAGCTGCAAAAAAGGCAGTTAAGTACTGAAATTAATGCAAATTGTTGTTACTTTGAGCACTTGATAGGAAGGGGGGCTAAATTCGGAGAAAAAGCGTTGACGTGACTGTCAGGGGACGTATAATCCCGTCCCGTAACTTATCGTTACATATAATGATGCGCCCTTAGCTCAGTTGGATAGAGCACGTGCCTTCTAAGCATGTGGTCGCAGGTTCGAATCCTGCAGGGCGCGCCATTTCCTCTCTTTATTTATCTCCCTGTGTTCCGATTTAGTAAGTTCGCTCTTCGGCTGAGAGACTTTTACTGCGTATTACTGGTTTATCACTATCGGATAACTCGCCCGGAATTGTTACCGGTTTTTCCTGTACCGCCTTGGTGGTGTGCAGGTTGTCCACCAATTTCCTGAATCAATAGTGCTTGTAGTGCTGCCATTTCTCTTGGGTTTGATGGGTGCCAGGAAGCAATGACCTTCGCTTTATTCCTTTTCATATTGATATCCTTGTAGTCGAGCAATATATCCTTGCCTGTTAGTGCTAACTCAAATGATATCTCTGATGGTTTGCACCTAGTGTGCTCATTGTTGCTTATTTAGAATCTTTTTGATCGTTTCATTTGAAGGAGCCAGTTAGTAGTGCTCCAGTCTGAACATAAAATCGGCATTCATGAGGCATTTGGCGCTGATATTCCAATTCTTTGTCAAAAAAACAGAAAAGGTAGGGAGATTTTTACAGTTTCTCCTTGAAAATGGATTTTTTGCCCCTATCTTGTGTGAAAGGTTTGATTGCGGTTGGGCTGACTCGTCTCGACGACAGCGCTTCAGCTCGCTATAATACCGCGTTTTAATTTCTGGCTTCGTGGCTTTAAGGCCAAATAGATACAGAAATTATCAGAATTAAGGCGTTATGGTTTTTGCCTTGTCGTAAGCCATAACACGAAAGGATGCCACCGTCAGCATATGACTGATCGGCAACATCACTCAGAGAATGCTGAGTAAGTTTTGAGGTTAAATAAAATGCAAGTTACCGTTGAAACCACTGAAGGCCTAGAACGCCATCTAACTATCACAGTTCCTGCTGCTAACATTGAAGATGCAGTAACAGCTGAACTGAAGAAAATTGCTAAGAATCGTCGTTTCGATGGTTTCCGTCCAGGTAAAGCTCCGTTGAAAATGGTTGCTCGTATGTTTGGCGCTTCAGTTCGTCAAGACATCCTTGGTGAAGTGATGCAGCGTCACTACATCGAAGCAATTGTTAAAGAAAAAATCAACCCAGCAGGCGCGCCTACTTTCACTCCAGTTGAAATCGCTGAAGGTAAAGATCTAGTATTTAAAGCGTCTTTCGAAGTATTCCCAGAGATCGAACTAGCTGGCCTAGACAAGATCACTGTTGAAAAGCCAGCAGTAGAAGTTAAAGACGAAGACGTTGAGACTATGCTGGACACGCTACGCAAGCAGCAGGCAACTTGGTCTGAAGTTGAAGAAGCAGCAGTTGCAGACAGCCGCGTAACAATCGACTTCACCGGTTCTGTAGACGGCGAAGAATTCGAAGGCGGTAAAGCAGAAGGTTTCGCTCTTGCAATGGGCCAGGGCCGTATGATCCCAGGCTTCGAAGACGGTATCGTTGGTAAGAAAGCGGGTGACGAGTTCACTGTAGAAGTGACTTTCCCAGAAGAATACCATGCTGAGAACCTAAAAGGTAAAGCAGCGTCTTTCGTAATCAAACTACACAAAGTTGAAGCACAGGAACTACCTGAGCTAACTGAAGAGTTTGTTTCTAAGTTCGGTGTTGAAGACGGTTCTGTTGACGGTCTGAAAGCTGAAGTTCGTAAGAACATGGAGCGCGAGCTTAAGCAAGCGGTTAAAGGTCGTATCAAAGACCAGGTTCTTAACGGCCTAATCGAGCAGAACGACATCAACGTTCCTGCAGCGCTTATCGACCAGGAAATCAACGTTCTTCGCCAGCAGGCAACTCAGCGCTTCGGCGGTGATGCTGCAAATGCACCTGAACTACCACGTGAACTGTTCGAAGAGCAGGCTAAGCGTCGTGTAGTAGTTGGTCTGCTTCTGGGTGAAGTGATCAAGTCAGAAGAGCTGAAAGCGGATGACGAGCGTGTTAAAGCGCTTATCTCTGAAATGGCTTCTGCATACGAAGATCCAACAGAAGTTGTTGCTTACTACGAGCAGAACGAGCAGATGATGAACAACATGCGCAACGTTGCTCTGGAAGAGCAGGCGATTGACGCACTTCTAGCTAAAGCACAGGTTTCTGACAAAGAAGTTAGCTTCAACGAGCTAATGAACCAGCAGCAGCCTGCAGCTTAATTTGCTGAAATTACTGTAGAGATTTGACTTTGTTTCAAATCTTCTGCTAACAATGGTCCGTGTGAGAGTAATTTCATTCGGGCCATTTATTTTAGGGAAATAACGTTATGAGCTACCAAGACAACAACGCCATGTCGCCAATTATGAACGCGCTGGTACCTATGGTGGTCGAGCAGACTTCTCGTGGTGAGCGTTCTTACGACATCTATTCCCGACTGCTAAAAGAGCGTGTGATTTTTCTGACCGGTCAGGTAGAAGATCACATGGCCAACCTAGTGGTTGCGCAGCTTTTATTCCTTGAGTCTGAAAATCCAGACAAAGATATTTTTCTATACATCAATTCACCGGGTGGCTCGGTAACTGCCGGCATGTCAATTTATGACACCATGCAGCACATCAAGCCAAACGTGAGTACTTTCTGTATGGGTCAGGCTTGCTCAATGGGCGCCTTCCTGCTGGCTGGCGGTGCGCCGGGCAAACGTTTCTGTCTGCCTAACTCGCGCGTGATGATTCACCAGCCGCTAGGCGGTTTCCAGGGCCAGGCTTCTGATATTCAGATCCATGCTCAAGAAATTTTAACTATCAAGAAACGACTAAATAATCTGCTTGCCGAGCACACTGGCCAGCCGCTTGAGGTGGTTGAGCGCGATACAGATCGTGATAACTTCATGTCGGCAGAGCAAGCAGTCGAGTACGGCTTGGTAGATGCAGTTTTGAGTAACCGTGACTAACTCTGTTTTTGGCTCCGTGGCACAGGTTTGCTGAGACGCGGAGCAAAATGATAAGAGTTGTTATACACTCAAAACAAGGCAATGATGGGTTGAGACCCAAAAAGAGGTTAGCGAATGACAGATAAGCGAAAAGAGAGTGGTAGTGGAAAACTGCTGTACTGCTCTTTCTGCGGCAAAAGTCAACATGAAGTTCGCAAGCTGATTGCTGGCCCTTCTGTTTATATTTGCGATGAGTGCGTTGATCTATGCAACGATATTATTCGCGAAGAAATTAAAGAAGTGATGCCGAAGCGAGACGGCAGCGAACTTCCAACGCCACAGGAAATTCGTGCGAACCTGGATGATTACGTTATTGGTCAGAACCATGCGAAAAAGGTACTGGCAGTAGCGGTGTACAACCATTACAAACGTCTTCGAAATGGCGACACCACCAGTGACGGTGTAGAGCTGGGTAAGAGTAACATTCTGCTGATCGGCCCGACCGGTAGTGGTAAAACTCTACTGGCCGAAACACTGGCTCGTATGTTGGATGTACCGTTTACTATGGCTGATGCAACCACGCTGACAGAAGCGGGTTATGTCGGTGAAGATGTAGAAAATATCATCCAGAAATTGCTACAGAAGTGTGATTACGACGTAGCAAAAGCAGAACGTGGTATTGTATACATTGATGAAATCGACAAGATTTCACGTAAGTCAGACAACCCATCGATTACCCGTGATGTATCGGGTGAAGGTGTTCAGCAGGCCTTGTTGAAACTGATCGAAGGTACTGTTGCCTCTGTTCCGCCACAAGGCGGCCGTAAGCACCCACAGCAGGAGTTCTTGCAGGTTGATACCTCTAAAATTCTATTTATCTGTGGTGGTGCATTTGCTGGTCTGGATAAAGTGGTTGATCAGCGTGTAGCAACCGGTACAGGTATTGGTTTTGGTGCCGATGTTCGTTCTAAAGACGAGTCGCGCACACTGAGCGATCTGTTTGAGCAGGTTGAGCCGGAAGATTTGGTTAAGTACGGTCTGATCCCAGAGTTCATTGGTCGTCTGCCTGTCACGGCGATCCTGAACGAACTGGACGAAGATGCCCTGGTGCAGATCCTGCGCGAGCCGAAGAACGCACTGACCAAGCAGTATGCCGCATTGCTTGAGCTGGAAAATGTCGAGCTTGAGTTCCGTGATGATGCGCTGGTAGCGATTGCCCGTAAGGCAATGGAGCGCAAAACCGGTGCTCGTGGTCTACGCTCGATCGTGGAAGCTGTTCTGCTAGATACCATGTACGAACTTCCTTCTGCAGAAGGCGTGAGCAAAGTAGTCATCGATGAATCAGTCATCAAGGGCGAGTCCGACCCATTGCTGATTTATGAAAACACAGAAAATCAAGCAGCTGGCGCTGAATGATTGTGTAATTACTGCTCATAATGTTGAAAAAAAGGAGGCTTTTGCCTCCTTTTTTATTTTCTGTTACTTATCCCGTTGAATCTTTCTGCTTTACCCCCATATACTCAGTAAAGAGATTGAACGGAAGAGAGAAGAATATGAACCTGGAGCGTTCGGAACGCCTTGAGATCCCCGTTCTGCCACTACGAGATGTGGTGGTCTACCCTCATATGGTTATTCCATTGTTTGTAGGCCGGGATAAATCTATTCGTTGTCTTGAGTCGGCAATGGATGACAATAAGCAAATTTTGTTGGTAGCCCAGAAAGAAGCGGCTACCGACGAGCCTTCGATCGACGATCTGTATGATGTCGGTACGGTTGCCACTATTCTTCAGTTACTGAAGTTGCCTGATGGTACGGTGAAAGTGCTGGTTGAAGGCCAGCAGCGTGCCAAGGTTGAAAATCTACGTGATGATGAGTTTTTCACTGCAGATGCTGAATTTCTTGTAACCCAGGAGATGGACGAGCGTGAGCAGGAAGTGCTGGTCCGTACGGCGATCAACCAGTTCGAAGGCTTTATCAAGCTGAACAAGAAGATCCCGCCGGAAGTGCTGACGTCGCTGAACGGTATTGATGAGGCGGCACGCCTTGCCGATACCATTGCTGCGCATATGCCGCTTAAGCTTGCCGACAAGCAGAAGGTGCTAGAAATCGTTGATATCACGGAACGCCTCGAGTTCCTGATGGCAATGATGGAATCTGAGATTGACCTGCTGCAAGTTGAGAAGCGCATTCGTGGCCGCGTTAAGAAGCAGATGGAAAAGAGCCAGCGCGAGTATTACCTCAATGAACAAATGAAGGCTATCCAGAAAGAGCTGGGTGAGCTGGATGATGCACCGGATGAATTCGAATCTTTGAAGAAGAAGATCGAAGAGTCGAAAATGCCGGCTGAGGCGCGTGAAAAAACTGAGCAGGAATTGCAGAAGCTGAAGATGATGTCGCCGATGTCAGCGGAAGCGACGGTTGTGCGCGGCTATATCGATTGGATGCTGAGCGTGCCATGGCACAAGCGTTCTAAGGTGAAGAAAAACCTGGCCAAGGCAGAAGAAGTCTTGAATGCTGACCATTATGGTCTGGAACGTGTTAAAGAGCGTATTCTTGAGTACTTGGCGGTTCAGAGCCGTATCAACAAGCTGAAGGGACCTATCCTATGTCTTGTTGGTCCTCCTGGTGTCGGTAAAACCTCGCTGGGGCAGTCTATTGCAGCTGCAACAGGCCGTAAGTACGTGCGTATGGCACTGGGTGGTGTACGTGACGAGGCGGAGATCCGTGGTCACCGTCGTACCTATATTGGTTCTATGCCAGGCAAACTGATCCAGAAAATGGCCAAAGTGGAAGTGAAAAACCCGCTGTTCCTGTTGGATGAGATCGACAAGATGTCATCGGATATGCGCGGCGATCCATCGTCAGCTTTGCTGGAGGTACTTGATCCTGAACAGAACAATGCGTTCAATGACCACTACCTGGAAGTTGATTACGATCTGTCTGACGTGATGTTCGTGGCGACCTCGAACTCAATGAACATTCCGGGACCGCTGCTTGACCGTATGGAAGTGATCCGTCTTTCGGGTTATACCGAAGATGAGAAACTCAATATTGCCAAGCGCCACCTGTTGGAGAAGCAGATCAAGCGCAACGGCCTGAAGCCGGGTGAGGTTGAAGTCGATGATTCTGCCCTGATCGGCATCATCCGTTATTACACCCGTGAAGCGGGCGTGCGTAGCCTGGAACGTGAAATCTCCAAACTATGCCGTAAGGCGGTAAAAGAGATCCTGCTTAATACTGACACCAAGACGGTGACGATCACTCAGGAAAACCTGAAAGCTTACCTGGGCGTCCAGCGCTTCGATTACGGTAAAGCTGAAGAGAACAACCGTATTGGTCAGGTAACCGGTCTGGCCTGGACGGAAGTAGGCGGTGATCTGCTGACGATTGAAACTGAGTCGATGCCGGGCAAAGGTAAGTTTACCTACACCGGTTCGCTGGGTGATGTAATGCAGGAGTCGATCCAGGCGGCAATGACCGTCGTGCGTACCCGTGCCGAACGTCTTGGTGTGGCTGCAGACTTCTACGAGAAGCGTGATATTCATGTTCACGTACCGGAAGGCGCAACACCGAAAGACGGCCCGAGTGCAGGTATCGCGATGTGTACGGCGCTGGTATCTAGTCTGACGGGTAACCCGGTACGCGGTGATGTTGCCATGACGGGTGAAATCACGCTGCGTGGTGAAGTATTGCCGATCGGTGGCCTGAAAGAAAAACTGCTGGCTGCACACCGTGGGGGTATCAAGACGGTACTTATCCCGAAAGAGAATGAGCGTGATTTGGAAGAGATCCCAGATAACGTGATTGCTGATTTGGTCGTGCGTCCGGTGCGTTGGATTGATGAGGTGCTGACCGTTGCACTGCAGAATAATCCGACAGGCATTGAGCTGGTTAACGCCCAAAACAGTGACATGCAGCAAAGTTAAGTAAAGAAAAAACGCTTTCAGGTGCAAAAAGCCTTGTCAGCGTTTTTTTGTATCGCTATAAGTTAGGTCTAATTCGCTGTAAGCTCAATAATATCAATACTTACCCGTATCTCAGGTGTTCTGTGCTGGTATAATTAGGCCTGATACATTTTTTTTGTCCGTTGCAAGTTTTAAGCTTGTTGACAAGGTGGCTTGCGGACAAGGTTCATAGAGGGGATGAAATCGTGAACAAAACTCAGTTAGTTGATAAAATTGCTGAAAATGCAGATATTTCTAAAGCGTCAGCTGGTCGTGCTCTGGATGCATTCATTGACGCTGTTTCAGACACCCTGAAAACAGGTGATCAGGTTGCGCTAGTTGGTTTCGGTACTTTCTCTGTACGTGAGCGTGCAGCACGTACCGGTCGCAACCCACAGACAGGTGAAGAAATCCAGATTGCTGCTGCGAAAGTACCTGGCTTTAAAGCGGGTAAAGCGCTTAAGGATTCTGTAAACTAATAGTGGGCATCGGCCCGCTGTTTGTATTGAACAAACATCGATGCGGGTTGTCAGAGTTACTGACAACTTGGCATGAAATGAGGGCGCATCGAGTTGATGCGCTTTTTTTACTTTGTATCAGGGTGAAATTTTCAGTATCTAGTGCCTATTGGCTAGATACCCGAAGGCATTCTTCACAACCACAGTGCCAGATCGAATGAGTAGGAGATACGGCAGATTATGATGGAGCGTATGCGCGAAGGCGCTAGCAGCATTTGGGTCAAGATCATTCTTGGCTTAATTATTTTATCTTTTGTTTTTGCTGGTGTGGGTAGTTACCTTGCCGGTGGCAGTGAGCAAGCCGCTGCAAAGATTGATGATCGAGAAATCAGTCAGCGTGAGTTCGAGCAGGCCTACCAGAATGAACGTAACCGTATGCAGTCGCAGCTTGGTGAGTACTTCACAACGCTGATGGGCGATCCGGCTTATGTACAGCAGTTCCGTCGTAGCGTGCTTGATCGCATGGTCAATGATGTACTGGTTGAGCAACGTGCCAAAGAGCTTGGTTTGCGTATCAGTGATGAGCAGATCCGTAGCTCGATTGTCTCAATGCCTGAGTTCCAGCGTGATGGTAAGTTTGACAACGAGGTTTATAATACCTTGCTTCGTCGTTCTGGCTTCACACCGGAAATGTTTGCCGAGTCAATGCGTACAGATATGCTGCGTCAGCAGCTACTGACTGCCATTCAGGGCAGTGATTTTGCATTGGGCAATGAGCTGGCAGCACTGACTAAGCTTGAGAAGCAGCAGCGTGTTATCCGCAGCCTGACTCTGGACGTGGCTGAGTTTCAGAAGAACGCAGATGTTTCTGAGGAAGCAATCCAGGCTTTCTATGATCAGAACCCACAGATGTTCACCCGCCCTGATCAGGTCAAAGTGGCTTACATCGAGCTGTCAGGCGAGGGCCTGAAAACCACGCTGGAAATCTCTGAAGACGATGCAAAAGCTTTTTACGAAGAGAACCAGGCTAAATTTGGCACAGCCGAGCAGCGCTTAGCTAGCCATATCCTTATCCAAGGTGACAGCAGCGAAGCAAAAGCCAAGGCTGATACTCTGTTGGCTGAGCTAAACGGCGGGGCGGACTTTGCCCAGTTGGCCGAGTCGTCTTCTGACGATACGTTCAGTGCCAAAGAAGGCGGTAAGCTGGATTGGTTTGAGCGCGGTGTGATGGATCCGGCTTTTGAAGATGCGGCATTTGCACTGAACAAAGGTGAAACATCTGCAGTTGTTAAGACCTCGTTTGGCTACCACATCATCAAGCTAGACGATATCAAGGCTTCTAAGGTTAAGCCATTTGCTGATGTGCGCGATGACATTGTTGCCGAGCTTCGTGAGCAGCGTGCAGCAGAAGAGTTCTACGACCTGCAGACTCAGCTGGCCGAGACGGCGTTCGAAATGCCAGATTCGCTGGACGATGCCGCAGCGGCTGTGAATGCTGAGGTACAGACTACTGACTTCTTCGCTCAGAACGATGCGCCAGGCGTATTGGCTAACCCTGCAGTAATGCAGGCGGTATTTAGTCCGGAAGTGCGTGAAGATGGCCTGAACTCCGATGTGATTGAGATTGGTCCTGAGCATGTCGTTGTTGTACGCGTCGAAGACTCTCGTGATGAGATGGTACTACCTTTCGACGAGGTATCTGACTCCGTTAAGCAGCAGTTGGCAGCTCAGCAAGGCGAGCAGGCTGCACAGGCAAAAGCTGACGAGATCATTGCTGCGCTTCGTGACGGCAATACAGGTATCCTTGAAGCCGAGTCACTGAGCTTCTCTGATGCGCAAACCATCAGCCGCTCTGGTGCTGACCGTATGGTTGCCCAGGTTGCCTATGGGCTAGCCAAGCCTGTCGATAGCAAAGCAGTTTACGGTATGACGCGTGACATGTCCGGCAATGTGCTGATTATCGCTTTGGATGAAGTGATTGAGGCAGATGTTGATCAGGTTGCATCAGACAGCCAGTTGGCCACTCAGGTTGAGCAGATGAATGCACAGCAGGATGTAATGGCTACACTGGAAGTACTGAGAAACACGGCTGAGGTTAGTTATCCAACTCTGGATGCACCAGCAAACTAATTGTAATTTAGCAATTCGTTAACGGGCCGCCATTGTGCGGCCCGTCGTTTTTCTGCCATATCATTATGCATTTCTATTTACCTCCCTTCCTCCCGATTTAAGCTAATTACCGCAGAACCGCGAAATATTCCTATTTGGTTTGTAATTAGTGGAGGTTAATTTTGAATGTATTCTTTCATGCGGTAATACTGATTGCCGCGCTATGCTTTGTTCCTGTGGGGCATGCTAGTGGTGATTCACATGAGGGTATTGAGATCACGGTGAATATCAATACAGCGAATGCTGAAGAGCTGGACAAGTTATTACTTGGTATTGGGCCGGACAAAGCAGCAAATATCATTGAATACCGTAATACTCATGGTACGTTTGCCACAGCTGACGAGCTAGAAAATGTGAAGGGGATAGGCGCTGCGACTGTCGCCAAGAACCGGGAGCGAATTAAGCTTTAATCTTTCTTCAAAGTACAGCGGCTGAAGAAGAGAGGTATGTGGTTCTTCTTCGCCTTCCTTGGCGAAGCTGTTTGAGTGAAGGGGGGGTTCCATTTCTTGGTAATTGTTGGTTATTTCTTGGTATTGAATAGGGGCTGATCTTTCTTTTCTTTCTCTGACCAGAAGTTAATGTTGAACTGTGCGTCTTCTGAGATTTCGATGCGGTGCCAGTATTGAGGTGGACTGGTTGCGAACTGGCCGGCATTGATGACAACTGTCATTTCGGGCTCGGTTGCCTCACTATTCGCGAAACCGTGATAAGTAACGCTACCTTCTATAACACAAAGCTGTCCGAACACACCTTCTGCCGTATTATGGTGCGATAGCAATGCCGCTGGTACCGTCTGCTTGGTAAAGAAAGGGGTTGAACGCTGAATTGTCCAATCAGCTGGAATTCGTAGATGGCTCATAATGACCTCTTATCATGCAAGTGAGAACTAAATTGGTTTGATCTTAACTTGTATTTATAATGCAAGTTAAGGCTGGTGTTGTCAATAATAATTCTCATTTGCAATGGTGTGTGTAAAGAGTGTTCGGCAGTTATTAATTTAAGAGCTTGTTTTTATTTAAGCTTTTCTTCAATATGACCGGGATTAGTGCGCAGACTACACCGGCAATGGCACCGAGAAGGTGTGCTTCGATAGCTATGCGTGCCCCGATAAGTGCCGCTGAGCTGGCCGAGCCGCCGAAGTATTGTTCAGAAGCGATTTTACCAACGAGCCCCAGCATAAGCAGCCAGCCACCTTTCTGTTTGGTCTGGATATCTCTTACTGCCCCCCAGGCAAAGAGCCCGTGAAGTACCCCTGATAGCCCAGCATACCACTGAATGTCGGTCGCTATGATCCCAAGCCCAACGACAGCCGAGAGTGCCAGTATTAGCAAGCTATATGGGCGGGCAGAGTAATGTAACCGATAAATGAATGTGATGATTGCCAGCGCCATGGTATTCATTATCATATGCGGCCAATTGGTATGGGTCAGGTTTCCTGTTAGGATCCGCCAGACTTCGCCATCGAGTATTGCACTGCGATCCCAGGCCAACCAGTATTGGGCGACGGGCCACTGTGCGATGAAAAGAGCTGTGATGGCAATAATCAGAAAAGTACGAATAGACAAGGTCACCTCGATGAGCCGATATTGTGAGCAGTGCGGCAAGGCCCAAAAAGCCTGTATTTGCAGCTGGATCCAAACTGTTGATGCTAAAACCGAACTCTGGATATTACAACATCCTTCAGAGGTAAAACGTGCAATTGGTACCGCACGTATACTGACGCTCTCTTTACCCAATGCCCGGTTGTGGGTTGGAGAGGATTTTTCTGATCATGATGAGCTGAACACCTTGTTAAGCGATCCTTTGCGAGATGTCTATATTGTATACCCTGGAGAATATTCGGAGCCTGTTTCTTCACTGGCCCGGCAGCCGCAGCATGAAGGCGTAAAACGAGTACTGATTTTGCTTGATGGGACATGGAAAAAAGCCTACAAAATGTGGCAGTTGTCCAGTAACCTCCAGGTCCTGCCTACGGTTAATCTGGATAATGTCGAGAAGGGTAATTACCGGATCCGCAAGTCACCCAAAGAGCAGGGGGTTTCAACCGTCGAGGCCGGTTATCTGGCTTTGGCCGCGCTCGAAGGGGAAGCCAAGTTCTCCCCCTTGATTGATGCTTTCAACCGAATGATTGATTTTCAGATCCAGCAAATGCCCGAGGGGGTGTTTGAGCGGAATTATAAACGTGAAACTCAAGATTCTAATTCCTAATTTATGGTTAGGCTGTCGTGGTCTAGTGTCCTCCACTTTTCAAGGTGAGGGCTAGGATGGTGTTTCGCGAACCCCCTCCCAACCTCCCCCCTTGAAAATGGGGAGGGGTTTGTCTAAAACCCATGGCCTTCGTGGCCGACGCCAACGGCGGTGGTTGGCTGGAATAGAGTGCTGTAAAGTCGCTGGGCAAAGCCATCAGTCATTCCCGAGATGTAATCCGCAATGATCCTGTGCGCATTTTCTCCGTTGCTGATGGCCTTCTCCCATCGCTCCCGAGTATTGGCCGGAAGCAAGCGTTCCGGGTCGGAGGCAAATGCTTCGAACAGTTCCATCACCAGTTGTTGCCCTTTGTATTCGAGCAACTGGATCTCCGGTTTTTTCACCACAAAATCACTGACAAACTGTTTTAATACCTCTAGCACTCGCTCCATCGACTCGGAGAGGAAGGCATTCCACTGGAGAAGAGGCTCGTCAAAACTATCGACGCCGTTTTGAATAGCCGGAGCGATATGAATGGAAGTCAGCAGGGCGTTGACCATTGCCCCGATGGCATCTTTGCGCTGGTGGTGGGTGCCGAATAGCTGTTCGCTGAGCTTGCCAATACGGGCCTCCAGCCAGGGCTCACCGCAGTCGGCAAGCTTGCTGGCAACGGCCTCGTGCCATTGCTCGCGGGTGACGATACCCATCACGATGGCATCCTCCAGATCATGCACACCATAGGCGATATCATCGGCCAGCTCCATAATCGAGCAATCGAGTGATTTGAAGCGCGTTTTCAGGTGCTCTGTCGGGCGGCTGCGTTGACAGCGCATCTGGCTAAAGAGTTCGCGGTCGTGATCGGAGAGCAGTGCCAGCACCCATTCGAAGGTTTCCGTATCATCGTTATACACCCCTTTGGCAGGGTGCCAGTCCTTGGCCTTGAGGTGACGATAGTTGGCCACTTCTGCTGGTAGTTCTGTTGCTCGGGTATTGCTAATCAGTGCTGGGTATTTCAGTAGCCCGAGTAGGGTGCGGCGTGACAGGTTCATGCCGAAATGTTCGGTATAAGGCTCGAGCAGGGTAACGATACGAAATGTCTGGGCGTTGCCTTCGAAGCCTCCGTGTTCGCGCATCATGTAGTTCAGTGCGACTTCGCCGCCGTGGCCAAAGGGAGGGTGGCCGATATCATGTGCCAGACACAGGCTTTCCATCAGGCTAGTCGATGGCAGCAGATCACGAAACGTCGGTTGTTTGATTTTCAATTGGGCCACAATGCCGGTGCCAATTTGGGAGGCTTCCAGAGAATGCGTTAGCCGGGTGCGGTAAAAGTCATGATGCCCGGCTCCGTGAACCTGAGTTTTGGCCTGCAAGCGACGGAATGCGGCAGAGTGCAGGATCCTTGCCCGGTCGCGCTGGTAGGCTGAGCGATGGTCGTTGCGGCGAACTTTCTGTTCATTGCTTTTTCGGTTTTCCCAGGTGGGAGCGAGAATAAATTGTGTCATTAACTGATGTCGTCCAGCGTTAGGTTGAAACTATCTACAAAAGTATCGAGAAAGTACTGCATCTCGGGACTGGAGCGCTCCGACAGGGTCTGTTCGAGGCGTTTCTTGGCCTGGGTAAATTCATGGTTGCCGGCACTGAGTTCTTCAAGGCATTTGAGGTACGCACACAAGCTGTCAGCTTGCTTGACGATGGCATAATCCTCTTTGTTGATAGAGTGGCTATCGAGCAGCGGCGCGTAGTCGTCCCGAAATTCCTCCGGCAGCATCGACAGCAGCTTTTGCTCGGCAGCAAGTTCAATCTTTTTATACTCTTCGGCAATGGTCGGGTTGTAATATTTGATCGGGGTCGGCATATCACCCGTCAGCACTTCGCTGGTGTCATGGAACATACCGAGCAGGGCAATGCGCTCGGGATTGGTGTTGCCGCCGAATTTACGGTTTTTGATCAGTGCCAGAGCATGGGCGACAAAAGCGACCTGAAGGCTATGTTCCGAGATGTTCTCGGTTGAGACACTTCGCATTAGCGGCCAGCGCTGGATGAGCTTCATACGTGCCAAATGGGCAAAAAAATGACTTTTTTCCATATCGATACTTCTTTTGCGGCTGAGAGTGAGGCTGATTGGCTGTAATCAGTTTGGCCTATCTAGTTAAAGGTAACAGAAAAAGACGTGAGGTAAATAAAAGCCCCAGTAAAAACTGAGGCTTGGCTGGGTTTGGCTTGGATGGGGCAATGATTATTGGCGGTAGCTATGCAAGAAGCGCTCAAGGCGGCCGATTGCCAGTTCGAGATCGTCAACCCGTGGCAGGGTGACGATGCGGAAATGATCCGGTTTCTTCCAGTTAAAACCGGTACCGTGGACCAGCAGGACTTTTTCCTGCTGCAAGAAGTCCAGCGCCATTCGCTCATCATCAACAATATTGAACTTTTTCTGATCCAGTTTCGGGAATAAGTACAGTGCTCCCTTGGGCTTCACGCAGGAAATACCGGGGATTGAGGTGATCATGTCATAGGCTTTGTCGCGCTGCTCGAGCAGACGTCCGCCGGGCAGGATCAGCTCGTTGATACTCTGGTAGCCACCGAGCGCGGTTTGGATAGCATGCTGCATCGGGACATTGGCACAAAGGCGCATCGACGACAGCATCTCGAGCCCTTCTATATAAGGCTTGGCTAGGTGCCTCGGCCCAGATAGGATCATCCAGCCTGCGCGAAAGCCGCAAACGCGGTATGATTTTGACAGCCCGTTAAAGGTGACGCAGAAAACATCTTCGGCCAGCGGGGCGATAGAAGTATGCTGGGCACCTTCGTACAGGATTTTATCGTAAATCTCGTCGGCAAAAATAATCAGGTTATGCTGGCGGGCTATCTCTACCACTTCCAGCAGAAAGTCACGGCTATAAACTGCACCTGTCGGGTTGTTCGGGTTGATAAGTACAATACCGCGGGTATTGGGTGTGATTTTGCTGCGTATATCGTCAAGATCGGGGTACCAGTCAGCTTCCTCGTCACAGATGTAGTGAACCGGGTTTCCGCCAGAAAGCGACACTGCCGCTGTCCAGAGCGGGTAGTCCGGTGCCGGTACCAGAATCTCGTCACCATTGTTGAGCAGTGCCTGCATAGACATCATGATAAGCTCGGAGACACCGTTACCGATATAGACGTCTTCGACATCAATGTCGAGCATGCCGCGTTTTTGGTAATGCTGCACAACCGCTTTCCGGGCCGGATAAATGCCTTTTGAATCACAGTAGCCCTGTGATGTCGGCAAGTTACGGATCACATCAACCAGGATCTCATCTGGTGCATCGAAGCCGAACGGGGCCGGGTTGCCGATGTTCAACTTCAGAATTTTGTGGCCCTCTTCTTCCATGCGTTTGGCATGTTTGAGAACGGGACCCCGTATGTCGTAGCAAACATTATTTAACTTGGATGACATCCCGATGTTGTGCATTGCTTGATTCCTGCGCAAATTATTATGTGTTGACAACAAATTACACTATGAATCTGTATAAAATAAATACCCGACAGGAAAAAATCGTGAAGAATAGTGTTTTGTGTAATTAAATTCTATTTGCTTAGGTGTGATCCACTGGTTTCAGATCTGCCGTCGAGGTGTTCGCACCATAATTGTTTTGAGCTTGGTGGCTGAAATGGTACCTGACCGGGAGGAAATACTTTGTCGGGTGCCGTGATCAGTTGTGATGAGATATGAAGAGTCGTGTTGACTAATTACTTTATTAGTCAGACTGCATGAACTGAGGTAGAATGGCACATTCACTATGTGGTTAAGCATTTAACCCACATGAAGGTAGAATTATGTGCCAAGTGATTGGCATATTAACAATCAGCCAGGGATGAGCCGCTAGGGTGCTTAGAGCTGAGTGAGGTTACCTTGACCGCGTTACAAACAGCAGTTGAGTCTTTGATTAAGAAAATTCAACAGGCGACAC
This sequence comes from Photobacterium proteolyticum, assembly GCF_001939735.1. Taxonomy (GTDB): domain Bacteria; phylum Pseudomonadota; class Gammaproteobacteria; order Enterobacterales; family Vibrionaceae; genus Photobacterium; species Photobacterium proteolyticum. Next base: position 335,417 of record NZ_MJIL01000069.1, read on the forward strand.
AAACAACCCAACGATTAACGGTAGCGCTGGATTTACCGGCCAATACCGACCTTATTGACTGGATGGAGTCACAACCTCTCTTTCCGAAATTTTACTGGCAGTCTCGTGATAGCCGTGAAGAGGTAGTGGCACTGGGCCAGATCAAAACTTTTTCCGATCCGATGGCGGCAGAAAAAGTGCTATCGGACGAACAACGCATCTGGGGCGGGCGCTCTTTTGACGGCCGGACCAGCCGTAACCGGCGTTGCCTTTCTTCTTTTTTCTTTTTGCCGCAGCTGGAAGTGATCCGTTTGGACGGCAACTGGCAGCTGGCCGTAAACCTCTCGGCAGATGACAAAGAATGTACTTTGCAGGCATTGTCACAGGTCACGCCAGACACAACGGAAGTGCCTGAGATAAAAAGTAAGATCCTAGGTCGCTCATATGCGCCAGACTTTGCTGGTTGGTCTGCGATGATCGGTAATGCGCTGGATGCGATTTCACAAAATATTTTCGAAAAGGTGGTTCTGGCGCGACGCACGACGTTGCAGCTTGATCTGCCTGTTTCACCGGCACAGCTACTCAAGGCCAGTCGAAGCCGCAATATCAGCAGTTTTCATTTCATGATGGCGATGGATGCCAAGCACTGTTTTGTCGGCTCGACGCCAGAGCGTCTGTTCCTGCGTCAGGAGCGCGATCTGCAAACCGAAGCACTGGCGGGCACGATAGGCCGCGGGCAGGATCTGTCGGAAGACGACCAATTGGCGCAATGGCTTATGGACGACAATAAGAACCGCTATGAGAACCGTCTGGTGGTGGATGATATTGTCAGCCGCCTGGTGCCCCGCTGTGCAACGATGAACGTTGCCGACACGCCGGAGCTGGTCCGTCTGCGCAAAGTGCAACATTTGAAACGCAGTATTGGTGCCCAGCTTAATGAGCAGGTCTACAGTGCCGATCTGTTAGATAGCCTGCAGCCGACCGCGGCCATTGCCGGCTTGCCCCGTGACAAGGCATTGGATTTTATTACCGAGCATGAACCTTTTGCCCGGGGCTGGTACAGTGGTGCGGTGGGTTTTCTTAGCCGTCAGCGCAGTGAGTTCTGTGTAGCTATCCGCAGTGCGCTAATCATGGGCGAAGAGCTTCACCTGTTTGCAGGGGCGGGCATTGTTCCTGGTTCTACTGCTGACAGCGAATGGCAGGAGCTGGATCGCAAGACTTCGACGCTATGCAGCCTGCTCGGCTCCGATGAACCGGAACTGGAGCGTAAATCTGCATGACTCGGGCTGGATTAACACCGTTATCGGTTCAGAGTGATGCTTCCGCATATCGGGCTGCCCTGAATAACCAGTGGGCTGGCCTGATGCTCGAAGAACTGGTACGGCTGGGCGTTAAACATGTGTGTATTGCGCCTGGCTCTCGTTCTACTCCCTTGACTCTGGCGGCGGCCAATAATGACAGGCTGACGCTGCATACTCACTTTGATGAGCGCGGGTTGGGCTTTTTGGCGTTGGGTATTGCGAAAGCATCGCAACAGCCTGTTGCCGTGATTGTGACTTCGGGTACCGCCGTTGCCAATTTATTGCCAGCTGTTGCCGAAGCCGGTTTGACAGGCGAAAAACTGGTAGTGCTGACATCGGATCGCCCCGTGGAGCTGATCCAGTGCGGCGCGAATCAGGCTATTCGTCAGCATGGCATTTTTTCCGACCATGTGACTGAATTTCACGATATCCCGTCGCCGACGCTTGAAATTGCGCCTGGCTGGTTGTTGACTACGATTGATACGGCCATGTATCAGCAATCGATTCAAGGTGGTGCCATTCACTTTAATTGCCGTTATCCCGAGCCTTTGTACGGTGAAGACGTCGATTTTTCCCACTACCTTTCACCGCTGAAAGAATGGCTGGCTGATGATCAGCCGTATACTCATTTCCAACAGGCTGATGCCGGACAGGTCACGCTGGACAATCTAGCCTGGTCTTCGCTGGTCGCGAAGAAAGGGCTTGTTGTTGCCGGTAGGATGTTACCTGGTGAATTGTCTGCGGTTCAGGTGCTGGCTGATAAACTGGGTTGGCCATTATTGGTTGATCCCCAGGCGGGCGGAACCAGTGACTGGGCCGGTTATGATGTCTGGATGCAAAATGCCGAGTGTCGCCGACATATTGAACAGGCTGAGGCAGTATTACAGTTCGGTGCCCGTTTAGTCTCTAAACGCCTATTGCAATTGATAGCCGAGCGGCAGTGGCAGGACTATTGGCTGGTGGATCCTCTGTCGATACGGCTGGACCCATCTCACCGCCGTAGCCAGCGTATTCAGGCAAATATCAGAGTTTGGGCTGAAATCGCAACTCAGCAATTGTCTGCTTCTGTTCACTCTGGTTGGGCTGAGCCACTAAAACGCGCCTCAGCCGGGTATTTTGAATTATTGGCCGGACGCGAGAAGAGTCTGAATGAGGTCAGCCTGGCGGCTCATTTGCCTTGCTGGTTGCCAGAGCATACCGAACTGTTTCTCGGCAATAGCCTGATTGTTCGTCTGCTGGATATGTGTGGTCAGTTGCCACTAACCGCAACGTTTGCCAATCGCGGCGCATCCGGTATTGATGGCCTGATTGCAACGGCGGCAGGAGTGCAGCAGGCAAGACAGGCCCCTTTGCTTTGTGTGCTGGGCGATACATCGCTGCTTTATGATCTCAACTCTCTGGCACTGTTGAAACAGGCTGACTACCCGGTTGTGGTGCTGGTGACCAATAACGATGGCGGGGCGATTTTTGATCTCTTGCCCGTTCCTGAGCAGCAGAAAGAATCCTTGTACCGGATGCCGCACGGGCTGGAATTCAGCCATGCTGCTGCTATGTTCGGATTAAATTATTCCTGTCCGAACTCATTGCAGGAAGCCGAACAGGCTTGTCGTCAGGGGTTAAGCCAACCGGGAGCGACACTGATCGAAATCAAAACGCCGTCAGGTCAAAGCGGTGAGCTGATAAAGGCACTGTTTGCAGAGGTGAGGAATGCCACTTTACTCTGAAACTTATGGCTGTCGGACCGGAGATGGCACTGAGCGCCCGGTGCTGGTTTTTCTGCATGGTCTGCTTGGCTCCGGGCAAGACTGGCGCCAGGTGGTAAATAGTTTGTCGGCATCGTATGACTGCCTGACGATTGATTTGCCCGGGCATGGTCATAGTCAGCTATTGATGCCGTCCGATTTCGAGCAGGTAAACCGGCAGATCTTGCAAACCCTGTCACACCGCAATGTTCGCTTTTATGTGCTGATTGGCTACTCGATGGGAGCTCGCCTCGCCATGTATCATGCTTGTTTTCCTGACAATCAGCATCGGGGAAAACTGGTTGGGATGGTACTCGAAGGCGGTCATTTTGGTCTTCCGCGCGCAGAATGTGCCGCCAGACTAGCCAATGATCAGAAATGGGCACAGCGATTTGCGTCAGAACCTATTTCCCAAGTTCTGGCCGATTGGTATCAGCAATCTGTTTTTTCGTCACTAAATCATGACCAAAGACAAAGTTTGATCTCAAAACGCAGTGATAACCTTGGGGCTGGTATAGCACGTATGTTACAGGCTACATCGTTAGCCAAACAACCCGAGCTGCAGTTACGGGTTGAACAATTGTCGTTCCCGGTTCACTATATTTGCGGAGAGAACGACAACAAATTCAGAAGCCTGGCTGAAAACTCGGGATTGGATCTGACCGTGATCCCGTCAGCGGGGCATAATGTCCATGTTGAACTACCTCATGAGTTCAGTATGGCTGTCACTCATTTTTTAGATAGATTGGAATAAATCATGGCAAGAACCGTAGGTCTGACTGAAGAAGAACTGTATGCACCGGCAGAATGGACGGATTGTTCAGAAGGTTATGAAGACATTCTTTTTGAAAAATCAGCAGATGGTATCGCGAAGATCACCATTAACCGTCCACAGGTACGCAATGCATTTCGTCCTCAGACAGTGAAAGAGATGATTGATGCGCTGGCTGATGCCCGCTACGACGAGCAGGTTGGCGTAATTGTTCTGACGGGTCAGGGTAAAGATGCGTTTTGCTCGGGCGGTGATCAGAAGATCCGCGGTGACTACGGCGGCTACCGTGATGAATCAGGTACCCACCACCTGAACGTGTTGGATTTCCAGCGTCAAATCCGCACGTGTCCTAAGCCGGTGATTGCCTCTGTGGCTGGTTATGCCGTTGGCGGTGGTCATGTTCTGCACATGATGTGTGATCTGACAATCGCGGCAGATAATGCCCAGTTTGGCCAGACAGGTCCTAAAGTCGGCTCTTTTGACGGCGGCTGGGGTGCTTCTTACATGGCACGTATTGTTGGCCAGAAGAAAGCACGTGAAATTTGGTTCCTGTGTCGTTTCTATGATGCTCAGGAAGCTCTGGATATGGGCCTGGTAAACCATGTTGTCCCATACGAAGAGCTAGAGCGTGAGACAGTCCGCTGGTGTCGCGAGACGCTGCAGCATAGCCCTATGGCGCTACGTTGCCTGAAAGCGGCCCTGAATGCCGACTGTGATGGTCAGGCGGGTCTGCAGGAGCTGGCAGGTAATGCGACGATGATGTTCTACATGACAGAAGAAGGTCAGGAAGGTCGTAACTCGTTTAACGAGAAGCGCCGTCCGGACTTCAGCAAGTTCAAACGTAACCCATAAGCGAGTACTGAATTTATGCGTAGCGCAAAGTTGTATCAGTACCAGCTGCCAATGGACAGTGGTGTAATTCTGCGTAATCAGCGTCTGGTAACCCGTGAGGGCTGGATTGTTGAATTACGTGACGGTGAGGCTGTCGGTTTCGGTGAGGTTGCGCCGTTGCCGGAGTTTAGTCAGGAAACGGCTGAGCAGGCTGGCCAGCAGGCTCAGCAACTGCTGAATGCCTGGGTAAACGGAGAAGCGCTTGATTATGCTACTGCGCTTCCTTCGGTAGCATTTGGCCTGAGTATGGCCGAGCTTGAATTGGCCGGTGGCCTGCCAGCGGAAGGTAACTATCAGGTTGCACCGCTGTGTGCCGGTGATCCGGACGATTTGGTCGAAGAACTTAGCAAGATGTCGGGCGATAAGATTGCCAAAATCAAGGTCGGCATGTATGAGGCAGTTCGCGATGGCATGGTCGCCAACATGTTTATCGAGGCGATCCCGGAGATCCGTTTACGTCTGGATGCCAACCGAAAATGGACGCCGCTGAAAGCACAGCAGTTTGCCAAGTATGTTAAGCCTGAGCATCGTGCCGGCATTGCGTTTCTTGAAGAGCCGTGCAAGACGCCGGCTGACAGCCTGGCTTTTGCCGCGGAAACCGGTATCAATATCGCATGGGACGAAACGGTCCGTGACGAAGGGTTTGAGGTCAAAGCAGAACCTGGCGTGGTCGCAATTGTAATTAAACCGACTCTGGTGGGCTCTGTTCAGCGTTGTATGGAGCTTGTTGAGCAAGCGCATGACGCCAAGCTGACCGCAGTGATCAGCTCCAGCATGGAGTCGAGCCTGGGGCTGAATCAGCTCGCACGTTTTGCGGCCTGGCAGACACCGGGTGTGATCCCTGGACTTGATACCATGCAATTGTTCAGGGCGCAGCTTGAAACACCGTGGCCGAATTGCGATCTGTCGGTAACCGGATTGTCTGAACTTGAGGTAGTATGGCAGAAGTAACGTCATACTTTGCCACATGGCCCTGGCAACACTGGGCAACAAAGCGGCCGTCAACGGCCGCTTTGTCTTTTGGCGAGCAGACATTTAGCTGGGCTGAGGTTTCGGCGCGTGTTGATGAGTATGCACAGGGTCTGGTTGAGCAGGGGGTGAAGCGTGATCAGCTTATTGCTGTTGTTGCCCCTAACTCGGTGCAGGTACTGTGGCTGATTCTGGCTGCCATCCGGGTCGGAGCCCGATATGTGGGCTTAAACCCGAGAAGCAGTCGGCCTGAGCTGGACCAGCAGCTTGATTCGCTGCAATGTGATTTCATCTGGTATCCCGCCAAAAACGAACATGCATTCGAACATTACGCCCGAGTGAGCCTGTTGCCACCTCAGCAGCCTCGTTTGGTACCGGTAACCTGGCAGCCGACGCGCCCGGCGACCTTGACTTTGACGTCAGGCTCTACCGGGCAACCAAAGGCTGTGGTGCACTCTGCACAAAGCCAGCTGGCAAGTGCTGCCGGGTTATTGGAGTGGATGGATTATGGTGAGCAGGATAGCTGGCTGCTGTCGTTACCGTTATTTCATATCTCGGGGCTGGCAATTGTCTGGCGATGGTTATATCGCGGGGCGGGACTGGTTGTTGCCGAACCTGCACAGTTCGAGACGGCTCTTGCTACCGTTACCCACGCATCATTGGTTCCGACTCAGCTTCAGCGGCTACTGGCCTCGCAAGACCGTCCTGATTCAACTTCATTAGCCCTAAAGCAGGTGCTACTGGGGGGCGCGGTTATCCCTGTCAGTTTGACGAAACAGGCTGAGGCTGCCGGGATTAATTGTTGGTGTGGTTATGGTCTGACCGAAATGGGCTCAACCGTGACGGCCAAACGGGCAGATGCCAGCGGTGGTGTCGGCAGTGTGCTGCCCAACCGGGATCTTACTCTGAAAGACGGTGAAATCTTGGTACGGGGTAAGACGCAGTGCATCGGATATTATCGTAATAAGACTATTTTTCCGGTTGCTGATGCCGAGTGGTTCGCAACCAAGGATCTTGGCCACTGGTCTGGCGAAGAGCTCCATATTCTTGGCCGGATCGATAACATGTTTATTTCTGGCGGTGAAAACATTCAGCCTGAGATGATCGAGAAGGAGCTGCTGGCACACCCTGGTGTGAAACAGGCATTTGTGCTGCCTGTCGATGACAGTGAGTATGGTCAGCGTCCGGTTGCGGTTGTCGAAGCAGAAACGCCACTCGATAATAATCTTAAGCAGAAACTGCACGAGTATATGCAGGAAAGAGTCACGACATTCCGTCGCCCGGTTGAATACCTGGAAATGCCCGATAACCTGGGAGCGGGCGGGATCAAGGTCTCGCGTAAACGCCTGGCTGAGTGGCTTGATACACAGGAATGAGTCTGGTACTAAGCTCTTTAATGTGAAGCCTTTATGTTCCCTCCCCTTATGAAGGGGAGGGCTAGGGGTTAACTACAACATTATTTATTCCCGCCCCGTAATGTCAGGACTTGTTCCCTTAGCATCGTACTGTTTGCCTGTTTGGCCTCGACAGGAGAGCCTGCGACGATATCGACCTTAGACCAAAAACGCTTGGGGATCTTCAGTAGCGCACGTCCGCCTTCGCGGCTGAAGTAGCTGCCCCAAAGGCCTTGTAATGCTACCGGTATTACAGGCACATTCGATCGCTTGATAATTAGGTCAATGCCACGCATAAAAGGTCCGACTTCACCATCATAGGTGAGTTGTCCCTCTGGAAAGACACAGACAATATCCCCCTGCTCCAGATAGCCGTTAACTTTGACGAAAGCCTTGAGGATCGATTTTCGATCTGTGGAGTCGATAGGGATGACTTTGCAGGCTTTACAGAAGGCCTTGATGAACGGGATATTGTAAATATCCTTGTCCATCAAGAACCGGATTGGTCTTGGGCAGGCTCCGGCCAATAGCAGCGCATCCATATAGCTGACGTGATTGCTGACAATTAGCGCACCGCCTTTGGTTGGAATATTGGACAGTTCTTTATGACGAACCCGATACATGGTGTGACTGACCAGCCAGACAACAAAGCGCCAGAAAAAATCAGGGGCCTGGGTGTAGATGTAGAGGACGACAAAAAAGTTTAACAACGACAGGAACAGGAAGAACTGCGGAATCGACAGTCCTAGCACCGACAAAAATACAATTGCCGTGATGGCGCTGACCACCATGAAGATGGCATTCCAGATGTTATTTGCCGCAATAACCTGTGCACGCTCTTCCTCTTTGGCCCGGCTCTGCATCATGGCATACAGGGGAACAATGAAGATACCACCGGACACGCCGAGCATAGTCAGAGAAACAAATACCCGTAGCAATTCAGGGTTAGTCACAAATGTTAAGAAACTCTGACTTGCCGTGACGAGTTCAGGTGTTGCAAACATCAGGTCGGCACCAAATATGGTGATCCCCAGGCTGCCGAGGGGCACAATTCCCGGTTCAATACGGTGGCCGGATAATCGGTCGCAGAGCAATGAGCCGATAGCGATGCCGATGGAGAAAAGGGTCAACAAGAAAGAGACCGCTGCGGCACTACCGCCTAGGTGGAGTTTGGCAAAATTAGGAAATTGGGTTAAGTAGCAGGCGCCTAAAAACCAGAACCAGCTGATCCCCATGACGCATTGAAAAATAGTCTTGTCCTTGCGGGCGATAGACAGAGTGTGACGCGTCTGGCGTACTGGGTGCCACTTAAAGGGGATATCGGGGTTGCTTGGTTTTGCCTCTGGGATCCAGCGTGAACTGAGATAGCCGATTACTGCAAAACAGACGACACTGGTTGCGGCAATAACGGTGGCATTTTCCTGGTTAGCAATGACACCGGCAAGCAGAGTACCGAGCAGAATAGCCAAGAATGTACCGGTTTCAACCAGTGCATTACCTGATACAAGCTCTTCTCTTTTAAGGTGCTGTGGCAGCAGGGCATATTTGGCCGGGCCAAAAAACGCTGATTGTGTCCCCATTAAGAACAGCAGTACCAATAGTGCCATATAGCTTTCAGTCAAGAAAGCGATGGTCGCCAGTGACATGATCACTATCTCGGCCATTTTGACGACTCTCATGATCAGTGCCTTGTCATATTTGTCGGCAAGGACACCTGCAGAAGCTGAGAATAGAAAAAACGGCAGAATAAACAACCCCGCCGCGAGATTGATAACCAGATCGGAGTTGATCGGCAGAGTACCGGGGGCCGCAAATGCAATAAGAATGAGCAGTACATTCTTATACACATTGTCATTGAAAGCCCCAAATGCCTGGGTGAGGAAATACGGTAAAAAACGCTGTTTAGTTAGCAGGCGAGACTGGGGCTTTACACTCATTGAAGTCTCCGATTATGCCTGCCAGGCGTTCAGGTAAGTGTCGATAAGGTTGTCGATCAGTGCCTTGCCGTCAACAGGCGTCGAGGTAAAGAGTTTGTCGTCGACGGTCAGCAAGGTAATACCGTGTACCCCGGCCCAAAGTACGCGGCTTGCTTCCAGGACAGCTTCGTCCGATTTGCTTGGTGTGATCTGACGGATCAGGCTTTCCAGCATACCGGTCATGCTGTCGATACGCTCAGACTGCCATTCAGGGAGTTCTTCGCCGTTCATGGTGTGCTGGAAGATCAGTTGCCAGCGATAAGGATGCTGAGAGGCAAAATCCAGGTAACAGTAGGCCAGCTTACGCAGGGCATCTTCAGGAGAGGATACATCCTTCATCTGCTCTTCCGCTTCGGCAAACAACTCATCCAGCGTTTGTGCAACGGCATGTAAAAGTAACAGGTTGTAGTTACCAAATACGTTGACCAAGGTGCTTGGTACATAGCCGATCATCGCAGCGACTTTACGTAGGCTTAGCTCATGGTGTGGGTGTTCATCGAGAAAGTTTTTGACTTGCTCCAGTGTCATACTTACCAACTCTTCACGAGTGTGGTCATTTCGTCTTGCCATCGAATTTACTCTTAATCGAAGATAGTCTTACTTAGCTAATTGTAATATGGATATACACCGAATGGTGGCTGCACAGTAAGCATAGTGTCCTGACTTCATTAAGTCAGCTGAATAATATAGAACGATGTTCGATATTTTAGTTGCTCTCGCTTTGACAGGTCAAGCAGAAACAAAGCCAGCTTTATGGTTACTGAGTTTGTTGTGACTTAAATCATACAGTTTGAATACACATTTAACAGGATTTAAGCCACTTTTGTGCGGGAAAGAGCAGGTTTTAGCGCCTATTTTCTGCATTTCGGATCGACACCTGATCATTTAATGTCCAGAAATCAACCAGAATCCCAATCAGGAAAAAACCGAATGTGCATAGATAGAGGATCCCGGTTAGCCATTTACCCATGTACATACGATGAACACCAAATACGCCAAGGAAAGTGAGCAAGAGCCAGGCCACGGTATAATCAACATCGCCGCTCTGGAAGCGGATATCGGCCTCGCGATCCATCGATGGGATCAGGAATAGATCGATTAACCAGCCGATCCCCAGTAAACCCAGAGTCAAGAACCAGATGGTACCGGTAACTGGTTTACCGTAATAAAAGCGATGTGCACCGGTGAAACCAAAAATCCACAATAGGTAGCCAATGAGTTTGCTGTGAGTATCTTGCATAGTATTTCCTGTTGTTGTGATACCGATATTGGACACTAATATTAGCAATAAGTGCAACAATACCAACTAGATAATATGTCAGTACGAGGAAAGGGCTGGTCCCAGAAGGATAAATATTAGTAACAATTTGCTTGGGTTGTTTAGTTGACATTCAGAAGTAGCACGTTAGGATTCAAAAGCATATATTTGGCAAAGGTATTCGTATCAATGAAACGCTTCTTCACAGTATTTGCTTTGATCTTGACGGTGTCTTTTATGACTCCGCATGCAGAAGCAAAGAAATTCGGCGGTGGTAAATCGTTTGGTAAAAGTTTCAAAACGGCGCCGGTTAAACAACAGCAGCCGAAACAGACCGACACGCTAAAACAACAGCAACCAGCGAAGTCGAGTAAAAAAGGATTAATGGGCGGCTTGCTTGGCGGTTTATTGGCTGGTGGTCTACTTGCTGCTTTCTTTGGCGGAGCATTTGAAGGTATCCAGTTCATGGATATTTTGATCTTCGGCCTGATTGCGTTCGTGATCTTCAAATTGTTCAAGACAATGCGAGGGGCAAAGCGTACACCTATGGGCCATCGCGAAGCCTATGCCGGTAACTCTCCTCGACAGAATCAGCACCGCCAGGCTGCTGAAGGCATGAATTCTGGCTTTGCCCAGCAGGAAAGCTACACCTCAACAGACAGTGACGTGCCGTTTAATCTGCCTCCTGGCTTTAATATGAATGCGTTTCTTAATGGCGCGCGTGATCATTACCGCATCATCCAGGGTGCCTGGAACCATAATGAGCTGGATAAGATCCGCGAGTATGTTAGCCCGGCGCTGTTTGACGACTTAGCCGCTGAGCGTGCAAAGCTGGATGGTGAGCAGCATACCGAAGTGATGTATGTCGATGCCGAGCTGGTCCGTGCCGATTACGATGCGAGCACGGCGCAGATAAGCATTAAGTTCTCAGGCCGATATAAAGATCGCAACGAGGGTGTTGAAGAAGATATTACCGATATCTGGCACCTCGAACGTGACTTGCGTGCCCAAAACGCCCCTTGGCTGATAGTCGGTATTCAAGCTTAATTATTGAACAATAAGCAAAACTATCAAAAAAACCGCTCAGTCGAGCGGTTTTTTATTCACTAGAAAAACTCATTTCTTTGAAGCACGTCTCTTTTTCCGCCTGATGATTGCAACTGTTATGATCTCGCCACCTACTTTTATTCATCCCAGCCGCTAGTATTAAGTCAGGCCAAAGAAATAAAGAGGTGACTATGCCATATACAGCTGAACTGGTTAATGAAATGAATTTGCTGGTTAAATTTCCTATGCACAGCGATATGGAAGGAATTAAGGTACGTAGCGATGCTGCACCTGAATTGGTAGAAGCGGCGAAGCGACTGTACGCCAAGGGACTGGTCACAAATGAAGACGGTGGTTACCTGACCTACTCAGGTCATCAGGCCGTAGAGCATGCCAAGTCGGTACTACGAATTTTGACCGGTAAAGTCGCTGTATAAGCGAGTTATAATGGGTAGAGCATGGCGTCAGGTCATGCTTTCCAACTCAGTGATATTCTCGATTGCTTGTTTTGATGTGCTGCCGCAAACGTCGGGACATGCTTTGAAGTGATGGCAGACAGCTGGACGCTCCGGCTTGCCAAATAGCTTACATAAATTGTTCTCATTTAGCTGAATGCAGCGGACCCCCGCAGGCTTCCCGTTAGGCATCCCAGGAATGGCTGAAGAGATACTCGGTGCAATACAGCACGCCCCACAACCTAATCGACACTCCATAACCCACCTATAATTAATTAGTCTCTCGAAACGGGGCGAAAGTTACCATTCAATAGCTATCGAAGCAAAAAATATCGGCTTAATTGGCGGCAAATAATAATGACTATTATTACGGCAATTTATGCGGCCTGATCCCGATGAAACACTTGCACTTTACCTGCTGGGCGGCTATAAAACCGCCTTCTTAACCATAAGGGTTGAGGGTCGTTACAGAAAAGGCTGGGTATATGGCACATTTTTGGCAAGAAAAAGATTTACAGGCAATGACAGATCAGGAGTGGGAATCACTCTGTGATGGCTGTGGTAAATGCTGCCTTCATAAATTGATTGATGATGATACCGACGAGATCTATTACACCAATGTTGCCTGCAGCCTGCTGGACGAAAAGACCTGTTCTTGTAAAGATTACCCGAACCGCTTTGAGTCCGGTGAAGAGTGCCTCAAGCTGACTCGTGAACGAATTGACGAATTTGTCTGGCTCCCGGAAACGTGTGCATACCGCGTGCTGGCAGAAGGCAAAGACTTACCCGAATGGCACCCACTGCTGACCGGCTCCAAAGACGCCATGCACAAGGCCGATGAATCTGTCCGCGACAAGATCGTCTATGAGATCGATGTGATTGACTGGGAAGACCATATTTTGAACCATCCCTCGCGAGGTTAGGACACTGCATCCCCTCTTATTTATTGTAAACAGCCAACCAAGTCACCTGTTCGGTCACAAGGCTGGCTGTTGCCACTAAACCTTAAGTATTTCTATTCTTTGACCTTCCTGAACAGGTAGTTGCCGCGAACTTTGCGCCATAAACCGAAGACGTCGGTACGCGGAAAAATTCCGATACGACGGATCTGATAAGGATCCTGATGCAACTGCAGCGGGCCGGAGTCGGTTGCGACGGCAAACTGGTACCCGACATCCTGCGTGATAGACTTGGTATCCTCGTTATGAAGGCCGAACGGATAAGCAAAGGATGTCAGCGGCTTGCACAGGAGGTCTTCGAGCAGGGTTTTATTCTCGATGATTTCCCGATATTGATCGTCACGGCTCAGGTTGTCTAGCTTGGGGTGCGACATTGTGTGGCCACCAATTTCGACCACGCCGGAGTCAGCCAGTGCCTTGATTTGCTCTCTTGTCATCAGGCTGACCTGAGTCTCGGGGTTATCCGGGTTCTCGACATCCCAGCGGTTAAATGTCTCGCCGGTAACAACGAATACCACGGCTTTGAAACCGTATTTCTTGAGCAAAGGCATCATCAGGTGGTAGTTATCGGCGTAGCCGTCATCAACGGTGAGCATGATATAGCGCTTGCCGGGTTCCAGCCGGCGAATGAGGTTACTTTGCGCCAGGTCTTCAAATGTAAGGGACTCGAACCCCATGCGCTTTAATAGCTTAAGGTGTTTTTCGAACATCTCGATATGGAGGTAGGTGCCGTGTACGCCTTTTTCGCTCTCATCCTGAATAAAACGGTGATACATAATAACGGGCATTTCGCGCCGTAGCGTGTCAATGTAGACATCCTGATAGATACGTTCGAGATGGTCGACAACAGTAGTCAGATTGTAGCTGGCTTTGATAGTTGCTGTTAGCTCGGGATCACATTGGTTCTGGCTGAGTACTCGTTCGACATCGTTTGCGACATTACTAAAATCTATATCCAGATCCTTGGGCCCAATATCACCAAAGTTGGTTGCCATAGCCTGCTGTACATTGTCCGGAGTCACGATACCGATGCTGGCGGCTTCACCGATGGCAAGGGTAGGACGTCCACATAGCAGTGATTCCATTGCTACTCGACCTGCGCCGATCACCAAGTCTGCCTGGCTAAGCATTTTAGGGACATCATGGGTGTAACCGGTAAAGGTCACGTTATCTTTAAATGCATCGAAGCGCGTATCACACTGTGAGCCGGATACGACGCGAACGTCATATTTTTCCAGATCCAGGCATTCGCTAAGTAGCCGGAAACATAAGTCACCTTTAGGCCCGGTAAGGCGGCCGACAATCGTGATCACCGGGCGAGGGTTTTTAGGCGGCTCACAGACATTGAATCGTGTGGTTTCGATGCCGTTGCGGCTGACCTCCAGTTGAGTTTCAGCAACACCGAGATCTTGAATGAGTTGAGCCTTAATCGTTTCGCAGACGGGGAGAGCTTTGTTGCCCATCGCATGAAACTTCTTCCGCGAGGCATGTACCGGCTGGCGGCCATGCACCGTGGTGACCATGGGAGTGCCGGTCAACTTGCACGCGAGGTGGCAGCTCCAGCTGGAGGCACGCGAATGGGCATGTACCAATTGAATATTATGTTTCTTAATGAGATAGACCAGATAGCTGACATGCCAAAAACGCCGCGGAATACTGCGTTTGTTGAAACGCAACGTGAACGATGGTCCTTGGTGAGGTTTAGTCAGCGTGTCCGAAATATAAAAGACATTATGTCCGCGGCTTGTCAGCTCGTCACCGACTGTTGTGGCATACACCTCTGCACCCGTAACCTCTAGCTGTGAAAGCGCCATCAAGATATTCATATCTAGTCCATATTAAGAGAAACACGAAGAGATAAAGGCCATTTAAACTAGCCTTCTGTCGGTGTGTTTATTGTCTATCGAATTTGGCCTTTAACAATAATACAGTGTATTAATGTGGTTAAGTCAGATGGTGTATCAAACTGTCAGGGGTTGGATACAAATCAATACAAAGCAATGCGTTTATTATATTGTCTGTTCATTTATTTATAATACACTGTTCACAATTAATGATAACAGCTTGGTGAAGCTCATTGTCAATGATTATTAAATGTGCAGATACCCTTAGAGTTATCTATTTTTTAGCATCAATATTGATTTTTAATCATTGCTTATCTTGTCAGTTGCATATTGTCTTGCGATGAGTCGGTTTATTCTGCCTTTAAACAGAATAAACCGTTATACGAGTATTAGATTGTTATATTTTAGTTTGTGTTTGTGTTTGTGTTTGTGTTTGAAGTATTGGTGGATCAATGAACATTGTTAGTGTCGCAGTAATGAGTTATCCCGATGACCCCAAAATGGTAAAACATGTTAGTAAGTTTTTACTTAGGGGGCTGGTTTATTATCCTTATTTAACTCGGCTGATGAAGAGTTTCACAGGTCCTTATAAAGAAATGTTATTTTCAAAGCAACCCGACTTCTTAACGAAGTGTATGAGACCCTATCTTCACAGAGGTTTAAAAAAGATAGATGCTGTGAATATGTTGATAGCTCATCACAACTGGGTAAAACATACTTTCTCTGAAGATAACCTTCACTTGATTTATAAAGATGGAATTATTCTTGAACAATTAAACTTGGGAGATAATACCTATTTTATGGTTTTATCTTATGAGGGACGTTATTGGAAAGAGGGGGAGTTAACATTACGGTTATCTGATAATACGGGCACAAATTACTACGTATTGTCATTTACAGTATTTGAAAATAATGCCTATATTGGTGGTGTTCAAGGCCCCGATATTGATGATGGCTTTAGTCGATTAGCAACAAAGGAATTATTTGGACTAAGACCCAAGTCTCTGATGCTGGAAACGGTGAGACTGGTGTTGCAGTCACTGGAAGTGAGTCGCATATTTGGCGTCAAGAACCGCTCACATACTTATACATCGCTTCGATATTTCAGTAAGAAAGTTTATTTTGACTATGACACTTATTGGGAAGAGCATTCCGGTATTTCGTATAGTAAAGATTTGTATGAAATCCCGCTGTATGCAGAGCGAAGAAATATCGAAGAATTGAAAAGAACGAAACGTAAAATGTATCGGAAACGCTATGCGTGGCTTGATAGCTATCAACAGGCAATACAACTGGCTTTAATCAATTGACTTCATTAACCCCAGTTTGTTTGGCTGAGGCTGCTCGAGAGTGAGACCGTTAGGCTGCAAGTTTTGTCCGGGCTGCTTGCAGGGTGTCGACAATAGGCGCGGCCTTATTCAGGCGGCGAATATCGGCAAACAAGGCTTTGGCTTCGGGATACTCGTGCCGAAGGTAGGCAAACCATTGTTTAACCCTGTTCGGGTAATAGAGGCCCTTATCTCCCTTGATTTCGTATTGGGAGTAACGCAATAGCAAATCAAGAACCGCCACCCAGCTCATATGTGTATCGTTATGTTTGATAACGTTGCATAAATTCGGCAAGTTCAGGGCACCGCGACATACCATGAGCGCATCAACCTGTGTTGTCTGCAGGCACTTCTGACCATCTTTGTAATTCCAGACTTCGCCGTTGGCAATAATTGGAATTGATACCTTTTCTTTGACCTGACGGATGTAGTCCCATTTGATGGTCCCGGCCTTATAGCCGTCGATCTTGGTCCGTGCATGGATGGTGATTTCATCGCCGCCTGCCTGGGCGACGGCATCGGCAATTTCAAAGCAGCGGGCCGGATCATCCCAGCCCAGGCGAACCTTGGCGGTCACTGGCTTCCTTGGATCTGTTGCCTGTCGGACAGCTTTGACTATCTGGTACATTAGTTCCGGATCCTGGAGCAGCACGGCACCGCCTCGGCTTTTATTGACCGCTTTGGCCGGGCACCCGAAGTTGATATCGACACCAGCAGATCCCAGCATGACGGCGCGGTTGGCATTTTCCGCCAGCCAGTCGGGATCCTGGCCAAGTAACTGAACCCGCACCGGGGTACCTGAAGCGGTTCGGCCTTCTTGATGAAGCTCCGGGCACAGGCGATAAAAGACGCTATTTGGCAGCAGCTGATCAATGACCCGCACGAATTCAGTGACGCAAAGATCGTAGTCATTGATGTCGGTGAGCATTTCTCGCATTAAATGGTCGAGTACACCTTCCATCGGGCCTAATATTACACGCGTCGCTTTTGGCATTAGCTCTCTCGCCCTGTACCGTTATCTACATAAGGGGCGAGATTTTAGTCCGGAATAGCGTCTTTGTCACCTAATCCTGCAGCACATGGTGTGAATCAGGAATAAGCTGTTTGCCGGAGACCGTTGATACAGCTCCTAGCTGTTCATTTTCGGCGAGTAAAGAAAGCTCCAGCATAGAGCGGGCAACATCCTCGGCTGGAATGGGGATTAAGTGGCCAAGGGGGCCGAGCATTAATGGTTTGATCGCGCTAAAAACCCCCTGTACGACTTGTTCATCCTGGCGAGGGACAGAACGCTCGCCTTGTAGTGGCCCCGGACGAACAAAGACAGAGTGGGAAAAGCCCATTTTGTTGATCGCCTGTTCCATTTTTCCTTTGCATCGTAAGTAGTGCGAAGGAGACCATGGATGTGCCATCAGGCTAGATATCACCACAAGGTGCCGGACGCCCAGCAGTTGCATCGTGGTCGCGACATCCTTGACTAACTGAAAATCGACTGCTTCAAGTGCCTGCTTGCTGCCGGCCTGTTTCTTGGTCGTGCCCAGGCAGATGAAGCCAATCGTTGGTGTCGGATCCGTTTCACCCCAGGTGGTTACACGTAGTTCGGGATGGACGATTTGGACCAGTTTCTTGCTATGAAAAGGCAATTCACGGCGAGACAGTGAATAGACAGTGTGAAAGTGAGGGTGGGCGAGAAGCTGGTGGAGAAGTTCATCACCAACCAGGCCACTGGCACCGGCAATAATTGCGTTTGCTGTCCCTTGATACATCGACATCGTCCTGATACTTGTCGTTAATTACATCATTTTTGCCAGTATCTGCAGCAAAATTCAACAAGAAAACTCAAGTAATGTCTGGTAGATACCGCTAGTGGGAGGTTTTGGCATCGGGTTAGCTGCAGGGTGGCACCAGGTTTCCCCATGGAGCCAATTCACTGGAGCGGAAACGAGCATCTTGGTGGCATTTGGGTATATAATCTTGCGCCTAATCAGTTTTGCCCGATGAACCGGAACACACGATGACACAACTAATGACATTACCAGCAGACTGGGAAGGTATGCCAGCTGCTTTCATTGAAGGTGCCTTGCTGGCGGCTAATGCCAACCCGAAACCCCTGGAACCAGAAAAGTGGCTGCCTGTACTGGTGCATGGCGGAGTGACGGAAGATGCGCAGATCACCGTTGAGGGTGACATTAAAATGGCCATCTTGAATCACTTCGAGATGCAGTACCGATACATCAAAGCCGGCGAATATGTGTTGCCAGAGCAGCTTTGCTGGCAGGAAGAGTCTGGTGTGACCGAAGGAATGAGCCATTTTGCAGAAGGTTTTCTGGCAGTCTGGCCTTTCATTGAACCGAACTGGGCTGATCAGGTGATGTCTGATGGCACCATGCGCATGTTATCGGCTCTGCTGACAACCTGCATGTTGCTGGTTGATGAGAGCTCGACCCTGGCTCAGATGCAAGAGGCGGGTGTCGAGGGTATGCCCGAACCGGCTCAGCTGTATGCCCAACTGCCGCTGATGCTGACTGAAGTGGTAATGGCGGCCGATGAACTCCAGCAGGGGGCGGGAGCCCAGGCTGTAAACCCGTATAAAGACACCGGGCGTAATGACGAGTGCCCGTGCGGGAGCGGCAAGAAATTCAAGCAGTGCTGTGGTCGATAATGACTGATATTCAGCCGTCACCTGAACATAAGCCGGTGATCCTGGTTGTTGCGGCTGTCATCGAAAACGATGGCCGTTACCTGCTGGCCCAGCGCTTTGACCATGCCAGTCAGGGGGGCCTATGGGAGTTTCCCGGCGGTAAGGTTGAAGAAGGGGAAACCCCCGAGCAGGCGCTGGAGCGTGAGTTACAGGAAGAGTTAGCAATTACTACCTGTACAGGCCGCTGGCTGGCAGATAGTGTGTTTGATTACGGCGATAAAGTCATTCACCTCAAAGGCTACCTTAGCCACTGGCAGAGCGGTGAGCTGGTGTTGCATAGCCACCAGAATGCCGTATGGGTTGAACATGCCGAGATGGCGGCTTACCCCTTGTGTCCAGCAGACTATCCGATTGTGGCTGCGTTAGAGGACTAAACGAAAAAGCGAAAGGGTAAACCTCTCGCTTTTTTAGTTGTGCGCCGAGCATGGCGTTGTTCTAGGAGGTGAAAGTCCTCTACGGGCTCAGTCGAGCGAGAACCGTTAGCCTATGCA